>JAUXTT010000034.1 GCA_030684395.1 Bacteroidota bacterium | reverse complement strand
ACTTACATTGCTTACTACATTGGTGCTGCTTAACGCTAATGGTTCTGTTATAGTGGCTGTGGTTTGGGAGCTACAACCATTGGCATCGGTGGTGGTGACAGTATAGATACCTGCTGATAACCCGTTTACGGTGGCGCTGGTTGCCCCTCCTGGCATCCAGACATAAGTATAGGCTGGAGTTCCTCCGTTACCACTGGCCGTAACACTTCCATTATTTCCGGCATTACAACTCACATTTATCTGACTTACAATAATTGAAGTAAAAGCTGTTGGTTGAGTAACTGTTGCAACTGCAGTTGTTGTACAACCTTTGGTATCGGTAACAGTAACACTATACGATCCACTAGACAGTGAGTTTATTGTTGCAGTAGTCATTCCACCGGGGGCCCACAAATAGGTATATCCTGCTGTTCCACCTGCTGCTGTTACTGTAGCACTTCCATTGTTTGAAGTGCTACAGGTTTCATTAACAACACTGGTTGCCGCGGTTAAAACTGCAGGCTGCGTAATAGTTGTTGAAGCAGTTTGAACACAACCTTTGTTATCTGTAGCTGTTAAGGTATACGTTCCTGCTATAACACCGGTTAAGTTTGCGGAAGTAGCGCCACCGGGGTTCCAACTATAAGTATAGGGAGATGTTCCTCCTGATACAGTTGAAGTAATTGCACCATTGTTTCCTCCATTACAACTAACAGAGGTATTCGTTAAGGAAGCACTTAATGCTGTAGGTTCTGTAATTGTAATCGATGTTGTATAGGTGCAGGATTTAGAATCGGTTACCTGAACAGTGTATGTTCCGGCAGTAAGGTTAGTTGCCATTGCAGTTGTTTGACCTCCGGGATTCCATAGATAAGTATATGGTGAAGTTCCTCCACTTGCAGTTAAAGCTATAGATCCATTATTTCCAGCATTACAATTTACATTTGTACTTACATTTGTACTTGAAATAACTGAAGGTTGTGTAACGGTTGCAGTTGATTGATTAGTACAACCATTAACATCGGTAACAGTTACAGAGTATGTTCCAATACTTAAATTATTTGCGGTTGCAGTAGTTTGTATGGGGTTTGTAGACCAGCTATAAGTAAAGGGTGAAGCTCCACCTGCTAAAGATACCGAGGCACTTCCATTTGATCCTCCATTACAACTGACATCAACAACCGAAATTGTTGGGGTTGCACTAAAAACTGTATAATTTATTCTTACTGTATCTGTTTTTGCCGGACAATTACCGTTGCCTGTAGAAGTTAAAATCAATGTTGCAAAACCGGCTGTAAGTTCTGCTGCAGAAGGAGTATATGATACATTAGTTATAGTAGTATTGCCGGGGTTAAACGTTCCTGCTCCTCCTGACCATATACCTCCACTTGCTCCATTTACAGTGGCATTTATAGTTGTTGTTGGGCTTTGTTTACACACGTTCTTATCCGGACCTGTGTTTACTGAGATAGGAACTGTGTATGAATTAACTGTAGTAGACGTAAATACAGGGGGACACCCTGATGCGTCCGAAACCTGAAGATTATACACTCCTGCTCCAACACTAATTACTTGTGCAGAAACACTTCCATTCCAAAGATAACTATAAGGCGGAGTTCCACCGGCTCCGTTTCCCGTAATTGTTGTAGATGTTTGTCCATTACAAATTGTTGGATTAATAGGTGAAATACTTGCGCTTAAAGTTGAGTTTAAAGTAACTCTTACCGTATCACAAACAAAAGTCCCTGCACAATTTGTTGAATTACCGCATACCACATAATCGACGTATGCCGGGTGTGGTCCCGCAGGAATTGTTGCCGTAGGATTTAAACAACCACTTGTACAAGATAAATAACTATTATAAGCACCAGAGGCACCCGGAAAAACAGAGTTCCAGGTTGCTGATCCGGAAGCAATACCAGAAGCCACAACTTGTTTTATACAACCATCATTTATCGCTACATCTGTTAACACAATTGCAGGGGGCGACTGCGGGCAATTAAGAACAATTAATTGAACATCCCTCAAAGTTTCTCCCAAATAAATTCCATTTCTATACTCTTTTACTTTCACGCCTACAACAAATTGTCCCTGAATGGTAGGCGTGCCACTTATTACCCCGGTAAATGAATTAAGAGTTAAAGGAGTACCTCCCAAAGGATTAGTTGTAGAGTATCCTCCTAAAAAAGTAATAGGAGTAAAACTAGCAACATTAGAAGTAAAGGTAGGATCTAAACCACCAGTTCCATTGTCACCATCGTATGGCGTATAAAATGAATATACCAATGAATCCCCATCTGCATCGGTTGCAGAATGATTAAAAGTGAAAGGCTGATTAACACATAAAAATAATGGAGGTAATGAACTAAAAACAGGATTACTATTTGAAGCAAAAGCTCCTGTAACACATGCAACGCTAATATTGTCAAACCTATATATCTCACTACTGGGTGAATTTCCATCATAACGGGTTCTTATAACAATTTGTAATGTATTACCCGATATGCTACTTAAGCTCGCAGTTGCATTATTAAAATCGTTTGATATAGAGCCATTAGTTGGAAATAAAATTAATGGCCCACCATTAATACTATAGAACACTTTAATGGAATCATTGGTATCAAGGGTTCCACTTTCTGATAAATTAATAGTTGCATTTACTGATGAGCATCCTGCAATATTAATGTTTTGAGAAGTCCAGGTAGCTAAAGCATTATTTGCTCCGGTTACCTGAAATTGATTACTATTAACTCCAAATGAAGCGGGTGCAGTAGCTCCCGCAACTGAAGACCATGCCGTTGTTCCATTATCAACTGTTGTTCCATTTGCAAGGGTGAAATCTTCATTCCATGAAATAGTTTGATCAAAACCGGGTATGAACGCATAAAAACTTTCACCAATACAATTACAGGATGCATTCACATTTGTTAATGAAAGATTTCTTGCCTCAATCTGATAATATAAATGATAGCCACCAACATTTGGAGGTAAATTATTTACAGTTGTTGTATAAATACCTTCTTGTACACAAGGCATTGGATTTGGAGCAACAGCACAAGGGCTAAGGTTAGACGGAACATTGGTAACACTTCCTAATGACATTGTTATGTCTCTGGATGGAGAAAAGGAAGCGCCATTATAACCCGATACATCTATAGTAACTGTGCCTGGAAATGAAGCAGTACCGGATCCACAGTCTCTATACAATTTCAAAGTAACCGTATAGCTGGAGCCGCCATTATACACATAAGTCAACGATCCACCAACGATATGAGTCGCAAATGAAAATAGTGGGAGTATAAATACCAATAATAATAAGATGTACCTTTTATTCATAAGCCGTTCTTATTTCAATTTTATTAAATTTTGTTTATTCTATCTTCACATTGTCAATTCAATAACGCTTAAAAAGACAATCAACTTCAATCCGGAATATATATTTACCAGACTACCAATGATGATTAAGTATAATTAAACCAGGTTCGAAAAAACACTTAAATTTCATTTAACTAAATATAACAAAAAAAAGTGAATCAAAAAAAGGGAAAGCCCCTGTTATCTCAATTATCAATCAGTTTAAAAGGTCGTATTTGAAGGATAATCGATGTAATAAATCGATTTAACTATCGGTAAAAAACAATTCGTCGATTAATTAAAAAATCAGATTCTTTATAATAAATTACTAACTTTTTACCACTTCTTTCCGAAAATTACTCTAACGTATTCAAATAAGTAATAGAAAGGTGTTTTTTTGACCTGCAGTAAGTCAACTGTTTTTATCAACAAAATTACGATTTAACGTTTTAATTTTTTTTCCGCTATACATTTAATCATATCATCTACACAATTGAAACTACTCACTTCATTAAAACTAAACTCAACTTTAAAATGTTGTTCGATATCATTTATCAAGGTCATGTGAGTTAATGAATCCCAACCATAGATATCATTTGCGGTGGTTTGTCCGGAAATTACTATCGAGTTGTTTTCAAAGGCTTTTCTAAAAACAGACTGTAGTTCACTTTGAATATTTTTATGCATTGATTATTGATCTTAATTTTTGTACATCTATTTTATTATTCATAGTAAGTGGCAATTTCACTACAAATATAAGTTTTGAAGGTAGCATGTGATCAGGGATAACGGCTTTCAACTGAAATAAAAATTCTTCTCTCTTGATTATTTCGCCCTCTACAAAAGCTACCAAATGATTCCAATCCCCTACTCTTTCGATAATTACTTTTGATTGCCGGGCAAAAACAATTCTGATTCCGTTCTCCACTTCTGCAAGTTCTACGCGGTAACCATTTATTTTAACCTGTGAATCCTTTCTTCCAAGAAATATAAGATTGCCCTGCTCGTTCACCTTTGCCCAATCTCCGGTTTTGTAAAACCTCTTTCCCGAGTGCATAAAAAAACTTTCGGGTGAAGTACCATTGCAATAAGTATCAATAACCTGAATGCCTGCGAAGCATAACTCACCTGTTTCACCATTAGTTAAAATAATCCCTTTTTCATTTATTATAACGTATTCCATACCGGGAAAAGGTTTCCCAATAGGAACAATGTCATTTACACTTTCTTTCTCTCCCTTATCTTCTTCCCATTTATATCGGGTACAAACAATAGTTGTTTCTGTAGGGCCATAGAAATTATGTAAGTGTGCGGTTGGAATACATTGCTTCCACTTCTTTGCCAATGATTGGTATAAAGCATCTCCCGAAAAAAATGAATATCGGACAAATGGAAAATCAAAATCTTTAAAATATTTGGACATTACAGCTAGTATCCCCGGTACCATACTACACACGGTAATCTTATGTTTCTGAATAGCTTTAAAAATATCCAAAAATTTATTGGCCCCATCATTCACCGTGTAAACTGATGCTCCTGCATTCCATGCGCAAAACATTGAAAAAACAGATACATCAAAACTCAACTCATAAGCCTGAAGAAATTTATCTGCTGGAATAAAATCATATTTCTCTATAAAGAATTTAAAAAAACTATTCACACTATTTTTTTTCACAGGCACACCTTTTGGAAGACCTGTAGAACCTGAAGTATAGAGTATGTATGCTAATGATTGATAAACAAAAGGTATAATTTCAATTTCCTTATCTTCATTACTTATTTCAGGTGAAACATTCTTTATTCTTTGTACTAAACTCAGTTGTTGTAATGGTGTTTCAGAAATCACCAACTCGAGATTACAATCACTTATGATGTCTTTTATTTTCTTTTCGGGAAACTTAGCATTCAAAGGAACATAACAGGCTCCTGACATTGAAACGGCAAGAATTGAAGCGTATGAAAAAAAGTTATTACTACAGTATACCCCAACTTCCGCTTTTCCGTAATTCTTTAATTCTGTGTAGATAGAACTTGCAGCAATATACAATTCGTTATAAGTATAACTCTTACCTTCAACGTACAAAGCAATTGAGGCAGGTGTTTGTTTGTACCAAAATAAAAAACCCGAACAAATAGTTTGTTCATTGTTTTGAATAAAGAAAGACTTATTTATACTTGCCATATTGCCGAATACTTTGTAAATTTCGTAAAATAATCACAAGATGCCTAAAACAATCTGCTTTGCTTTTTTATTATTCCTGATAATTGGCTTACAACCTGCCTTCGCTCAAACGGCTGGGAAAATGAACTATCCCTTGATTCGTTCTATTGAAAAATCACCTGACACAAGGCAAACCGCTTTTGTAAAGGCCGATCCGGTTTTATTAAAAAAACAGGCGTCGCAATTCAATATTAAGGTAGCCTACTCTTCCAAAAATATTTCTGTTGTAGAAGGAAAAGGCTCCGACCTTAAAACATTGGCAAACCAGTCTTTTATAATAAGAATGGAAAGCACTAAACAACATCTTCAGGTATTAGACGATTCTTCACTTTCCAAAAACAATGTGAATATTGTACATTCCGGAGCAGCTCCTCTGGCAACAGGTTATACAGGTAAAGATGTAATTGTTGGTGTAATTGATACAGGAATAGATTTTGGCCACCCTGATTTTAAAGACTCAACCGGAAAGACAAGGCTTTTATGGATTTGGGATCAGGACAATATAGATACCTTTAATATTCCTCAACCATACAATTATGGAAGGGATTGGAATAATTCTGAAATAGATAGCGGCTGGTGTACAACAACTGATTACACCAATGGAGGACACGGCACAAAAGTTTCGGGAGTTGCTGTAGGAAATGGAATGACTGAATTCAAATACAGAGGTATTGCACCTGAAGCGGATCTCATTGTTGTTTCTGTAGATTTTAATAGTACCGCATCGGTTATAACAGATGCTATCAATTACATTTTTGAAAAAGCCGATGCGGCAGGAAAGCCTTGTGTAATAAATATTAGTTTAGGGGATTATTATGGCTCACATGATGGCACTGATCTTCAGGCGCAGATGATAGACAACATGATCACTGCGCAACCAGCAAGAGCAATAGTAGCAGCGAATGGTAACGGAGGAAATATTCCATTCCATTTAGGATATGATGTTACAAGTGACACCAGCTTTACCTGGATAAGCAACAATACCAATGAGATCATTTTTGATGTGTATGCTGATTCAAGTGCGTTCACAAATGTTCGGTGGGCGGTTGGAGTGTCTGATATAAATTTTGCTTACGAAGGAAATATAGGGTTCAGGGCTTCCGATTCCATTCTTAATGTGGTGACCGAAGACACACTAAGATACCTTGGAAATCAAATTGGAATTGTATATACCTTTACTGAAATAATTGATAGTTTGGTAATTTTATCTGTTTATATTGCTCCGGATAGTTTAAATTACTTATGGTCGTTTGAAACAACAGGTGCAGGAAAATTTGATTCGTGGAATTTTGATTATAAATACAATGGTTTACCGGGCACTTCAGTTAGATCCGATATGATTCATTACAAACGTACTGATACGCTCCAAACCGTTTGTACAAGTTATCAATGTAGCGACGAAGTTATCTGTGTAGGTAATTATGTAGGAAGAAACAGCTATGTTGATGTTACTGATTCATTGTATTTTTTTCCGGGAGTAGTTGATAGCATTTGGCAAACGTCCAGTATGGGACCAACACGTGATGGAAGACTTAAACCTGATATTTCCGCAACAGGAGAAAACATAGTAACGGTTGGTGAAAGATCTTTTATGGATTGGCTGATTATTAACTACCCTTATATTGTAACTAAAGATAGCATGCATATGATCTTCGGTGGCACATCTGCCGCATCGCCTGTGGTGGCAGGTATGGCGGCATTGTATTTTGAAATGCATCCAACAGCAACGCATCAACAACTAAAACAGGATATTATAAATTGTGCTAAACATGACCTGTTCACTGGGCCTACTGCAAACAATAAATATGGTCATGGTAAACTGGATGCTTATGGCGCCTTAACTTGCCAGAATCCAATTGGAATTAAGTATAACACTCCACTTGTTGCTAACGAATTGCTTGTTTATCCAAATCCTGCTGATCAGTTTATTAACCTTACTTTTAAAAACGAAAACAGCACTGCTAAAATTGAGATTATAAACGTTTTAGGACAAGAGGTATATCAATCAACAATTAAAACTTCTATTCACACTATCAATTCATCTTCTCTCTCTCCCGGTATTTACATTGTAAAAGTGACAACTAGCACCAACAAACTCAGTAGAAAAATAATTATTGAGTAATATGCCTTGTATTTGCAAAACTCCACAATCCAACACACTTAGCCCATATACGGGAAGTATTGAAAACCTAAGCGATTCGAGTACGCAATTATATAATACCAGAGATGCTAAAGGTGAAACCGGAGTTTACAAATGTAACCTTTGCGAAACAATATGGTTGTTTGAATACACCACTAATGATACCGATCGTCCACCCTGTTTTTTAAATTACAGAAAAATAACAGCCGAAGAGTTTAAAGTGAAATTCGGAAAATAAGTTTGAATATGTCATGCAACTGTCATTCAACTGCTCTTCATGAAACCCGGGGAACCCCTATGAGCATTCAGCAATTCACTACTTCCTTTGAAACTCTTTATGAATATAAAAATTGGGACGAAGAAGGTGTTTACAAATGTTTGAATTGTAATACTCTTTGGTATATAAAATCAGATTATACCGACAGGCCGTCCTATACCTGCTGGGCAGAACGAATTAAAATGGAAGACTTTAATAAACTAATGAGAGTAAAAGAAAGGCACAAAGATCAGGATAAGCCCGATTCTTCCGGTTTGTAAAATGTTCATATTATAACTCCGCACAAATGGTCACATTGGATTCTGCTGTTTAAATTTACGTACACAAAAACAAAACAAAGTTTAATGAAACAATTTCACGATCTTATGAATCATGTGCTGAAGAACGGTGCAGTAAAAACAGATAGAACAGGAACAGGAACAATAAGTGTATTTGGATACCAAATGCGTTTTAATTTGCAGGAAGGGTTTCCTCTTCTTACAACAAAAAAAGTACATACAAAATCTATTATACACGAACTACTTTGGTTCTTAAAAGGTGAAACAAACATCGCATACCTCAAAGAAAACGGAGTAAGTATTTGGGACGAATGGGCTGATGAGAATGGGAATTTAGGCCCTGTTTATGGGTCTCAATGGCGTAATTGGCCAACTCCTGATGGTAAACACATCGATCAAATCACACAGGTAATTGAGATGATAAAAAAATCTCCTGACTCAAGAAGACTAATTGTGAGTGCATGGAATGTTGGTGAAATAGAAAACATGAAATTACCTCCTTGTCATGCATTCTTTCAATTTTATGTTGCCGACGGAAAATTAAGTTGTCAGTTGTACCAGCGTAGTGCAGATATATTTTTAGGAGTTCCTTTCAATATTGCATCTTATGCACTACTAACCATGATGGTTGCACAAGTTTGCGGTTTGCAGCCGGGTGAGTTTGTTCACACTTTGGGCGATGCTCATTTATACTCCAACCACATTGAACAGGCTAAATTGCAGTTGAGTAGAGATTTCAGAAAACTACCAACTATAAAAATAAATCCTTCAGTTAAATCAATTTTCGATTTTAAGTACGAAGATTTTACAATAGAAAATTACGACCCGCATCCACACATTAAAGCAGCTGTGGCGGTTTAGGATAAATGCTTTTTAGCCGCAGATTTACGCAGATGTTGCGGATAAAACAAGTTTTTATTATCTATAGATAAAGTAATTAATAATTAGTACAAAAGTGGACTGCTTTACACAAAATCAATCTGTGAAATCTGTGTAAATCTGCTGCTAAAGAAATAAACTATGGAATACAGAAGATTAGGAAGATCAGGATTACAGGTTAGTGCTTTATCATTCGGAAGTTGGGTTACATTTGGCTCACAGGTTGGTGACGATACTGCCGAGAGATGCATGAAAATTGCCTACGATAATGGAGTGAATTTTTTTGATAATGCCGAAGCTTATGCAAGCGGTAAATCAGAAATTGTAATGGGAAACATCCTCAAAAAAATGGGATGGGATCGCAGTACTTATGTTATTTCGAGTAAAGTATTTTGGGGAGGAAAATTACCTAATCAAATCGGCTTAAGCCGTAAGCATGTTACTGAGGCTTGTCACGCTGCATTAAAACGTTTGCAATTAGATTACCTTGATCTTTATTACTGTCACCGTCCGGATAAAAATACTCCAATGGAGGAAACAGTAAGAACAATGAATGACCTTATCCGTCAGGGAAAAATTTTGTATTGGGGAACCAGCGAATGGAGTGCACAGGAAATAATGGAAGCTTATTCGGTAGCAAGGCAATATGGATTAATCCCTCCTACAATGGAACAACCACAATACAATTTATTTCACAGAGAGCGTGTTGAAGTTGAATATAATAAATTATATCGTGAAATTGGACTAGGAACTACCATCTGGAGCCCTTTGGCTTCGGGCCTTTTATCCGGTAAATATATGAACATTACACCTGATGATACACGTATAAATCGCCCCGGTATGGAATGGTTAAAAGAATTGGTAATTGGTGAAGCTAATCTTTGGAAACATGAAAAAATCAAACGGTTAAAAACAGTTGCTGATGATATTGGCACGAACCTCTCACGTTTATCTATAGCCTGGGTCCTTAAAAACCCGCATGTATCAACAGCAATATTAGGGGCAAGTAAACCTGAGCAACTGGAAGACACAATTCAATCTCTTGAAGCATTTCCGAAACTAACGCCAGAGGTAATGGAACGTATAGAAGGAATTATGGATAATAAACCCAAAATGCCAACCTATTAAGCACTCAACAATTCCGGATTATATGATGCAAAAAGAAAAGCTGGTGAATACAATTGAAACCGATAAAGCTATTGTTGGCTTACGGGAAGACGGGATTTACCATGTTTACTATAAACCGAATACTGAAATTACAGTAGAGTTGCAAGCTGAAATGCACAAAATCTTCAGAGAATTAACGGGAGGCAAAAAAGGTTATTTTATTTTTCAGGCCGGTGAATATGTATCCGTAACTTCGGAAGCCAGAATTAACGCAGTAAAAACGGAAGAAGATAGCTACACCTGCGCAACTGTTGTCTATGTAAACAATCTTGCTTACAAATTAATTGCTGAGTTCTATTATAAATTTAATAAACCAAAACAACCCTATAAAGTATCAAGCGACTTTAATAAAGGAATTCAGTGGCTATTAGATCTTAGAAAAGAGGTAGAAGAAAAAGTACAGATCAACTAAAATAACAAAGGCTGCCTCCTCAAGCAGCCTTTGTTTATTATCCTAAATAAGCCTTAAGCAATTTACTTCGTGAAGTATGCTTAAGTCTCCTTACCGCTTTTTCTTTTATTTGTCTTACACGCTCTCTGGTTAATTCAAAACGCTCTCCTATCTCCTCTAACGTCATTGGACTTTCTCCGTTTAATCCAAAAAACAAACGAACAACATCCGCTTCCCTGTGTGTAAGTGTTTTTAGTGCTCTTTCAATTTCAACTCTTAATGATTCATCTATTAACGTTTTGGAAGGATTCGGGCTATCTACTTCTTCCATCACCTCATACATACTTCCTCCATCATCCGTATTGCTTAATGGAGCATCCATTGAAACATGCCTGCCATTATTCTTCATTGTCTCAAATACCTCATTTGTAGTCATGTCCAAAGCTATTCCTATTTCTTCAGCAGTAGGCTCTCTTTCAAATTCCTGTTCAAGTTTAGAAAAAGTTTTATTTATTTTATTTATCGAACCGATCTTGTTAAGTGGCAAACGTACGATACGAGCTTGCTCTGCCAAAGCCTGTAAAATACTCTGACGTATCCACCACACTGCATAAGAAATAAATTTAAAACCTCTAGTTTCATCAAAACGTTGAGCCGCTTTAATTAAACCCAAATTACCTTCATTAATAAGATCTGGTAAACCCAATCCCTGATTTTGATATTGTTTGGAAACCGAAACAACGAAACGAAGATTTGCTTTAGTAAGTTTTTCTAAAGCTGCCTGATCTCCTTGTTTTATTTTGCGGGCCAATTCAACTTCTTCTTCAGCAGTGATAAGATCCACCCTTCCAATTTCCTGAAGATATTTATCTAAAGAAGCGGTTTCTCTATTCGTAACTTGTTTTGTTATTTTAAGCTGTCTCATACAACAATAGGTTTTTTTAATAAAGTAATTAGACGAAACTACAATTGTTTACGATGATTAGAGTTAAAAGTTACGATGCATAAAAAAAAAGTAATTAATACTAAAATTTAATGATACTTTTGTTAGTATGGGGCGCATTTTAGCTATAGATTACGGTACAAAACGAACGGGGATTGCAGTTACAGATCCATTGAAAATCATCGCCAGTGGCTTAACTACTGTTGATACAAAAGAGCTCCTTGTTTTTTTGGATAAATACTTTAAGGACCAGCAGGTAGAATGTGTGGTTGTTGGTGAACCTAAAACTATTATGAATGTGGATTCTGCAATCGCTCCAAAAATCAATGAGTTTTTAAAAAAATTCAGAGAAAAATTCCCTGATATGAAAGTGGTAAGAATGGATGAACGCTTTACTTCTAAAATTGCGCAACAAACTATGCTTGCAGGAGGTTTAAAGAAAAAAGACCGTCAAAATAAAGCAACTGTTGATATGGTGAGTGCAACTATCATACTTCAGGATTATATGATGCTTACAAGTATTTGATTTTCTGAGGTGGTTTCTACTCCTCTGTAATAGTGACTTCGACTCCACTCAGAGCCGGTGCTCAGCCACCGGGACTTGGCTTAATCGAAGAATATGTTAGTTGAGAAGATTAACTCATAAGGTGGCTGAGCATAGCCGAAACCACCTAAAATACAAAAGCCTGTCAGATTGCTCCAACAGGCCTTTTATCAACTAACTACACAAACAATTATTTAGTCTCAGTTGTAGTCGCTTCAACTGCAGTAGCAGTAGAATCAACAACAGTAGTTGCAGCTGAATCAATAGCTGAAGTTAAAGGTCCTAATAAAGCGTTTGCAATTTCAGCAGCTTTAATAGAATCTTGTTTTGCCTGCTCAGCTTTCTCAGCTTCAGAAGGTCCACATGATACAAATGCAACTGACAAAGCAGCGATAGCGATAACTGATAATACTTTTTTCATTTTTTTTGAGTTTTTTTGTTTAATTTGACATTAATACCCAAACACTCAAAATAGTAACCCTAGAAAAATAAAAAAAAATCAATTATTTATTTAAGAAATTGATTTTCAGTTAAATAAAAATAAATTAAGAGATTTTTCTGGCAGGGTTACCTACATAAATTCCGGCTTCGGAAATGCTTTTTGGGATTACGGTTCCTGCGCCCAAAACAGTATTATTGCAAATAGATATTCTATCTGCGAAAACAGAAGAACTTCCGGCGAAAACGTTATCACCGATTCTAACAAACCCATTTATTGCTGATTTAGTAGAAATATGACAATGATCTCCAATTTCCACATCATGCTCAATAAGCGATTGAGTATTTAAAATACAATTTACCCCTACTTTGGCACCGGCATTAATAATACAACCATGCATTACTGCTGTGCCCTCACCTACCAGGGCATGTTTGGAAACATGTGCAAACGGAGAACAAATTACCGGTAATTTTACTCCAATTGACTTCAGTAAATAAAATGTTTTTACTCTGAAATCGTTACTCTTACCCTGACCAAAAGTTATAAAAAAGTACTCGAATTGTTTTGAAAGGGCTTCAATATCTTCATCAGAGCCAATTATATCATAACCAAGAACTTTTGATCCGATTTTTTCCTTTACATCTACAATGCCGGCAATTTCGAATCGGTCCTCTTTTTCAATAACATCAATAATGGAGCGACAATGCCCGCCTCCGCCTATTAAGACTATTTTCTTCTTAGTCATATAATTTGATTAATTTTTCAGGTCTTGCTTTATTTTGCAGTCGGGGAACTGCATTTCAATAACATCCGGCAGTCTAACCAAATTGCCAAATTCATCTTCTGCCATTATTTTGGTGAAAAATATCTTTTTTGCTTCTTTTAGTTTTTTGAATTCTGAAAGCATCTCAGGAGTGAGAGTTTCATTGTAGGATTTAAATACTTTAAGTTTTTTCTTTTTCTCAACATAATGTAGTTCAAACGATTTTATTGAATGGTCAACAATGTTTCCAAACCGATCCATCGCAATTAATTTAAATTCTACATTATCGTAGGTTGCCTTGGCAAGATCAGATTGTTTTTTCACAGTAATAGTTGCAGGCTCTTGAGAAAAGCAGACCACACTTGCTAAAATGAAAAAAAATATGATTGAGATTTTTACCATGGAGATAGTTTAACGTACAATTATTAATATTGTTCGTTGATATTAGGAAAATCTGTTGATTTAACATCTACAACATAACGTTTTACAGCATCTGTCATGTCAGCATAAAGATTTAAATACCTTCTTAAAAAACGCGGACTGAATTCATGAGTCATACCCATCATATCATGAGTAACCAAAACCTGGCCATCAACGCCTCCACCTGCTCCAATTCCAATAACAGGTATAGCAAGGTCTTTAGCTACTTTTTCGGCCAAAACTGCCGGAACCTTTTCCAAAACAAGGGCAAAACATCCCGATTTTTCGAGTACTCTGGCGTCTTCCATTAGCTTATTAGCTTCTTCTTCCTCTTTTGCCCTTACCGAATAGGTTCCAAACTTATAAATAGACTGAGGAGTTAAACCCAAATGCCCCATTACCGGAATTCCGGCTGTTAAAATACGCTCAATAGATTCTTTAACTTCTTTTCCACCTTCCAGTTTTACTGCATGCCCGCCCGATTCTTTCATGATTTTGATAGCAGAACTCAATGCCTCTTTGGAATTGCCCTG
Source organism: Bacteroidota bacterium (assembly GCA_030684395.1). Taxonomy (GTDB): domain Bacteria; phylum Bacteroidota; class Bacteroidia; order B-17B0; family Aurantibacillaceae; genus JADJDM01. Next base: position 8,757 of record JAUXTT010000034.1, on the reverse strand, counting down.
ATAGGTCCCAAAAGGCATATCAACAACCACTAAAGCCCTGTCAACTGCCCTTACTACGGCCGCAGCGTGGTCAATCATTTGAGCAAGTGTTATGGGTAAAGTTGTTTCGTGCCCATGCATAACGTTACTAGAACTGTCTCCAACCAAAATCACATCAATTCCGCCTGCATCAACAATTTTAGCCATTGTGTAATCGTAGGCAGTGAGCATAGATATTTTCTCACCTGTACGCTTCATCTCCTGAAGAACATGGGTCGTTATTTTTTTGAATTCCTTTTTGGCTACTGACATAATTTTTCCAGTTATAAAGCTTAAACTACCACTTATTAAAAACAAAGGTAATTATAATTTACTTTGACTTTAATTCTTTATTTTTGTGGTCTATGAAAAAAATGATCGCCTTTTGTTTTATGGGAATTGTAGGTTTTACTTTCAATTCCTGTAAGAATGATTTGGATTCGCTTGCTCCATATACGGAAAGCATCGCTGTTTATTCTTTAATTGACCAAAGTGATACTGCCAATTATGTGCGTGTAAACAGGGTTTTTCTTGGTGAGGGAGATGCAAATCAAATAGCACAGATAAAAGATTCTGTTTATTTTAAGCCGGGAGAAGCTTCCGTTTATATTGAAAAATATTGGAATGAAATAAAAAGACAAACATACATTTTTAGTGAAACCTACGAAAAACCCTTGGAACCAGGAGTTTTTAACATAAATCAGCTTATTTATAAATCTAAGCAAAAGTTCAAATCGGATTCTTCCGGAAAATTTTTCGAATATAAGCTCGTAGTGAAAAATAATTTAAGTGGAAAAATATATAATTCAAAAAACATAAAACTGGTAAAGGATGTAAATATGACTAATCCGAGCGCATCACTCTGCACCCCGATTATCTCCGACTGTTTTTTTACTACTTTCCGAAACGTGACAATTCCCATTTCGACCCAAACAAAAATTTTCTTTGCCTCGCCTCAAAATGCAAGAATTTGTGACCTTAAACTCAATTTTTTTTACCAAGACATTTTTCTTGATAATTCACAAAGCTCTCAAAAATTTGAGTACAGTTTAAGTAGTAAAAACACTTCCACCACTACCGGTGGCGAAAACATGGATTTTTCTTTTGTTGGAAGTAGCTTCTATCTTACTTTGGCAAATACACTTACAAACCCTGCTAATCTGAAAGAAAGGGTTGCCGACAGTATTAACTTTGTTTTTACATTCGCAGGCGAAGAATATTTGTTTTATAAAGAAATTAATAACACCTCGGGAGCTTTTGGCCAGGAAAAACCAATTTATACCAACATGGAAAATGATGCTATTGGTCTATTTTCATCACGATTAAAGTATACGCTAAATAAGAATATGTGGAACTGTTCAGGTCCAATAAACCAGTTTAATGTTATGAGCAATGTTACACGTGACAATTTAACCACCTACTCTGTGGTTTGTCACCTTAGATTTAGAGGCCCTGGATGTGCAACCAATGGCGGCTGCTAAAAACTGACAAGGTGTCTTGTTTTTTAAGATTTTATAGCAAAATTTCATCTTTCTGCCAAAATACTGGCAAAAATTGCCATGGCATAATCATTGAAAAAGGCTTTCAAACTAATTAAGTAATTTAATAAAACCAATATAAAATGAGCAAAATAATAGGAATAGATTTAGGAACAACCAACTCTTGTGTTTCTGTAATGGAAGGAAATGAGCCAGTTGTAATCGCTAACAACGAAGGAAAACGTACTACACCATCCGTTGTTGCATTTGTGGAAGGTGGAGAACGTAAAGTTGGTGATCCTGCAAAACGTCAGGCTATTACTAACCCTAAAAAAACCATTTATTCCATTAAACGTTTCATGGGTACTTCTTTTGACGAAAGCCAGAAAGAAATTACCCGTGTTCCATACACAGTAGTTAAAGGTGATGGTAACACTCCACGTGTAGAAATCGATGATAGAAAATATACTCCGCAAGAAATCTCGGCTATCATTCTTCAAAAAATGAAGAAAACAGCTGAAGACTATTTAGGAATGGAAGTTACTGAAGCGGTTATTACCGTTCCTGCATATTTTAATGATGCACAACGCCAGGCTACCAAAGAGGCTGGAGAAATTGCAGGTTTAAAAGTTCGTCGTATTATCAACGAGCCTACAGCTGCAGCATTAGCTTACGGCTTGGATAAAAAAGGTAAAGACATGAAAATTGTTGTGTTTGACTGCGGTGGTGGTACACATGACGTTTCTGTTCTTGAATTGGGTGACGGGGTTTTTGAAGTAAAATCTACTGATGGAGATACTCACTTAGGTGGTGATGACTTTGATAACGTTATCATTGACTGGTTAGCTGATGAGTTCAAAAAAGATGAAGGTATTGACTTACGTCAGGATCCAATGGCTTTACAACGTTTGAAAGAAGCTGCTGAAAAAGCAAAGATCGAATTGTCAAGCACAACAACATCTGAAATCAACTTACCATACATTATGCCGGTAAACGGAATTCCAAAACATTTGGTTAAATCCTTAACACGTGCAAAATTTGAGCAATTAGCTGATTCTTTGATTCAACGTACAATTGAGCCTGCAAAATCTGCATTGAAAAATTCAGGTTACAGCACAAGTGATATTGACGAAGTTATTTTAGTAGGTGGTTCTACACGTATCCCTGCAGTTCAGGCGGCAGTGGAAAAATTCTTCGGAAAAGCTCCTTCAAAAGGTGTTAACCCGGATGAAGTTGTAGCAATTGGAGCTGCTATTCAAGGTGGTGTATTAACCGGTGAAGTAAAAGATGTATTGTTGTTAGATGTTACTCCTCTTTCTTTAGGTATTGAAACCTATGGTGGAGTATTCACTAAATTGATAGAAGCAAATACAACTATCCCAACAAAAAAATCTGAGACATTCTCAACTGCAAGCGATAACCAACCAAGTGTTCAGTTACACGTATTGCAAGGAGAGCGTTCAATGGCAAAAGATAACAGAACCATCGGACAATTTAACTTGGATGGAATTATGCCTGCACAACGCGGAGTTCCTCAAATCGAAGTTACATTTGATATTGATGCAAACGGTATCATCCATGTATCTGCAAAAGATAAGGCAACCAATAAAACTCAAAACATACGTATCGAGGCAAGCAGCGGTTTATCTAAGGAAGATATCGAAAAAATGAAACGTGAAGCTGAGATGAATGCTGATGCAGATAAAAAAGCAAAAGAAGAGATCGAGAAAATAAATCAGGCTGATACTACTATCTTCCAAAGTGAAAAACAATTGAAAGAATATGGTGATAAAATACCTGCTGAGAAAAAAACAGTAATTGAGTCGGCACTTGCAGAATTAAAAACTGCACATGAGGCAAAAGACCTTGCTAAAATTGATGCTTCATTAGAATCGTTGAACAAAGCATGGGAAGCTGCTTCTCAGGACATGTACAATGCAATGAATGAAAAAGGTGGAGCTAATGCTGCTGATCCAAATGCACAAGAACATGCACATGCTAATGCAGATGGAAAAGAAAAAGGGAAAGACAGCGAAGTAACTGATGTTGATTTCGAAGAAGTGAAGTAAATCAGGTTTTCAGAATAAATGTAAGAGCCCGTGATCAAATGATTACGGGCTTTTTTTTAGGTTTTGTATGATGGAAAGTGATTTTATAAAGTATTAAAATTGTTTTGATCTTAACAAATCATAATAATCAGCGTTATCTGCGTTCTATCACGCTTGCGCAGTCGGCCCACCAAAGTTTAAAGGCAAAGCATTTACTTCCATTTCTTTGATCTTACCGTTTTGTTGTTCAAATTTTTGGATGTTATCAGACAATGCGTGAAGTAAACGTTTGGCATGCTGAGGGGTTAAAACTATACGTGACTTAACTCTTGCTTTCGGCACTCCCGGCATTACTTTAATAAAGTCAACCACGAACTCTGATTGTGAATGAGTTATAATAGCGAGATTACTGTAAATTCCTTCTGCAATCTCTTCTGATAATTCGATATTCAATTGACCTTCCTGCTGATTTTCCATGCTCTATAATTTTTATCAAAGTTAAGTTTTAAATCTATGGATAACAAAATTGTACATAAATTATTGTTAAGCTTGAAACTCAATCTGTTATATTGTGTGTATAGGCTTCTTTTCTCTTGCAAGAGATTGTATATATGTTAATATAATCTTAACTTTATATATACATTTGAGTGTATGATAAACGCCGATCTCAGAAACGAAAGAAAATACTCATTAAAAGCTTTTACGGGTGATTTTTTAAGTGGTACGGCTGCAGTTTTAGTAGCCCTTCCTGCGGCAATAGCATTTAGCTTAATTATTTTTGCCCCATTAGGCGCCGAATTTTCGGGTATGGCTGCAATTGGTGGTATCATGGGAACCATAGCCCTAGGCTTGGTTGCTCCGTTTTTTGGCGGGACAAAAAAAATGATCTCCGCACCCAGTGCTCCACCCGCGGCAGTTTTATCGGTTTTTGTATTGGAGTTGCTCAAAAAGGGAACAGTTAGCCCGGAAATGATACCTGTATATATTACGGTTGTTTCATTGCTCGCAGGATTAGTTCAGATGCTGATTGGCTTGGTAGGTGGTGGAAAAGTGATTAAATATATTCCCTACCCTGTTGTTGCCGGATATTTAAGTGGTGTAGCATATCTTATTTTTACCGGCCAATTACCTAAATTTTTAGGTTTATCAAAGGAGATAAAAGTTTATGAAGGTATTTTACTTCCTAATGAGTGGAGATGGGAAAGTATATGTATTGGTGGCATTACAATACTAACAATGTTGTTGGCACCTAAAATAATAAAAGGTTTGCCGGCGGCTATAATTGCACTTGTTATGGGTATAGCAAGTTATTTTGTTCTGTCATTTTTTCATACAGATCTCCAAACTCTGGAAAACAATCCGCTGGTTATAGGAAAACTCTCTGCTTCTATATCGGAATTAGGAAATACAATAGGTGGCAGATGGGAAAAATTAGTAGCATTTGATTTCTCTGTATTTATTCAATTATTGATACCTGCCATTACTCTTGCCATGCTTCTGAGTATTGACACCTTAAAAACCTGCGTAATTCTGGATGTTTTAACATCCACACGCCACAACTCGAATAGAGAACTTTTAGGCCAGGGAGCAGGAAATACATTATCAGCTCTTCTTTGCGGAATCCCCGGTGCCGGAACAATGGGGCCAACATTGGTAAATATAAACAGTGGTGCAAAAACAAAAATATCGAGCACGCTGTTTGGTCTAATGGCCCTGATTATATTATTATTGTTTGGTAAGTTAATTGCCTGGATACCACTTGCTGCTTTAGCCGGAGTTCTTATGGTTATTGCAGTTCGCATGTTTGACAAACAAAGTTTAAACCTACTAAGGCACAAAGGCACCATTATTGATTTTGCGGTGATCCTTGCTGTTGTAATTTCGGCTATTAGTATGAGTTTGGTAATGGCGGCCGGAGTTGGAATTGCAATGGCAATTATCCTGTTTTTACGTGATCAAATGCGGGCTTCAGTAGTTTTGCGAATGCTGGACGGCACTCAGATTTTCTCCAAAAAAAATCGCCCGCAATCGGTACATATATTATTGGAAGAAAGAGGAAAAGAAACAATTATTGTTGAATTGCAGGGGCAGTTATTTTTTGGAACCACAGATCAGTTATATACTAAATTGGATCAGCATTTATCAACGTGTAAGTATGTAATTCTTGATATGAAGCGTGTTCAATCAGTGGATTTTACTGCTGTAAACATGTTCAAGCAAATTCTTGCACAGGTAAAGAGTAAAAATGGTTACCTGATTTTTTCGTCTATACCCTTAAATTTACCAACGGGATTAAACCTTACCGCCTACTTCGAAAATCTTGGTTTAAGGTTTAACGAAAATTTAAAATACTTCGACGATATCGATAATGCATTATTATGGGCGGAAGATGAAATAATAAGAAACTCTGATATCGATATTGCAAAAGACAAAGAGCCTTTACAGTTGCATGAGTTGGAATTACTTTCCGGGTTTCCCGACAAGATCATCAAGGCTTTGGCTTCTTGTATGGAAGAAAAACACTTTTCAAAAAACGATAAAATTTTCAGCATACATGACAATAGTGATGAGATTTATTTTGTTCGTAAAGGAAACATTAAAATCGTATTGCCGATTAGCGCAACAAAAACGTATCACTTGGTAACAATTAGCAGAGGAAGCGTGTTTGGAGAAATGGCTTTTATCGACAAGGTAAAACGTTCAGCTGATGCTATATCATTTGGAGAAACCAACTTATTTGTTCTAAGCAGAGACCGCTTTGATAAACTAACAATTGAACATCCTGAAGTTGCAGGAATGTTTTTTGAGCGTCTGTCGTTACTCCTTGCAAACCGTTTGAGACAGAGTAATAAAGAATTAAAATCTTTACAGGATAGCTGATATGTCGGAATTGGAGATAAAAAATATCATTGGCAAGAAGCTTGAGCATTATAAAAATAAACTCAAGATTAAGGACATGCAGTTAAGTGCATTGCTGGATATTACCAATTCTGTAAACCACAGTTTTGATATAGACAGTGTATTAGAAAAGTACAAAGCATTTGTGCAAAATGAATTAGCTATTGAAAAACTTATTCTCTATTGTAACATAGAAAAATGGACATGTTTACTTAGCTACGGACTGGGAGAAGGTGAGCTGGAGGCCATTGATATAGAACGGGACCTTTTTGTACTTAAAGAAATTACTTCCGTTAATCAAAGTCAGGACGCTGCCCTTAAAAAATTCGATATGGTTGTTCCTGTTTTTCAGGGAGAAAAAGCATTGGCTTATTTAGTGCTTGGTGATTTGGATAATGAAACATTAAACATCAGTAATATCATTAAACACCTTAACTTTCTGCAACTTGTAACCAATATTGTTGTGAGTGCTTTAGAAAATCAACAACTTACAAAAAAGTTGATTAAGGAGGAACAGGATAAAAGACAGTTGATAGAAGAACAAAATATGGTTTTAGAAAAACTGGTGGAAGTACGTACCCGTCAGTTAAAAACCGAAAAAGAGGAATCAGAAAGATTACTGAATAATATTTTGCCAAAAGGAATTGCTGATGAATTAAAAGAAAAGGGATACACAACTCCGGCAGGTTACAAAAGTGCTTCCATCCTTTTTACCGACTTTAAAGAATTTACAGAGATCTCTTCCAGGATCTCACCGAATCAACTGGTGAGCGAGCTAAATGATATTTTCAGAAATTTTGACTTTATCATGGAAAAATACGGCTTGGAAAAAATAAAAACTATAGGTGATGCTTATATGGCAGCTGACGGCTTACCTGAAGAGACAAACGGGCACGCAGTTCAATGTATAAGAGCCGGATTAGCTATGCTTGGTTATTTAGAACACCGAAACAAAACACATATTATGAAATGGGAAATGCGTGTAGGTGTTAATACCGGACCTTTAATTGCGGGAGTGGTAGGGACAAGAAAATTTACTTATGATATTTGGGGAGATACTGTAAATATTGCAGCACGTATGGAAAGTAATAGTGAAACAGGCATGATCAATATAACCAGCTCTACACATGAATTGGTTGCACCCTATTTTGAATGTGAGAACAGAGGATCGCATTTCGTAAAAGGAAAGGGTGATACAGAAATGTATTTTATTCAATCTGAAAAAGAAAGTGAACGTTTAAAAAAATTAAAAGCTATTGTATTGACCCGACTGGAAAAAGAACTCACAGAATCCCTTCACTATCATGGGGTTCATCATACAATTGACGTAATGGATGCTGCTTTTACAATAGCTATTAAGGAGAATATACCACTTCCCGAAATAGAAATTTTATTAACCGGTGCTTTAATGCACGATACTGGTTTTTTGTTCCATTATGATAATAATGAAGATAAAGCCTGCGAATACGCAAAAAATATTCTTCCCGATTTTGGATATACAGCAGAGGAGATAGAAAAGATAGTTGGCATTATTACTGCAACAAAAGTTCCTCAAAGACCTGCCACCATTTTGGAAATGATTATATGTGATGCCGATCTTGACTATTTGGGAAGATCGGATTATAGCAAAATTTCTTATGCCCTTTTCAGGGAATTAAATGAAAATGGCCACCCACTTTCTCAGGAACAATGGGTTATATTGCAAGAGAAGTTTCTTAAACAACACAAGTACTTTACACTTTCGGCTAAGCGATTACGGAAAAGTGGTAAATATAAACTGTTGGAGATCTTTAGTAATAATTTATGACCTTTATAATTAAAAAGTCTCGTTGTAGGAAAAAGTTGAAAAAAAAGTAGCCGCGGACTGCACAGATTTAACTCTACTGAGAAAAGTTCGCAGATATATTTGTATAATCACTTGTGTAATATAGAAACCTGCGACTAAACAAAATGTGTATTAATGGTATAATAGGCTCTATTTCTTTTGTCAGGGAGAATCTCTGAGGATTTATTTTCTGCCAGCTTCAATTTTATCTTTTGTCTTTTCTTTACCTAAATGTCCTGGCTATCTAATCGTCCCTCAAATACTACACAAACATTATTAATAAAGGAGATTCAGTCAAAATTACATTGTTTCGTATTGCAAGGAATCTTTGAGCTACTTTAAAATTCTTGCAGATATTTACCGTACACAAAAATATTTGGCTACTCTGTAGCCTTAAAACTTTGATTGCTTGTAATATTATTGTTTTGCTCCTCTGGAGCAAATTCTTACAAAGCACGGCTCCAGCGGAGCCAAATATTAGTAATTTAAT
>JAUXTT010000029.1 GCA_030684395.1 Bacteroidota bacterium | reverse complement strand
GATTTTTGGTGCCTATGTCGACGGGGCCCACCTCTTCCCATTCCGAACAGAGTAGTTAAGCCCGTCAGAGCTAATGGTAGTCGGACTAAATCCCGCGAGAGTAAGTCGGTGCCAGTTTTAAAAAAGTGAAAAGCCTTGGAGAAATCTAAGGCTTTTTGCGTTTATGGAAGTTCCTTGTGCTTGGTGGTTTCGGATACGAGAAACAACCTTGTAACTCTCCCTTCCTAAATGGCCAGGGATTTTTCGTTTAGAGAATCTTTGTGGTTTGTTAGGAGTTTTAAAATCAATTAGAGAAACCTAAAACTTTTTATTTTTAAAGCATTCTGTCTCTAGCTCAACCAATAGGCGAAACTTTTTTTTGCAACAATAAATAATATGTACCTTCATAAAAAATTCCTTGCAGTTAGATGAAAAAAAAGGGCATCTTTAAACACATAAAAAAAGATGTGCTTTCGGGCTTCATCGTTTCTTTAATAGCACTTCCTCTTTGTTTGGGCGTTGCTTCTGCAAGTGGCTTCCCGCCTATAACCGGGGTTTTAACGGCGATTATTGGAGGAGTTGTAATTAGTTTTTTAAGTGGTTCCGAACTTGCCATTAAAGGACCTGCCGCCGGTCTCATTGTAATCATTGCAGGTGCGGTTGAGGAATACGGTAAAGGTGATGCGCAAGCCGGATATTTATTAACCGCTTCCCTTATTGCTGTCGCTGGTGTTTTACAGATAATTTTGGGCTTCTTAAAAGTTGGTCGTTGGGCCGATTTTATTCCTTCCTCTATAGTACATGGAATGTTGGCCGCAATCGGTATTATTATTATGGTTAAGCAGTTTCATTTACTTGTGGGTATCAGCTCATCTGAGTTGAAAGGAATGGAACCTCTGCATCTCATTATGGAAATACCAAGAAGTTTAAGTCATTTTGAATGGCATATAACTTTACTGGGAATTCTATGTTTACTTCTTTTGTTCTTATTGCCGAGGGTAAAAAATCCCATTATCAAATCTATTCCGTCTTTTTTAATTGTTATTGTGTTTTCAATTGGATTCGTGCAGGTTTTTCATCTTTTTAGTGCAAAATACACCTTTTACAACACACTTGTTGATCCCGGGAAACTTGAGTTTAATTTTCTTTTCAATAGCGGAATATTTCATTCGACTAATCTAGCAACTACGTTTAAGTATCTGTTTCTTCTGACCATTATTGGCACAATAGAATCGGTTCTTACAGTTAAAGCGGTGGATATATTGGATCCTTACAAGCGTACCTCAAACTATAACCGCGACATTATTGCTGTAGGTGTGGGTAATTTATTATGTGGTTTATTTGGTGCTGTACCTATGATTAGCGAGGTGGCAAGAAGCTCGGCTAACATCAATAATAAAGGAGTTACACGTATTTCAGGTTTTGCACATGGATTATTTCTGCTGATTTTTGTCCTCATATTTGTTTCGCTCATTAAATTGATTCCGTTAGTAGCTTTATCGGCTATTTTAATATATGTCGGTGCTAAATTGGCTAGTCCCGCAGGATTTATTCACGCATTTAAGGTTAGTAACGAGCACCTGATTGTGTTCTTAACAACTCTGATAACAACTATTGCAACTGATTTGCTTGTTGGCGTTGTGGTTGGAATAGCAGTGAAGATACTCATCAATTTTTTTAGAAGTGGCGAGTTCAAAAAACTTTTTTCCTCTAATATAACTATCGAGCATAAAGAAAAATCAGTAGTACTTCATGTTAAACCAGTAGCTGTATTTACAAATTGGTTGCCGGTTAAGTCTGTGCTAAGTAGTGCCGAAGGGAAAAAAATTATTATTGACTTTTCTGAAGTTAAAATAGTTGATAGTTCATTTATCGACAATATCCAGCGGTTTAAGGAGAAGTATACTCATGAACTTGTGTTAAAGGATTTTGAATTACTGCACCCGATTAAGAATCATCCCGTTTCGATGAGAGTTAAATTACCTTCGGGGAAAAGAGAACAAGTGCAATTAAGCACACATCAAAAAAAATTGAAAACTTTTTGTGAAGAAAATCGATTTATTCTTTCTTTTGATTCGTGGATTCCAACTAACTATTTTGGAACATTTAAGGGATTTAAGCATGTAGATATAAGACGTACCACAGCTTTTGTAACCGGTGTTTACGGTGGTGTTAGGTTTGAATATTATGAATGTATGGCTTATGATGCGATTAATATGCTCGAGTATGATCTCAATATTATAGGAGTTGATTTGATGAATCGCAAAATTTCAAAATTCATGATGCAAAGAGAATCAAAACTTGTAGCTGTTATTGATTTTGTGCTTAAGAACCAGGTAAGTATTAGTGATCGCCCAAAGTTTAATAGTATGTATTCAATCTATTCAAGAAATAAAGAAAAGACTGCTGAGATTTTTAGCAGAGAAATGATAGATTACCTGGAAGAGAACGACCTCAAGGATAGAATTATTGAAGGAGACGGCGATTCCAAGATCATCCTTTACGAAAACCGAAAGGCAGCTAGTTTATTATCATTCGTTTATAAATTGGAAACCATCACTATGTTTAGAAATGGAATCGTGTGAGAATTTATTCAGTTGAATTAATAAATTATCGAAATAGATAAGTGAAATTGTTTTAATAAAATGAAAAAACAAGTCCGCAATATATTTAAAAACAAAGATCATTTGTTGGATGAGCCTGAAGTGCAAGAGCTTCTAGAATATTGTGAACACCTGCAAGATGAAAATATAGAATTAAAGTTTGAAATCGATAAAAGTAAAGAAACGGTGCTTTTGGAAATGATAAGCGATATTCTGCAATCCTGTAATGCTATACAAAAGGAGCAGGAAGAACACAAACGTTTTGGCTTCGAACCTGCAAATTTTGAAGCTGCTATTGAACACCTTAAATCTTACATACACAGGCGATGTAAAGACCATCAAATTTATCTGGAGTGATTATTTACCCACAACATTAACATCGGTCGTAATTACAAATGATTAATGCCGGTATAACAAAGTAACAGGCAATTTATTGGATTATATATTTTGTATCGTCGGTATTAGATGATCAAAGTTTTTATTATAAAGACGAATACGATACCCACCGCTTCCGCATAAACATCAATTACCGTTTAGGGAAAATGGGGATTGAACAAAGGATAGAGACTGACTCAGTGAAACAAAAAATAAGCAACATGAAAAATCTCACTTGATAGTGATATTATATCTCCAATTTTTTAAAACATATTGGAATTTTTCTTCTCCTTTTGGAACCCTAGCAGCCATACTTGGAGAAAGCAGACTATTTAAATTTGGTATTTTGCCACATTCATTTTTCCATTCTTTTAAATTTGATCCTTTACCCCAAGTAGAATACACCTTAATTCCAGGATTATCACTAATCAATTCCAATATTCTTTTAGTGTTGTAACCTCTCTTTACTTTTTTATTTATTATTGCAGAGTCTTTGTAGCCCTCACCGGTTACTTTATTTTTTAGATCTTTACCTATTACTACGGCATTAATCAAATCAACACATGCGATTTTATATTTAATCAAGCCATCTATAAAGTTTGGGCTTAATTGATTAAAATCCATTTCAAAAATATTTGATACTAATTTCCATGTCATATTGGATTTCCTACCATAGTAGTATTTTACAGGTTTCCCATCAGTAGGATTAAATGTTCCTACAAATAAATGTTTCACTTCCCAATGGGGAAAATATAAATTAGAGGGTGATAATTGGTGTTTAATTGTTATCATAATTAAGATTTTACTTAAATATATTAAACCTTTTTATTAATGTCAAGTCCTATTCCAATGTTCATAAAAATAACCATCGCTAAAGTATCCAATTTACAATACTTAAGCAATGCATTTTTAATTGCATCCTTTTTTACATTATCTTCTTTTGCCAATCCATAAAGCATATCTTGGTAAGCGCGCATATCGCCAGTTCCTTCTTTTACTTCGTACTCATCAATTCTTTAACAGTGAGAAGAATCCCGGGATCGCTCTTTAATGATTCGGGATCACTCTTCAATGCATCGGGATCGATCTTTAATGATCACGGATCGATCTCTGGTGCATCGGGAACGCTCTTTAATGATTGCGGATCGATCCTTAATGACACTGGATCACTCTTCAATGCATGGGGATCGTTCTTTAATGATAACGGATCGATCTCTAGTGTATCGGGATCTCTCTTCAATACATCGGGAACGCTCTTTAATGAAAGCGGATCACTCTTTAATAACAAGGGATTGATCTTTAATGATTGAAGAACGATCCTTTATACAGTTACCCTTAAAAAACATATTGCCAGCTCACATGCCCATACAAGGGAAAAACAGTGGCCAAACCTTTTGTTCCATTACCTGTAATAATGTTATAACCAAAACCTACAGAAGGTTTCCATTTTTCGTTAAAAATAAATGCAGAACCGAATTCGAGCGAACACAAAAATGCATTGTTGGGAATGCTGCCCTTAAATTCTTTTCCGTAAGCGGCATACATATAACCTATGTTCAAACGCGCCAATGGTTGAACAACTTTGTTTGGTCTGAAATACTTTATAGCTGAGAGATCCAGCTCATAAGTTTTTATTGCGTTTTTGCGAATGCCGTTACCTAAAACAGAAGTAGTGAAGTTGGCACCCAGGCTTAGTTTTTTCTTCAGAAATTTTTCTGAGCAAAATTCTCCCGTTATTCCACTTGTCCAATAAAAGCCCATTGCTTTCTGAATGCGAAGCCCGGCACTAATTGTTGGCACGGGTTCTCTCATACGGTAGTAAGGGCTTGCAGTTGAACGACCATCATAAAAAGCAAGTACTATTAATAGTAGTAAAATGTATTTTCTCATTTGATAGTGGTATAAATAGTTTCAAAAGCTTCTAGTTGTTGTTTGTTGTTTGCAGCATCATAGTTTTTTCTTCCTCTTAATCGGGTAAATACATGTATGTCTGTATCTATCATTTTCACATCTATTTTTCCACCGTCACTTTTTTTAATTCCTTTTTTTAAAAGTACAGCACCGGCAGGATCAGCAGCATTATCTCGCTCCGATTTAAAAACCATCATCGTAGTTCCGTTAGGTAGAGTGATTCCGCGCTCCAGTTTTTTTCTTTCGCCTCGTATTAATTTTTCCAGTTCACGCAAAGGATGCTGAGGGCGGTACTTGTACCAATAGCCATTTTCTCCCGGGTCGAGCTCTACTTCAATGTAGCCAATAGCAGGGCCAATAAGTGGGGAAATCGATAATATTTTAGCAGAGGGCAAAATAATAGGATCAACAAAAAACACATGTTTGAGCGAAGAAGTATTGATCTTGTTTTCACGGATCATATTCAAAATAAGCGGACAACCTGTTGATGCTCCAGCAAGCGAAATGTTTTTATATCCCATACTTTGCAATTTGTTATATTCTTCTACAATGGGCCTTTGCCATTCTTCCCAATTGGCAGTTTTAAAATCTTTGTAATCCCTTCCGTGCGCACCAAGCAATACACGCGATACATAAAAATCTCCTTTAGCTGTTGCAAACTCACTAAACTCCAGCCATTCAAAACAAGTTGCCGTGAAACCATGTGCAGCAATAACAACAGGCTTTTCGAGATCAATGCTAGTAGGATTAGGAATAGCAGCCGACAGCAAATACTTTTCGGGAAATAAAAGAGAAGAGTCGTTTATTGTTGTTCCGTCAAGATCAACTTTATCATCAATAGGAGGGAGTTCTTTATTTTTCTTGCAAGAAATAAATGCAATAAGAATAAAGAGGAAGAAGATGTTTTTCATTGCAAACTAATTTGGAGCGAAAGTAAAGATATTTTGGCAAAAGTATTATGATTTTAAGCGGTATTACCGGGAAAGCCTGAGTTCTATAACTTGTCCACGGCGGCGGACATATCCCGGGCAATTGCCTCTGATTTTTTGAATTGAAAGGAAGCTTATACAACATCTGGCTACTATTTATAAACAATGGTTTCGGTTGGTTGCGGCGAACTATCGGAATCCATAACGTTTTTGTTCTACCTCAGGGCACATGCTGTGGTGCGGACTAAATCAGATTGCCTAAGTCAAATTATTCATACGTATTTATACTTGCTTAAAAACGAGAGTCGTATACGTATAAATACGTGTCTCTGATAAAATATGAGTGCATAATAATTAATATATGCGTCAAACTCCAAACTTTTAGTCATATATTAGTTGCCAAAAAAAACATTAATATGAAAAAAGGATTATTTTATTTCGGAATGACCCTGTTAGGTGCATCATTAATAGTGGGCTGTGGAGACTCAGCTACTAAGGGCGAAACCACAGGAACCGACTCAAGTGCTTCGGCAGGATTGCCTTACACCATACAGGTTGATGAAGTTACCATTGCAGGTATGCCGGATTTGCATTCCTATACACATGCAATATATGGCGATAAAATGGTAATGTTCGGTGGCCGCACCAGTGGCTTGCATTCTTTTGGTTACGCTTTTTTAACTACAAAATCCAACCTACATGTTTATGTGGTGGATACCAAAGGCTGGGCTGACCCTACTACATGGACTGTGGACAGCTTACCTATCTCTAAGGTTGGTCGCAAGGGCCCGAACAAAAATTTCGTCGACCTTCGGCAACTTGGCGCTAATAATGCGGAGTTTTTCACTCAAAATAATACACTTTATGTTTTGGGAGGTTTATTAAGTGCAGATAACAGCAACGATAGTCCGATCACCCTGCCTTATTTTACTGCAATTGATCTGCCGGGTCTTATTGATTGTGTTGTAAGCAAAGGTAAAAACTCAATGGGTTATGATGCTATCCGACAAGTTAAGGACACAAGCTTTGCGCTTACCGGCGGAGAAATCAGTGTAATGAACAATGTGGTAAACCTGGTATTTGGCTGGAATTACACCAGTGCTTCCGATTATTATTCTCATCAGGTAAAAACATTTACGTTTACAGACAGTAACGGAACCTTATCTGCAGGACCTATCACTTCATGGAACGATGGTCATTCAAACGGAGTGGATAGTGTTAATGAGGGGTTTTTCAGAAGGCGTGATGGAAGCATGAGTGCTATGATTGATCCCGCTGATGGAAGTAATTTCCTGTTGTATTACGGAGGTGTATTTAAAGAAGGCGCAACCAATTTCACTTCACCTGTTTGGATAAATGCTACAGGAGCTACAGAACAAAACTTCATGATGCGTTCAAACGTATACACCTGCCAGGTGATACCTGTATACAGTTCTTCCAAAAAAGAATCGTATGCAACTTTATTGGGTGGAATTAAAAACGCGAATTACACAGGGCCTAAACCTTTAACGGGCCCTACAGTGCTCACAGCGTCCAATGCAGATACCATGACCAGAGATGTAAATAATTTTTTGAATGTGCCGTTTACGAACCAGTTTACTACTATTCGTATAAATGCCAACCACGAGTTTACCCAATACCTCTTGCCCGATTCGTTTCCGGTACTTAAGTATGCAATAACATTACCACCTGATACAGCACCATACAACCAACCTTTGGTATTACCTGCCGGCACTGTTATGTATAATGGTGCAGAGTCGGAAATGTATTGGAACCTGAATGGAAAATATTTAATGTCGAATGGTGTGGTTAATTATGATGTGTTAATGGGAGACAGTATTAGCGGTGCAACAGTTGGTTATTTACATGGTGGTATTTTATCAAGTAAACCAAATGTGCTTACCACCAACTCCAATCACTTTTCTGTAGCAAGTAATCGTTTGTTCAGAGTGAGGATTGTGCCTCTTGCAAATTAAGTTTTTTTCAGGTTAAGCTTAATACAAGCAAAAATCCCCTCTGACAGAATTGTTAGGGGGGATTTTTTTAATGAGCTGTAGTGTTCAATTGCTATTTACTCAACAACAATCTTTATGGTTTTCTTGTATTCCGGATTACTGAGTTGTACAAAATAAATTCCCGCAGCCATCCCTTTCAGATCAAGCTCTGTAATATCTTTTTCAAGAGCGTGTATGCTTTTTATTTCTCTTCCGAAAACATCAAGAAGTGTTAGCGTAGCATTTTTGTTCAGTACTTCTTTTGTTTCAATGTAGAGGGTGTTTGTAGCCGGATTTGGATAAACTTTCAGTTCTTGTGTCAGTTCATTTGATTCTATTCCCACAGCAGCACACTTAGCTTCCCAAACAGATCTTACCGCGCGGTCGTTTCCAAGTGAATCCTTCAGGGCAACACTTCTGAAAATTTTATATCCGTCATTGGCATCACTCATCAGGTAATTTAAAAAGAGCCAGTTCATAGACTTAATGTTTTTTCCCGGAATGATGCTGTCGAATAAAGCATTGGCAAAATCTACCTGCTCTGTTTCCGAACATGCCCAGGGAGCAGGAGCAAAGGTGCTGTCGGCAGGCCATCCCGTTTCGGTAATAACAATTTTTTTGTTTCCTGTTCTTTGAACAAGAACATCCAGGTAATTTGATGGAATCTGATCAGCTGTGGTATAGTTGAAAAAAGGATATAGAGTAACTCCAATTACATCCAGTTTTGCGGTATCCAAATCACTTAATGCATTCCAGTGCGGAGTGTTCCATCCGGTGAGCGCACCTTTTCCCGACAGATGTTCGTAGTTAAATACCGTACCCACATTGGTAGCGGGCGAATAAAATTTAATGGTGTCATAAGCCATGTTGTAAAACGAACGGAAGTGTGTGTAGTTGACCGAATCCATTTCGAGATAAAAACTAACTTCATTTCCTATGAATACATTTTTCGGTTGTTGTTGAATGGCATGTGTTTTCAGCATCACTAAAAAAGAATCCCTTACAGTAGTGTTCGAAAAATCGTTAGGTAAAGGCTGACTTGCAGTAGTTAACCAAATGAGACTGGGATAATGAAAAAAGGTAAACACATTTATTTCTTCGTAGTTATAGGGAACAGGCGAAGCATTTGAATTTACTTGCGCTGCAACCGGCACTTGTCCTACTGTTGAAAGCCCGTCGTACCACAATCCATTCCACATAATAAGCGGGCCGCAAGGCAATGTACTTGTTACTTCGCTGTAAAAATCAGTAACGTCGGTCATGGTACTGTTGTCTGGAAAATTAGCAGGTGAGTAGGCATAACCCATTTTTCCGCTGAACTGCGCTTTTGTTGCGTAAGTAAAAAGCAAGATGCTACAAAGTAGAATGTTTTTCATGTTGTTTATTATTGCATTATACTAATATACAAATTAGAAAGAACAATTAGGGAGAGATAAGCGATTTCGCGCGTATAATTATTAATTATTATCTTCAACAAATGAATCTTTTAAAGCATAAAGCCGGGAGAGGTTTATTAGCATTTGCATTTTATTTTGCTGAAGGAGCTCCTATTGGTTTTATCTGGTGGGCCTTACCAACTTATTTGCGGCAGAACAAAGTAGGTGTTGAGACCATTGGGACTTCACTTGCATTGCTGACACTTCCGTGGGTTTTGAAATTTTTGTGGGCTCCTCTAATTGACCGATTCAGAACCGAGCATTTTGGATTTAAAAAATGGATTGCTTTGTCGCAAGTATTGATGTGCGTGTCATTACTACCATTAGTGTTTATTCCATTTGCAGGAAACATACATTGGTGGATTGGATTTTTACTTTTTCATTCGTTATTTGCGGCCACTCAGGATGTTGCTGTGGATGCAATGATGATTAAGATTGTAGGTACCAAGGACCGAGGTAAATTAAATGGTTACATGCAGGCAGGAATGTTGTTTGGAAGAAGTTTGTTTGGAGGAGGCACACTTATTTTAATTCAAAACATAGGTTTGCGCGGAACAATTATTACGATGATATTGGTAATTTTAAGTATTCTGCTACTCCTGACTTTATTTAAGGAACCTGAAACATATGTAAAGCGAGAAGCTAATGCACTTAATTTTTGGGTAAACCTTAAAAAGGTTTTTTTTTCAAAACAAACACTTTATACATTACTATTTGCACTTACAAGTGGAGCTGTTTTTGAAGCGGTCGGAGGTATGGCAGGCTCTTTTTTGACCGATAAAGATCTTGGCATGGAAAGTATAGGTCTTTTTCTGGGAATACCTGTTGTAATTTGTATGCTTCTTGGAGGGCTTTTGGGTGGTTTTATTTCCGACAGAATGAATAGGAAAAAGGCAGCAACAATTTTTTTGTTTGCTGTTTCGCTTAGTGTGATGCTTATTGCCTGGCTCGACGTAACAAAGAATCACTACCCTTATCAGATCTGGTTGACGTTTTTTTGCTGCATGTATTTTTTTACAGGAATGTTCATTGCTAGCTCCTATGCATTATTTATGGACGCAACAAATCCTGAATTCGGGGCTGTGCAATTTAGCACTTTTATGGCGGCAACCAATTGCTGTGAATTTTGGGTGGTGTGGTCTGCAGGTCATATTGTAGCTTCTTATGGTTATGGCATGGCCTTTATAATAATGACTGCTGTTTCGTTATTTAGTTTAGTTTTTTTATTTAAGAATAAAATGAAGATAGTGTGATAAATAATTGCAGTTTTCCGATTAACTATAGAATCGGTTGGGCTTGCTGCTAGTAAACAAGAATGCATTTTCCATCTTCTTCATACGATAAAGAGTAAAATCCTTTTTTTCTTTCGCTAGATGTTTGCGGACTGCCAAGTTCTTTATTTCTTTTAAGAAGATTAAGATCCAGATCCTGATAGATGAGTGTTTCGGTATTTGGCACGGCTTCCGAAGCAATGGCCTCTCTTGAAAACTCTACATCTGAGGGAGTAAGAATAGCCGATTGAGAAAAGTGAATATCCATATTTCCAACTTCCGGTAAATTTCCAACACAACCGGTAATTACAGTGTAAACTTGATTTTCAATGCACCTGGCTTGTGCGCAGTACCTCACACGTAGGTATGCACGGCGGTCATCTGTATTATATGGAACAAAAAGAATTTTCGCTCCTTTGCTTGCAGCAATCCTTGCGAGCTCCGGAAATTCAACATCGTTACAAACCAAAATGGCAACTTTTCCTTTGTCGGTTGGAAATATTTCCATTTTATTTCCACCCTTTACTCCCCACCATTTTTCTTCATAAGGGGTAATGTGAATTTTGTATTGTTTGCTATAAGTTCCGTCGCGTTTAAAAAGGAAAGAGATGTTGTAAAGAGTATCATTCTCTGTACACAAGTGTGAGCCACCTATAATATTGATGTTGTATTTGATTGCCAAAGAAGTAAACAGTTCAATGTATTGATCTGTATAGTTAGATAATTCTCTTACTGCAGAGGCCGGTCGCTTACCATTAATAAAGGAAAGCAATTGCATGGTAATCATTTCGGGAAACATGACAAAGTCGCTTTTGTAGTCGGATGCAGCATCCACAAAATATTCGCATTGCCTTGCAAACTCTTCGAAATTTTTTAATGAACGCATTTGATATTGAACTGCACTAACCCGCACATAGGGCGAATAGAATATTTGATTTTTAGACAGATTTGATTTAAAGCTAAAATTATTCCATTCGAGCAAGGTAGCATAACCACCCGATTCTTTGTCGTTAGGCAAATAATCAGGTAATACTCTTTTTAATGTGAAACCATTGGCAAGCTGTGCAGTAAGTACAGGGTCGTATATTTTTTTATCAATTACATTGCTAACATACTCATTTATGTCAAGTTTCTTTTGATACTTATGAAAATTAGGAAGTCTTCCTCCAATCAGAATTCTTTTTAAATTAAAATGTTTGGCCAGGTCTTTTCTTGCGTCGTACAAGCGTCGGGATAATTTCATTCCTCTGTAGTCAGGAGCAACCATTATTTCCATGCCATAAATAGTGTCACCTTCCAAAGTGTGATTGGAAATGTTTCCATTATCGGTTAATTCGTTCCAGGAAGAGGTCTCAGAATAATTTTTCGAATCTATGATGAGGCTCGAACAGGAAGCAACAATTTCATTCTGCATTAGAATACACATTTGCCCCTCCGGAAAAATAGTAACAAGATTGTTAAATTGTGTTTCACTCCAGGGTTTCATGCTCGGAAAACACTTCAACTGAAGAGCTACAATTCGTTCATAATCGCTCTTTTTTATTTGCCTTAATCTTATTTTTTTATTTGCAATTTCATTCATTCTCTAATTTAAGGAATAAGAAAATGAGAAAAATTGACAATTGTCTTTTTTGTATGGATATTAACAGAATTTCACTATCCTCACATTAGGTAGTTACTTATAACGCTTCAATAGTTTTTGAATGCTTAAACCCTGAACGAGAATAGAAAATAAAACAATACAATAAGTGCTTACAATAAATAAGCTACTGCCTTCTACTTTATTAAATATGGATAAAGCTAAAGCAATTGAAATACCTCCCCGGAGCCCGCCCCAGGTTAGCACAGCAAGATTTAAACTTTTGTCGGATTCTTTTCGGTTAAATAGAAAAAAGGCCGGAAGCAATGAAATATAACGGGCAACGAGTGAAACAAAAATAAGTATTGTTCCTATTAACAAATAACTTGTATCAAATGGTACTAAAAATATTTCCAAACCCATAAGCACAAATAAAATAGTGTTGCAGATCTCATCAATCAGCTCCCAGAATTTATCTATATATTCAGCTGTTAGATCAGACATAGCGTGTTGCTTTCCATTGTTTCCAATTAATAAACCGGCAACAACCATTGCCAAAGGACCGGATGCATGAAAATGAGAAGCAATTGAATACCCTGCGGTTACAACAGCAAGCGTAATTAATATTTCCGTTTGATAATGATCAATGGATTTCATTAACATATATCCTATGTAACCAATCACCAGTCCAATACCTAAACCGCCAATTACTTCTACTGCAAATATCTCAAAAATATTGCTTGCAGTAAAGGCTTCGGCACCACCTGTAATTAAAGAAAAGATAACCGCAAAAACAACAACGCCTACACCATCATTGAACAGGGATTCGCCAATGATCTCTGTTTTCAGTTTTTTAGGTATTTGATACTGAGATAATATTCCAATCACAGCAATAGGATCGGTGGGGGAAATGAGTGCTCCAAAAAGAAAACAGGAAAGTAAATTAATATCGTAACCAAACCAGCCAACAATTACATGGGTTGCCAGCCCAATAATAGCTGTAGAAACAAGAACACCCAGCGTTGAATAGGTAAATACACTTGCTCTGGCTCCTTTTAATTGAGATAAGTTTACGTGTAAGGAACCTGCAAATAATAAAAAGCAAAGAATAAAGTCAAGCACAAAAGAACTAAAATCAAACCCGGCAAGAAAATTTCTTAAAGGGGAAATGTAAGTAGGATTAAAGTTTTCTGTAACCTTAAGCGCAATCCCAAGCACAACACTTATAAGCATTACACCAATAGTAGTAGGCATTTTAAGCCAGCGGTGATTAATATAACCAAACAATGCGGAAATTGAAATAATGATGGCGAAAAATTCTAACATAGCGTAAAATTAGCACTAAAATCATAAAGAGATTCAAGGTTCATCCGAATTTTCCCATTTACTGCCGCCTTTATTCTTTGTTAAAACAAATTGTGCTTATCCATTGTTGTCTTTTTTTGCTACATCCAATTCAAGTTGTACTTTTAGGATTACTAGGTGCTCAATCGACATAGCTTCCAGTTTTATTCTGTCGGCATTTGGATCATGTTCCATAATGTATGCTATCAGTCTTTCTTTTTCCATGGTCTTCCGTTTTAAAACATTGTTTGGAATTATGCACCTGAGACAATATTCAATAAAGCTTTCGGTTTAAGGATAATAATTTTTGTCCCCTTGCTTGTTATGATTTTTTCATCTTTAAATGTTCTTAACATTCTAACTAAAGTTTCTTTTGCCGTTCCCACGAAGCCGGCAAAATCTTCGCGATTAATAGAAATAGCAACGTTTTTCTCCTCTTCCTTTTTCTGATAAACGTTATTCAAAATAAGCAAACTTAAGGCAACTCTTTCTTTTACCCCATATTGAGAAAAAATTGTCATCTTATTTATCCATACCGAGAATTCTTTTGATAATACAATCAATAAGTTACGGGCGAGGTGGGAAGATCGTGAAAGTAAATTTGAAAATAAGTCACTCGGGATAAAAGAAACTATTGTATTATCCAGTGCCACTGCCGAAACCGGATTAGGCTCATTTGCGAGCAAAGGCCTGTAGCCGAAATAGTCTCCTTTTTTATAGATGTAAACTATGCTTTGTTTGCCTTCCGCATTCGTTTGAAATATTTTTACTTTTCCTTTTCTTATAATATAAATTCCCTTTGAGTAACTTTTTTCCTTAAAAAGGCATTCTCCTTTTAAAAATTCTTTTCTAACCATTTTGCCTTTTACCAACTGAGTTTCTTCGGGGGTGAGAAAATCAAACAGGGAAGAAGATTTTAAGTGATATTTTTCTATGCTGAAATCCATGCTCTAAGTTTATTGATCTTTAGTTAAAGTGTAATTGACAATTGTCAATTTTTTTCTTTTGAATTTAAATTACTTTTGCTCCAATACTTTTTCTTTTCATATAAACCTGCTATGGCAAATCGCTGTAGCAGGTTTCGTTTTTTTATAAGTTTTAATAGTGAGCGCACTAAATGTTAGTGTGCATCGTCCGTCTAGGTTCTATATTTTTTTCAATGTACCAAAAGCAGTAATGCTGTCTTGAGAAAAAATGTTAAACATAAGCGTATTGTAAATTTAAGCTAAACCTGAAGTTCGCTGTGGGTATGTGTTTCGAGCTTCTGATGTTTTGATAATAATGTAAGTTGACAATTGTCAATTAAATACATTTATGTTGTTTATTACTTTATGGAATAATAGAGCATTAAATATTTTTATTATGAAACTGCAATCATATTCACTTCACAATTATAAAACAATTCCACAGACAGAAAAACTTACTGCCGAACAGATAGAGGCAATTGAAGTAGTAGGAAATGTGCTTCCGTTTAAAACAAATAACTACGTTGTGAATGTATTAATTAATTGGGATGATTTGGAAAACGATCCGATGTTTAAACTAACCTTTCCCCAAAAAGGAATGTTGAGTACTGAGCATTATAATGCCATGAAAATTGTATTGGATCACACTTCCAATAGAGATGAGATTAAACACATGGCGAATACCATACGTAACGAGTTGAACCCTCACCCCGCAGGGCAAATTGAGCATAATGTTCCCGAAATTAACGGCGAAAAAATTATGGGAATGCAGCATAAATATCGAGAAACGGTTTTGTTTTTTCCAAGCCAGGGGCAAACCTGCCACGCATACTGTACTTTCTGTTTCCGCTGGCCGCAGTTTGTAGGAATGAACGAGCTGAAATTCGCAGCAAAAGAGGCTTCATTATTGAGAGATTATGTCAAGCAAAACAGGCATGTCACTGATATATTATTTACAGGCGGAGATCCGATGATAATGAAAGCAAAGGTATTCGCATCCTATATTGAACCCTTGTTGGAAGAGAATATCTCTAATTTGCAGACTATAAGAATTGGAACCAAGGCATTGGCTTATTGGCCATATAAATTCACCAGCGATGATGATGCTCACGAAATGCTGGATCTTTTTGATAGAATTGTGAAGAAAGGTATAAATCTCTCCATTATGGCTCACTTTTCCCATCCGGTTGAATTAGATACTCAGGAGGTAAAGCTTGCAATTCAAAAATTACGAAGTATTGGAGTACAAATAAGAACACAATCACCTATACTTAAACACATAAATGATACGCCGGAAATTTGGGCTGAGATGTGGAGAAAACAAGTTAACCTTAATTGTATACCTTATTACATGTTTATACCAAGAGATACAGGTGCGCAGGATTATTTTGCCATTCCCCTCGAAGAAGCCTGGCAAACATTTAGGAAAGCCTATCAAAAAGTAAGCGGAGTTTGCAGAACAGTTAGAGGGCCAAGCATGTCGTGTACTCCGGGCAAAGTACAAATTTTAGGGGTTTCAGAAATAAAAGGGGAAAAAGTTTTTGTAATGCGAATGTTGCAAGGCAGGAATCCCGATTGGATTGCAAGACCATTTTTTGCAAAGTATGATAAAAGGGCTATTTGGATGGATGAGTTAAAACCTGCATTTGGGGAGGAGAAATTTTTCTTTGAAGATGAATTGGAATGGATATTCAATGAAACTGTTTCTGATACTGAAAAAAGCTTTGAATGATGAAGCTTGTTGGATTGTTTGGGGTAGTAGTATTGTTTTCAGTACTTACAATGCTTTTGTTTTTTTGGTTAATTTATTTGTTTATTAGGCGGAAAATCAGAAAACATATATGTTGGCAAGCGAAATAAGAAGAATACTCAAGTATAGGTTTAATCTCGATGAAGATGCAGCGGAAGAACAGGAAATAATTGATGGGATCAAAAAAGCCGTAGAGTTCAAAGGGGTTAATCTCTGGACTTTAATTTTTGCCATTTTTATAGCTTCCATTGGATTAAATATTAATTCCACAGCGGTAATTATTGGAGCTATGCTTATTTCTCCCTTAATGGGTCCGATAATGGGAATAGGTTTGGGCTCTGCAATTTATGATATTGATTTAGTAAAAAAATCTTTTAAGAATCTTCTTTTCGCAATCATAATTGCACTCATCACTTCAAGCTTGTATTTTTTAATTAGTCCGCTTAATGAAGCAAAGTCAGAATTACTTGCAAGAACTAATCCAACAATTTGGGATGTATTGATTGCTTTGTTTGGAGGCCTGAGTGGAATTATTGCAGGCTCTCGAAAAAATATTAGTAATGCAATACCCGGAGTGGCAATTGCGACTGCATTAATGCCTCCATTGTGTACAGCAGGATACGGTGTAGCAACAGGAAATGTATCATATATTTTTGGGGCCTTTTATCTATTTATAATTAATTGTTTTTTTATATGCCTCACTACTTATTGGGTAATTAAATTACTTAAGTTTAAAACCGTTGAGATCATTAACGAAGAAAGAAAGACTAAAATTAAACGGATTGTTTTTGCAGTTACATTTCTTTTAATTCTCCCGACTGTTTATTTTGGGTACATTATGGTAAACCAAGAGTTGTTTGTTAAAAATGCAAATGAATTTGTAAATAAGGAAATAATCAGTGATTCTTTATATGTGTTAACAAAGCGGATAGACCCGGTAAATAAAAAAATTGATTTGTTAATTTATGGAGAAAGCCTCGAAGAGATTGAAATCAATAGAATTATAAATAAAAGAAATAACTATAATTTGACTGGTGCAGCTATAAATATTATGAGTGCAAGAGAGAATAAGAGTATGGAACAGCAGAATTATTCTAAACTTATGGAAGATGTTTTTTATAGCAATAAACTGAGTTTGTTTCAAAAGGATTCGATGATAAATCAGTTGAAAACTGAGCGCAAAAAAGCAGAGAGGCTTAAAATGGATGAGAAGGGCTTATTGAACGAATTTACTGTTTTATTCGACGAACCGGCTAGGTTTTCAGTGTCTAAAACACTTATATTTGATGCTCAGTTCAAAACTGTTGATACATTGGTTTTATTGTTTGTTAAGCCTAAAGCGGAAAAAAAGGAACTGCCTATAGAAAAGATAGAAGCGTGGTTGGCTACGCGAACAAAAACAAAAAAGACGAAAGTCGTAATAGAGTGAGAATGGAAATAAAGGACATTAATTTTGTAGAGAAGATTATAAATTGGATTCACGAAAAGACAAATGAAAAACAGTTTCTCATTTTTTCAAGTGTAATTGTTGGTTTAAGTGCAGGACTGGCGGCGGTAATTTTAAAGCTTTTTGTTTATTTAATTCGTCAGTATGTAGTCGAAGATTTTTTTCTGAAATTTGATTACAAATATTTGTATTTAGGGCTTCCCCTAATTGGAATTGGAATAACAGCGCTTATTGTAAAGTACGCCTTCAAAGGGCAGTTGAATAGGGGAAATACCGCTATCCTTTTTTCTATTGCGAAGAAAAGTAGTTTTCTGCCTTTTCATCAAATGTATTCGCATGTTATAACAAGTGGCTTAACGGTTGGCTTTGGTGGTTCAGCCGGACTAGAATCACCTATTGTAAGTACCGGATCAGCCATTGGCTCTAATTTCGCGAAAACGTACAAGCTAAGTTATAAGGAACGTACCCTTTTATTGGCAGCCGGTGCAGCAGGTGGTATTGCAGGTGCATTTAATGCCCCTATTGCCGGGGTGTTGTTTGCATTAGAAGTTATTTTGGTTGATATAAGTATTGCGGCGTTTATTCCACTTTTAATTGCAGCAGCTTCGGGCGCTCTGCTATCTAAAATCATTTTACACGAAAGTAGTTTGCTGTTCTTTAACCTTAAACAACCTTTCAATTATAATAACGTACCTTTTTATATTATACTGGGTTTAATGGCAGGTATCGTTTCCTTGTATTATGTAAATTTTTTCGATAAGGTAGAGTCAAAGTTTTCTAAAATAAAATCAGGATTTACCAAATGGATCATTGGTGGTTTATCATTGGCTTTTTTGTTTGCATTGTTTCCTTCATTGTTTGGTGAAGGATATGAAAGCATAAAAGCGCTTTCTGAATACAGGGCGAATGATTTGTTTAAAGACAGTGTACTTGTTGGGTTCATTGAAAATAAATGGATGCTTTTAGTATTTATTTTATTAACCCTTCTGCTAAAAGCAGTCGCCGCAGGAATTACTTTGGGGAGTGGTGGTAACGGAGGGAATTTTGCCCCATCATTATTTGTTGGTGCCTCACTTGGTTTCGCTTTTTCTTTTTTTCTTACGTTGATAGGTTTTACAGATATTCCGGTTAGTAATTTTACTATTGTAGCAATGGCGGGAATTTTGAGTGGAGTATTTCATGCCCCGCTTACCGGGATATTTCTCATTGCTGAAATTACCGGAGGTTATGAGTTGATCATACCTTTGATGATCGTATCTGCAATTAGCTACATCATTGTAAAGTATTTTCACCCACTGTCTCTTGATGTGAGAAGATTGAAGGATAAGGGAGCTTTTGTATCTGACAACAAAGATTCAAGCCTCCTCAGTAAAATTGACACTAAAGCAATGATAGAAACCGATTTTACAACTATTCATTTTAAATCGACTTTGCGGGATATTGTAGAAACAATCAAGCACTGTAAACGAAATACCTTTCCGGTTGTAAAAAAGGACAATAAACTATTGGGTATAATATACCTTGATAACATAAAAGAGGAAATGTTTAATGCCGAGTTGTATGATAAGGTGACGGCAAAAGAAATTATGCGGAAACCAACTATGCTTATTGAAGCAAATGAAGATATATTTTCGGTAATGAAAAAATTTGAGGAATCAGGACAATGGAATTTGCCGGTTGTTGAAAATGGCAAATATATCGGGTTCCTTTCCAAGTCGAGTATTTTGGATAAATACAGACATGAGTTATTGGAAACGAATTAATCTTTACACTACTGATCATGGAATAGCGTAAATTATCTTTACGGCTACCAGCAAACAAATGCAAAGAATGGAAAGTACTACAATGATCTTGTGTTTGCCATAAACAGAAAAAATGTTCATAGTAAAAAGTGCGATTGCGGCAATCAATGATCCGATCAGAAAAGGCTTGATGTCTGACATGCTTAAAGTTGTTTCCGAATAATATTGTAATCTGAATGGTTCAAAAAGGCAACGGATCAAAGCCAAAAAAATGATTAGAGTTGCTATTCTTGCCAATTTTGGCGCTGTGATTTTCCCCTTTAATTTCATCAATGTTTTTTGATTTTTAGTTTGGAAAAACACTGAATTACCTGAACTCATAGGTAGTTCCCTTCAATTGCGTTAATAGTGTCGGCGGTTCATCCGTTGCAGTGGCCCTGCCTTCTATCTTTGGCGCAACAGGCGAATGTTCTTTGAGGTAATCAATAATTACATCATGCATCAGTATCGGGGTTTTCTTTGGTGATTTCACGTGTTCAATTCTGCAAAGAGTATCATCCGGATCACCTTCTCTTTCGCAGGCTACAATGTTGTATTCTTTTTTAAGATCAATTGGTGCACCGCCAACTTTTACCCAGTTCAATCGTTTGCCCAGTTCGTTGCCAATAGTAAAATTAGCTTCCATTCCTTTGTAACGTACAAACCAACCTCCGAAACGTTTAGAAGGGTCTTTGGCAAATGCATTTTGTAATTCTTTCTCCAGCCAGTCCCACACTTGCTGCCCGGTAACCACAGCAGTTTTAGCTTCACTATTCACAGGTAACATATTCCATAAAAATTCTTTTGTTATAGAAGCTACACCCGTTTTAGGGTCAACAGCTAAAGGCTGACAAAACCGGAACCCATTTGACAAAGCAATGTCCGGTTTAAATTTCCACATGATAGCATCGGTAAGCAAATTATCCATGGGTGTTTCCATTACAAAATAACGGACCAAAGGAGTTTTACTTGTGCCAATTACTGTTTGCAATTCTTTTTTAAAAGGCTCGAAAGCTTTTTCTACCATTGCCTGAACTTCTTTATCTGCCGGATATTTAGCAGGGTCAACATCCATCAGAACGTATTCTGTTTTACTAAGTTTCCCATTCTCAATAACAAGGTCCAATTTTCCAAGGAACGAACCGAATGCCCCGCACTCAATTACCTTACTGTATTTTCCTTGTATAGGAATACGCACACGCTCATGTGTATCGGCACCAATGATCATATCTACACCTTCGGCAGCGGGATTGTTTGCCAAGCCAACCTGTTGTGCCAAGCCCATGTGAGTAACAGTAATCACAACTGCACAGCCCTCTACCTCACGCAATAATTTTACGTACTTGGCAAGATTTATTTCTGCATGAGCAAAGCGTAAACCTTCGCTGTAAGCAGGCGATTGTCGTTTAGGGATTAAATGATCAGTGTAACCAATAAAACCAATTTTTATTCCTGCAATGTATTTAATCCAATAAGGTTGGTACACTAATTCACCATTATCTGCATCAGCAGTTTTGTGCCACATATTAGCGCAAATTTTTGCAGCATTGGCATGACCCATATCGTACAACATTTTTTTCTTCTTATACACAACTTCCCAATTGCCGGGAAGTATCAGGTCGTAGCCGAGCTTATTAAAAACCGGGATCAATGCTTCTCCTTCGGTTAAAGAAGCAACACCATGCCCGTGAAAATAATCACCGCCGTCATACAAAATAGTATTGACAGGATTTTTTTTGCGGAAAGATTCTATCATCGTTTTTAATACAGCTAGTCCTCCGCGTTTTTTGTAAACAGCGGCATTGTTCTCCCAAAAAAATTCATCGTGAGTAAATAACTGAGCGTGTATGTCGGATGTGATCAGTATAGTAACTGTATTTTTTTTAGTAACTGTGCCGCCGGTCACTTCAGAGTTAGAACATTCCTCGGCTGCTCCTGTTGCATTTGCAACTATATCGGAAACAGGATTAAAAACAGCGGCTAAACTTACCAATGCTGTTTTTTTTATAAAACTTCTTCTGTCATCTGTTAACTGCTCTGTGCTTTCTTTGTCTGTCATACTAATTTTTTTATTTATTCTTTAGTTGCTTTTTTTGAATCCTTCAAAGCCATTATTTTTTTCTGAATGGGCTTGAAAGGTCCATATTTATGTTGTTTCTCATCAAAGCTATCCTGATAAGGACCAAAAGGATGATCAACGGGTTTCTCTTCTATTTTTGGCCAATCGGCTTTAGTGTCTTTCACCGGGTGGTATTGTGAATTTACAAAAGCTGCCACGTCCCAGGCTTCCTCATCTGTTAATTGAGTGTGATCGTACGTTGCATTTTGTGGCATATTGCACTTAGCAAATTTTGCGAAGGTGGACAAACGATATAAACCTGCGCCGGTATTGTAACTTTTCTTTCCCCACAATGGCGGATAAGTATAAGCTGTTTTATCTGCATTCATCAATCCTTCTCCGTTTGTTTGGTGGCAACTCTTACATTTTTGTTCGTAAACTAATTTCCCATTATTCGGATCAGCAGCTCTGTCTAAAAAGGGAAGATCTCTTAATCCTGATCCTGCGGGCTTTTCACTCTTAGGAACACCTTTTCCCAACCAGCTGATGTAGGCGGTAATGGCTTTCATTTCTTTGGAAGAAGTATCAATTGCTTTACCATTTAAGCTTCTTTCAAAACAATCGTTTATCCGTTTGGAAATGGTTTCAATAGAACCTGAACGCGCTCTGTATTTTGGGTAAGTTGACGCAACAGCACTGTAATTATTTCCGAAGATTTTTGTGCCTGCTTCTAAATGACAGTTCTGGCAATTCATTCCGTTGGTCGACGATTTGAAGATTGAACCATTCTCTCCATAATAATTGGCAGTGTGTTCGATCAGATCTTTTCCGTACAAGATAAGATTCTTGTTTGCGTTTTTTTCAAGAGCGCTTATTTCTGGGGCTATCCAATAATCAACAATGTCCAACGAAGCTTCCAACATTTTTTGTTTTGCTTCCAAAGTGAAATTCCCATTGGAATCGGGCTCTATTTCAATGGTTTTTTTATTGGGAACATAATTGGGTGCGTAATGGACCAGGGCAATAATAAGAATCACTACTAATGCCAACAAAAAAATAACCAATTGCGTTAAGCGGCTAATGGTGGTGGCATAGTGATGTTCTTTATCTTCCCTTTCTTTCATTGAATTAAATTAGTGAGGAAGTTTTTCTCTGAAATAACCGTAGATCCATGTTCCGGCAATGGCACTAAACAATGTAACAGCAATAACGGTTGCTCCCGTTCCAATTTGCGCAAATAATGGTCCCGGGCAAGCACCTGTCATGGCCCAACCCAGCCCAAACATAAACCCGCCAATTATGTGTCCTTTGTTAAAAGTTTTTGCTTTAAACTCCACTTCTTCGCCATAAATGGTTTTGATGTTGAATTTTTTTATCAGAAAAACACTGAGTATTCCAACTGCAACAGCTGATCCGATTACTCCGTACATGTGAAACGATTCCATGCGAAACATTTCCTGAATCCGGAACCAGGAAATAATTTCGGCCTTTACGAAAATAACCCCGAACAATAAACCAACCAAAAGGTATTTAAGATTATACCACCATGGGTGTTTTAAATGCGATTCGTTGAGACAAGCAGAATCCAAATGTCGTGTTTCGTATTCTATTGTTTCTTCTTCGTTACTGATAGGTTGATCTGACATAATAAATGTTTTTATAAACTTAATATGATAGGTAAAATAAAATTTGCCATTAAAAAACCGCCTGCCATAAAACAACAGGTTGCAATAAGTGATGGCAACTGCAGGTTGGATAAACCCGAAATAGCATGACCGGAGGTACAACCACCTGCATAACGTGTTCCGAAACCAACTAAAAATCCGCCACCAACCATTAGTAAAAGTCCTTTTACTGAAAGTAAAGTTGACCACGTAAATAATTGAGCAGGTACTAATCCTGAATAATCGGTAATACCGTAAGTAGCAAGATCTTTTGCCAGAGCAGGAGTTACGTCAACAGCACCTTTGTTTGGAATTAAGAGTACAGTTAAAAAACCACCTACTAAAATACCGCCTACAAAAAATAAATTCCAGGCTTCTTTTTTCCAATCGTATTTAAAGAAAGGAATATTTGCGGGCAAGCAAGCGGCACACATGTGTCTGAGAGAAGAGCTGATCCCGAAGGTTTTGTTGCCAATTAATAATAATAGCGGAACAATAAGTCCTATTAAAGGACCTGCAATATACCAAGGCCAGGGTTGAAATAACCAATTCATATTTTGTGTGGATTATGTCCTTAAAAATACAATTTTAATCTTACACTAAAACGGAGCTAAAGCACCTGATTAGCACCTTAATTAGACTTGGAATAAAAGAACCTTTCCTATCATCTCTATTCTCTTATTCTCAAAAAGAGAAAATCAATATCAAATCAATAAAAAATACCGGGGCCTGCGCTCAATGAAGGATTGATTTCCAGTGGTTTGACAAATTGGTGCCTGTATTGGTTTGTGGTGGAAAACAAATTACCATGAATGCAACATCGTATATACAAAAAATGGCAATTATGCTTTCAACAGTGTTAAGTATAAATTTAGCCGCTCAGCAAGCAACCACCGGCGTAACAGGCACTCCCGGAAACAATAGTTTTACCGGATACGATTACAAAAATGGTGTGGGTGTAAGAATGGGAGTTACTTCGGGTTTAACATACAAACACAAGTTTAACCAATCAAATGCATTTGAAGTAATTGTAAACGCATGGCCCTATACTTTGGGAGTAACCGCTTTGTATGAAAGATATAAATCAACAGACGTGCCTGGCTTAAACTGTTATTTTGGAGGAGGTGCCCACGCTAATATCGGCGGACCATACAGAAGAGTGTATTATTACCGTTACTATGATAACAGAAGATATACATACATGTATGTGAGCGATGGAAGGGCTATAGGTATTGACGGCATCATAGGATTGGAGTATAAATTCAAACCGATACCATTGGCAATCTCCGCAGATATAAAACCATTTACTGAAGTGAATAACTACGGTAACTTTTACATCGCATTGGATCCCAGCATTGGATTAAAACTTACTTTTTAATGAAACGAATAGTTCTTTCTTAAATCAAATAAAAGCAAAAAATCATGAAAACAAAACTTAAAATCATTGTGCCTGCAATAGTGTTGTTAGGCATGATAGCAATGATGGGTTCCTGCAAAAAGGAAAACCCTGCAAACGGTTACATGACGGTGAAGATGACGGATGCGCCCGCCAATTACCTTGCAGTAAATGTGGAAATTATTGGAGTAAGTGCATATGTTGATAATGTTGGGTGGGTTGATCTTCCCTGTAACGCAGGGGTATATGACTTACTTACTTTACAAAATGATGTTACCGCAACATTGGCAAGTAATGTTACATTGCCGGTCGGAAAAGTTAGCCAGGTAAGATTGTTATTGGGAGCTAACAATAGTATTACAACACTCACAGGGACCTACGATTTAAAAGTTCCAAGCGGATCCGAATCAGGACTTAAGATCAATTTGCATGAAGACATT
The DNA here is from genome assembly GCA_030684395.1 of Bacteroidota bacterium. Lineage (GTDB taxonomy): Bacteria > Bacteroidota > Bacteroidia > B-17B0 > Aurantibacillaceae > JADJDM01. The sequence goes on along the minus strand of JAUXTT010000029.1, from coordinate 95,217 downwards.
GCACCTAACAATCATGTGGTAGTAGTTCTCGATTTTGACGCAGGTCTTTCAGTAATTGAAAACAGAAGAGATTCGTATAGTCTTAAACCAGTGATCAAAGTAGAGTCAGTTACACATATATAGATAATAAAAAGCAATAATATTAATTTAAAACATGTCAATTATGAAAAAGCTAAGAATAAATATAGTAGGAATTGCCTTATTAGGTTTGCTATTCCTGAGTTCATGTGAAGATTATGTTAATCTAAACGAACATGAAAAACAAATGGCAGAAATGCAGGAATTGGAAGAATATAAGCAGGACTCAATAGAAAGTTTATACATTGCTACCCTGGATGAGATAGATAAAAACCTAGATGCTATTCGCGACAGGGAAGGAGTGTTAATGTTGGTCCCAGCTTCAAATGCTGATGTGGGAGTAGATAAAAAGGAACAGATCATCAATAACATTAGTATGATCAATACCTTGTTGGAAGAAAACAAAGAGAAATTGAAAAAGCTCGAATCCAGTTTGGCATATTACAAAAAAGGAAAAAAGGAGTTGCTGAGTTCTATTGAGCAATCTAAAGCAAGGATTCAGGCTCAGGAAAATGATATTCAGAATCTGAAGAACCTTTTGCAGGAAAACAATTACAAAATCTCAGAACTGAATAAACAATTGGATGATAAAACGCAATTGGCAGAGGTTTTGAACGATAAGAGTAATAAACTGAACAAGGATCTTAACAGGGTTTATTTTGCAAGTGGTACCTACAAAGAACTTAAGCAGAATAAAATTGTAGAAAAAACCGGTGGAATTTTGGGGCTTGGTCGTGTGAAAAAATTGAGCAAGGAAGTAGATAGAGCAAAATTTGTTGAACTGGATAAAACTGAGAGTACTGTTTTAATGGTAAACGGAAAACACCCGAAGCTTATTACCAATCATCCGGTTGATTCATACACTGTAACCGAATCAGAAAACGATATGGCACAGTTGGTGATCAAGGATCCTGAAAATTTTTGGAGCAATTCTAAATACTTGGTTATTGAGGTGAAGTAATAATCCGGAAAGGGAAGCCGATAACAGCTGAATGTCGGTTTCCTTTTTCAAAAAAAATAGAAAGTATGAAAAAGCAACCGCATTTTAAGATCGCTATTGTAGAGGATAACGATTTTTACAGGAAACTTTTAAAGGGACAGATTCAAAACTATTTTGAAGGATATCGTGGGATGAAAAGTGACGGGTTAACTGTAAAAACCTATACCAACGGCTCCGATTTTTTGGAGAACCTTACAGATGAAACAGATGTGGTAGTGTTGGATTTTCACTTGCAACACGGTGAAAATGCCATAAAAATCCTTCATAAGATCAGGGACAGAAGTTCTTTGAAATGTAAAATTCTGATAATCTCCTCAAATCCGTACATTGATCTGTATTACCAAACAGCCAAACTGGGAGTTGCCGATTTTGTTTACAAAGATGTAGACGCACCCGTTAGGTGTTGCAGGATAATCGAGTCAATGCTCAGCGACAGAAGGAAGTACGATGCTTGATAATTTTTTTTAAATTTATAGTGCATTGAGACACAGAAGAATTGAAATACTGATACTGGTGTTTACTTTATTGTTAATCACAACGGTTGTTTATATCGGTGCTGCTACTTTTTCTAACCTCAAAAAAATTGAAAGCCAATCGAGGAAAATATCGAAGCCGAATGCCATACTTCTTAATCTTCGTTTTCTCACTGCAGAACTAAGAAATGCAGAAGGTTCAGTGAGAGCTTATAGTTTGAGTAAAAACGCATATTACCTATCAGCTTACCAGCAATCATTAGAAAAAATTGACAACTGTTTTGATAGTTTGTATAAGTTTAATGCCGGTAATAAAAGGGAGATCCTATTATTGGATAGCGCCGATGTTCTGGTAGAAAGAAAGGCACGTGCTTTGAACGAACAGCTTAGTTTGCGGAATGAAAAAATAGTTGTGGAAGAGCTGAATAAAATTAGTTCACAGATAGATTTCATTTCTAAACAAGCACCGAAACCAAAAAACGAAGACACCAAAGTACCGGAAAAGAAAAAAGGGTTTTTAAGCAGGTTGTTTGGAAGTAAAAAAGAAGAGCCGGCTACCATCGACAGCAGTTTGCTTGTTGAAAATAAGGTGCAGCTAAAGAAAATGAAAAACGTTGTTCGTCTGGTGAAGTTAGATCAGATCCGTGAGCTAGAGCTTATGAAAAAAAAGGAATTGTCTCTGATGCAAAAAGAAAAGGACATTACCTTACTGTTGGATAAACTGCTGAAATCTATGCAAAACAGGCAGATGAATCAGCTGGAAATTATTGCTAAAGAGAATATCCGCCAAACAGCTAAAACCAATAAACTGACAAAAACTTTTGGTGTGCTTGTGTTAGTAATGTTATTGTGTTTGTTCTCCTTTTCGGTTTACTACTTTTATCGGGGACGTAAGTACCGGTTAAAACTCAAAGAGGCAGCAGAAGAAGCTACAAGGCTTGCAAAAACGAGAGAGAATTTTCTCGCAAACATGAGTCACGAAATGCGAACACCCCTAAATGCTATTATTGGATTTACCGGACAGTTACTGAAAACAGATTTAAAGGAAGAACAAATTTCACAGCTTGGTATAGTTCAAAATTCGTCGGACCATTTATTGAGACTGGTAAATAACCTGCTGGATAAGGCAAGAATAGATGCGGGTAAAATTGTGGTAGAAAAAAATAATTTTAAACCACCACTTATTATTAATGAAGCTTTGGCTCTGGTAGAAGTTTCTGCAAAAACGAAAGAGTTGTATTTGAAAAGTGATCTAAAGAATTTGCAAGGACAAACAATGTATGGAGATTCTTTTCTGTTGAAACAGATTCTGATAAACCTGCTTAGTAATGCAGTAAAATTTACCGATAAAGGAGGTGTTTCTCTGGAGGTAATCTGTGAAAAGTATCAAAAAGGAAAGATAGAAATGAGTTTTGCTATTAAAGACAGTGGGGTTGGAATCCCTAAGGATAAACTTACTTTGTTGTTTAACGAATTTGAACAGGTAGATGCACCTACCGGTCGTAAGTATGGCGGTACAGGCCTGGGATTGTGGATCACAAAAAAGCTGGTTGAAATTCAGGGAGGAACAATAGAGATTAGTTCGAAAATGGGAAAAGATCTTCCTTCCGGCGAAACAGGAACAACCGTACTGGTAAAATTACCTTATGAAATAGGTGAAGAGAAAGAACAGGAAGAGGTAAGGCAACAAAAAGATTTGTATAGTTCCTTTGCAGGAAAAAAAGTGTTGGTTATAGATGATGAACTATTCAATAGGAAATTATTGAATGCTATTTTGAAGAATTACGGTTTTCTTTTGGTTGATGCAGTGGATGGAAAAGAAGCGAAACAATTACTGGATACACAACAATTCGACCTGGTGCTTTTAGATATATTTCTGCCGGATATGGATGGGACTGAATTGGCTTCATATATTCGTAAACAATTAAAGAGAAGTGCAGAAGAATTACCAATCATTGCGCTTACCGCTGACTTAACTGAGCGGAAAAGAATGGAACATAAAAATAAGGGAATTAATGAAAGCATTCAAAAACCTTTTTTGGAAGAAGATATAATGAATGCGATCTCTAAATTTGTGGGAAATGAAAAAGTATAAAATAGATGCTTTAAAAGAACAATGCGGTTATGATCCGGCATTTTTTAATGAAATGCTCGATACCTTTATTGTTTCTACCGAGAAAGGAGTAGAAGGAATGGAGGAGGCGCTTTTGAAACACGATAATAGTGCTTTAGCTTATTATGCCCACAAGATTGTTTCACCTTGCAGGCATATAGAAGCTGACAATTTAGTACTTTTGCTAAAGGAGCTTGAGAATAAATCTGCTTCCGAAAAAATGCTTCCTGAAGAAATGAATGAATTGGTAAAGAAGATCCGTTCTGAATCTGAAGAATTGAAAGAAGAGCTAAAAAAAGAGTATCTGTAAGAAAAATGTTAATTTATGAAAGATTCTCCTTTTACTATATGTGTGATTGAAGATAACGAATGGTACAATAAGTTATTGGTCCACACCATTCTGTTGAACCCTGATTATATTGTTAAAACGTATCTCGATGCAGCGTCCTTTTTAAAAGACCTGAATGAAGTACCGAACGTGGTTACGCTGGATGTGAGGCTTCCGGATAGTAATGGAAAAGACCTGCTGACAAAAATAAAATCATTTCATCCATCAATTGAAGTAATTATTATCTCCGAACAGGATGATGTGCAAACAGCGGTTGATCTCTTGCAAAGCGGTGCTTATGATTATATAGTAAAAGAAAAAGATATCAGAGGTAGGCTGCACAATACATTGGATAAGATCAGAAACAAAAATAAGCTGATCCAGAAAATCAATGTTCTGGAGAAAGAACTCATTAATAAATACGACCTGGGAAAAACATTATTGGGGAGTAGTTCAGCTTTAAAAGAATGTATTAAAAAAATTGAAAAGACTTTAGAGAATAATATAACCGTTGTAATTACCGGTGAAACCGGAACAGGGAAAGAAGTAGTTGCAAAGGCAATTCATTATAACTCGGTGCGCCAGAAAAAAAACTTTGTACCAGTAAACGTAGCAGCTATTCCTTCAGAGCTTTTAGAAAGTGAACTCTTTGGGCACGAAAAGGGATCCTTCACAGGTGCTGTTAGCAGGCGCATTGGTAAATTTGAAGAAGCTGATCAGGGAACTCTTTTCCTGGATGAGATAGGAGAGATGGATATTGCCTTGCAGGCAAAAATATTAAGGGTGCTGCAGGAAAAAGAAGTTGTACGTATTGGAAGCAACACTCCTGTAAAAGTTGATGTCAGGATCTTAACCGCAACACACCGAAATTTAAAAGAAGAAGTAAAGAACGGAAAATTCAGGGAAGACCTTTTCTACAGACTAATGGGATTCCCTATCGATCTTCCGCCACTTCGCTCAAGAGGTCAGGACGTGCTTATTCTTGCCAAGCATTTTATCGATTGCTTTTGTAAAGAAAATAAGATGGAACTTAAGTTATTGAGCGAAGAAGCAAAAACTAAACTGTTGGGGTATAACTATCCCGGGAATATAAGGGAGCTGAAATCAGTTATTGAATACGCAATAGTTATTAGTAATGAAAAGGAAATTAAGAGCGAAGACATTTCATTTGTATCTGATGAATTGCATCCCGAAAACATAAGTGGCGACCTTACACTTAGACAATACGAATTAAAGATCGTTGAAACCTATCTTAAGAAATACAACAACGATGTAAAAGTGGTAGCTGAAAAACTAGATATGGGTTTGGCAACAATTTATAGAATGATAAAAGAATTGAATAAACCTGAATAGCTTTAAAGGAAGAAGCGCCCTTTTGATAACGGGCGCTTCTTCTTTATTTACCTCCGTTGTATTGTAAATCTTTGATACAATTGTTGTCCAATTCAGGAACGCGGTCATTAAGTAGGTTTCTTATGATGTCGGAGGTTTCAACCGCGTGATACATTAGGCAGTTTTCATTATTGCAATGATGGATATGAGTGCCGTCTTCATGGTATTCCCTCATTTTTGTTCCGGAGTTTACCAAACCTAACAAGTGTCCGAATTCGTGTTCAGCAATAGCTGTTTGCAAAGTCACTGTTGAAGGCTGATTCAAACCACCAGAGTAATCGTCAACAGTTTTACCGAACAAAGCAACTCCGGTTTCTCCGTATTGTACTCCCAATATTTTGTGATCTCCAGAATTTTCAGCGTATTGTGACCCGCTTACAAAAACAAAAGCAGTGAGTGTAGATCCTTTCGAAAATTCTGTCCGGTATTTTCTTTCAATTTCTATCAGATCTGCTGAACTTATGTATGCTTTTCCACTTGGGTCAACTTCTTTCGCAACAATCTGAATTCCTGAAGGCTTATTAAGTCTTGAATTAAGGAATGTGATCAGATTTGTATTTGTTTGGCTATTGAGCGAGTAACCCCGCTCGAAAACTACCTGTATCACCAGGTTTTTGTACTTATCCCCCGATAAGAAGTCAACCGGGTCTATTCTTCTTTCTGTCCATTTTTCTTTTTTACATGCTGCTAAAGCAATCAAAGAAACCAGTAAAATGATGATTGATTTTTTCATGACCTTAATTTTTTGGTTAATGACTTTTATTTACGTTTGTGTTTTCCTTTTCCTTTATTGCCACCGCCCATTGGTTTGTTGGAAATTTTTGTTTTCATATGTGCATTGGGCTTATCACTTTGCCATGTAGTGTTCATTTTGTAATCAATATGGTTCTTTTTTGATTTAACCTTTACGTTTTTTGGATAACTACTTCTAAACTTGTTGTGATAGGAAAAAGGATGTTTTGATCCATGATAAGGAAGCATTACCCTGTGGTATCCGCTATGATGAATAAAATAATACTCACTTGGTAAATATGCGTAGCTTACCCAAACAAAATTTCTTCTGATGAACCAGGTGCCGGTTTCTACCCTGTAATAAATCTCGTAATCGGGATAATAATAATAGGAATAGGTAACAGGAGTTCCAATAGTAATATTGGTATTTACCGTATACCGTTGCGACCATGCATCATTACTTATGTAAAAAGCAAGTGCTAATAGTGTCAGGTATTTAGTGCGCGTTTTCATGATTAATTGATGTATAGTTATTTTTGTTTGTATCAATGCCACTTCGCTGTCTGTTTTTTAGTTCTGAATGCTTAACCACTCTTCTGCCTTCTCCCTGTTCTTAAAGGTTTTTAAATTGAATTCCAGTTTTTCCAGGTTCTTGAGCAACAAACCCTGGTGTAATTCTGTTGACACAAAAGCAACAGCGAACTTGCCAAAAAAGCCCAATTTTGTTATAAGATCCCATGCTCCCGAATCAAGCCTCCACGTTCTTGAAAGTAGAACCAATATTTTATGATTACGGGTTAACAGATAATATTTTCTAAAAAAAATCGCAAGGGAACCTAAGTCTCTTCTGCTGGCATCTCTTTCTCCCAAACATTCCACCTCAAGATTAGCCGCTTGATGAACGATCCGAATACTTTCACTCTCGAAAAGAATTTTTTTGATTCCGTTAAGTTTTTGCGACTTTAAGTTTCTCAATATTTCAGTTGCATTTATCATCCTGTTTAATTTGCTTAACAGTAGGCAATACAAATACCAATACTTTGCGCGTGTGTAACTGTTAGATTTTCAGAACCTTAAAAGAGTGTATAACTACCTGCTCTTATTATATTTTCTCAATTTGAGAAGGATAGTATCAATTGGAAAAAATAGGAGTGGGCGTGATTTGTTAGAGGTCCCACTCTTTTAGGTAAGCCGTGCAGTATGAATTTTGTTTTTCTTATACTTGTATCCACATACTATGAAAGTAAAAATGTTTTATTAAGACCGGGTGAAAGAAAAAATAGCTAAACAACGCCTCAAAGATATTATCGGTGGTTCCATTGGTAACCTGGTAGAGTGGTACGATTGGTATGCTTATTCTGCTTTTGCATTATATTTTTCAGCAGTGTTTTTTCCGAAACAAAGTGCAACAGCGCAGTTATTAAATACGGCAGGAATATTTGCTGTAGGTTTTTTGATGCGCCCTTTAGGTGGTTGGTTGTTTGGTGTTATTGCAGATCGAAAGGGAAGAAAAAAAGCAATGACCTTATCGGTTTTATTAATGTCGTTTGGTTCCCTTATCATTGCCTTCACTCCGGGTTATAATTCAATTGGTGTGTTAGCACCTGTTATATTATTGCTGGCAAGATTACTTCAGGGATTAAGTGTAGGAGGTGAGTATGGTGTGTCGGCGACCTACCTGAGCGAAATGGCAACAAAAAGCAGGAGAGGATTTTATTCCAGCTTTCAATACGTAACACTTATCGGTGGGCAACTAATTGCTTTGGGAGTTCAACTCCTCTTGCAAAAAGTATTTTTAACCGAACAACAATTACAAGACTGGGGATGGCGTATTCCTTTTTTTATTGGAGCCATACTTTCAGTGATCGCATTGTACTTGCGTAAATCACTCCACGAAACAAAGGCATTCGAATCGCACAAAAAATCGAGGCAAAAGGGGAGCTTGAAAAAATTGTTTCAATACCCGAAAGCTGTACTTACCGTTGTTGGTTTAACATTGGGTGGTACTATCGCATTTTATACCTACACAACATACATGCAAAAATTTTTGGTGAACACAGTTCATCTCAGTAAAGAACAATCAACTCTGATTAGTTTTTTATCCTTGTTTTTATTTGCCTGCTTACAGCCATTCTTTGGTTCACTATCTGACAGGATAGGAAGAAAACCTTTGCTCATTGGGTTTGGTGTTTTGGGAACTATTTGTACTTATCCTTTGTTGACTGCATTGAGTGTAACAAGTTCTCCTTATACTGCATTTTTTTTGTTACTTGCAGCATTAATTATTGTGAGTGGATATACCAGTATCAATGCAATTGTAAAAGCAGAATTATTTCCGGCAGAGATCAGGGCACTGGGGGTGGGGTTTCCTTATGCTTTTACAGTAGCCTTGTTTGGAGGTACGGCAGAATATATTGCATTATGGTTTAAGAGCAATGAACACGAAAATTATTTTTACTGGTATGTTACTGCCTGCGTTTTTATTTCTTTAGTGATTTATGTAACAATGAGAGATACAAAAGAAAACTCTAAGATGGATCGGGAATAAAAATGGCACGCTGATGACGCTGATTGCTTAGGATAAATTAAGATTTTTTATTCGATATGATTAAGAGTTATTGCAAATCATAAAGATCGGTGCGTTCTATAAATTTATCTCGTTAATTGCACATATCCTTTGTAAGTAACCGAAGAAGTTTCAAGGATATAATAAAACACTCCATCCTGTGCCTCAACACCTGCGGTAGTTCTTCCATCCCACCACTGTTTGCGCATTTCCGAATCAAACATTAAAATTCCCCAACGGTCAAATATTTTGAAGGAATAACTTTCGCCTTTACAAACGCCCGGAATGTAAAACACATCGTTTGCCCCATCCGCATTTGGCGAGAAGAAATTGGTTGGTGTGGTAGTATTCACACATGGAGTGGAAATTACCAATACCGAATCTATTCCTTTACATCCGTTAGCATCCGTACCTGTGATATAATACTTAATATCAGCCCCTGTACCGGTTAGTGTTGTAGCACTGCAGTCGGTACTCGTGCAGGCTAAAGCTGTTGTAGGAGTCCAGCTATAGGTGAACGGACTCGTTCCACCTGTGGTTGTCAGGGTGACTATATCCATACTGTCTTCTATGAGTGTAAGTGTGGTTTGCGAAGGAAGCAGGTCCAATAAATTTATTACTTCAACCGAACCCGTTAAATTAGTTGCAGGTAATTGACATGGTAAGCCGTTTGTCATGGTGTTAGATAAAACTAAAATCGGGTTATACAATCCTTGTAAAGTATAAATATAAGTAGTGTCACTTACTCCGCTGAAAACTGTTCCATCACCCATATCCCAAAAATAATTTTCAGCATTTAAACTGCTTGCATCAAATGAAACAGTTAATGGATTACAACCCGAATCAGGAGTGAAAGTATATGTGCCAACCGGTCCCGGAACAACTGCAAATGCTGTTTTAACCAATGTGTCTTTACAACCTCCACTGTTGGTAACAACTAAACTTACATCAAATGTTCCGGCTTGCGTGTAGGTATAAATAGGGTTCTGTAATGCAGATGTTGAGCCAGTTCCGAAATCCCACAACCAGTTTGTTATGAAGCCGGTGGAGGCATCCGTAAATGATGATTGTAAAGACCCGCAGCCTGCGTTTATAATAGCCATGCTAAAATCAGCAGTTGGTTTTAGGATACGAATCGTTTTTGTTATTGAGCTGTCGCATCCGTTTGCATCTACTACTGTTAAAGTAACTGTATATATATTATCAGCATTATAAGAGTGCGTTGTTGAAGTTGCAATTGTGGTGTCAATGTTCCCGTCTCCATAATCCCATATATAGGATTCTCCCACAGCTACAGTAGCAGCAGAGTTAAAAGTTATCACATCTCCTGCACAGGCGAAAGTATCTACAGCAAAAGAAGGAAAAGGAAAAGTTGGTTGTATAAAATTGGCAACTATTGCTGTTTTTGTGCAGCCACTGGTATCTCTTACACTCATGGTAACCGCATAATTACCCGGCGTGGTATAAGTATGAGAAATACTAGTATTGTTTGTAGTATCAATAGTTCCATCACCAAAATCCCAGATCCATTGCACAAGTATTGAATCGGAAACAGTAGTATCGGTAAATGTTACAGGCAAAGGAGTACAGCCCGTAAATGTGGAAGCAGTAAATCCAGGAAGAGAACCTAAAGTAGTGAGCGTATCTCTGATAGTATCCCTGCAATTATTAACATCTCTTATTGCAAGCATTATAATATTTTGTCCGGGAGAAGTATAAGTGTAGGAAGGGCTAGCGATGGTAGAAACATCCGTTGCCGTACTTAGGTCTCCAAAATCCCACGAATAAGCAGCTTCATCCTGTGAAGAAGTTCCGTTAAAATTAACTGTGAATGGGTAACAACCACTTGTTGCGGTTGTAGTAAAAGCAGCTATGGGCTCTGCAATAGTTAATGTTAAAGTTGTAGTGTCAGCACAACCCGTAGTGAAATTAGTTGCAATAAGTGTTACTGTTTCAGCTCCTATTGTTGCATAAGTATGACTTGGGTTTATAGTGTTAAGAAGATCTTCCCCGCCATCACCAAAATCCCAATAAACGGAATCGGCCATTACAGAAGTGCTATTAAAAAGCACATCATAATAATTGACACAACTCATGGTTCGGGTCATACTTGCTTTAGGACCGTCTACTCGAATCGTTTGTATTGCTGATGTATCCGAACACCCGTTATTGAATGCAACAAGTTGTATTTGAAATGTTCCGGTATCAGCATAATTATGAGTTGGGTTTGGCAACAATGAATTTCCCCCATCACCAAACAACCATTTCCATCCTGTTTCGCCTGTGGCAGTTTCATTAAACTGCGCCAACTGACCAAAACAAATACTATTATCAACCAGTGTAAAATTGGCAACCGGGGCTAAACCTGTTTTTACACAGTTGTTGCAAATAAAAGTATCGCGGCAACCGGTAGCTGTTATAACAATTAGTTGAGGAGAAAATAATCCCTGAATGTTGTATGTATTGTTGGTTGTTGATGTTGCAGTTGTACCGGCATTGCCATCTCCAAAAGTCCACTCATAAGAAGCAATTGGATCAAGCGGGCTTGTGCTCGAACTTGCGAATGCTATATTGATAGGGGCGCAACCACTGTCAGGATTGGTAGTGAAGTTTGCAACCGGGAGGGTAATGGTGATATAATTGTTTTGCTTTAATGAATCTATACAAGTTCCGGCTGCGTTACTTACAGTTAAGGTAACAGTATAAGTTCCGGAAGCATTATAACTATGCCCCGGGTTTTGCAAAGGAGAAGAATTGCCATCTCCGAAATTCCAATTAAAAACGGCACCTCCACCGCTTGAAAGATCAGTGAAGTTTACAGCTAAAGGCACCGTACATCCTTGTGTAATGTTGGAAGTAAAATTAACAACAGGTGTAGGATCAACTGTAACAGTTGTTGCCGAATTGCCTGTGCAACCATTTGCATCTGTAGCAGATAGTGTAACGTTATACGTTCCTGCAACAGCGTATGTGTGCGAAGGGCTTATAGAAGTTGAAGTATTTCCATCTCCAAAATCCCAGTTAGCGGATGCAGCAGCTGGATTGGAAGTATTGGTAAAAGTGATACTTCCTCCCGAACAAATACTTGTAGCCGAAGTGGTAAAGCCGGCAGTTATATCCTGTATAACAACTCTATTAGGTACAACAACCGAATCGGTGCAACCACCCTGAGTAATAATAAGCGTTACATTATAGCTGCCCGGTATAGCGTAATTGTGTGTGGGGTTTTGAGAGGCAGAAGTTGTTCCGTCACCAAAACGCCATAAAAATATTGCATCACTTACGGTAGTTGTAGTATTGGTAAAAGTAACATTTACAGGTGCTGTGCAGCTAAATGCGGGAGTTGCGGTAAATGTGGGATTTGGAAAATTGGTAATGAAGATATTGTGAGATAATGGAGAAGTACAGCCGTTTTGATCTGTAACAATTAAACCAACCGGGAAAAGTCCGGAACTTGTATAAGAATGGGTAACGGGTGAACTGGCAACAGTTTGTAAATTTCCATCTCCAAAATCCCAGTTCCATGAAGCAATTGGAGTTCCTCCGGGTGAAATAACAGAAGCATCCGTGTAGGTTACAGTTTGTCCTACACAGGTTGTATCAACACTTAAAAGAAAATCTGCGGATGGTTTAGCATAAACCACAATAAAGTTTGTTTTGGTTTCCACATCACTTGAACCTGCAACAGAAGCGGTAAGAGTAACGGTGTATTGTCCCGGTAAAGTGTAAATAGCGCCCGGATTTTGGTTGCTAGAGCCATTGCTGTTGCCGAAATTCCAGCTCCAGGTGTCAGGGTTTCCGGTAGAAAGATCGGTAAACTGAACAACTAACGGAGCGCAACCACTCACTATATCAGCCGAGAAGTCCGCACTTACCTGCGCACGCAACGCCCCGAAAGTAAAAAGAAATATAAATAGGGTGTATAAACTGTTTCTCCGATAAAGATTCATTAACGTGATTTTGGTTTAACAAAATTTCATCTCAAATATAATGAAGAAATCGTTAAATTTTCAGTTAAATGAGATCTGATCCGTCTTCTTTTTAACAGGGCATGGAAGATAACTTTTAGCCCGAGCATAAAAAAGGCTGTCTCTATATTAAAGACAGCCTTTCCAATTGTTTTTAGTTCTATTAATCTCTTCTTCCGAAAATGCGTAATAAGAATAAGAAGATGTTTACGAAATCTAAGTAAAGACCAAAAGCAGCCATTACCGATAATTTCATAAATCCTTCGCTTCCATCGCTTTCGGCAGAAAGTCTTTTTATTTGTTGAACATTGTATGCTACCAATCCGGTAAATACGGCAACACCCACAATACTGATGAGGTAATCGAATCCTGAACTACGGGTAAACATATTTATAAGCATTGCTATCATAATGGCAAATACACCCATTCCCATAATTCTACCGAAACTGGTAAGATCCGTTTTAGTTGTAACACCAACAACAGCCATTAAACCAAATAAACCGGCTGCCGATCCAAAAGCTTTAGCAACGGTTGCTGCCGGGTAAACGTGTAATAAAACACTTAAGCTTATTCCGGTACAAGCGGCATATGCCATAAATAAAGCAAGTAACGCAATAAATGATAATCGGTTAAAACCAAAACTCATTACGAGCATAAAAGCTAAAGGTGAAAGAGCTACGATCCAGTACAGAGCAGTACGCTTAGCCATGCCGGTTATTGGATCCTGTGTAATTAAGTATGAGAATAACTCGGTATTATTTCCAAAAACCAAAGTAAGTATAGTCGAAATAACCAAAGCTAATGTCATCCACCCGAAAGTGTATGTCATTAAAGAACGTGTACGCGCAGTCGCTTGGGGCGACATGTTATCAATATTTGTACTTCTGTTAAAATTAAAATTGTTGTTCATGTTGCTTGTAAAAATTTCATGTAAAGATACAAAATTATTCAACTTCATCTCTCGGTGGAGGTGTGAAATAGCTCATGTTTTCGTTAATAAAACTTAAGATCTCCTCCCTGCCTTTCATCTTTTCGGCGGAACTCAAAAATATGTCGGGCAACTCTTCAAACTGCTTTAAAAGTTCTTTTTTGTATGCATCAATGTTTTTATCCAAAGTGGTTTTTCCAAGTTTGTCGGTCTTGGTAAATACTACAACGAAAGAAATTTCTTTTTCGGCCAACCAGTCCATAAACTCACTGTCGATTTTTTGCATGGGCAAGCGACTGTCGATTAATAAGAATAAACAAACCAAACTTTTTCTTTTGGTGATATAATCGCTGATCATGCCCACAAATTCTTCCCGGTTACTTTTGGAAGTACTTGCGTAACCAAATCCAGGAAGATCGACCAGGTACCATTTTTCATTAATGTAAAAATGATTGATGAGTTTTGTTTTTCCCGGCTTACCTGAGGTTTGTGCCAGTTTATTGTTATTACAAAGCATGTTGATTAAAGAACTCTTGCCAACATTACTTCTGCCTATAAACGCGAATTCGGGTTTATCAGGTTTCGGCAGTTGTTTTATCTCTTTGCTGCTTTTTAAAAATGTTGCGGTGCTTATTCTCATCTTAAATGGTTCGGGCTGCTTTTTCTTTGATGTAAGTATCTACGTGGCGCTCCTTTTTAGAAGGAAAAATATCATCTATAGGAATAATCAACCCTGTTTCTTCCACACCACCAAAGGTTGGATTAGTGGCAGTTCCAAAAGATTTCATGGTAGAAGATAAATTCATGTAGGCATTTACCAAAGGTGGAATGTTTTCTCCAATAGCACGAACATTTTTATTCAATACAGCATGCCCTTCTTTATAATTTAACCCTTCCAGTGATTTTATAAATTCGCTTACGTCGGTTTTGTATCCTAATTTAAGTTCGGCAATTGGCTCAACCAAATTTTCTTTATCCGGAAAATAGTATTCCATAAAAGCAAGTATCATATCACGGGCGTGTGCGTTGAAATCAGTGTACATTGTAACTTTTCCCCAATAATATTTCATTTCGGGATTATCTACAACTATTGCCCCTAATCCATCCCATAAATTATCCAAACTAAACAATCCTTTGCGGTATTGTTCCGAAGGTTGGTAATCGGGTTGAATAAAAGATCTTCCCAATTCTATGGTATAAGGCAAATATTCCTTGCAAAATTTTTCGGAGAAATGAAATAATTCGGTAGTAGCTAATTTTATTTCACCATTCACGTACTCTGCATCTTTACATAAAATGTAACGATAGGCACCAACAATAGCTCGGTCTTCAGGGTTCCATACCAACAACTGTTTATAAGGATGTTCGCAAGTATCAAACTCATCAATATCAATGGATTTGCCTGTTCCGCCTCCCGCATGCCTGAAGGTTACTTCGCGTAAACGACCAATCTCCCTCATTACATTGGGAGAATCGAAATGGGTTATAATATAGATCTCGTTTGTACCATTATTGGTTTTACGTACAAACTTGCCATTGTGTAGTTCTTTCTCAATGAGGTCTGTATCTACTTTTTCTATTATAGGTTCCATATAATTATTTGTGTAAAGATACTAATCTGTTTAGATAACAAACGCAAAATTTATGTTGGATTTGAACCATATAAGGCATATAAGGGCATGTAAGCCCGGCGCAGGATAACCTCTTCTATGATCTTAAATGCCTTATATGGTTCAATAAATTTATTGTTTGCAAATCATATATTAACCTTTTGTACATTTGTCGGATAATATTATACTTTAATCCAAAATGAAAATCGCAGTAGTAGGAGCAACCGGACTTGTAGGTACGGCTATGCTGAAAGTATTGGAAGAACGTAACTTCCCTGTTAGTGAATTAATTCCTGTTGCATCGGAAAGATCGGTAGGTAAAGAAATCGAATTTAAGGGAACGAAGTATAGGGTACACAGCATGGATCAGGCAATTGCGGAAAAACCACAAATAGCGTTGTTCTCAGCAGGGGGCGATACATCCAAAGAATGGGCTCCAAAATTTGCAGCAGCAGGAATTACGGTGATCGATAATTCTTCTGCATGGAGAATGGATCCTACAAAAAAACTGGTAGTGCCTGAAGTAAATGCTCATGTGCTTACCAAAGAAGATAAAATAATTGCAAACCCTAATTGCTCTACAATACAGATGGTAGTGGTACTGGATCCGTTGCATAAAAAATATAAAATTAAACGCGTAGTTGTCTCCACTTATCAATCGGTAACAGGAACAGGTGTGAAAGCGGTAAATCAGTTAATGAATGAACGTGCTAATGTTGCGGGAGACAAGGCATACAAATATCCTATTGATCTCAATGTGATTCCACAAATTGATGTTTTTGTGGATAACGGATACACCAAAGAGGAAATGAAAATGGTGAACGAAACCAAAAAAATTATGGGCGATGACAATGTGAAAGTAACTGCAACTGCGGTACGTATACCGGTAGTGGGCGGACACAGCGAATCATTGAACATTGAATTTGAAAAAGAACCAAATGTTGAAGAAATAAAAAAGATGATGGCGAATGCGGAAGGAATTATTTTAGAAGATGATCCTTCGCAGCAAATTTATCCGATGCCAATGAATAGTCATAACAGAGATGAGGTATTTGTTGGAAGAATTCGTTTGGATGAAACACAAAAAAATACCATCAATATGTGGATAGTTGCAGATAATCTTCGTAAAGGAGCTGCTACCAATGCGGTGCAGATAGCAGAATATTTATTGAAAAATAATTTAGCTTAAGATGAACCAACCTGCATTCCTAAAACCCGGCGATAAAGTAGCCATCATTGCTACGGCACGTAAAATTTCTGCAGATGAATTACGTCCTGCTAAAATGATGTTAAAGGAATGGGGTTTAGAAGTTGTGTTGGGAGAAAATATTTTTGAAATCGATAATCAGTTTGCGGGAACAGATGCGCAACGTGCAAAAGACCTTCAATGGGCATTGAACGATGAAAGCATAAAAGCGATAATCTGTGCCCGGGGCGGTTACGGTACCATTCGTTTGATGGACAGAATAAATTTTGACATGTTCAGGCAACATCCGAAGTGGATAGTTGGTTATAGCGATATCACTGTTCTGCATCAACACATCAATCAGAATTTTGGCATTGCTACTTTGCATGCAACTATGCCTATTAATTTCGAAAAGGATAAAGAAGCTACACAAAGTTTACGCAAAGCATTGTTCGGAGAAACAATTGAATATACAATTGAGCCACACAAACTAAACGTGAACGGTGAAGCAAAAGGAGAGTTGGTTGGCGGAAATTTAAGTTTGATGTACGCCTTATGCGGAAGCGAAAGTGATATCGATACCAAAGGGAAAATTTTATTTTTGGAAGATCTCGATGAATATTTATATCACATCGATCGCATGATGATGAACTTAAAACGCTGTGGCAAGCTTCAACACCTTGCCGGGCTTGTTGTTGGTGGTATGACAGACATGAAAGACAATACTGTTCCATTTGGAAAAAATGCTGAAGAAATAATTTACGACGCTGTAAAACAGTACGGTTATCCAGTTTGTTTTAATTTCCCTGCAGGGCATATTGATAGAAATATGGCTGTTTATTTGGGGGAGGAAGTGTACTTAGTTGTTGATGCTAATGTTGTGAAGCTGAAATATTGAGAACTGGATGTCTCCAATAACAAGATGTGACAAAAGTCACATTACTTTCTATTCTTATTTTAATCCTTACTTTTGCAGTCTAAAAAATAAATTATGTCAATCAGTCAAGCTCTTAAAGATCGTAATTCAAACCTTTGTGAATTGTGCAATGCAGAAAATGCTACTCATGAATATACAGTAAGCCCTAAAAATGATGAATCAATTGCAAATCAGGTAGCAGTATGTGATACCTGTTTAAAAGCTATTGATGATAAAGAAGCAGGTTTTCACTGGCGTTGTTTGGAAGGAAGTATCTGGAATCCGGAGCCCAGTGTACAAGCTTTGAGTTATAGATTATTACATCAATACAAAGAAGAAGCCTGGGCAGAAAACATTATTAGTTCAGTTGACCTGGATGAAGATACAATTCAATGGGCTTTGAGTGCTTACGAAGTATCCGCAGTTCACAAAGATGCGTTTGGAAATGTGTTAGAGAACGGCGATAATGTTGTGTTAACGCAAGGCTTAAACGTAAAGGGAACAAGTTTCACAGCACAAAAAGGAACAGTTGTAAAACGAATTAAATTAGTACACGATAATACCGATCATATAGAAGGAAAAGTAAATGAGCAGGTAATTGTGATCCTTACCAAATACACAAAAAAGTTGTTGTAATGATTTTAATATAAAACAAAAAGAGGCTGTTCTCGACTTTTGAGACAGCCTCTTTTTTATTCTGTTTAGTTGAACGATTATGCCTGAAACAATGGATATTTCACCATCATCGTATTTACTTTCTTTTTGATCTTAGCTAATTCTTTAGCATTGTCTTTGTTTTTAATAGCAGCATCAAATAACTCCACTACTTTCAAACAATCTTTTTCTTTTAATCCTCTTGAAGTAATTGCAGGAGTTCCAATACGCACACCTGATGTAACAAACGGAGACTTGTCGTCAAAAGGAACCATGTTTTTGTTTACTGTAATGTCCGCTTCGCCCAAAGCTTTTTCTGCTTCTTTACCTGTAATGTTTTTACTGCGTAAGTCAATTAGCATACAATGATTATCAGTTCCTCCTGAAATGATTTTATATCCTTTTTCAACCAGTGCTTTTGCCATTACTTGTGCATTCTTAATTACCTGTACGCAGTAGTGCATGTATTCATCACTCAAAGCTTCACCATAAGCAATTGCTTTAGAAGCGATAACGTGTTCTAATGGCCCGCCTTGTGTTCCAGGGAATACAGCTGCATCCAGAATTTGGCTCATCATTTTCGGCTCTCCCTTTAAAGTTTTTTCTCCCCAAGGATTTGGAAAATCATGACCCATCATAATCATACCACCACGAGGTCCACGCAATGTTTTGTGAGTAGTAGTAGTTACAATGTGACAATGTGGTAATGGATCATTTAAAATTCCTTTTGCAATCAATCCCGATGGATGAGAAATATCTGCCATCAACAAAGCACCTACTTCATCTGCAATTTCACGCAAACGAATGTAATCCCAATCTCTACTGTATGCTGATGCCCCACAGATGATCATTTTTGGTTTTTCTTTTTTTGCTGTAGCCTCAACAGTATCGTAATTGATACGACCTGTTTTTTCTTCTACACCATAAAAAGTTGGGCGATATAATTTACCACTAAAATTTACAGGAGAGCCGTGCGTTAAGTGCCCGCCGTGGCTAAGATCAAAACCTAAAATGGTATCTCCCGGTTTCAAACAACCTAACATTACTGCTGCGTTTGCTTGTGCGCCTGAATGTGGCTGTACGTTTGCCCAAACTGCACCAAATAATTCTTTGGCTCTGTCAATAGCAATTTGCTCTATTTTATCTACTACTTCACAACCACCGTAATAACGTTTGCCCGGAAGGCCTTCTGCATATTTGTTAGTAAGTACAGTGCCCATGGCTTTCATTACCTGGTCGCTTACATAATTTTCGGAAGCGATCAATTCAATTCCGTGAGTTTGACGTTCGTTTTCTTCTTTGATAAGTTTAAAAATAGCTGTGTCTTTTTTCATGTTTTGTAGATATTAATCCTGATACCTGCCCGACTGAGTCATTCAGGCGGGCTATCGGGATGTTGATTCAGTTTTTTTGTAAAATAATAAACAGGTAATAAAAACATAATGGGCAATGGTGATTGCAGAATTCCTAAAAACAGGCGACTAAAAATGTAACCTTGATTTATGTTCCCAGCTAACCAACCAACCGCAAATGTAATTACCGACAATATTACGAGAAAAAGATAAAAGAAGAAAAACCATTTTTTAAGAATATTTTCTTTCAGGAGAAATTTGGTGGTTAACACTTGTGCATAAAAATACATGAGTATAAAAAGAAAAGTAAAGAACCATTTTGAGATATAAATGAAGTTGTAGCTTTTATCTCGAAAAAAATTAAATAAAGGATGCAAAGGATAATTCTCGTTATAGAAATTTGAGTAAAGGGCCGAATTGGTATTCATAAAAATAAATTCCCTCAAAAAGCCTAATCCAATTAATATTGCTATAAAGATCAGTATTATCAGGGTTTTTTTGATCATTTTCTTGCGAATTTATTTACCCAAAACATCCACAAGCCAAAGATACAGGCATATATTAAAATAGTAAAGGTATAAGTATGGTTAAACGCTAAATAGTCCGGTGCATAAAAGGAAATAGCGGCTAATGCGCAAACGCGTAATATGTTTAAAAAATGAATAATGATTAACCCAATAGGAATAAACCATAATTTGGAAAGATGATTAGCCGGAAAACAAGCTATAAAAAGAGTGAAAATAGCCATGATCGAAACTCCGTCGCAGGGTCCGCCAATCCATACAGGATGAGCACCATCAATGCCAATCATTTGCATATTCGGATCGTCGATGGCTGAGTAGGTTTCGTGAGAAAACCAGCTTAAAATTCCGGAACTGAAATAAACAATATTGGTAATTACCTTTTCATCCAGCAGTGTTTTGGGTTTTATGAAAAGTTCGTAAAGGAAAAACCAAAAAAGATAAGCAGAGCCGGCAACTATAAAAAATAATCCGGTTTTTGACTTAATAATAGAAATTAAATTGTGCTTAACAGACATAACCCCGATTATGGGTTCACTTTATTTTTTTTGAGATCGTATACTTTCTTAGAACCGTAAGCTGCTCCTGCCAAAAGTAAAAAAGTTATTCCGCCATCAATTGGTACACATGGAGGAGGCCAACAAGTAGGACCTGTACCACCACCTGGAGGAGGAGGACCCGCACCGGCTGCTAATGAAGAATAATTCGCTGCCAAAAAAGCGATGATAAAAAGTATTGCTATAGGTTGAATCTTCATTGGTCTTATTTCAATTAATAATTTGGTAAAGGTAATTTATTTCCTCAAAAGAAAAAACATCAAAATAGCTTTAATTTTGAGCTAAAGAGCTGGTTTTTCGGTTTAAATGTTAAATTTGCGTTCTATTTTACCTGATTAGTGAGTAAATCAAAAAAAAATGCGGCTCTTTTAAGTTTCGATGACCTTAAGGTTATTTGGAGGGTCATTGCCAGAAACTGGTATATCCCTGTAATTTTTGCAGGCTTATCATACCTGGTGGGCTATTTCTATACATACAAGTTAACCAACGTTTATCAGGTATCAACTCAGTTAATGCTTAATACAAATGAGCAATACTATTCGCAAAGTTTAATTAATGAGGCTTATGCCGGTGATAAAGGCGACTATGGCAGATATGTTGATAACACCAATGAGGCCAAGGTAATACAATCATATGATTTGTTGAGTAAGGTTGTTGACAAAATCAAAGATAGGATTCAGGTGTCTTATTTCATAGTTGGAAAGGTTAGAACTACCGAGTATTTTACCGGGATGCCTTTTTTAGTGAAAATTAATTCGATGAATTCAGGACTATTTGAACAAAGAATTAAATTTAATATCCTTGATAAGGATAATTATGCCATTTTACTCCCTAACAAAGTATCAGGCGAAGAGCTGAAAGGTCAATTTGGTAAAGAATTAATAACAGAAAGCTTCAATTTACTAATTGCAAAAGAAAATAATTTCTCCGACAATAGCATAGATGCATTTCAAGGCGGACAATTTGAATTTCAGGTACATTCAATTGACAGGTTGATATCTCAGTATCAATCAGGCTTGGTGATTGAAAACCCTGATTACACGAATATTTTAAAAATCAGTTGTCAGGACGTGATTCCTGACAGAGCCAAATTATTTTTAGACACTTTAGCTAAAATCTACATTGATCAAAAGCTAGAATCCAAGTATGAATTAAATGAAAGAACATTAAGCTTTATTGATAAACAAATGGCGGAGGTGTCTTCTATTTTAAAGGATGTGGAAGATACAATGCAAAATTTTAAAAGTAATAAAGTTATTTTGGATTTGGTTCGCGAAGAGAATAATGAGTTTGAAAAATTAAGTGCTTATGAGTCGCAACGTTCGCTTCTAAACTTACAAATTGAAGCTATTAACGACCTTGAGAAATATATTGTGGAAAACAAGGATCCTGAGTTTCTCCCGCCTTCTGTTTTTGTTGTACAGGATGATCCCTATTTAGTAAAAACCACCACTGAATTATATCAAAAGCAAATAGAGTATAGCGAAAAACTATCTGTTGCAACCGATAAAAATCAATCAACAATGTCATTGAGGGAAAATATTAAAAAACTTAAGCAAGACTTACTCATATACATTAATAATTCACGCAAAGCATATAAAAAAATAATTGAAAATGTTACCAATCAAATTGGAACACATCTTGGTAGCTTAAAATCAATGCCCGGCAAACAAAGAGAATTAAACGGGATTCAGCGTAAAGTTGATGTGAATCAAAATCTTTACATTTTCTTATTACAAAAAAGAGCATCAACATATATTGCAAGAGCCAGTATCATTCCTGACAGTAAGGTTATCGAAAGTCCACGGATGTCAGGATTAATATGGCCAAATAAAGGGAAAATCAATAATACTTATGCTTTTGTTGGTTTAGCTTTGGGGGTTGTAATTGTGTTGCTGCGTGTTCTTTTCTTTACAACCTTACAAACAGTGGAGGAATTAAAAGAGGTTACCTCTATTCCTATTTTGGGTGAATTGCCTTATGTAAAAAACATGTTACCAACAGGTATGATAGTTGACGTTAATCACAAATCAAGGGTAGCGGAAGCTTTTAGAACTTTACGAACGAACTTACAATATCTCAATGTAAACAAAGGATCTAAAGTAGTACTTATTACATCTAACTCCCCGGGCGAAGGAAAAACATTTGCATCCATTAATATGTCTGCAATTTTAGCCAAAGCAGGTAAGAAAACTTTATTGCTGGAGCTTGATCTTCATAAACCGCGTGTGCAAAAAGCTTTGGAAATGGAAGCGGATATTGGTATTAGTACAGTGATTATCGGACAAACAGAGATAAAGGAGAGTATTAAGAAAACAATAGTAGAAAACCTGGATGTAATGCTTTCAGGGCCAATTCCTCCGAACCCTTCAGAGATGATCCTCTCAGATAAACTGAAAGAAATCATTGACTACGGAAAAGAAAATTATGATTATGTTATTATCGATACGCCACCTGCAGGTTTAATTTCTGATTCTATTTACTTAATGCAGTATTGTGATATTTCTCTTTTCGTACTGAATACCAAATTTGCCACTAAACGTATTGTTTCAGGTATAAATGAGTTGATTGAAAAAAATAATGTTCAGCATTTTTCATTTATTCTCAATGGAGTAAGAAGAAAAAAGGCTAGATACTATTACAATAAATACGGCTATGGTTACGGCTATGGTTATGGTGGTTATGGTTACGGCGGCTATGGCTACGGAAAATCTAAATCGTAGAAAACAAAGGAACATGAACGCAGCTCCGGATATTAAAGAATTATTGATTGCTGAAAACAAAACGTTGAAGCAGGCGTTAGAGGTTATTGAAAACAATGCTCAGGGAATTTGCTTTGTGGTGAGTGCAGAAAGTAAATTAGTAGGTATTTTAACCGACGGAGATATAAGAAGAAATCTTATCAAAGGAAAATCACTTGATACTTCCGTGAAGGAAATCATGCAGTTAAATTTCACAAGTTTTAAAGTTGATACCGCACAATCAATCATTCAGGAAAAATTATCCCATATTATACGTCACATTCCTTTGGTAGACGAAAACAATGTTCCTGTTGATTACGCCTGTTTCTCAAGGTTGCACCGTACCCCCATTATGCAGCCTTTGCTTAATGGAAATGAATTAGCCTATGTTTCAGATTGTATTAAAACGGGTTGGATTTCTTCTCAGGGAGCGTATGTAAAAAGATTTGAAAAAGAGTTTGCCGAATATTGCGGCGCAGAATATGCTGTTGCAGTGAGTAATGGAACTGTTGCCCTGCACCTTGCCTTAGCTGCGCTGGATATTAAAGAGGGCGATGAGGTAATTGTTCCCGACCTTACTTTCGCTGCGTCTATTAATGCTGTTGTATATACAGGAGCTACCCCGGTTATTGTGGATGTAGATAAAACTACATGGACAATTTCCATCGCCGATATAGAGAAAAATATTACTCCAAAAACCAAGGCCATCATGCCGGTTCATTTGTATGGACATCCATGCCACATGGATGAGATTATGGCACTTGCAAAAAAACACAATTTATATGTAGTTGAAGATGCCGCTGAAGCAATAGGAGCAAAGTACAAGGGCAAACATGTGGGAACAATAGGCGACGCTGCTACTTTTAGTTTCTTTGGGAATAAAACCATTACAACCGGTGAAGGAGGAATGGTGTTTTTTAAGAGCAAAGAAATGTATGAAAAAGCTATGGTGCTTCGTGACCATGGAATGAGTAAAACAAGAAGATATTGGCACGACCACGTAGGATTTAATTATCGTATGACCAACCTGCAGGCAGCAATTGGTTGTGCGCAATTAGAAAGAATAAGCGAATTTATTGATGCAAAAAGAAATTTAGCGAAGATTTATAACTCATACTTGAAAGAAGTAGGATGCTTTATATTACCACCTCAGGAAGAGTGGGCAGTTAACGGATATTGGTTGTATACTGCCATCTTAAAAGAAGATGCTCTTATTTCAAGAGACGACCTGATGCAGAAAATGATGATGAATGGAATAGAAACCAGAGCTGTTTTCTTTCCGCTTCACGAAATGCCTCCTTACAAAAATTATGAAACAAAAAGCACTTTCGAAAACTCCGATTATATCTCAAAACAAGGTATCAGTTTGCCATCTTCTGTAAACATCACCGAAGAAGAACTACAAAACATTAAACAGGCACTTCACAATATTTTTATTTCTATTAAAGCTCGATAATGGAAGTATTGTTTGTAATACCGGCAAGAGGAGGTAGCAAAGGGCTACCCGGAAAAAATATTAAACCCATTGCCGGAAAACCACTCATTGCATGGTCAGTTGAATCAGCGTTGCAGGCAGCAAAAAAAATTGGTAACTCAGATGTAATTGTTTCAACTGATACAAAGGAAATAGCAGAGCTTGCAAAAAAATATGGAGCAGAGGCACCGTTTTTGCGTCCGGATGAATTAGCTAATGACACCGCAGCTTCCATTGATGTAATGTTGCATGCTTTGGATTTTATGGAACACCAGGGTAAACAATACAAGTATATTGCAATGATCGAACCTACTTCTCCGCAAAGAGATGCACACGATCTGCAAAGAGCCTACGAACAATTGAAAAATGATGAGACCGCCGAAAGCATTGTAGGTGTTAGCCAAACAGAAAGTTGCCATCCTCTTTTTCTTACCAAATTAAATAAAGGTTTTTTAGAACCGTACGAGAATAAAACCTATAGGGTGTATCGCCGTCAGGAAATTGATGCGGTTTATTTTTTTGAAGGAAGCATGTATATCTCAAAGGTAGAAAGCCTGAAAAAGAGAAGAAGTTTTTATCATGAAAAAACATTAGGCTGTATAATGCCCAAATGGAAATCGTTTGAAATTGATGACCTAACAGATTTTATTGTAATTGAACAATTATTAAAAGCAAGAGAAGAAGGGATCTTAAAATGAGTTATTCAGAACGTTTGCATAAAGTAATTCCGGGTGGTGCTCACACCTATAGCCGCGGAGATGATCAGTATCCAAGTAATGCACCTCAAATTCTTGAAAAGGGAAAAGGAGCTTATGTATGGGATGCGGATGGAAATAAATTTTTGGATTACGGATTGGGTTTGCGATCGATCACCGTTGGTTACGACTACGACGAAATTTCGGACGCAGCCATTGCTGAGATAAAAAAGGGAATCAACCTTACCCGCGCTTCTTTAACAGAATTAAATGCGGCCGAATTAATGATCAGTTTATTTCCATGGGCTGATATGGTGAAGTTTGGAAAAAACGGATCTACTGTAACAACTGCTGCAATAAAATTATCGCGTGCATATACAGGAAGAAAACATGTAGCACTTTGTGCGGAACATCCATTTTTCACCTACGATGATTGGTTTATAGGCACTACACCAATGGATAAAGGAATTCCGACAGAGACTAAATCCTATAGTCACAAGTTTAGTTATAATAATATTGAATCGCTTGAAAAAGTGTTTGCTGAAAATCCAAATGAAGTTGCTTGCGTTATTTTGGAACCGGCTACCTTTGTTTCTCCATGTGCTGAGTGTGGAAAGGACATGACCCAAAAACCACATTGTGCAACATGTGGAAATAAAGAAAAAAACTTCCTTCATCAGGTGAAAGCCTTGTGTAAAAAACACGGAGCAGTATTTATTTTGGACGAAATGATTACAGGTTTCCGTTATGATTTACAGGGTGCAATGAAACTCTACGATATTGAACCGGATCTTGCAACGTTCGGAAAAGGAATGGCAAATGGCTTTCCCTTATCGGCATTGATAGGAAAAAAAGAAATCATGAACCTGGGTGGAATATTAGAGGAGGGGGCAGAGCGTTTATTTTTGATCAGTACAACTCACGGTTCGGAAATGAGTTCATTGGGTGCATTCATTAAAACGGTTGAGGTTTACAAAAAAAATGATGTTACCGATCATTTGTGGAATTACGGCAAAAGCATGATCGATGGAATGAATGAGATAGCCAAACGACTTGGTATTGAAGAATATTTTGTTGCAGGTGGTTATGCATGTTCTCCGGTTTATTTTACAAAAGATAAGGACAAAAATATTTCACTCGATTTCAGAACGCTCTTTTCACAAGAGATGATTAAGAATGGTGTGTTGATTCCCTGGGTAGCACTTTCTTATTCTCACGGTGAAGAAGAACTTACTCATACTTTACATGCAACATTGAAATCGTTAGAGGTGTATAAAAAGGCATTGAACGGAAATATCGCTGATTACCTGGTTGGTAAGAGCATTAAACCGGTGTTCAGGAAGTACAATTAATTTTCTTTTGTTTTCAGGAAAGGAAGAAATCTCTTGATTTTTTCTATACTTAATACATTTATACCAATCATTAAGAGCAAAGGAAGCAGAGGCATTTTGTACCTTACAATTGCTCCCGCAACAGGCGTGGTATAACCGATAATCAAAAATAATATCAGTACAGCGTATACACACATATTTAATACGGGAATATTGGTGTTTTTGAAATCGGAAAACGCAAAGCAAAAGATTAAAAACAAAACAAGAAAAATATTTTCTATTGCCGCCATCTTTTCTATTAGAGAACGGGCTTTTGTAATGGCAGGCTGCATCATTGAATTGTAAAGTGCTTTTGGGGCAAAGGCAATAAAGGAGCCAATATCAGTACTTATAGCTTCATTTTGGATTAAACTGCCTGCTTTTGGAAGGTCCCAGATCATTTTGTAAGTACCGGAGTCAGTGTTGCTCGCGACAAACAAAGTGTCATTAAAATTATCCAAACTCCAACGCATGTGTTTTGCCCCTTGTTTTAATTTGCAGGAGTCACCCGGCATTTCAATTAAATTGTTTTTTTCTTCGGGTTCGATGCGTAATAGATTAGAGTTGTTTAGTAAAAAAATACCTCCTCGCGAAAGATTAATAAAATCCCTTTGTTTGTGTGAAATGATTTTTAAAGGGTCTTTATGTAAAATCAATTTAACACTAACAAAACCAATCAGGATCAACAAAGCATGAAAGCCCAAAAAGATCAAGCCCGTTTTTTTAGTGTTAAATTTCCAAACTATGTAAAGGCAAAGTAAAGGCGGAACTAAGCAAAGAAGTAAGTAATTTTTATTTATTAAAAGCAGTAACAACGAAAGTATCAGTAGTAGAATTGTAAGCACATTTGTTCTTTTTAGAAAAGCTATTTTATAAAATGAATAAATTAGTATTCCAATTGAAAAAAGCAGGATCCCTTCCTTTAAAACGCCCGATCCCCAAAACAAAACAGAAGGAACAAAAAATACTGACAAAAATACCAGCCATTTTTTTTGAGGAAAGAATTGAATAAAAACAAAAACGAGTGCGCTCAATCCAATAAATGAAAGCATACACATAAAAACCGTATGTACATGAAAACTGCCAAAGGCTATAGGCATCACTAATGCATTGAACCGAATAATAGTGTGATTGTCGTTATATGTTCCAAAATCATAACGCTTGTACCAATTATTCATTTTTGCATAATAGGTAGTATCAAAATACAGGTTATCATTTCCAATCCCTGAAATAATTTTCACATAATCAGCCGGGTGCCTTTCCAGGGCGGAATCGATCACTTTAGCATCGTCATAATACTTATATATGTCAGCTGTTTTTCTATCCGGGTAATAATTGGTGTAAATGTATGTAAGAAAAAATCCACAAATTATTTTTGACAGAAAGGCTGTAAGATACATCCAGCGAGGGATAGAAGAGTTTTGTTTTTTTTTGAAAAAAAAGATCAGCAGGGAAAACAGGATAATGTATATAAGGGCTGCGATCATTTTGGGTTTGAAGTATAAATGCCCGCATTTTTAATTTCCATATAACGATCAGGATTTTCCAGTCGTTTAAATCCGTAGTGCTCATATAAACCGTGAGCATCCAATGTAGCTAAGCTAAACCTTCTCAATCCCTGAAGTTCCTGATGTGACATAATAAATTCCATCAGCCATTTAGAAAGACCCTGCTTACGGTATTCCGCTAATACATAAACATCTGCTAAATATGCAAATGTACTATAGTCAGTAATCACCCTGGCAAACCCGATTTGTTTCTTGTTTTCGTAAATGCCAAAACAAAGGGAGTGTTCAATGCATTTTTTTACCGTTTCAAAAGGGATCTGCTTTGCCCAGTAGCTTTCGGTACTCAGGTAATGGTGAATCGCAGAAATATCTAATTTTTCTTTAGCTGTACTGATAAGAAAATTACCTTTATGTTCTTCTTTTAATAGCTGGAGCATCTTAACAAATATATAGATTTGTTACCGTACTTTTGTATATAATTTACAATTGGAAAAAGTAAGAGTCGATAAATACTTATGGGCGATCCGTGTTTTTAAAACTCGATCCTTATCTGCTGATGCCTGTTACAAAGGCAAGGTACTATGTAAAG
The DNA here is from genome assembly GCA_030684395.1 of Bacteroidota bacterium. Lineage (GTDB taxonomy): Bacteria > Bacteroidota > Bacteroidia > B-17B0 > Aurantibacillaceae > JADJDM01. Next base: position 66,466 of record JAUXTT010000029.1, on the reverse strand, counting down.
ATATTGCCGTGAAATCTTCTTATTCGGTAAAAAAAGGAGATAGGTATAGTATCAAGATCAATAAAGACTATTCAAGAATTATTGAAGTAGTAGATCTGGTAGAAAAAAGAGGAAGTGCAGAAGACATGAAGCCTTTTTATATTGATCATTCGCCACCTTATGTTCCAATCAAAAAAGAACCATCCGCTTTTTATACTCCTATGATCAGAGAAAAAGGTTCGGGAAGACCAACCAAAAAGAATAGGAGAAGTATGGATGAAGAGGGTTTGTTTTAAAAGGAAAAGGCTTCAGCATTATTGTCGCTTTACCAGTTAAAAAACTTTGTGCTCTTCGTGGTTAAGCTAGTACTCCAGTTTTTTTCAAAATAGATTCGAATAAAAATTTTCCATCTTCATTAGAAAGTATAGAGTCAGCCGCTCTTTCAGGGTGAGGCATCATGCCAAAAACATTTTTGCCGGCATTACAAACACCTGCAATGTTTTCGGTAGCCCCGTTAGGATTTGCATCGTCAGTGATTTCGCCTTTTTCATCACAATATCTGAAAAGGATCTGACCGTTCTCGTTCATTTCCTTTAATGTTTTTTCGTCGGCAAAATATCTGCCCTCTCCGTGAGCAATCGGAATTTTTAAGGCACGATCTTTAGGAATTGAATTGGTAAGTAAGCTATCGTTATTTTGAGCTTTAATGAAAACGTTTTTGCAAATGAATTTACGTTCCGTGTTTTGAAGTAATGCACCCGGTACTAAACCGGCTTCACACAATACCTGAAATCCATTACAAACACCAAACACAATTCCGCCTTTGTTAGCATGTTGAATTACGCCCTCCATGATTGGGGAAAAACGTGCAATGGCGCCACTTCTTAAATAATCTCCGTAAGAAAACCCGCCCGGTAACACAATTACATCGCAACCTTCAAGGTCGGTGTTTTTATGCCACAATTTCACGGTTTCTTGCCCCATAATGTTGCTTAATACATACACCATGTCTTCGTCACAGTTAGATCCGGGAAATACAACAACACCAAATTTCATAATTGTCAGAGATTAAATTAGGGTACAAATTTACGGTTTTTATAACAAACCAGCGACCTGAAGATTTGAACAAACAAAGGCTCCAAGCAATAAAAGTGTTAAAAATTCACGCAATGCATTGTTTTTTATAGTTCCCAGGTAATCACCCACAAAAATTGCAGCGGGAACAATTAATAAAATTCCAAAGAAAAAAATAGTTTCGTTAAGGAAAAAGATAGCCACTACCCCAAACAAAACAAACCACACCAAAACACTTTTAATTTTTTGAGTTTTTATTTTAGCGTTGCCTGATTTAATAAAACTATTGAGAAGCCCCAATGCAAAAAGTAAAATGGCAATGCTATGAATTAAAAAAGCCCCTTTACTAAAAGTAAATTTATGAAAGGGAACAAAGGAGGCCATAGTGATTTCTTTGAGCAGAAGAACAGGTTTGTTAAACAAAAAAAGCAAAGCTAAACTCAATAAAAATGGTAGAATAAGCCCCATGATAACCAAAACCCACTCTTTTATTTTAAATGGCTTTAGAATTAGTAAACCAATAAAGGGGATGATAAAAAAAGCGGAAAAGGGTGTATAAAACAAAGCTGCAATACCTAAAAGGAAAGCAGAATCAAACGCTGCAGAAAGTGAAAGTTCTTCTCTGTAGGTGCTGAATATGCGATGAAAAGAACCAATCAAAAACAAGTTCGCAATTATGGCAGGATGAAGACTGGAATTTATAGTTAACAGTGATGAAAAAAGAATAAACACAAAACCGGGTATTAGATTCTGTTTGTCAGTTATTTCCTGTTTAATACATAAAAAAGAGACCAGGTAAGCCCCTGTAATTAAACATAGTAAATTAATTCCGGCAATAAATCCAAACGAAAGGTTATTCGCTGCCAAGAAAAAAATGAAACTATTGTCAAAACGGATGGTTTTAAATCCGGGCAAAATCATAGCAAACAACCAGGCAGCAATTGCCGCTACAGGCAACAAAACAAAGCCTAATTTGTCGTTATTTCTAAAAAACCGTGCTACCATTTTGATTTTTGCTAATTCTTTGTACTTTTGTTGCGCAAACTTAACAATTAAAGCTATGACTTGGACAGAACTTTGGACATCGATAGGAGATTTTTTTATGTGGACCTTCTCTTTTATGAAGCCTATTGGAAATGGTATTAATTACCCTTTGTGGGTTCTTATCGCAATTCTGGTTTTTGCAAGGTTTTATGTAATTCACAAGCAAACAAAAAAAGCAAAGAGCGAAGGAACACTTCCTTAAATATTGTTTTTCTAAAATATATGAAGGTCGTCGGCATATCCGGGGACCTTTTTTATTTTATGATTCTGAGAACAAAAAATGTACTTTCACATAATAAAATAGAAATATGAAGTTAAAGTTTATAGGAGCAACTGAAACAGTTACAGGAAGCAAACATTTGGTCATAACTGAAAAAGGTGCGCAAATTCTTTTAGATTGCGGCTTATATCAGGGAATGGGACACGAAACCAATGAAATGAATGCTCACCTTGGATTAAACCCTCTCCACATCGATGCGGTTATTTTATCTCATGCGCATATTGATCATTCGGGAAACCTGCCTTACCTCGTACGTCAGGGTTTCAGAGGGAAGATTTATTGTACAAGAGCCACTGCCGAAGTAGCTGAAATATTATTGATGGATAGTGCCCACATACATGAGGCAGATATTTATTATATTAATAAGGTCAGGGAGAGAAGGGGACAGAAACCTTTGAAACCAATGTATACCGAAATGGATGTGCAAAAAACAGTAGAGATGTTTCATCCATTGGATTACCATACCGACTTTGCTATTAATGATGAGATTTCTTTTTCATTCACAGATGCCGGACATATTTTGGGAAGTGCTGCGGTAAATATAACAGCAAAGGAAAATGGCAAAATAACCAAACTTACATTTACCGGCGATATAGGGAGGTATACGGATATGTTAATGAAAGACCCTGAACCATTTCCGCAAGCTGATTATATTATTTGTGAATCTACTTACGGCGACAGATTGCACGATAAAACTGCAGCAGCCGAAATGCATTTGTTAGACGTTGTAAGAAGAACTTGCGTTGAGAAAAAAGGAAAGTTGATTATTCCTGCTTTTAGTTTGGGTAGAACACAGGAAATTGTTTTTGTTTTGGATAAGTTAAAGAACGCCGATCTTTTACCCGCAAACCTGAAAGTATTTGTGGATAGTCCATTATCGGTGAGTGCAACGGATATTACCCGGAAATACGTTCATAACCTCAATGATAACCTGCAGGAATATATTAAAAAAGACCCTGACCCATTTGGCTTTCAGGGGCTCGTGTATATCCAGAAAAGGGAAGACTCGATGCGATTGAATGAGTACAACCACCCTTGTATTATTATTTCAGCATCTGGAATGATGGAAGCCGGACGTGTAAAACATCATATAGCACATAATATCTCAAACCCAAAAAACACAATTCTCGCTGTAGGGTATTGTACACCTTCCTCTTTGGGAGGTAAACTGGTTAGTGGAGAAAAAAATGTAAATATTTTCGGAGAAAACTTTCAAGTACTGGCCGATGTGGAAAGTATCCATTCTTATAGCGCCCACGGTGACTACGAGGAAATGCTGAAATTTCTGAATTGCCAAAATAAAAAAGAAGTAAAAAAGGTGTTTCTTGTGCACGGCGAACAAAATACCAAAAAAGTATGGCGAGAAACTCTCGTAAAAGAGGGCTTCGGACGTGTGGAGATCCCCGTAAAAGGAGAGATTTTTGAACTATAAGTTAACTACTTAACACACTAAGAAAACCAATATCAAAAACCATATAAGGCATATAAGTTCATATAAGAACTCACTTAAATGCCCTTACATGCCTTATATGGTTCAAAAACAAAAAGATTCCTCTGTGAACCCTTTCAGCGAAGCTAAACTCGTTCACCTCTGTGCCCTCTGTGTTGAAAAGAACCACTTATCAATAAAACCCCTCCACTTATCAAATCACACTTTATTTTTATGAAATCCTGCATACTTTTACGTCAGAAATAGAGTTAATCAACAAAATGGAGCCTTTAAACATTTAAAATCTTAATAAAAAGCTAAAAAAAGGAGCTTTTAGTTTTGAAAGTATTTTAGTATGTTTGGCAACTGTAAAAACCAGAAAAGAAAACACCACGAAATAGCATTGATACAAATTAAAATAAACAACAAAAAATCAATACCACGGAGTAGCATTGATACAAATCAAAATAAATAACAAAAAATTAATACCACGGAGTAGCATTGATACAAATTAAAATAAATAACAAAAAATCAATAATTAAAAACAAGTAATATGAGTAACAACAAAACATCAGGCGGATTTTCATTTATTGTGTCCCTTTTAGCAATTGCAATTTGCTTAGGAATTGGAATTATTGTGTACAAATTCCTTTTAGGAAGTGCTGGTAACTTTGACGTTGATGGGCCTGAAAAAGGACATCCGATCAATTTCTGGGGTAACATGTACAAAGGAGGATTTATCGTACCTATGTTATTAGGTGTGTTCTTTACTGTAATATTGTTCTTCTTTGAGCGTTTAATCACAATTTCAAAAGCTACAGGACGTGGAAATGTTGCGGCATTCGTTGCTAAGATCAAAAATTTGATTGCTGACGGTGATTTAGATACAGCAATCGCTGAATGTGATAAACAAAAAGGTTCTTTAGGGAACGTTGTGAAAGAAGGATTGGTGAAATATCAGTTTGTTCAAAACGATACTCATTTAGATAAAGAAGCAAAAGTTCATGCAATTCAAAAAGCTTTAGAAGAAGCTACCGCTCTTGAATTACCAATGCTTTCTAAAAACATGGTAATCATTTCAACTTGTGCATCTATTGGTACTTTGATCGGTCTTATCGGAACGGTTGTTGGTATGATCCGTGCCTTCGGTGCTTTAGCTGCGGCTGGTACTCCTGATACTGCCGCTCTTGCAACAGGTATCTCTGAGGCCCTTGTAAACACATTGGTTGGTATCTTATCTTCTGCTTTAGCTATCATTTTCTACAACTTGTTCTCAAATCGCGTAGATCAGTTAACTTATGCAATGGATGAGGCAGGATTTACTATTATTCAGGAATTCCAAACTTCAGGAAAATAATTTTCCGGTTTAGAAGAGAATTGAATTATAAGTAGTAGAAACAGTTAAAAAAGAAACAATGCCAAAAATTAAAATACATAAAAGTTCACCGTCTATCGATATGACTCCGATGGTGGATTTGGCGTTCTTACTTGTAACGTTCTTCATGCTTACTGCTTCTTTCCGTATGGCTGAGCCGGTGATCGTTGATCCGCCGTCTTCCGTATCAGAAAAATTATTGCCTGAAAATACAATCATGGTTACCGTTGATGATAATGGTCGCCCGTTTTTTGGGATCAGTAATGCTGAAGCTAAAATGAATGCGTTAACAAAAATGGCTGACAAATACAAGGTGAAATTTAATGCAGAACAACTTAAAAAATTTGGTGGTCTATCAAGTTTTGGGGTTGACATTAAAGACCTTCCTAAGTATTTAGATCAGTCAGAAGGACAACGTCAAAAATTTCAACCACAAAAAGGTGTTCCTAATGATTCTTTAAATAATCCACAGCTTAAAGATTGGATCTTATTTGCAGCACAGGAAGCAAATATGATTTATAAGAGAGCAAAGGATGAAGCAAAGGATAAAGGACAAGAGTTTAAAGGTGAAAAGCCTCGCTACGCGATTAAAGCAGATGCTAAAGTAAAGTACATTTTTGTAAAAGATGTATTTAAAACCTTTACAGATATTAAAATTTATCAGTTTAACCTAATTACATCAATGGAAGGTGGAGGAAAAGCTCCTGCACCGGCTGCTCACGGAGCAGCCCATTAGTAATAAAATATTTAAACAATGGCAGAGATTGCAGAAGGTGGCGGCGACCACGGCAAAGGCGGTAAAAAACGCGCCAAAAAACAGTCCACACGGGTGGATATGACTCCCATGGTGGATTTGGCTTTCTTGTTGTTGACTTTCTTCGTATTAACGTCGACTTTCAATAAGCCTAAATCAATGGAATTAAGTTTACCGGCAGAACCACCTCCGGGAAGCCCACCACCACCTGAGGTAAAAAAGGGTTTAACATTTTTACTTACAAAGGAAGACAAGATTTTCTGGTATTATGGTCAGTTCAACGCTGTTGGAAATGAAAAGGGGTTACCTCCAACGCAATTGACAGAAACAAATTTTTCGAGCGAGGGCTTACATAAACTTTTGCTTGATAAAAACGAGTGGGCTATAAATAAGAAGAAGCAAATTGTTGAAGAAGCAACTTCAAAAAAATGGGCTGATTCTACTACCACCAGAAAAGTGAATGAAATCCTTGGTGATAAAGAAGCCATAACCGTTCTTATTAAAACCGACGATCAGGCTACTTATAGAAATGCTATTGATATGTTGGATGAACTAAAGATTTGTGATGTGGGTAAACGAGTAATTGGTGTTGAGATGACCCAAAGTGAATTTAATTTATTGAAGGAAAAAATTAAATAATTTATGGAATAAAGCTTTTCGATTCATCTGTAAAGAAACGGGAGTAATTATTAAGAGTTATTTAAAAAAATTAAAAATTAAGAAAATGGAAATTAACTGGAACAATGTAGCTTCCCCGCAACGGAACGATCTGGTCTTCGAAGGAAGAAACCAAGGTTACGGGGCGTACGAAATTCGTACAAACTACAATCGTACGGTTACAATGGTTCTTTGCGGACTTCTTTTAGCAACCGGTTTGGCTTTTGGAATAAAAGCTGTGATGGGAATGAAAGGTAAAGAAGAAGTAAAAGGACCTGTAATTGACGTGTCAGCGATCGATCTTACTCCGCCACCACCGGATAAGAGTGAACCACCACCACCACCGCCACCGCCACCACCACCGGCAATTGAGATGGTGAAATTCGTTCCTCCTGTTATTAAGGACGATGCTGTGGAAACTGATCCACCGCCACCACAAGAACAATTGGTGGAAACGAATGTGGGTACAGTTACGCAAGAAGGTACAGGTGATGAGGTTGTTATTCCGTCAGAAAACACCGGAACAGGTGTGGTAGAAGAAGCAAAACCTGAGATATTTACCGTGGTAGAAGAGATGCCGGAATATCCGGGTGGAATGGGAGATTTGATGAAGTATCTTCAAAATAACATCAACTATCCACAGGTAGAAAAAGAAGCAGGTATTCAGGGTAAAGTGTTCGTGAAATTTGTTGTTCAGCCCGATGGAGCTATTAGTAATACAGAAGTATTGCGTGGCGTAGCAGGTGGAGAAGGCCTTTCAAAAGAAGCTATCCGTGTTGTGAAAGCAATGCCAAAGTGGAAGCCTGGCAAGCAAAACGGACGTACAGTTCCGGTTTACTTTAACTTACCGATCAATTTTAAATTGAACTAAAAAATAAATAAAATTTTAAAAAGGGTTTTGGAGCAATTCAAAGCTCTTTTTTGTTTTTCAACACAGAGGTCTCAGAGGACCTGGAGTTACACAGAGGTTTTTTTTGATCTGTTTTAGATAATAGAACTCTGTGTAATTCTCCCGCCTTGGCGGATTCTCTGCGCCCTCTGTGTTAGAATTTTTATCCGAACCAATCAATATTTCCACTATATTTGAAAGATGGAATTTTCGGCAGAACAAATAGCAGGTTTGCTAGGCGGAACGATAGAAGGGGACGCCAAAATAACTGTAAATAACCTCTCTAAAATAGAAGAGGGTAAACACGGAACTTTGTCTTTTCTGGCAAATCCGCAATACACTAATTATATTTATACTACCGATGCCAGCATTGTTGTAGTGAACAAAACATTTGTACTCGAAAAACCGGTAAAGGAAACCTGTACTTTGGTTCGTGTAGAAGATGCCTATGGCTCTTTTGCAAAATTGCTGGAGCTATATACTCAAATGAAGGGTGAGAAAAAAGGAATTGAACAGCCTTCATTCATTCATCCAACTGCTAAAATTGGAAAGGATTGTTACATAGGTGCTTTTGCTTATATAGGAGAGAATGCCGTGATTGGCGATAATACAAAATTATACCCTCAAACCTATATTGGTGATGGTGTAACTATTGGAAACAACACAACACTTTTCGCCGGTGTGAAAGTTTATCACGAATGTGTTATAGGAAACAGTTGTACCATCCATGCAAGTACGGTAATTGGAAGCGATGGTTTCGGTTTTGCACCAAACAATGGAGATGTTTACAACAAAGTTCCACAGATTGGGAATGTTGTTATAGAAGACTATGTTGAAGTTGGATCAAATACTTCTATTGATCGTGCTACGTTGGGTTCAACGATTCTGCGTAAGGGAGTAAAATTAGATAACCTGGTTCAGATAGCACATAATGCGGAAATTGGAGAGAACACAGTAATTGCAGGGCAAACAGGTGTTGCCGGTTCAACAAAAGTTGGAAAAAACTGTATGATTGGGGCGCAGGTCGGAATCATCGGGCATATTAAAATTGCGGATGAAGCAAAAATTGCCGGACAATCAGGCATTGGTGCTACAATTGAAAAGGTTGGAGAAATTGTACAAGGATCACCGGCATTCTCTATAGGCGAGTACAAACGCAGTTATGTTTTGTTCAGAGGTTTGCCTAAATTGAGTAACAGAATTAGCGAGTTAGAAAAGAAGGTAAACGATATTATAAAGTAAAATTTAAACAGGCTTAAAGAGATGATCAAACAACGCACAATAAAAAATCCGGTATCACTTACGGGAGTTGGTTTGCACACAGGGAAAAAGGTTACCATTACATTTAATCCGGCGCCGGAAAATCATTGGTTTAAATTTCAACGTACAGATGTAGAAGGTCAGCCAATCATTGAAGCAGACGCAGATTTGGCAACAGATACATCTCGGGGAACTACTTTAGAAAAAAACGGAGTTAAAGTTCATACAACCGAGCACGTGTTGGCAGCATTGATGGGATTAGAAATTGACAATTGTTTGATTCAGATTGACGGGCCCGAAATGCCGATCATGGACGGAAGCTCCATCAAATTTATTGAAGCATTAGAAGCTGCGGAAATTGTTGAACAAAATGCAGAGCGTGAATATTTTGAATTGAGGGAAAATCTTACTTATGAGGATCCCGTTAAGATGGTTGAAATGTTAGCTGTTCCTCAGGAAACATTTCGTTGTACCGTAATGGTTGATTACAATTCGGAAGTGTTGGGTACCCAGCACGCATCCATGTATCATATCGGAGAATTTAAAACGGAAATTGCCCGTTGCAGAACATTTGTTTTTCTTCACGAATTAGAAGCATTATTGCAACATAATCTTATTAAAGGTGGTGATCTGGATAATGCAATTGTATTGGTTGATCGCGAAATCCCAAAAGAAAAACTTGACTACCTAAAAAAAGTATTTAATAAAGAAGATATTGAAGTAAAAGAAAAGGGAGTTTTAAATACCATTAAACTTCAATACTACAACGAACCTGCACGTCATAAATTATTGGATATTGTTGGTGATTTGGCTTTAGTTGGTAAACCAATGAAAATTCATGTGCTTGCAGCTCGTCCGGGTCATACCGGTAATGTTTCTTTTGCGAAAAAATTAAAAGAAGTAATTAAGAAGGAAAGTTCGGATAAGTTCCTGCCAAAGATTGATATGTCGGCACCTCCCGTTTATAATATCAATGATATTATGAAAATTCTTCCGCATCGTCAGCCAATGTTGTTGATTGATAAGATTATGGACATTAGCCTGGAGCACATTATAGGTGTGAAAAATGTTACTTTGAATGAAGAATTTTTTAAGGGACATTTTCCTGAAGCGCCTGTGATGCCGGGAGTAATGCTGATTGAAGCAATGGCACAATGCGGTGGGGTACTTGTTTTAAAAACAGTTCCTGATCCTGAAAATTACTTAACCTTTTTCATGAAAATTGACGGAGTAAAATTCCGCCAACAGGTAATTCCGGGAGATACTGTTGTATTCAGCTTGAAATTGGTTACGCCAATAAGAAGAGGTATTTGCCATATGCGTGGTGTAGCTTATGTAAATAACAAACCTGTGATGGAAGCCGAAATGATGGCTCAGATAGTGAAAGTTAAAAATGTAGAAGAGAAAAAACCACAACCGGAAACCGCTTAGTAAAACGTTTATATGATCTCAAACCTGGCCTATGTACACCCTGATGCAAAAATTGGTAACAATGTAACTATTGAACCTTTTGCATCTGTTTACGGAAATGTTGAAATTGGCGATAATACCTGGATTGGTCCTAATGCTGTGGTCATGGATTACTCGCGCATCGGAAAAAATTGCAAGATATTCCCAACCGCAACTATTGGCGCAATTCCGCAAGATCTTAAGTTTAAAGGAGAACCTGCATTAGCCGAAATTGGAGACAATTGTATGATCCGCGAGTGTGTTACTGTCAATCGTGGTACTGCCGACAGGATGACAACCAAAATAGGTAACAATTGTTTGCTAATGGCCTATGTGCATGTTGCTCACGATTGTATCATTGGCAACAATGTTATTATTGCCAATAGCGTTGGATTATCAGGGCATATTACTATTGAGGATTATGCAATTATAGAAGGGATGGCTGCAGCCCAGCAATTCATAACTATTGGGGCCCATTCATTTGTTGGGGGGTATACACAAATTCGTAAAGGTGTTCCTCCATTTATTCGTGTTGCACGCGATCCACTTCAATTTATTGGTGTAAACACAGTTGGTTTAGCCCGAAGAGGTTTCTCTAAAGAAGCAATCAAAGAGATTGAGGATATTTACCGCATAATATTCGTTCGTGGCCACAATATAACCAATGCATTGGAAATAGTTGAGCAGGAGATTCCCGATTCGGAACACCGTAAAACTATTCTTGATTTTATACGTGCCCAAAAGGACGGAATTGTAAGAGGAATTTAAAATATTTCCCGCAGATTGCGCGGATCAACGCAGATTTTAAAATCTTTCTTTGCGACCGGTGTGTAAAATTTTGTGCGCTTTGTGGTTAAAGTTTTTTCTGTAAATTTTCTGGTTGAAATTATAAATTAACGAGTTGGTATAAATGTCAGTTTCCATTCACTTAAATAAATTGGGCAAACGCTTTAATCGTGAGTGGATATTTCGTGATCTCTCATACGAGATTACTCCTTCAGAAAAGCTGGTAGTTACCGGTTCCAATGGCTCAGGGAAGTCAACTCTTTTGTTAGTACTCTCCGGATATGTAATGCCCACAGAAGGAGTAACAGAGTGGAAAGCTGATAACGGAACAAGCGTAGAGAGAACCGATTATTTTAAATTAAGTTCTTTCGCATCTCCTGCAATGGAACTCATTGAGGAATTTACTCCCGAAGAATTAATCAAACATCAATCCGCTTTTAAAAAATTTCAGTTTGATCTTTCTGACAAAGAAGTATTGGAGATAGCAGAGTTAGAGAAAAACAAAAACAAGTTGATCAAAAATTTCTCTTCAGGAATGAAGCAGCGATTAAAATTGAGTATGGCTATATTAGCAGATTGTCCTGTTTTGTTGTTGGACGAGCCAATTACCAATCTCGACAGGCAGGCAATTGAATGGTATTTGAATATGATTGCTAAGTATGCAATGCATAAAACAATTATAGTGTGTAGTAATCAGATCAAAGATGAATACGCATTTTGCACTAAAGAAATCTCTATAAATGATTATAAGAAATAAGAAGTGCTTTATGAAATTATGGAAAACAAAAGAGCCGTCCTGATCATCCGGGACGGCTCTTTTGTTATACTATAAATGAATTTTATCCCATAACATTGTTATTGATACTTGCTCTTTGGATAGGACGGATACTTAAAACCGGGATGTTAGAAATATCAATTACACGTTGTGCAATTGTTCCAACAAAAAATTCTTTCATGTTCAAATCAGTTTTTGTCATGATCATGATAAGATCCGCTTCAATCTTGTTACCGTATTCAACAACGGCTTCAGCGATATCATCACTTGGAATTGTTTTGTTTGTACAAGCTATTCCTTTGCTCTTAATGTATTGTTTTACCTGATGCGCATATGCGTGCAACTGGTTTTCGTATTTCTCATCAGCAGTTGCAAATACACCCAAAATACGAATTGCAGCACCAAAGTATTTTGCAAATTCAATTGCTTTATCAACTTTTTGGCGAGACTCTTTTGTTAAGTCAAGTGGCAATAAAATATTCTCACAACCATCTCTGTGATCTTTTCCACGAATAGAAATAACAGGACATGGACTTTCACGAATAAATTTAGAAGCACTATGACCAACTATGTCTTTTGGACTGATATGAGATTCTAAACCAACCACTATCAGAGTAGCATTCATTTCTTCAGCAACCCTTACCACTTCTTTGTAAATATTTCCTTTCACATTCATGAAATCAGTAGGAACTCCCGATTCATCCTGCGTTTTTTTTGATAGTTTTGAAATTTCGTCGTAACGCTCTTCGCCCTGATTTTCATACACATGCAACAATAGGATTTTAGAGTTGGTGTATTTTGCGAGATTGTAACTTTGACCGATTGCAAGTAATGATTGTTCTGTAAAATCAACAGGAATGATCATTAAATTTTGTTTTGCTGCAGTTTCTGCCATAAAATAAACGTTTTGTTTAGTGTGCGAAGTTAGTTATTTATCTTGTAAAAACCTCATTTTAGGAATGCTGTGTGGCTTTTAGTCGGATTTTTGAGCTAAATCTAATTGAAAAGACCCAGAAATAGATATATCTAAAAATTTGATAATTAACTATTTAGATATAATTTCAGATCCTCTTATATTCTTCGTAACTGTATGGGATCAGGTTTTTCTCGTCTACTTCAAATTCCTGTTTATCAATTAATTGCCATTCTTTCGGGTCCAATTCAGGGAAATATGCATCGCCCTCAAATGATTTATGAACCCGGGTTAAATATATTTTTTGTACTAAAGGCAAGGCCAAACGATAAATTTCAGCTCCTCCAAAAATAAAGGGTTGTTCATCTGTTTTCGAAAAGTCCAACGCTTCTTCTAAAGACACAACCACGGTAACAGCATCGTGTTTAAAATCTTTATTTCGTGAAATAACCACATGCGGTCTTCCCGGTAATGGCCGCCCTAAACTTTCCCATGTTTTTCTTCCCATAATGAGGTGATGTCCCATGGTTAAACTTTTTAAGCGTTTAAGATCAGCGGGTAAATGCCAAAGTAATTTATTGTCTTTGCCTAGTGCGTTGTTTTCTGAAACTGCTGCAATAATGGATAACATGATTTTAATTTCTTTTTTGCCACGTATTTCGCAGATGACACAGATTTAATTTTTGATTAAGTTAGTTTGTGGACTCTGCAAATCCGCTAAAGTTAAAAGTGGATATAATATTCTCTTGTTAATTCTTTGTACTCGTCAGTGTATTCGTGCCTTCCTTCTTTTTCTATAACAATAGTTTCTTCGTTAAAGGACGTTGGTGAAAATTCAAATTGCATTATATGTCTTTTCTCTGTTGCTTTATCATGTTTGGTTCGAACGCGTAATAACCTGCTCAATTTTAATCCTCGTTTTTCTGCAAGGTCTGTTAAACTTATAGCTTCTTTGTTCGGAAGGATCACAAAAAATTTTCCGGTAGGGCTCAAAGTTTTTACCACTCCATCAATCAAATCTTCAAAAGAAAGAAAATCATTGTGGCGGGCAGCAACTCTTCCTTCTTTAGGCGGTTTGGATGAATCTACAAAATAGGGTGGGTTACTTACAATCAGATCGTACTTTTCCTTATGAGTCGAAGTGAATTGTTGTAAAGATTCGTGGTAAATCTTTATTCTGTTTCTCCATTTGGAGAAATCGGCATTTTGAGTTGCTTGTTCATATGCACCCTGATCAATCTCAATAGCATCAATATGTGCTGTACTTTTTTGGGCAAGCATAATTGCAAGTATACCTGTTCCGGTACCAATATCTAAAATACGTTTTTCGTTTTGAGGTTTTATCCAGGCACCCAGTAATACAGCATCTGTTCCCACTTTCATGTGGCATTTGTCCTGATGAATAGTGAACTGTTTAAAGACAAATGTTTCGTGAGGCATACATTCTATCGATTCATTATTGAATGATTAAAAGTAATCAAATATTTAATAAATCAAAACCTATACTTCACGAAACCCTTTGTTTTTTATTTACTTACCTTAATGATCACATCTCCCAGGTCTCTTTTTCCTCCGGGGCCCGTTGCAATAATATCCTCGAAAAAGATCCGGGTTCCCCCTTTCACGTCGTTCAATAATGCTTTGGCTGCCGGGCTTAAATTAGAGCCCTTCACTACTTCCTCTTTCACCACTCCTTGTTTATTTTGAGCAATTAATTTGTATGAGGTAACAGTGAAATTAACGTTTTCAAATTCAAAATTTGGCAAAACAGCAGCTACACCTCCAATTTTATTCATTTCAGATTTTTTGAACTCTATATTTCCATTTGCTTCTTTTCCTCCAATACGTGCGATAGGATTGGGAACCATTTTCACCCTGAATTTCATTGGCTGCCCCTGTTGTTTTAAAGTACCATCAGTTTGCCTTGCAGATACAGTTACAAAACAATCTCCTTTACTTGTTGCATTTACTATATACTTCCCGTTTCCTTTATTGCTATAGGTTGCACCACAGCCGCTAACATTCACAACTAACTCAGATGGAGCAACACCGGCAGCGGAAATCGAAACAGGATTTTCGAGTCCCACATATAACACGTTCATCTTGTCGGGCGATACCGCTACGGAAGGTGCTGCAACCATGTAATTATATTCATAAGGATAATACTCGTATACGTTTTGTGGATTTTTCAATTTGATGGCACCTTTTATTACCTGGTTTCCCTGAGCGGAAGTTACCACTTCGTATTTTCCAATACCATTCTTTGCATCAACAGGCGTCCCTTCTTTTAATGCTGTCTTTTTTTCAAAATCATATTCTCCTCCCAAAAGCACCTGCAAAGTGGTATCATTAAAATCGCTTGAAGAAGCTGAAAGAAATATATCGGCTTTAAATGTTTGTCCTTGCTGCACATAACCGTTATTAGAAATAACACGGGCGTTAAACAAGTCAACGGGTGTTCTTGATTTACGTGATGCTCCTGAAAGCTCCGATATAAAAGAGGTTTCTACACTTTTGATGTCGTTTTGAATTTTAGTAAGATTAGTAATGACAGCTGCCAAAGGAAGTTCATTGAAATTTTGTGTTTCCCATGACTCTTTTGCTCCGTTGTTTAATTCGGTGGGAGCAAGCGGATAAATAGCTTCTATTTTTCTTACCAAACGTTTGTAATCCGGTTCAAGCAACCTTACTTTTTTGTCGCTGTTTTTTTGGAGGGTTTCAAGCTTGGCAAGAATCTGATCATGCAACTGAATGATGTTGTTTTTTAAAGCTTTTGCTGTTAATTCCCCATCTTTGGGATTAGATACATCATCGCCTATGAGTAAATAAGTTGGAGTATCATAATCATCTTGTTTTTCTGTATAACGTAAATGCATTGTGTCGCCTGCAGATTTGTTATCAAGCTTTTCGGTTTCGGCTATTATATGTGATTTTAGTTTTGAAACATAATCGTAACTGCTTTGGGTTAGTTTAAAAACATCTTCCGTAAGCTCCAAATGAATTTTTGATGTAACGTCAGTTTTTGCATAAAGCCTGAAATCTTCCATTGTTTTTAACTGATTATCTATGAGTGCAGCATTTGTTCGCTCCATGCTTTCGTTCACGGTTATAAAACCTTTTAAGATGTCTTTTGATACATTAAGTGCCAAAAGAGCTGTAAGAACAAGGTACATCATACCTATCATCTTTTGCCTGGGTGTTTCGTTTTTTCCGCCTGCCATGGTGTTTGTGTTTTAAAGGTTTGTGGTATTTGTATTTTATAATGACAGGCGAACAAAAAAGATACAAAAGAATTTTTCAATTCGTCGAACAGGCATCCCAAACACTTTAGTTTACGCAGTATTCCTATATAAATATTTGTTATATATTTACTCCCTTATTTGATGAATCAACACAATGAAAAAAATTACTTTATTAGCCTTGTTCCTTTTTTCCATTTTGGAAATTAAAGCTCAAACAGGACCTTGTTTTAGCTCACCTGTTTTATATTATGGATTCTCTCAGGCATCACGGGGCATTGCTTCCGGTGATTTAAATAATGACGGAATCCCGGATCTTGCTACAGCTAATCTAAGCACTACTAATATAGGCTGGGCTTTTATGTCTTCCAATGGTTCTATTACACAAGGAGGTACAATCCCGGCAAGTTCGGGTAACCCGCGAGCAGTTACCATTGCAGATCTTAACGGAGATACAATAGGTGATATAATAGTTGCAGCCAGCAACAGTATTATTGTTTGTCTTGGAAACGGAACGGGTGGTTTTACTGTTTCAACATTAAACGTTGGAAACCCATTTGGTATTGCAAGCGGCGATTTGAACGGAGACGGTAACATGGATATTGTTACTGCTAATAACGGAAGTAATGATGTGGCAGTTCGCTTAGGGAATGGAGACGGTACTTTTGGAACAAATACAAACTATACTGTAGGAAACCAACCCTACTTTGTGGCTCTTGCTTATATGAATGACGATGATACACTTGACATTCTTACAACAAATGTTGGGAACGATAATATATCGGTTTCAATTGGAGTTGGTGACGGATCATTTAACTCATCTATGCAGTTTTCCGGAGGTGGGACGACACAGGATCCCTATTCGCTTTGTGTGGGCGATTTTAATAATGACGGGAATAATGATGTAGCTGCTGCATATTATCAATCAAATAATGTAGCGGTTTTTTTAGGAAGTCCTTCGGGTAATTTGATGATGAATTCGACGTATATGATAGGGGGGCAACCATTTGGAATCACTTGCGGGCATTATGATTCGGATAACAATATGGATTTTGCTGTTGCTAACTATAATCAGGATATATATATTTATCAGGGAAATGGTTTGGGAGGTTTTACTCAGCATTCAACTTATATTACAAACAATTCATGCGGGCTTGCAGTTACAGATGATTTCAACGGAGACGGATTTTCTGATATTGCGGTTGCCAGCTATGGATTTAGCGGCAGTGGGCAGGGTGGCGCATATCTTTTATTAAACCACCGTGCAAAAATCACGGCAAGCGCAACTTCTTTTTGTGAGGGCGATAGCACTTTATTAATTGCAAATGATGGAGCAGGTTTTAATTATAGTTGGTCGCCCGTAGGATCTACCAACGATTCTGTTATGATTGATGCAGCTGCAAATTATACGCTTACCATTACAAACGGAGATGCTTCATGCTCCACTTCTGATTCACTGGCAATTGTAGAACACCCGCTACCAACTGTTTCGGGAATTGCAAACCCTGCAGCTGTGTGTAACGGACAACAAACAGTGCTGAATGGAACAGGGGCGCAAACTTATGCATGGAGTGGTGGAGTAAGCAACGGAGTTCCATTTACACCTGCAAGTGCAGGAACATATACTGTAACAGGTACTGATTTGAATGGTTGTGTGAATACAGGAACGACATCTGTATCGTTTGCTGTAGCTCCAGTGCAGGAGGTGTGTGCAGTTACAGTGGATTCGGCAACCGGCAATTTTAACGTAGTAATTTGGGAGAAGCCGGCGGATATGACAAGGATTGATAGCTTTTATATTTATAGGGAAGTTGCACTTAATACCTATTCAAAAATTGGAGCCACGCACAAAGATTCATTAAGTCAATTTAATGATTATGCCACAAACCCTAATGCAAGCCCGGCTAAATATAAATTGGCTACCCTGGATACATGTGGGAATATTAGTACTTTGGGTCTTTATCACTATACTATTCATTTGCAATATTTTGGTAGTGGAAACTTTCAGTGGAATCACTATTTAGTTGAGGGTACCGGACAGGTTGCATTGGCCTATAATTTCTACAGAGATGATACGGGTTCCGGCCCATTTAATTTATTGCAGAGTGTTTCAGGGAGTTTTAATTCTTACACAGATGTAGCTTATGCAAGTTTCCCAAATGCAAGGTATAGAGTGGATGTTGATTGGAACATAGCATGTACTTCTACCCGTGGAGCTATCAATACTTCCCGTTCCAATATCAGAAGCCCGGCAACTACCATAATTGGTATTAAAGAAGATGCTGCTGCAACGAAACTGAGTGTTTACCCCAATCCATTTAGCAATGAAATATTATTTGAAATAAATGCTGTGTTTGGCACTACAAAAGTGGAGATATTTGATCAGTTAGGAAGATTGGTATTTGCAGATGATTTTAAGGGAGCAAAATACCTGTTGCATACAGAACAGTTTCAGGAGGGTTTATATAGTTATAAACTAAGCAATGATGTAATTTCTAAAACAGGAACAATAGTAAAGATCAATAAATAAATGAACAAATTAATTTTAGTTTCACTTGTAATTATCGCAGCCATGTCGTTTACCATCAATATGAAAAGTTTGCACGACTTTTCTACCAAAACACTGGATGGAAAAGATTTTTCTTTTTCATCTTTAACGGGAAAGAAAATCATGATTGTAAATACTGCATCTGAATGTGGTTATACACCTCAATATGCCGACCTGCAATTGTTATATGAAAAGTACAAGGATAAAAATTTTGTAATCGTTGGTTTTCCCTGCAATGATTTTGGAGGACAAGAGCCGGGCTCTGCAAAAGATATTCAGGCTTTCTGTACAAAAAATTTCGGCGTTACTTTTCCATTGATGGAGAAGGTTTCTGTAAAAGGGGATAATGCAAGTGCTATTTATAAATGGTTATGCAATAAGTCTGAGAATGGAGTAGAAGACGCTACCGTTAAATGGAACTTCAATAAGTTTTTGATAGATGAAAACGGGAAGTATGTAAAACATTACGGATCGGGAACACAACCGGATGATAAAGATATTATTTCCTGGATTGAAGGGAAGTAATATCACCACTAAGAGGCACTAAGAACACAAAAAAAGTCACCGAGTGGTGAAAGGTTAAGCTAATTCCTTCTCTTCAAATACTACATCAAACTTCTCTAACTCTTTCAATAAAGGTTCATAGATCTCTTTGCTGGTAGGCATTTGTACACCTGTTGCTTTTATGGTTCCGTTTAAAATGTTTTTTACTGTAATGGCTAATGGTAAACCAACGGTTTTAGCCATAGCAGTATGGATCTGATCCTTTCCTTTTACCACCAACGAAGAAACAATGGCTTTTTCTTTTCCATTTAATGTATAGCCGAAGTAATGCTGCATCACTATCATGTCTTTATCTTCAGGTCCCAGCAACCATTTTTTCTCTAATAGATTTTGTAGTATTTGCGCTGGTGTGGCGTCTTTTAATTTGATAGGAGTTTTTTCATAAATACCTAACCATTTCAATTTTTCTAACACTTCCGCGTCGGCTTCTTTGCCTAAAAAGCGTTTCATACGTGTAGCCAGTCTTCCTTTTCCTTCCGGTAAAAAAGCATTGATCAATTGAGTCCAGGTCATTTTTTCAGAGCCGTGGATCTTCCATGAATCATCTGTTAATCCCAGTTTCACAAATGCATTCCATGCCTTGCAATAACCCGGCATACGCAAGGTTCCGCGGAGCATGGTTTTCACATCGTTTAATTCATATACTTCTTTGTAACCTATTGAATCCCTGTTTGCATAAGCATCAAATTTTCCATAACCATCTACTTCAATGCTTTCTATCTGAGTATAAATTCTGTTATAAGGAATGTATTTTATTTCTCCGTTCTCTAAAAACTGCGCGGTACTTTGTCCGGCTAAGATCACATTCCTGGGGTTCCACGAGAATTTGTAGCCCCACGGATTGTCGTTGCTTTCAGGAGCAACCAAACCACCACAAAATGATTTGAAAGTATGCACTTTTCCTCCCTTATGTTTGATCTCATCAATTACTTTTAATGCAGAGGCATGGTCAATTCCCGGATCCAGGCCAATTTCGTTCATTAAAATGATTCCTTTTTGTTTAGCATCTTCATCAAGGCTCTTTATTAAATCAGATACATAACTTGCCGTAGCCATGTGTTTGCCTAAACGAACACAATCCTTAGCTACATCACCGTGCATAAAAGCCGGAAGCATGGAGATAACAAGATCAGCCTTTTTAATTTCCTCTTCCCGCAGAACCGCATTATTGATATCAAAAGCTATTGCCTTAGCCGAATCGTGCCCCTGAACTTTAGCCGCAGCAAGCGATAGGTCCATATCTCCAACGGTTATATGCCAGTTTTCAGCTTTGGCATTGTCCAGTAAATAATCGATCAAATAAACGGTGGAACGACCTGCCCCTATAACTAAAATATTCTTCATAATGCGATTGAAATTGATGCCAAAATTAAGTTAATTTTACCACAATATTAGAAAAAATACTGGCTGCGGATTTCACTGTTCCAATCGCTATCGGAATCATAGTTTTAATTATATAATGACGGAAACCTTGGAATACCAGTTTTGATAAAAATAAATAAGTGTAAATACCAACCAAGGCTTACTTATTTCACAAGTATAAGAATCTGTGAAAATCGACGTAATCTGCGGCAAGAAAAAAAATAAGACATGAAAAACTATTTTCTAACTATAGCAGGTATATTTGGTGCAATGGGAGTAGCCCTTGGAGCATTAGGTGCGCATGCTTTAAAAGCAAAGATGCAGGCAGGGCTAATTACGCCTGATCAATTGAACGGCTTTGATACTGCAGCTAAATATCAGTTATTTCATTCACTTGCTTTGACCATTGTATATTTTGCTAATAAAGATAAAAATTACAAATGGCTCACTGTTTCGGCCTGGATGTTTATAACAGGAGTTGTTTTGTTCTCAGGGTCACTTTATTTACTTACAACACGTAGCTTAACAGGTATGGAGTTCCTTACATTTTTAGGCCCTGTTACTCCATTGGGGGGGCTGGCATTTATGGGAGGCTGGATTTGTTTGATCGTTCATTCAATTAAGGATAAAAAACCAGTCGCATAAGAGGAATTTGTATCATTATCAAATCACCAAATTAATACATTATCAAATTAGCACTATGAGTTATAACGATTTTAAAAACCACATGCAAAAAACAGCGGATGTAGGATATTCTATTGCTGTATTAAGTTGGGACCAGGAAACTTATATGCCTGAGAAAGGAGCAGAATTCAGGGCGCAACAGATCTCTACTCTTTCAGGAGTTTTTCATAAAATGATAACCGACGACACTTTGGGTAAATGGCTTGAAGAGCTATCAAAGGATAATTCACTGAACGAAAAACAAAAAAAGAATGTTGAATTAACCAAGGAAACATACGACAAACAAAAAAAATTCACAACTGAGTTTGTGGAGTTAATGAGTAAAACAGTTTCAGAATGTTTTCAGGCATGGCAAAGTGCTAAAGAAAAAAATGACTTTAGTATTTACCAGCCTAAGCTGGAAAAACTGGTAGAGTTGAAAAAGCAGGAATGTGAAATATTAGGTTACAAAGATCATCCGTATGATGCGCAACTAAACGAATATGAAAAGGGTGCTACAGCAAAGGACCTGGAAAAATTATTTGTTGATGTAAGAAAAGAATTGGTTCCCTTTGTTCAGAAAATAAAACAAGCAAAGCAGGTGGAGGACAGTTTTTTTTATAAGACTTATGACAAAGACAAACAATGGAGCTTTGGTTTAGACCTGTTAAAACAAATGGGTTATGATTTTGATGCAGGGCGGCAGGATCGTTCATCGCACCCGTTTACCACCAGTTTTAATCCATTGGATGTACGCGTAACAACACGTGTTAGTGAGAATGATATTAGCGAAATGATTTGGAGTTGCATACACGAAGGCGGGCACGGTTTATATGAACAAGGCTTGCCGGCCGAAGAATATGGATTGCCATTAAGTGAAGCCATTTCTTTGGGAATTCATGAGTCGCAATCGCGTTTGTGGGAAAATAATGTAGGAAGAAGTTTGGCGTATTGGAAAAAGAATTTTCCTATAGTACAATTTTACTTTCCCGATCAATTGAAGGATGTAAAAGCTGAAGATTTTTACAAGGCAATGAATAAGGTGGAGCCTTCTTTAATCAGAACCAGTGCAGATGAATTAACCTATCATTTTCACGTTATGATCCGTTTCGAAATTGAGAAGGCCTTGTTTGAAGGGACAATAAAAGTGGCGGATCTTCCTGCGTATTGGAATGCAAAGTACAAGGAGTATTTAGGTGTTGATGTACCGAGTGATACGAAGGGCGTGTTGCAGGATATTCATTGGAGCCACGGTTCTTTTGGTTATTTTCCTACTTACTCTATCGGAAGTTTTTATGCAGCACAGTTTTTCGATAAGGCAAAAAAAGAAAATCCTTCATTGACTACCGAAATTGAAAAAGGAGAAATGAAGAATTTATTGAAATGGTTAAGAGAAAAGGTTCATATTCATGGTCGTTTTTACACAGCTTCGGAGTTGTGTGAAAAAATAACAGGAGAGAAATTGAACTTCGCTTATTTCATGAATTATGCTAAAGAGAAGTACGGTGAGATTTATGAATTATAGATGCGATGCCACCCCTACGGGGTTTGAATAATGGTTGATGTTTTTTTCTATTAAGATTAAACTCCTACGGAGCTGAAAAAGTTTATAGTATTATTTTTATCTTCTTTCTGCTCAATTCTTTTCAATTTCAGGTACAGCATCCAATAGATGATCAACGGAATCAATCACAAAATAGTTTTCCTGTAGGATATCCGTTCTGAAATCGGTATTACATGAATGCTAATTAAACGTATTCTTGAAAATGTTTTGAATGGGCTCACCAATCAAAGGCATAGGTTTCATTTCGCCGTTAATTGCGGATATCAAACCCATGATCCAGCATACAAGCATAAATACGCCTATTGCCATAATAATAAGCCATCCTACAATAGGGATAAAAACAAGCACAAACTGGCATAACGAAAATGCAAACCCTGCACACAAAAATCCTAATGCCTGACGCAGGTGATATGCTCCCAATTTTGTTTTATTATTCCCATACATTACAAGTGCAATAATAAACCCGATAAGGGTTATATAAGATAAAATAGCAACTGTTTTATCTTCATCTGATTTGGTGTAAGTTTCCATTTTTTATTTAAAGATAATAAAATTTGTTCACGTATTTATTTCTGCCAGTAGCTCAATTTTTTGTTCTATCTCAGGCACCGATTTTAACAGTTGATCAAAAGAATCAATCACAAAATAGTTTTCCTGTAGGATATCCGCTCTGAAATTGGTATTAAATATTTTCTCAATATTAAAATCAATTTTTTTGGAACGAACACTCAATGCATGTTTTGTTTCTCCTGCGGAAGAAATTACTCCTGCTCCAAAGGCATTGATTTCATTGTTCTTGTAGATCATGCCAAACTCAATGGTAAACCAGTACAAGCGTCCAAATTTTTGTATAACTATAGGATCGTGAATATGTTTTAGGGCAAGATCACCAATGCTTTTGAAGAACTCGCAGTAAGTGGGGTTACTCAAAAGTGGTGTATGCGCAAACACATCGTGGAACATATCCGGTTCTTCCAGGTAATCTAATTGTTCTTTCTTACGGATCCAGCAGGTTGCTGTGAATTTTTCCTGCGAGAGCAACCTGAAAAATTCGCACTGTGGACTGATGCAGGGAACAGTATGCAATGACCAACCTGTTTGCTCTAGTAGAATAGAATTTACTTCTTTAAAATAGGGAATCCTGTTCGGAGTAAATTTTACTTTCTCCAAAGCTTCCAAAAAATCGTGCGACACATAATGCTCTAAATTTTTCAGTTGCCGGTCAAACAGGACCTTCCATACCTTAAAATCTTCTTGCGTGTAATTGCTGTAAATTTGCGTTAATGGTTTGTTCATGTTGTTTTGGATTTGGTAAATAAAAAAAGCCCGACTAATGCCGGGCGATATAATGAATGGATTTAATTGTTTATTGATTACATACAATGACCATACATACCCGACGTTTTGATCGGGCTATAATAATAAGATGTATGTGCGTGAAAATTCATTGCGAAGCAAATGTGGAGCTTAATTTTGAAAATCAAAAAATAATTTCGAAAATCCAGATAAGTGTCAGTTCGAGCGTAGTCGAGAACATTTGGGACACGCGTTCATAGTCGTCTCGACTGCGCTCGAACTGACATTGGTCTATTGTAACATCTTCTCAATTCTCCCTGCAAACTCAAAATCCTTATCGCTTACCCCATCTGCATCGTGTGTAGAAAGTTTAATAGTAAGGTTTTTATACCCTCCGCTCCAATTCGGATGGTGGTTAAGCGTTTCAGCAATCATTGCCACTCTTGTCATAAAGGCAAAGTTTTCACTGAAGTTTTTAAAAGTAAGTTCTCTTATAATACAATTCTCTTCATGTTTCCAGTTAGGAAATGAAACCAATTTGTTTTTTATTTCTTGGGTACTTAGTGCAGTCATCGGTAATTGGTTGCCCGCAGGTTTCGCTGATCTGCGCAAATTTTTTATTGTTTTA
The DNA here is from genome assembly GCA_030684395.1 of Bacteroidota bacterium. Taxonomy (GTDB): domain Bacteria; phylum Bacteroidota; class Bacteroidia; order B-17B0; family Aurantibacillaceae; genus JADJDM01. Next base: position 41,938 of record JAUXTT010000029.1, on the reverse strand, counting down.
GCTTGCCATTTATTTCTGCGCTAATCTGTGTGATCTGCGGGAGATATTCTATCCATCAAGTCTCACCACATTTTGAACCCCATTTACCTTTTTTAATTTGGTAATCAGTTGCGTTAAGTGTTCTGTACTATGCACATATACCATAATGGTTCCTTCAAACACTCCACCATCGGTATCAAAATTAATAGAGCGCATATTTACGTTGTACTGTGTTGAAATAACCTTCGTAATGTTATTTACTAATCCCAACTCATCTGTTCCTTTGATCTTAATCCCTGCAAGGAAAGAGATCAGGTGTTGGCTGTTCCATTTGGCTTTTACAACACGGTAGGCATAATTTGATAAAAGTTGAACGGCATTAGGACAATTGACGCGATGAATTTTAATCCCTTCCCCAACCGTAATAAACCCAAATACATCATCTCCCGGAATTGGTGTACAGCACGTGGAAAGTTTGTAATCCAATTTTTGCATGTCGTCACCAATCACCAACAAGTCTGATTTTCCGCGCGCATCCGTTACCAGTTTCTCCAATGTAGGAGCTACATGTTGTTCAGCTTTGTGTGCCGCATATTTTTCGGGGTGAGCTTTAAACTTAACAAAGTCTTTAATCGACTTAAGATCTATTGCATCTTTTGCTACACGGTAAAATAATTCCTGAGTATTAGGCAGTTTTAAGAAATGTGCAAACTCATGAATATTTTGAACGGTGAATTCCAGTTTTTGTTTGTAAAATTTACGCTCCAGGATTTCTCTCCCTTCTTCCGCCACTGCCCTGTGCGCTTCTTTTAAAGCGTGTTTTATTTTTGATTTTGCTTTGGCAGTAGTTACAAAACTAATCCAGTCTTCTTTTGGCGTTTGTTTGTTGGAAGTCAGGATCTCGATCTGATCACCGCCTTTTATCTGATAACTAAGCGGTACCAGTTTGTGGTTGACTTTAGCACCAATACAATGTTGCCCCACTTTAGTATGAATATCAAAGGCAAAATCAAGTGCAGTAGCGCCAAACGGAAGAGTTCGCATTTCGCCGCTTGGAGTAAATACAAAAATTTCTTCTGCAAATAGATTGAGTTTAAAGTCATCAATAAAGTCCATGGCATTTTCTTCCGGACTTTCCAATAACTCACGGATTTTTCTTAACCAGTCTTCCAGTTGACCTTCTTTGTTATCTCCGGAATCTTTGTATTTCCAATGGGCAGCATAACCCATTTCAGCAATCTCATCCATTCGTTTGGTGCGGATCTGCACTTCTACCCATTTCCCGTCGGGTCCCATTACCGTGGTGTGTAACGATTCATAACCGTTGGCTTTAGGTGTAGAGATCCAGTCCCTTAACCGCTCCGGGCTTGGGTGATAGAAGTCGGTAATGATAGAATACACACGCCAACAATCTGTTTTTTCTAATTCAAATGGTGTGTCAATAATGATACGAATTGCAAAAAGATCATAGATCTCTTCAAACTCAACACTTTTGTGTTTTATTTTATTATAGATAGAAAAAATAGATTTTGGCCTTCCGTAAATCCTGGATTTAAATCCTTGTTCTTGCAGGATCTCTTTAATCGGCTCAATAAATTTAGTGATGAATTTTTTTCTTTCAGGTTCACTCTCTTTTAATTTTAGAGCAATATCATCATAGGATTCGGTATTGGTATATTTTAAACCAAGATCTTCTAATTCGGTTTTAATGGCATTTAACCCTAAACGATGTGCAAGCGGCGCGTACAAATAAAGAGTTTCAGAAGCTATCTTAATTTGTTTTTCACGCTTCATGCTTTCCAATGTGCGCATATTATGCAAACGATCGGCTAGCTTTATAAGAATTACACGTACATCATCCGAAAGAGTGAGCATCATTTTACGGAAATTCTCGGCTTGTAAGGAAGAAGTTTGGTCAAATACTCCGGCAATTTTGGTAAGGCCATCAATGATTTTAGCTTCCTTTTCACCAAACATTCCTTTGATGTCATCAAGGGTAATGTCCGTGTCTTCAACCGTATCGTGTAGTAAAGCACATACAATTGAGGTAGTGCCCAGGCCTATCTCTTCGGCACAGATTTGGGCAACGGCAATGGGATGATAAATATAAGGCTCCCCTGATTTTCTGCGCATTTCCTTATGCGCATCAACTGCAACTTCAAATGCTTTGCGGATGAGTTCTTTATCACCTTTTTCCAACCTTCTTTTACTGGCTTTCAGTAACATTTTATACCGGTTCAGAATCTCTTTTTTCTCCGCTTCTATATTTATTTCGTTCATACAAGTTTATTCGAATCTAAGTTACGAATTATAGACAGAGAATTCAATATATTAGATAAATTTTATGACTCAACTTGTCGGAGGAAGGGTTTATTCTTGTAGTTTCACGCCGACCTCTCCGGTATAGTTAAGTTGTTCTCTGCAATCGTTATCTGATAATTCCCGTTAAAAAAGCCCTTTGTAACTAAAGAAAAGCCCGTATATTTAGGCTTTGATTTTTGTAGTTAAGCAATACTAAAACCGAATAACTAAAGACTCAAAACTAACAACTCAAAACATATAAATATGTCACGTCCGCCCGTTCATTATAGCGATTATCTTCAATTAGAAAAAATATTAGATGCTCAGTTGCCCGAAAGCGATAAGGAAAAGCTGGAAGCTCATGATGAGATGCTTTTTATTATTATCCATCAGGCTTATGAATTGTGGTTCAAACAAATTTTGCACGAAACCGACAGTATGCTTGCTATGCTGGGCGGATCAACGGTAAAAGATAATTCACCCGATCTACAAACGGTAGTACATTGCTCGCATCGTATAGGCACTATTTTAAAAGTATTGGTTCATCAAATTGATATTCTGGAAACAATGACGCCAATGGATTTCCTTGATTTCAGGGATTTGTTACGCCCTGCATCGGGTTTTCAAAGTTGGCAGTTCAAAATAATCGAAGCGAAATTGGGGTTAAAATTTGAACACCGCCACGGGCAGGCATATTATACCTCTCAATTGCGTCCGCAACAAGTGGAATTGATAAAACAAGTGGAATCGCAACCTTCAGTAATTCAATTATTAAATAATTGGTTGGAACGTATGCCGTTTTTTGATAACAATAACTTGTGGAAAAATTTTCAGGCACAGTCATTAGCCACGGACAATATTCACGTTTTCTGGAATGATTACAGAGCCGTTTATTTAGATGGTTTAGTTGAAGGAGAAAAGAGTCAGATCAAAGTTTTCGACGAGATCTTCCTTCAGGAAAAATCTTCAAACCCGGAGAGCCAGCTTAGCCCGAAGGCAATGCGATCTGCTCTTTTTATAATGTTATACCGTGGATATCCTTTATTACAATATCCGTATCAGTTATTAAATAATTTGCTTGAAATAGATGAGCAAATGGCAACATGGAGATTCCGACACATCAATATGGTACATAGGATCATTGGCATGCGTGTGGGTACAGGCGGAAGTTCGGGTAAAGATTATTTAATGGGCGCACTAAATAAACATTATATCTATAAAGAAATAGCAATGCTAACCAGCTTCCTGATTGAAAGAAGAAGGCTGCCTAAGTTAAGTTCTGAATTGGAAAACAAATTGGGCTTCGTTTCCTGATACCTCCGAATTAGAGATGGTGATTTTAATTTTTTTTCGTAAGTTTATTACTGAATTCCTAAATCCTTTATGCATGTACAGATGTTTTATTCTTGCTCTATTGTTTACCTTATTAGGATCCGTTTCTTATGGACAGGGTGAAAACAATGAATTAGCCAAGGCTCGCAAAAAACGCGAACAAGGTTTATATCTTGATGCTACAGTTCATTACAAGAACTACTTAAAACAATCTCCTTCAAATAACGAAGTAAATACTGAGCTTGCCGAGATGCTGTTTTTTGAAGAAAAAAATTACGAAGAGGCTTACCCTTATATGAAGAAAGTACTCACCTACGAACAGGACAGTATCAGCTATTACCACGCATTGGCACGTATAGAACATTATTTTGGAAACCTGCAGCTTGCCGAGAAAATGTACAAAGCTTTACAATCAATTTATGTGAGCTCGGAAACAAAACCTATTATTGAAGAAGCAAAAACCGGACTGAAGGAGATAGAGTATTACAGGGCTAATAAGGACAAAAGAGTGGCATCTTTACGTGTTATAAATATGGGTTCGCATGTAAATTCAGCTTACCCAGAATATGTGCCTGTTGTGGATGAGAGAGAAGATTTTATTATGTTCACCTCACGTCGTAAAAATCAATTCAATCAGTTTCCGGATGTGGAAGATGATATGTTTCATGAAGATATGTATATGGCAAAAAGAAACGGATTTGAGTTTGACTCTGCAGTTGCATTGCCCACAGGATATATAGAAGTTGTGGATGTTGGAAATTCTAAAGCGCATGAATCAATGGTGTCTATTTCTCCTGATGGAAAAACATTGTTTATGTATAAGTTGGGTACATTATGGCAATCTACATTTGTTGGGGGAAAATGGGCTGCACCGGTAAAAATTGGAAAGGATATTATTTCGAAGGATTACGTAAATCACGCTTCTATTACTAAAGACGGGAAAACAATTTATTTTACTTCGGAAAAGAAAAAAGCAAACGGGAACCTTGATATTTACAAAACGGAATTAAAAAGTGATGGTACCTGGACTGAAGCAGAAAACCTTGGTGCTGAAATAAATTCTACAGGGAATGAACAGAGCCCGTTCATTAGTGAAGATGGAAAGACTTTATATTTTTCATCTAACGGATTAGCAGGCTTTGGTGGATACGATATTTATAAATCCATCTGGGACGGCAAACAATGGTCGAAGCCTGAAAATATGGGTATGCCATACAATTCTACTTCCGACGATGTTTTCTTTTATCCTAAACATGATTTTACGGAGGGGTTCTTTTCTTCTAACAGAAAAGGTGGAATAGGAAGTTATGATATTTATCGTTTCTATTTTATAAATGTCCCATCCTTCGATCATGAAAATTTGGTGATGATCAACAAAAAAGGATTACTTGAACCATCCAACACTACCAGTACAATAGCATGGATCAAAGAAGAAGCAGCGAAATCATCAACAGAAAAAATGTTCTTCAGGGTAAACGATACTTTGGTTACCGACGATACTCAAAAACTGGAGCAAATGATCACTTCAGGTAAAATAAAAAAACTAGATATTGAAGAAGTAAAAAAATGTGATACCTGTGTTTATAAAATGAGTGATTATTATACGTCTGTAAATCCTACGAATGATAATACACTTGCGGCTAATAATACAATGTTTGCAAATAACACGGCTACAACAAATACAGCTACTGTCAATAATAACGCGACAAACACAAATGCCAACAATAACGCTAACAACACCAACAACAATACAACTAACACATCAAATGTAACTTCAACTGCATCAGGCGAAAAACTGGTGGTGCTTTATTTTGATTTCGACAGCGATAAACTAACAGCGGAATCAGTTCAAAAATTGGAGGAAGTTGCGTCTTTGATGTCTTCAAATTCAAATTACAAAGCAGCGGTTATTGGTCGCACTGACTTTATGGGAGTTGATGTTTATAATGATTGGCTCTCATTACTAAGAGCAAGAGCAGCAGCAAATTATTTAAAGAATAAAAGCATAGACAATAAAAGGTTGACCAAAGTAGCAGGAGAAGGAGCCTTAAAGCCTGTTGGAACATGTAAAGGTCTTTCGTGTATTGACCTTAATGCTAAGAGCAGAAGAGTTGAGATCGTGTTAATCCCGTAAAGAAAAATGGAACGCTGATAACGCAGATTTAGCAGATCTATTATGATTTTGATTTAATCATATTCAATCATAATAATCCGCGGCATCTGTGTGCCATTAAATCGTAAATTCCTTCTTACTCAAAAGTTGCTCACCCGAATAAATATGAATAAAGTATTTTCCTTTGGGCCAGTTGGTAACCTGTAGTTCAAACCAATAATCGTAAGTTCCTTTTTCCAGCATTTTTTTATCAGCGAACTTTTGCATCAGTTGTCCGTTCGCATCCATTAATTGTATGTTCATAAAACCATCTGCTAAAGTGGTATAAGTAATGTTTCCGTTTATTTTGTTAGCTCTGTTGGTGAAAGCCTGGTTACCTCTGCTTGGCTCATATTCTTTTTGATACCATGGAATTTCTTCTTTTTTAATTCCTGCTACAAACTTTCTCAGCTTCTCGTTGTTGCCCGGAATGCCTGCAACAGAGTGATTGTCGCTTAAACACCAAACAGAACTTTGAATATCTCCGGTAGAGAATTTATTTTTATTACAAAATTGTGCAAGAGCAATTAATGCACTATCTCCCATCTTGCCAACGTTAAATTTGGAATCTTTAACCGGTGCATGGTTATTTGCCTGACAACAAAAACCGAAAGCATCAACTGTTTTAGTTTCCATACCTTTTAGTTTAAAGATCTGTTCTTTGGTTACCAAAAGATCCTGTTCTTCATTGTTCAGTGAATTTAATTTTCGCCCTGCCTCCAGGATTACGTAAATTGAGTCCTTGTGTTTATTGGAGATCTTGATCTGTGCGCAATTGCCACTGTAACCACCTTTACCTTTTATGTCAACACTTATGAGACCTTGTTTAATGGCTTTGTCTATAGAGATCGGTGTTTTCTTTGCAAAGAGAACGAACTGACTGATTACTAAAATTAGTGTGATTGTAGCTTTCATAAATGACCTCCTTTTAAAGATCATAATGAAAGAGTGGGGGAAAAGTTACAGGGGAATTTTTGTTTTGTGAAATAGAAGTGGTTAATAACGTTTTCGGGGCTTGCGTTCGGCGAGCTTTTGGAGCTTCACCTGTCTATACACACCCAAGTTTATTTATTGATCAATGTTTCTATTCCCTCGTCCGCCCGCTGACGCAATTGCCCCGTGTTATAGGGCATTGTTTCTATCACGGGTTACTTAATATTTTATTTACAAAGTCAATCCATTCATAATTAGGAATGGATCTGTCAATGTAATAGTCAGGTTGCAGTCCTTTACTGTCAATAGTAAAGTCTGGTATGCGAAAGCTTTTTGATAAGCAATAACCTAACTCCAAATCATTGCAAGGGGATTTAACCGAAAACATATTTGAAATGTCGAGGCTACCGAAAGTTGTTGTCCCAAATAACTTTACTTTTTTGCTTTGTTTAGCAGCTAAAATAAACTGCTCGGTAGTACTACCACAGCCACCGTTTATTATTATGCCAACATTTTTCGGGTAAGTATACATTGTGTCGGAAGTTTCAATATCTACTATGCTACTATCAAGGTTTACAAATTTTCCTAAGTTTTTATTTAGTTTATCGGCAGCTTCTCTTGCCCATTTTTTGTCGTCTGCCGAGGCATCAGGATCATTTGCAAATTCTTCCATTCGTTTATTGTTTAATGGAGTAGATAATAGCTCCATGCCAACAACCCGTATTGGATTTGTATAAATAAGAGGAATAAGCTTTTCAAAGCTCCCGTCACTTCCGCCGCCATTATTTTGTAAATCAATAATAAGGTTTTCGGTGTTTGTAATGGTTTGCATATTGGCGACAATAACACTGTCAATTTGTTTTTTAGCAGAGCCGTCAAAAGAAGGAATTCTAAGAATAACTGTTTTGTCGGAGAGTTTTTCAAATAAAGGAATTTCAGTTGATTGAAATTTAAAAGCCATATCAAGTGATTTGTCTGCAGGAAATGTTGGCGTGATTCGCTTGAATAGAGAAGAGCCCGTACTAAGATAATTGTTGCCAAGTAATTTAGCACTCTTGATTTCTGATGCAGAATGATCTCTCATATAATATGTTCCGCTTAGTTTATTGTCATCATCTTTGATTTTAAACTTCACTTGTGTTTTGGACCAATAAATTCCGTCGGCCTCAAGCACAAATCCGATGTATTCATTATTAACCTTTCTTATACCAATTTTATAAGGCGGAGACGACCAAATACCTTCGAGGCCTGGAACTTTTAATTGGGAAATATAAGAATTGAATTCTTTCTCATTATAAGCGTACTTTTCCCAATTTTTAAATTGTTTTCTGATTTTGTCATCGTCAACCTTTTCCTTGTCTTTAACTTCTTTCTTTGCGAGGGATTGCAACCATAAATGTCCTCTTCGAAAATAACGCAACCATTCTGAAAGAGCTTCGGCACAAAGGTCTTTGTCTGTAATTGTTTTTACTTTTTCAACATAAATGTCAGTGTGCTTTTTATAGTCAGCTTGGCCTTTCTTATCTATCACATATTGAAAGCCTGCGTCATTTTTCTCGAAGGTTTCTTTTAGCCAAACGAAGTTGTCGGCACAGCTACAATTTTGACCGAATGTCAAATGTGATGATAAAATTGTCAAGATGAGTAAAAGTCCTGTTTTCATATTTTGTCTACTATTTGTCGGTCGTCTTACAATGCCCTATAACTTCTCGCTAAGTGTAGTTTTAATTGCTTGTAAACATTTACAACTAATTAATGCCGATTAGCTTTACTCAAATATACAATTTTTAGGAATAAATATTTCTAACAATACTCGTTTCTTCTTTTAAGAGGCAGTTAGGTGTTTTTCTGTTCTTTTATAACATTATACAAACCTGTCGCTATCAACATCCCGATCACAGGTGCAGAGAGATAGATCCAGAAATGTTCCATATGTCCTGACATTATTGCGGGACCAAATGAACGTGCAGGATTCATTGATGCTCCACAAATGGGACCTGCAAACATAATTTCTAAACCTACAACGGAAGCAATAGCTATTCCTGCTGTGATGCCTTTTTCTTTAGCTCCGGTAGAAACAGCAAGAATCACAAACATCAAAATAACTGCAAGAATAATTTCCATAACAAAAGATTGTGTTAAGGAACCCGATGGCATGGTAGCACCTAAAAATTCGCTTGAGGGGAATAAGAGTTTCAAACTTAAACTTGCTAATACTGCACCTGCTGTTTGTGCAATAGAGTAGGGAATTACCTGCGACCAGCTAAAACGTTTTGCTGCAGCAAATGCAATACTTACTGCAGGATTTAAGTGTGCCCCGGAAATATCACCTAAGGCGTAGATCATGGAAAGAATGATCAATCCACAGGTGATGGCAACTCCAACATGGGTTATTGTTCCTTTGCTTGCTTCGTTGGCAATGCCGGCACCTGTTGCACAAAATACCAGCATAAATGTTCCTATCAGTTCGGCTAAGTATTTTCTGTATTGCATAAATTAAATATTTTTGTGCCCCACATTTTAAACACATAGGACACATAGAAATTCATATTTGAACCATGCGTCGGCAGGCTCAGCAACCATATAAGGCATATAAGTTCATATAAGGGTTCTTCAATGTCCTTACATGCCTTATATGGTTTATTATAAAATATATCTTATAAAACTATGTGCCCTATGTGTTTAAAATCAGTTTGTTTTTATTTTGGAGAATAAGTACATCATTTGTGCTGCTATTTCTTTGCAACGTTCATCATACTTTTCATTTTGTTGTGGCGTTCCTTCAAACTCTTTTGGATCTTCAAAGGTGAGGGAGATTCTCAAATCAGCACCCGGAACAAAAGGGCAGTTTTGCGAGGCAGAGTCACATACCATTATTGCTGCAAATTCTTTTTGAGGATTTTCTACATCACTATAGAGTTTAGAAAAACAAAGTACAGGAAATGCCTGTTCGTCAAACTGAACATCATAGATCGGATTTTCAGAAGAACTTTCTGCATGGATGTGAAAACCAACTCGCTCTAAAGCTGCAATGGCGTTTGGATTAAATGCGGTTACTTCAACACCTCCCGAAAACGAATATATGTTCCTTATTCCATAATAACTACTTGCTACTGTTGCCCATACCTGCGCAAAATGACTACGCCTGGAGTTGTGAGTACAAATAGAAATAAGATTCGTTGGTTTTCTCTCGGCGTTTTTCTTTTTTATATAGTCCGCGATCTTTTCCAGTATTTCTTTTCTTTCGGCAGGAATATTTTCGAATTCGGTAGCGAGTTTATCGCAGTAGTTTTTTATGGTAGTATACATAATATTCGTTTTGTTTTTTTAGCAACATCCTCCGCCCGGTGTGCAACACGCCTGACTTGATTTAGAAAGATCTTTCATGTTGATCTTTAACTTTTCTTCAGGAATCCCGCATTTATCACTGGCTAAGCAAGCTGTTTGCTGATTGGTTAAAGTAAAGGTTTCTCCGTTAAAATCCAAACCAAATTTACCAATTGTTCCGCTTTGATATTCTACTTCAATCTCAGCATCTTCAATTCCTAATTTCTTTTCGGAAAGATCAATGATGTTCAATAGTTTTTGTGGGGCCAAACGGTGGTCAAAATCTCCTGCTTCCCACAATTGGAAGTTCACTTTCTTTTCGGTGCGAATTGTTCCTCCACAATCAATAAAGTGTTTGGTTATTTGCCCTACCTCCGTTACATGGAAATGAGAAGGAATGCTTTGTCCATTTGGTAAAATAAAATTTACCGCGCTTACATTACTTAGAATGTTTTTAATTTCTGATAGTTTCATGACTTGTTTTTTTATTGTTATTAATCGTTATTTTACGATATATTTAGATAATTTTTTAGCAACACTTGTTTTTAGCCATGTAAGAATTAAAAAGAGTAGAAAGATAGTTTTGTGCGTTGTTCCACTCTTCTTCATTGATACAATAACAAACTTTCGCTCCTTCAATATCTCCTTTGATCAAACCGGCTTCTTTCAATTCCTTTAAATGTTGTGAAACGGTGCTTTGAGATAGAGGTAGCTCTTCTACAATATCTCCACACATACAGGCATTCTTTTTCAAAAGAACTTCTAAAATGGCAATACGGGCAGGGTGAGCCAGTGCCTTTGCATACACTGCGATCTTATTTTGTTTGATCGTAAATTCTTCTGTTTTGGAAAGCCCCATAGCTTTGCTCTTTTGTTTATCGTAAAATAACGATTAATATTTCAACTGACCAAAATAAAATTTGTTAAAATACTGAATGAGCCTTTTCCCTAAGGTTGTAGTTAGATGCCATTACTTCGCCGTAAGCTCCTGTACTGCGAATTGCTATAAGATCTCCGCGTTTAGTTTCAGGTAGATCAACAGCTTTTCCAAAACAATCGCTGCTTTCGCATATTGGACCAACTACATCATATTTTTTATATGAATCCGAATTGGAAGACAAGTTCTCGATTTTATGATAAGCCTGATAAAGTGCAGGACGAATAAGTTCGGTCATTCCGGCATCCAGAATTGCAAAATTAGTATTGATCCCGTTCTTAATGTATAATACACGAGATATCAAACTTCCGCAATTAGCAACTAACGCACGACCTAATTCAAAATGTAACTCTTGTCCTTTTCTTAGCTTGATCATCTCATGAAAGATCTTGAAATAGGATTCAAAATCGGGAATGGCTTCTGTATCGGGTTCTTTGTAATTAATTCCCAATCCACCGCCAACATTAATGTGTTCTAAGTGAATTCCTTTTTGCTCCATCAGTGTAGTGAACTCATTCACCTTTGTACACAATTTGCGGAAAGGATTAAGATCAGTGATCTGCGAACCGATATGAAAATGAAGTCCGGTAAGTTTTAGATTTTTTAATCTCTTTAGTAATGCAAGTACTTTATCCAACTCATGAGCATTGATTCCGAATTTATTTTCTTCTAATCCGGTTGTAATGTATTTGTGAGTGTAAGCATCTACGTTGGGATTCAGGCGTAATGCAATTTTCGCGATCTTGTTTTTCTGAGTTGCTAATTCATTTATTACTTCCAACTCCTGTAAGGATTCAGAATTAAAACAGAAAATATCTTGATCCAATGCATAATTAATTTCATCATCGCTTTTTCCAACACCTGCAAAAACAATGTGTTCAGAAGCATATCCGTTTTCAATTGCACATTTAACTTCATTACCACTTACACAATCAGCGCCCAGCCCAAATGTGTGAATAGTCTTTAAAATTTCCGAAGTACAATTTGCTTTGAAGGCGTAGTGTAAATGAAAACCGTATTTATCCACTTCTTTTTTTGCAGCAGATAAAGTTTTTTTTAGCAACTCAAGGTCGTAATAATAGAACGGGGTCTTGATTTCTGTGAATTTTTGTATAATGGCAGGAGTCAGCATACCGAATTAGTTGTAGTTAAATATTCCTTTATTCAAAGCAATTAAAGCATCTTTTTTCTGATCTCCGTTTACTAAAACAGAAATGTTATGTGCGCTTCCACCATAAGAGATCATACGGATCGGAATTTCTTTTAATGCATCAAACACTTTGTTGGCATAACCTTTTTTCTCTCCGCTAAAATCTCCAACAATACAGATGATTGCCTGATCTTTATCTATCTCCACATTACCAAAGGCTTCCAGCTCTTTAATAATAGCAGGCAAGTTAGTGGCATTATCAATGGTTAAAGAAACTGCTACCTCCGAAGTGGTGATCATGTCAATTGGAGTTTTATGTCTTTCAAAAACTTCAAATACCGAGCGAAGAAAACCATAAGCCAATAACATTCGACCTGATTTGATATTGATGGCAGTAATTCCATCTTTGGCAGCAACTGCTTTAATACCTGTATTGTGATTGGAAGAAGTAATGATTGTTCCTTTTGCCTGAGGTTGCATGGTGTTTAACAAACGCACCGGAATGTTTCTTTTTTGTGCTGGCAAAATACAGGTTGGATGTAGAATTTTTGCTCCGAAATAGGCTAATTCAGCTGCTTCATCAAAAGATAACTCATGAATAGGATGTGTTTTATTCACCACACGCGGATCATTATTATGCATACCATCAATATCCGTCCAAATCTGAACTTCTTCTGCACGAATTGCGGCACCTATTAAAGAAGCTGTATAGTCGCTTCCGCCTCTTTTTAAATTATCAATTTCTCCGAATGCATTTCTGCAGATATAACCTTGTGTGATGAATAGGTTTGCTTCTTGGTTTTTTGCCAGTTCAAGTTGTAGATTATTTTCTATGTATGTGAGATCGGGTTCTTCGTTCTCATCAATACGCATAAAATTAAGTGATGGCAGTAATACAGATTTAACCCCGATTTCTTCCAGATAAAAATGAAACAAAGCCGTTGATAAAAGCTCGCCTTGGGCAAGTATAGCTTTCTCTTCGTTGGAAGTGAACATATCTAAAGTAAAAGATCTTAGGTAATCAAAGTGATAATTGATCAGTTGTTTCCCTTTGTTAAGACTTACTTCCGCTTTGTATAACTTAGCAACTTCAGTAAGATACTTTTCTTCTAATTTCTTTATCAATTCATTTGCTTTTCCGGGTTCTTTATTATAAAGTGCGTTTGCTATTTCTACCAAAGCATTGGTAGTTCCACTCATGGCGCTTAATACCACAATTTTTGGATGTGGATTAGCAACCAATTTAACTAATGCCTGCATACGCTCTGCGCTGCCTACACTTGTTCCGCCAAATTTTAATACTTGCATGATTTTTTGAAAATAATAAATGAATGATTGAGAAAAGAAACAACAATAGAACTATTTGCGCTTCACAGAAGCGCAACGTTTTATTTTTAGATATGTGTTGTTGTTTAGCATATAAAAGATGGGCAAATATAAAAGAAAGATTTCATAAGAGTAAAATTATTTTCGCTTAACCTTTTGGTAAACTAAGATGAATACTATTGTAGAAATTAAATATCAAAAAATGGAAGAAAGAGAAGCAATCGTTTATTTGAATAATGGACAAAGAAAATGCGGTAGAGTGCTTGGTATACTTCACTCCGGAGAGGTGAATTTTATTTCTAATTCGCTACAGGAACTTTCTGTTATTGGAAGTACTCAACCAATTGAGTGCATATTAGGAGAAGATATTCTGGAAATAGATTTTTGTTTGAAATAATTACAGAGTATAACCTAAACAGAAGATAGCTTCGAAACAAGCAATTCTGTGAGAAGCTTTTCCATTGCCTTTTCCTTGCACAAGGCATTTGCTGTAATTTGCCGCAACACCCTTTCCGGTTAATTCAAAGGTAAAGTGTTTCCAAAGCTCACCTCTTATTCCGGTTTCTAAACCAACACAGGCACCGGCTATATGCCAATCATTATTTAAACGGCTTTCAAAAATGGTTACATCAGTACGGGGATAGACAAACCCAATTCCGGGTTTTATTACTGCTGCAATAGTGTGTTTTTTATTATTGCTTGTTTTTAGTTTCCATCGTTTCACATAATTAACTAGGGCAAAGTTAGCTCCGTCGGTATGTTCAAAGTGAATGTAGTTGGGATTAAGAACGGTGTCTTTGTCAAATGAAGTTCCGTGTGCAGTTCCTTTTATTCGTACTTTTTGCCAATCGTTAACCACATATTTTGAGTGGTCATAATTTAATTCGATACCCTGATCGTTTTTGTCATTAAAATAATATCCAATGCGTGTACTGAATTGCGGTATACTAAAATTGGTTATATCATTCAATTGATGAAAATCGGGGCGATCCTGGGCAGTTACATCGTAAATTTTAAAATCATAGGAGCCAAATTGATTGTCTTTTGCAGGATCTCCTTCATTTCTAAAATGTATAGTGCTTTTAGCATACCAATCGCGGTTGTAACCCCATAAAAAGTAGAAAGAACCTTTCAGCTTTTTTTTAGTGGAACAGGTATCACAGGCTTGTTTCTGTGAATAAGAAATACCACTTAGCAGCAAGCAAAAAATAAGAAGAAAATTTTTAGGATTTTTATTCATCACTCAACACGTTTTAAATTTATTTCCCGGTGCGGATTTATTACAAGTGGGAATTTCTCAATTTTAACTGAACTGCTATCCAATCCAAATGCTCTTCCTTCGGAAAGACTTACTTTTTTCAAGATAAAATAAAGATCCATGATCACACGCTCACGCCAAGGTAGGTCATTGTCGTAAGAAAGGAATTTCTCAATGATCACAAATTTAAAGTCGCCAATTACGTTGTTACGATTAAGGGATTCATATCTGCTTGTTATATCTACTTCACCATTTTTTACTAAATCCTGAACCACTTTACGGAACATCAGGTTTACTTTAGGTGCAACCCGGAAACCAAGATTAAAGTCGACACGGATCACATCTTCATGCATGATCTCATGAACCTTATACTCCATTTTATGCGGCTCATCCAATACATTTACATGCACAAACCAATAAATGTCGGCACGCTTTGGGCGCTTTTGAAGTATGGAATAAATAATTTTGGACTCAATTTCATCCGGTCTGCTGGCATTGGTCATATATACTAAATGCGTTGCATACTTCGGAATGGTTAAATCATTACTTAATTCAGACAGAACATGAGCATACTTTTCAACTTTGGAAAATTCGGTATAACTTCTCCTGATTCGTTTGGCTACATACCACACTACCATTACCAATACAAGTATAGAAGCAATAATTAAGGTAACATAACCACCATGCTGGAACTTACTTAAATTAGCCCAAAAGAAAGAAAGTTCAATAGTAAGATAAAGCCCGAGTCCCAGAAATACGAGTATGGGATTGACCCGTTTCATCAGCATAAAATAGGTGAGTAAAATGGTGGTCATAATCATACACAACACAATGGCCAAACCATAAGCCGCCTCCATATTGCTAGACTCCTTAAATCGTAATACTATCATTATACAACCTGCTAACAATAACCAATTAATGGAAGGTATATATAACTGTCCTTTTAATTCGGTTGGGTATTTGATCAATACCTTTGGCCAGAAATTCAGTCGCATTGCCTCACTTATAAGAGTAAATGATCCGCTAATCAAGGCTTGAGAGGCAATGATAGCAGCCATAGTCGCTATGCCAATTCCAATTGGGAGAAACCAGTCGCCCATGATCATATAAAAGGGGTTACCCGGATTTTTAGGGTCACCGCTCAGCTCAATGAGTGTTTTGCCCTGATTTGCAATTAAAAAAGCCCCCTGTCCAAAATAGTTTAATACTAATGTTATTTTTACAAAGATCCAACTAATACGAATGTTGCTTCTTCCACAATGACCCATATCACTATAGAGAGCCTCAGCACCTGTGGTACAGAGGAAAACAGCACCTAAAACATAAAAACCTTCGTGATGTATAGATAATAAATGAATAGCATAGTAGGGGTTTAATGCTTTAAGAACAGAAAAATCGCTGAACATCTGAGATACACCTAAAACTCCCAACATTCCAAACCACAATAACATCAATGGTCCAAAGAATTTACCAACAAACTTTGTCCCGAATTGTTGAATGGCGAATAGAGCAATGAGTATTCCTATTACAATTGGGATTGTATTTAGAGTTGGATTATACGCTCTTAATCCTTCAATGGCGGATGCAATAGAAATGGGGGGAGTGATAATTCCATCGGCAAGTAATGCACTACCTCCAATAATTGCAGGAATGATTAACCATCTTTTTTTACAGCGCTTAACCAAAGCATACAAAGCAAAAATACCACCCTCGCCTTTGTTATCGGCCCTAAGGGTAAGGATCACATATTTAAGGGTAGTTTGAAGTGTAAGTGTCCAGAAGATGCAGGAAATGGCGCCAAGCACAACTTCATTATTGATTGGTCTGTCACCAACAATGGCTTTCATAACGTATAATGGGGAAGTACCAATATCACCGTATATGATTCCGAGAGTTACAATTAAGCCACCAAGCGTTATTTTATTAATGTGGTGACCGCTATTAGTATTGTCCACGATGGAAGAAATTAGGCTACAAATGTATAGGATTTTCTAAATATTACGCACTAAATTCGTAAGATTTGAAAAGGGTTTTAAACAGGGAATTTAGCCATTCAGATGGAACTGGAAAATGGCACGCTGATAACGCTGATACTTAAGATAAACGCTGATTTTTGCAGGATGATGAGCAACAAATAATGGGACACTGATTTTGATCATAAAAATCATATATGATCCGCGTTATCTGCGTTCTAGTACAATGCTAGTATTATTCATTAATATGAATGGAATAGGTTATCTCAGCTGTTGGTTCCAGTGTTTTGGAAACGGAGCAGTATTTCTCCATCGATAGTTTAGCAGCTCGTTCAGCTTTATCCTTATCGATAGTTCCTTTTAGCTTGTACTGAATATGGATCTTTCTGAATAAAGAGTATTCTTCCACACTTTCTTTTGTGCCATCAACAACAATTTCAAAAGAGGTAATCTCCTGTTTTTGTTTCTTTAGAATAGAAATAATATCAATAGCACTGCAGCCACCAACAGCAGATAACAGCAGTTGGGTAGGTCGCATACCTTTATTATGCCCTCCAATAGCCTCCGAGCCATCCATTAACAATGTGTTTCCACTTTCATTAACAGCCTCCATCAGGTAATCGTTGTCTATTCGGTTTATTTTGATCTGCATGTTTTTTATTTAAGGCCCTTAAAACACTTCTGATGCAACTTTTCTTGTGCTTTCTGCATTACCCATGGTGTAATAATGTAAACAGGGAACGCCTGATTTCATTAACTCTTTACTTTGTTGAATGCACCATTGAATACCCGCTTCTTTTACCGCTTTGTCATCCTTACACTTTACTACTTCCTCATAAAGATCCTGAGGAATATCGATGTGAAATATTTTTGGCAGGATAGTCAATTGTTTTTTTGTAGTGAACATCTTTAATCCCGGAATAATTGGAACGTTGATTTCATTATCTCTGCATAGCTTCACGAATTCAAAATACTTTGAGTTATCAAAAAACATTTGAGTCACTATATAATTTGCACCTGCGTCGATTTTCGATTTCAGCCATTTAATATCACTATACAGGTTGGGAGCTTCAAAATGTTTTTCAGGGTATCCGGCAACTCCTACGCAGAAAGTGGTTGGTTCAACCTCTTTCATATCTTCGTCCATGTATTTGCCCTGATTCATCTGATTAATTTGAGTTACCAAATCATTAGCATAATGATGCCCGTTTGGTTCAGGTACAAATGCAGCTTCCGTTTTAATGGAGTCACCACGTAAAGCCAATACATTATCTATTCCTAAGAAATGAAGGTCGATTAATGCATTTTCGGTTTCCTCTTTGGTGAAACCGCCACAGATAATATGAGGCACAGCTTCAACCGGGTATTTATTCATAATAGCAGCACAAATACCTACAGTACCCGGACGCTTACGGATAGATACCTTTTCCAGATAACCACCTTCCCTTTTTTTGTAAACATATTCTTCGCGATGATAAGTAACATCAACAAATGCAGGTTTAAATTCCATTAAAGGATCGATATGATCATAAATGGATTGAATGCTTTTTCCTTTTAAAGGAGGTAAAATTTCAATAGAAAATAAAGTTTTTTTGGCGCTACCAAGAATCTCTGTTAATTGCATAAATTATGAAAATGAAAGCAAAAGTAAGGATTATGATTGAATCCTAAAAAGAATAGTTAACAAGTCTTTAGCAGCATAGATTTGAGATATAAGACACAAGATGCACGACGCATCTAAGTAAAGGATAAACTTTATCCAAATAAAGAACTTCCCGCCTGAACGGACGGGTAGGTGTGCAACTCTGTAATCTCTGAATCTCTGTGTTGAATTAGTGTGCCTCAAATACCTTAGCTACCTCAATCTCATTCATACACTTAAAGTGCTTTTTGGGACAGGTTTTATAGCCCAGCTTAGAGCAAGGTCTACAGCTTAGATTTTTCACCTCGTGTATCTTACTTCCTTCCCCGGGGAGATAGGGATACATTCCAAACTCAGTAACGGTATTTCCCCAAAAGGAATGCACTTCTTTTTTGAAGGCTGATGCTATATGCATTAAACCAGTATCTGAAGTAATTACTTTTTGTGATTGTTCTATTATAGAAGAAGACTGGTTTAAATTGATCTTACCACAGCAATTCAGTACTTTTCCCGAAAACTGTTTTTCCAAATCATTTCCCAATATTGTTTCTTCTTTTCCTCCAAGTAGCACAATAGGTTTATCGCTTAGTTGAATAACCTCAATAACTTTATTCTTCGGGATCTGTTTGGTATAATAGGAACCTCCTAAAACAAGGGAATGAAATCCCAAATGAAAGGATTTGGGTAAAAAAGATTCAATTTCTATTTTGTCATTTGTGGGAATAAAATAATCCAATCCCTTTGAATCACTCTTTATACCTAGTTCTGAAACAGCTTCAAAGTAACGGTCAACAATATGCTTTTTCGGGAGCTTGTTTATTTTGAACTGAACATATAACCACTTTTCGTAATTCAGTTTGTTGAACGAATAGCTTGGTTTACCAAGGGATTTTTTTAAACGAAGACTACGCAGGTTATGATGAAGATCAATCACATAATCGTAATTTTCTTTCTTTAGCTCTGTCGCAATTTCTTTTACAGAATCTTCAATGGTGAAGAGTTTGTCTATGTATGGATTTGCTTCTATTACGGATGCAAATTTCTTCTTGGTGATAAAGTGAATTTCCACATCTTTCAATTGTTGTTTGGCACAACGGATCAAAGGAGTGGTTAGGACAATGTCGCCAATGGAAGAAAAACGTATGAAGAGGATTTTCACAGGTGTAAAGATACTTTTTTGGCCGTAGATTTTTACAGATGTCGCGGATTTTTAAATGAATTAAAGTATTTTGCTTGTAAAAATGAAGGTTTTCCTATTAAGTTTTTGCAGTAATCAAATCTGTGCAATCGGCGTAAATCTGCGGCTAAACCCTATGTTGGAATCTTATTTGTTTTCTCCTCCCAAACACCTACTTTTACGTATCATTTATGCAATACCTGCTTTCCGAAATACAATCCATTACCGGTGCCTCTCTTTTGCAGGGAAACGCGAATGATATTGTTAAGCATCTAAGTATTGACAGCAGGGGTGGACTTAACGAGCATACATTGTTTGTTGCCATTAGCGGTGTTAGAAATAACGGGCACAAATATATTCAGGATGTTTATGAAAAGGGCGGAAGAAGTTTTTTGATCAGTGAAGAGATTGATGTAACGAATTTTCCGCAAGCAAATTTTCTTCGAGTTAAAGATACTACTATTGCCTTGCAGCAACTGGCAAGCACACATCGTAAAAAATTCTCAATACCTGTAATTGGGATCACCGGCAGTAACGGAAAAACAATTGTAAAAGAATGGCTTTCTTATTTGTTGAGCGATTCATTCATAGTTTGTAAAAACCCGAAGAGTTATAACTCACAGGTTGGCGTGCCACTAAGTGTTTGGCAATTGAATGAAAAACATACGCTTGCCATTTTTGAAGCCGGTATTTCACAAACAGGGGAAATGGAGAAGCTCCGTGATATTATTCAACCGGACATTGCAGTCCTCACCAATATTGGCCAGGCGCATGATGAAAATTTTACAGGCAACGAACAAAAGATCTCGGAAAAAGTTCAGTTGTTCAAATTTGCAAAAAGGATTGTGTATTGTAACGATCATCCTATAGCAGATAATATCATTAAGAATTCAGTTCCATCTTTTGTAAATAAATTTACCTGGTCGAGAAGAAATAATTCATCATTGCTAATTACAAAAGCGAGTGCTGTTGGAAACAATAGTGTGATAGAAGGGTTGGTAAATGGCGACAGACAACAGATCACCATTCCATTTAAGGATGCGGCTTCAGTTGAGAATGCAATTACCTGTTGGTTAACCTTGATAACGCTGGATAAAAACGACGAACAGCATCGAAGTAAATTTTTGTTTTTGCAAGCGATAGAAATGCGGTTGGAATTGAAGCAAGGAATTAATAATTGTACGATCATTAACGATAGTTATAATTCTGATCTGGGTTCTTTATCCATTGCAATCGACTACCTGAACCAACAACACCGTAATAGTAAAAAAACAATCATTCTTTCCGACATTTTGCAAAGCGGTAAGCAAACGGAGCAGCTATACAAAGAGGTTGCGCATATGCTTGCAAGTAAAGGTGTTCAGCGGATCATTGGAGTAGGGGAAGAAATCTCATCGCAGGCAAATTCCTTTTCAATAGAAAAAATATTCTATAAAAACACGCAGGAATTCATTCGTGATTTCAGAAACATTGACTTTTATAACGAGGCTGTGTTGTTGAAAGGATCACGTAGCTTTGAATTTGAGAAGATAAATTCTTTGCTTCAACACAAAAGTCACGATACACAATTGGTTATTAACCTCAATAATTTAATTCATAATGTAAATCATTATCGTTCTTTGCTCAAACCTGAAACCAAAATGATGGCGATGGTAAAGGCACAGTCATACGGAAGTGGGAGTTATGAGATAGCGTCGTTATTGCAGTATCATCGCATTGATTATCTTGCGGTAGCTTATGCAGATGAAGGTGTTGAGTTGCGTAAAGCCGGAATTACATTGCCAATTATGGTAATGAGCCCTGAGCGTGAAAGCTTCGATAGCATGTTAGTGTATCAGCTGGAACCTGAAATTTATTCTTTTGATGAGTTGCGATCTTTTGCAAATGCAGTATCAGAGCTTGGTAATAAAGAAACACGTATTCATTTAAAGATCGATACAGGGATGCACCGTTTAGGTTTTATGCCTGAAGAAGCGGAAAACTTATTGAATGAATTAAAAAAGTATCCTGCACTTAAAGTTGCATCTGTGTTTTCGCATTTATCAGCAAGTGATAATCCGGAATTTGATGACTTCACACATCAACAAATAGATAGTTTTAAAGAAACCTGTATTGTTATAGAAAAGAATTTAGGTTATTCATTTATTAAACACATCTGTAACTCGGGTGGCATAAGTCGTTTCAACGATGCACATTTTGATATGGTGCGTTTGGGAATTGGCATGTATGGCATTGGTGTGAACGAAACTGAACAGAAAAAACTTGCGCCTGTTTGTACATTAAAAACGGTTGTATCGCAGGTTAAAACAATTAAAAAAGGCGAAACAGTAAGTTATAACCGAAGCGGAAAGATCGAGAAAGAAACACAAATTGCAATTATTCCTATTGGTTATGCCGATGGTTTCAACCGCAAACTAAGCAACGGAAAAGGTAAAGTTTGGATTGCAGACAAAGAAGCTACTGTAATTGGTTCTGTTTGTATGGATATGTGTATGGTAGATGTGACAGGTCTAAATGTAAAATCCGGAGATGAAGTGATTGTGTTTGATGATGTAGATAAAATTCAACAAATGGCTTCTGCAATTGGAACGATTTCTTATGAAGTATTGACCTCTATTTCAACAAGGGTTAAGAAGGTTTACGTGCAGGAGTAGCGTTTACTTTGATTTCGTTAAGGTAAAGTCTTTGGTCATTTTTCCATTGTTCGATTTCCACTGACCTACACCTTCCACTCCTTTATAGTCACCTTTGCAAACCGGTCCGTCATCGGTTTCTCCCTGAGTATTATCGCCAACAAATTTAACGGTAAAAACCCCGTCCCATTTATCATCACCCGGTTCTTTTAATGTCGCATCAAAAGCGATGGAACATGTTACATCCCACGCACCTTTGATAAAGGTTCCTTTTAATGGTCTTTTGTTTTTACCAAGAGTATTGTAACCGATGATTTTATCACCATCTACTTTCTCGATCACAATGGTTAATTTTTTTTCGACCATATCACCGGTCCACGTGCCTAGCATCACATTGGAAGCGTCTGTTTTTTTGGCGGATTTATTTGCTGCGGGTTTTGTTGCAGTTTTTGTTTGAGCATTTACTCCAAGTGAAAGTATTAAGGAAAATAGTGCGATTGTTTTTTTCATTTTTCTTTTGTTAAGCTTAATTCGGATGCGTTAAATCGTTTTTCAGATGTTAGTCGTAATCATGGTCGAGTTTAAAATTCATAACTCCAACGCTGTATTCTTCTACTGTTCCTTTTAGCATTTTGCCCTTCCAAACACCTTTTTTCATGCCTTCTTTGTAGCTTCCGGTTTCCTGAACATAAAATTCTTTTTTTCTTTTGATCTTATATAAGTACTCATTCCAAATAGCTTCTTTTTTATTGTTTACAAAATTTCCTTTCGAATAAAGAAGTCCGTTAGGATAATAAAATTGTGAAGACCCGTTGAGTTTTCCATCCTTTACAAGAAATTTTCCGCTTATAGTTCCATCAACAAAATAGGTAGTAATGGTATCAGTTGAGACTAATAATTTTTCAAGCGTCGCTATTTCATTTTTATGTGATTTCTCGTCAAATTCTGTTATGTATTTCCATGTATAATATTTCTTCACAAAGTTAATACTCGTAACAATGGAATCAGTATTGTTGGCATAGTCTGAGAGTGAAGAAGTTGTTAAGATTTCTCTTTGCCGACTACAAACGCTTATGTAAAAGATGGCATCACTTCCTTTTCCATAAAGCAGATAAGAAGTATTCAGTTTTAATGGATAACCACATGTTCCGCTCATATAATGAGTAGCAACAGTGATGGTATCTTTATCAATTCCCCAGTAATTTTTTTGAACTAATACTCTATAATAAATGGTTTGATCAGTTGTATCCGCACTAAAAGGCTGGCAGATCTTGATGTGATTATATTCGCTCAAATAAACAGGACTAAATTCAGAGAAGCCTTCTTTGCAGTCACATGCAAATATACGACCTATGTGCAAAAGAAAAACAAGAAGGGAAGTGGTCAAAAATTTCATATTCTAAATTTACAAACATTTAACCACAAAGTGCTCAAAGTTTTTCACAAAGGACGCGAAGTTTTTTTGAACAGGTAGAAAATTTAAGATTCCCATGATTTTATTTTCTTCTTAAAGTCTTCATGAGAATCAACCTTGCCCTTTTTTACATCATCGATTGAGTCATCAATCATTGAATAGAAATCTTTTGAAGACATTGGCTTTAAACTTTTTTCATAAGCTTTTATTTTTTCGGCCTTCAGCATATCTTCAATTTTGGATATAAGCTTAGAGTCAGTAATTCTGAGGAAATCTTCAATAAGTGTAAGTTTTCTTGTTTGAATATTCATGGTGTAATTATTAAAACAAATATAAGGAATTTCAAGAACTGATACAATGCATTTTTGATTCTCATTCATAAAAAACTCCGTGTAACTCTGCTGCCTCTGTTTCTCTGTGTTGAAACTTGTGATCTACTTCTTATCACTCAGTACCTCAAAAGAAATACTCAAGGACTCACCATTCTCATCAACTAATGTAAGCATATGTTTTCCTTTTGGTGGATTTAATCCCAATTGATGTATGTTTTGTGTGGAACCGACAAAAGCTTCATCGATATGCCAAAAAATTGTAGAAGCAGGATTTCTATGTGCCACCTCAAACACAGCTGCAGTTTGTTTACTATCCAGATCAACAGGTACAAATATTTTTGTTCCGTTTTTAGGATAGATCATTTCCATTGCTTTTCCTGTGTAGGTAAAACATCCTTCTTTAAAGGGAGGAAGTGTTTTGTAAGAAGGACTTTTTGTTTTGTAAAAGTATTCCATAGCAGGAGGAAGCACAAACCAAGGCACGTGCTGCATATTAGCTACATCTTCACATTCGTTTGTAACACGGAAAGTCCCGGTTTTATCTAAATGAATAATCCTGTGATATGGGCACTGAATTGTTTTTTCACTATTGATAGGCGCACGAATTTTATCTGTCTCCGGGCAATTTACAGAAGCTCTGTAGCCACTTTGTTTACATACTTTCACCTGTTTCATTTCTTTGAAAGGTTCTTTGAACCAGGGAGATTTTTGTGGCAATATTCCAAACACATCAAATAATAAAGGAGCTGCTGCTGAAATTCCGGTAAGTCCCGGACGACCTTCCCCATCTGCATTCCCAACCCATACTCCAACTACATAATCAGGAGTTATTCCAATTGCCCAACCATCTCTGAAACCGAAACTGGTTCCTGTTTTCCATGCAATTTTTCTTCCACCTGATAATCGTTTCCACGATGCATCCAACTCAGGTCTTGATACTTCAGCCATTGCCTCAAAAGTTAACCAGGTAGCTGCAGCGCTTAATTTGGAAGAAGAAATTTTTCTTGCGGTGAGCGTAGTCGATCCGTCATTATTTGTTTGAGTATCTTCAATATAAGTTAGCGGACGATAATCGTTTTTAAAATACGAACCGTTGTATAAAGAAAAATGATTTACTGTTCTTCCCATAGATCCATAGGTTCCTGTGAGATCCCACAGTTTTCCTTCAGCACCACCCAATATGATCGACATTCCATATTCGCTCGCGGGTCGGTTAATAGTGGTGAGTCCAATATCTTTTAACTGTTGATGAAATTTTTCCAAGCCATGTTGTTGCAATAATTTCACTGCAGGGATATTTAAACTTCTTGCCAATGCGCGCCATGCAGGTACAGCACCATCGTAAGTTAGGTTGTAATTTTTTGGAGAGAAGCTACCAATTTGTGTTGGAATATCCGGTATCAACATACCGGGTAACAATTCTCCATCATTGAGCATTGATGCATACAAGTACGGTTTCAAAAGACTTCCGGTGCTGCGGACAGAATTTATTACATCTACATCGTTACCGTGATCTTGTTTTTGAAAAGATTTTGTATTTCCTACATAACTCAATACTTTCCCTGTATTTACATCTGCAACAATTACCGCGGCATTGTAGATTTCGGAAGCACGATAAGTTTTTGAATGATATTCTACCAATTCATTGATTTGTTTTTGTAAGTCGAGATCAACACTTGTAATTAAACTTATTCCTTCACCTTGTTCTTTGATACATCTGTTAAGCAAGTGTGGCGCATCTTGTGGGATAGGGAAAAACTTATCGGGTAAAGGTTCCAGTAAACTTAGTTCCAATGTTTCCTGATCTATTTGTTTGGTTTCAAATAATTTTTGCAAAAGTTTGTTTCTTTTCTTTAAAAGTAGTTGTTGATTTTTTCCGGGATAGATCAATGAAGGTGAATTAGGTAATACGGCCAAAGTAGCACATTCTGCCCAGGAAAGTATTTCGGGACCCCGCCCAAAATACCTCATGGATGCGGCTTCCAGACCAACAATATTTCCCCCGAAAGGAGCATGAGTTGCGTACAGAGAAAGCACTTCTGCTTTTGACTTCGATAATTCCAATCGGGTTGCCCAAATCATTTCAATTATCTTTTCGAAGTAAGAGCGTTGTTTATTTTTTCTGGCAAGCCGTATTACCTGCATAGTGATGGTACTTCCTCCACTTACCACTTTTCCTGAACGAATGTTTTGATACAGAGCTCTGGTTGTTGCGCCAATATCTACGCCCAGGTGACCATAAAAATGTTTGTCTTCAAAATGAACAAGGCAGGTAATAAATTTTGACGGAACTTTCTTTGGAGCTGGAAAACGCCACTGATTATCTTTAGCAATTCGGGCAGCTAAAAGTTTCCCTGATTTGTCATATAAAACAGTAGAATAAGGTGTTTCAAAAAGTGGTGAGGGTAAACAAAACAGAAACCACACAAAACTGATAAGTATCAGTAGTAGTGAAATGCTTTTTTTGAGACCAAGTTCGGAGAAGAAATTCTTTATTTTATCTATTGTTTTCAGGCTTTTGCAAAGGTAATAACTTATTTAAATGCGCTTATTTATATTCGTTCCAAATTAGGTAACATGACAATCTAATGACAAATATAAAAAGCTTTGTGCAGACCTTTGTAGTACTAAGGAAAGATGGTAAAGAAACTGCAAATAGTGGCGTTTACGCACAAACAAACGGAAATCGAAAAAATCGGTTTTTTGCATTTATCAGAAGAATCGCAATCAGAAATTTTGCCTGTTATTAAGGATAAATTTGGATTCAATGAGTTCATGTTCTTATCAACCTGTAATCGCGTTGAGTTGATTTTCAATACAGCAAAAAACATAGATGCCTTATTGCTTTCGCAGGTATTACTTGAAATTAACCCAACACTTACATTAGGTGATGTTTCTGTTTTAGCTGAGAATGCTTCTTTTTTCAAAGGTATTGAGGCAGTTGAACACATGTATCATGTGGCTTCTTCTTTGGATTCTTTAGTAATAGGGGAACGTGAAATTATTACACAGGTTCGTAAATCCTATGAAACCTGTTACAAAATGGGAATTACCGGAGATCTGATTCGTTTGGTAATAAAACAAACTATAGAAACAGCTAAGGATGTTTATACGCGCACAGGTATCGCGAAGAACCCGGTGTCGGTTGTATCACTTGCTTACAGGGAATTACGCGACCTGAATATAAAGAACGATGCTCGTATTTTGATCGTCGGAGCAGGTGAAACAAATACCAATCTTGCAAAATATTTACAGAAACATAAGTTCGCCAATTTCGTTGTTTTTAATCGTACAGAAAGTAAAGCACAAAAATTGGCGACAGAATTGAAAGGGAAAGCTTTTCAGTTGAATGAATTGGGAAAATACAAAGAAGGGTTTGATGTATTGATTACTTGTACTTCTTCAGAAACACCTATCATCACAAAAGATATTTATACTTCATTATTGAATGGTGAAAGGGGTAAAAAAGTAATTATTGATCTTGCGGTGCCAAACGATATTGATAGAAATTTAGTTCACGAGTTTGATATTAAATTGATAGCTGTTGAGTCATTGAAAGAACAGGCACAACAAAATATGGTGAAACGTGGCCATGAATTAGAAGCATGTCAGAAGATCATCGAAATGCATATCGGAGAATTTAAGTCAATTGTAAAGGAACGTAATGTTGAATTGGCTTTCGGTGAAATTCCAAGAAAAGTAAAAGAAATAAAAGAATTAGCCCTTAACGAGGTGTTTGCAAAAGACATCAATGGTTTAGATACACAAAGCAAAGAAGTGTTGGATAAAGTGCTGGCTTATATGGAAAAGAAGTACAATGCCGTTGCTATGAAAACTGCTAAAGAAGCTCTTTTGAAATCATGATTTGGGATTCACTTTTCCATTGTATCTTCATAAAAAATCTCTCAGATGCGTAACATCATTATTGGTACCCGCGGAAGCGAACTTGCTTTATGGCAAGCAAATCATACAAAAATTTTATTGGAGCAAAAAGGTTATCGGGTAGAATTAAAAATAATCTCTACCCAAGGTGATCGTACGCAGCAATGGAATACATCTTTTGAGAAACTGGAAGGGAAAGGTTTTTTCACTAAGGAATTAGAAGAGGCATTACTGAATAAAGAAATTGATCTGGCAGTTCATTCACACAAAGATCTTCCAACCGAAAGTCCGGAAGGCTTAATGATAGCAGCGGTGTCGGATAGAGAAGACCCATCAGAGTTATTGCTGATTCGTAAGGAGTGCGTAGACGAGAAACAAAAATTTAATTTAAAGAAGAATGCATTGCTTGGAACCTCATCTGCCAGAAGAAAAGCGCAGTTCAAAGCATTCAGGCATGATGTAGATATTCAGGACCTTCGAGGAAATGTTCCAACACGTATTAATAAACTTAGAGAAAAGCAATATGACGCGATCATGCTGGCGGCAGCGGGTGTAGAGCGTTTAAAAATAAACCTAGACGAGTTTCATGTTGAGTTGTTAGATCCGCATGAATTTGTTCCTGCACCTGCACAAGGTGTGTTGGCATGGCAGATCCGTGATACTGATCCGGAAATGGATAAGATCGTTTCACAATTGAATAATGAAGATGTACAATTGCAAATTAGTTTGGAACGCAGAGTTCTGAATTTGTTTGATGGTGGTTGTCAGTTACCCTTAGGTGTATTTTGTGAGACGGAGATAAATGATGAAGACAGAAAAGTATTCCGCTTGTGGGTTTCCAAAGCTGCGGCGTGGGATAAACAACCGGTGCAATTGGTATTTGAAACATTTTTTCCATCTGACCTTCCTGAAAAAGTGGTTGCTCACATAAATGGTATGCAAAAACAAAAAGTGTTTGTTACCAAAAATTTCAAGGAGCATCATTATTTGCCATCGGCATTAAAAAAACTGGGGTTTGAAATTACAGGACAATCATTAATAGAATTAAAGGAGGTTGCATTTGCAGAAATCCCTGCATGTGATTGGGTGTTTTTCAGTAGTAAGAATGCGGTTGATTTTTTCTTTAAGCAAAACCCGAAACTCCAAAACGTAAAATTCGGTTGTATCAGTAAACAAACTGCCATGGAGCTCCGACAGCATGATAAACGTGCTGATTTTATTGGCCAGTCAACTGATACGAAATTAATAGGCAAACAATTTTCAGCACTTGCAGGAAATTCAAAGGTACTTTTTCCTATTGCGAAGGAAAGCATGCAGAGCGTACAAAATCAATTAACTAAAAAGGAAAACGCGATTAACTTACCTGTATATCAAACATTGAAGCATGCTGTAGTAATTGATGGACAAACCAATATAGTCGTTTTCACCAGCCCAAGTAATGTGGATGCTTTTTTTGAGAAGAATAAATGGACCGCAACATTAAAGGCAGTTGCAATGGGAGAGGCAACAGGAAAAGCGCTCGAGCGCAAAGGAGTGAAAAAATATGAGTTGCCAAAAAGCTTTGATGATCTGGGATTACTCAGGGCAGTATTAATGCTGAGTTAATTTATTTAGAATTCAGGATCCAAATTATACTGGTGATATGTCTTCTCTCTTTTTCTGCTGGCTCTGTCAGTTTTTTGTTTTTTATATTTTTTCTTTAGAAGTAGTTTTCCATTATCGTCAAAGTATTTCCAGGTTCCGAATGGTGCGTAATGCCAGCCTGTTGATTTTCTTTTAGTATTTCCGGGATCATCCCAATATGCTTTTTCCAAGCCGCTTATTATAATCTTGTGCTTTTCGTTGAAGTATAAAACACGCCTTATTTTGTGAGCTCCAACTAACTCAATATATCTGGTGAGCGAATCAAATGTAACTGTAATGCCTTTTTTGGTTTTGACTTCGATTATTGCTTTTGGCCAGCTGGAATAAAAATCATTGTCTCTGGAATAATTTCTTGATTTGTACTTTAACGTTGGATTGTTTGCTTCATAAATTGAACTTTGAGATTTCTTCGAAGATTCTATGATCTTGTGCTTATTGAAAGTATGAATCCCGGTATGAAGTGTAACTTTTACCGGAGCAGAGATGGGATCACCAAAAGAAAAATTCCCTTGCCTTAAATCAATCCGTTCCACCAATATCGAATCTTTCTTTCGGAAAGCAATAGCCATGATATTGGAACAGCTTCCATACTCATCGGTTTTTTTGCAAATCCTGAATAAGGGAGTATCGGCACTTGTTACATTACATAAAAAGTAGCCATCGTACAGTGCAGAATCTATGATTCCTGAAATCAGATAATTATTAATTTCCTTCTTTGTGATTTCCTTCTTATTCTCGTATAGTTTAAATAGAACAGTGCATTTATAAAAACGAACAGGTTGACTATTCAGCAGTGAGCAGAATCCAAGAATAAGAACTATCTGTAAACCGATCTTTTTAATCATTACTTTATTAATCTTATAAACGAAATGAGTGTAATCCGATAAAAAGTTAGGAGAATTAAAACTGTTACAAGCTCCGTGTACTGCATTTTTTTCTCAGGTGATAAAAAAATCCCGCCTACCATTTGTAAGCGGGATTTTCAATTTTATAACGAACAATAAAATAAATTATTTTTTCTCGTCTTTTTTCTCATCCTTAGATTTGCAACAGCTTTTTTTGCCAGCATCTTTTTTGCAACAAGATTTTTCGTCTTTACTGCAAGACTTCTCTTTTTTCTTCTTTTTGTCATCACCTTTTTTGTCATCACCAATTACGATAGAAACTGATGTGTTATCTGACAAAGTAGAAACAGTTGAAGCTGATACGGCTGTTACCATTCCGGTGAAAGCCAACATTAAAAATAATTTTTTCATTGTTATAGATTTAATTTTATTAGTTATCCAAATTTACAACATTTATAATGCGATTCATAGACTTAAATGTTAAAAAAACCTACCTTTTCTTTTCCCTGAACATTTCTTTGAATTTAAGTTCTATTCCCTGACTCGGTTTAGGAGCAGGCGATTGAACCAAAAATCCTTCTCTGTTTATCAGGTAATAAGTAGCAGGAGCCTTGATCAGATAGTTTTCCAGTAGTTTTTTATCTTTTGCTCCATATAAAAGCAGCCAATTATATTTAGGGTTCTTTTTAACAAATTCTTTGAATTCTTCCTCGCTACCTTCCGCACAAATACTGATAAAAATCACCTTGTCGTTATATTTACTTTTGATCTGCTCCAGTTTTTTCATCTCCTGCTGGCTTTCCAGATTTTTTGGAGAGAAAAAATCAAGGTATACATATTTATTTTTATAATCTTCAAGTAAATGTAATTTACCTTTTGAATCATTAAGTGAAAACAGAGGAGCACTTACTCCAACTTTAAGGTTCTTAAATATTCGTAAAATATTATCGGCAATTGTTTTATGCTCTTCAATTTTTGTTGTTTGACGGATTTCTTCTACAATGGTGATGATATTTTCCTTACTGAATTTTGGAACATAATATAATTCGTAAAGGCCTTTGAGGATAACCAATTCTCTCAAAGAATCCTGTTCCAGCCACGGGTCTTTTTTGAGCGAAGAATTTAATCCGGTGTAGCTCGGTTCCACATTAATATAATCCAGAAACTCGCTTCCAAACTTGCCAGTAGTTTGTTTTAGTAAATAGTGATTAAAAAACTGGTTAAAGAATTCCATGTACTCATAATTCTGGTAGAGTATTGGTTCATTCATAATATAGTATTGCATGAGGTATGAGCGATGCCTTCCTGTATTATCATTAATAAGGGCAAAAGTGTACTTCATGTATTTTTTGAAGTACCAGCTTTTTACATATTCATATCGTTTCTCCATCTTTAACTGAAATGAGTCGAGTTTATGGTGGATTTTTTTTGTAACGAAATACTTATAATTTTTTGCCCAAAAAAAATCAAACTGTTGATTAAAATCAATGATGCGCGCATTCAGTTCAGTTGAATCTCCGTTAATAACAAGGTCTATACTGTGATCGGTATTTGGATTTTGATATTCAGCAGTATCTGGTGCAGGAAAAACGATTCCGTATTTAAACAAGGTGAGCATGTATAGCTTACCAACTTGATTGTCAATCTTAATGTTACAAGCT
Organism: Bacteroidota bacterium; assembly: GCA_030684395.1. Classification (GTDB taxonomy): domain Bacteria; phylum Bacteroidota; class Bacteroidia; order B-17B0; family Aurantibacillaceae; genus JADJDM01. The sequence goes on along the minus strand of JAUXTT010000029.1, from coordinate 10,040 downwards.
TGAGGATTTTTTATGATCGTACTGAGCTCAAAAGTGCCATCTACATTTACAGTATCAAAAGATTCTTTTACCGGAGTATAAGTGATGAGGTCTGAATAAGTATAAAGTGCAATTTCTTTCCCTTTGTATGAAGGCGCTTTTCCCACCACAAAAGAAGTTTGTGCCCGGAGCCCAAAGCTTAAAGCAAGGATAAACAAAAGAAAGAAAGCATGGTGTGCGAGATATTTATTTTGAACAAACATAAGTTACGTTAGAAACGGTACAAGATCAATACTATTGTCTTAAGTTCAAATAATATGCCGAAGATAATTAAGCTGCTCTTCCTATCTTGCGCAAATGAATCATATGCGACTTCACAGCACTTCTCATTGTAGGGAATTCAACATACTGGACATTAAATTCCATAGCTGTTGTTTTTAATATTTCGTTTAATTTAGGATAGTGAACATGACTAATCCTTGGAAACAAATGATGCTCCACCTGAAAATTCAAACCACCGAGCATCCAGGTAAGAAATTTGCTTTTAGTAGCAAAATTAGCAGTTGTTTGCATTTGGTGAATAGCCCAGTCCGCTTCTACATCCATTTTAGTGCTTTCCGGTTCCGGAGTAAGAAATTGAATATCATCAACAATATGTGCTAATTGAAAAACAACGGCAACAATTAAACCTGTAACTAACAATGCTGAACTATAACCTATAATTGTTGGAATTACGCCTACCATGTACATTGGTAATACTATAAATATGGCTATGTGAATTAACTTAGATGCCCAAAAAATAACGTGTTCTTTAAAACTCAGTTTTTTTATAGATGTGTGATCGGCAATTTTAAGGGTAAAGTATTTTTTAAAATCATTATAATAAACCCAAAAGAAGAAAGTGAGTGTGTAAAGAAATAAACTATAAAGGTGTTGGTATTTATGAAACCATTTTTTTGGTTGGTCAGGATGAACCCTGAAGAAAGGTCTAATATCAATATCATCGTCAATTCCTTCAATATTAGTATAGGTATGGTGATTTACGTTGTGTTTCTGTGTCCAGAAAAAAGCGTTTGCTCCTAAAAGATTTAAGGTGTACGCCATAAAGGAATTAATCTTTCCATTGGTAGAAAAACTACCATGAGATCCATCGTGCATTATATTGAAACCAATAAGTGCCATATTAACTCCAACCAAACCTACTAAAATAAAGCTTATCCAAACGGGAGGGGTAAAAAACACTAAAACGGTGTATAATGTCACCAGAGAACTCAATAAAAGCGCTGCTTTAAAGAATAATTTAAAATTACCGGTAGATTTTTTTTGGTTTGTCTTGAAGTACTCGTTTACTCTACTTCTAAGTGTGAAAAAAAACTGTGCTTGGGTGGTATTGAATTTAACTTGCAAAATGCTTATTTTAAAATTTCAGCAAATATAGTTCTTTAGTTCCAAGGCAGGTTTAATTTGCTGTTAAATTATCCTATTCTTTCTTCACAAAAAATTGAAAATCAATAAAATAACAAAGTCTGTGTTAATTTCTTTTTAAGCTAATAATTGGGTTTTGGAAGGGCTATGATCGTCGATTATCGACGAAAGCATGTTTTTTAACGACTTAACTAAACTCATTTAGTCGCTGCTCTTTCCAGCCGGTCATTTATTGCTCTTCCCAAAAAAGTGTTGGGGAATTTTTCAGCCAATATGATTTCTGTATCACTTGCATCCAATTCCCGTAAATACGAGAACAGATTATGCGCTGCTTCATGCAAGTCTTTTTTTGAAGAAAGTTGCTTAGTATACACACTATAGGTGTTATAAAAACTAAGTACACTGATTTTTTTGCCGGAATGTTGTTTTATTAATTCATCAATATCTCCAACAAATAGTGGCTTACGAGGTGCATAATGCGATTTTAATTGCCCGGGTGCCTGTGGATTAGAAGAATGATTGATCCTGAGTTCAACTTTTTTACCGAAGGTTTCCAGTTCTTCAATTGCGAGGCCTCCTATACGGTGAACAATAATACTATCACCTTCAAAACCTACTATTGTTGATTCAACTCCAATTTCGCAATTGCCACCATCCAGGATGTACTGTATTTTTTTTCCTAACTGCTGTTCAACATGAGTAACATTTGTGGGGCTGATATAACCAAAAGGATTTGCACTTGGTGCGGCTAAAGGTAAACCAACCGTTTTCAAAAGCTTCAAGGTAAGCTCATGTTTTGGAATTCTGACGGCAACTTGTGGTAAACCGGAAGTAACCAAATCAGGAACAACATCTTTTTTATCCAGCAACATGGTTAAGGGTCCCGGAGAAAATTTAGCGGCAAGCTGATAAGCTATTTCAGGAATGTTTTTGCAATAAAGTTCTATATCTTCAACGGAGGCAACATGAATGATTAGTGGATCAAAGAAAGGACGGTTCTTAGCTTCAAATATTTTTACAACCGCTTTGGTATCCAGTGCATTGGCAGCTAAGCCATACACAGTTTCGGTTGGAATGGCTACTAATTGCCCCTGTTTTAATAATGCAGAAGCTTTTTGTATGTCCTGTCCAATTTCGCTCAATGTTTAATTTACAATTTTAGAAAGTGTATCGCAAGGACAAGTTATTTTCAGGTCAAATTGCTCTATTTTAGAAATAGTATCGGAGTCAGTTATTACTACACTGAATGGATATTCATTTGGTTTATTACTTTCAACAAAGAATTTACCGAAAGGTATAGCATGCACTTCGCTTCTGTCATAATTCACGTGAAATTTTGCAGGAAGTATTCTTCTCAATGAATCAATGTTCAGGTTTAAGCATTTAAGCTGACAGGTTGCTTTATCGCTTAGCATAATAGTTTGAGAGGAAAGCTGCTCAATTTTTATTTCTGCAACGCTACTACATTTTTTTCCTTTCAGTATAATCATCAGGATCAATAAACCCATCAAAAATCCAAAAACATAAAGCTTAACTCTTCGTTTAAAATCCATAATTAAAACATTGCCATTAAAAGGTTAATATCTTTGAAAGGCATATTGAATGTTTCTGCCAGATATTCGTTTGTAAGTACTCCATTGTACAAATAAACGCCATTTCTAACGCCCGGATCTTTTCTTAACAAACCTTCAAATCCTCCTTCATCTCCCATGTTCACCAATATTTGAGAAAACATATTACTCAATGCATAAGATGCTGTTCTGGAAACACGCGAAGGAATATTTGGAACACAATAATGAATTACTCCATGTTTTCTAAACACAGGTTTAGTGTGATTGGTAACTTCCGAAGTTTCAAAAATTCCACCCTGATCAATACTTACATCAACAATAACAGCTCCGGTTTTCATATCGCTTACCATTGCATTTGTAACTATTACCGGGCTTCGCCCTTTTGTACTTCTCATGGCACCAATAACAACATCTGCGCTTTTCAAATGTTTTGCCAGTACTTTAGGTTGTATTACGGATGTAAATATTCGTGAACCTAAAACACTTTGTAATCTTCTTAAACGTGACGTAGAGTTATCAAACACTTTTACATAAGCACCTAATCCAATTGCCGCTCTTGCTGCAAATTCGCCAACTGTTCCTGCGCCAATAATAATTACTTCAGTAGGAGAAATTCCTGATATACCTCCCAGTACTGCACCAACACCATTATTGGTATTGCTTAAATATTCGGCAGCAATTAAAATTGAAGTACCACCTGCAATTTCGCCCATTGCTCTAACTGCAGGAAAAATGCCCTGTTCATCAGTGATCCAGTCAACAGCAATTGCATTTACTTTTTTTGCGCTTAATTTTTTTAAAAATTCTTCGGGTTGTGTGGTAAATTGTAATGCAGAAAACAATGTTTGTTTCGGTTGCATCATTTCCTGCTCTGCCAATGTAGGCGGGGCGATCTTTACAATCATATCTGATTTGTACACATCTTCCTGGCTGTATACAATTTCAGCACCAGCTTCACTGTAATCATGATCCTGAAAGTTAGACGCTGCTCCGGCATTTGTTTCTACCACAATATGATGTCCAAGATTTACGAGTAAGGCAACGGCATCAGGCACAAGAGGTACGCGATTTTCCTGATAGGCAACTTCTTTTGGAATACCAATGAATAATTTGCCTTTTTTGCGGCCAACCTCCAGCATTTCTTCCTGGGGCAACATCACTCCTTTTGTAAGTGACAATAAAGCTTCTTTTGAAATTACCATAGTATTTTTATTTAATAGGGATCATGATATCTTGGTGCATTACAATCAAGGTCGTTCAATTTCTTTTTTCTCCACATTATACCTACACGTAATTCCCAGGTGCGGTTGCTGGCTAAAATATTATTCTGATTATATTGTCTTCTTACATCCGGATTATAATGTAGTTCTGTAAGTATTTTTATTTTACCGTATGCATAAGGTTCAAACCCAATACCCACATCAGGTGATATCCAAAGTTTTTTGAAATTACCTGCAACAAAATCATAAGCCGGAGTGGATTTTCCGAGATTGTATTCTAAACGTGCTCCCAATAAAAGAGAAGATGTTACATTAAAAGATTCTAACCGGAATTTCAGAAAATTATTCCAGGCAACATATTTGTATTTATTTACCCTGCTGTCGCGCTCTCCCGTAACCGGGTCTTTCATGTGATGTATTTCTTTTGCGCCTTTATTAATATACTCAATTTCTGATTGCCATCTGAAACCTCTGAAAGGAAGCATTTCAGCTATGATACCTGCTCCCCAGCTGATTCTTTCCATAGAACGATGTTTTTCAGGATATAAATAGGGAAAAGTAGCTGCCGGCGTATTATTGTTTATGTATTCATGACGAGAACTTGTTCCGGCACCAAATATACCAAGTCCCTGAATAAACTGAGCCTTGGTATTTTGAACCACAAGAGCTAAACAACAAACTGCAATTATTTTTTTCATTTAAATTTTATTAAGCGCTAACAGCTTCAATATCTTTGTTAATTTTCTTTACCAATCCTTGTAATACTTTTCCCGGGCCTACTTCCGTAAAATTAGTAGCGCCGTCTTTTATCATATTCTCTATGGTTTGCGTCCATTTCACAGGCGCCGTGAGTTGAGCAATAAGGTTCTTTTTTATTTCCTCAGGGTTTGAAACAGCTGATGCCGTAACGTTTTGATAAACCGGACAAACAGGTGTGTTAAAATGGGTAGCATTTATTGCTTGCTCTAGTTCTACGCGTGCAGGCTCCATCAAAGGAGAGTGGAATGCACCTCCAACAGGCAATACCAATGCACGTTTTGCGCCCGCCTCTTTCATTTTTTCGCAGGCAATGTTTACACCTTCAATACTTCCACTGATCACCAATTGTCCCGGGCAATTGTAATTTGCAGCTACTACAGTATTTCCTGAAGCGGTGATATCCGCACAAATAGCTTCCACAACTTTATCATCCAGGTTTAAAACAGCAGCCATGGTAGACGGGTTGATCTCACATGCCTTTTGCATTGCAAGTGCTCTTTTGTACACCAGTTTCAATGCATCTTCAAAGGATAAAGTTTTGTTTGCAACCAAAGCAGAAAATTCTCCTAATGAATGCCCTGCAACCATATCAGGTTTAAAATCAGCCAATGTACTTGCAAGTACAACTGAATGAAGGAAAATAGCAGGCTGCGTTACTTTGGTTTGTTTAAGTTCTTCTTCAGTTCCGTTAAAAAGAATATCGGTTATGCGGAATCCTAATATTTCGTTGGCTTTTTCAAATAACGCTTTCGCGTTGGAGTTGTTGTCATAAAGGTCTTTACCCATGCCGGGGAATTGAGAACCTTGTCCTGGAAAAACGTACGCTTTCATTTACTATCTTATTTTAAAAAAGGCACAGATAAATTGGTCTATGCAGATTAAGCAACGAAAGGTACAAAAAAACGGCTTAAAAAAGAAGGCGGCAAAGGCTTAATATCAACCTTTTTTTGTTGAAAAGAAGTAATGTAAGAGGAGAAGCAAGTTATTGCTTGAGTAATTTGAATTCAGTTCTTCTGTTTAAAAGTACCTCACCGGGAGTGCAATTACCATCTTCACATTTTATAATGGGGAATTTATCACCCAATCCAACCGATAGAACTCGTTTTTTATCTATTCCTTTTGATACTATATAATCTGAAATTACTTTTGCTCTTGTTTTAGATAGGGATAAATTATTTTGTGGGTTACCGGTAACATCTGTGTGCGACTGAATTTCTACTCTGTAAGAAGGATTTTCTTTGAGTTTATCAATTACAACATCGATTTTTTGTTTGCAAGTATCTTCTAATATAGTTTCATTGTTGTTAAAAAGAAAATACCTGTAGAACATGTTGTTTTTAAATCCGGTTGGAGTTATGATTTGATCTACTTCTTCAACAGGTTTTAACACAAATACATCTTTATTGAGAAATTTATAGGACAAACCGCCTGGAGTTTTGTTAAAGCTGCCAATAACTCTGCCTTTTGTACTGGTAAGGAATACCATATCTGTTCCACTTATCTCGGGGTATTTAGAAATATTAATGGATAATTCACTTTTTGGAAAAGCATTTTTAATAATAAAACTCCCATTTCCACTTGTAATCACCGTTTGAATGGTGTCTTTTTCTTTATTTGTTACGTAAAGCTTCCTATAAGGTAAAGGAGCAAGAGATTTTGTGCCAACCATTACTTTTCCTGATATTACATTTGTAGGATTTTCGATCCAGTTTTTGTTTAAATAATCGTTTACCTCTTCGTACTTAGGTTCTATCATTACAATGGTTCCTGTTTCATCAATGAACATACTAAACGGAATTTTATTGATGTAATAGTTTTTTAAATACAGATCCCAGTAATAATCAAACGAAATAAAATTTTGTGCATTTTGTATGTTGTATTGACCCAAAACTTTTTTCCAGTTTGAAAAATTAGTTCCAGTTGCAATTGTTACCAATTCAAATTCAACCCCTCTTTTAAAATGCTGAAGCGAATATTGCTTGTATAACTTTTGACCATTAATTAACTCTGATTTTACCGAGTCGGCATTTGAGTCCCATACCTGAATAAAAACAAGCTTGTTTAATTTCGAAAAAATGCGGGAATGAAAAGATGTTTCACTGTTATTTAGAAAAAATGAGGTGGCTTTTGTTCCGACTTTAAAATCTGTTATATTTTGCGATTTACTTATAAAACTCAAAAAAAACAAGAACAAGACAAGCGGCGTTTTTCTATGCATACAAATAGTGTGTTTTTCGTATTTGTAAATATACTAAATCGTTTTGGAAATCCCGCGCATTTAGACTGTAACGAATAAAGTAGCGTTAAGTTAATACTTTAGTAAGATAAGTTTGAGATAAGCCATAAGAAAGTAGAAAGGAAAGTTTTATTAAATAAAAAAAGAGGCGACTTATCTTTGCCGCCTCTTTACCCTTTAGGAAATGCTGATCTCTTTTACTTGTTTTTTTGTGTCCGATATTTTCGGTAGCTCAAGGTTTAGGATTCCGTTTTTGTATTCTGCTTTTATTTCCTCTGTATTAATATTTTGAGGCAAAGTAAAACTACGGCTAAACGCAACGTACGAAAATTCTTTTCGGGTATAGTTTTTTTCTTGTTCGTTTACATCCGTTTTTTTCTCGGCAGAAACTACAAGGTTACTATTGTCGAGATTGATCTTGAAGTCACTTTTATCAAAACCGGGAGCTGAAAATTCGAGAAAGAAACTGTTCTCATTCTCATGAATATTCACAGCCGCATTTTTTGATAAGGCAGATCTGTAACTGGTTCCTCCATTTATGAAATCATTAAAAGCTTCATCAAATAAAGGCGAAAGACCGAAACTTAACTTTCCTTTTTGCGGATTATTTACTTTTACAAGTGTCATTGTTATTTGTTTTTATGCCCGCCCAACATTAGGCGGGGTTGTGGCATACAATAATCAAGAGACGTACCTTTAGGAATTTTAACAGAAAAACAAGCCATTTTGGCTTTAATCGGGTTATTCACAGGAATATTCGTCTGTAAACTAAAAGTTTTTAAGTCAAAATTTCATTTCGCTACCTTCTTAAAAACGATATTTTTGTATAAAAAATAAATCTGTGGCAAAAAAGTCTTCGTTGGGTTCTAAAGTTTTTAAAGCTGTTTTAATTATAGTATTGCTTGCAGGTGTTGTTGGAGGCTATTGGGCTTATAACACTATTTTTAAAAGCAACATTTATCTGGATGGAAAAAAGTCCAAATTGTTATACATTAAAACGGGATCTACATACGAAGATCTTTTGGAGGAAATGTATGAGGAGAACCTTATTGTAAACCACGCTTCTTTTGAATGGCTGGCTAATAGAATGGATTTGAAAAATAAATTTAAACCGGGCAGATATCGTGTTCTTGCTAAAATGAGTAATCGTGAACTTATTAATTTGTTGAAATACGGGAAACAGGAAAAAGTGAAATTAAATTTTAATTCTTCTGATAGAACCAACGGGCAATTGATTGAAAAAATTTCGGAAAAACTGGAAATTGAAAAGGAGGAGCTGGAAGAATTTTTTGATGATGAAACTCAAATAAATGACAAAACCGGATTGAATAAAGAAACAATCAGAACATTATTTATGACGGGAACTTATGAACTTGAATGGACAACACATTTGGATGATTTTATAAAGTTGATGCAAGCTGAATATAAAGAGTTGTGGAATGCCGATAGGAAAGCCAAGGCTCAGAAATTGGGTTTAACACAGTCAGAAGTAATGGTGCTTGCTTCTATTGTTCAGTGTGAGTCAGGTATAAAAACGGAGCAAACAAAAATTGCCGGTGTTTATTTGAACCGTATTAAAAAGGGAATGCCATTGCAAGCTGATCCAACATTAATTTATGCTGTGGGTGATTTTACGATCCAGCGTGTAAGAAATGGGGACAAGGATATTGATTCACCTTACAATACATATGTGAACAAAGGGCTCCCTCCGGGACCTATTTGTTTGCCATATACTCAGGCTATAGATGCTGTGCTTAATTCTACCAGACATAATTATCTTTATTTCTGTGCCAAGCCCGATCTTTCAGGCTATTCTAATTTTTCTGCTAATTATGATGAACATTTAAAATTTGCGGCGGCTTATCAGAAGGAAATGGATAGGAGAGGTATTAAGAGGTAGAATAAACCCGATTATAAGAAAGAGACCGGTTTGATAATGAAATTTTAAGATGGAATTGTAGTATTTCAATCAGAAAAAATCTATCTTAGCATATATAAATTTTAAAAATAGTATGGCAAGGAAAACAAAAAAGGTCGCTAAAAAATCGGCTAAAAAAACTGTTAAGAAGGCAGCGAAGAAAGTTGCCAAAAAATCTGCTAAGAAGGTTGTAAAGAAAGCAACGAAGAAAGCAGCTCCCAAAAAAGTAACGAAAAAATCTGCGCCAAAAAAGGCTGCTAAAAAAGTTGTGAAAAGAGCCGCGCCAAAAAAGGTAGTTAAAAAAGCTGCTGCAAAAAAAGTAGTTGTTAAAGTTGAGCCTCGTGTAACAACCATTTCTCCTTATTTGAATTTTACAGGTAATTGTGAAGAAGCATTTAATTTTTATAAGTCAGTGTTTGGTGGTGAGTTTGGATATATGGGCCGTTTTAAAGAAATGCCACCACAAGAGGGGCAACCTCCAATGCCTGAAGGGATTGAAAACCTGATTATGCATGTTTCATTACCTATTAGTAAAGAAACAATTTTGATGGGAAGTGATGTGTTGGAAGGATTTGGTCCTCCATTTGTGGCCGGAACAAACTTTGCTGTTTCTGTAAACGCGGCAAATGATGTGGCAGCTGATAAATTATATAACGGTTTAGCAACGGGTGGACAAGCAACAATGCCAATGAGCAAAACCTTCTGGGGTTCTTACTTCGGAATGTTGGTTGATAAATTTGGGATTAACTGGATGATCAGCAGCGAGCCTGACATGAAGAAATAAATTTTTCGGGTAATGGTGCAAAAAATAGTTGGTGTTTTTCTAAAAAACAATTGTTATTATAGCAACGTAGATCAGAAGAGGACATTAGCTCTGCTGGAGAGCAACTAATCAGCAATATGATTTACTACGGAGAATGGAAAGCCTTGTA
>JAUXTT010000028.1 GCA_030684395.1 Bacteroidota bacterium | reverse complement strand
ATGCAATTAACTCAAAATATTCACTAATCGATTCTGGAAGAATCATCTTTAATAAGCTACTGTAGGACTCGTTCACAATTTTTAATTTATCCTACAAAATTCAAAATAATTCCTTTCCCCACAACTTTTTAACCTGATCCGTAGTTGCTTATTTGGAAATGAACTGTAAGATAAAGGATGATTAAGTTTATCTTATTTTTTGTTTTTAAAATAGTTTACCGTGATCTTTAATCCTTCATCAAATCCCAGGGTGGGAGAGTAGTCAAGGGCTTTTTTTGCAGCATCAATATTAGCTTTCGAATTTTTTACATCTCCAAAGCGCTCTGCACGGTGTATAGCTTCCATATTTGAGCCTAAAGATTTTCTAATGCTGTTAAACATCGCATTTACGCTGATACTATCGCCGCAGGCAATGTTATATACTTTATTAATAGCACTCGAATCGGCACAAAGTAGTGCTTTTATATTAGCTTGAACGGCGTTTTCTACAAAAGTAAAATCACGGCTTTGCTCGCCATCACCGTTAATGTATATCTTTTCATTATCCATTAAGGATTTAATGAATAGGGGAATAGCTGCAGCATAAGCTCCATTTGGGTTTTGGCGTGGACCAAAAATATTGAAATAACGTAAACCAATTATTTCCATATTGTAAGTAGTAGAAAAAATGGCAGCGTATTGTTCGTTTACGAGTTTACTAACAGCGTACGGAGATAGAGGTTTACCTATTCGAGCTTCAACTTTCGGCGATTCATTTAAATCACCATATACGGAAGAAGAACTTGCATAAACAATGCGTTTAACTTTTGCATCACGGGCAGCAATTAATACATTTATAAATCCTGTTGCATTTACATTGTGAGTAGCCAAAGGATTTTCTATACTTCTTGGTACAGATCCTAAAGCTCCCTGATGTGTAACAAAATCAATTCCTTCACAGGCCTTTTTGCAATCGTCTAAATTGCGGATATCACCATTAATGAAAGTATAATTGGGGTGTTTTTCGAAGAGCTTTATATTCTCAACACTCCCGGTAGAAAGATCATCTAATACTACAACTTTCCCGGCATTATGCTTTAGAAGATATTCAACAATGTTGGAGCCGATAAATCCGGCACCACCTGTAACTAAAAAGGAGTATTTGCTTATGTCAATAGTATGAAAGGCCTTTTCGTACATTTAGCGCGCGTATTGTACGTTGTAATATTTTTGGTAATCACCGGAAGTAACATTGTTTAGCCACTCTTCGTTTGCAAGATACCAGTCAACCGTTCTTTCTAATCCTTCTTCAAACTGAAGACTCGGCTTCCAACCAAGATCATTTTGCAGTTTTGTACTGTCAATAGCATAGCGTAAATCATGTCCGGCACGGTCGGTAACAAAGGTGATTAATTTTTCGTTGGTGCCTTCAGCTCTGTTTAATTTTTTATCCATGATTTTACACAAAAGACGGATTACGTCGATATTAGTCCATTCATTATGCCCGCCAATATTATAAGTGCTTCCTACCTTTGCTTTGTGAAAGATCAAATCAATGGCACGGGCGTGATCTTCTACGAACAGCCAATCGCGTATATTTTCACCTTTTCCGTAGATAGGAAGCGGTTTATTGCTTTTGATATTATTGATGCAAAGTGGAATTAATTTTTCAGGAAAGTGATAAGGCCCGTAATTATTACTACAATTGGAAATTACACAAGGTATTTTGTAAGTATCATGGTAAGCTCTCACAAAATGATCGGAGCTTGCTTTTGAAGCCGAATACGGACTGTGTGGGTCGTAAGCGCTTGTTTCTGTAAACATGCCGGTTTCTCCCAATGATCCATATACTTCATCTGTACTTACATGGTAGAAGAGTTTAAAATTATCAGCGTTTACTTTATGAAGCTCTTTAGCAGCATTTAAAAGGTTTACAGTTCCAATAACATTTGTAAAAACAAATTCTAAAGGGTTTGTAATACTTCTGTCAACATGACTTTCAGCAGCCAGGTGTATTACCGCATTAAATTTTTCTTCTGTAAACAGCTTATTTATAAAAGTTGCATCAACAATATCACCTTTTACAAATTTGTAATTTGATTTGTTTTCAATGTCTTTTAAATTAGCAAGGTTACCTGCATAAGTAAGTTTATCGAGATTATAAATGGTATAGGAAGGGTACTTGTTTACCAACAATCTCACTAAATGTGATCCAATAAAACCTGCCCCGCCTGTTACTAATATTTTCATTTTATGATTTTTAATATACGATTTTTGATTTCTGATTTATATTTAATATCAGAAACCATATATCAGAAGTTTATAAACTCCAGTACGTCAATCCCTTCATTTTCCCTCTGTACATGCCTTTTACATCAACAAGCACACCTTTTGAGGAGAGTAATGATTTAAAGAATTTCTCATCCAGTGCTTTGTATTCTTTATGGTTAACAGCAACTATAACGCCATCGTAGCCTTTGCCTAATTTATTTAACCCGAAACCATATTCGTGTTTCAGTTCATCAGAATCAGCATGTGGATCAACAATCTCAACCTTTACACCGAATGATTTTAATTCCTTTACAATATCAGCTACTTTACTGTTACGGATATCACTCACATCTTCTTTAAAAGTAGCACCCATTACCAGCACTTTTGACTTGCTGATATTTTTCCCTGCCGCAATAATACGTTTAACACATGTTTTAGCAACATAGAAACCCATGCTGTCGTTAACATAACGTCCGCTATTTATAACACGAGCATGGTATCCTAATTCCTCCGCTTTGTATGTTAAATAATATGGATCAACACCAATACAATGTCCGCCTACCAATCCCGGGAAGAATTTCAGGAAATTCCATTTTGTTCCTGCAGCTTCTAACACATCGTAAGTATTAATACCTAAACGGGAGAAGATGATAGATAATTCATTCATCAATGCTATGTTCACATCGCGTTGAGTGTTCTCAATGATTTTGGCTGCTTCTGCAACTTTAATGGATGAAGCTTTGTGAGTACCCGGTTCTACAATGATCTCATACACTTTAGAAATATTCTCTAAACTTTCTTTATCACAACCAGAAACGATTTTTAAAATTTTAGTAATAGTATGCTCTTTATCACCCGGGTTGATACGTTCAGGAGAGTATCCAACTTTAAAATCTTTTACAAATTTTAAACCGGAATGTTGTTCCAATACCGGGATACAATCTTCTTCTGTACAGCCGGGATACACAGTTGATTCATAAACAACGTAATCGCCTTTCTTTAAAACTTTACCAACTGTGGTAGAAGCACCGATTAGTGGTTTCAAATCAGGTAAGTTGTGATCATCAATAGGAGTAGGAACTGCAATGATAAAAAAGTTGGCAGTCTTCAAGTCTTCCAACTTGTGAGTGAACTCAATATCGGCTCCTTTGAAGTCTGCTTTTGTTAGTTCATTACTTGGGTCGATGCCCTTTTTCATCATATTAACGCGTTTCTCGTTAATATCGAAACCAATGACTTTTACTTTTTTAGCGAATGCCAGTGCAATAGGTAAACCAACGTAACCAAGGCCAATAACGGCAATCTTGGCATCTTTTTTTAGAATGTTGTTATAAATACTCATATATTATTTGTTTTCTTTTGTAACTTCTTATGATTTTCTGTCTTCTTTTCTGAGAGCGTAAATACGTTCTATAATGTCTACTACTTTTAACCCTTCCAGGGCGTTGGTAGTTATTTTATTTTTTCCTTTTAAAGTGTTTACTACGTTTTCAATTACATTACTATGGTTATTAGCTGAGCCTTTGTACGCTCCATAATCGTTAGCAGGATTAACGGGGGCTAATTCGGGCATTGCATAGTCTTTAATATTGCAAACTTCTACCTGATCCATATATTGTCCGCCTACCTTTACACTTCCTTTGCTGCCAACAATAGTTAATGAGCTTTCAAGGTTTTTGTCCCAAACTGCCGTGGAGTAATTGATACAACCCATTCCTCCATTTACAAAATCAAAACTTACAAAACCACTATCTTCAAATGCTGTTAAAGCAGCGTGATTAAAATCTGCAAATTTTGCCTGAATATTGGTGATGTCGCCAAACAACCAGTACATAATATCTATCCAGTGACTGAATTGAGTGAACAATGTTCCGCCATCCAAATCCTGCGTTCCTTTCCATCCGCCTGCTTTGTAATATCTGTCATCACGATTCCAATAACAGTTAAGTTGTACCATATACACATCTCCAATTGTTTTGTTCTCAATAATTTCTTTTAACCAAACACTTGGCGGAGAATACCTGTTTTGCATTACACAAAAAACTGTTTTGTGCTGGTGTAATGCTTCGTAAATTATTTTTTCGCAATCCGATTTACTTAATGCCATTGGTTTTTCTACCACAACATTTTTACCTGCGCCTAATGCCTTTAATGAATGTTCAGCATGTAAACCATTTGGAGTACATACATTCACTACTTCTATCTCAGGATGCGACTTTAATAATTCTTCAACTGAAGCATAAAAATTTTCGGCTACAGATTCTAATCCGATCTTTTCTTTTGGTAATATATCACACACGGCTACAAGTTCACAATCGGGGTTACGCCTAACCATTTCGGCATGCCTTTTCCCAATGTGACCTTGACCAATAACTCCAAATTTTATTTTCGACATATTAAGAAATTCTTTTTACGATATTGTTTTCTAATTTATATTGCTGCTTACTTTCTTCGCATAAAGCAACTCCATCTTTGTTGAATTCTAATCGATGACCATATTCGCTCATCCATCCAATTTGTTTCGCAGGATTTCCAACTAACAAAGCAAAAGCAGGAACATGTTTGGTAACAACGGCGCCTGCACCAATAAAGGCAAATGCTCCAATGTTATGTCCACAAACAATAGTTGCGTTGGCACCAATGCTTACACCTTTGCCTACATGTGTTTTTGCATATTCATTTTTTCGGTTAACAGCACTACGAGGATTTATTACATTTGTAAAAACCATAGATGGCCCTAAGAAGACATCATCATCGCATGTTACTCCGGTGTATATAGAAACATTGTTTTGAACTTTTACATTTTTTCCTAAAACAACTTCCGGAGAAATAACAACATTTTGACCTATGTTACAATTTTCTCCTAGAACACAATTAGGCATGATATGAGAAAAATGCCAGATCTTCGTCCCTTTTCCGATTTTACATCCTTCATCTATAAAAGCAGATGAATGCGCGAAATATTCTTTGTTTTCCATAATTTTTGAGCGTAACAAAGATAAAAAAATAAAAGCCCGATGAACAGTTTCAACGGGCTTTCTATAAAAAAATATTTACTGTTACACAGTCATGATCTCTTTCTCTTTATGTTCTAAATGTTTATCACATTTTGCCACATAAGTATCGGTAAGTGTTTGGATTTTTGCTTCTGCATCTTTCACTTCATCCTCTGTAACACCGTCTTTACTCAGTTTTTTACAAGCTTCATTCGCGTCTTTACGAGAGCTGCGGATACCAACTTTGGCATCTTCACACTCTTGTTTTGCTTTTTTAACGAGGTCTTTACGCCTGTCTTCAGTAAGTGGTGGCACTACAATACGAATTATGATACCGTCGTTTTGTGGGTTAAAGCCTAAGTTTGCAGCTTGTATAGCTTTTTCAATAGGAGTTAACATGCTTTTTTCCCACGGCTGAATAACTATTGTGCGCGCATCCTGTGTATTGATGTTTGCAACCTGACTAAGGGGAACGCTTGAACCGTAATAATCAACATGTACGTTATCGAACAAAGAAGGATTTGCTCTTCCTGCACGGATCTTAGCTAATTCTACTTCCAAATGCGAAATAGACTTTTCCATTGAGTCTTTTGTCGCATCCATTATTTTTTTAATATTCTCGTTCATAAATGATCGTTCTTATTTTAAGAGGTACAAAGATACTATTTTTAGAAAGTAACCGACTTTTAAAAAGTAACCAAGGTACTGAAAAGTTCACCGGATAGCATTAAAATGTTACCAGTTTTTTGAAAAGTTCACTGGATGACTTAAAATGTCACCAGTGTTCCTAATTTCTCACCTTCCAGAATTTTTTTAAGATTTCCTTTTTTATTCATGTCAAAAACAATAATCGGAAGTTCATTTTCTTTACAAAGTGTAAATGCAGTCATGTCCATAACTTCAAGCCCTTTTTCATATACTTCTCCAAAGGTTATGCTATCGTATTTTGTTGCAGTTTTGTCTTTTTCAGGATCAGCGGTGTAAATTCCGTCAACACGTGTTCCCTTTAAAATTACATCAGCTTCAATTTCTATTGCACGAAGTGTAGCCGCTGTATCAGTTGTGAAGTAAGGGTTTCCTGTACCTGCCCCAAATATTACCACCCGTCCTTTTTCAAGATGTCGTACCGCTCTTCTTCTTATAAATGCTTCACAGATTTGCTCCATTTTGATGGCACTTTGAAGGCGGGTTTGCACATGCATTCCTTCTAAAGCAGATTGCAAAGCCATTGAGTTAATTACGGTTGCAAGCATTCCCATATAATCACCCTGAACTCGATCCATACCTCCTTTTTCTGCTTGTATTCCTCTGAAGATATTTCCTCCTCCTATCACAATGGCTACTTCACAACCTGCCTCAACCGCACCTTTTATTTCTGTGGCATATTCGGCAAGTCTTTCATTATCAATTCCGAAATTTTTATTACCCATCAGGGCTTCTCCACTAAGTTTTAAAAGAATACGTTTATACTTCATATAGTTTTTATTTAAAAATGATTCAATAGGGCAAAAAAAATCCCTCTTAAAAAATTAAGAGGGATTTTAAAATTTATTAGCTTAACGAATAGCGTTTGAATGCTGTTACCGTTAGGTCTTTGTCGATACTCTGTAAATATTGTCTGATCGTTTGTTTATTGTCTTTAATAAACTCCTGATTCAATAAAGTAGATTCTTTGTAGAATTTATTTACTTTACCCTGAGCAATTTTTTCAACCATATCTTCAGGCTTACCTTCAGCACGGATTTGCTCACGAGCGATTTCTAATTCTCTTTCCAGCATCTCAGTACTAACATCATCTTTGTCTAAAGCAACAGGAGCCATAGCCGCAACCTGCATAGCCACATTTTTCGCAACTTCTTCAGAAACTGTTTTGTTGAAAGCTACGATACATGCTAAACGGTTACCAGGGTGATTGTATCCGAATACAGTTTCACCTGTTATTACCTGATAAGAACCAATATCAATTTTCTCGCCGATTTTACCAATTTGTTCGATAAATTTATCAGCAATAGTAATTTCGCTGTTGAACGATAATGCCTTTAGAGAGTCAATGTCAGCAGGATTTTTTTCAACTGCAGCGGCAAGAACTGTGTTTGCAAATACACCGAAATCATCGTTCTTAGCAACGAAATCAGTTTCACAATTCACAACTAAAAGAACGCCACGTTTACCGTCGGCAGTAGTTTTTGCTAAAACCAAACCTTCTTTTGCATCTCTGTCTGCACGGTTAGCTGCAACTTTTTGACCTTTTTTACGAAGGAAGTCAATTGCTTTTTCAAAATCACCATTAGATTCTTCTAATGCTTTTTTGCAATCCATCATCCCGGCGCCAGTTTGTTGGCGTAATTTATTTACTTCAGAAGCTGTAATAGCCATGATCATCTTATCTAAATGTTAAATACTATTTTTTCTTTTTTGCGAAAGCAGGATTTGTACGAGGACGCTTTGAAGGGCCTTTAGATTCTTCATCTTTGTCTTTTGTGAATTTTCCTTTTACCGCTTCTGCTAATTCTTCCGCATGTTCTTTGTTTGTAGCACCTGTTTCTTTTTCTTCAGCTGCCTGAGATTCTTTATCAACTTTTCTTTCAGATAAACCTTCAGAGATAGCTTTAGCCATAACGTCGATTATGTGGGAGATAGATGTAGAAGCATCATCATTTGCAGGGATCGGGAAATCAACTTCATTTGGATTTGAGTTGGTATCAACGATAGCAAAAGTAGGGATATTCAAACGTTTTGCTTCTTTAACCGCGATGTGCTCTTTGCTGATATCAACAATAAACAATGCAGCAGGAAGACGTGTAAGATCAGCAATTGAACCGAATTGAGTTTCCAATTTAGCTCTCTCACGAGAAAACATTAAACGCTCTTTTTTAGAGATATTCTCATAAGTTCCATCAGTGGTCATTTTCTCTAACAAACCCATTTTACGTACCGCTTTACGGATCGTAGCGAAGTTTGTTAGCATTCCACCTGGCCAACGCTCAGTAACGTAAGGCATAGTGATAGCTTTAATTTTTTCAGCTACTATTTCTTTTGCTTGTTTTTTTGTAGCAACAAACAGGATCTTTTTTCCGGAACGAGCGATCTGTTTAAGAGCGTTCGCAGCCTCTTCGGCTTTCACCACAGTTTTGTTAAGATCAATGATATGGATACCATTTTTCTCAGCAAAAATATAAGGTGCCATAGCAGGGTTCCATTTTCTGCGCAAATGTCCAAAGTGCGCTCCTGCTTCTAATAATTCGTTGAATGATGTTCTTGACATTTCTATTCTGTATTGAATTTGTATTACTATTAACGTTTGCTGAATTGGAAACGTTTACGAGCTTTCTTCTGACCGAATTTCTTACGCTCAACCATACGAGGGTCACGTGTCATTAAACCTTCTGCGCGTAACGCCGGTTTTAATTCTGCGTTTAGTTCAACTAAAGCTTTTGCAATACCTAAACGGATTGCCTGAGCCTGACCTGTTGTTCCGCCACCTTGTACATTTACATTGATATCGTAGTCGTTTCTTACTTTAGATATGTTCAACGATTGTTCAACATAATATTGTAAAGTCGCAACCGGGAAATATGTTTTGTAGTCTTTTCCGTTTACTATGATCGCTCCTTCACCTTTACTAAGGTAAACTCTAGCTACCGCTGTTTTTCTGCGTCCGGATGTTTTTGTTACTTCCATTATTTATAATTAACCTTTGATTGTTTTTAAATCGATTTTCACTGGTTGTTGAGCATCATGCTTGTGATCAGTACCCGCATAAATAAACACGTTGGTGTTTAATTTACGACCCATACGACCTTTTGGAAGCATACCATGGATTGCCCAGGTTAAGATCTCAGCCGGTTTTTTCGCCATCCACTCTTTTGGAGAAGCAGAACGCTGTCCACCTTGATAACCTGTATAACGTAAATATACTTTATCATTCAATTTATTACCTGTAAAGCGAACTTTTTCGGCATTGATGATAATTACGTTATCTCCGCTATCAGCGTGAGGTGTGTAATCTACTTTGTGTTTTCCTAATAGAATAACAGCTACTTGAGATGCTAAACGACCTACAACTTGGTTCTCAGCGTCAACAAGAATCCATTTCTTTTGAGCTGTAGCCTGGTTTACATTTGATGTTTTGTAACTTACTGCGTCCACTTTTATTTACTTTATTTCGTTAAAATATACAACATCCCCAAAAGGGGGTGCGAAGATAGAACAACTTTTTGGTTTGAACAAATTAAAAATTAAAAAATATTCCTTTAAATTCTAATATTCAGTTGATAAACTGATTTTTGATGACCAAACTTCAAAAGAAGGGCGCAAATGTAGTCTTTTTTTGTGAATTGAGCTTAAAAATAATGCACTAAACATCATAATTAGTTAGGTTTGATGAGAAGGATCAGTAAAATAAATTGGTGCAAATCCTAAAAAAATTACCCACAATCGCTTACTTTGTGTATTCTTGTCAAAATAATAATTATAAGGATGAACAAAAAAAAGATTACCGGGTTTCGGATAGTAATTTCTATATTACTATTAATTGCAGGTAAACTGTCGGCCCAATTTGCAGAACAACCGCCTTTTAAAATAAGCATA
This sequence comes from Bacteroidota bacterium, assembly GCA_030684395.1. Classification (GTDB taxonomy): domain Bacteria; phylum Bacteroidota; class Bacteroidia; order B-17B0; family Aurantibacillaceae; genus JADJDM01. The sequence goes on along the minus strand of JAUXTT010000028.1, from coordinate 111,350 downwards.
GAGCCTGTTTATAACACTACAATTAATCAGGGCTTTCATTCATTCGCTTTTGCTCAATCCGGGTCTAAATGGTTACTGATTGGGGGAAGAACAAATGGTTTACATGGTTTAAACTCAAACGACCCTTTTCCGCAGGCCGATGCAAATAATTTCATTACGGTTATTGATACTGTTGGATGGCAGATTTTTCAGAGTTCGTTGAGTAATTTGCCTTATGCAGTTGCTGATCCTTTGCGCTCAACAAATATGCAATATGTGCAAAAAGAGGAGTATTTGTACATGATTGGGGGGTATGGGAGAGATAGCATCCTTAATAAATTTGTGACCTTTCCGGTAGTGAGCAGATTGCTTGTGGATAGTGTGATAGAAGCAGTGATCAACCAAACACCTGTTGATTCATTTATAAAGCAGGTTACAGATACAAACCTCCGGATTTGTGGTGGAGAAATGCATTACTACACTAAAAAATTTCAGTTAATGTTTGGTCACGATTTTAACGGACGTTATGCTAACCCTTTTGTGCCTATCTATACTCAGTATTATAGAAGCCAGATAAAACGATTTGAGATTTTTGAAAATGCAGGTAATATTGAAGTTGTAGATTATACAGAGTTGACGGATACGAATAATTTTCACAGGAGAGATTTGAATGTGGTGCCAATGATTCAACCTAACGGAGACCATGCACTAATGGCTCATGCAGGAGTGTTTCAAAAACAACGTGATTTTCCATATTTTGAACCCATTTATATGGATACTTCAGGATACACCGTTTTACCTTATACTCAGGTATTGAATCATTATACCTGCGCTTATTTACCAATTTTTGATACCGTTTCAAAGAAAATGCATACGGTGTTTTTTGGTGGTATGAGCTTTAATGATTTTGTTCCCACATCTAATTCGATTGTTGAAGATACGTTGGTTCCTTTTATCTCTGATGTAACTTGTTTTACGGTTAAACCGGGTAATATTTGCGAAGAGGCTGTAATGCCGGTACAGCTTCCCGGATTACTTGGAACTAATGCTAAATTTATTCCCAACAGAAATATAAGCTGGTATGTAAATGATGTGATGGATTTTAATTCCATTACAGGTAAAACCCTTGCAGGATATATATTGGGGGGAATAAGAGCTGACCTTCCAAATGAAGGTTCATCTGTTGCGAATGATACTATTTATAGAATATATATTGAATATGATTCAACAGTTTCAATAAAAACAATAGGCGAAGAATTTGCTTTTTTTGATGTATTTCCGAATCCTGCAACTAATAAATTGTCTATACAGTTTCAGCTCAAAGAAGAATCGGAGATTCAAATTGGGATGATAGATGTTAACGGTAAAGTTATCTCAGGATTTACCAAAATGAAATATTCAAAAGGAAAAGTTCAGAAATCAATAGATGTGTCAGAAGTTCCTAATGGAATTTATGTAATTAAATGCAATAGTAAAAAAACTTCCATCAACAGAAAAGTAATAGTAATGCATTAGGCAATAATCAAAAGATTGAACCACAAACACAAAATTTTACACACCTACCCGTCCATTCAGGCGAGAAGACCGCAAAGAAGGATCATGGAAATAAAATATCCGTTATAATCAATTCGCGGCTTCGAACCAAGTTATCCTTGTTTTATTGAGAGCAAGTGATAATGAAGGTAACAAATTAAGGTTAATTAGTGAGCGTGCTCATCTGTTTTTACAGGCTCCTTAGGTGTATCGGCAACCTTTACTTCAAAAGTATTACCTAGTGAATCTACTAAAGTCATAGATGTAGAATCTCCTACAGCAACTTCTTTTACAGCACCATGCCCTGCACCTGATTCGTGAGCATCATGCCCTTTTTTACCATCACAAAGACTTAAAAAGAAAAATGCAAATAACCAAAATGCAAGTCCCATAATTACCGGTGGACCAAAAACTGCTTTTTTACCTTCGTTGTGATGATGTGTATCGTGAGCCATGATTTTAATTTTTGTCAAAAATAATAGAATGAATGAGAATTTCAAAAAATGAAATGTTTATTATTTGAAATTCTTTAAAATTTATACGCAATATCAGTTCGCGTGTAGTCGAGAACAGCTCGAAGACTGTCACTTAAATGGTCTCGACTTCGTTCGGCCTGATATTCCCGCTGAATTATCATTAAAGCCGGCGTTGGTGTTATCACCAACGAAATTAGGGTAATTATACATGTTGGTGATAACACCAACATTGGCAAAAGTTCCTAACTTCGCCCGACTTGGCATAGTTACTGTCATTTCGAGTACAATCGGGAAAGACGATTCAGGTCTAATTGTACTTCGACATTTGAACCCTCGACCTGACACAAAATTACTTTATTTAATTAGTGATTATGCGTGGTTTACAGCATAATCAAAACTCTCTGCAGTACTGTTCATCATATCAAGTTCCCATCCCACAGGAAACGGAGCTTCCAGTAAGGAACCTTTTAGCATGTTAGGGTACATTTGCGAGAATGTTTGGATCTGATTAGCCGAAACCCTTCTGTAAATGTGTGAGCGATGTAATTTATCAGGATGATCAATTCCTGCTGCTGCCATTAATTCAACCGCAGCTTTAATGGTTTCCTGTTGGAAGTTGGAAACCCGTACTTTTTTATCATTTACATCTAAACCTTCATAAAGTTTTGGGTTTTGAGTTGCAACTCCTGTAGGGCACTGATTATTATTACACTCTAAAGCCTGAATACAGCCCAAAGCAAGCATCATGGCTCTTGCGCAATTACACATATCTGCCCCCAGAGAGAAATTTTTAACCAAATCAAAGCCGGTATGAACTTTACCTGAAGCAATGATCTTTATATGTTTTTTTATTCCGAAACCATTTAAAGTATCGTAAACAAAAGCTAAACCGTCTCTTAATGGCATCCCAACAGAATTACTGAATTCTAATGGAGCGGCACCGGTTCCGCCTTCACCACCGTCAACTGTAATGAAATCAGGCATTATATCCAATTTGATCATTGCTTTACAAATGGAAATAAATTGATTTTTTTGTCCGATACACAATTTAAACCCAACAGGTTTTCCTCCCGAAAGATCACGTAATTTTTGTATGAATTGCAGCATTTCTATCGGAGTAGAAAAGGCAGTGTGATAAGGAGGAGATAAAACATCTTTACCTTTTTCAACCAAACGAATTTTCGCGATCTCATCCGTAACCTTTGCTTTTGGTAATATACCTCCGTGTCCTGGTTTTGCACCTTGAGAAAGTTTGACCTCGATCATTTTTACATTAGGAAGAACAGCTCTTTCAGCAAAAGCTTCATAACTAAAAGTTCCATCTGCATTTCTGCAACCAAAATAACCTGTACCAATTTGCCAAAAAATATCACCACCCGGACTCAAATGGTATGGGCTTAATCCACCTTCGCCCGTATTGTGAGCAAAGCCACCTAATTTTGCCCCGCCGTTTAAGGCCATGATAGCATTTTTACTTAAAGAGCCGTAACTCATGGCGGAAATATTTAAAACACTTGCCGAATAAGGTTGTTTGCATGCAGGACCACCAACTGTAACCCTTGGATGATGATTTACTTTATCGTGGGAAAGAGGGGAAATACTATGATTAAGCCACTCGTAACCGGTTTCGTAAACATTTAATTGTGTTCCAAAAGGAGTTGTATCATTTACTTTTTTAGCACGTTGATAGATAACGTTTCGGCTCAATCGGTTAAATGGAGCGCCGTCTGTATCCGATTCAATAAAGTACTGATAAACCTTAGGGCGCATCCATTCGGCCATCCAACGCATCCTTCCAAGTATCGGATAATTTCTCTTCAGGGTTTGTTTAGTTTGCACCATATCCGAAACTCCCATATAAACAATCGGGGCAATCAATATAAATGAGAACCAAAAAGGGGTCCATAAAAACCAGGATATTGCTGCTGCACCAAGGCAAACAACTATAGAAAGAAAAACGAAGGTACCGCGCATAATTTAGATAAGGATTAGATTATCAAATATAGAAAGAAACAGATTAAAATCGTAAATTTACTTAAGAATCTGAGTTTATGCCGGCAATTATTTTATTAAGAGGTTTACCCGGAAGTGGAAAAACCACTTTAGCAAGGCTTTTGAGTGAAAATGGCAAATACCCTGTTACTTCTATTGATAGTTATTTCACGGATACAGAAACGGATGAATATGTTTTTAACTATAAAGACAATCATTTAGCATACAAACATTGTGAAGACCAAACACGGGATTTTGCTGCGAAAAAAACAAAAAAAATATTTGTAGATAACACCTTTACCCTTGAATGGGAAATGGAGCCTTATTTTAAAATCGCTAAAGAGTTTAATTATAAGATTTTTATTTTAACCGTTGAAAATCGTCACAACGGAAAAAACAAACACAATGTGAGTGACGAGCAAATAAAAAAAATGGCTGAGAAGTATAAGGTTATTTTGATGTGAGGTGTTTTAACACAGAGTTGCAGAGACACTGCTAGGGTGGAAGAGTCACACAGAGTTTTTTTAGATTGATTAGTAGCCGATATTTTTTTACTTTAAACCAACCTGTAACCATCTTTTCAGCAGTATAATTGCTAGATATTCCTAATCAATATGATTGTAGCTGAATCATAAAGTTCACATAGATTAAATTTTCTCCGTGAAACTCTTTTACCTCTGTATCTCTGTGTTGGGAGCTTAGTAGCCCGCTTTTTCAGCCGGATAGGCATTAAATGTTCCCATTCCTTTTGCAATAATGGTGAAATCTCTGTTTACAACAGTAATTTCACCTGCACTGAATAATATGCGTTTACCTGTTTTTTCTACCCATGCTTTTCCTTCAAGCACATCGCCTAATAATGCCGGACTAAAAAAACTTGTTTTGTATTCAATAGTAGAGACAACTTTACTGTCGTGAGCTACCGCCGATAAAGCAGCTACGCCCAGCATGCCGTCCATCAAGGCCGCAATTACTCCGCCGTGAGCAGCATTAGGTGTAGCAAGGTGCTTTTCTGAAATAGTAAGGCGATAGGTGATCTTGCCTATACCCATCTCCGTATACTCCATTCCAAGCAGCTTACCGAAATGATTGTACTGATCGTATTTTTCTAATATGAATTTTTGGTTCGCCATTTTTATTTAGTATTCTGCCGCAGTCCCGATGGCAATCGGGATACGCAGATTACACGGATTTATCTTTTAAATTAGTATCATAAGTTTAAATCCAGCTAATTATAAACTTATTAATTTGTTACCAAAACCATCTGCGAAATCTGTGAGAATCTGCGGCTACCCCCCCTACTATTCTTCCTTACTGTAATACAAGGTGTAAAAGTTTAATCCTTTTTCGTCATCAAATCCCTTTTTGATATAATCGTGGCGACCATGCACATACACGTGAAAGTTCTTGTCAAGCTTGATAACTGATTTTAAGAACTTGGCATTCTTTTTTACAGCTGTTTGAGAAATATCGAAATCTTCCACATCTGTTAACTGCCGATCGCTGTTGTATTGTGTTTTGTAGTCCTTGAAAGCTTCCACCAGTTCAGGTTGGATCATAACTTCCTGCTCAAAATCTGTTTGGTTAAATTTATCACGCTCTTTAAAATAATTTAATGATCGGTTCATCATCATCATTTTATCGGTTTTTTCAACGTTATTTTCCGGGCTAAGTACCTCTTCGCAAAAACCTTTACAAGTATCTAATAATTGCTGTGTGTGGTAAAAATTATCTTCACGCATTTTTACATTCAAAAAATCTTCTAACCAGTACAAAGCAGCTTCGGCAATACGGTGACTATTATCAACAATGCTGATCTTGTATCCGTTCTCTTTTTCTGTATTAAAGATCAAACAACCTTTATCCAGTTTATTGATGTTGATTCCGTTCTCTGTTTCAATTTCAAATTCGTCCATGTGCTGATAAACCTTCAGATACGTTTCTTTATTCTCTGATTTAAAGATCCCGATAGCATCACACAACTCGCCATCAACCACACAATCGCGCAGGTATGCAACATAAAACTCACCACCTTTAATTTTCGGGTGATTACTTTGATCGTAAAGCTTTTGCGCTATTTTTTTTGAATTTTCGAAAAACGATTTTTGATCATCAAAGGTCTCAGCAACAAAGGAATGCACATCATGAATTTTGATTGCATCACTCTTTGCGAAATGATAATAGATATCCGTCTTAAAAGGTGTTAAAAAGAAGTTCAATAACGTTTCCTTTACAAACTCTTCTTTAAATTTGAACTGTTCTTTAGAGAAACTTACTTCCTCACCGTTTCCTTTATTTCCAACGTAATGTACTGCAAAAGATGTTAATTCCGAGCGCTTAAATTCTATCATGGCACAAATTGTGTTACTGTGAACTTGCGAAAATAACCCTTTGCTTCATTATCGGGTGAAAATGATTTCAACAAAATGGTATAAGTGGTGAATAAATAGTTTGAACGAAGCTACAAAAACGAATAGATTACGTACATTTATAGATACAAATATGTTACCAATGAAAAAAAATAAAATAGTAAAAGCCTTTTTGATCAGTGCTGTATTCGGGCTTCTTTCCTTCACTATTGCTACTTTATCAATTGATAGAAATCAAATCATTCTGGATATTGTTATGAGCGGACTTAATAACGCACATTACAGCCCAAAAACCATTGATGACAACTTTTCTGAAAAGTTCTTCGATTACTATTTGAAACGGTTGGATTACAGTAAAAAATTCCTGGTTCAATCAGATGTTAACCAGTTGGCTGCATACAAAAAGGAAGTGGATGATGAAATTAATAACGGAACCTTTAAATTTTTTGAGCTTTCAAATGAATTGATCAACAGAAGAATTCAGGAGAAAGAAACCTGGTACAAGGAAATATTATCAAAGCCGTTTGATTATACTGTAGATGAAGAATATGAAACAGATGGAGAGAAAATGAAATTCGCAGCTTCGGATGCCCAGTTAAAAAATGAGTGGACAAAATACCTAAAGTATCAGGCTTTATATCGTTTAAACGAAATGATGGACGATCAGGAAAAAATTAAAGCTGCAAAAGATACAACTGCCAAAGTTTTACCTTTTGATACTTTGGAAGCCAGTGCGCGTAAAAAAGTTATGAAATTAACGGATGACTGGTTTAAACGGTTAAAGAAAATCAATAAAAAACAACGTTACGCTGATTATGTAAATAGTATAACAGCTATGTATGATCCACACACTGAGTTTTTTCCTCCGGTTGAAAAAAAGAAATTTGACCAAAGCATGAGCGGGCAGTTAGAAGGAATTGGAGCCCGCTTACAGCAAAAAGATGATTACATTAAAATAACTGAGATTGTTGTTGGAAGCCCAAGCTACAAACAAGGAGAACTGAAAGCCGGTGACCTGATAATGAAGGTTGCGCAGGGCGATAAAGAACCTGTTGATATTGTAGGAATGGATATCGATGAAGCAATTGAACTCATCAAAGGAAAAAAAGGAACAGAGGTAAGATTAACTGTTAAGAAAACGGATGGCACCATTAAGGTTATTCCTATTGTTCGGGACATCATTCAATTGGACGAAACCTTTGCGCACTCAGCAATTTTGGAAGCAGGAAAGAAAAAAGTGGGATACATTAAGCTTCCTTCATTTTATTCTGATTTTACAAAAAACGGAGCCCGCAGATGTGCAATAGATGTAAAAAAGGAAGTTGAAAAACTAAAGGGGGAATCTGTAGACGGAATTATTATTGATGTGAGAGATAATGGTGGCGGGTCATTACAGGAAGTTGTTCAAATGAGTGGATTGTTTATTCCTAAAGGACCAATTGTTCAGGTTAAAAGGAAAAATGGAGTAACCGAGGAATTAAAAGATTACGATGATTCTCAAGTATACAACGGACCAATGGTGGTAATGGTTAACCACAATAGTGCTTCAGCTTCTGAAATATTAGCAGCGGCATTACAGGATTATAACCGCGCAGTTGTTGTAGGAACTCAATCGTTTGGAAAAGGGACAGTTCAATCGTTTTTGGACCTGGATAATTATCTGTTACCGCAATTTGACACTATTAAGCCATTAGGCTCGGTAAAAGTAACCATGCAGAAGTTTTATAGAATTAATGGTGGAACAACTCAGTTGCGTGGTGTAATTCCTGACATCACATTGCCTGATGCATACAGTCAAATTGAAACAGGCGAAAAGGAGCTGGATAATCCAATGCCATGGGATGAGATTGCTAAAGCACAGTATACTTCTTTCACCGATATTAATTATTCGAAATTGAAAAAAGCAAGTGATGAGCGAGTAAAAAAATCAAAATCCTTTCAATTGGTAGAACAGGAAGCAAAGGAAATAAAAGCAAAAAAGGACGATAGTAAATATAACCTTAAATTGGAAAAGTACAGAGCTGAGGTGAAAGAGTTGAGAGCTCAAAATAAAAAATACGATGAGTTAAAAAATGAAGTGAAAGGTTTTGATGCAGCTTTGTTAAAGATGGATTTGGATGCAATGCAAAATGATACTACCAAATTAGCCCGCGAAAAAAACTGGATAAAAGCCATAAAAAAAGACATTTATTTGCATGAAGCCAGTTTGGTTATTGGAGATATGAAGTAATCAGGAACACAATAAAGAAAAACCGACTCAGATAATGGAGTCGGTTTTTTTGTGCTTAATTTACCTGTATAATAGGTATTATGTTTGAATAATAAACATGATTATAATCGTAATTATCTTTCCGTTTTTCTTGATGTGAGGTCGTAGAAAAATAATATATTTGGTCTAAAAAATAAATTATTATTAACTTAAACCTCATTTTATGAAAAGAACAACTACTATTTTCTATACAGTTTTACTTTGTCTGGCAGTAAGCCTGACAAAGGCACAACCGCAACCCGAAATTTTATACTATAATTTTGATGGATCGGGAACCACTGTTACTAATCTGGCGAGTTCACCTCCTTCGGGAGCAGCAACTGCTACTATTATGGGTGGAGTTACTCAAGGGTCAACAGGTTTGTGCGGTGGAGCATTAATAGGATCGGGTGCAGCTTCTTCTACAGATTACCTGAATACGGGGTATGCAACCAATTTAACCGGGACTTCATGGACAATCTCTATGTATACAAGTGACATTACTGCCAGTTCAACCTTGTTTTATGTTTTCGGTGATGCAGGTGCAGGATCGTTCCGTTGTTTTACAAATGGTGTTGCCGGTGCAAATAACTGGATACTCCGCGGTACAGGTATTACTGATGTTTATGTTAACGGAGGTGCAACTGTTGCCCCACATCTTACTACTTTTGTTTATGATATGGCTGCTAATAATATATACGCCTATCTGGATGGCATACTTGTTAGCACTGTTGCACAGGGGGCAATTACAATTTCAGGTGCAGGGCCATTTAAGGTGATGGGCTATGGCACTAATGTTGGCTCACCTGCCGGGGGTAAAATTGATGAATTTAGGATGTATAACCGTGCGCTTAGCCCGGCAGAAGTTGCACAATTAGTTCGCCCCGCTACTTATAACACTGTTTCAGTAACAGCGTGTGGAAGTTATTTATCTCCTGCGGGTAATATCTACTCAACCGATGGTGTTTATACAGATACACTTGTGAATTTAGGTGGATGTGATAGTATCCTCACAATTAATTTAACTGTGGTACAACCCAGTTCGGCCACTTTATTGGCAACTGCGTGTGATTCGTATACAGCTCCCAGCGGAGCAGTGTTTAATGCAAACGGGACATACATGGATACGATCCCAAATGTTGCAGGTTGCGATAGTGTAATTACTATTAATCTAACTGTGCTTCAATCGAGTTCAGCAAGCTTATTGGTTAATTCCTGCGGTTCATACACCGCTCCAAGTGGCACTGTGTTTAGTTCTAGCGGAACATACATGGATACCATTCCAAATGTTGCGGGCTGTGATAGTGTAATAACAATCGATCTTGTTGTGAATAATGCAACTGCATCTTCTTTTTCAGTTACTAATTGTAACTCCTATGTAAGCCCAGGTGGTATGGTAATATCGGGTAGCGGAACGTATATGGATACAATTCCTAATGTAGCAGGTTGTGATAGTGTAATGACAATTAATGTCACAATTAATTTTCCTTCCGCTTCAAGTATAAACCCAATCGCTTGTGATAGTTTTGTTGCACCAAGCGGAATAGTGTATTATACATCAGGTACATTTATGGATACAATTCCGAATGTAAGCGGCTGTGATAGTGTGATCACTGTTTCTCTTACAATAAACACAGTAAATACAGGTGTTAGCCAGGTTGGTACAGTGCTTACTGCCGGAGCTACCGGAGCAGTTTATCAGTGGATCGATTGTTCTGATGGTTCATTTGTAGCAGGTGCTACTTCTCAAACATATACCGCTGCGGTGAATGGTGATTATGCAGTTATTGTTACAGAAAATGGTTGTACGGATACATCAGCTTGTTCAAGTATCACAGGCATAGGTATTCCACAAAATTATTTTTCAAGCCTCATAAAAATGTTCCCAAATCCAAGTAAAGGAGATTTGAATTTAGATATGGGGACAGCATATGATAAAATAAGTGTTATTATAACTGATATTGCCGGCCGTATTGTGTTGACTCAGGATATTCAGAATACTCAGATGGTTTCGTTAGAATTAAAAGCCGCTCCGGGTATTTATACAGTTCTGATAAAGGCAGGTACTTCCAAAGCCGTATTACGATTGATAAAGCAATAAGATTATATAGATTCAACCGTAATTAGACAGTAGAAGCTATGAATATAGTGAACTACCTGTCTTATTACGGTTAATCCCGACATAGAATGTGTTAGGTTTTCTTACAAATTAAAACCTCTTGAAAACCTTACAGATTCTAACGTCGATAGAAAGTTGAAGTTTCAACTTTCTATTTTTGGTTCAATATAGAAGGCGCCCTTATCCCGAGCGCCTTCTTTTTTTATGGAACAGGCCAGGCTGAAAAAATCAGGAAGCAATGTTTTATTTCCCTGCTATTATTATCAGGTCAGTAACTTTTGTTCCGTCTGTCATATACGACTCTTTGCGTTGAAGTTTTAAAACAGTAAAACCATTTTCTTTTAAAGTAGTGCTTAGAAATTCTGCCCGATAATAATGCATAAAAATTTCATCGCCGCCGCTTCCTTTTTTGAAAGCTGATTTTTCATAATCATCTTCCATAGTACTTAAATAAAGCACGCCTTTGGGTTTTGCTACTTTTGAAGCATCATGTATTAATTGTGTTGTTTCTTCTTTTGAAAGGTAAGGCAAACAAAAGCCGCACATAATGGCGTCATATTTCTTCTCAATTTTTCCAATATTACGGCAATCCATTAATTGAAACTCCGCTGTAGGGTTATTTTTTTTGGCAAGTTCAACCATGTTTGCAGAAAGATCTGTCCCAAGTATTGTGAGATCAGGGCGTTTATTCAGTAAATACTTAGTTATGTTTCCAGGCCCGCAGGCAAGTTCTATAACTTCCCCTTTATTTTTTATCTGATTACAAAAAAAATCAAAAGTATCTCCATATAAACTCACATCCATAAACTTGCCTTCGTAAGCGGATGCCATTTTATTAAATACTTCAACTGCTATTTTATTTTTGTCCATGTTATTTTAATTGAATAATGCTTACTTGTTTATTTGCAAGTAATTGCTTGAGTAGAAAGCAGGCTTTACTTCTGTTGTTTTTATTGAAACCAATTACTGTAATTTCACATCTTCTTCACTCATTAGCAATTGTTGTTTTTTGCTTTTAAATATTTTATCCAGAATTATTTTTCTTTTTTCTAAAAATGGTTCTTCAATTAAAACAGTCGAAATCACAGCTATTGAAAAAGTTAGTATTAGATAGGTAAGTAGCCCTACCATAGAATTGCCAAGATGTTTTGTGATAAAAATAACGAAAAGAGGGTGCCACAAATACCAGTTGTAACTGTAGTAGGCAATGAATCGTAATGGTTTTAGCCGGGAAAAATTAATATAATACAAGCCTAATAACATTAAGAAAAATGAAATCGGGATGATAGAATGAAAATATACTTTTTCAAATAGCACATAATTGTTGTTAATATAGAAATACAATGACACAATAAAAAGTAAGAGTCCCGAAATAAAAGTCAAGAATACAAATTTTCGGGATTTCAGGTTTTCTCCGTAATATGTTATAATGAAATTAAGCAGGACTCCCCAGGCTAAAGCATCAATTCTATTATGTGTTGCCGAATAGGTATCTTTACTAGTAGTAAAAAAATACGAAAAATGTTTTAATACAATACCGGCAATTATAGTAAAAACAATAAACATAAAAAGGGCCTTTGTTCTTAACTTGTCCTGAATAAAGTATTGAATAATTAAGAACAAAATTGGTAACATTACATAAAAATGTTCTTCAACACATAATGACCAGAGGTGGTCAAAACTCCAATGAAATGGTGAGCCAGTGTAGTTTTGATAAAAAAACAAATACCTTTTTAAATCCCAAAAAGGTATTATTTGATCTGGATTAGTTGTTGAGTATAGGTAAATTGAAATTATGCTTCCAAACAAAATAAACGCATAGTAGGATGGCCAAATTTTAAAACCTCTTTGAAGAAAAAATTTGAAAAAATTGATCCTGTTTCCATTATTAAATTCTTTGGTCAATAAACCACCTACAAGTAAGCCGGAAACTAAAAAAAACAAGTCTACTCCTAAAAAACCAAATGGTAGTTGATTGTTAAAATGAAATAGTACAACTGAAACAATTGCAAGACTCCTAAAAATGTCCACACTTGAGATTCGATCCGTGCTATTTATGATTTTAAATGCTTTAAGGGTTGGCATAATATTTTCGAAAATGGTACATATGAGTTAGGGTAACGCTTTAGGAATTGTTTTACAGTAAAGGAAACTAACTTCAATTGATGTATATGTAAATATAATTCTTTTCCTGGAATCAGGTTTGTCCAAAACAAAAGCGCCACTTCTTTTGGAGTGGCGCTTACCTTTTCAGTATTTATCTTTTACTTAAAAATAATCTTCATCTCTACACGTCGGTTTTTTTGCTGACCTTCTTTAGTTGCGTTATCGGCAATTGGTTTGGTAGAGCCATGCCATTCAACTTTAAATTTATCAGCTTTCACACCTTTTTTAGTAAGGTATTTGGCAACTGCCTTAGCACGTTTTTCAGAAAGGATCATGTTCTTAGCAGCATCACCCACATTATCCGTATGTCCGTCTAAGTTCAATACCCAATCTTTACTGTGCTCTTTCAATAACTTAGCTAAATCATTCAAGGATTGGAATGAAGTAGATTTGATAATGTCTTTACCTGTTGCAAACTCAAGGTTAGAAAAAGCTTGCTCCAATACTTTTTTCTCTTCTTCTTTTAATACCGGAGCAGGAGGACAACCTTTAAACTCTACTAATCCGGGCACTGCAGGGCAAGCATCATCTTTGTCTAACACGCCGTCTTTATCCGTATCAGGCCAAGGACAACCTTTGTTTTCTTTTGCACCGGCAACTTCAATACAATCATCTTCTTTATCCAGTACACCATCTCCATCTTTATCAGGGCAACCTTTAAACTCTAATGGTCCCCAAACATCAGGGCAGGCATCCATTTTATCAGGAGTACCATCTTGATCTGTATCAGGGCAACCGAAAAACTGTGCTAAACCGGCATTATCCGGACACTCATCTTCTTTGTCAATGATCTTATCACCATCTTTATCAGGGCAACCTCTGAATTCAATTAAACCTGCATCATCCGGGCACATATCATCTAAGTCAGTAATTTTATCACCATCTTTATCAGGACAACCACTCATTTCTTTTATACCGGCAACATCCGGACATTTGTCCTCACTGTCAGGAATATGATCACCGTCTTTATCTGGGCAACCCATAAATTCCCAAACACCTGCAACATCTTTACATTTATCTTTTTTGTTTGAAATGCCATCTTTATCCTTGTCTTTTGGTGCGCCAAATGGAACCGGTATCTTTAACATAGCATGTACGTCAGCACCAAATACACTTTTCTTACTAACCAAAGGTGTTAAATTTGATGTTCCAATAATAAGCGGCCCCAGTCTAACGGAGGCTCCAAACCTCATACCATCGAGTTGATGATATTGAACGGGTAAAAATACCCCGAACCATTTGTGATCCCAACGTGGAGTAATGCTAATGGCAGAGTATTCATGAATTTTTGTTTCTCTGTTTTTGAATTTTAATGCAATAAACGGAGTCATGTTTACATAAAAATTTTTCCAAATGTTATAATCAACCTGTAAGCTGAATACCGTTGGAAGGGTCATTTTATATGTTGAAGTAGGGGTAGACTCAGGAAAGTTCTGTTTCAGGATGCTGTCAAATTCAGTAACAGAAGAAACAGTATCAAACTTATGCAAGTTGAACATATTAAAATCAGCAATAAAATTGTTACTTAAGTTACCTTTCTTAAATTTAATCGTACCAATATCTAAAGCAGAAAATCCTACTCTTAATTTGTATTTGTTTTTATCTCTTCTCCATAAATCGGTTTCACCATCCATGTCGTATTTGTACTTTTTATAGTCGGGGCGGTATTCGTAAACTATACCAAAATCTCCGCCGATACCCGGAAATGATTCAAGTGTTTTTAAACGAATATTATTCCCTTCAAATTCAAAATTTCTGGAGTGGCCATAACTAACTTCAGAGTGAAGAAAGTTCATAAGTGTATCATTAGGAACGTTGAAGTTAAAATCTTTAATATTCATGTAGGAAGACAAAATACCTTGCAAGAATTTTAATCGTCCGGCAACTTTAAATGCGTGTTCGTTATCTTCTTTAATTACTCTTCCGTAGGTGAGGCCATATTCAGCCCATGCCATTTGTTGTATGCTCAGATTCTTGCTGTTTAGTTTGGGAGAAGCTGCTGTCCATAATGAAGGGTAGTCAAATTCTTCAATAATTAGTTTTGCTAAATCCGAAGAAACGCCATCTACATTTAAATAGTTACGTATATCCCAGGTAAAGGCAAACGAATTTTTGTGGTCACAAAACACCATAAAAGATGGCATGGTTACCCTTGTTCCGGAATAAACAGATTTATTTTTGCTATTAACCCGTTCTTCCATAGAATTATGGATAAAATCGGTGTCATTTTGCATAGTAGGAAACCACACTGTTTCTCCTTTGGAATTTGTTCCTTTTAGTGGTTTAAGGGCACTCTTTTTTATACCAAGGTAATTATTATATGCAGCGGTATTAACACCGGCAAGCGTCATATCAAATTCCATCCTGTCGTCTACAATACAAGCGGGTTGTAGTGAAATACCCGTAACACCCACATAGTTACTATTGCTGTAACCTAAAAAATCCTGCGCCTTTATGCTATAGCTCATAACTAATAACCCGCACAGGATCATTAGTGATTTTAACATATCCTTCATATTTATTCTTTTAAATTAGGGTGCTAATATAGTAGTTAATATGCACAAGAGACAATTATTTAACCTCAAATCCAATCAATTTTGCCGCATTGTTAGATTGAGGGAAAAAAGAGATGTTTTTACTTAAAAAGCTACCTGATATTGCAACACAACCATCCCTCTGCGGGCAGATTTAGTTTCTGCTATTTCACCCTTGGTATTAATATTAAAAATGGGGCGACTTTGGTAGTCTAATGATATTTTGGATTTCTGACCGTCTTGAATCCAGTTTATTCCGATGTCATAAATGAAAACGGGATCTTTTAGTTTTTCATAATTTGCTATTGATGCAGATGTGTAAGGTTGCAAAGTTCCCGCGTCTTTTAATAAATTGTGTTTAAAAAGATAAGCTGCCTGAGCGTATATAACATTACCTGTACCATACATTGGAATTGAATTACCTGCACCGTTGAAACTTCCGGTACTGTTTACTCCATTTGCCATATTCATTATGCCTGCATTTCTAATGTAGTTGGGACCGAAATCATAGTTTAAATAAGCAGCATAAGCAGTAATTGCATTTTGTTTTTCTTTGTTGAGATAATAATCCAAAAAAACATCTACCCCAAATTGTTTCATTGGTACGGAAATGGTATCTCCGGTTTTGTTTCGGTACCACATTGCATCTTCTTGTGTAGCGAAACCTCCACCGATATTAAAGATTCTTTTTTTACCAAGATAAGACCCGGTCATATAAGGTAAGAGATTATTTTCTTTATCTAAAAACTGCCAAAAAACATAGCCCTGATATTGATACTTTGGAGCTCTTGTAGAAAAGTAAGCAACGTTGGTGTCGCTTACAGGCAAAGAGGCTACAGTGGATAAAGAATTTTGAACAGGGAATGGGTTTGCAACAGAAAAACGATAGGCAAGTTTTCCTATTTGGCCTTTTGCATATGCTCCAGGTTTTCGTACAAACTGATCGGTAACGTCATTGGTGGTTTCTATAATAACAGGGAGATCTAAACAAAGAATATTTCCAACTCCTGAAGAAGTATAACGCGCAACCCCGTTCCAACCGCTTAATCCTCCGCCAAGCGTAAAATAATTATTATAAACTGCGTATTCAACGGTAACATCATGAAAAAAGATGGGAGTTTTTCTTGCCGAAACACTATTAAAACTATTAATACCTAATTGAGAATAAAAAAACACTTTTTTATTGACCTGTGACATAATCTGGTAACGCATGCGCCTGATGCCAACATCAAATGTTTCTTTTTGTGGAGTGTTGTAGATTGTTGAACCCGGGTTATTTTTGTTGTACCTGAACCAAATCTGTGCGATCCCGGTTGCTTTTATGTACCGAACGCTATCATCACTCATGTATATTTTTAATCCGTCTTTAAAACGGTTTTTTTTGGAGGAACTACTTTGCGCAGTAACTCTAAATGAAGCAATAATAATTAAAAAAAGAAGTGGTATAAAGTGTATTGATTTCATTTTTTAAATTCGGTTTCGTTTTAAAGTTAAAAAAAGATCTGATATTAAATTTATTTATAACTATTTCTTAAACGCTTATTAAAAATGGTCTTTAACTGCTCCTGAATACCGGCATTTCGGAAACAAACAAGAATTAAAAGAACGATTAAGCCGATACCAGGAACAATTAAAGTTTCTTTGGTTATTTATTCCTGAATCACCATTTTATTTTTTTTCTTTACCGTTGATTGCGGATGATGCGACACTTTAGTGTGTTCACCTAATCCGATCAAAATAACTTTGCCGTTTTTTCTTTCATAATTTTTTTCAAACTCTCCTAAAGCTACAAGGCTGCTATGGTCAATTACTTTCGAATCTGTAAGGTGAATCATGATTTTTTTTCCTTCGGGGAGTTCGTTAAGTTTATTTTTCAGGCCTAAGAAATTAGAGAATACCAATTCGCTGTGTATAATAACATTTACCTCGTGTTCACCATTGATGATATTGCACTTAGCGCGAAACATATTTTTGAATCTTGCACCGTGAAACATATTAATGATGATTTCCAAAAACATTCCTGAACCCACTCCAATTAAGAGGTCGGTTGCAAGTGTCATAAATATAGTGACACAAAAAATAATCAATTGGTCAATTCCAATGTGATACATGTGTTTAAAGGCTTTTGGATGAGCTAAGCGGAATCCTACAAAAATCAGCATTGCAGCAAGTGCCGTATTTGGGATCATTTCAATAAGTGGAACGGCCAATAAAACAGCAAGCAATAAAAATAGTCCATGAAAAAAATTTGACCAACGGGTTTTTGCCCCATACTCAATATTTGCAGAAGAACGGGCTACTTCACTTATCATTGGTAATCCGCCTACTATTCCTGAAAGAACATTACCTATTCCTATAGCCCACAAATCTTTGTTAGCGTCCGATTTTCTTTCATACCTATCAAGATTGTCCATTGCCTTCACCGTAAGCAAAGACTCAATGCTTCCAATTAGGGAAAACAAAACAACATATTCAATAAAAGTTCCGATGTTACCTGAAATGCCGGAAAAATCAACATTAACAAAGCCGTTTTTGAATTCAGCGGCAATACTTCCAACTTTTACCAAAGCAAAATTTGCTATACTGCCTTCGGTTTTGATATGTAAGGCAAAACCAAGGGGTATTGCAACTGCAAGAACAATAAGTGGTGCAGGAATTTTCTTGATTTTTTGATTTTTAACGTAGCTCATTGCAATTAAAATTAATAAACAGGCAATTCCTATTTCTGTAACATGTGCATTTTCATGCAGTAAGCTTTGTGGGATCATTGCCAGAAGCTCCAAAGGTTCTTTCCCATTAAGTTCTGATGGAGGGATTCCCAATAGGGTGTGAATTTGTTTCGACATAATGATAATTCCTATGGCAGCCAGCATCCCGTGTATGGCCGCTCCCGGAAACAGATCGCTAAGTTTACCAAACTTTAAAACACCAAATACTACTTGTAACAAACCTGCTACCACAATAGCTGCCAGAGTGATATGCCAGCCTTTTTCTCCTCCACCAAATGTGGAAACTGCCCCTGAAGCAATTACAATTAATCCGGCAGCCGGGCCTTTAATAGTGATTTTTGATCCGGAAAAAAATGAAACTATAATGCCGCCAATGATCGCAGTAACTAATCCAAAAATAGGAGGGAAGTCGCTCGCTTTGGCAATGCCAATACTTAAAGGCAATGCTAATAAAAACACCATAAAGCCTGAAACAGCTTCACTTGCAAAATTTTCTTTTAACCCCGCAAACCCATCTTTCGGGGTTTGCATCAATTTATTATTTAACATAAAAAAAATTTAAATGATACATACTTTAACATGAATGAAAAAGTGCGTACATCAAATTTTTAATGAGCAAATTGAAATGAAAAGTGGAAGAGAATTGGTTGTAGTGGGAGGATGCCGGAGTGAGCTTACATCTTTACTCCTGCTAAAAGATGTGAAGCTGATGTGTAATGACCTGTTGTGTACATCAAACGAAAAATTCTTTAACCACTCTTGCTCATTTTTATTGGTGTCTGAAAGTTCATCGTCTTCCTCGAAAAGGAGAAAGTCATTTTCTGAATAATCGTTTTTTGCTTTATCATAGCTTTTTATTTCTGATGGTTTAGAATCAGAAGATGGTTTTACAACTACACTCAGTAAAATAAAAACAAGAATCATCGACAGACTTAAAAGCCTGGCAAGCACCTTCCTGAATTTTGTATTTAACTGTATTGTTTTCATTTTATAAAAGCCTCTTTTAAGATGACTTGTAAGCAACTTCGTGATATGTTTTTTCGTGTTGACCTAAAAATACCCTTGCATAAATCCGAATTGCAGAAAGCCCGTTTATCATAAAACTCACTGCTATTATTGTAGCGAGTATTATTTGGTCACTATGCACATGACTTAAAATAAGATCTTCTCCTACAAATGAGGATGTGATAGGGAAAGCCGATAAACCCAAACATGTTATAAGGAAAAGAATACCTTCAATTGGATGCTCATAGATATGGCCATGGTAGCTTTTTAGGTCAACAATTTTCTCATGCGATTTCATATAGCGTAAACAGGCATAACCCAAAATGCCCGAAACAACAATTCCACTAAGATAAATGGTGATTTGTTCCATTGAAATAATTTCATTGAAAGACACGGCAAGCGTAATCCAAAGATGGTTCATTATAATCAAGATCCAACTGATAAAAACGCTTTCTTTTTCTGTGTAAGATTTAATAACCATTGCATGACCGGTTATTACAAAAATTAACGGTGCCTGATGCATAATAAAATCGGGAAAATAATTTCTGTAATAGAGTAAAAGAATACCAATCAAATAAGCCGGAACGAACAAGATCATTGCTGTTTTTATCGGAAAATTTAAGTATTTGTTTGTTGTTTTCATTGGAGCCCATATAAACCGGGTCATGAAAGTATCCAGGTTCCATTCTTTAATACAAAGCATATAAAAAGTACGCTCAATTTTTCGGGGAACAAATCTTCTTAAAATGTGTGGTTTGTTTGTGAAATTATAAAATTGATCGCGTATTAAATAGGTAACAACGGAAGGAGAAACCAGCAATTGGTAGGTGCGCAAAAATGCATTTCCTGCAAAATGGAACAAAGCGAAATTTGTTAAGCCCAAAGCAATTTCAATAAAAATAATTCCGATTTGGGCTATTGATGCGTAAGCTATCTGACTTTTGATAGAGGATTGAACCCTTGAAGTTCCACTTGCTACAAACACGGTCAAAACTCCGAAAACAATCACAGTTACCCGAATCAGCGTTTGGTGTTCCCAAAAAGGAAAGGTGCGTAACAAAAGAAATACCCCAAGATGCACCGACAAGGAACCATAAAAAATTGCGCTGGATGGAGTAGGTCCTTCCATGGCTCGCGGAAGCCATGAGGAAAATGGAAACTGTGCCGATTTGCCTAATGCCGCAACTAAAATGGCGAGTGAAAAGAAGGTAGAATAAGTTGTAAATTGTTCAATATGTTCATTCACTAAATCAGCATTCAGGAATTTTGTAAAGCTTACGTTTTCGTGCCACAAATGATGGTTCATCCATATTGCAAGCATTAAACCAATGTCGCCAATCCGATAAATTGAAAAAACCTTGACGGAGTTTTTTACAGGTAAATACCTGTCGCGATAAAAAGCTATAAGCAGGAAAGAAGAGATTCCCAGTATTTCCCACCCCAAAAACAAGGTTTCCATGTTACCGGCAAGTATGGTTACATTATATCCGAAGTAGAAAAAAAGAATGGTGTTAAAAAAACGCTTGTAGCCAGATTCCCTGTGAAGATAATGCCTGCTGTAAAGATTAATAAGCAAGGTTAAAAATGCGCCCACAAATAAAAAAACGGCTGATACTTTATCGAAGGAAAGATCAATGAAAAAATGAAAAGTCTGGCTTTTATATAAGGTCAGATAATTCAGATCAATAGACCTGTGCTGATGAAGCATCCAAAATGTGAAGAAGCCAATAAAGGTAATTAGTTGAATGCTTGCTGTAAATGTACCAATGAGCGAGAGCATTCTTTCTTTATGCGAAGGAATGAACAGGCTAAAAATGTATCCTATCAGCGGAATGATTATAAAGAGTTGAAGGATCGAATTCATTTAATTGGTTATTAAGTATACCGGAATATTATCCTGATTGTTTTCAATAATTGATGTCATATCTGAAGTTTTCTGAAGGGGAAAATAAGGAAGTTCATATGCTTCAAATTTGCCATCTTTAAATTTATGCAGTTTTTTCGTTTCGGGTTCTATAACTACTAAGTGTATCCATTCATTGATGAACCATTCGTAAGTTGCTTTATTGATTTGCAAAGTTTTTAAAACAACACCCGGTAAGTGCTCTACAACTACAAGCAAGCGTAACGGATCATGGACTTCTATCATTTGACTTGGTAAACCGGGTCTAAGGTCACCATCAATTCCGTTTGCTACGCCAAATAATCCCATTACATTGTGTGGCAGTTTTGTTCCTGCACCTAGTTTTTGGTTATCTACTTTTGAGAAAAAATATTCAAGGTTAATACCTCCACAAACCGGTGTGGCTGCATTAAGGATGGTGAGAAGGCATTCTCCTTCCGGATCTATAGTATGATCATATGAATTAAAAAAGGATCTTCTGTCGAGAAACAAATCCCGTGTAAGATCTCTTCTGCCTATAATGCAAAGAGCATTAGTAGCGTGGTTTAATTCCGGTCGTGGTTCAAATAAGGAAACGGATCGGGTTTTAACTTTTTCATGAATTTTCTTGGAACTCAGTTTAGTATCAATAGAGGCAAATCTTCTTGAACGCTCTTTAGCATTAAGATCCAGGGCGATCTCAAAAGTTTGTTTATTCTGATAATGTGCCACCTGGTTTTTATCGCTTAAGGATTGTTCATCATAAAAAACAATTTCATCACGCGTTGTATCATGAAGGCTTCCAATAAACTGTGTAGTAGCAGGTATGTCAATTCCTTTTAATTTTAACAGGTCGCGGACTTTTGTGTTATTAGCCATTACACTAAAAACTCTTGCATTTACCGAACCTGGTCGGCCCGAACAAGCTCCACAATCATATGCCGAATAATGAGTGTTGTTTATTGTACTTGAACCATGCCCAACAACATATACAATGCCTGCAAATTGATTTATAAGCCCAATTGAGCGTAACACATTTTCTACCCTAACAGCCATTTCTTCTACCTTAAACCCCACTTGTAAACCATTTTCCAGCGCCCGGCCGTTTACATGTTCAATTGTAAGATGGGAATGCTGGTGCATTTGGTTGGATGAATGAGCGGCCGAGGAACTCATAGTTGGTTGGAGAATATTAAAAGATAATTTAAGTGCCGACCAATAACCAACTGTTTGGGAAATGATCCATTCTGTAAAAAAGGAGTGTCCGTGTTTCGTATAATCCATATCCTTTTTATACCTCGACTTAATACCAATTTCTTTAATTAGGTATTTTGGAGTAACAGGTGCTGGGCAAAGTTTGGTATAAAATTTACCTTTGTCGGGTTTAAAAAAGAATTCTACCCCAAAAAAGCCTGCGGTACTTTTAGTTTCACAAGCCGTGTCAGTTATTTCCAAATACCTTCGAAGAGAACCTTCCCTGTCGTCGATGCAAAATAAAGCCTGAAATGATTTGGCATTGTTTTTTTGTTCTGTTTCCGGATGTTGTACCAGTCCATTTAATACTGTGTTATAGTAGGTCCATTCGTAGGCACTTTGCCAGATTGCCATTATTTCGCTTATTTCAGTTGGCGGCACCTCACTGAAGAGGTCAACAGGTTTTTCCTTTATCCATTGCCCAAGCGGGATCCAGTTAGTTTGTAATGAAGAATCAAGTGCATCAATTTCGAGCAAGAGTTCAAACACAATCAAATCATGAGTTGAAATTAACCTCTTATCAAAAAGTGTATGAGAGTTGTCTTCGATGGCAGAAACCATTCCCGACCAACCCTGATGTGCAAATTGAAGGTCAAATAGATATTGTTTATAGAGTGATTCATCGGCAACCAATATTTTTAGTAAGGTTTCGATTTCACAAACATTATTTATTAAAAGTCCTTTCGCTCTCGCACCTTTGAAAAAACTGGTAAAACTGGTGTCTTCTAACTCCCTTATAGCGGATAAAAAATTTCTGTGTTTAACCGGGAAGTCCCAAATAGAAATGCCCTGATCAAGATAACTACATAGGATTCTGAAAAGTAGTGGGTGAACCAGAGAATCCAAATCTACTTCATACTTTGTTTTCCATTTACTTCGGAGCGACCCAATTCGGGTTGTATTTGAAGTATCCAATTCTTCCTGAGTGGCAAGTTGTTTCCATTCAGGCAGGTTTTCTTTTCCTTTTCTGTCACTAATTATTTTTTCTAAAACCTGATCTTCAATTTTACCTGATTCATATAATTCCCTGAATTCTTTTAATGACAATGACACTCTGTACCCAAACATGGCAGAGGCATTCCTGATTCCATCTTCAAACTTTAAGTGTTGAAAAGCGTGTAATGTGTTGTGATGGACAAAATCTTTTAACGGAGCTTGTGCAGGCAAAAAATGTTTCAACTCATGAATAACTTCATGTTCGTTGAATGTTATTTTTCCTTCGTTCATATTTGTCTTTTTCGATTTACAGATTTTTAGCGCTTATTGTTGAAACAATAATTACAAAAAAAAATGGCTAATAAATTTATTAAATCAGTTTGCTTTAAAGAACTATAAAGCACTGGGTAACATTCTGGCCGAATGTTGTTATATAGCTTAGCTATATAAGGAATGTAATAAAAGGATCAAATACGAATACTTCGTACAATGATAAAGATAGATTCTTTAGTTAGGTACCGGGTCTTTTCTTCAGAAGATACAAATTCGTTTGAGGTTGAGCATTCTAATTGGAAAACCAGATACGGTATAATGAAGGTTAATAATTTGCAATCAAGCTCACTGTCTTTTTCTTTTTCAATTTCTTTTTCAATGAAACTGTTTTCTGAAATTTCTTCTTTTGGAGAAGATTTATCAAGATGCTTGTGCTGATAATCGCTACTCTGAACAGAGGTAACATTAAAAGAAATGGAGTATGCGGTTTGGAAGATAAATGAGAATAAAAATACAAGCGTTAAACTTAGTTTTTTTATAGTATTTTTTCTGTGCATATGTACAAAGGTAAATAATTTTTAAATTAAAAAGCAAAATTAATTTTTGATCAGGGAATTAAGAGCTTCTTTATCATATCGGGTTTGTTTGTTATGATGCCATCAACACCACGTTTGATAAGCTTTTGAGCTTTCCGTTTTTTATTAACAGTCCACACAAATACCTGAACGTTTTGTTTGTGGAGTTCCCTAATTAGTCGCTTACTTGCAAAAAGCCTGTAAACATTAACCCCCTGCCAGTTTTTAAAGTCATCTTTGTTTAATTTCTTTGAAAATACAAAACTGCTGAGTGGTAATTTAAAAACGATCAGTTTCTGCAGTTTGATTCCGCTTTTTTGTTCCTGAACGTTTAAGAGAGCTTTTTTGTCGAAAGAGTGAATAATATCTACCCAGCTCTCGGCATTATTTGCTTTTATGATCTCAATAATTTTTTTTTCAATTCCGGGATAATAGTCACTTCCTTTTTTTAATTCAACCAATAACTTACAGCGCCCGTTAATAAATTTAATAGCAGAATCTAAGCTGGGTGGAGCTCCTTTGTAATCCTTCAACTCAAGGGTTTTAAATTCGGTAAAGCTTAAATTTTTGACTAATGTTTTTCCATTTTTTTTCAATCCTTTTGGAACTGTACAAGTTCTGTCTACACTAAGGTCATGCATCAAAACAACCACGCCGTCGGCCGTTTGATGAACATCCGTTTCAATATAATCCGCCTTCATGTTAATTGCCTCTTCAAAAGCTGAAATACTGTTTTCGGGTTTATACGCGCTTGCCCCACGGTGGGCAATGACAAGGGTTTGAGAGTTTAAGCCGGTATAAACGAAGAGAACAAGGAATATGTGTAGTAAGTTTTTCACAATTTGAATAGAACTTAAAATTACATATAAAACCGATACATTTTATTTTTTAGTAACTTGCCGTGATTTTAAACTAGTATGCAACAGATAGTAGAACAAGCCTGGGAAAACAGAGAGCTTCTAAAAACAAAAGAAGTTCAGGATGTTATAAATACAGTAATAGAACAATTGGATAAAGGAGTGTTGCGCGTGGCAGCTCCGGTAAATGGGGGCTGGCAGGTGAACGATTGGGTAAAAAAAGCTGTGATTATGTATTTCCCTATTCGCCAGATGGAAACAATGGAGTTAAAACCATTTGAGTTTCACGATAAGATGGCGCTAAAAACGGATTACGCGAAATTAGGTGTACGTGTTGTTCCCGGTGCAATTGCGCGCTATGGAAGTTATATTGCAAGCGGCGTTATTATGATGCCGGGTTTTGTAAACATTGGAGCTTATGTAGATAGTGGCACAATGGTTGATACCTGGGCAACTGTTGGAAGTTGTGCGCAGATTGGTAAGCACGTTCATTTAAGTGGTGGCGTAGGAATTGGAGGGGTTTTAGAACCGGTTCAGGCAGCCCCGGTAATTATTGAAGACAATTGTTTTATAGGATCACGTTGTATTGTTGTAGAAGGTGTAAGGGTTGGAAAAGAAGCAGTATTGGGAGCAAATGTTGTTCTTACACAATCAACAAAAATTATTGATGTAACCGGAGCTAATCCAATTGAGACAAAAGGATATGTTCCCGAAAGAAGTGTAGTGATACCCGGTTCGTACACAAAGAAGTTCCCGGCAGGTGATTTTCAGGTACCTTGTGCATTGATCATTGGAAAAAGAAAAGAAAGTACCGATCTTAAAACATCTTTAAACGACGCTTTAAGAGAACATAATGTTGCAGTATAATAATTAGTAAAAATTTACAATGAAAAAATCCATTCTCCTGATTGCTTTTGCAATTCTGTCCTTAACTGTAAGTGCGCAAAAAAGTGCTGAAAAAGCCGCAAACGAAACCTGCGATTGTATCAATAAAGCCAATGTGCCGGATGATATCACCAACGAAGACTGGCAAAAAATCCTTACCGATTGTTTGGGACAACCATTATTGACATATTATGAAAAGATATGCAAAGAAAATAAAATTGCAGCCGATCAAACTCAGGAGTCTTATGAAGCAGTGGGGACAAAAATTGGAGCAAAATTAGTTGAGAATTGCCCGAAGTTTATGAAAATGGCTATGCGTGCAGAAGAAAATAAAACGGCAGGAACTATAACTAAAACAGAGGAAGAAGTCGGTAAAGAGGGAAGCGCTACAGGCGTGATCAAATCATTGGATAAAAAGGATTTTTATTATGTAACTATTGAAAACTCAATGGGAAGCAAAGAAACATTTATGTGGCTTCGTTTTTTTAAAGGAAGCACGTCTTTTGAAAACAATCCCCTGGCGCAAATAGGAAAAAAAGTTACCGTTAAATACCGTGAACTGCGTTGCTTTTCACCTGAAATGATGGATTACGTTATCAAAAAGGAGATCACCGAAATTACATTTGTTGATTAAGAAAGTTAATGCAGAAAATACTTGTTATACAAACTGCATTTATTGGTGATGCTATCCTTGCAAGTGCTGTATTGGAAAAACTTCATCAGTGTTTTCCATTTGTTCAGTTAGACTTGTTGGTGCGTAAGGGAAATGAAACTTTGTATAAAGATCATCCTTTTCTTAGCAACTGTATTGTTTGGAATAAGCAGGAAGGCAAATACAAAAGTTTGTTCGCTTTAAGGAAAAAAATAAAAGCCGAACAGTATGATAAAGTGATTAATCTGCACCGCTTTGCCAGTTCAGGTTTTCTGACAGCATTTTCAGGAGCAAAAGAAAAGATCGGCTTTGATAAAAACCCATTCTCTTTTATGTTTTCAAAAAAAATAAAACATGAGATTGGAAGTGGAAAACACGAAGTAGAACGTAATCAACAATTAATAGAAAGCTTTACAGATAATCAATTTGCAAAGCCGAAACTGTATCCGACACTTTCAAATTTTGAAAAAGTAAAGGAATATAAAACAGGCGAATATGTTTGTATGGCACCATCATCCGTATGGTTTACCAAACAATTGCCATTTCACAAGTGGGTAGAGTTGTGCGATAAACTTTCTCCAACCACAACTATCTACCTGCTGGGTGCACCCGGAGATGCAAAATTGTGTGATGAGATAAATGCAAACAGCACCCATCAAAGAATAATAAATCTTTCAGGCAAGCTAAACCTGCTAGATTCTTGTGCATTGATGAAAGATGCGAAAATGAATTATGTGAACGATTCAGCTCCTTTGCATTTAGCTTCTGCTATGAATGCGCCAACAACTGCTTTTTTCTGTAGTACTGTTCCATCATTCGGATTTACACCATTAGCAGATAACTCGAGAGTAGTAGAAACCTCCAAACAACTCGACTGTAAACCCTGCGGACTTCATGGCTACAAACAATGCCCGAAAGGCCATTTTGATTGCGGGAATACGATTGAAGTGTAAAGGTTAGCCGCGGATTTCGCAGATTTGTTTTGTAATAAATAAAAAATAATTTAATTGAATATCTGCGTAATCCGTGAAAATCTGCAGCTAAAAAAATCCCGCTCAAAATCCCAATAAATCCTTAATTTTGCGTCATGCGTGATAAAATAGAAAAATTACTGGAAGACGTTGAAGTATTTGCTGCAGATAGCAAAGAGCAGCTGGAAGAATACCGGATTAAATGGTTGAGTAAAAAAGGTGAGATTACCACTTTATTCGACGATTTTAAAACGGTAGCACCGGAATTGAAACGTGAAATGGGACAAAGATTGAATGAGTTGAAAACAAGAGCTCAGGATAAGATCAATGCTCTAAAGGAAAAATTTGAGAATCAGCATTCAACTGCTGAATCAACTATTGACCTTACTGTTCCTGGTGAGCCTTTTGTTGCTTTAGGTTCGCGCCACCCTATTTCTATTGTAAAAAAGCAGATCATAGATATTTTTGCCCGTATTGGTTTCACCGTTTCTGACGGACGTGAGATCGAAGACGATTGGCATAACTTTACTGCGCTTAACACACCTGAGAATCATCCGGCGCGTGATATGCAGGATACTTTTTATGTATCAACTTTGCCTGATATGGTGTTACGTACACAAACATCTTCGGTGCAGGTACATATTATGGAAAATCAAAAACCTCCTATTCGTACTATTTCTCCGGGAAGAGTATATCGGAATGAAGCTATCAGTGCGCGTGCACACTGCCAGTTCCATCAGGTCGAAGGTTTGTATATTGATACTAATGTTTCGTTTGCAGATTTAAAACAAACTTTGATGTATTTTTCGAAGGAGATGTTTGGAGCAGATACAAAAATTCGTTTGCGTCCAAGCTACTTCCCTTTTACTGAGCCAAGTGCTGAGATGGATATTTCCTGCACACTATGTAAAGGTGCAGGCTGTAACGTTTGTAAATACAGCGGTTGGGTTGAAATCTTAGGCTGCGGAATGGTTGACCCGCAGGTATTAGAGAATTGTAAGATTGATAGCACAAAATATACGGGCTTTGCGTTTGGAATGGGAATCGAGCGTATTACCATGCTTAAATACCAGGTGAAGGACTTGCGTTTGTTCTTTGAGAATGATATTCGTTTTGTGAATCAGTTCACATCTGCATTGTAATGGAAGAAACGATCAGGCTGAAGCAGATCAGGGAAATGTTGGAAATGGAACCCAACGACGACTTTCTGAACTATGCATTAGCCTTAGAGTTGGAAGCCTCCGGTAATTTGAAAGAAGCAATAAGCCAATTACAAAGTTTGCTTAACAGAAACCCTGAATATTTAGGAGCTTATTATAAACTTGGAAAACTGTTTGAAGAGTCGAAAGAAGAGTCTAAAGCAATTGAAATTTATAAGAACGGATTAGTATTAGCACAAAAACAAAACAATAAAAAGGCTGCAGGCGAACTATCAGAAGTTATCTGGATGCTTGAAGATTGAGTATATAAAAGAAAGAAACTTAAGCACAAAGAACTCAAAGGTTAACCAAAGTACACAAAGAAAATAACCTCTGTGCTCTCCGTGTCTCTGTGGTGAAAAACATAAAACAAATGGACTTTACATTTAACATAAAAGAAATTGCAACAGTAATAATGGTATTGTTTGCTGTGATTGATGTAATAGGTTCAATTCCTGTTATTATCAGTTTAAAGCAAAAATCAGGCGAGATCAACGCTGCAAAAGCATCCTTGGTTTCATTAGGTATTATGGTCGTTTTTCTTTTTGCAGGAGAATCAATTTTGAAACTGATAGGCTTAACTGCTAGCGACTTCGCTATTGCGGGTTCCCTTGTTATCTTTTTTATTGCTTTGGAAATGATATTGGGTATTCGTTTATATAAGGACGAAGTGCCGGGAACAGCATCCGTTGTGCCATTGGCCTTTCCACTTATTGCGGGAACTGGAACATTAACAACTTTGCTCTCTATGCGTGCACAATACAGTATGCTTTCTATTTTGATTGGTATTGTTGTTAATGTGGGTATCGTTTATCTCGTTCTTAAAACAATGAAACACATTGAACGTGTTTTAGGGGTGGGAGGAATCTCTATTCTGCGAAAAGTATTCGGTATTATTCTCTTAGCTATTGCGGTTAAGATTTTCCGAACAAATACCGGGCTTTAATTTATGCAAATTCACATATACACAGACGGCGCTTGTAGTGGTAATCCGGGACCGGGCGGTTATGGAATAGTTATGCTATATGGACAACATCGTAAAGAAATGTACGAAGGTTTTCGTAAGACCACCAATAACCGGATGGAATTATTAAGTGTTATCGTAGCATTGGAGAGCATCAAAAAAGAAGGTGTTGACGTAGTTGTTTTTTCTGATTCCAAATACGTGGTAGATGCAGTAGAAAAAAGATGGATCAATGGATGGATCAAAAGGGGCTGGGCAAAAGTGAAGAATGTTGATCTTTGGAAACGTTTTTTACCGGTCATAAAAAAACATAAAGTGAAGTTTGTTTGGGTAAAAGGTCACGCAAGTAATGTAGAAAATAACCGCTGCGATGAATTAGCAGTAATGGCTTCAAAAATGCCGGGTCTTCATGTTGATTTTGGGTATGAAGAGAGTAAGGAGTAATTACTTTAAGACTTCTGCTTAATCTTTCATTGTTGCTTCTACATCTTTCGGAAATAGTTTAGGAAAAATATAAGGAGCATGTTTAATAGGAAAATTAATAATAACAGGTGAGCGGAATTCTTCTGACTCATTTATTAATAAGCCTTCATCTATCAAGTTTTTCATAATGCTTCTTGCAACATTTTCTGATTTCCCGGTGATACGTTCTAAGTCACCTTTGTATACCTTTCCTTTAAACATAGCTTCTTCCAGAAGATAAATGCTTTCTTTTCTCATCTCACTCCTAATAGTCATAAGGTTAACGAACTCTTTTAAACGGTTCGTCATTTTTTCGGGCTCTAATAAGGAAAGCATAAAGTTGGTTTGGTCAATAGCGGTTTTCAGAAAAAAAACACAAAACTCAGTAAGAAATTTATCAGATAAGTTTCCGTGTCCATCATAATCGTTCCAGCGTTTCATATCTGCATTATTTAATGCATCGTAGTATTCTTTATTGTTAACTGCAAGCCCCCGTGAAATAGACCATAAGCCATCTCCGTCAACGTTTTCAATAATTGCAGCAGCTTCACTGAATAATCTCACAACACGACCGTTTCCATCAAGAAAGGGATGTATCCAGGTCAAACGATGATGAGATGCTGCAATAGCAATAATTCGTTTGAGAGGATCAGCGATTTTTTTTCTACTGTAATTATCTTCAAAAAAGCTTATAAACTCATTTAATGATTCGGCGGCGGGTGCGATATGCCTTCCTACTTCTACTTCACTTGTGCGGATTGCACCCGGTGTAAGCGTAATGGAATTTCCGTTCTTAGTTTTAATTGTTCTGAGTTCTTCTGGCAGGTGTTCGTAAAAACTTTTATGTAACCAACTGATTAATTCCCACGAATAGGCATTGTTCATGGAACTTAATTTTTTCTTCATTTCATGGTTTACAATTACATGAGCACGACTTTCTAATTGAAGCAGTTTTTTTGCCGGTTCTTTTGAATAATCTTTTTTTAGAGCTTTTTCAATCTCAAGTGGATGTGTAAAATGTCCTTCAATAAGATTAGAATAATAGCTATTCATCGGCTCAATAAGACCTGAGATAGCTCTGCGTGTTATCGGATTGAACGCACTTGTTAGTTTTGCCGAATTTTTTATAAGTTCGGTAGCAAGTTCACGTAATTCCCCGTCTTTTTCCGGTAAAACAGGAGTCATTGAAGAAGGTAAACGATATAGGCTAATTCCCGGCATTTATACAAAAATACAAAATAATTGCGGAATTTAATGCGGAATTAACTATCGTGTTTTAATTTACTGATAAAGAGTTAGTTAATTGTAATTTATTGCTTAATTGTTTGTATTAATGAGTAATATAATGCGGAGTATAATGCGGAGATTATCAAAATACGCGGTAGATGCAATTGAAAAAAGATGGATCAACGGTTGGATCAAAAGAGGCTGGGCAAAAGTAAAGAATGTGGATCTATGGAAACGGTTTTTACCTGCAATTAAAAAGCACAAAGTAAAATTTGTTTGGGTTAAAGTCCATGCAAGTAATGTAGAAAATAACCGTTGCGATGAATTGGCTGTAATGGCTTCAAAAATGGCAGGTCTTCATATTGATTTTGGGTATGAAGAGAGTAAGGAGTAAAAACGAATCTGGCTTTTGCAAAATCAACGCATGATTTTTTTACTTATTGCTTCGGGGTCATATTTGCTAAACATGTTGATCCAAATGGCTCTTGAGCTCCTGAAAACAATGGGAAAAGACACTATAAGGATTGTGAGCAGTGATAAAAGATTAGGCAAAATTGCCCATCCGTAAAAATAAAAAACTATTACGTGAACAATAACTGCTATTAAAGTTGTTGTTGCATGACCTATCATCATTGAACCGTAATAAAAACCAACTTCTCTTTGTAAATCTTCACCGCATTTAATACAATAACGTGGCATTTTATCAAGATGCTTTAAGCGATATGGATTTTTGACCATAAATAAATCGCCTTCCTGGCAGCGCGGACATTTTAAATGAATAACACTGTACAGTTTTTTGCCTTTTTGAAAGGGGTTTAATATGCATTTTTTTTCTTGCATTAATATAGTTGATAAGTAAACAGGGTGTTTCCTTCTTTTATAAGAAAATAGCAATGCTTATTATAATTAATAGTACGATAATAAAATAGGTGAGTAAATGATAAGTGATTTTTCCATTCGTTTTTTCGACAATTATATCAAACCATTTAATCATTTTATAAAATAAATATTGCGGCTAAAATCATTACTACTATAATGATAAGGTATTGCCAGAGATCTACAAAGTAATTCCCATATTTTTTGTATAATTCTTTAAGCATATTAGTTAAATTTGTCGTTACGAAAGGTGATTTACTTACTGAAGCTTTAATTTTCTCCCCTCTTATTTTTGCAAATATTTCCACAGGAAAGGTGTATTTTACTTAATGCTGTTTCTTTCACGTTGTAACTGGTTAATTCTTTCGTTTAGCATTGCCGTATCTTCATCAATATTTATAGTTTTATATTGGCTTGTGTGACCTTTTTCAATAGTAATACTACTTTTACGCGATTTAAAAATGGCGGCTAAATACTCAATCAGCTGTTCGTTTGCTACTCCATCAATCGGTTTTGCTTTCAGCTTTACCACCCAGTTCTCGTTTTCATCTATATAAAATTCATTTTTAAATGACCCGGGTTTTACTTTAATTCTTTTAATCATTAATATTAACTAAATGATGGTTGAAATAGCCCGTCGTAATTTTCTTCTTGTCTTTTTTGCTCTACGCTTACCTTATTACTAATGTTTATTGGTAATGTGTTGTATAATAGAATACTGTTTTCCATATTATTTATGTTGAATTTCATAAGGGTTGTTCCCGGGAATATGCTTTCAAAATTTCTGTATAACTCCACCATTTCTTTTTTGTGGAGCGGAAGCTCAGTCATTTTATTATAAATAATACATGAGTTGTTGGTTGTTATTTTTTTTATTCCCTGTAAAAATTCATCCCCTGAAAATATCATCGGGACTTCATTGTCAATAAATAAATCAATAATAATAAGGTCGTATTGGTTTTGTGTATTTGAAACAAAATCAAAGGCATCGCTATTTATGATTTCCAGATTGCTATATTTACCTATGTCGAAATATTTTTTGGATAATTCAATAACCACAGAGTCATTCTCTATAGCTGTTATAGGCACTTTTATGTTGTGTGTTTTTCTCAGTAACGAAATAACGCTACCTGCTCCCATTCCCAGAATTAAAATATTGGAAAAGTCGTATTGATCGATTTTTATTTTGATGAACAAGCGTTCGAATATAGTATGAAGGCTGCCGTAGGAGTAATTTACATTAAGGCTGTTTAATTGATATTTGCCCTGGTATTTTGTGACTTCAAGGTAAGAACTAACCTTACCGGTTGTAGCCTCCACTATCATAGGGTATAGGTAACTCACAAGGTTTTTTAATTTGTTCATTTTTTTCGGGTTGAAGAGAGATTATTTAACACGGAATAAATGCTAATCATCTTATTATGTATCTTAATAATAACTTTGTTAAATTCATGTCCCTTAACTTTTAGCTTCGGAGCCAATTGGTTTGTTTTTGAATAACTCACTATAATAATTTACTTATAGGATTGTTTGTTTTTTCCCAACATTTCAATAAGCCATCAAAATGCATTTCTACAAGCATATAACTGTCGGGTATTTGATTCAAATAAGTATGATAACTAACTATTCTTGTTCCAACCGGCATTTTTGACCATTCTTTTTTCAGGTACGCTGAAAATTTCGCGTAATTTTCCTGATTAACTTCTACTGATTCGTCTATTATGCAAGAGTTATCTATTTGTTCCTGAAACGAGTTGAAGAAATAAAATCCATTGTATTGGCTAAAGTCAACCTCAGTAATATTCCCATGAATAAATCTTACATTCTTAAACCGATGCTTTGCTGCCAGCTTATTTGATAATTCAATAAAATGCTTTCTATAATCAACTCCTGTATATTGTGTATCGGAATATGACCCTGCTACAAAACAAAATTTACCTACACCACTTCCAATATCTAATACCCTTTGTTTAGGATCTGTTGCCAAAAATCGTGCAGCCTTAATAGCTATATCAACTCTGGTAAAATGACGTTTTGATAATTTCCTTAATTGAGCAGGATAAATCATGTCAAATTCTTTGTCTTTTATTGGGATATTTAATCTTAAGTATTCTGCTATCATTGTTTAATCCAAAGTTTTAGGGAACCGTCTTCAGTTTGTTTAATTCTCTTGAAAGATTCGGGGATTTCAAAATTATTTCCGTGATAGGTAACCAATCTGGTTCCGGATTTAGTTTTGTCTAACTGATTTTCCGTATGTTTTAAATAATATCCATATCGGGAGCCATTCAATTCTACTTCATTATTTAACCTGTTGTCAAACGATAAATTTTCATAGAAAGGGTTGAATAAATAAAAAGCATCAAAGTTCATAAAATCGATTTCAACTATATTGCCATGTAATACAGTTGTATTAGTCAGTTCGTATGTACTTATTATATTGTTGGCGATAGTAACCAAACTTTTTCTGTATTCAATTCCGAAGTAGAAACTGTTATTGTATTTTGCTCCGGTAATACAAAATTTTCCCACTCCGGCTCCAATGTCTAAAACCGATTTGTTTTTATCCTCAGTTAACCACTGAGCAGCAATTTGACCGATACTAATAGGTGTAAAGAATTGTTTTGAGGCTTTTTTTAAATAGCCGGGTAACAATGCTTTAAAATTTTCTTCATTGAATTCAACCTTATGTTTTACCGGGGATTTAAGCACCTATTAATTCTTTATATGATTCTGCATTTAGCAAATGCGATACTTCGTCGGGATTTGCAACTTTTATTCGTACAATCCACCCTTCGCCATAAGGATCTTTATTTACTAATTCAGGATTATCATTAATTTTAGAGTTGATTTCAAGAACAGTTCCTTTCACCGGTATAAACAAGTCAGAAACAGTTTTTACGGCTTCTACCGTTCCAAAAACCTGTTCTTTATCAATTGTTTCGTTTAGTGTGTTTATATCCAAATAAACAATGTCACCAAGTTCTTTTTGTGCAAAATCAGTAATGCCAATTATAGCTTCAGTTCCTTCAAGTTTTATCCATTCATGATCTTTTGTATAAAGCAAGTTGTTTGGGTAGTTCATATATTATTTTGTTTACGTTATTATTTGGTGAGTTTTATTGCCAATTGCAATTCTTCGTTGTTAAACAGTAGCATATATGTACAAACTGAAATAAGATTCTTTTTTATTTTGTAGATATTTTTCTTGCTTAATGGGTTTGCACAGGGTTCAGTTCTTGTTGGTTTCCCGAGAATTATTTCAACCTCGGAACACAGCATTCCCTTACTCAACCTGAGTATTTCCCCATCACGTGATATGAGAAACTCTTTCGATAAATTTGTTATATTATTTAGGTTCTTTTTCAAGGTTTGATATTTTTGGTCCGCCTGCTATTATTTCGGTATTTGCTAAATCTTTGAACTTCTCAAAATTGATTGTAAATTCCAATGCAAGCTTTAGTACTATTTCTTTATACAAGGTTTTATTTTGCCAGGTGGTTTCAGGATTTAATAATTCACTTGGTACTCCCGGGCATTCAAGAGGCATTTTTAACCCAAAAACTTCGTGTTCCTGATAGTTAACCTTTGATAATTCTCCGTTTAAAGCAGCGGTTATCATAGCTCTTGTATAACTTAATTTGATCCGTTCACCAACTCCGTAGCTACCGCCTGTCCATCCTGTATTGATTAACCATACGTTTATGGATGAGTCTTTTAATTTTTCGCCCAAAAGCTCGGCGTATTTCGTTGGATGTAATGGTAAAAAAGGTTTTCCGAAGCATGCAGAAAAAGTAGTTTGAGGCTCAGTAATTCCTGCTTCCGTACCAGCTACCTTAGCGGTGTAACCCGATATGAAGTGATACATTGCCTGACCCACTGTTAATTTGGATATTGGAGGCAATACTCCAAAAGCATCAGCAGTTAAAAAGAAAATGTTTTTTGGTGCTTTCCCAATTGAAGGTGTTACCGAATTATCAATGAAATCAATTGGATACGCAGCTCTTGTGTTTTCTGTTCGATTTATATTGTCATAATCAACTGTTTGCGTTCCGGGATAAAACTCAACATTTTCTAAAAGTGTTCCAAATTTTATTGCGCTAAAAATCTGAGGTTCTTTTTCTTTACTTAAGTTTACACACTTGGCATAACAACCACCTTCAAAGTTAAAAACCGAATCATTGTCCCACCCATGCTCATCGTCACCAATTAATTTTCGGTTGGGATCAGCAGATAAAGTTGTTTTTCCAGTTCCCGATAAGCCGAAGAAAATAGCAGTATCATTATTGCTTCCTATGTTTGCAGAGCAGTGCATTGATAATGCTTTGTGTTCAATTGGCAATAAATAATTCAGAACGGTAAAAATTCCTTTTTTAATTTCACCGGTGTATGCTGAGCCACCAATTAATATTGTTTTAAGTGTAAAGTTGATAATAGTAAAGTTGTGCGATTTTGTGAAGTCCACCTTAGGATCTGCTTTAAAACCCGGTACACATAAAATAGTCCATTCAGGCGAAAAATTTTCGAGTTCAGTGTCAGTTGGTCTGAGAAATAAATTATGCGCGAATAAATTTTGCCATGGAAACTCGGTAATTACTCTTATATTTAAGCGGTACTTTTCGGACGCACATGCGTATGCATCTTTAATGTACACATCTCTTCCAATCAAATATGAATTCATACGTTCTTGAATTTTTCTAAACGTATCGATTGATAGTTGATTATTTACATCGCCCCACCAAACTGTTTTCTTTGTGTTTTCATCAATTACTACAAACTTATCCTTAGGAGATCGGCCGGTAAATTCGCCTGTGTCACAAGCCAGAGCTCCGGTATCAGTTAAGGTTCCCTGCTCCGATAAAATGGTGTTTTTAACTAATTCCGGCACACTTAAATTCCAGTATGCATTTTTTAAATGACCTAAGCCAAGTTGATTTAGATATTCCTCTCTCTCGTTTTTCATGTATAATTTTACTTTATTGTTTTACAAAAACTTCATTGCCTGCATACCGGCCATTCTTAAGGTTCTCTTTTATTTCACTAAAAACTTCAATAGTTCTTTTTACATCAGCTAATGTATGCGCCGCAGTTGGGATTAAACGAAGTATAATAACACCTTTCGGTACCACGGGGTATACAACCATTGAGCAAAATATTTTATGATTTTCTCTAAGGTCTTTTACCAATTCGGTAGCTTCGGCAATTGATCCGTTTAAGTATACCGGAGTTACCGGGGTAACAGTGTTTCCTATATCAAAACCTTCTTTTCTCAGGCTGTTTTGTAAAGCGCTTGTTATATACCAAAGTTGTTCCCGAAGTGCTTTTTCTTTTTTAATGAGTTCAAGCCTTTTAAGTAAGCCAAATACCAGGGGCATGGGAAGTGACTTTGCGAAAATTTGAGAGCGCATATTATAACGTAAATGATCAATAACATGCTTGGCACCGGATACAAAGGCACCGATAGCCGCAAATGATTTTGCAAATGTGCCAAAATACAAATCAATGTCTTTTTGAACACCTTGTTCTTCACCTGTACCTGCGCCTGATGAGCCCATTACACCAATTCCGTGCGCATCATCAACTAAAAGTGTAAAATCATATTTCTTTTTTAGCGCGGTGATAGCTTTCAAATCGCCCATGTCGCCCCTCATACCAAATACGCCTTCAGTTATCAGTAAAATTCCTCCTCCGGTTTTTTCACAAACTTCTTTTGCATGGTCGAGCTGTTTTTTCAAGCTTTCCATATCGTTGTGACTGAATACAAAGCGCTTACCCTGATGCAGCCGTACCCCGTCAATAATGCAGGCATGCGACTCTGCGTCATATACAATTACATCGTGTCTGTCAACAAGGCTATCAATAATAGAGATCATTCCCTGATAACCATAATTTAATAAATAAGTATCTTCTTTTTTTACAAAAATAGACAGTTCTGCTTCTAAGCGTTCGTGCAGGCTTGTATTACCTGTCATCATTCTTGAACCCATTGGATACGACAAACCATATAGTGAGGCTCCGGTAGAATCAGCTTCACGAACTCCGGGATGATTGGCAAGCCCAAGATAATTGTTAAGGC
Organism: Bacteroidota bacterium; assembly: GCA_030684395.1. GTDB lineage: Bacteria > Bacteroidota > Bacteroidia > B-17B0 > Aurantibacillaceae > JADJDM01. The sequence continues at coordinate 73,111 of JAUXTT010000028.1, read as the reverse complement.
TCCATACAAGGTTTTCTTTCCCTTTAAAAATCATTTTATGACCAATTTCTCCTTCAAGTTTTGGGAATGTGTAGTAACCGTGGGCATAATGCGAATGTTCTCCTAAGGGACCTTTTCTGGATTTAATCTTTTCGAGAATATTCATTTGTTAAGCGAAATTTCCGACAAAGGTATTCGCTTCCTGCATGAATAACATTGATTTAGCAACAGGCTTCACTGTGACTTTGTTTTAGGTATAAATGTGACTAAAGTCACATTTAAAATGTGCTTGGGAAAAAAAATGTAACTTTGTACACGTTAGTTATATGCAACTCATTGATTTTCCTTTCGATAAATTCAATTTTAAAAGCGACTCTGTTCTGGAAGGGTTGCCGGAAGAGGATTTAGATTTATTAAATAAGAATATGGTTTGCCATACTTATAAAAAAGGTGAAATTCTATTCAGAGAGGGAAGTTATCCAACAGGCATTTATTACATAAAGAAGGGGAAAGTAAAAAAATATAAAACGGATAAAGAGGGTAGGGAGCAGATTTTTTATGTTTGTAAGAAGGGAGAGTTGCTCGGGTATCACGCTTTAATAAGTGAAGAAAAATATACAGATACCGCCACCACTATTGAAGAATCGATAATTGCTTTTATACCAAAAGATGATTTTTTAAAGGCTATACAGATTTCGTCAATTCTTTCAAACAGGTTATTAAAATGCATGAGCCATGAATTTGGTGTTTTGGTGAATAGCTTAACTATTTTTGCTCAGCGAACTGTTCGTGAAAGATTGGCATTAAGTCTTACTTTATTAAGAGATAAGTATAAAAAAGAAGATCAAGGCAAAAAACCCGTTGAACTGGATTTGTCGCGGGATGATTTGGCAAAGTTTGTAGGAACCGCAAGAGAAACCCTGGTGAGGGTATTACATGATTTTAAAGAAGAAGGCCTGATCACCACAAATGGTAGAAAAATAATACTTAAAAAGCCATTAGAGATTTCTAAGATTGCAAATTTATATTAAAGCTGCTGACAATCATAATTAGAGTAAAGAGTAAGCCTTTTAAAAAGCTACTCCCATCATCAATCCGAGACCTAATTTCGCACTCAGATCAAATTGGTTTTTATCCTTTGGATCTTCCTTGTATCTTGTAAATTGATTGATTCCAAGTGCAATGTTTCCCTGCAAAATAAAGTACTTTTTTATCCTTAATACGCATCCGTTATTGAAGTGGTAGTTGGCATAATAAGTTTCTACTCTTGTTTTAGTTGTTGTAGCAATAGGAGTATTGTTCCACCAATTGGGATTACTATTAAATTTTGTTATAGTAAGATAGGCTCCGGCTTTACCTTGTTCAGTGCCAAAAGCCATAAAATAAGTAAGCTTTTTATGTGCGTGTGGATAGATTTTTATATTAAACCCAACATACTGATATTTGTAATAGCCATCACCGTATTCGACTTTATTTATAGTAGCTTCTTTTCTTTCATAGGTAGCCACATATTTTCTGTCCGTTAAGCCTTTATTGTAATAAGCTTCAAATCCAAATTTCCTGTTTTTAGGAATATACTCTACATTAGCCTGAATATGCTGAATGATTGATAATTGAGCAAGATCCATGCTTATAATAACTCTTTTAAAATCAGGATTAAGTATTACACCATACGTAGGATCCTTCACACAATTGTTGTAACCTACTTCCTTCAAATCAATACAACCATTTTTTAGAATAAACTTTTCTATCAACTTTGTTTGAACCACATAAGTTGGTCCTGTTGAATCGGTAGGCACTTTATACTTTATAGTTTTATCACCAATTTCTTTAATGATTACAGCCTTTTTAGAACCATTGACCAAAACAAGCGTATCGTATTGGACTTGCCCAAAGAGAAATGAACTAAATAAAATAAAGAGAGAGAAAGTGAAAAATTTCATAGGTTTTATAAAACCGCAAAATTACGCCTTTTTCTTCTTTTTAAACGGAAGCTTTTCGATTAAAGCACCTAATCCGTCAAGTAATTTCTTTAACACGTCGAAATAAAGCGTGATCATTAATGATATCGACATTAACCAGATCACACTAATGTTAAACCAAAACGTTTCAAAATATTTCCCAAACAACTTCTTTTTTGGTGCATAAAAATGAGCCCCGCCATAATTGTTAGTTGGGTTTAAGAAAATAGGATCCGTACGTTGGATCAATTGTCCGTCTTTTTCCAAACATGCAGGTCCAAGGTCATTTTTGTTTTTTAAAGTTTGTTCAAGGGCCTCATTTTGGTATTCTTCCTGCATTTTAATGAAGGTAAGTTTCTTTTCAGGAGTAGAATTCAGTTCAAGAGATAATTTATCTTTTGCATTCCTTGCTTTTTTATCCATAGCAAGGTAATAATCTTTATAAGTGCTGTTCAGGTAGTTTTTTACACCGTTAATCTCGGCTTTGGTAATTGCACTGTTTATTTTACTAAGATCACGGTATTTTAACTTTGGATGAAGCTTCCCTTCTTTTTCCAATTCGTTTTTAACCAATAATACATCCGCTTCCAGCTCTTTCTTTTTGGTACCATCACCAATTTCCTTTTCAATTTTGGTTAACTTCTTTTCAATTTCATCTTTCCAATAATTACGTTTGTAGTTGGCTTCTGAAATAGCTTTTTCGAATTTGTAAAATGGTTTAAACGATTTATTATTTTTGAATTGATTTACTGCTAAAGCTTCGTAAGCCCAGCGTGAGGTCATCATCTCACCAACAAAAGGAACACTTCCTTGTTTGGCAAAAACCGGATTTAACTTATCGAACTTCACAATAACACCACTTAACAATAATTGAGGAATGATAAGGAATGGAATTAAAATGTAAATAGTAACCGCACTATTAAAACTCGCAGAAATATTTAAACCAAGCATATTAGCAAAACAGGATGTAGTAAACAATATCAACCAGTAATCGCCCCACATTCCCTGAATCCCCATTGTATAGTTACCCACCAATATATACAATACTGTTTGAATAGCAGACAAAGTAAACATGATTCCGATCTTAGAGATCAAATAACTCGAACGACTTAAGTTAAGAAATGATTCGCGTTTTAAGATCTTTCTGTCTTTTATGATCTCTTCTGCGGAAACAGTTAAACCAATAAATAAAGCAACAACCACACTCATAAACATATAAGCGGGCATGTTTTCATTTTGGTTAAATACATATCCAACATTATCCTCATCGTCGGTATTAAAATATCTAACCAAATAAGCCAATACAAATGCCAGCACCGGAGCTTCCAATAAACCAATTGCCATGTACTGCGTGTTGGTTAGTTTGGATTTCACATCCCTTATCATAAAAATCAGGAACTGTTTTATCCTGTTCGGAATTTTTAATGTACTTTCCGGGCTAGTAGTATGCTCGGTGATTTTTTCAAGCTTACTTTCTATCAACTCGGTGTAATGACCATTCCACTCAGCAGGTGTAAACTTACGAGTAGTGGTTTGGTTACCATACTCGTCCACAACCTTGGTCTCAATAATATTGAAAATCAATTCAGGGTTTACGTTACCACAACTGATACATTCGCTTTCTTCCGAATTAACATGTTTAACCAAGCGCTTGAAATAGATAACAGCATCAACAGGGTTTCCGTAATAAACCGGGTAGCCGCCAACATCCAATATTTTAAGCTTGTCAAACATTTTGAAAATGTCGGATGAAGGCTGATGGATAACAACAAACACTAATTTTCCTTTCAATGAAAGTTCTTTTAGTAAGTCCATAATGTTCTCCGAGTCACGCGATGATAAACCGGATGTTGGCTCATCCACAAATAATACAGCCGGTTCACGAATTAATTCTAAACCAATATTTAAACGTTTTCTTTGCCCACCCGAAATTGTTTTATCTAAAGGAGAACCTACCTTCAAATCCTTACGCATCTCTAATCCTAGATCAGTAAGGGTTTTCATTACCATTGCTGAAATGGTCTCGTCAGGTAAATTACCAAAACAAAGTTTAGCGTTATAAAATAAGTTTTGATAAACAGTAAGTTCCTCGATGAGTAGATCATCCTGAGAAACCATACCAATCACACCCTCAATTTTATTTTTCTCAGTATGAATATTTATACCATTAATGTAAACTCCACCACCACTTGGTTGTTCCTGACCGTTCAGTACATTCAGTAAAGTTGATTTACCTGCACCCGAACCTCCCATGATTCCGATAAGCTTACCACTTTCTTCTGCAATATTGATATTTCTTAATCCTAAGTTACCACCTTTAAATTTATATTCAAGATCTTTAGCAACAAAGGAGATTTTCGCTTGAGTTTTATCAGCAAGGAATTTGGAAATTACATCGCTATAATAAATTGGCTTTACTTTGGTACTTCTTAATGAAGAACCCGGAGTAAAAATGTAAACTTTTTCGGGAGCAATAGCTTGCCCGTTAAGCGTGAGATCCTGATTTCCAATCAGTTTCATAATATACATTCCAACACTTGGAACGTTCATTACCCAAACTGAAATATCCTGATTAAACTGATCGCACAAAACATGTTTCGAATGTTCCTTGGTAACAGAAGTGTTGGAATTTATAACCAACAAATGCGAAGCATCAGGAAATTTGGAAGCTTCGTCTTCAACAAAAGATTTAAGATTAGTAAATTCTTCGAATGGAATATTAAAAGTATCAGCAACAGTAGAAACGAATTCATATTCCTGTTCAGAGATTTCAGCAGAAGAATGAATAAATTCAAGTAAGCGGATAAGCACAATCACTTTTTGACTTTGCTCCAGTTCCTTGTTTATTTCAGTACATATTTTTAAAACTTTTACTGAATTTACAGATGTACGCTTCGCAGTTCCATCTTTCTTTTTGGAAACCTGATGGTGACTTTCTAGAAATTCATCAAATAAAGCAAGATAGCGATCTACTAATTCCTGATTTAATTGTTGCTTTAAAAATGATTGTACAATGTTTCGCCCTGTATTTGTAACTCCGTCAACTTTTGCGATAATGGCAAAAAGCTGCATAAGGGCTCGTAGTATTCGTTCACTCATAAGTTTCTGATGTAACTAAAATAAGTTTGCAAGTTAATTAATTCTATCGGGTTTTATCTACATTATAGAAAGTTTTTTACGACTGTAAACAAAAAAAGCATAAGTAATAAAACTTATGCTTTTTAATTTAAATAACTGATTTTCAGTTAGATAATTTCGTAAGGGCGAATGTAACTTTCAAAGTCTATTTCTGCAATTTTACAAGCTCCCATTTTTTTAGGCTGTAGCTTTTTGAAATCCTTTGCGCTTAGTTTTTTTGAATCAATTGAACTTTTAAGAGCCTTAACTGTTAGGAGCTTTTGAAGCTTTTTACTCGCAGTGAGTTGCTTGTTTTGGGACTTTTTTCCCAGGTAGATGTTTTCGAAGTAGTACATATAAGATTTAAATTTTTGGCAAAAGTAAAGCAATCTTGTTAGTTGTGCTTATAACTAATCGTAATTTTTTATTAACTAATCGTTAAAAAATCGTATTTAACCGATTTAGTAATCTTTTTTAGATTATTCGGAATAAATAGTTTACTTTTGTACCCGATTAGAAGAGTGAATATATAGTCATCAACTCTCAAAGTACTCGTCGGCCCGTATTGGCACAATAGACTACTTTATTTCTGAATGACTGTTTAAGCTCTTAAACAGTTTATTAATTAAAAATTTATTAAATGACATTTGAAGAATCCGGTCTGGACTCCAGACTATTGCAAGCCATTGTTGAACTTGGCTATGAAACACCTACGCCAATTCAGGAACAAACATTGGCAAAGCTATTAACCCAACAGATTGACGTTGTTGGCTTAGCACAAACAGGAACAGGAAAAACTGCAGCATTTGGTTTACCAATGCTTCACAATTTAGATTCCGATGAAAAAACCATTCAAGGTTTAGTTTTATCACCAACCCGCGAATTGGGTGTTCAGATCTCTAAAGATTTGGAAAAATTCGGAAAACACATGAAAGGCCTTAAAGTAGTAGCCGTTTATGGTGGATCAAGTATCGATAAACAAATCAAAGACATCCGTTCAGGTGCTAACGTAGTAGTTGCAACTCCGGGTCGTTTGGTTGATTTAATCGAGCGTCGTGCCATCGATCTTAGCAATGTGAAAATTGCTGTGTTAGATGAGGCAGATGAAATGTTGAACATGGGTTTCAAAGAAGATCTTGATTTTATTTTGGATAAAACTCCAAAAACAAAAAATACATGGTTGTTCTCTGCAACAATGCCACAAGAGGTTTCAAGGATCTCTAAAAATTACATGAACTCTCCTTTAGAGTTGAGTGCAGGTAAAAAGAATGAAGGTGCTGATACAATTGAACATAAATATTATGTAGTACAAGCTCGTAACCGTTATTTAGCTCTTAAGCGTGTAGTGGATCATAACCCGGATATTTTCGGAATCATCTTCTGCCGTACCAGAGCAGAGACTCAAGAGGTTGCAGATAATTTGATAAAAGACGGATACAGTGCCGATGCATTGCATGGTGATCTTTCTCAATCGCAACGTGATTTTGTTATGAAACGTTTCCGTAGCAGAACACTTCAGATGCTTGTTGCTACTGATGTTGCTGCTCGTGGTATTGATGTAAATGATATTACTCACGTAATCAATTACAATTTACCTGAAGAAACAGAAAATTATACTCACCGCAGTGGACGTACTGGTCGTGCAGGTAAAAAAGGTGTTTCTATTGCTATCGTTACAGGACGTGATGCAGGAAGAATTAAAGATATCGAGCGCATCATTAACAAAAAATTCACTAAGCACGATGTGCCTAACGGAAAAGATGTTTGTGAAAAACAACTCCTTCATTTAGTTACCAAATTGCATACTGCTTCTGTTAACGAAGCAGAGATCGAAGAATTTTTACCAAAAGCAATGGCTGAGTTAGCTGATCTTTCAAAAGAAGAATTGGTTAAGCGTATTGTTGCAGAAGAATTCAACCGTTTCTTAGCGTATTACCAAAACAGCCCTGATCTTAACGACAGTAAAGGCGACGCTGGTAATAGCCGCACTACACGTTTCTTCCTAAACTTAGGAGAAATGGACGGATTGAACCGTAACAGCCTTAAAGATCTTTTAATGGAAGTTGCAAGTGTTGAAGCTCGTATGCTTTTCAATATCGAAGTAAAAAACGCTTTCTCTTTCTTTGAAACAGAAACTGTTTTAGCTGAGAAGTTCTTAGCACAAAACAACGAAGAGGTTTTCTTCAACGATCGTAAACTTAGTTTTGAGGTTTCTCAAAAAAGAAGCCGCGAAGGTGGAAGTGGAGGCGGAGGTTACAAAGGTGGATTTAGCGGCGGCGGAAGCGGAAGAAGCAGCGGCGGTTACAAAGGTAACGGCGGTGGCTACAAAGGTGGAGAAAGCGGCGGTTACAAAGGAAGAAGTGAAGGTGGTTACAAAGGAAGAGAAGGAAGTGGAACTGGTTACGCAGGGAGAAAAAAATCTTCTGAAGGTAGCAGCTTTAGCAAACCTAAGTATTCCGAAAGAAGCTCCAGTTCAAAATACAGTAATTAATTTTATAATCTAATTCCTAAAAAGCCCGGTTAGTAATAACAGGGCTTTTTTAATACCTAAATTCGAAACTTTAACTTTTGAATTTAGGTATTAATTATTTAATGGTTTTTATGTATTTGCCGAGAAATGTAGTTAAACTGACTACTCTTATTTCCTTTTTCAATAGATAATCTACATCATGTCCGGGCACCACAATGTAATTGTTTTTAGTTTTTAATTCCAGTAAGCTTTCAGTTAAACCTCTTGATATGGTGGGGGTAGATGAGTTTTTGATCTCTATACACACAAATGGAGTAATACCTTTTACCAATACAAGATCCATTTCACTTCCATCGTGTGTGCGATAAAAGTAAGCCTGAATAGTAGGAGGAAGTAATTCCAGAATCTGTTCAATAGCATAACCTTCCCATAAATTACCAATAGCAGGGTGATATTTAAGATCGCTTGCCCTGTTGATATTAAGTAAGTAATTAACTATTCCGCTATCCCGGATATAAACCTTAGGCGCCTTTACCAAAGATTTTTTACTATTGAAATGATAGGCAGGTAGCTTGCGTACCATAAATGCACCGGATAGATAATCCAAATATCTGTTAACTGTAACCGGGCTCACGTCGAGCCCTTTGGCAAAGGAGTGAGCATTCCAGATTCCTCCATGATGATGAGCAAGCATTCTCCACAAACGCATCATCAAATCAGTTGAGAAATTTACACCAAACAGTTGATTTAAGTCTCTTTCTATAAAGGTGCGGACAAAACCATTTATCCAGTTTTGTTGAAGTGTATCGTTTTTAGCTAAAAAGGAGTCTGGAAACCCTCCACGATACCAGTGTTTTTGAAGCGTATTGTTTTTTTGAGGTAATTCCGTCAAGTTAAAGGGTGCTACATCTATATAATAGATTCTTCCGGCAAGTGTTTCACTCGCATCTTTGATCAAATCCGGAGATGCAGAACCTAATAGTAAAAATCTTCCGGGTTTCTTTTTCCGATCAATAAGGTAGCGTAAAAGAGCAAATAACTCTGGCATGCGCTGCACTTCATCAATAATCACACAATCGTTTTCAAGTTCTTCTAATAGCAGTTGAGGATCGTAAAATTTTTGCCTGTCTAAAGGACTTTCCAGATCGAAGTAGATTGTGTTTTTTTTATTGTTCTTTTTAAATAGTTTTGCCATAGTGGTTTTACCGCATTGGCGTGGACCAATAAGTGCTACTGAGGGGAACTGTTTCATTAAAACAGTAATACGATCTGCATTTAAACGATTTATCATAAAACAAAAATACAAATTAAACCCGAAATACAAAAGTTTAAATATTGAATTTAGGTATTAATTGTTCGAATCAAAGTTACATTTATTCAATAGTTGTAATTAATTCTTACATTTATACAATCAAACAATCTTTATGAATTTAAAAAATGTTACAGAAGCCATTGTTGAAATTGCCAAAGAAGCAGGCTCATTTATCCGGGAGGAAAGAAAATTTTTTACCCAGGGTAGAGTAGAAGCAAAGGCAACCAACGATCTGGTAAGCTACGTGGATAAAACCGCTGAGAACATGATCGTAGGAAAACTTCGTGTTGTATTTCCTGAGCACGGTTTTATTGCAGAAGAAGATCAGAGTTTAGAGAAGAAAGAATACAATTGGATCATTGATCCCTTGGATGGAACAACAAATTTTGTACACGGAATTCCTTGTTATGCGGTAAGTATTGGATTGGAATATAAAGGAGAAATTCTGGCAGGTGTGGTGTATGAAGTGGCTAACGATGAATGTTTTTATGCTTATAAAGAAGGAGGGGCATTTCTGAACGGAAATAAAATTTCAGTTACAAAGGTGAATGCACTCAAAGACTCTTTAATAGCTACGGGTTTCCCTGTGAATAAATTTGATAAGATGAAGGCAGTATTAAATTGTGCAGATTATTTTATGCGGAATACGCACGGGATCCGTCGCATTGGTTCAGCGGCATCCGACTTGTGCTTTTTAGCCTGTGGTAGAGTGGATGCTTTTTATGAATATAACCTAAACGCCTGGGATGTAGCCGCAGGAATCATTATAGTGAAAGAAGCCGGAGGAAGAGCAAGTGATTTTTCTTTTGGAGAAAATTATTTATTCGGAAGGCAAATAATGGCTTCAAATCCATTTTTATTCGAAGAGTTTGGAGGAGTAGTGAAAAATAAGTTTGAAGAATGATCCTATTTGCCTTGAATTAAAAACAATTGTGCTTTTATGGTTTCCATTGTTCTATCGTCGCAGTTTGCATCTAAAGCAGTATAGTATTGTTTTTTTAATGAAAATGTACATACTGTTGGTTTGCAGATTTCTTTTCCCGGTTTTTTAATTTGATCTTCAGCATTGATAACGGTGTTGTAAACCGATTTTGGAACAGTGAAATCCTGAAAAACTTCAGTTGATGTGCCAACAAACTGCAAGGCTTTATACTGGTCATTTTCAAGCTTAATAATTCCTAATTTTTCAGGTTTTTCGTCAATACCCGCTTTTGCTTCTACAATAAATAAGGTATCACTCACCTGTAATTTAGTACTTAAGTAATTTTCTAAAGGAAGTCTTTTGTAATAGTTGGACAGTTCTGAAACTTTTAGTTTGTAAGATTTTTTAGCAGTTACAGTCAGCTTTTTTTGAACCTTGTCACCAAAAATAGAAATAAAAACAAATGAGTACTCACCTTGTTTATTAATCCAAATCTCATTTTTTAGTTTAGATCCCAACTTGTAAATAAATGAAGTGTCTTTGCTTTCAATTTTTACTTCACTCCACAGGTGAGCGTTTTTTTTAGAAAGGTTGTCAAAAATGCAAACCTTGTACCTATTGGATTGAGCTTTCAATACCACAGAAAAAATGCAAACAAGTATGATTGCGTAATAACGCATATTATTTAGTTGTTAATAGCTACAACTGATTTGATCTCAGGAACCGAACGTTTAATGGTTTCTTCTATACCTGCTTTCATCGTCATCATACTCATACTGCACGTTTTACAGGCACCGGTAAGTTCTACCTTCACAGTTTTATCGTCTGTAAGCTCTATCAGCTCCACGTTCCCCCCATCAGCTTCTAAATAAGGGCGTATGGATTTTAAAGCTTCTTCTACTTTTATTTTTAGTTCTGTGTTCGGCATCTTTATCTTTTCAATTGTGATATAAATGTAAGGAAAATTTCGCTTAATTGGAAGCAACGGCTTCTTTTGATTTTACATTTTGAATAGCTATTTGCTGTGCCAAATTACCTGCCAATTCCATAAATGCTTTTGCTTGAAGTGTGGTTTCCTGCATAACAGCTGGTCGTCCAGCATCAGCAGCCTCCCTAATGCTTTGAACAAGCGGAATATGACCTAGCACAGGAACATTAAATTCTTCAGATAATTGTTGCGCACCACCTTCACCAAAAATGTAGTACTTGTTTTCCGGTAGCTCAGCAGGGGTAAACCAACTCATATTTTCTGCAATACCTAATACGGGAACATTGATATTGGGGTTTTTAAAAAAAGCAACACCTTTTCTGGCATCTGCAATAGCAACTTGTTGAGGAGTAGTAACAATTAAAGCTCCTGTTAATGGCACCGCAGTAGTAAGTGAAATATGAATATCTCCTGTACCGGGAGGAAGATCGATCAACATATAATCCAACTCGCCCCAGTAAGCATCACTAAATAATTGTTGTAATGCTCTGGATGCAATGGGCCCACGCCAGGCTATGGCCTGGTTCATATCAGCAAAAAAACCTATAGATAAAAGTTTTACACCGTAACTTTCTACAGGCATGATCATGTTTTTGCCATCAATTTCCTTTACCAAAGGGCGTTCATGAACTACATCAAACATAATTGGCATAGAAGGGCCGTAAACATCTGCATCAACAATACCCACTTTTGCACCTAATTTGGCAAGTGCTAATGCTAGGTTAGCCGTTACTGTACTTTTTCCAACCCCACCTTTTCCGGAAGCAATAGCAACAATGTTTTTTACTTTAGAAAGAGAGGATGTATCAGTTGTGCGTTGTGTAGTTACATTTGCAGTCATATTAACTTTTACAACAGCTTCTTTATCTACAAAGTGGAGAATAGCATTTTCGCACGCTTTTTGGATCATATCCTTCATTGGACATGCAGGGGTTGTTAAAACAACAGTAAAAGAAACATTTTTACCATTTACTTCAACATCCTTAACCATTCCGAGGGTAATAAGGTCTTTTTTCAGATCCGGATCATCTACATATTTTAAGGCATCAATAACCTGCTCTTTGGTAATACTCATTTTGCTGTGAATTTCCTGCAAAGATACGGTAAACTTCGTTTGAGAACACTAATTTGTGTTGGAAATAAGCATGTATTTAGTTAGTGGAGTCCACAGACAGAAAGTCGAACCAGTTGCTAAAAGATATTGACCTTTTATATGGACTGAAGAATTTAATATCAATTTCTTATTGAGAAATTTCGTACTAATCGGATTCTACTTAACTTATTCAAATTTGAATCATACAAGGAATGGAATCAAGGGAATGTTAAAAATCTTGACAATTTTTACAAATTAAATGTGATCTTACTTTTCTATTTCCATTATAAACCGGAAGCCTCTTTCCGCGGAGGCAGAATGAAGGGTATCGTATGATTCAAATATGTGATTTTGTAAATAATAGCCCGTATCGTGCCAGCTACCACCGTGCGTTTTGCCCTTTTCCCTTACAAACTCTTCTACATTTCCGGCCATATTAAATAAACCATATCCATTCGGATAAAACGAGTTAACAGGGACCGTAATGTCTGCATCGTTTTCAGGATTTAGTGTGGCCCCCGTAACATAACCTATATCTGAAATATTGAATTGTTTTTTTTCATATTGGCCATAGTAGTTTTTCACATAAAGAGAATCCCTTCCAATAGAAAATTGGGGAATAGCCCTGAAATTAGCCAACCATTCACCTTTTTTATTCTGCATGTCCAATCCATTCCAGGGAAAAGGAGACAAAGCTGACTTCCCTTTTGCTGCATAGATCCATTGTTCTCTGGTTGGTAATTTAAAGCAAACACTTTTGAATTTTCTCTTGGGTTCGCTCATGTATTTTTGAGTTAACCACTTGCAAAACGCATCTGCCTGCTCATAAGAAACTCCTGCAACCGGATAATTACTGTATGCCGGATGCCTCAGATAGTAGTCAATAAAAGGCTCGCATTCAGCATACTTTTTTCTCCACACTAATGTGTCGGGAAGCATAATCTTATAAAAACTTGTGTCTCGTTTTTTGATTTCGGAAAGAAACTCAAGATATTGCCCATTGCTGACTTCAAATTTGCTTATATAGAAGGTGTCCGTACTAACTGTTCTGCACTTCTCTGCATGTACATAGGGCACGTCCTGATCGCATTGACCAATGATAAAGCTACCTTCGGGAATTAAAGCGAGTGTGTTTTCAAAATTCTTAATTGAAAAACCTTTGTATGCATCCTGTTTACCGGTAAATGCAGCAACTGACGCTAAAATAACTATGCAAATAAATACTATTGAAAAAGATCTTTTCATCTTAAACTATAACAAAAATGGAAGATAAAAGATAAAGATAAAGTTTTTAATTAAAAAGGTCGCAGAATTATTTCTTGCGACCTTTTGTTACTTTAAGCGACTATTCGTGCCTTCGTGGTCTCGCCCAGAATCGAACTGGGATCAAAAGTTTAGGAAACTTCTATTCTATCCGTTGAACTACGAAACCAAAATTAAATTAACAATATAATACTTCATATTCTATTCCTGCCCGAATGAATCCGTTCAGGCGGGCGTTGAACTATGAAACCACTTGATGAATACGGTTGCAAAAGTAGTCATTTTATAATAGTGACCGAAAAGACCCCGAATTATTCTAAAAAAAAGTGAAAAACTAAAACTATGGGATAAGACTGCTTTAGAAAAACACGTATTTATACGTATTGACTGAAGTTGTTCAGATTGTTAAATTTGTTTCAGTAGGTAAATTACAATTTGAACATCAATGCAGACACATTAAACTAATTATGTAATTGATAAAAGTAATAAGTTAAAAATTGGATTAAGATGGAACTAAGGAAGGATAAAATGCAACAATTAATTTGATATTGGCGTATAGTTTAAATAAATGAAAAAATAGCTTAATTTTCTTATACTCAAATTAAATTCATAAATTAGACTAGATTTCCTTAGCGCTACTAAACCTAAAACAACCAGTATTAATGTATGCGCACATGAGTGTTTACCAGAAAATAAGGGAGTTAAGGTACAAAAAGGCAGTTGAAAAAATTGTTGATTATGCTATTATTAACCTTGATGAAGGCGGAAGAATTGAAGATTGGACAGATGCCGCTAAAAGAATATTTGGTTATGGTGTACCGGAAGTAAATGCGGCGAAGTATGGGATTTTTTTTGCCGGGGGAGAAACACAGAAAAACAATTGGAAAAAACTTCTTGAACAAACAGCCAGGTACGGAAAAATTTCAGGAAAATATACACTTGTCAGAAAAGACAAATCAACCTTTGAGGCTAACATTTTATTTAATGCCATTGCGGATGATAAAAGGGTAGTAGGGTATACACTTATTATTGGGGATCTTTCAACGCAAAAGAAAATTGCAAAAAAAATGAAGGACTTTAAAGAAAGAAAAATTGATAAAGCCAACACTGTTTCCGAAAGAAAGATTAAAATTCAAAAAGCACAATTAGACTTACTTATAAAAGAATTTGATATTGTTTCAAATTCACTTTCTCACGATCTCAGAGCACCTTTAAGAGCTATAGAAGGTTATTTGAAATTAATTGAAGAGGATTATGCAAATGTATTGGATGCTGATGGAAAAAAAATGATCGATGTGGTCATTAGAAATTCCAAAAAAATGGGCAGCCAAATTGAAAACTTAGTTGCATTTTCACGAATTAGTACCAGGGAAATAAAAAGAGAGAAACTTAATGTTTACGAAATAGTGAAAGAAGTAGTTGCTGACCTGAAAAAACTTAATGAAATTAAAGCAACTATCACTATTGATAAATTACCTTCCATTGAAGGCGACCAATCATTGATAAGCATTGCTTTTACTCATTTACTTTCAAATGCTATTAAATTTTCTTCCAAAACAGAATCGGCGGTGATACACATTTCTTCAGAAATAGAGAATAATGATGTGATATACAGAGTTAAAGACAACGGTGTTGGGTTTAATATGGAATATTCACATAAACTGTTTGATTCATTTCAACGATTACATAAAGAAGAAGATTTTGAAGGCACCGGCATAGGTTTGGCTATAGTTAAGTTAATTGCCGTAAAGCATAATGGAACCATTTGGACAGAAGCGGAAGAAAATAAAGGGGCTTGTTTTTATTTAAAGTTACCAATAAAATAACTAGTTATGAAAATTCCTGAAAATACAAAGACAATCGATTGGCAAACAAGTATTATGTGGTTTGATGATGAGGGCGTACTTTATTCTCTGCCTAAACCTGGTGTTCCGGAACCGGAGCTTTCCAGGGAAGAAACACTTGTACAAATGGAAAAGTTTAAAAAGCTTATTGGCAACAAAAAAGTATGTATGATTCTGGAGTCAAATTCCAATTCTAAGCCACCCAAAAAAGAAGATAGGGATTTTATTGCGGATCAGCTAAATCAAGTCACAAAAGCAATGGGAATCATTTCGACTTCTCCCTTAAGCAGGATGATAGCCAATTTGTTTTTTGGGCTTAAGCCACCTGCATATCCGGTCAAGTTTTTTTCTAATGAGATAGATGCAAAAGCATGGATAAAACAATATTTATAAGTTGAAGGTTATGAAAGAAGCCGGAAACATATATTCAACAGATGAACGTATAGAACAGATCTATTCACTACTTATTAAATATACTCAGGGTGATTTTATTGAAAGAGGAGAGATTTCTGAGAAAGGAGATGAATTGGATGCTATCATTGTTGGACTAAATATATTAGGTGAAGAATTACAAAGTTCAGGGAGAATTCTTTCTCAATTTGAGACAAGAGTGAACGCAACAATGAATATTTTGCTCAGTTATACGCTGATGGATTTTTCTGAAAAGCTTGAAATTACAGGTGCAGGGGATGAAATGGATGCTATTGCTGTTGGCTTAAATACTTTGGCAGAAGAATTGGGAGCAGCTAAAGAAAAGGAAAAAGAGAGTATTGAAAAACTGGAAAAAAAGACAAATGAAGTACTTAGATTAAATGCTGCCCTTGAGGAGAATATTCATAAACTGGAAGTTGCAAATAAAGAATTAGAAGCATTCACCTATTCGGTATCACACGATTTAAGAGCACCTTTACGTGCTATTCATAGTTATACTAAAATTCTTTCGGATGAGTATTTGAGTGGGGCAGATGCCGATGGAAAGAATATGATGAATTCGGTTATGCGCAACGCCAAAAAAATGGGGCAGTTAATCGATGATTTGCTGGCATTTTCTAAGGTAGGTAAAAAAGAATTGCAGTTATCGAATGTTGATATGACAAAACTGGCGGAAAATGTTCTGGAAGATTTGAAAGCATCTATGAGTTCATGTAAAGCAAATGTTAAGGTTTTATCCTTACCGCAGGCTAATGCCGACTACAATTTGATGGGAAATGTATTGGGCAATTTAATTTCTAATGCGATAAAGTACAGTTCAGCCAAAGAAAATTCGGAAGTAGAAATTGGGTGTAAGGAAATGGAAGGAAAACAGGTTTATTATGTAAAGGATAACGGGGCAGGTTTTGATATGAAATACTACGACAAATTGTTTGGTGTTTTTCAGAGGTTACACGGAGCAGATGAGTTTGAAGGAACCGGCGTTGGCTTGGCATTGGTGAAGAGAATTGTGACCCGGCACGGAGGGAAAATTTGGGCAGAAGGAAAATTAGATGAAGGGGCAACCTTTTATTTTTCACTTTAGGAAGAAAATATTAATTTAAAAAAATTACGACATGGCAAATAATGCAGTTGAGATCATTTTGGTTGAGGACAATCCGGATGATGCAGCGTTGGTAATAAGAGCGCTTAAAAAAAATAACCTTGCGAATAACCTTATTCATTTAAAAGATGGGGTAGAGGCATTGGATTTTATATTTGGTATGGGTAATTATATAGATCAGGGACCCAACGATCTTAATCCCAAGTTAATACTTCTTGATTTGAAGATGCCGAGGATAAATGGGATAGAAGTATTGACAAAAGTAAAATCCGATCCAAGAACTAAGATTTTTCCGGTAGTAATTCTTACTTCATCAGCCGAAGACCCCGATATAGAAAGATGTTATGAACTGGGAGCCAATAGTTATATCGTAAAGCCGGTAGAGTTTGAAAATTTCCATAAAGCAGTTTCTGACCTTGGACTTTATTGGATGTTACATAACCACCCTCCTGTGTAAATTAAAGTGGCATTTCCACTAGTTTCGTAAAAATATAATCTGTTGCAGGAGGTTTAATGCCTTGTTTGCTGATAAGTGTATTGATTTGCGCCCTATGGTGTATGGAATGGTAATTAAGTTGAAGAGAAAGGTCTTTTAAGCTTATGCCCATTTCCTTACCGTCAGTTTGACGTTTAAACCTTACAAATTCTTCGAGTTCCGGTTCAGTAGCGTTTTCAATTATAACGAGCCATTTATTAATACTTTTGGACCATTCAACTTCCAATTGATCCATTGTGAATACGGTTCCAAACCATTCATGATGGTTATCTTCAACTTCTTTTGAGATCCGGTTAAACCATTTATTTTGGGTAGTAATAAGATGACTGAAGAGCTTTAAAGACTCTTCTTTTTCCGGCAGTTTTTTTATTGAAGCCAGTAATGTTATATTAGAAACATCATTGTATTTAAAGAAATCTAATAGATACTGCTTCATGCTAATTATGCCTTTTTAAGAGTAAAAGTAAATGTGGTTCCTTCTCCTTTTGAACTGGCAACAGTAATGTGTTGATCATGCGCTTCAATAATGTGTTTCACAATTGATAAACCTAAGCCTGTGCCACCTTGCTCACGTGAGCGGCCTTTATCTATGCGGTAAAAGCGTTCAAATAGCCGGGGCAAATGTTCTTCCGAAATTCCAATACCATTATCTGTAATGTCAACAACCACTTTATCATCAATTGTTTTAAATTTTATTCGGGTTTGGCCATTTTCTTTACCATATTTAATCGAATTCGTAATTAAGTTTACAAACACCTGTCTGATCCTGAATTTATCGGCGTATACTTTCAATGTTTTTTTATAATCTTCCTCAAAAACGATTTTCAAGTTTTTTTTGCCCGATACCATTTCCAGTTGCTCCATCACATCCTTACACAATGCCACCACGTCAAATTTCTCTGTTTCAATAATTAGAGATCCCGTTTCCAATTGTGAAATGGTTTCCAAATCATCAATAATATTGATCATTCTGTCAATACTTTTATCCGCGCGTTTCAGGTATTCTACATTAATAGAAGGATCATTTATTCCACCATCGATCAATGTTGATACATATCCTTGTATATTGAAAATTGGTGTTTTTAATTCATGCGAAACATTACCCAAATATTCTTTACGGTAATTTTCCATTTTAGTAAGGTGTTCAATCTCCTTTTGTCTGTCGTGGGCAATTTTTATGATCTCCTGATTCAATTGTTCTAATGGATCGGCAGCATCGTAGGTATAGTCGTAGTTTTCTTCCGGTATTTTTTTTGAAGTAAAATGTTTTAACTTTTCAACCGTTCTTTCTATTCGTGTGTAAATAATTTTCTGATAGACAAAATAGAAAAACAAAAAGGAAAATCCAAAGCACACAAAAAATATAACCAGTGCTAATTCAATTGAATAATGCAAAGCGAATACCGCATTTAATAAAAATAAAATGGTACTAACGGATACAGAAAAAACGAGACAGGAAATAAGAAAGGTAGTATTGTTGCTTCTGTTAGGCATTTTTTTAGAGTAAGCTTTTAACTTTTTCGATTGCTTTTGTTAAACCTTCCGCATTTGTTCCACCCGCCGTAGCGTAAAACGCTTGTCCACCGCCACCGCCATTGATTTCTTTAGCAATTTCTTTTATAGTAGCAATGGCGTTCATGTTTTTATCTTTCACTAAATTATCGCTGATAATAACCGAAAGGCTGGGTTTACCTTTTATTTCAGAACCAATAACACAAACCGAATTTTCAACCTGGTTTCGGATCTCAAACAAAATGTTTTTTACCTCTTCAGCACTGTCTAATTCAATTACTTCAGAGATTAAATTGATACCATTTACCTTGGTTTGTTTAGTAAGCAAATGTTTTTTTATGGTTTGAGCTTTTTCCTTTAGCAGATGTTGCAATTGTTTTTGCAGGTGGTGATTTTCATCAACCAAATGCTGAACACTTTTAGTAAGCTCTTTCGGAGCTTTTAAAATAGTTTTGATCTCATGTAACTGATGAAATTGTTCGTGAATAAATTCTTCCGCCTTAAGTGAGGTAATAGCCTCGATACGCCTGATACCTGCAGCCACAGCACTTTCCGAAACAATTTTCATAAAGCCGATTTGCCCGGTTGCGTTAACATGCGTTCCTCCGCATAGTTCAATGCTGTATGATTTGTCAAAAGTAACCACACGAACCATATCACCATATTTTTCACCAAATAGGGCCATTGCACCTGTTTTTTTTGCATCTTCCAGAGGCATTAATTTTATAGATGATTTTATATTTTCACGAATTTTAGTATTTACAATTCGCTCAATTTGAAATAATTCTTCTTCTGTTACTTTTGAGAAATGAGAAAAATCAAAACGTAAATGTTCATCATTTACCAAGCTTCCTTTTTGTTCTACATGAGATCCTAATACCTGCCGTAATGCAGCATGGAGCAGGTGAGTAGCACTGTGGTTGTTTTGGGTTAATGAACGTTTTTCTTTATCAACACGTGCATGGAAGTGAGCAGTTAAATTCTCAGGTAATTTATCAGTAATGTGAATGATAACACCATTTTCTTTTTTAGTATCAAGGATGTCCAAAATATCATTTGGACCTTCAAGAAAACCTGTATCACCAATTTGTCCGCCACTTTCTGCATAAAACGGAGTAACATCTAACACAAGTTGGTAAAACTCTTTATTCTTTGCTTTTACTTTTCTGTAACGTGTAATGTAACTTTCACATTCTAGCGATTCGTATCCTATAAATTCAACATCGCGTCCTTTTTCGCCTTTCCATTGAACAGCAGTATAAATCCAGTCATCAGTATCTACAATTCCTGCTGTACGGGAACGATTTTTTTGTTCTTCCAAATGTTTTAAGAATGAATGCTCATCAATACTTAATCCATAACCACGCGCAATTAATGAAGTAAGATCAACAGGAAATCCGTATGTGTCGTACAATTCAAAAACGATCTTACCATCAATCATCGAATTTTCTTTGTGTTCGTTCGATAAGTTTACACAAACCGAATCAATTCGTTTTAAACCATATTCAAGTGTTTTAAAGAAAGAAAGCTCTTCTTCTTTTATCACTTTTTCAATCAGCATTTTTTGGGAACGTAATTCAGGAAAAGCATCACCCAATTGATTGGCCAAAGTTGGAACCAAACGATACATAAACGGTTCGCGCATATTCAGCGATTGGTAACCATAACGAATAGCCCTTCTTAAAATTCTTCTGATAACGTAACCTGCACCTGTGTTTGAAGGTAATTGACTATCAGCAATGGAAAAAGAAATAGCACGAATGTGATCAGCAATAACACGCATTGCAATGTTGATGATTAACATTTTTTTGTGATGCTCTTCATCTTCCGGTTTATAACGCAAACCGCACAGTTCTTCAATTTTTTCAATAATGGGAGAAAAAACATCTGTATCGTAATTAGATTGTTTTTTCTGCAGAACACGTACTAAGCGCTCAAATCCCATTCCGGTATCCACGTGTTGTTTAGGAAGTTTTACCAATGAACCATCAGCTTTTCTTTCGAACTCCATAAATACATTGTTCCAAATCTCAATTACCTGTGCGTTATCCGAATTTACAAGAGTTGCGCCATCCACTTTTTTTCTTTCTGCATCACTTCTTCCGTCATAATGAATTTCAGAACATGGGCCACATGGTCCGGTATCACCCATTTCCCAGAAATTATCTTTTTTATTTCCGTTTAAAATTCTTTTCTCATCAATAAATTGTTTCCATGTGTCGTAAGCTTCCTGATCAAAATCTAAACCTTCTTCTTTGTTTCCTTCAAATACGGTAACATACAAACGATCTTTATCTATTTTGTACACATCGGTAAGTAATTCCCAAGCCCATGCTATTGCGTCTTTTTTGAAATAATCTCCAAAACTCCAGTTGCCAAGCATTTCAAACATGGTGTGGTGGTACGTATCCACTCCAACTTCCTCCAGGTCGTTGTGTTTACCACTTACACGTAAGCATTTTTGAGTATCGGCAATTCTTGGATTTTTAATCGGAGCATTTCCCAAAAACAAATCTTTAAAAGGAGCCATTCCACTATTATTGAACATAAGTGTTGGATCACCTTTTACTACCATTGGCGCAGAAGCAACAATAGTATGACCTTTTGATTTAAAAAACTCTAAGAATGTTTTGCGAACTTGATTTGCTTCCATAAAAGATTTGAAATTTTGTAAAGGAAACAAAGATAGCGATTAGCAAGAAAAAAATGGTGTTTTTGAATTAAGAATGTATAAACAGATCAGGAAAGGTTTTTCTTCATTAAATAATGTTGAATTTCTCCCCACATTAAGTATGATTTTTCAGTGATTGAATAGCCACAACTTTTGTAAAACTCAAGGGCATTTTCTCTGGCATGAAGTATAATTTCTTTTACACCAAGCTCCTTCGCTTCATTTTCCAGAAATGATAAGATTATTTTACCTAGTCCTTTTCCCTGATGATCAGCTCTAACTCCCATATAGCGTATTTGTCCGGTTTGAGGAGCCCCGAAATCTATAGGGATGAATTGTAATCTGCAAACAGCAAGTACTTCATTGTTATGCTTAATGAAAGCATGAATAGAACTGTCTTCCTGTTCATCTTTTTCCGACCCTAAAGATTGACCCCATGGTTTTCTTAAAACAGTATAACGTAAAGCGTAATAATTATCAAAATCTTCTTTTGAAACGGGATGAGAAGCAGTAAACATAAAAATCAGAATTTAGATCTTGTTCTGCGTTTCTTTGTGAATTTATAAGAAACACTAAAATCCAGGAACATATAGGCATCCTTGTATTTTGTTTCCCCTCTTTTTGCACCCGATCCGTCGGCATTAGGTTTAGTTGCACCCGGTATCAAACCAAGGCTTGGATCGGCAAGAGCAGCAGCAGTAGTTCCGTAAGCTTGTTTTATAGCATTATTGTCATAGTATTCACCACTCACATCATCAATGTAATCAGTAAATGTTTTTCTGAAACCAAGATCTATTCCAATACTCCAACGTCTATCAACTGTATATTTATAACCCAAACCAACAGGGATACAAATATTGAAATTAGAGTACTTTTTCGGTCCGCCGGGCAATCCCTGACCTTCTGTATGCAATTTCCTTAAGCTATACCATTTACCATTATATTCGGCTCTCGGATTGTAAAAGAAAACTCCTACTCCTGTAAACATAAAAAGAGTAGATCTTCTGTTGCGTTTTTTCTTGAAGTTACTGATTTTATATATACCCGACATTTTTTCTCTGAGCAGATAATACTCCACTTGCGCGTTTAACTCTATTATTGGAGATCTAAAACTTAAGTTACGATTGTTTCTGTATTT
This sequence comes from Bacteroidota bacterium, assembly GCA_030684395.1. Classification (GTDB taxonomy): domain Bacteria; phylum Bacteroidota; class Bacteroidia; order B-17B0; family Aurantibacillaceae; genus JADJDM01. The sequence continues at coordinate 50,811 of JAUXTT010000028.1, read as the reverse complement.
TTCATCAGTCCAGCTATCTTTTCCTGAAAGCATTGCATAGGTTAAAGTACTTTTAAATGAAAAGAAATAATTTTTTTTGTAGCGCGCACCAACAACTATATTTGGTCGTGTAGCCTTGTATTCAAAATCTTTAAGTAAATGAGTTCCTATTTGATTTGCTCCACCCAAATCACCCATAAAATTGGCAACACCAATGCCCCCTATTAGTTCGTATTTATACCTCGACCGCTTGCTTTGTGCAAACAATAAGTGTGGCAGCAATAATATTAACAGGGGTAATTTTTTAATCATCATGAACATTTCAAATTTAAACAATTCTTTGCTTAATGCAAACTCAAAAAACGCAATGTTTAAACATTTCTTTGTTCATTAAATTCTGGTTAAATTTAGATGGCAACAGAATAGGTAGATTTTTTTTGATATAATAGTTATGAAGTGAAACTTTAGACTCATCACAACAAATAATTAGTAAAGCATAATAATTAAAATTGTGTTTTTGGAAAGAATTTCCCCAAGTTGATCAAAAAAGGAATAAATTTGCTGCCGCAAAAAAACTTAAGTACGGCAAAAAATCCCCCTTGAATTTCAATTCGTTAAAAAAAAGATTCAAAAAACTTGAAAAAAAAGCATTCCGGGTGAATACAATTAAAATCTTTTATTACCTTTGCACTCCCAATTTAAAAAGGGAATCGTTCTTTTAAGAAAATAGAGTAAAAAGCCGAAGTAGCTCAGCTGGTAGAGCCACTGATTTGTAATCAGTAGGTCGGGGGTTCGAGTCCCTTCTTCGGCTCTTTTTTTATTGTCGGGGAGATACCAGAGTGGCCAAATGGGACGGACTGTAAATCCGTTGCGAAAGCTTCGAAGGTTCGAATCCTTCTCTCCCCACGGAGTTTTGGATTTTTTGATTTTGGTTTAAGTATTAGATCAAAAATTTGGGAATCTGGAAGCGTACATAATATACCAAGCAGAAGTAGCTCAATTGGTAGAGCTCCAGCCTTCCAAGCTGGAGGTTGCGGGTTCGAGACCCGTCTTCTGCTCAGAGTTTAAAACGAGTGTAAAAGCTCGTTTTAAATGCGAGAGATAAGTGAGATTTGGAAAATAACCCTTTGTGGTACAAAGATTTAGAAGGACCTGCTTTGCGATCCTGCTGATTTTTGAAAGTCCCCAAAAAATGAGGGACTTTTTGTGCTGAAAAGAGTTGAATACGTTCTTTGCAAGATAAAAGTAGGTTTTAAAATCTGAAAAACGCGAACAGAATTAAGCTGTTGTAGCTCAGTGGTAGAGCACTTCCTTGGTAAGGAAGAGGTCGGCAGTTCAATCCTGCTCAACAGCTCTAAAACATTGAGAAGTTGGCAGTTCTCCCGATAGCTATCGGGACCGGCTCAACAGCTCTAAAACATTGAGAAGTTGGCAGTTCTCCCGATAGCTCTTAAAAAATTGAAACCTACACTAATTAAGACTTAAGAAAAATAAATAAATAAGTAACAAACAACAAAAAAAACAAATAAGCTATGGCAAAAGAAAAATTCGACCGTTCCAAGCCCCATGTTAACATTGGAACTATTGGTCACGTTGATCACGGTAAAACTACATTAACTGCTGCGATTACTGCTGTATTGGCAGATTTAGGTTTTGCAGAGGTACGTGATTTCTCTTCAATCGACAACGCTCCTGAAGAAAAAGAACGTGGTATTACAATCAATACTTCTCACGTGGAGTATGCTACTAAAAACCGTCACTACGCTCACGTTGACTGTCCGGGTCACGCGGATTACGTTAAGAACATGGTTACAGGTGCTGCTCAAATGGACGGTGCGATCTTAGTTGTAGCTGCAACGGATGGTCCTATGCCACAAACTCGTGAGCATATCCTTCTTGCTCGTCAGGTTGGTGTACCTAAAATCGTTGTATTCATGAACAAAGTGGATATGGTGGAAGATCCTGAGTTATTAGAACTAGTTGAAATGGAAATCCGTGAATTATTATCATTCTACAAGTTTGATGGTGATAACACTCCAATCATCCAGGGTTCTGCTTTAGGTGGATTAAACAAAGACGCTAAATGGGTTCCAAAAATTATGGAATTAATGGACGCTGTTGATGCTTATATTCCAATTCCTCCACGTGAAAAAGAAAAACCATTCTTGATGCCGGTTGAAGACGTGTTCACTATCACAGGTCGTGGTACTGTAGCAACAGGTCGTATCGAAACTGGTGTAATCAACTCTGGTGATACTGTTGACATCATGGGTATGCAGGAAGAGAAATTAACTTCTACTGTAACAGGTGTTGAGATGTTCCGTAAAATTTTGGATTACGGTGAGGCTGGAGATAACGTAGGTTTATTATTACGTGGTATCGATAAAAAAGATATCCGTCGTGGTATGGTTATCGTAAAACCAGGTTCAATTAAAGCTCACACTGATTTCAAAGCTGAGGTTTATATCTTGAAAAAAGAAGAGGGTGGACGTCATACTCCATTTCATAACAAATACCGTCCTCAATTCTACTTACGTACAACTGACGTAACAGGAGAAATTGAACTTGAAGCAGGACGCGAAATGGTTATGCCAGGTGATAACGTAACAATTACTGTTAAATTGATCGCTCCGGTAGCTATGGACAAAGGTTTACGTTTCGCTATCCGCGAAGGTGGACGTACTGTAGGTGCTGGTCAGGTAACTGAGATCATCAAGTAATACTATATTTATACAGCAAAATGGCTTTCTTTGAAGAAAGCCTTTTGCTGTTTAATAATACGGGTGTGGTGCAATGGTAGCATACCGGTCTCCAAAACCGTTGATGGGAGTTCGAATCTCTCCACCCGTGCAGAGGAATCGTTCTTTTAGTAAGTTAAAAAAAATTGGGTGAGGATAAGATAGTGATGGGAGTTCGTCCCGATAGCTATCGGGACTCTCCACCCGTGCTAGGAAACAAAGAATTGAGAATGAAGAATTCTTAAGTAATAATTTTAAATTCTTAATTTAAAGAATTATGAGTAAAATAAAAGCATATTTTGAAGATACTACCAATGAGTTGGTTCACAAAACTTCATGGCCAACATGGCAGGAGTTGCAAAGCAGTGCATTGGTTGTATTAGTAGCTTCCGGCATTATTGCAGTTTTAGTAATGGGGATGGATTATGGCTTCAGTAAAGTGATGGAATTTGCTTATCAGTTTTTCAACGGTTAATAAAAAAATTTAGCAATGGCTGAAAATACAAAAAACGACACACTGGTAAGAAAATGGTACGTGGTTAGAGCGATCAGTGGTCAAGAGAAAAAAGTAAAACAATATATAGAGGTTGAGATCAGTCGTCTTAATCTTCAGGATTATGTATCGCAGGTTTTGATCCCAACGGAGAAGATCGTTCAGATCAGAAACGGGAAGAAAATAGCGAAAGAACGTTCTTTTTATCCGGGATATGTTTTGATCGAAGCGGCTTTAGTTGGTGAGATCACTCACATCATTAAAAACGTAACAGGTGTTATTGGTTTCCTTGGAGAATCTAAAGGAGGCGAACCGGTTCCAATGCGTGTTTCTGAAGTAAATCGTATTTTAGGAAAAGTAGATGAGTTGACAGAAGCTGAAGGAACATTGAATTACACTTATGTTGTTGGTGAAAGCGTTAAAGTAATTAACGGACCATTCAACGGATTTAATGGTATTATTGAAGAGATCAACGAAGAGAAAAAGAAAATTAAAGTAACAGTAAAAATATTTGGACGCAAAACGCCTGTGGAACTTGGTTTCGGAGAAGTAGAGCGCGAATAACAACATTGCAGGTGAAAAGTTCACCGTGTTAACGAGAGCGCTTTGCTGCTTCCAAACTCGATTAACCGGACTCTCAGAACCGAAGTCGGCAGTATATAAATAAATAAATAGAAAAAATGGCAAAAGAGTTATCAGCAATTGTAAAACTACAAATCAAGGGAGGGGCAGCCAACCCATCGCCACCAATCGGACCTGCATTAGGTGCGAAAGGGGTGAACATCATGGAGTTTTGTAAACAATTCAATGCACGTACTCAAGAGCAGCCTGGAAAAGTGTTACCTGTAATCATTAATGTTTACAGCGACAAATCATTTGATTTCGTTATCAAACGTCCGCCTGCAGCAGTACAAATATTGGAATTTGCAAAAATCAAAGGTGGATCAGCTGAAAGTAATCGTAAAAAAGTAGGTTCTATTTCATGGGAACAAATCCGTAAAATTGCGGATGATAAGATCGTGGATATGAACTGTTTTACTATTGAATCAGCGATGAGCATGGTTGCAGGAACTGCACGCAGTATGGGTGTTACAGTTACCGGCGAGTCTCCAATTAAAAAATAATTATTGAACAATGAAGGTATCAAAAAAGAGAAAAGTAGCTTTAACGAAGTTAGACCAAAATAAGTCTTACTCTATTGAAGAAGCTTCGAAGGTTGTGAAGGATATTACTACCACAAAATTCGATTCTTCTGTTGATTTAGCTATACGCTTGGGTGTAGATCCACGTAAAGCAAATCAAATGGTTCGTGGAACTGTTACTTTACCACACGGTACCGGGAAAACGGTTCGCGTTTTGGCATTGGTAACTCCTGATAAGGAGGCTGAAGCTAAGGCTGCTGGAGCTGATTTTATTGGTTTGGACGATTATATCGAAAAAATTAAAGGCGGTTGGACAGACGTAGACGTAATCATCACAATGCCTCAGGTAATGGGGAAATTGGGTGCTTTAGGTCGTGTGTTAGGTCCTCGTGGTTTAATGCCAAATCCAAAAACCGGTACAGTTACAATGGAAATTGGTAAAGCAGTAACCGACTCAAAAGGAGGTAAGATTGACTTTAAAGTTGACAAAGCTGGAATTATCCACGCTTCAGTTGGAAAAGTATCGTTCGATGCAGCTAAACTTGCAGAAAACGCAAACGAATTACTGAACACCGTAATTAAACTTAAACCATCGTCAGCTAAGGGAACTTACGTAAAAAGCGTGTTTATGTCAAGCACCATGAGTGCAGGTATAGCAGTAGAAACAAAGTCATTGGCTTAAAAAAAATAACTAAATGAAAAAAGAAGAAAAAACATTAGTGATCAACGACCTGGTAGAAAAGTTGAATGCAAACAACAAAATCTACTTAGCTGATTGCTCTTCTTTAAGTGTTGAAAAAGTTAACGCATTCAGAAAAGCGTGTTTCGAAAAAAACGTATCTGTTCAGGTAGTGAAAAATACTTTGCTTGAAAAAGCATTGGAACAAGCTGCAGACAGTCGTTTAGTAGAACTTATCCCGGCATTAAAAGGTGCAACTGCACTTATTTTTACCGAAGTAGGTAACGCTCCTGCAAAGTTAATTAAAGAGTTTAGAGGTAAAGACGAGCGTCCTATTTTAAAAGGCGCGTACGTTGAAGAAACGATCTACATTGGCGATAACAACATTGACGCTCTTGCGAATATTAAGAGTAAAAATGAACTTATCGGTGAAGTTATCGGATTACTTCAGTCTCCTGCTCAACGAGTTATTTCTGCTCTTCAGAACAATGCTGAAAAGAAAGAAGCAGCTTAATTGGCAAACAACAGTTTAAAGAAAAAAAGTAAATTAATTAGTAACATTTAAAAATCAAATAAAATGGCAGACGTAAAAGCAATTGCTGAACAGTTAGTAAGTTTAACTGTGAAAGAAGTGCAAGAATTAGCAACAGTATTAAAAGACGAGTACGGAATCGAACCAGCTGCAGCTGCAGTTGTAGTTTCTGGTGGTGCAGGTGGTGGAGACGCTGCTGCAGCAAAAACATCTTTCGATGTTATGTTACTTGAAGCTGGTGCTGGTAAATTAGGTGTAGTAAAAGTTGTGAAAGACCTTACTGGTCTTGGCTTAAAAGAAGCTAAAGACTTAGTTGACGGTGCTCCAAAAGCTGTAAAAGAAGGTATCTCTAAAGAAGAGGCCGAATCTATTAAGAAAGCTCTTGAAGAAGCCGGTGCTAAAGTTGAGGTTAAGTAATTTAACACATATTTAATCGGGTTTAGGTTTCTATTTTTATAGAGACCTATACCCGTTTAATAACTTATCAATTTTCAAATTTGTTGATAAAAATTAATAAGTTTGAAAATAGATTGAGAAGAGTGAAAGCTCTTCAGTGCAGGTAGGTCAGTTTTTAAAGTCATACAATTAAAACTTTGTTTTGTGCAAAAAAACGTAAAAAGCCCGAGAATTAATTTCTCAAAAAACAAATTCCCGGTTCAATATCCTGATTTTTTGGATATTCAATTGAAGTCGTTCCAAGACTTTTTTCAACTGGAAACTACAGCTGAAAATCGCCAGGAAGAAGGTTTGTTTAAGGTATTCGCCGAAAACTTTCCTATTTCAGATGCGAGAAATAATTTCGTATTAGAATTTCTTGACTATTTCATCGATCCTCCTCGTTACGGTCTGGATGAGTGTATCGAAAGAGGTTTAACATACAGCGTGCCTTTAAAGGCAAAATTGCGTTTGTATTGTACAGATCCTGAACACGAGGATTTCGAAACTATCGTGCAGGATGTTTATTTGGGAACTATCCCATACATGACTCCAAAAGGTTCGTTTGTTATTAATGGAGCTGAAAGAGTTATTGTATCTCAGTTGCATCGTTCACCCGGTGTTTTCTTCGGTCAAAGCCGTCACGCAAATGGTACCAAGTTGTACTCTGCCCGTGTTATCCCTTTCAAAGGATCATGGATCGAGTTCGCAACCGATATCAATAACGTAATGTACGCTTACATCGATCGTAAGAAAAAATTACCGGTAACAACTTTATTACGTGCAATTGGTTTTGAATCTGATAAATCAATTCTGGAAATATTTGGTCTTGCTGATGAAGTGAAAGTTTCTAAAGCAGGATTAAAACGTGAAGTAGGTCGTAAACTTGCTGCACGTGTATTAAAAACATGGATCGAAGATTTCGTGGATGAAGATACCGGAGAGGTAGTTTCTATCGAACGTAACGAGATCCTTATTGAGCGTGAAACTGTAATTGAAGAACACCACGTTGATCTTATTGCTGATGCAGGAGTTAAAGCGATCATCTTACACAAACAAGATGTGAATACTTCTGATTACGCGATTATTTACAACACGCTTCAAAAAGATGCTACGAACTCTGAAAAAGAGGCAATCGAGCATATTTACCGTTTATTGCGTAACGCTGAACCACCTGATGAAGAAACAGCCCGTGGTGTAATCGATAAATTGTTCTTCTCCGACAAACGTTATGATTTAGGAGAAGTGGGTCGTTACCGTATCAACAAAAAATTAGGAATCGATACTCCTTCTAACGTAAGAGTTCTTACAAAAGAAGATATTATCCTTATCATTAAATATCTTATTGAGTTGATCAACTCAAAAACAGATGTGGATGATATTGATCACTTGTCAAACCGTCGTGTACGTACAGTTGGAGAACAATTGTATTCTCAGTTCGGTGTTGGTTTAGCGCGTATGGCACGTACTATCCGTGAGCGTATGAACGTTCGTGATAACGAGGTATTCACGCCAACCGATTTGATCAATGCTAAAACATTGTCATCAGTTATTAACTCATTCTTCGGTACTAACCAGTTATCTCAGTTCATGGATCAAACCAATCCACTTGCAGAGATTACTCATAAACGACGCCTTTCGGCACTAGGGCCAGGAGGTCTGAGTCGTGAGCGTGCAGGTTTCGAGGTTCGTGACGTTCACTACACCCACTACGGTCGTTTGTGTACTATCGAAACTCCGGAAGGTCCGAACATCGGTTTGATTTCTTCTCTTTGTGTATATGCTAAAGTAAATAAACTTGGTTTCATTGAAACTCCTTACCGTACTGTATCAAATTCTAAGGTTGATGTAAACAAGGAAGTTATTTATTTAACTGCTGAAGAAGAAGATTTGAAGAACATTGCGCAGGCAAATGAAGATATGGATGACAAAGGAAAATTAACCGGCGGGAAAGTAAAAGCCCGCTACGAAGGTGATTTCCCTATTCTTGAGCCGGAGAAAATCCATTTAATGGATGTATCTCCTAATCAGATCGCTTCTATTGCAGCGTCATTAATTCCTTTCCTTGAGCATGATGATGCTAACCGTGCCCTGATGGGTTCTAACATGCAACGTCAGGCAGTTCCATTAATGCGTCCACAGGCACCAATCGTTGGTACAGGTATCGAAGGTACTGTAGCACGCGATTCACGTGTATTGATCAACGCAGAAGGTGAAGGTATTGTTGAGTATGTAGATGCTAATGAGATTGTGATTCGTTACAACCGATCTGAAGAAGAGCGTTTGATCAGCTTCGATGGCGATCTTAAATCATATAAATTAACCAAATTCAAAAAAACCAACCAAAGTACTTGTATGAACTTAAAACCTATCGTTAAGAAAGGTGAGAAAGTTCACAAAGGGCAAGTATTAAGTGAAGGTTATGCAACTGAAAATGGTGAGCTTGCTTTAGGTCGTAATTTAAAAGTGGCGTTCATGCCATGGAAAGGTTACAACTTTGAGGATGCTATCGTTCTTTCTGAGAAAATCATTCGTGATGATATCTTTACTTCAATACACATCGATGAGTATAGCTTAGAGGTGCGTGACACAAAACGTGGTTTGGAAGAATTAACTTCTGATATTCCTAACGTAAGTGAAGAAGCTACTAAGGATCTTGATACAAACGGATTGATCAGAGTAGGAGCAGAGGTGAAAGAAGGCGATATACTGATTGGAAAAATTACTCCAAAAGGTGAAACCGATCCTTCTCCGGAAGAAAAATTATTACGTGCTATCTTTGGTGATAAAGCAGGTGATGTTAAAGATGCGTCTTTGAAATTGCCTCCATCAGCAAAAGGTATTGTAGTTGATAAACGTTTATTCGCCCGTGCTGTAAAAGATAAAAAAGCGAAAACAGAAGAGAAAGTGTTAGTTGAAAAATTAGACAAAGACCATCAAACGGAATTGGCTGATTTGAAAAACACACTAATCGACAAATTATTTGTTTTAGTTAACGGTAAAACTTCACAAGGTGTTACTAATAGTTTGAAAGAAGATTTGATCCCTAAAGGAACAAAATTCACTCAAAAATTATTAGAGAAAATTGATTACACTGAAGTTAATCCTACAAACTGGACAACTGATGCTGATAAAAATGGTGCTATCAGAATGTTGTTACACAACTTCATGATTAAGTACAACGATGCATTAGGTCAGTATAAGCGTCAGAAATTCCAGTTAACAGTTGGTGATGAACTACCTGCAGGTATCGTACAATTAGCTAAAGTTTACATTGCACAGAAACGTAAGTTGAAAGTGGGTGATAAAATGGCGGGTCGTCACGGTAACAAAGGTATTGTAGCTAAAATTGTTAAGGAAGAAGAAATGCCATTCTTAGAAGATGGAACTCCGGTAGATATTGTATTGAATCCACTGGGTGTACCTTCCCGTATGAACATCGGTCAGATCTATGAAACGGTATTGGGCTGGGCAGGACAAAAATTAGGACTGAAATTCGCTACGCCTATTTTTGATGGTGGTAACGTTGAAGATCTTGATGAGTATTGCATAAAAGCAGATATTCCACAGTACGGTAAAACATATTTGATCGACGGTGGATCAGGAGAGCGTTTTGATCAACCTGCAACAGTAGGTATCATTTACATGCTTAAACTTGGTCACATGGTTGATGATAAGATGCATGCCCGTTCAATCGGACCATACTCTCTTATTACTCAACAACCGTTGGGTGGTAAAGCACAGTTCGGTGGTCAGCGTTTCGGTGAGATGGAAGTTTGGGCATTGGAAGCATTCGGTGCAGCAAACATTCTTCAGGAAATGCTTACAATCAAGTCGGATGACGTTGTTGGACGTGCTAAAGCTTATGAAGCAATTGTTAAAGGTGAAAATATGCCAACTCCTGGTATACCTGAATCCTTCAACGTATTGTTGCACGAGTTACGTGGTCTTGCATTAGATGTTACTATGGATTAAAAGATTTTAGATGAAAGATTTTAGGCTTAAGACAAAACCGTCTTAGGTCTAAAGTCTAAAATCTCAAGTCTTAATTTAATAATTGAAAATAAAACTAAACACAACAATATGGCTTTTAGAAAAGAATCGAAATTAAAATCGAACTTTACAAAGATTACCATCAGCCTTGCTGCTCCTGAAGCGATACTGAATCGTTCGAGCGGGGAAGTGTTGAAGCCGGAAACAATTAACTACCGTACTTACAAACCGGAAAGAGATGGTTTGTTTTGCGAGCGTATTTTCGGACCTGTGAAAGATTATGAATGTCATTGTGGTAAATACAAACGTATTCGCTACAAAGGCATTATTTGCGACCGTTGCGGTGTTGAAGTTACTGAGAAAAAAGTACGTCGCGAGCGTATGGGCCACATCAACTTAGTTGTTCCTGTTGCTCATATCTGGTATTTCCGTTCGTTGCCAAACAAAATTGGTTACTTACTTGGATTACCGACCAAAAAATTAGATATGATCATTTACTACGAACGTTACGTAGTAATCAATGCTGGTGTTGCAGGAGAAAAAGGTGTTAGTTACTTAGACTTCTTAACAGAAGAAGAGTACCTAAACATGTTGGATACTCTTCCAAAGGATAACCAGTTATTGGATGATACTGATCCAAATAAATTTATCGCTAAGATGGGTGCTGAGGCATTGAACGATCTATTACATCGTTTAGACCTTGATACTCTTTCTTACGATCTTCGTCACAAAGCAAACAACGAAACTTCTCAGCAACGTAAAAACGAAGCATTGAAGCGTCTTCAAGTAATTGAAGCTTTCCGTCAGGCTAACGGACACATTGAAAATCGTCCTGAGTGGATGATTGTAAAAGTTGTTCCTGTTATCCCGCCTGAATTGCGTCCACTCGTTCCATTAGATGGTGGTCGTTTTGCAACGTCTGATTTAAATGACTTATATCGTCGTGTGATTATTCGTAACAATCGTTTAAAGCGTTTAATTGAAATCAAAGCTCCGGATGTAATCTTACGTAACGAAAAACGTATGCTACAGGAAGCTGTTGATTCATTGTTCGACAACTCACGTAAAGCTAATGCAGTAAAAACTGAAAGCAACCGTGCCTTAAAATCATTATCTGATTCATTAAAAGGTAAACAAGGTCGTTTCCGTCAAAACTTATTAGGTAAGCGTGTTGATTACTCGGCTCGTTCGGTAATTGTTGTAGGGCCTGAAATGAAATTACATGAGTGTGGTTTACCAAAAGAAATGGCAGCAGAGCTTTTCAAACCATTTATCATCCGTAAATTAATTGAAAGAGGTATCGTTAAAACAGTTAAATCTGCAAAGAAAATTGTTGATCGTAAAGAGCCTGTTGTTTGGGATATTTTAGAGAATGTATTGAAAGGACATCCGATTTTATTGAATCGTGCCCCAACATTGCACAGATTAGGTATCCAGGCTTTCCAACCAAAATTAATTGAAGGAAAAGCTATTCAGTTGCATCCGTTAGTTTGTACTGCGTTCAACGCCGATTTCGACGGTGATCAAATGGCTGTTCACGTTCCATTAGGAAACGCGGCAGTATTGGAAGCACAAATTTTAATGTTAGCTGCTCATAACATTCTTAACCCATCCAACGGTGCACCGGTAGCGGTACCATCTCAGGACATGGTTTTAGGATTATATTACTTAACTAAAGCAAAAAGAAACTTACCTAACGACGTTGTAAAAGGTGAAGGTATGATCTTCTATTCTGCTGAAGAGGTAGTAATTGCACACAACGAAAAACGCGTTGATTTGCATGCTATGATCAAGATCAAAATTCACAACCACTTAGAAGGTGAGAATTTAGTTACTAAAGTTATTGATACAACAGTTGGTCGTGTATTATTCAACCAGGTTGTTCCTTTCGAAGTGGGTTACATCAACGAATTGTTGACTAAAAAATCGCTTCGTGATATTATCGGGGGTGTTGTTAAGAAAACAGGTATGGCTAAAACAGCCAGGTTCCTTGACGAGATCAAAGATCTAGGATTTAAAACAGCATTTAAAGGTGGTTTATCATTTAACTTGGGCGATATTCAAATTCCTGCAGAAAAAGCTACTTTGATCGAAGATGCTAACGAGCAAGTTGTTGAAGTAATGGCAAACTATAACATGGGTTTCATTACCAATAATGAGCGTTACAATCAGATCATCGATATCTGGACGCACACTAACTCTAAAGTAACCAAGAAAGTATTGGATAATTTGAGCAGTGATAAACAAGGTTTCAACTCTGTTTATATGATGCTTGATTCAGGTGCCCGTGGTTCTAAAGAGCAGATCAAACAGTTGAGCGGTATGCGTGGTTTGATGGCCAAGCCTCAAAAAGCAGGTAGTTCAGGATCGGAGATCATCGAGAATCCGGTATTGTCTAACTTCCGTGAAGGTTTATCTATCCTTGAGTATTTCATTTCTACTCACGGTGCCCGTAAAGGTTTAGCGGATACGGCTTTGAAAACTGCCGATGCTGGTTACTTAACCCGTCGTTTAGTTGACGTTGCTCAGGACGTTATCATTACAGAAGCTGATTGTGGTACATTAAGAGGTTTAACTTGTTCAGCATTGAAGAAAAATGATGAAGAAGTAGAATCATTATCAGATAGAATTTTAGGACGTGTTTCCTTAAACGATATTTATCATCCGATAACAGGAGAAATCCTTGCGAACTCAGGTGATATGATTGACGAGAAAATTGCGGAAGCAGTTAAAAAATCGCCAATCGAAAGCGTTGAGATCCGTTCAGTATTAACTTGCGAGTCACGTCAGGGTGTTTGTTCAAGATGTTACGGACGTAACTTGGCTAACGGACGTTTAGTTCAGTTAGGTGAGGCAGTTGGTGTTATTGCGGCTCAGTCAATTGGTGAGCCGGGTACACAGTTAACATTACGTACTTTCCACGTTGGGGGTACTGCATCAAACATCGCGGTTTCTTCTTCAGTTATTGCAAAACATGATGGTATTGCTGAAATCGACGAGCTTAGAACTGTTGAGCGTGTAAATGCTGAAGGTAAAAAAGCAAACGTTGTTATCGGCCGTTCTACCGAGGTTCGTATCGTTGATGTGAACACAGGTATTACACTTACTACAGGTAACATTCCTTACGGTTCTCAATTGTACATCAAACCGGGTGCTACAGTTAAGAAAGGTGAGATGATCTGTGAGTGGGATCCGTATAACGCTGTTATCGTTTCTGAATTCGGTGGAAAAATCGAATTTGAATCTATCAAAGAAAACATCACTTTCCGTGAGGAGTCTGATGAACAAACAGGATTCAAAGAAAAAGTAATTATTGAAAGTAAGGACAAAACATTGTCACCATTGATTAAGATCATTGGAAAAGGCGGTGATGTTCTTAAAACTTATAACATTCCTGTTGGAGCTCACATTATTGTGGGTGAAGATGCGAAGATCGAACCGGGTCAAATCTTGGTTAAGATCCCTCGTGTTACAGGTAAAACGGGTGATATCACCGGTGGTTTACCACGTGTAACTGAGTTGTTCGAGGCTCGTAACCCAAGTAACCCTGCAGTTGTTGCTGAAATTGACGGTATCGTTACTTTCGGTAAAATCAAGCGTGGTAACCGTGAGGTTATGGTTGAAGCAAAAACAGGTGAAAGAAGAACATACTTAGTTCCATTATCTAAGCATATCTTAATTCAGGAAAACGATTACATCAAAGCTGGTGATTCTTTATCAGACGGTGCAATCAGTCCTGGTGATATCCTTGCAATCAAAGGACCTACTGCAGTTCAGGAATACATTGTGAATGAGATCCAGGAGGTTTATCGTTTACAAGGTCAGAAACTGAACGACAAACATTTCGAAACTATTGTTCGTCAGATGATGCGTAAGGTGGAGATCGTTGATGCAGGTGATTCAATCTTCTTAGAAAAACAAATCATCAACAAAGGTGATTTCATGACTGAGAACGATGAATTGTTCGGTAAAAAGGTTGTTACTGATATCGGAGATTCTGATGAAGTAAAAGCCGGTATGATCATTACAGCTCGTAGATTACGTGATATCAACTCAAGCTTAAAGCGTAAAGCAATGAAGTTAGTTGAGTCTCGTGACGCGGTTCCTGCAACTTCTGAGTCTATTCTTCAGGGTATCACAAGAGCATCGTTACAAACAGCAAGTTGGATTTCTGCGGCATCGTTCCAGGAAACAACAAAAGTGTTGAACGAAGCAGCGGTAAACGGAAAAGTAGATACATTAAAAGGATTAAAAGAAAACGTAATCGTTGGACATTTAATTCCTGCAGGTACAGGTATCCGTCAGTACGAAAAACTGGTTGTAGGTTCTAAAGAAGAATACGATCGATTGATGGCATCTAAAGAAGAAGAAAGCGTAGAAGCTTAGGCTTCGTCGGGCTCAGCCTGACGCTTAAAACTATAGATTGAAAGCCCCGATGGAAACATCGGGGCTTTTTGTTTAGGATTTTGTACATTTTAACCCATTTTCATACCTTTATATTTCTTATGAAAAAGATTCGGATCAGGTTAAAAGTTGTGGGGAAGGAAATCATTTTGATTTTTGTGGGCTTAAATTAAAATGGTGAACGAGTCTTATAAAAGTCTATTAAAGATGATTCTTCCTGAATCTATCAGTGAATATTTTGAGTTAATTAGGCTAAATAAAGATGACCAAAAGGAGGTAATGGATTTATACTTGCAAAAGATCAATGCGATTCCGGTTGAATACTTCAGCCCGTATTTAATATCAAAATGTTTTTTCGGATGATATTACAATTGCGGGGGTTCGAGTGTAATTAAGAATCAATTGTAAAAATGAAAACGGCAGACTATTATATAAACAAACTAAACCTCACATCCCACATCGAAGGCGGAGCTTTTAAGTGTGTAATTCAGTCCGGAAGTTGGTTTGGATCGCGTTGTGAAGTAAGCGGTGGATTTTCTTTGGTTGGATGTACTGTTGCTCCCGGTTTTGATTTCGAAGATTTTGAACTGGTAACATTAAATGTATTAACAAGTGAGTTTCCTCAATATATTGAGTTAATCAAAGAGTTAACCAGATCATAATATTAATTAAACCACTCATTTATTCAGAAAAACCTTTTATCATTTTTATGAAAAAAATAATTGACCATGTGCATGTTTTTTTTAACTTCGTTTTAATATGTTAGAAGCAACTACAAAAACAGCAAATATTAGTTATGACGGAAAGGTACTAACTACTGTATTACATGAAGATGTGGAGGTTGAAATTGCTGACGTGATTGAAAATTACAATATTGTAATGGACATTATTAAGGGAAACAGATTTGTTTCACTGGTTATTACTGCTCCTCACAATTCAATTACCAAAGAGGCAAGAGAATACTCTAACAATGAGGAAAATTACCAATTTTGCATTGCACAAGCTATAGTTGTTAAATCCTTAGCAACAAGATTACTGGGAAATTTTTATGTGAAATTTGCTAAAACTTTTTGCCCTCAAAGGATGTTTAATACAAAAGAAGATGCATTAACATGGCTTAATATGCACTGGGAAATTGTATTAAAAGAAAAAGTTGCTTAAATCCGGCTTTTATAATTCACCTTGCTTTTTTCGTTAGTAGATTGTTAACTTATTGGATTATAACCAATCCAATAAATTTGTAAATTTCGATCGCGAAACGCTAATTTATTGTGGGAATTTATGGAATTGAGAGCGATCATTATTGATGATGAGATAGATGGGATTAAGAGTTTGAAATTGTTGATCGAAAAATATGTTAAAGGATTTAACATTATTGCTGAAACAACTAACCCAATTGAAGGAGTTAAATTCATTGATAATTACCGACCCGATATTGTATTTCTGGATATTAATATGCCTGAAATGACAGGCTTGGAATTATTGGATAAGATAAATTACAAAGGGTTTAAGTTAATATTTACTACTGCTCACGAGGAGTATGCGCTAAAAGCCTTAAAGCTGGGTACTACCGATTATTTATTAAAGCCAATCGATTCGGATGATCTTATTTCGGCTGTAGAAAAAGCAAGGAACTTCATAAACGAAAAGAGAAACGAACTGAATTTAAACGGCAAACTTGGAGAAGTATTTAGTCATTCAGATAAAAGAAATAAAATACTCATTTCAGATAAAGAAATAACAGAGTACTGCGACCAGGATGATATCATACGAGTAGAAGCAAAGTCAAATTACTCTTTAGTTGTTTTTAAAGATAAACGAACTATGCTTGTTTCTAAAACATTAAAAGATTTCGAAAAACAACTTTGTTCAATAAATTCGCCATTCATAAGAGTTCATCAATCGCACATCATTAACATAAATCATTGCGTTCGCTATAAACGTGAAGAAGGTGGAGTAGTTGAGATGCTTGACGAAACGCATGTTTATTTGTCTACTCTAAAAAAAGACGAGTTTTTGAAGAGAATAAATTTGATGTAACAGAAAAAACAAAATAGAAACCCCGAACGCACTTCATATAAGGTGCGTTTTTTTTTGGCTCAAAAAAACATACCACTTATAAAGCTAAACTGTCTCTGTGCTAAGTTGTCATATTCGGCCATCTATCCTTTGTTAGCTTTGCGCCTTCCAAATCTTAATAATTTTGGATTTAATATGAAGTCAGGTCACACTTTTCACTGGAGTAACGGTTGCCGGGCGGCAAATTCAGTGCAAATTGTAGGAATTCAGTAAAATAAATTAATATGCATTTCGGTGGCTCAATAAATTTTAATAAAAAAGTTTCATGAAATTTCTAAGTACATTAATCGCTTTAATATTTTCAACCGGATTTTTTCATGCCCAGGTTTCTGTGTTTGCAAAAATAGATCATCTTATCCCTGATGGTATTGATACGCAGGGTGGGATCAGTCTGACTGTTTCCGGTAGCACGGCTCCGTATACTTATTTATGGAATCCAGGGGCTCAAACCACACAAAACATTAGTAATGTCGCTTCCGGACAATATAGTTTATTGGTAACCAGTGCTTCTTCACAAACTTATTCTAACGTTTACAATTTGGGTTACAAAGTAATGTGGACTAATGCAGACAGAACGGTATTCAGAAATGATTCATTGATTTCTACTTCACCAAATACAAACATATATGGTTATGCCGTAAGTAAAAATACCCTTATACCAAATACCGATGGTTGGGTTGAATATGTGGTTGATAATGTTACCGGAACAAATACTTATTTAATGGGCTTTACGGATAGTATCTCTCCTAATTCCAATACACCTATAGATATAGATTATGGAATATACTATACTACAACAAAACAATTGTATTATTACGAAAATGGCGCTAATGCAGTAATTAAAGCTGCTCCAAAGGTTGGTGATGTTGTAAGAATAGAGAGGATTGGTAACACGATAAACTATAAAATAAATAATGCGGTTGTACGTACAACAACTGTAAGCGGGATATCACAAAAAACCTTGAAAGTGAAAGCAGCTTTACGTAGTTCACCTGTGCGGCTATTGAATGTAGGATGCAGCTTTGAACAGCTAAACAATACGAGCTTTATTAATTTTGTAGAAGCCAGACCCATTATTAAACATTGCACTGATTATGGTATTTCTGACGGAAGCGTGAAGGCTACACCAAAAATTGCTGCCTCAAATACCTATTTGTGGCAACCCGGAGGAGCAACTACGCAAACAAATTCAGGTTTATCTTCTGGAACAACAACACTGACGATAAGTGATGGACTCTCAAATAGCAGTGCTCTTAAATATAATGTAGGTTACAAAGTTGATTGGACCAATATGGATCGTTGTTATCTGAGTAATGATTCATTGATTAGCCCTACAAATAGTACAAGCATCTACGGTACGGCAAGCAGTAAAAACACTTTGGATCCAAATGTAGATGGATGGGTGGAATATATAGTAGATAACCTGTCGAGTAATAATTTTTATTTAGGTTTTGCTGATAATTGCAGTTCACTTCAGTATTCTCTTGGAGATATAGATTATGGAATAATGTTCTCACTATCAGCAAAAACTTTTAGTTATTACGAAAGCGGTACTAGCGCAGCATTAACTTATGCTCACAGGGTGGGTGATGTTTTTAGAATTGAGCGTGTTGGTAATTCATTTATTTATAAGGTAAATGGGGTTACAGTACGAACAACAACGGTTAGTGGTGTAGGGCAAAAAAGCTATAAATTAAAAGCACAGATGCTTTCAGTGAACCGCTTGGTAAACGTTGGGTGCAGTTTTTATAATAAGGGTAATTGTACATTCAATAATTATGTACGTGTTATACCAACCGTTAAACATAGTAGTGGTTTAGGTGCAACTGATGGAAGTGTTAAGGTGGTCCCAACAATTCCGCTTTCAAATACCTATTTGTGGCAACCCGGTGGAGCCACGACTTCAACAATATCTTCGTTATCAGCGGCAACTTATTCTGTATCTGTTACAGATGCTTTGGTTAATCAAAGTACTTATAATTATAATGTTGGTTATAAAATATTATGGACAAACATGGACCGTTGCTCTCTTTCTGTTACCGGCGATTCATTAATATCCACAACCAATAATGCGAATATTATCGGGCACGCAGAGAGTAAAAATACTTTAGCGGCAGGAGTTGATGGTTGGTTAGAATATAAGGTTGATCTTACAAATACCAATCAGTTTTATTTGGGTTTTTGCGATTCGATCAATCCAAATCCTTATGGAGCAGGCGATCTTGATTTTGGTATACGTTATACAGGTGTCCTTTATTATTACGAATCGGGAACTACCAATACATTCAATACACATTTGAGAGCAGGAGATATTGTCAGAATCGAAAGAGTAGGGGATAATATTAATTATAAAGTCAATAATTATCAGCTCCGTACTGTTGTAATTCCCGGGATCTCTCAAAAGAATCTTAAAGTAAAAGCGAACTTATATTCAGTCAATCGTCTGGCAAATGTGGGTTGCAGTTTTGTTGAATCAGGTAATATTGAATTTGCAAACTATGTGCAGGTAAAACCGGATATTACTCATAATAGTTCGATGGGTATAACAGATGGCCAGGTTAAAGTGATTCCGCGCATCCCTTTTTCAAATACATATAACTGGCAACCGGGTGGATCAACATTATGTTCAGCTTCACAGGCAGCCCCGGGGAACTATTCGGTAACAATATCCGATGCAATTCAAAATAGCAGTAAATTTAAGTTTAATGTTGGCTATAAAGTAAACTGGACCAATCTGTATAACGCTTCTGTTAGTGGTGATACATTGAAAGGCACAACAACGGGAACAGGCTCGGCCAATAGCAGAGATACATTATTGCCGAACACAAACGGATGGATAGAGTATGTTTATTCTGAGCCGGCAAACAAAAGTTTTTATTTTGGATTTCTTGATGTTCCTTCTGCAAATCAGGCTCTGGTAACAGATATAGATTACGGATTTTATTGGAATACCACTCAATATATGTATCAGTATGAAAATGGTACGTCAACTATTTACAGTTATAATTACCGACCGGGAGATGTTTTAAGAATTGAAAGATCAGGTGATACAATTAAGTATAGCATAAATTACAAGGTAAGTAGAACTACAGTTACTCCCGGATTATTTTCCAAAGCTCTACTGGTAAAAGCCACTGTTTTAAATAAGGCTAAGCTTATAAAACTCGGTGCAAGTTTTACAGCCTGTAAGTTTACAGCAGAAATTGCCAATGCCGGCTTTGGATCCTCAATTTCTTGTGCCAATCCAATAGTTACATTGACAGGTGCAACCAATGCGCCTGAAGGCTCCACGTATTTGTGGACTCCGGGTAACGCAACTACATCATCTATTGATGTTTCAAATATTGGAGAATATACATTTAAAGTAACCAATCCCGCAAATGGGTGTGCTGCAGAAAGCAAGGTTAATGTTACTACACCTGAATTACCTCAACTATTTTTAAATACTACTTTATTAAATGATACAATTGTTGGAACCGATAGTACGAAAATACAAGTAGGATTAAATAGTGCTATTATTGATACTTTGGATGCCGGGGGTACTGATACACTTGGTATAAATCCTTTACTCAGTTCAAACACCCTGGAGTTTACCTTAAGAAATAATAATTTTAGCGACACCAGATTAATGTGTATTACAAATAAATTGGGCTGTATAAATTCGGTTCAGGCTTTCAACGACTCCATCTATGTTCCACTCGACAGTTCCTTATTTCAGATTAGAAATTACAAAGAACTGGTGATTGTTCCTCTAAACAGTACCCATCAATTGAAAACAAATATTATTAGTACTCCTTACCTCGATTTGGAAGAAGGTATGCTTATGTCGCCAAATGGAGACAATCAATACGATGATTTGAAGTTGGCACGATACGAAACCAACATTACTTCTTTTGAATTAAACATCTACAACACTTCACAAGAGTTGGTATATACTACACATGAAAAGGCATTTATATGGAATGGAAAAGATTCCAATTCACAGCTACTGCAAGGAACGTTTAACTATACAATGAATATAGACGGAAATCTTACTTCCGGATCTTTTTTAATCGAAAAATAAAATGAAAAATAAACTACTGATTACATATTGTGTATTGATGGCGGCATCAATGAGCTTTTGTTTGTACAAAGTATTTAATATTAAAGATGTCAAGTATGTAAGGTCGGCTGATCTGATATACAATTTCGAGGGAATGAAGGAAGCACAAAAGGTGCAGGAAAAGAAAACAGATGAGATAAAATCAAACCTGGATACACTTCAAAAAGATTTTCAAAAAGCAGTGAATCAATATAACCTTGATTTTCCAGTCCTTTCAAAAGAGGAACGTATGCAACGCGAAAAACTATTGTCGATGCAACAGGAAAATTTGAAACAATATTCTCAAAGTGCACAGCAAAACATAAAAGACTCGGATGATAAATTAACAGAAGGAGTTCTTAACCAGGTGAACGCATTCGTTGAGGAGTATGCCGAAAAGGAAGGCTACGATATTGTTTTAGGAACGACAGCTTCGGGTAATATTCTTTACGCGAAAGATTATATGGACATTACGGATGAGGTTGTAAAAGCATTGAACGAACAATATAAAACACAACCTGCATCTGCAAAATAAAATGATAAGAATAATAAAAAATAGTTTATTGATCATTTGTGCATTCACATTCATTGCTTGCGGAAAAAAGATTAACACTGTAGAAGAATTTAATACATTCATCAGTAACCCCGATAATGGTTTTAAAGTCAGCAGATCAGTAAATAATGTATTGGTGTCTGTTATTTATACACCACCTGAATACGTTGCACTAAAGGAAATGGAGTCTAACGGGTTTACTGAAAAACCAAAATACGATAGCCTGTTAAACTTAAGCAAATCGTATTCATCGTTTGTTATGATACTTGGTCCGGATGAAAGTAAAGACAACAAGGATGATATTATGTACAAGGATCTTAAAAATTTCAAAGAGTACGTAGAAAGAGCATTGACCCTGAATTTTGACCTTGAAAGTAAAGTAAACCTCATGGCTGACAAAATGAGCTATGCGCCGGTACTATCATCTTTGGAAAACACTTATGGGTTAAGTAAGGATAGAAAAGTGAATTTTGTTTTCGCACCTATTAATAAAAAAGATGAACTTGAAAAGGTAAAGAAATTTGACTTTGTTTATTCAGACGAATCATTTGATATAGGAATCCTGCATTTTGAATTTGATAAAAATGCAATAGAGAATAACATACCCCGGATAGAAATTAAAACTAAGTAAACATTAAATAGTTGACACATGAAATTTTTTAGTAATAAAAAGGCAAATAAGTTCAGACAAAAAGCAGGCTTCATGCTTGGAGTGATTATGCTTTTGGAAACAATTTACCCTTCTTCTATGTGGGCCTTAACAAGCGGTCCTTCATCACCTGAATTTTCCAGCTTTGAACCGGTTACTACCACAAGTATGGTGGATGAATTCAGTGGTGACTTTAATTACAATATTCCTGTAATAAATATACCGGGAGCGAGTGGTGGCGGTTATGCAATGTCGCTATCCTACCATAGCGGTGAAACTGTTGAGTCCGAAGCATCATGGGTTGGGTATGGCTGGACACTGAATCCCGGCTCTATTAACAGGGGGAAACGAGGTTTTGCCGATGATACCAAGAATACGTATACTTATTATAACGACGTTCCAAGGAACTGGACAGTAAGTACTGGAGCAAGTTTAGGAAATCTTGAACTTTTCAGCTTTGGGGTTCCTGTGTCGGTTAGCGCATCTATCCGGTATAATAATTACAGGGGATTTGGTTATACTGCAGGTGCAGGTTTGTCGTTCCGTCAGGGTCTGGTTTCATTAGGATATTCCATGTCGGACGGAACAGGCAGTTTTTCAGCACAGGTTAACCCTGCCGCTCTTTTATCCCAATCAAAAAAGAAGAAGAAAGAATGTGATGCTAAAACGAAAGCGAAATACAATGAATTTAAGACAGAGGCAGACAAAAATAAATACAGGGCAGATCAAAAAAAATCTCCGAAGGAACAATTGAAATCCAAAGCCATGGAAGGCATAAGAAGTATTGGAAGCCTTGGAAGTGCTTATGGTATGCACTCATTGGGAGATCAGCAACATCCTACTACTATTACTCCTTACGAGGGTTTTTCTTTCAATACAAACTTTAGTATACAGTTAAACCCTTCTCCTTTGGAAGTTGGTCCTCAGATCGGTTTTTTTGGAAATTTCAACTACCAGAAAAATAAAGCTGACCTTCAGCGGACTGGTTATGGCTATTTGTATTCCAGCGAAGCATATATGGATGGGAATGGTGTAATGGATTACCTTCTTGAAAAAGAGGCGACCTTTAATAAACGGGATAGATATATGTCTATTCCTTTCAGTAATGCTGATATGTACTCTGTAAGTGGTGAAGGAATGGGTGGAGGATTCAGGTTACATAGTAAAAATGCAGGCTACTTCAGGCCAAATACTGTTGAAAGTAAAACATACATAGCACAGCTTGCAGGAGATGTATCTCTTGGTCTTGAATATGGTGGTGGAGTAAGTGTTGGTTTAGGACAGCAAACATTAACCAGTGGCGAATACTGGGGGAATGCAACAACGTTTACTAGTAATTACAGGTTCCCAAATGCTTCTGCTGATAATGAACCTTTCTTCTTTCGTTTTAATAATGATCTTGGTGGAGATGTTGTATTTGATTCGAATAATAATGCGGTTAAAGCTGATATAACGGTAGATTCATGGACACCGGGTTTTAAAGGAGCGCATCCGGATATGAACGTTAATACTGTTCTTCCTAAACTACAATCAACTATTGCTTTGGATAATGGATCAATGAGTAGAAGCGGGCGTTCATCCTATATCGGATATCATACGAACGACGAAATAAATTACACTGTAAATAATAAAAGGGTGAACGCTTATGAGAAAAGTGCTGCCATAAATAGTATTGCTTACCGATCTCATGGTGAACAAATAGGTGAGATTGCAACCGTAAATGAAGAAGGTAATACTTATGTATATGGCTTGCCTGTGTATGTTGAAAAGGAAACCAGCATGCAGTATGATTTGGGTGGAGTAAGTGCATCAAACATTCACAACAAATTTATTGCATATAAAGATATTAACGGTGAAAATAAAATGAAGGTGGGGCAGGTAGATGAAGGACGTTATGTAAGCTCGTACCTGCTAACACAGATCACATCACCGGATTATGTAGATAGAATGCTTGATGGACCTTCGTCAGATGATTTCGGAGGTTACACCCAATTTTTATATGAGAAACATCATGATGCAACTAATGGTAGCGGGTATCATTACAGGATTCCGTATACAGGTTTAAATTACGCAAACAATGAATTAACGGACCCCTCGGATGATATGGGCTCTTACTCATCCGGAAACAAAGATGTTGATTACTTAACAACGGTTGAAACAAAAACACACATTGCCAAATTTATTACTTCAGATCGTGAAGATGGTATGGAGGCTGCTGGTGACGCAACAGCGGCAAATAGTCAAACGGCAAAGGGTTCTAAAAAACTAAAAAAACTGGATGCTATTGAATTGTATGTAAAAGATGATAATGGGTTTCCAGGTAAACTAATAAAAACGGTAAAGTTCAAATATGATTATTCATTATGTTCGCAAACACCTAACAATGTAAACGGTGGTGGTAAATTAACCCTGAAAGAAGTGTGGTTTGAATATGATGGTGTTGTAACCGCAAAAATCAGTCCTTACAAATTCCAATATAACTATCCAACATCTGCGGCAAAACCTTATCCTACTAAATACGCAACCTTTCAAGCGGAATACGCGAATTTAAATGAAAACCCGAATTACAATCCGTTCGCATTAGATGCCTGGGGAAATTACCAGGATGCAACAAGAGGTGGGAATCGTTTTGATAAAATGAAAGCGGGTGTAAGCCAAATCATTCCATCAGCTACGGATCCTTATGCGCCACCGCTGGATTTTGATCCCGCGGCCTGGCAGTTAAAAGTCATTCAATTGCCTTCGGGTGGTGAGATCCATGTTCAGTATGAACAGGACGATTATTTATATGTGCAGGATAAAAGGGCAGAAGCATTGGTAAGCCTTATGGGAGGATCATCATTGAGCGAACAAGGAAGCCCTACAGATTATAAAATAAATGTCGCAGATATTGGGGTTTCAACACCTCAGGAGAAACAGGAGTTGGTTAATTTAATCAATCAGAGATATAATAACGATAAGATCTTTTTCAAGTTTTTATATGCCTTGGTAGGTACGAATCCGGATTTAGGAAAATGTAGCTCTGATTATATAGACGGGTATGTGAATTTTGATAAAGCTGATATTGACTCCAATGGTGATGTATATATACGGCTCGATCCAAACGGCGGCTCTTATTCTTTACCTAGAGATGTTTGTTTAGACCTTGTGAAAAAACAAAAAGGAGGAAAATTAAATCCTACCGGAAACTGCGATGCATCAGCGAGTGGCGTTGATGATGGTTTAAGTGTAAAAGCTGTAGTGATGCAGTTGTTAAGTAAAATCGGAACTTCCTTTTTTGCTCAGGGAACATCCTGTTTAGAAGTAAAACCTGATCTGTCTTATTTTAAAATTCCGGTACTGAAAGCAAAAAAGGGTGGAGGACTGCGCGTTAAGCGAATCCTGATGTATGATGCAAATGGTATTGATACAGACGTAGAAAGTTTATATGGAACCGAATATTTTTACCAAACAGAAGAAGGAAAAAGCAGCGGTGTGGTTACTAACGAACCTGCATCTATAAGAGATGAAAATGCCTTGATCACCTTTTTACCAAAACGAATAGAACAAAGTTTTGCTCAAAAAGTAATTGGTGGTACCGATCGTGAACAATTTGAGGGACCAATTGGAGAGTCTTTATTACCGGCTCCATCTGTTGGATACGGAAGGATTGTAGCAAAAAATATACACAGTGGAAAAACCAATACTGGTTTTGTTGTAAGCGAATTTTACACCGTTAAGGATTATCCTTTTGATATGAGCTATAATGGCACAGAGGCAATTTCAAGTACAGATGTTTCTGAAGAAAAAGACTGGATGAACCTGCCGGCAATCGTTTTTAATTACGGTGTATCTAATGTTTTTGCAACTCAGGGTTATCGCTTTATTATGAACTCTATGCATGGGCAACCTAAATCGGTATCAACCTATGCTGGTGACTTTGCCGGCGGTGCGGCAGGAACAGGGCCATTAAAGTATTTTGCCCAGAGCAGCTCAACCGAATACCAGTATTTCCAACCGGGTGAAGGAGTCTATGTTCAAAAACCCGATGGAAGCCCTCCTGTACTTTCTTATCCGGGTAAAGAAATGGAAATGACTTTTGAGATGAAATCGATAGAAGATGTTACGGAAGATGCAAGTATTGAAGTTGATTTTGGTGTAGGTATAGCAGGTGTTATCCCATTACCACAGGCATCATTATCTCCATTGGTAAATTACACGGAAAGCAAATTAAGAACACATGTTACTTCGAAAGTGATTCGTTACCCTGTCATTCAAAAATCGGTTATATCTACCCAGGATGGGATCGTGCATAAAACAGAGAACCTTGTGTTCAGTTCATATACGGGCAAACCGGTAAAAACAAAAACTACGGATGGTTATGCAGGATTGAATTTGCCATCAGATAATAATCATGATGGTACATACACAAGTTATTCCACTCCGGCTTATTCGCAATATGCTGAAATGGGACAAAAAGCGATCAATGAAAATTTTACGTTGATTCCGGCTCCGAATATTACTATAACATCGTCATTAATAGCAGGGCATTACTTCTTGAACTTTGCGGCAAGCTCTGGTACTGTATGTGATGCCATGAAGGGCCTTGTTAAAGGAGACCTTGTACTAATCAACGGAAATTATTTTCATATTGATGAAACAGTAGGCAGTGCAGTTGAAATATTACCCGCTGCTCTGTTAAATCAAACGGTTTCACTTCCTAATGGAACCAATATTTTAAATATTAAAGTAGTAAGAAGCGGAAGAACTAACCAGTTAAATACAATGGCTGGTAGTTACACCACCTATGGTGCGTACCAAGCTCCGGTTGTAACTCCTATTCCTGCAAGTATTTTGGGTCCTCGCCAGGCATTTGCTGCTGGATTAAGTTCTGCCATTGCATCTCATGCATCAAACTATGTTTATAATGGAACCGCTCAGATATTGGATGCTGATGGTAATTGTATACCACTTCAAGACAGAACGATCAATCTGACATATAATGGAAATGATGTTACTGTTTCAGTATTAACGCAAGGAGGGTCTACAGTTCTTTGTACCCCAGACGATCACCAATTAGTAGCAGATTTAAATTTATGGTTAAATACATCGTGGGATCTTCAGGTTCAAACTCTTTCTTCCTTCGATCAAAATGAATTTAATCGTTGTTCCATTCCATATTTTATATCCTATATTGGAGATCCAAACCTTATTAACGAAATTCACCAACATACAGGGGAAACTAATATTTTGAATTCATTGTATAGTATTATAGGGTTTTCTCAGCCTCAAACGGGCCAAAGTATTCTTAGTTTTTCTAACACTAATTCTTATCAGATGGATAAGATTAATCATGTAGCTAGGAAATGGGGTAATCAGGTAAATATAGGAAGTAACTTTCTTTATGTTACAGGCGTTCAAATACAAAACAATGGTAGCTGCCCTCCTTATCAGGGCTGGCCAAGTGCCACTTTTGTATGCACGGAAGGTTCTGTACCATGTGGCGTAACCTTTAATGCTTCTCAAAATCCAGATTTAAATAATGCTGATTTATTCACATTTATAAATACCAAAACGCCATTTACTACTCATTTTGGTAAATTTCATATGGATACACAAGGATGGTTATGGTATGAAAGATTGGCAACTACTTATTGTGGATTTGGTAGAAGAGATCAGATTATTAGACTAAAAGAACCAACAGTAGTGCCTCCATCATATTGTAATATGACGTTACCAACACCTGGTAGTTTTTCAGTAAATACATCTACAGGCCAATTAGAATATTTTAAAACAGATAACCCATGCCATCCATACCCTGTTGAATGTATTAAATTCTGTCCGGATGTTCAGGAGATCAAAGGAATTCCAAATGTTGTTGCTTCAGGAGCTACCACTTTTGATTGCAACTGGCAGTATGATCTTAATTTATATGCGATCCCTGGATTGATAGCAGGCAATTCATACGAAACCGGTGTAAAAGGAAAATGGCGCCCAAAGTCAAATTTTGTTTATAACGAAACAATTGTGGGAGGAAGCAAAACTACAACTGGTGAGCGTAATTACAAAGCCGCCGGTGTTTATATGATGGAAGAATTTAACTGGAAAAGCCCATCAGCTAATAATCCTGATAAGTGGGTGAAAGCAACTACAGTAACAAAATACTCACCAAATGGTGAAGCGCTTGAAGAAGTTGATGCTTTGGGTATATATAGCACTGCGAAATTCGGATATAAAGGAACAGTTCCATACCTCGTTGCTCAAAATGCGGATATGGGTAGTGTGCAGTTTGAAAGTTTTGAAAAACTATACGGAAACCAGGTTGAAGACGGTGTTTTCATTGCAACAAGCAGAAGGAAACAAACAACTGCACATGCGGGAAAATGGTCGTATCACTTGCAGTCAAGTAACTACAATGGCACACTGGCATTTAAACCTATGACCTTGACCCAGCAATTGTTTGATAAAGGTTTAAGTATAAAGGTATGGGTTAAGGATGCATCACATTCTTTATCACCACTAAAAGGAACTATTAATACTACCCCAATAACATTTGCAAAGATAGCCCAAACAGGAGAATGGACTTTGATGGAAGCTAAGGTTACCAACTGGACAGGCATTGCATTGAATAGCGTGTTTACTCCTTTTGTACAAAGTAATGTAACGGTATCCAATAATCTTTATATAGATGATGTTAGAATTCAACCATTGAATGCGCAAATGAATGCTTATGTATATGATGCAACAACTTTAAGGCTGTTAACCAGCTTTGATGATCAGCATTTTGGTCTATACTATCAATATAATCAGGAAGGAAAACTGGTGCGTAAAATGATCGAAACCGAAAAGGGATTGAAAACAGTTACAGAAACACAATACAACACACCGACAGAAGCCCGTCCGTAAATTATTAATTAACATATTAATCAATCATGATAAATAGACTAAAATATTATTCTTCGCGAACAAGCCTGGTTCTCCTGGTTGTCATACTCGGGGCATTTACAAGCCCATTCAAACCAATAGATACCTCATTAAAAGAAGTAAAAATAGTGTTTGATAAAATGAATGAATTAGGGACCAATGGTAAAACCTGTTATTTAAATTATCAGGTAAAGGCCTTGCTTAACGAAAAGGACAAACAGGGAAATAATATTGTAAGTTCTTCCAAAATAGAAATGATGACTGCTGCAAAAAACAGCTGGTTGTTTAGCGATAAAATGAATATTTACCGCGACCAGAAAACAACTATAACCGTGTTGCCAACTCAGAAAGTAATTTACCTGGCAGATGCTGTTGTCGGAAAAAAGGAAGAGCGATTATATGATAAATTAAGTGTATTACAGGATAGTATTTTTAAATGTGCAGAAAAAGTAGAAACGTTAGAGGTGAAGAATAAACCATTTAATAAAGTAGTTACGCTCTATTTAAATCCAAAGATGTCTCAGTTTTTAGAGTTAAAAAAAGTAGTGTATTGTATCAACACAACGTCAAATACACTTCATAAAGTAGATCTGGAATATATGCCCGATAAACAATACAAAACACTTGAATATGTTTTTACCAACATGGACTATGATTATAAAAAAACAAATATCTCCGTACCGGTAACCACACTTTTTTTTGAAAAGAAGAACAAATTAAAGGCAGAGTATACAGGATATAAAGTTATTGATAACAGAAAAAAATAATATAACAGGTTGTTGTTATGAGAAAATATAAAAATAAAATTGGAGTAATTGCTTGTTTGTGTTGTCTGCTAATGGTTAAGCTAACATCTGTAGCACAAAATTATGTTAAGACTGATAGGGCCAGCTTTGTAGGGTTTAACACAAGCCTCCAGTCAAAAAATCTGTATGTAAGGGATTTTCCTGCATCAAACTCATGTGTAACTGCTACTCCTGTGCGTATTCTGAAAAAGGCAACAATTACTGCATTGCTCGATTGGAAAGGCGATAATATAGACGCAAGTGTTGCCCAGTATAAAGTTGATCTAACCATTAATGGATATACCAGTTATACAGGTAGTGGAATCACTCCGTACAACTACATGCGAACACTTACTATCGATAAGAATTCACCTCAGTCATACGTAACCATTGATGTAACAAGTATACAGCCTTTAGTGAACAAATTCATTGTAACAGCAACCTATACAAGAATATCAGGTGCTTCTGAACCTACAGTTGAAACAGTAATGCAAACAGATGTGTATTTAACGGAAGAGTTTGTATACACAGTACCTCAATCGGTTGGTGGAAACATTTCCATAGCCCCGGCTCCTGTTACTTTTAGTGGAACAGAAGCAAAATTTACCTGGAATGTAAGTTGTGTGCCTGCGCCTAACTATCAATTTCAGTTGTTGAGATTATACAATACAAGTACAAGTACTATGTTGAGTGAAACCAATATCACCACTTCGGTAGATTGGGATAAAGCTTTAACCATTGAAACAGGGAATGATTTGAACCAACTGAAATTAACCATTACAGAAGGTACAGGTTATTATGTTTGGAGGGTGCGCCAGATAGGAAATGCATATCCAGGAGGTATAGCTAATGATCGAAACTGGGGCGACTGGACAGATGTAGCACAGTTTGTGCAGGGAGCAATTAATGAGCCGGTTAGCTCAACAAGTTCTTCTACACCTTATCTGTTTTATTACAACCAGTTTGATGCAGATAAGAATTGGATTTTTACCCGTAGTTTTATTGAAGGTGACGCCGTTACTAATGGGCAGATTAATATTGGTGAAGCTATTAATTATGCAAATGGCTTACAAATGTCGATTCAAAGCCAGTCGCGACTAAAATCAGCAAATAGGGTTCTTGTCGGACAAACTATCTATGATTACAGCGGACGCCCAGCTTTATCAACATTGCCTGCGCCACACCAAAATTCTTCGTTGGCTTATATTCCTTCATTTTCAAAAAACTCCTCTGGTAATACTTACTCAGCAGTCGATTTTGATGAAAATTCAAATTATCTAAACCCATTGGGAATGAGTTCCTCTTCAGGTTCAAGTAAATATTATTCAAGTAATAATAATCTGGAAACAAATGTGCCTTCTGCATTTGATTACCCATATTCAAGAACATTATTTATGCGTGATGGTACTTCTAAGCCTAAAGAGGAAAGTACACCCGGTTTGAATCATAAACTTGGAAATACGGGAGATAACATTCATACTACACGTAGTTATATTACAGGCGTTACCGATGCGGAGCTGATTCGAGTGTTTGGAGATGAGGCCCCTAATGCCATAAGTGCTATAAAAACAATTACTATTGACGTAAATAATGAAAAAAGCATTTCATATATATCAAAAGAAGGAAAAACCATTGCAACCTGTTTAGCCAGCCCAAAATCTGCTAACCTAGATCCTTTGCCTGCTCCTGTCCCGCTTTTGATAGAATATAATGTAACCAATAACACTCCTTATGGATCAAGCGGGTTAAGATCGTTCCAAAGCATTGTAGTTACGGAAACACCTACTACACCGGTAACGATTGATTATAGTATAACTCCAAATATTTACACGGAAAGCTGTATCCCTTTCTGCGCAACTTGTGATTATAAAGTAACCATCAAAGTTATTGATAACAATGAACCTGACGCAGCTCCCTTACTGCTTGAAACAGTTGTTGTTCCATCGTTCTCTTCTATGAGCGGAACATGCCCTTCGAATACATATACAAACCTTACGCATACCGTTGCATTACCTCCGGGTTCGTATACAATTGAGCGGATCATTGAAGGAAATCAATACCACCCAAGCCCTTCGGTTGCAAATACAAACCCAACCTACTTGGAGCAATACCTGAAGGACATAGAAAATGCTTTGAAGACTAAATATAATACAGGGCTAGCCACGGCGGCAGTATGTAATATTGGCGGAACAACAATAACCACCACAACGGTTACAATGGCGGGAGTTAATGCTTATTTGAACCCTGTAGGAAATGCAGATCCGGATATTGAGCAGTTATATGCATACCTTGGACTTAGCGCTGCAAATGCTGCAGCAGCTGATCATATTACGTTGACATTCGGATGTAATGACGTTGTAACCTTGCCTATTGTAAAGTGTGATCAGACCGAATGCCCTGTATTAGTCCCTAATACACCAAACACAAGCCAGATGGTATATGATTTCGAAAAAATGTATACAGATTGGTATGCTACTACTCATTCGGGAGCCGTAACAACCATTAACACCTTGTTTCCTGAATACACACAGGGCGAGTTTAATATAGTTGTAACCAATATGATTGATTGCCAGTATGCAGGATACGATTGTAAGAAATTGGTGGAGAATTTCGTGGCAACCTACTTAATGTCAGGAAGCGCTATGGTAAATGCTCTTCCAAATAATGGCCCGGGAAACCCCAACATTAATAATTTAAATGTTAATGGTATGCAGGGACCAGGTAATTTCCCCACCAGTAACATCATAAACTATTTCGATATGTTTATGGAAAATGCATTCTATAGTCACGGTGCTGTTACGGGTACTGGCTACCAGATAGAAGAAATTCATAATGCAACTGGTGGTTTAGGATGTTTGCCCGGAGATCAGGGATATAAATTTCATCCGTATAGATACATTAAGTATACATCAACAGAGCAATGTAATATGTGTGAGCGAATATTCTATTCAGAAATAAATGCAAACAATCCTACAGCCCCATCTCTTCCTACAAGTCCTCCGGATTCTCCGTATCCATCGGTAACCGGAACTACATTTATAAATGCATTTAATGCAGCGGCTCAAACTGTGAGCTTGTCTAATCCCCTGTATCCTTCTACAGACCCAACTATCCTTCAATATATTATAACATATCCTAAAAGCAATTTTTATAATTGTTTAAAAAACACAAATATTAGCGATTGTAACCCAACTACAAATCCGGTGGTTACGAGCCCTGCTGTATTTGCTTCAGCAACACAGACACAGTGCGAGCAGGCATGCCAGGATCGTTATCCTTTGTTTGTCAATTCTATTATTGATGAATATCACGGAAATGGGATCCAGGTAGAAGGAGATGTGTATGTGCTTGTTCTTTATCAAAATACCTACGTTTTTGATACAACACATTTTTATGGACCGGTGGATACATCATTGGCAACTATTTACTGCCAGGCACAGGGTTTGGTTGATGCCTGCAAAACGCAATGTACTTTAACGGTAACAACCGATGCAAACGGACAGGTATCAGTAGGAACAGTTGCCGAACAGCAAGCAATGGCAAACGCTATGTATGGTGTATTTGATCTGCAATTACCATATGAATCATTTTGTCCACATGGTTATGCCAACACGGGTGAAACAATTCTTACTGTGCAAGCTTCTTATTATGTTAATATATTAAATCAGGAATTGGCTACTATTCGTTCCAATGCGCCTTTAAACGGTATCAACTGGGAATATCAGGATTTCCTCGATCAGTTAAATCCGGCACTTGAAACGGATATTCCATGTAATACAAAAATGATGGTGTTTGTTCATCCGGATATTCCTTCTTATTTTGATTTTGATGTGTCAACAAACAGGATTGTTTATTTCTTTAATAAAAAACAACCGGGCACATCCTTAAATCCTAAATATATTTTCAGTCAGGCTGTTGTACCTCAGGGGGTAAATAATGAAGGTTTTTTATATCTTTCAGTGGGTACTCCTACTGCTTCAGCTGCATTTGTTACTGCAGGAAACGCGAGTGCTTATTTTATCGATCAGTTATTTGCCCCTTATACTCCTGTGGCTACTTCTATGGATAAGTTGATAACGGCGTACATTGCAAACGTAATGACACCGGCTACGGTTTTAACCGGGTATTTCGGAACTCCCGAGCCTTTCGAGCAACCTTACTGGCGTTACGAAATTTGCCCGGTAATAGCTCGTGGTGAAGTATCCTGTGGAGGAATTTGCTACAGGATCAATCCACCCAAGCCGGTTGATCCCAATGATCCGGAAATAAGTGATGAACTCATTACCTATACAAACATTTCCTGTGCAAAGGAAACAGCTAACCAACTTAATAATCTTATTAATAAAAATATTTTAGGTTTTATTACCGCTCAATTAAATGATGTAAAAGCAAAGTACAAACTGCAATGCGTAGACCTGATGCAGGATATGTTTAAAGTGAGCTATACAGTAAATTATCATCATTATACTTTATACTATTACGATCGTGCAGGAAATATGGTAAAAACAGTTCCGCCAAAAGGTGTTGTTTTTGTGAGCGATCGTCAAACAAATCCTGCTCATACATTTGTTACAGAATATGAATATAATTCATTAGGTCAATTGATCCGTCAGTTGTCTCCGGATGGTGGTGAAAGCAAATTCTGGTATGATAATAAATCAAGATTAAGATTTTCTCAGAATGCAAAACAACTGGTTAATGGAATACCAGCGGGGTCTAACCCTCAAATGTCGTATACAAAATATGATGACTTGGGCAGGATTATTGAAGTAGGCGAAATGCCAATGACTGGTGTACCGTCGTATGCAGACCTTAATAATTTTAATTATCCGGCATCTGGTGTAGGTAAAGATATTACGGTTACGGTTTATTCAATACCTGCTTCGGGGGTAAATTATTTCGGGAATAAACCTCAAACATATTTGCAAAATAATGTAAGTTACACGCTAACTGATAAAGATGGAAATATTGTTACAACTAATGACCAGGTGGTGTCTTATTATAGCTATGATCCTCACGGGAATGTTGAATGGTTGATACAGGACATCCCAGAAATAGGTCGAAGCTATCTTGCATATGAATACGACCTTATCAGTGGAAATATTATTAAAATAAAATATAACGAAGCGTTTCCAGATAAATTTTTTCATCGGTATACCTATGATGTTGACAGAAAAATTAAAACTGCAGAAACAAGTAAAGATGAAATATTTTGGGAAAAAGATGCAAGCTACGAATACTATTTGCACGGCCCGCTTAAG
This sequence comes from Bacteroidota bacterium, assembly GCA_030684395.1. Lineage (GTDB taxonomy): Bacteria > Bacteroidota > Bacteroidia > B-17B0 > Aurantibacillaceae > JADJDM01. The sequence continues at coordinate 16,105 of JAUXTT010000028.1, read as the reverse complement.
CGTACGGTAATAGGTCAGGATAAAGTTCAGGGCCAGGATTATGTGTATACATTACAAGGTTGGCTAAAAGGTTTAAACCATACAACTGCGGCGTATGACCCGGGTCACGATGGTTCAAATGATGTTGGTACGGATGCATACAGTATGTTGCTTGGGTATTATTCAGGCGACTATGTGAATGGGACTTCCGCATTCAACTCCGATGTAGCTAGTAATAATCCATACGCACTCAAAAATACAATGACCGGTACAGATGTTTCTGATCGTGATCTGTTTAATGGAAACATTAGCAGCTGGACAAGCCATTATGATTATAGTGCTTTAAACAGAGCGAGTGGGGGGGCTGTATTCCAAAACATGGATGTTACAACAGGTCGTGTATTTAACTACGATGAGTTAAACAGACTTACATCAGCTTATTTTTATACTCAGGATAATGGAACGTTAACCTGGAATGGCACCACAAATTACCAGGAAAATTTCTCGTACGATGCTAATGGAAACTTCAGTACTCTGTATAGGAACGGTTATTCCAATATTTCGGGTAAGTTTGGAGGGGTTGAAAGAAGAATGGATAACTTCACTTACAATTATTGGGATCCGACACATAATAACAAGTTAAAATATGTACAGGATTTAAATGATAATATGGATCCTTTAAGGTACAATGATATTAAAGATCAGTCATCAAATATTCTCAATTATCAATACGACGAAATAGGAAACTTAATTTCCGATGACAAAGAAGGGATCAACAAAATTACCTGGAACGTATATGGTAAAATTTCGAAAATAGAAAAAACAAATGGTACAACCCTGGAGTTTTTATATGATGCAACAGGTAAACGTGTGTATAAAAAAGTATATAATCCAACTGTTACTGACCCGATTACAGATGCCAGCTCAAATACTACTTACTATACACTGGATGCAAGTGGAAATCAAATGGCTGTGTACGAACGTAAAAACACAGGAACTTCGCCTAACTATACCGCCACATATACATTGAAAGAACAAGGGATCTATGGAAGTGACAGACTTGGTTTGCGAAATGAAAGTACTCCGATTGTGGTAGCAACAGCAAGTTTTACACCTACAACTCCACCGGTAGTAAATCAATCAATACCGGTGCAGGTTTCCAGTACATTTAATAATATGACCGGGCAGGTAAGTTATACGGGAATGGGAACTGTATATCAACAGGATTTTAATTCAGGTTCATCATCTATACTGGGATGGGGGCAAATATTCACTACTCCAAATACAACCATAAGCTGGATCAATCCGGGAAAAGTAAGGTTACAAACAACATCATGGCTTGGTCATATGAATTATAAATTGCCCGTGCAACAAGGTATACAATATACCCTTCAGTTTAATGCAGCTTATTCGGCAATAAGCCCTGTGCTTTGTTTATATATTAACAATGTTCCTACTCCATACATACTCGCACTTCAGGCTTTGACACAAGGAAACAATACCATAACTTTTACAGCTCCGGCAGGTGATGTGCGTATGACATTGGTTGAAGGAGGGGGTACTTCAGGTACAACTATAGATATTGATGATATTGTTCTTACGGCTCCAAATGCTGTTAATGGGAAGTTGGCTCATATAAACACTATAACCGGAACTGCTATAAATTACCCTACACCTCCGGCTCCGGGCTATTCGGCAATTAGCACCGCTCTGTATGAAGACGATTGTGGAGATGTTGTTTTAAGTGGTATGGTTATGCAGCCTTTTAATAATTCAGGGTTTAGAACCATGATTTACGGTCAGGGAGGGAACTTATCAAATATGTTTAATACGGTTGGTATGAAAAATTCCATATTCGGAAAAAACATGTTTATGAAAAAGCCGGGAAGTACAAATGAATACTTCTACTTTACAGTAGGAACAGATAAAAAAGCATATTATCATGTCATCAATGCTTCAACCGGTTATATCAGTAAAAATAATTTGCTTGATAATGTTTCGGGGTACCATTATTCAATGGCATTGCTGGAAGACAGAGTAGGGCCGGCTAACAGTCAGTTATACATGAAGCGATGGGCTGGAAGTGGAACAGTTCAATTGATCCGATTCGAAATTTCATCAACCGGAAATATCGGTGCACCTATTGTAATGGACACTTATGCCAGTGGAGAATCTTGGGGTGACAGTGAGATCCAAGTAAAGCCTGATGGAAATGAATTGTTGGTTGGAAATAATAAAGGAACACCTACCGGTTATGGAGTTTATTCCGGGGGTGGTGAGTTACGTATATATTCTCTTAATACCAATCATGCAGCCACGTATACGGGTTCTTCTTATAATTACGGACCAGGAACCGTGGCTCAAAGCTTTGATTATACGAATACCGGAGCCTACATTTTTTATAAAAATACTACCTACCAAACCCCAACGAATCTTGTAAAACGAATAACCCGTTCAACATTGAGTTTATCTGGTGCATACAATATTTCTACTAATGGCGATGTGCGCAGGGGAATGAACAATAGTATTTATGTTGCTAATAATTCAGGTTCAACTAACCAGTTAATTGAGTTGAAGAATGTAAATAATGCAAGTTGGACCGGATCAGGATCTAATGTAACTGTGTATAGCATACCCGGAACAGGAACTCCAAAAATAAACACCGGTTTATCTCTTAACAGGCATTTGATTCATAATGCTTCTATTTGTAACCCTGCAGTAGCAACCCGCATAACAGGTAATAAAGAGTATGAGTTAAAAGATCATTTAAGCAATGTACACGTTGTTGTTTCCGACAAAAAAATTGCGCTTGATGATGCCAGTACTGATGTTATATTTCAGGAACATTTTGCAGTGAATACATCTGTTCAGGCCTGGAGTATATTGGGATCATATCCTACTACAAGTATTAGCTGGCTGGCTGCAGGAAAGCTGAGGTTATCTACACCGGTGAAATATGGAAATGCAGCAAGCATAATGGCTTTGCAGCAAGGTTCTAATTATACTATTCAGTTTGCATCTTCGTATACAACAGCAACAGCACCTAAGTTTGTAGTGTGGGCTCTTGATAATAGTGTGGCAACAGTTATTGGAGAACAAAGTATGGCGCAGGGAAACAATGGTCTTACCTTTATGGCACCAGCCGGTACTATTTACCTGGAAATCTATGAAGCAGGAACACCATCAGGAACATCACTTATAGACATTGATGATTTAGTTATTATCGAATTGGGCCATAGCCCTTACATAAGCGATATCCGTTCTGCAACTGACTACTATGCTTTTGGTATGCCAATGCCGGGCAGACAGTTTACTTCTGCGAACGGAAAATACCGTTTTGGATATAACGACCAGGAAAAAGATGACGAAGTTTATGGACCGGGAAATCTTAATGCAGCAGAGCATTGGGAGTATGATACAAGATTGGGGAGAAGATGGAATATAGACCCTGTTGTTGATCCGGGGGTGGCATCTTATGCTTGTTTTAATAATAATCCTGTACATTATTCAGATATTAATGGAGATTCGCCAAAAGATAAAAAGGGAAAGCCAGATTCAAATGTAGAGCATAAGCAATACGGAACAGTGAAAGTAAATCCTCCAACTACCTGTCCTACTTGTGGAGGTGGAAATGGCACAACTTTAAATCCAGCAGCCCCAACTCCAGGCGCAGGTAGTACAAGTATTCCCCAAAATAATACAGAAACTTATCCTTTGTACAACAATGATCTCCCATTACAGAATGTGCATAACTCAAATGATTTGAGAGCAGCGGCAAACAATAATACCACAAATATGGATCATTCTATCAGCTATGCTGAACCGGGTCCTTTAGAAGGAATTAATTTTCCGGTTCCAGAAGGTAGTTTTGGTGTTGGACCATTCTCTGTCAATACTAATGGTGACGTTGAAGGTACAATCCCGATGGGTAAAAACTGGGGCAAAAACTTTGCAGGTTCTCCTGCAGGAGTTGATTATAAGGGAAACAGAGTTGGGGCTGATGCTACAACGGAACAAAGTACCTATTTTGTTATTAATAAAGGACAATTGATTAAAGTAGATAATGTTTTTATTTATAAGAAGACCAGTGCTATTGTTTTGCAATCAATGCATATACAGAAAATACAAACAAGAACAAACCTAGATACAGGTGAGGTAACCAAGGAAACACTGTATGATGGTACAATTTTCAATATTGGAGTATCCGTTCCGAAAGGGGAAATTTCTGGCGGCGTATCAATTCCAGTTTTAGAGAAACAAACACGCTAATCTTTTGTATTTGTAATTTGAGCTTTAATCATATAGGTTGTGCAATTCCGCTCCGCAGCATGTTACACGCTGCGGAATAACCGGGGTGTAAGATTTCAATCCATAACTAAACACTAACGAAGCCACCGGAAATTCTGGTGGCTTCGTTGATATAAAAGGCTCACATAGTCATAAGTTAACTCACCCCAATTTTCCTTAGTATATTTACACTCCTGAAACACAAAATCTTTTTTGAATCAATTACCTAAAATAAAAAACTCCTGGTTTATAACGTTATGCTTGTTGCTGGTAAGAATATCTATTTTTTCTCAAACCCCCGTTTTCAAAAATTTCACAATTAGAGACGGGCTTCCGAGCAACGAAACTTATAATGTTTTTCAGGATTCAAAAGGCTTTGTTTGGATTTGTACAGATGCCGGGGTGGTTAAATACGATGCTAACAAATTCAAGACTTTCAGCTCTACAGAAGGAATGCCTGATAATACTGTGTTTGAAGTGAAAGAGGATAAGAAGGGAAGGATTTGGTACCGGACCTTTTCAGGTAATATTGGTTACATAGTTAATGATAGTGTTTATACTATAGAGGCAAATGAAGCTATCATTGAGTTTCAGAAAGGCGGACTTATTTGTTCATTCCATGTTGATGAAAAAATGAATATGTATGTTGGGCGCCAGTCGCTGGAAGAGATGTGTTTCCTTAAAATATCACCACCATATCAATTAAATAATGTGGATACGATCAAGGGCAATAGATCAGGTTCTTCCTGGCTTGATATTATTGTTTTTCCCGGAAATGGATATGTGTATGCGGAAAAAAGAGGCCTAAGATTAGGGATCAATCAGGAAATATGTTTTTTGGATCCATACAATAAGTGTATTCTACTTGATTCCTGTAAATTTCTGAATGGTGCTTCCAGTTTGACCCGACTCGACCGCTCCGGTGATTATTTCGTTCTCGCAAACGACTGCCTTCTAAAAGAATTTTCGTTGGGGAAGAAAAAAATTAAAACAACTTTTTTGAACAACCCTATTATTAATGTATATATAAAAAAAACAGGTGAACTTTTTATTAGTTATCGGGACAAAGGAATACAAACCTATCTCAGTGAATGGAACAATTCTCAATCTACTTACCTAAGCACCCTTTCTAATTCAGCCACCATGGAGGACAGCAATGGAGGTATTTGGTATTCCACATTAAAAAACGGAATTTTTTATTCCAATAATAAAAATTATCAGGCATCCGATATTTCGAACAATACATACAGATCGGTGTTTTTTATGAAACCGGTTTCTGAAAACAAATTACTTGTAGCTTCAGAAGTCGTAGGATTCTTTTTATACAAAATTAATAAAGGAAAACTGGAGTACGTAAGTGATATGGATGAGCATGTAACTAAAAAGATGCAGGCGCGCTGTATTTTTCCTATTGGAAAAGATGAACTGTTTATCAGTTATGTTGAAGGAAACGCTATCTATAATCATACAACACATAAGTTTATAAAAGTTAAAGAGAACAAATTTTCTCACATCAGCTTTTCAGAGATGTTTTCTTACAAGTCGGATATTATTGCATATAATTATACGAGTGCTGTAGTATTTGATACGCTCAACTACTCTATAAAACATTCAATAACAACAAAAGACAGGTTTACATCTTTTGCTTACAACCCTTCGACCGGGGAAGCTTTTTTTGGTGCGATCCACGGCTTGTACAAATTTTATGGACAATCTGAATTACTTGAAAAAGACAGAATAAATTCGTTTAGAGTTAAAGATGTTGAGTTTTTGAATAATCGTTTATTTATTGCTACTAAGGGTTATGGCCTAGTTGTGAAAGACGGAACTATACTTGATACAATTGGAGTTAACGAAGGATTGTTGGGTAATGTTTGTGAGAAAATAGTTATAGAAGGAAACAAGTGTTGGGTGAGTTCTAACAAAGGATTAAGTTGTATCACTTATTCTTCTTATAAAAAATATGAGATTGTAAACTACCCTTTAAAAGATTTGGGAACACCTTCTTTGATACAGGATTATTTTATTCAGGACAGTGTTCTGTATTTTGCTTCAGGTAATATGGTGTACACCTATCCTTTAGAGGAAAAAGAAAATCACAATCTTCCTTTTTATATTTATAAAGTGGAAGTGAATAACAGATCTTTGCCCATAAAGAAAGGAATTGATTTAAGTTATGATCAATCCAATATTCAAATTCATTACGGTGCTTTGTATTATAATTTTAGTGGAAAGGTAAGATACAGGTATAAATTACTTCCAAATGATGCGGAGTGGACTTACACTAACGAAAGCTCCGTGCTTTTCCCTTCACTTTCTTCCGGTTCTTATTCACTTGTACTCCAAGCCCAAAAAAATAATGGAAGCTGGATTCAATGTAAAGAGGAGGTAAGTTTTATCATTCACGAACCTTTTTGGAGAAAATGGTGGTTTATTGGCGTAATGATTTTAATAGGCTTTGTGTTGGTTTCATATATAACGTATTTCCTTCACAGTAAAAAAGTGGAACGAATACTTTTAAGAAGTAAGATCAAAACACGCTTGTATAATTTAGAGATCAAAGCAATGAAAGCACAAATGAACCCTCATTTTATTTTTAATTCGCTGAACTCCATTCAACAATTTATTTTAGCTAACGAAAATGAGAATGCATACAGGTATTTATCTAAATTTTCTAAGTTGGTAAGAAAATTATTGGAAAGTAATGAGAATGCAAGTTTGAGTATTGATAGTGAAGTAGAGATCCTGAATAAATATTTGGAAATAGAATCTTTACGGTTTAAGGATTCTTTCTCCTATCATATTAACATGGACCCGAGCATTGATAGGAATAAAAAAATCCCTCACATGATGATACAACCCTTTGTAGAGAACGCTATTTGGCATGGTTTGTTATCAAAGCAGGGTGAGAGAATCCTGAAACTATCGTTTAATTTGGTCAGCAACAACTGTATAGAGTGTATTATTGATGACAACGGCATTGGTATAAATAAAAGTAAAGAAAGGCCTAAAAGCGAATTAAAGGACAAATCGTTGGCATTAGAGTTTATAAAAGAAAGGCTTCAACTTTTTTCAACCACTATGGGAAAAAATTTTACTGTTAAGATAGAAGATAAAAGCGATGGAAATGGTAATGAAACCGGAACCAAAGTAACAATTACACTTCCTTTTATAGATTCCAATTCATAAATACTTTCAAAGTGACTCAGTCTAATCATCAGTACGGAATTTATTAGGAGGGCAGTTGAGCCAATACGGAGGCGTGATTAATTGAAAATTGATAAAGTAAAATTGAAAATTTAAAAAGGAAGCTGACCAAGATTTTCAATGATCAATATTCACTTTTCAATTTTAAATGGTTGGAAGGAAAATTCTCGAAAATGGATTTACCTTCAATCTTAAACTAAAGTACGATATTTCTGAAAACAAAAAATCCCCCCAATTGCTTGAGAGGATTTTGAATATGAATAAATAAGTATCCCGAAGCTTCGGGACTATTTTACCGCATCTATCACAGCTTTGAACGCCTCAGGGTGGTTCATTGCTAAATCAGCTAATACTTTACGATTTAAATCGATGTTTTTAGCGTTTAGTTTTCCAATAAATTCTGAGTAGCTCATTCCGTGTTCGCGAACACCAGCGTTGATACGTTGGATCCATAATGCGCGGAAATTACGTTTTTTGTTTTTTCTATCGCGGTATGCGTAGGTTAAACCTTTTTCCCATACGTTCTTCGCTATTGTCCAAACGTTTTTGCGGGCACCCCAATAACCTTTTGTAAGGTTAAGGACCTTTTTTCTGCGGGCTCTTGAAGCCACATGATTGACTGATCTTGGCATTTCTTGTTTTTTTACTGATCCTCAGCGTCCAGACATTTATTGACTGTGAACTTCTTTACTGAATCTCAAGGTTAAAATTTAATTCTCTTCCGGTTTTAATTCAAATTACTTACCAATTGCAAGTAAAAATCTCACGTTTCCTAAGTCTCTTTCATGAACGAAACCGGTTTTTGCTAAACCACGTTTACGATCTTTCTTTTTCTTAGTTAAGATGTGATTTTTAAAAGCATGCTTTCTTTTGATCTTACCGGTTCCAGTTAAAGCGAAACGTTTTTTCGCACTGGAATTTGTTTTCATTTTTGGCATCTTTTCTCTGTATAAAATTTTGGACTGCAAAGATAGTACTAATTTGTTAAATGTCAAATAATATATTGAGGAATTATGTTTTTTGTAGGGACAAGTCGCGACTTGTCCCTACAAAAAAACGCTTTCCCTTAATTCTTAAACATTCTCAATATCTGAGATAATTTCTCTTTTAATTCGGTTCTTGGTATAATTTTATCTAAAAACCCATGCTCCAATACAAATTCAGCTGTTTGGAATCCTTTTGGAAGATCTTTTCCAATAGTTTCTTTTACAACTCGCGGACCGGCAAAACCGATCAATGAACCCGGTTCAGAAATGTTAAGATCACCTAACATTGCATAAGAAGCCGTTACACCACCAGTTGTCGGATCGGTAAGCAAGGAAATATAAGGAATTCCCGCTCTATCCATTAACGATAATTTAGCGGAAGTTTTAGCCATTTGCATTAAAGAAAAAGCTGCTTCCATCATCCTTGCACCACCTGATTTGGAAATGATCATCAAAGGTGTTTTGGTTTTTAATGAATAATCAATTGCTCTGGAGATTTTTTCTCCTACAACTGATCCCATTGATCCACCAATAAAATTAAAGTCCATACAGCAGATTACAAGGTCGTTTCCGTTAACTTTTCCGTGTGCAGATCGCAATGCATCATTTAACCCTGTTTTTTTGATGCTGTCTCTTAATCTGTCGGTATATTTTTTAGTATCCGTAAATTCTAAAGGATCGCTGCTTATCAGATTTTCATCCAATTCAGTAAATACATTATCATCAAAAATGATCTCGAAATATTCAGCAGAACCTATACGCTCGTGGTACCCACAATCAGTACAAACATATTTGTTCTTTACATGATCGTCAGAAGTACTTATCTTTTTACACGAAGGACACTTATACCACAACCCTTCCGGTGTTTCCTTCTTCTCCTTGGTACTAGTTGTAATTCCCTCTTTTATTCTTTTAAACCAACCCATTTCTTTAATTTAAGATTTTTGATTTAAGATTTTTGATTTGAACTTCTAAAATATCAGAAATCAACCATCAGAAATCTAACATTCTAAGCAATATTAAATTTACCATTTTACATTTTTGAATCTGAAATATCAGAAATCAACCATCAGAAATCTAACATTCTAAGCAATAGTGATGCTCTTATCCAAATACACATCCTGAATAGTGTTCAATAACTGAATACCTTCATTCATTGGTTTTTGGAATGCTTTACGGCCCGAAATTAATCCTTGTCCGCCACCTCTTTTGTTTACTACTGCTGTTGTTACTGCTTCGGCTAAATCTGAAGCGCCTTTGCTTTCACCACCACTGTTAATTAAACCAATACGTCCCATGTAGCAATTAGCTACCTGATAACGGCAAAGATCAATAGGATGATCTGTCGTTAATTCTGAATATACTTTTGGATGCGTTTTACCATGTCCGGTAGCTAAATAACCACCGTTTTTATCCGACATTTTTTGTTTGATGATATCAGCCTGAATGGTAACACCTAAATGATTTGCCTGTGAAGAAAGATCGGCAGCAGTATGGTAATCTACTCCGTCTTTTTTGAAACCTGAGTTACGAGTGTAGCACCATAAAATAGTTGCCATACCTAATTCGTGAGCTCTTTCAAAAGCCTGAGCTACTTCTATAATTTGACGCCCTGATTCAGGAGACCCGAAATAAATAGTTGCACCAACAGCTACAGCTCCCATATTCCAAGCCTCTTCAACTGAACCAAACATGATTTGATCAAATTTATTTGGGTACGATAAGAACTCGTTATGATTGATCTTAACTACAAAAGGAATTTTGTGAGCGTATTTTCTTGCAACAGAAGCTAAAACCCCGTAAGTAGAAGCAACTGCGTTACAACCACCTTCAACAGCAAGTTTTACGATATTCTCAGGATCAAAATAAATAGGATTTGGAGCAAAAGAAGCCCCTGCACTATGTTCAATACCCTGATCAACAGGTAAAATACTCATGTAACCGGTTCCGGCTAAACGGCCTGTATTGTATAGTTGGTGTAAACTTCTTAAAACTTGAGGGTTTCTGTTAGAACCCATAAAACTGTTGTCAATAAAACTGTTCGACGTAAGATGGATCTGTTCTTTGGTGATTCCTTTGCAGGTATGATTTAATAAATTATCTGCCTGAGCGCCCAAAAGTTCTTTTATTTTCGACATATTAGTTTTGAATTTTAGGCTGCAAAGGTAAAAAAAAAATTAAAACGGTGACTCAGCCTGTTTTGGCCTTATTATATTATAATTAGCTGGTTTATAGGTTGTTTTGTGTTTTTTATGGTTTTGGCTTCTTAAATTGTTTTAGGTCCTGTTTTAAAGCATTTGTTTCGTTATATTTACGAGAGTCAAATTGGAAGATCTAATTAATACAAAAAAATTGACCTGCCTAAATACCTAATTGCTTATGCGTGTTGCAGTAATTGATCTCGGAACAAATACTTTTAACCTGCTTATTGCTGAAATAAGTGATGAAGGTGTTTTTAAGAAAATATTTTCAGACAGAATTCCGGTTAAATTGGGTGAAGGTTCCATTAATAGTGGGTTTATTTCTCCAATACCCTTTCAAAGAGGTATAGATTCTCTCTTGCACTATAAAAAATTGATAGATAAAAATAAGGTTTCTGCTGTAAAAGCATTTGCCACCTCTGCCATAAGGAGCGCTTCCAATGGTAAGGATTTTATAAGATTGGCGAAGGAAGTCGCCGGTATTGTCGTAGAAACCATTGACGGCGAGAGAGAAGCTGAACTTATTTACAAGGGTGTTTCAGCAGCGGTTGATATGGACGGAATTCCTTCTTTAATGATGGATATTGGCGGTGGAAGTACAGAGTTTATAATATGCGATAAATATCAAGTCTTTTGGAAAAAGAGTTTTTTATTGGGAGCAGCAAGGTTATTGGAAAAATTTAAGCCCGAAGATCCGATTCATTATGAAACTATTCATGATTTAAATAATTATTTTGATGAGGAGTTGGAGGAATTGAGTGAAGCAATAAACAGGTTTGCGCCCGTTCAACTGATCGGTTCTTCAGGAGCCTTTGATAGTTTTGTGGATCTTATTGCAGCACAACACAACAAGCGTGGCTTAACAGAAAGGAAAACAGAGTATACTATCAATCTGGATGATTTTTACGTGGTCGCCGATAAAGTAATTCATTCTACCTGGCAACAAAGGCTTGCAATGAAAGGCCTGATTCCGATTCGCGTAGATATGATCGTTATTTCGTTTTTGTTTGTGAAATACATAGTCGAAAAATATAAAATGGCCGTTTTTAAAACATCTATCTATTCTTTAAAAGAAGGAGTGATTGCGGAAATGCTGGAGGAAATTAAAAAGGGACGGACGTAATAACGACAATTTCATGGTGTCTAAAAAGCACATCAGGAGTGTCAGTTCGAGCGCAGTCGAGAACCGGACACTTTGGCAATCAACACTTCTCGACTTCGCTCGAAGTGACATTTGAGACAACTCATTAAGAAGTGAAGGCACAATCCTTATAAAAAATGAAGAATGAAAAGGTTTACTATTAGGATATACGGAGTATTAATTCAAAACGATGCAGTGCTTGTTTCAGATGAGTTTATTCATGAAAGACACATTACTAAATTTCCCGGTGGTGGATTGGAGTTTGGCGAAAGTACAACTGATTGTTTAAAGCGTGAATTTAAGGAGGAGATGAACCTCGAAGTTGAAATAAGTTCCCATTTGTATACTACCGATTTTTTTGTTGCTTCCGCTTTTGATGAACATTGTCAGGTAATGAGTATTTATTATTTGGTGGAAACAAAACAACAGATCACCGTTCCTATTTCCGAAAAACCGCACGATTATAAATTAGAGAATAATACTCAGGCATTCCGTTGGATTCCAATAAATACGATCTCAGAAGATGATTTTACTTTTGTTATTGATAAAAAGGTAGCAGAAACCATAAAATCAAGCTAAATTATTTTTGTAATGTTGAAAAAATACGTATTTTAGTGTGTATGACTCGGTATTTTCTAATTAGTTTGAGTTTTCTGTTGGTGCAGTTGGGATATTCGCAATCAGGTATTGTGAACGGATATGCTTCTGTTACTTCAATAAATGCACCCGGAACCGTTATAGTAGTGTCTAATGTAGATGAAAGCGGAGATACCTTTGAGGATGGAGAGAAAATAATTGTTATGCAAATGCAGGATGATGTTATTGGCGCAAACACAACCAATGCTTCAACTTTTGGAGACCTTAGCGCTATTGGCAAGGCAGGACAATATGAAATTGTAGTTATTTCAAGTCATACAGAAGCAGCTGGTCTGCCTGTTAATATCACTCTTACTTCTGCTTTACAAAACACTTATAATATAGGCTCTAATTCCAGTGTGCAGATAATATCATTCAGAAGATTAGGTTCCCCTAATTTTACTACTGTTGGAAATATTACAGCCAAGGATTGGAATGGCACTACAGGTGGAATAGTAGCTATTGAAGTACTGGGTACTTTAACGCTGGCTCATAATATTACAGCAGATGCAGCAGGCTTTTTAGGTGGGGCAAGATCTGCCAATTACTACTCAGGAGGAACTACCTGCGATACCGTTGCAACTACATGGATAGATAACTCCAACAGAAGAGCAGAAAAAGGCGAAAGTATTTATAAAAGAACAAGCGCAAATCAGCGTTATGGAAAAGCCAAAATTTTGAATGGCGGCGGTGGCGGAGTAAATATTAATGCAGGCGGCGGAGGTGGTGGAAACGTTACAGCCGGCGGTGACGGATACATGGGATGGAGCTGTGCTGCCGGCTCAAATTCCGGTGGGAAAGGTGGCATTTCTTTGGCAGGCAGTATCAATGGTCAACGCTTTTTTATGGGCGGTGGTGGCGGAGGCGGTCAGCAAAATAATAGTGTTGGGTCTGCCGGTAGCGATGGTGGCGGAATAATAATAATTCATGCTACTACCTTAACAACAACCGGAGCCTGTGGAGGAAGAGTAATAAGTGCGAATGGGGGTGTTCCAGCAAACTCAGGTAATGATGGTGCAGGAGGCGGTGGAGCAGGAGGGACAGTGAGTCTTTACATACAAAATTATACTATTGCAGGAGGCTGCTTAGTCACAGTTAGTGCAAATGGAGGTCGTGGAGGAAATGTCGCAAATGGATCGGTTCATGCGGGCGGTGGTGGCGGTGGACAAGGTGCTGTTATTTACGGATGGGCGCAACCCGTTACAAACGTTACAACTCAGGCAAACAATGGTGTTGGAGGTTTTTCCAGTAGTGCCAACGGAGCGGCAACACAGGGAGGTTCGGGTGCCGGTGTTAACGGTTCAGGGATCTTTACGAATGCATTGGCTCCATTGCCAATATCTTTAGTATCGTTCATCGCTTCCAAACAAAACGATGAAGTACTCATAAATTGGGTTACTGCTACAGAAACGAATAATCAATATTTTACAGTTGAAAGGTCTGAAAACGGGCAGTTTTTTAGCGAAATAGGTAATGTAAATGGTGCAGGTAATTCAGTGACCCAGAAAAGTTATTTTATGACAGATTTACATCCATTTACAGGTATTAACTATTACAGATTAAAGCAAACTGATTTTGACGGTAAATATTCCTATTCATCTATTCGGGAGGTTTACTTTGGAGAGCGGATTGTTGAGTTTAATGTAATTCCGAATCCGGTGTCACAGGTAGGAAATCTTAAGATTATTTTTTCTGAACATAAATCTGAAACAGTTAAATTCAGGATATTGGATCAATTAGGAAAGAGTGTTTTAGAAAGGTCTATGGAGCTTGATGAGAATACAATGGAGTATTCATTCGAATTGTCAGAAAACGAAACTCTGATTCCGGGAGTGTATTATTTTGTTGTGGATGGGAAAGAGTTGTATAAGGCTGCGAAAATTATAGTAACCGAATAACATGGGCTCTTTTGTTATTTCATTTGCTAAATGTACCTTTACGGAACATTATGTCTAAAGTTTATTTCAACATCGATGATTTTCCTTCTCTTCAAAATACCATTATTACTATTGGTACATTTGACGGAGTTCACAAAGGGCATCGCAAAATTTTAGAACGCTTAAAAGAACTGAAACAAAATACCAATTACAATACCCTCGTTTTTACTTTTGATCCTCATCCGCGCAAAGTACTTTTTCCCGATCAAAAAGATCTGAAACTAATCACCACAACTGATGAGAAAATACAATTGCTTTCGGATGCCGGTGTAGATTATGTTCTGGTTTATCCTTTTACCAAAGAGTTTTCAGGATTAAGTTCGGAACATTACATCAAAAGTATCCTAAAAGAAAAACTGGGAGTTAAAAAGATCATCATTGGATACGACCATCGTTTTGGAAATAACCGTGAAGGTAATATTGATACATTAAGACAATACGCACCTGAGTTAGGATTTGAAGTATTCGAGATCTCTGCTGAAGATATAAATAGCATCAATATCAGTTCTACTCACATTCGTCGATCCATTGAAAGCGGTGATGTGGAAGCAGCACATGAGTTTTTAGGGCATCACTTTTTTATATCCGGAACGGTAAAAGAAGGAAAAAAACTGGGCAGGACAATTGGGTATCCAACAGCTAATATTCGTATCACAGATGCCGATAAAATAATTCCTGCAAATGGAGTTTATGCTGTTACTGCTAAAATTTTAGGAAACGAATACAAAGGAATGCTCAATATAGGCACCAATCCTACCACTGATACAGATGATCGCATTAAGGTCGAAGTGAATATTTTTGATTTCGATCAAACGATTTATGGAGAAAACATCCGGATAAACTTTGTTAAACGTTTGAGAGATGAAGTGAAATTTGCTAACTTAGATGAGTTGACTAAACAATTACATCAGGATAAATTAGATACTCTATCAGTACTTAAGTGAGGTTTTTTTTATACATACTTTTCTTTTCGGCTTTTGTTTCAGCAAAAGCACAATTGCTCGATTCATTGACTCTGGATACTTTAACTCCATACACATCGCTTGCCGAAGCATTGAAGGATCCTGATAAAGTAATAAAACTTCAGTTGCGAAAACAAAAATTCAAAAGCTTTCCAAAAGAAATTTATCAGTTTAAAAATCTTCAGTATTTAGACCTTGGAAAAAACAACATCAAATTAATTCCAGATAGCATTGGTGTTTTAAAGAATCTTCAACACCTTGACATCAGCAAAAATGTGATAGAGCAGATAAGCGGAGAAATTGGTAAACTCACTAATCTTTATTACCTCAATCTTAACAACAACGAGTTTTCTGCTTTACCTCCTCAAATGGGAAATTTGGTTAATTTAAGAACACTTGATTTGTGGAGTAATAATCTCGACGATTTCCCCGAAGCGCTTAAAGGAATGAAGAGCCTAAAAGTGTTGGACCTGAGAGTGATTTTGATCCCCGACGATAAACAAAAATTTATTTCCTCTTTGTTTCCAAATACAACTATTTACTTCTCTCCGAGTTGTAATTGCAAGTGGTGAGTAATATAAGATTGATGAGAGCAGAAGATAATTAGTTGTCCCTCAAAAAGTATCCATATTAAATTATCGATATAAAAGACATATCTTTTCCCGCATAATTGTTTGGCCACGCTGTGGCCAGCATTCATCTATTAACATTAAATTACTAATATTTGGCTCCGCTGGAGCCGTGCTTTGTAAGAATTTGCTCCAGAGGA
>JAUXTT010000025.1 GCA_030684395.1 Bacteroidota bacterium | reverse complement strand
CAGGAAAATATCTCAGCAGCACAGGTTGCGTCACAAATCACAGCTTTAAATGCTGATTTTGCAGGAACAAACACTGATATAGGAAGTATTCCGGGTGTTTTTTCTGGTGTAAAAGCTGGTGATACCCAAATTCAATTTTGTTTGGCTGTAACAGATCCAAGTGGTAACCCAATGGCGGAACCTGGAATCCACAGACAAAAATGGAATACCATTGCAGGAGCTACAGATCCTGATGCGGCAGCAGATGCTCAAACGTTGTTTGATGATTTTATCAAACCGGCTACAATTTGGGATCCGGTTAAGTATATGAACATTTGGGTGGCTAAAATGGGTACATCAGGTTTATTAGGATATGCTTCATGGCCTGCTGCAAGTGGTTTAACAGGGTTAGGTACTGCCGAAACAGCTACTACTTCAGGAGTGGTAATCAACTGTTATGCCTTCGGTACAACAGGTATTGCAGGTACTTCAGGTTATTCAATGTACAACAAAGGCCGTACTGCTACACATGAGATCGGTCACTGGTTAGGTCTTCGTCACATTAGCGGTGATGCAGCTTGTAGCGGACCGGATGATTATTGTGCTGATACTCCTGATCAGGCAGGTGGTTTTGCCGGCGGACAAGGTGGTTTGAACTGGGGTTGCCCAACGCATCCTTATGGTGTAGGAAGCTGTACCAGTAACACAAATGGTGAGATGTTCATGAACTACATGGATTATGTGGATGATGCGTGTATGTATATGTTCACCCTTAACCAAAAAACACGTATGCAAACTGCCATGACAAACGGAACATACAGGAAATTTTTAGGAACCCACGGATTATGTTCATCTGCTCCGGTTGCTCCTACGGCTTCATTCTCTATACCTTCAACAGGTTGTACAGGAGCTGCTGTTAGCACTACTAATAACTCAAGCGGTAGCCCAACTCCAACCTATCTTTGGTCTTCTAATCCATCTGCGGGTGTTTCTTTCTCCAGCACAACTGCAACTGCACCAACCATTACATTTACCAACACAGGAACTTATACTGTAAGTGTTACTGCAACAAACTCACAGGGTAACCAATCTACCAACCAAACAATCACAATTAATAACTGTACATTAACTCAGTGTGATACATTGTGGAATGATATGGATACAGCCACTTTAACTGTATACCGTGTTGGAACAAATGGAACAGGTGGTTACTTATCAGGTAACAATAACTATCCCGATACACACAAAGGTGAATATTACACACAATCAGGTATTTCAGGTAGTAATGTAACTCATGCTATCGCATTTTTCTATAAATCTGCTGCAAAAGGTACACAAGGAACAGGTAACGTTGCATTTCAGTTATATAACGGAAACAACTCAACGGGGCCTTCAGGAACTGCTGTAAGGTCTGATAACGTTTCTCTTTCAACAATTACAACAAATGGTATTCCTAGTGGAGCATTGTTGGCTTATGTTCATCAATTCTCTACTCCGGTTGCTTTAACAGCAAACGAATTCCATTTGGATATTGAATTGCCAACTGCTGCAGGTGATACAGCTGTACTGTTGTCAAGATTGTTTAACATTGGTGCTACTAATACAGCGTGGGAAAAATGGAACGGTGCCTGGGGTGCTGTAGGGCCTGCTTATGGTCAAACTTCTATGTCATTTGCATTGTTCCCTGTTATTTGCCCTCCTTCTGTAGGTTTAGCTGCCAGCGAATTAAATACTAAAGTATCGGTTTATCCAAACCCTACTACAGGTATCTTAAACGTTGCTTACGCTTTCGACACTAAAGAAGATGTGAAAATCGAAGTAACAAACATGTTAGGTCAGGTTGTTTATTCTGAATCAGAAAACAATACTACTGCTAATGCAAAAGCAATTAACCTTACAGGTTTAAGTAAAGGTGTTTACCTTGTTTCTGTTAGCACTGCTACAGATAAAATGGTAAGAAAAATTGTTGTTGAATAATAAATTCAAACCTTATATGAAAGAGCCATGATGATAAGTCATGGCTCTTTTTTTGTATAAAAATTACAAAAACATCATGTAAATTAATTGAGTAATTAAATCCTTTTTATTACATTTACTTAAACTTTTAAATTTTGTAAAACATGGGATTATTTGATTTTGTAAAAAGTGAATTAATTGACGTCATTGAGTGGGTTGATGCCAGTACGGATGCTATTGTATGGAAATATCCACGTAAAAATGGAGATCATGAAATTAAGAATGGTGCAAAACTTACGGTAAGAGAAAGTCAGCAGGCTGTATTTTTAAATGAAGGTACTCTTGCAGATGTTTTCAAGCCGGGTATGTATGAATTAAAAACACAAAACATGCCATTGCTTTCTACCTTAAAGGGATGGAAGTATGGTTTTGATAGCCCGTTTAAAGCGGATGTTTTCTTCGTAAATACAAAACAATTTCCTAACCAAAAATGGGGAACTAAAAACCCTGCAATGTACCGCTGCCCTGAGTTCGGACCAATCCGTATCAGAGCATTCGGAAGTTTTGCTTTTAAAGTAAGTGATGCAGGTTTATTCTTAAAAGAAATTTCAGGAACAAATCCTGACTTTAGTGTTGATGAGATCAACGAGCAATTAAGAAACTTAGTTGTTACACGTGGTATGGATGCAATTGCGGAAAGTAAAGTTCCGGTAATTGATATGACTTCTAATATGGATGAGTTTTCCAAATTAGTAGCAGATAAAGTTCGTGCTGATTTCAACGAGATTGGGTTAGACATAACTAAATTCTTAATCGAAAATATTTCATTACCTGAAGAGGTGGAGAAAAAACTTGACGCACGTTCAAGTATGGGGATCTTAGGAAACCTTGGCGCATATTCTCAAATGCAAGCTGCTGATGCAATGCAGGCTGCCGCAAACAACCCTAACGGTGGCGGCATGATGGGTGCAGGAATGGGAATGGGTATGGGAATGGGTATGGGCAATCAAATGGCTGGTATGTTCCAACAAAACCAGTTCAATCCTAACCAACAACAACAACAACAACAACAACAACAAATGCAGCAACCGGGTATGCAAAATACACCGCCTCCACCACCACAAATGTCGGCGTATTTTGTTGCAGTGAACGGACAACAAACAGGACCTTTTGCTGTTCAGCAGCTACAAGGGATGATAGCAGGCGGACAGTTTACGGCTGCATCACAAGTTTGGAAACAAGGAATGCCCGCTTGGGGACCTGCTTCAGGAGTTCCTGAATTACAGGCTTTGTTTGGAGCAATGCCGCCACCGCCACCGCCAATCGCGTAATTTAATTAATACTAAAAAGTGCTGCAAATTTTTTGCAGCACTTTTTATTTCTTCCTTTTTAATTATAGATCAGTAACCGTATTATTGTATGAATGAGTTCAACGAAAAAACTGCTGAAATAGATCAGCATAAAATTAAATGTAAAGATTGCGGAGCGTTTCTTACCTACGCTGTAGGAACCACTAACCTTAGTTGCCAGTACTGCGGTGCTGCCAACGAAATAAAAGTAGAAAAAGCAAGTACTCAGGAAATAGATTTTGATAAATTTTTATCGGAAAAATCGGGCGGACAGGAAGAACAAGTTGTTAACACGGTTAAGTGTAACGGTTGCGGAGCTTCATCAACACTTGCTCCAAATGTAACAGCAGATAATTGTGCATTTTGTGCTACACCTTTAATTCTTTCCAACGGCGGTGCACGAACTTTAATAAAACCAAAATACATGCTGCCTTTCAAAATTGAAAGAAAAAAGGCGGATGGCTTGTTCATTGATTGGGTAAAGAGTTTGTGGTGGGCACCCAATGATCTGAAAGAATATGCTTCCAGAACTTCCGATAAATTAAACGGAATGTATTTACCTTATTGGACTTATGATAGTAACACTAACAGTGACTATAGAGGTGAAAGAGGTGATTATTATTATGTAACCGAAAGTTATACTGATTCGGAAGGTAAAACCCAAACAAGACAAGTACGTCACACCAGATGGAGTTCAGTTAGCGGGTATGTACACAATGATTTCGATGATGTATTGGTTTGCGCGAGTAAAGCATTACCAGACCAAATGACACGCGAGCTGGAACCATGGGATCTT
Source organism: Bacteroidota bacterium (assembly GCA_030684395.1). Taxonomy (GTDB): domain Bacteria; phylum Bacteroidota; class Bacteroidia; order B-17B0; family Aurantibacillaceae; genus JADJDM01. Next base: position 173,952 of record JAUXTT010000025.1, on the reverse strand, counting down.
CCTGAGTTGGTAAATTACAACGATGCCTTTTTAAGTGGGTTTAAAACTGAATGTTACCAGGTTGAAGTACGTGAAGGGTTTGATGTTGCAAAAAAAGTAATGGAGAAAACCATTGATTCAACAGTTCGTTCAGACATTGGTGGTGATGAACAAAGAGTGGATAACATAAATACTCAATACAACAATGTAACCTTTAAGCATATTTTGCTGCCTTTGTGGATCAGTGCATACAGATACAACGAAAAAGTGTATCGTTTCACCATTAATGCCCGTACAGGTGAAGTGCATGGCGAGCGTCCGTATAGCGCAATTAAGATTGCATTGGCAATTATTACAGCAATTGCGGTTGTTGCAGGTGCTATCTGGTTCTTTAAATCAAGACAGGGTTAATTAATTGAATTGTTGCTCCTGTTTAAAAAAATGTTACTTTTGTAATCCTTTAAAACAGGTTATGGAATGAGCATTTAAATAGATTTAGCAATTCCAGAAACATTAAAAATAAATAGAGAAATATGAAATAGCCATGCGCCAAAGTGCCTAAGCGCTTATGATGAATGGTGTATAACATATGACAATTAGAAAATAAAAAAAACATATGAATTTAAGCGGAATTATTTCAATTAACGGTATGCCTGGTTTGTTTAAGGTAGTTGCCAGTTCTAAAAGTGGTGTTATTGTTGAATCATTAACAGAGAAAAAACGTTTCCCGGTTTTTGGCGCAAGTAAAATAAGTGCATTGGAAGATATTAGTATGTTTGCAGAAAGTGGAGATAAACCTATTTCTGAGATCATGAAAAGTATCTTTGATAAAGAAAAAGGTGGGAAAGCTGAGGACCACAAAGCAGATGATAAAACAATCGTCGCTTATTTTTCTGAAATTCTTCCTGATTATGACAAAGAGCGTGTTTATATTTCTAACATGCGTAAATTGTTTAGCTGGTACAACATGCTTCAGGAAACAGGAAATCTAAAAGCAGAAGAAGCAGTAGCAGAGGGTGAAACAAAAAAAACAAAGCTAACAGCTGAAGAGAAGAAAAAAGTAGCAGCAGCCGGTGCTAAAAAAGATAACTCAAAAGTAAAAACATCAGCCGGTAACAGAAAAACCACAGGTGTTAGAAAAGCGGGAACTGCTTAATAATTAAACACAAATTTATAAGAAGGTTGCCTACAAGGGCGACCTTTTTTGTTTTAAAGATATGTGTGGCATTTTTAAACACATAGATCACATAGGTTTATTTTAGGGTGGAGTACTTTCCTTTAAGTAAGATATTCGTAAATATAAAGGATTATAGAAATTGTAGTTGGTTAAAGGAGCATATAGAGCGGAAGCTTGGCTTCCCTTCCGTGCGACTGATGTGAACTTTTTATCACTAAAAACAAACAAGCTGCTACCTGAATTTTCTATATGTATCTATGTGTTTAAAAGGTAAGCCCCAATAAACTATCTTTGCCTTATTGTTTCCAAATCAATTGCAATGAAACTATTCAGATATTTCACTCAGGGTCTTTTGGTAATTGTACCACTGGCTATTACCGTAATAATCTTGCTAAAGATCTATAGCCTTATTAACGGTTTGTTTGTATGGTTTGGGTTGGAAGCAGATAACTTTATTGGAATGGCAATTATTCTTGCCTTGGTAATAGGAATAATAATTCTCATCGGAGTATTTGCTTCTTCTTTTGTGTTTACTACCATGTTTGCTTTTATGGAGAAAGTAATTGAACATACTCCTGGAATAAAACATGTGTATTCTCCCATTAAAGATTTTATGCAGGCTTTTGTTGGGAACAAAAAGAAATTTAACCGACCCGTATTAGTACTCACTAACCCCTCTGCCGGAATTGAAGAAATGGGCTTTATTACCAACGAAGACTTAAACGATTTTGGAATGAAAAATAAAGTTGCGGTATATATGCCACATTCTTATGCATTCTCAGGTCGTTTGGTATTTGTTCCAAAAGAAAATATTAAAAAAGTAGATGCCAAATCAGGTGATACCATGAAGTTTATTGTAACAGGTGGAGTAGTGGATGTGCATGAGGAGCAGTAGGATTGTGATTTAGTCGTTTGGTGTATGCTTATGGTGTATCGTAGTTTTCACCTGCCTGTCGGCAGACAGCTTCAGAAAAGTAGAAGAAATGAAAGAAGGGGGAATGTGCTGAAAAATGGTTGGTGGATTTTTTAAAATAATTTGTAAAACACTACCCTATCAGTCTGAAGGGGAAGTAGGCTTGGTTGGAGCACGCCGGATTATTGCTAAGGCTAACTTAATTTAGATTGAATTGGTTAAAATCGTTTCCCAATAAGCAAAATATCATCAATTTGTTTGTGCCCATTCATCCAGCTCTCTATTTCCGTTTCAAATTTCACTTTCATTTCGGGCATACTGAGTTCAGTATTTTCAGTAATTATACCTTGTACACGGGTAGACATAAATTTCCTTTTTTCCGGTCCACCCAGCTGATCCGGCAATCCATCAGAAAACATAAAAAACGAATCGCCTTTGTTCAATTGCAATTCATAATCAATAAACGGCACTCTTTTCTTTTCATATTGTATACCGCCAATTGGAAATTTATCCCCTTTTAATTCTTCAAAAACTTTATTTCTGATGAGGTATAAGGGGCGATGTGCGCCTGAAAAAATAACTTCATTGTTTCTATTATTAATTCGGCAAATGGCCAGATCCATTCCGTCGCTTGAATTACTTCCCGGCATGTTCTGTTTAAGTGTGGCAACCAACCTTTGATGCAAGCCATTTAAAATTTGCGCAGGTGTTTTAGGAGTAGTGTCATTTGCCAAATCATTCAACAATAAAAATCCTATTAATGACATCATTGCCCCGGGAACTCCATGCCCGGTACAATCAACCGCTGCAATGTATGTATAGTCACCGTTTACATATATCCATGGAAAATCTCCACTTACCACATCTTTTGGTTTGTAATACATTAAATACTCTCCTAATATACTTCCCATCAAATCATCGTTAGGAATAATTGCTTTTTGAATTCGCCGGGCATAATTAATACTATCCAGGATTTTAGTATTGATGTCCTTTATTTCCCTTTCGGCATTTTTTTGTTCAGTTATATCGGTTGAAATAACAAGTGTTGTTTCTAATCCACCCTGTTCATTAAACTCCGGAATGCCTTTAACCTGAAAAATTCTCTTCCCTTCATTTAATGGGATTTCAATTTCTGATTGAAATTTGCTTTTTGAATCTGATACTTCAGTAATAATTTGATTAAACACATTTTTCAACTCAGCAGGAATTGAAGTTTCATTAACGAAATGATTAATAAATTCGGGAGCAGGTTGATTTGTAAATGTTTCTATAGTAGGATTTATGTAATACACTTTGTTATCAAGTCCCAAACGAGTAATTAAATCGGGTGAATTTTCAGATAAAGCCTGCATTTGTCCGCGCATACGTTGTTCACGTTCTGCCAGTTTTTGCATGGTAATATCACGAGAATTCATTATAATTCCATTTATTGCAGGATCGTTTAATAAATTAGTAAGGGTTGATTCAATCCATACCAAAGAGCCATCCTGTTTTAAATACCTAAACTGAAAAGTTATAGAATTGGTTGGATTCTTTAAGATATGAGCGAAATTCAAATCGAATTTATCCACATCATCAGGATGCATTTTACTCCGCTCATTTTTACCTTGAAACTCGGCTGGATCATACCCCAAAATATTTTTAATCGATGGAGATTCGTAGCGCACTGTACCATCCGGTTCGTAAATGGAAATAATTTCGGAGGCTCTTTCTAACAAAGCATGTTGGCGTTTTTGTGCATTATTTACTTCTGTTATTTTTTGCTGTAATTGTATGTTTGTTTTTTCCAACTCTTCCTGAGCCAATGCCATGTCTTTGGCATTTTCCATAAGTTGCTGACGTTGCTCGCCCAACTCCTCACTCATTTGTTGCGATTCTGCCAACATTTTTAATGTGTCTTCATTTACTTTGATATTAAAAATAGCCTGAGCGATTATTTTGCTTGTTTCACTTAAAAATTTTCTAACCCTTGCTGTATATGGTTCAAGTGCTGCAATTTCAATTACTCCAAACACTTTTTCATTTGCAATCAAAGGAAGTATAAATATGGCTTTGGGTTTTTTATCACCAATTAATCCTGAGGTTAATGTTGTATAATTATCGGGTATCTCCGTACGGTATACAACATCTGCTTCTACTGCTGCCTGTCCTATTAAACCCTCTCCAAATTGGAACGAATTATACATGTATTTTTTTCTGTTGTAGGCATAACATGAAACTAAATCAATGGTAGGAGGCAAGGTGTTATGCTCATTAACAACATAAAATGCTGCCTGAACGGAATTTGTTTTTTGTGTTATACATTTTGTAAGTGTTTCGCCCAATTTATGAAGTTCTGAATTGGTTCTTAATAATTCTCCCACTTCGGCAATACCGGTAATAATCCAGTTGTTCTCTTCTTCTAACTTTGCTTTGTTCTGAATAGTCCAACTCACTTTAGAGAGTGCATCTATTACAGGATTATTTTCAGAAGCTAAATCTGAAGCTACCTTATAATCCCCTTTTTCAATACGTTGAGCCTGTATAACTGCCTGTTGGTATTTTATATTTTGGTCAGCCAATAATTGATTGAGTTTTTGATAAGAACGTTGCAGCCTATTACGGAGCACCAGAAGAGTTAATGTCACTAAAACAAGCCATACGGCAGCAACCAATAGTGCATTTTGAGAAGAGATTAGTTGGTGGTGAAAATAAATATACAAACCCGCCAACCCACCTATTCCCAATAATGAAATCACTATCATTAGCCATGATACTATAGTTAGCGATATGGTTTTCCTTTCTTTCATTTTACGAATTAATAAGTTCATAGAGCTCAACTTCGGCATTGCTAATGCTACTAAGCACATTGGAATCAAAAGACCTGAAGGAAGCCAACTCTATAATGGAAAACATATTTCCGGTTTTATTTTTTATTGGTATAATAGCTATATGGGCCGGAGCTGATTTTCCTAATCCCGAAACAATGGTTAAATAATCGGAAGGGATATTAGAAATGATTAGTTCTTTCTTATCATGTAATACTTGCCCAACAAAACCTTCCCCTTCGGCGTATTTTAACTCCTTTTGGTTTGGGTGTGAATAAGCGTAAGAGCTTAAAAAAACAGCTTCTGTTTTGCCTTCGTTTCCGTTTTTTACTTCATAAATAATACCCTGGCAGGCCTCTGTAGCGTGTGCTAATTGCCATAAAAAACCACGCAACAAATTCTCCACATTTTTGTCCTGCTTAAACTGATTAATGAGTTTATTATCTATTATTAACTGCTCCATTCAAGTATCTAGTGGTTTTATGAATTTATAGTTCTAATAATTTCGTTTGTATTAAGAACCATATCAGGCTGAAACAGGTTTAAACAACCTTCTACCATTGTTTTTACAGATGCTTCTTTTGGGTTTTGAATAATTGTAAGCCCGCCTCTTTTTTTGCACTTTAACAATCCTGTGGCTCCGTCGTTATTAGCGCCACTTAAAATAATGCCTACCATTTTTTCGCGATAAGCATACGAAAATGTTTCGAATGTTAAATCAATACTCGGTCGTGAGAATTTATGCATTTCATCGGTTGATAATGCAAAGGTATATCCCAACTCTGCCAATAAATGGTAGTTTGCCGGAGCAAGGTATGCGCATCCCGGTTTGATAGATGTTTTATCATCCGGCTCAATAATTTTAATATTTGACTGAAGGCTCAAGGCCTCAACAAATCCATGACGAAATTGCTTTAAACGGTGTAAACACATCACTATCGGGATCTGAAAATTCGAATTTAATTGATTTAAGATTGAAACTATTACAGGAAAACTTCCTGCAGACCCGCCAATTACTATGACTTTGTATTTTCCATTAATTCCCATAAACAATTAGTTCCGGATGTTTTTTCTGTAAATCTTATCTTCTGGATCTTTTAAGGTAAAATTCTCAGAGGCTTTTGTCCATGAGATAGTCTCTTTAGTTCCAAGGGCCAATATGCCATTGTTATTCAGGCTCGAGTAAACTAATTCCGTAACTTTTTCCTGTAATTCGAAATTAAAATAGATCATAACATTACGCAGTAAAATCAAATCAAAAGAATCGAAGGCACTGCCTTTTACCAAATCAAATCGCTGGAATTTTACGCCGGAGATTAAGCTGCGCTCCAGTTGTATGGTGTATTCATCATTCTCATGATAGTATTGATTAAAATCAGGTAAAGCATCGTTGGAGTAGCTTTTATAGTTTGCCGTATTTACCTGAAGTGTTTGTTTGGAATAAATACCTCTTTTAGCCCTTTGCATAACTTCTTCATTTATGTCAGTAGCAATAATTTCAGCCTTTTCAAGCACTCCAAGTTCTTTTAATACTATGGCCATTGAGTAAACCTCTTCACCTGAGCTGCAGGCTGCATGCCAAATTTTTATGCGACCCTGCTTTTCTTTTAGAATGTTAGGAACAACGGTATCTTTAAGTTTTTTCCAAAAACCTGGGTCACGAAACATTTCGGTAGTATTTACCGTAATTTCCTCAACTACTTTTTCAAAATGAATTTCGTTGGAAATTATTTTTTTTTGTAATTCAGCTAATTCTTTCAGTTGATTAATATGTAATAAGCGTTGTAACCTTCTTTTAAAAGAAGACAAAGCATAATCAGAAAAATCATAAGCATATTTTTCTTTAAAAAATTGAACAAAACTCTTAATATCTCTTATATCAATCTCAATGTCTATTGTATTCATCCCGTTTACTCCTTGTTTCTTTTTTGCAGTTCCTGGTTCTTCTTCTCCAAATCTTCCTGTATTGCCCGCATCTCTTCAACATGCTGCCTTAATTCTTCTTCTTTTACTCTCATTAATTGCATTTGTTCTTCCAGTGCCAATTGCATTTTTTTAGTCGCGGTAATATCGTATCTGATTCCAATGTATTTCACCGGTTTCCCATTTTCGCCAAGCACAGGGGCAATGATAGCATCTACCCAATATGGAGTGCCATCTTTCGCCTTGTTTTTAACTTCAGCTCTAAATATTTTACCACTACCAATAGTTGCCCACATTTGTTTGAAGGCCTCTGCCGGCATATCAGGATGGCGAACAATATTATGCGGTTTGCCCAATAATTCTTCGGGAGCGTATTTTGCAACTTCACAGAATTTCTTATTCACAAAAGTAATTACACCTTTTAAGTCCGTTTCAGACACTAAACATGCTTCATCAACTTGCGCCATCCGGGTATTTAACTCGGACTGTTTACTTCTGCTATCAACAAGTACTCTTTGCATTTCTTCCTGAGTGGCATTCATCTCTTCTATGTTTTGACGAAGCTCTTCCTCTTTTTGTTGCATTTGTTGCATTTGCTCCTGTAACTGCAATTGCATTTGTTTGTTTTCAGTAATATCATATCTGATACCTATGTATTTTATTGGTTTCCCATTTTCTCCAAGCACTGGAGCAATGATAGCATCTACCCAATATGGAGTGCCATCTTTTGCCTTGTTTTTTACTTCGGCTCTAAATATTTTACCACTACCAATTGTTGCCCACATTTGTTTAAATGCTTCCGCCGGCATATCAGGATGACGAACAATGCTATGAGGTTTGCCTATTAATTCTTCTCTTGTATACTTTGATACTTCACAAAACTTATCGTTTACAAATGTTATATTTCCTTTTAAATCTGCTTCAGAAACGATACATGCCAAATCAACCTGCGCCATTCGCGCACTCATTTCCGACTGTTGTTTTCGGCTATCAGACAATACACGTTCCATCTCTTCTTGTGTAGCTTGCATCTCCTCCATATTCTGACGAAGCTCTTCTTCCTGAGATCTCATCTCTTCTGTTTGTTGTTGTGATTGAACTAACAGTACTTTCGTTTTTTCATTAATCTTAGTAGTGGACACTGTAGATGCAATACTTTCTCCCAGTTTTTCCAGAAAATCTATTTGATGTTTTTCGAAAACATGGAAAGAAGCAATTTCAACTACGCCATAAATTTGCCCATTTACTTTAAGTGGAACAATGATGATGCAATTGGGACTGGCATCTCCAAGACCGGATGTTATATTAATAAAATCAGATGGGATATCCGTTAGAAAAACTGTTTCTCCTTCTTGCCATGTTTGCCCGAGTAGCCCTTCTCCCAACTCAATTCGCATTTTAAGGTGTTTCTTTTTATTCCATGCGTAGCTGGCTTTTAACTCAATAAAAATATCAGAAGGTTTTTCATCATTAACAATAAATATTGAGCCTTGGTTGGCATTAAGGTATTTCACCAAATTTGAAATAATGCTGTTTGATAATTCAATTAAATCAGAATTATTAGAACGGAGTATTTCTCCAAACATTGCTAATCCTTTGGTTGTCCAATTTCTTTTTGCTTCCTCATGCGACAAACTAATTAAATTATCACGCATTACTAATAATGATTGACCCAGGACATCTTTTTCACTTTTTGCTTTAAATTCAATATCTAGTTTTCCCTGACCTATATTGTCGGCAAAATTGGAAGCCTTAGTTGAATTATCAATTAAATCGTTGATGGATTGTGCAATCTCACCTATTTCATCTTTTGTTGATACTTTGCATTTGTGAGCAAAATCACCATCAGTAATTAAGCGTGCAATATCTCTCAGTTTATGAATAGGATCAGTTATGTAGCGCTTAAACGCCCAATAGGCAAACAATAAAATCACACCATTTAGCGCTCCCAATAAAATCAGGAAATTATAAAACTCACTCTGTTTTTTTAATGCTGCTAAACTATAATGATCCACCAAGCCTTGCGCAGCATTCAATAAGGAGTTAGATAAAAACAATTGTTCGGTTTCTGCATAAACGCTATCTAATTCAGGGTTTGAAACATGTTCTTCTGTATTATTACCTGATAAAGAATTATCTCTGATAGTATCGCTCAGGAGGCGCAAATAAAACGCTGTATTTTTTTTGTCATTGCTTTTTATCGGAGCAATAGTGTTGTTAGTTTTAAGGGAAGTATTTTGATTGATCCCACCTGAAGACATTACATTCTGCTGATTTGGTGCCTGAATAAGAAATTGCAGAATAAGCTGCTGCTGTAATGAATCAGTAGTTTTTCCTTCCGTACTTTTTATTGGCGGCTTTCCTTTTTCCTTTAAAATAAATTGAATGTTTCTGTCAACTCCTTTCAGAATATTTTCTAGGGCAGTAATCTTTCCAGTAGTAATTTTATCTGCCGGTTCAATACTAAAACGAAGCTCACTTCCTGTAACTTCCTTACCTTCTTTTAGTGTGCGGAGATTATTATGAAATGCTTCCAGGCAAATTACCAAATCTTCCTTCGCCTTGCCGGCTATCTGCTGATTGGGGCTTTGGAGTAAGCCGGTTAATACTGCAATCCGCTGGGAATAAAATCGATTCTTCCCGGAAAGCTCTACTTTTAACGCATCATTCGCCCTTTGCGCATTAAAATTAAAAATTAGTAAATAAGCAGTAACGCCGAAAATTAAAAGTAGAGCAATAATGCCATTTAGCTTGACTCTAACACTTGTGTCCTTTAGTTTCATATCTCAATAGTTCTTTCATCCAACAAATAATCCTACATCAGGTTTTCGTATAACTTCGCTTCTGTTCATATTACGTTAAACAAAAACCTGCATTTCACCGCAATTTCATAAAAAATTTCGCAGATAAAAATGAGAAATGTCATGCTTATCCTTTTGGAAAAAAACTTTAGCCATCTGCTGACTGCAGAAGAATTTATTCGCGAATTATTTGTCGGGTACTATCCTAATTGCAGCGAATGAATTTTATACTTAGTCTATAAATCGTAAATAAAGAGTTGTTTATTACGGACTAAAAACTGATCTTACTTTTCACTCAATTATTTTCATCTTATATGAAAATTCGTCAACTATATTTCTCAGATTGCAATTTATTAAGTGTTTCACATGGTTCCATTTGTGCTAACTTAAAAGGTTTATGGGTTTTTGTACCACTAAAACTTCACCAAATGCTAGTAGCTTGCAATTAAATACGCGTTAATTATACTACTCTTGTTGAAATGCAGAAACTGCCACCCCACAGCCTTCTTTTCCTTCCAAAAAGTAATAGCCTATACAAAAGTTTCCTGTACTCTGACATTTAAATTCGATCGCCTCCCTAACATCAGTGGTTCCCTGAATTAAAGTGGTAGCAAACAAAAATTCTTTCTGAGGCGTATTATATAGGTTAATAACTAATTTGCCTTCGAAATCACCGGAACTCATTGCACTGAATTTATATTTTACTCCCCGGTTAAGAGGAACGGTAAAGTATTCATAATCCTCCGGGGTAATTTTCTTTTTCTTTTTCATGTATAATCTGTAATCCTTAAGCACAGAATATTTTTTTAGTTTTTTAGTTAATGTTTCATACATCGCATCCGAATTGCATTTATCCTTCTTAAATGCAAGTAAAGGAACTACCAACAAAAGCAGATAAACCAGGTATTTAGTTTTCATAATTATTGTTTTGTTATGTTAAGAATATATTTCTGGCGAAGGAGGTCAACTGCGGTAATAATTTTTAATGCCTCTTCATGAGTTAATTCCACTTTGGTTTCTGTTTTGTCAATAATAATAAGTTCTCCGTTTACTTCCTTTGTTTCGGGCTCATGATACTCATAACTGATTTTTACGGCTGAAAATGCCTTTTTTACTTCTGCCGCATCATTTTTAAGTTTGGCAAAATGTTCTATTTTAGAAAGCTTTTCGAGAATCACCATAACATTCTCAAAAACGACTTTTTGTTCTCCAATTCTTTTTAGCAAATCATCATTCGCCTCCTTTTTATAAAGTTGCCCAAACATATGCATCCCTTCAGTCCAGGAACCAATGAGCATTAAAACGCTCAGCTCTCCTCGATTTTCTTCTCTCAAAAACTCATCAATTTTATTAAAGTTGCGTGTTGATATATGAATCAAAGAATCTGCATCATGCCTGTTTTTTGTCATTTCATACAAGGTTTGAAAATCAAAAAACTGATCTACTTTTAAGCTGGCGGCAATAGTTTTGATTGCCTCCAAATACTCAATAACATATATTTTTTTATCGTTTAAATTTATATAGCCTAAATCAACACCATATGCACCAAAGGCCATAGCCTGGTAATATTTATCAGCATATTTCCCGGCATTTTCACTCGGAACAAGCATTTCTTTCGAGAAAGGCATTTTTGCTTTGGTGATGATGTTTGCAATTTCAATTGGTTGCGGCAACGATTGAATCATTTCATCGAATACCTCTTTGCTGATTTGCACATCAGCCTTTTTTTCTGACCCCGCAAAGATCTGTTCTTCAGTTTTAGTTTCACCTTCGCCCGAGCAAGCATTTAGTAATGTTAAGGCTGATAAAACTCCAAAAGTTAAAATATACTTCTTCATACTATTTATATTATTTTTTAAATGAAATGGAAAACACTTTTTTAAACACATCAAAATACAATAAGAAAAAACCAATAATGTTGATTAACCAAATAACGATCAAATTATATGTATAGGTTGGCAGAATTACATTTCCTATTTTTTTATTCACTGAAAACATGTGGCTATTTAATCCAACTACAGCATTTTCATCCGGGTCCTGAAAAACAGGATCAATAACCTCAATGAAATTATACATACTTGAGTCGATTACAATTTTTTCCTTTTCTAAGCTGTTTGTCACTGTTTCATCAATGCTTTCGTTTGTGTACTTTTCCTTTGTAATATTCTTTTTTAGCAATTCACTAATGAGAGAATCCTTTTTGTTTATTATAAAATTATATTTTTCGATAATTACAACTTTAAGTGCAGCTAAGGAGTCCTCCTCCTCTTTCAAATTAATTTTGCCGTACTTTTTTTCAGCCAGCTTAAATTCGGAGTCAATATTTTTTTTGGTAAACGAATCAATAAAATCCTTTTGCGCTGCAGTTAGTAAAGTATCCCGCTCAACCCGAATTTCTTTAAGCTCTTCTATTTTAGGGAACACATAACTTAATTTATAACTAAGATTACTCTCAATTTTGTCCAACGTAAAAACGTTCTTTTCAAATTGATTGTTTTTAAATTCTTCCACAATAATTGCTTCGTATGCCCAACGTGAAACCATTGTTGCCGATATTGGTGGCGCATCATGATTGCTTCCTCCGAAGAGCGAATTGATTTTAGAAAATCTGAACATTGCACCCCCTAACAACATTTGGGGAATAATAATTAAAGGAATAATTATATATATTGTTACAGGCGAATTAAAGGTTGAAGAAAGGATTAAGCCGATTATATTCGCTGAACAGAAAACGGAAAACACCATAAAGTAAAGCGACAGGAAATTACCCGGTACTTCCAGGATCAAATTTCCAACTGCACATAATAAAAATGCCTGTACCAATGAGAGGGTAAACAATATTACAATCTTAGAAAGGAGGTAAGACATTCGTGACAATTTCAAGAACCGCTCCCGCTTAAGAATTTTTTGGTCTTTATAGATTTCTTCGGCACTAACTGTTAATCCAACAAGTAAGGCTACTAAAATGGACATAAAAAAATACGCCGGAATATTATCATTTGTATTGTAACTGTATTCGCCGTTATTTTTAGAATAATTGGTATATCTGATCAGCGTGGCAAGTAGAACAGCTAAAGCAGGCACTTCCAATAAATTGATGAGCAGGTATTGTTTATTTGCGAGTTTCGATAATGTATCTCTTTTTAAAAACACTCGCCATTGAAATACCTTATTGGGCAATAATAGTTTCTTAAGCTTTTCATAACTGGCTGAAAGATCTGCTTTGGTTAGAGGGAAATTTGCTTTAAACAAATCATACCATCCTGCCGGTCCAATTTTACGTTTATTGGTATAATTCCCATATTCATCAACTTCTTTTGATTCAATTAAATTAAATATTAACTCCGGATTAACACTTCCACACGAATGGCATTCTCCAATATCACTATTAATTTGATTTGTATTTTTCTTAAAATACATAACAGCTTCTACCGGATTACCATAATAGATCGGGTGACCGCCTACATCAAGTAAAAATATTTTATCGAATAATTTATAGATATCGGAAGAGGGTTGATGAATAACTACAAAAATTAACTTCCCTTTTTGAGTTAATTCCTTTAGCAAATCCATCACATTTTCCGAATCTTTGGAACTAAGACCCGAAGTGGGTTCATCTACAAATAATATTTGTGGCTCTCTTATTAACTCTAAAGCAATATTTAACCGTTTACGTTGACCTCCGCTAATTTTTTTATTCAAAGGATTACCAACAACCACATCTTTTACTTCATAAAGCCCAAGTGAATTGAGCGATTTGCTTACTTTCAAATTGAGCTCCTGCGCACTTATTCCCTTGAAACAAAGTTGCGCACTAAAATATAAATTTTGAAATACAGTAAGTTCTTCAATTAATAAATCATCCTGTGGAATGAAACCAATAACACCATGAATTTCTTTATTCTCATGACTGACTTTTTCTCCGTTAATCAGGATAGTACCATCACTCAACTTGTCATTACCGGATAAAACATTCAATAAGGTCGTTTTTCCAGATCCACTCGCTCCCATAATTCCAATAAGGGATCCGGAATTTTCGTTTATGTAAATGGAATGCAATGCTTTTTTACCATTGGGGTGGCGATGCTCATTTATGTCGGCAATTAGCGAAACGGAGTCGGTAAAGGATTCATTAAGGAATTTGGTTATTATATCAGAGTAAAAAATTGTTCCTTTAGCGTGCCTAATGGAACTTCCCGGAGAAAAGAGATATAATTGATTGGGTTTTATTACCAGACCATTCAAAAATATTTCCGCATCACCATCAAACTTACATACTATTAAATTATGCTCTGCCAGGTATAGAAAAACGCAGGTGCCTTGAAAACCCGGGATTTGTATCTGCTTCGCAAAATCGTTTTCGATTTTTGTTTCGCGAACAAGAAGGAAATCAGGTGTGTATTCAGAATAATTTTCAGTAAACAGTAATTGAATAGATTTAAATTCTTCGCCTGTAATATTAAAAACTTCAGAAACCGTTTTTATTATTTCATTCCTCAGCTGAGAGTTTGCTTTATCTTGCTCAATAAATTCGATTAACCTGGCAAAAACAATAATTTTTTGTTTTTGATTAAGGGTTTTGTTTATTTTTTTGCAAATAGCTAAAGTACGAACGGAGTCCTTCATAGAAGTTAGTTTCGGCTTACCTTGCTCTCCTTCTTCCGGAGGTTTAATGAAACTGTTATAATAATCTACAAATTCTTTAATGCGGTCCCCACTAATTTGGGAAATGAGAAATTTTTGGACATAATCGTTATGAGCCTTGTTTGAACCACCATCCTGATTAGCGATGATAGCAAATAATTGCATTAGTGCCTGTAATACCTCTTCGCTCATAAACTACTTTTTTCCGAATTGTAAGTGTGTATTTCTATATTGATCTCACTTACTTGAGCGAGATCAAGTATAACTTCTTTTAATTCATTATCATCTTCAGGAATATTCCAAACAATGTGAACGAAAGAAAAATTTCCTTTATCAGTCAGTTCTTTTAGCAAAATAAAGTATATCAATAATTGTTTGATGGAAGAAGAATTAAGATGTTCCACGTCAAGACGCACACTAAATTGCCCTGCGTTACTTTTTTTAGTGTAAATAAAAACATCCTCAAAATAGGATTGAGGGTTTTCCATCCAAAGTCTACCGGCAATATGCAGGGAATCACCTGTTAGAGTGAGAGCCGGGCTAAAATATGTTGCTTTCCTGTTTAACATTAATTTGCCACAAATTCAAATGGAACGGAAACCAATTCTGCGTACTCTTCTCCTGCCTCTTTCATGTCTGGGTCACTTTCCTGATAGTACCAGTTAATAGTAAATTTCTTACCACTTTCGTCGCTGATTTCTTCGAGCTTCATAAACAGGTCCAATAATATTTTTGAAGAAGCGGTATTAAAATATTCCAATTTGAAATCAAATTTTACCCCATCCTTTGGAGCACTGGCAAATTGTTCGAGCCATGACATAACCGGTGCGTAAAAAGTTGTTACATCTTCCGGTAAGGATCTTCCGGAAACAACAAATTGCCCTGCGTTATAATCAAAATTAATTGTTGGTGTGTCTTCGGTTCCTGTAATGCTTAAAATTTCCATAATTATTATTATTTTGTTACTGTTACTAATTGGGTATAATAGAAGATTGTTTCTGTTAAAGGTGCAAAATGATATTCAATTTTATTACCTGATTTCCGCGCTATATCGATAAATCCAAGACCAGCTCCGCCCACTGAAGAAATAGTAGAACCTAATCTCGCTTCTTTATATAATAGTTTTAATCCTTCCTGATCTAATGAATTCACTTTATCGATCTTCCCTTTAATGGTTTCTATTATCTTTTTTTCAATTGCATTTCCGGTGATGATATGAAAATTTTTCTCTGTTGATGAAATCATAAATAAAGACTCTGAATTTGGGAGATCCTGTTCCAACTGTTTGAACTCATGTTTGCAGATGTTTTGCAACGCTTCCATCATGATGTTATAAACCTTCTTTTTCACAGTTTCATCTACATTGTTGGCACTGAAAGAGTTTTCAGTCATAGATAAAACAGATTTTGTTACGTCTTGTGAAAACTCCCCCTCATACATCATTAAGACCTGGTTTTTTTTCATCCTTTTGTAAAAGTCGTGCAGAAATGAAATATCATGATTTGCCTGATTCATAATTTAATTAATTAGTACTTTAATTGAAAAAAAAACTTTATCACTTTCTATATTCTCAATTAAATAGTTAATATTTTTACCTGAGCGTTTAGCAATATCTACTAAACCAAGTATCGTTTCATCAATATTGAAAGCTTCTCCAATGTTCTGAAGTTCCTTTAATTTTTCCTTATGTAAATCCAACAGTGAGTTACGATCGAGTTGGTTAACCTCATTAATCAACCCGGCTAATTTTGAGGCTATTGATTCAGATAAATTTCGTCCGGCAAACACAGTAAAACCGCCTTCATCTTTACTTATTAAGAAAATTGAATCATCGCCGTCTTCTATCGTCTTTGCCTCGGAACAAATTGTTTGCAAGCAATTTATCATTACACCAAATATCTTTTTCTTAACCGTTTCGGCTTCCTGCAAGACATCCATTTTTTTTTCAGCCATCGAAAGCAGGTTTTTCACCACCGCGTGCGACATTTTTCCTCTGAAAGAAAAAATAAATTTATGCTTGTCTGTTGAGTTTTTAAAATCAACATATGAGCATATCAATTCACTACTATATAGTGCATCTACCATAATCAAAATTTAATACCAATTAATAAAATATCATCCACTTGCTTTGTATTGTGCATCCAATCTGTGATAGACATATTATATATATGTTCCAATTCTTTCATGTTCAATTCTGAATTATCTGTTGCAATCTCAGCAATACGGGACGACATGAATTTTCTTTTTTCCTCACCACCAATTTGATCGGGCAAGCCGTCTGAGAATAGTAGCATGATATCTCCTTTCTCGTAGGGTATTGTTTTATTTGAAAACGACACTCTCTTCCTATCATATTGTGCGCCTCCAATTGGAAACTTATCACCTTTGTATTCTATTACTTTTTTATTTCTTATTAAGTATAAAGGGCGGTGTGCCCCCGAAAAACAAACTTCTTTTTTCTCCGGGAAAACCTGCAATAAGGCAATATCCATCCCGTCGGTTGAATTACTTGATGAAGTTTTTTGTTTTAGTGTATGTACAACGGCCTGGTGCAAATCATCCAAAACAGATCCGGTTAGAGGGCTTTCTGTGTTGTTAATTATATCATTCAACAACAGGTTTCCGATCATAGACATCATAGCGCCCGGCACCCCATGCCCGGTGCAGTCAACAGCTGCTACATAAACACTGTTTTCCTTTTTACAAAACCAAGGGAAATCGCCACTAATTGTATCTTTCGGCTTATACAAAATGAAACTTTCTGGTAAATAGGTTTTTAAATCTTCTTCCGTTGGATTTATGGCTAATTGAATCTTACGTGCATAATTTATACTTTCCGATATGCGTTTATTCTGAAGCTCAATAATATTTTTTGACTTTTCGATCTCTTCAAACGCATCTTTCAATTGTTTTTTTATATCGCGCTCGCGCCAGGTTGCGGAGATCAGGTTATTATTTGTTTGCTCAAGTTCGGCAAGCATTATTTTTTGCATTTCCAGCTTATCCTTAAGGCTTTTGTTCTCTTCTGCATATTTTGTTTTGGAAGATTTGAGCTTCGAAAGCTGAATCGCTTTTGCAAGTGAAATGTTTTCAAACTTATCATCCCAAAAGAAAATATTTTTATTAACCTTGTATAACTCAGCCTTATTCATGGTTTCACCACAAATAAAAATGCTGGTGGTTTTTTGAAGTGTTAGGTTGTTGAGTATTCCGGTAAGTTCATTTTCACCGGTTCCATCAATAATTACAATCTCAAAAACTTTTTCCAACACTTTCTCCCTAACTTTTTCTTTGTTGGAAAAAGAAAGAATATAATCTTCACAAGTTGTGATGTAATTAGGATTATACTTATCTGAAACAACCAAAATGTTAAGTGTTTTTAGTGATACTGTTTCCATAACCACCAAGTTATTTTAAAAAAATGATCGATAAAATTTTTGAGCGACTTAAACAGATTTTAAAGGGTATTCCCTAGTTCTCCATTTTCAAAAAAATAATCGTTCTGCAAAATAACATAGAATTTTAAAAATGACACCCAAAAACAGTGTGATACTGATAAATGTCATACGTTTTGCCACTTCTATTTGGGTGCAACCGGTGTTACAGGCTTTTTCTTATAAATTCTTGTGGTGGCATCGTAGAGTGTAAATAGTTCTTTATGAGCTTCGGGGAGCATATCATAATAACCAATAATTAGATAGCCTTCGGGCTCCAGACAAGAGTAAAATAGATTAAGCACTTTCATTTTAAGAACCTCGTCAAAATAGATCATGACATTTCTGCAGAAAATAATGTCAAATTTTTTGGACATACGGTCCTGCACCAAATTATGCCGTTGGAAAGTCACATTTTTTTTTAAGGAATCATTGATCTTTATTTCTTCTCCCTCCAGTTTGAAATAGTCTTCAGGCTTTCCGTCTGGAAAATATTGTCGGAAAGAAGAAAGGTATTTTTTCCATAAAAGCTGGGGATAAACTCCGGCCATTGCTTTTGCCATTGCTTGTGAACTCAAATCAGTAGCAGTTACTTCAGCTTTTGAATACAACCTGGAATGTGTAAGCACTATAGCCATGGTGTATATTTCTTCCCCGGTTGAACAGCCTGCATGCCAAACTTTGATGGATGAGTTCAGTTTAATTTTCTCAAGCAGATCTGTTTTGATCTTAATCCAGATTTCCGGATTTCGAAACATTTCCGTAAGATTAACCAACAGATCGTCTATGCAGGAAAGAAAAAAATCTCTATCCTTAAGAGTCTTTGACCATAATCCAACCAAAGAGCCTAAATTATATTTAGATATCAGGCGAGCAATTCCGCGTTTAAGCGATTTGGTTTCGTAATTTGTAAAATCGATCCCATATCTGGTTTTAATAGCAGCAGTCAGCGATTGTAATTCTTCATCACTAATTTCCTCTCTGATTTCGGTAAACGTTTTTGAAGGGATATTTTCCATAATAAATTAAATAGCCTTTTATAGAATTTCGTTTCTTACGCACTTTAAAAAATCAGGTTCTAAAATCCAAAAAAACTCAGGATGAAAGTGTGATTTACTCGATACGAATTCCGTTTGAAAACCGATAATAAAATTATTTGGCTCCATTTGTTGCAAGATCATTTTTTTCAAACTATCCTTTGACATTAACGTAAGTCGGGGAACATCTCCATAGATTTTCTTTTTCAATTGATTTGCAATTTGCGTTATAACCGAAGCTGAAATTATATTATCTACCTCCAGTAACAAAGGTTCTTGCATAGAGCATAACTTTGCCGAATCATGGTATATTTCGGGAGGCAAAGCCATTTTGCAAATTTCGTCTTTTTCTTCCTGGTTAAAAACGAGAAAACATGTTCCTCTCATTTCGCCTTTCATTTCAGTTACCAGAACGAATAACTCTTCCACTGAATTGACTTTGAGAGTTATGTTTTCATTATTTGATATTGTAAAATCTGATTCACTCAACGCAATTTTTTCCTTCATGAAAAAAGAGAGAGATTCCGCAGCTTTTATTAACCCTTGCGAAATGATTTCTTTCGCGGCTTTTGTTTCTTCTATTGTAAGATTCTTCATTTTTGATTATGCAAGTTGATTGTTCTTTTCCCTAAATAAATTCCCCAGTATTGCAGCAATATCAAGCACTAAACATATATTTCCATTTCCTAAAATGGTTGCCCCACTAAATAATTCTATATGATCTACTGGATTTGACAAGGTTTTTTCCACAATTTCTTTTTGTTGCAGCAATTTGTCAACCACTAAACCAACCATTTTATTTGCGTAAGAAACAATTACTACATCAAGCTTTACAGCTGCATCCAATTCATCGTATGAAGCATGAAATGTGTTTTCTTTGGTAAATGACTTTGATTTATTTTGCTCATACATATCTTTTAAAAAAATGACGGATATGGTATGTCCCAGGTAAGTTGAGATGAGTCCATTGTTAACCTTATGGATATCCGCTTTTCTCAAAGAGATAACTGCTTCTGTATACGATAAGGGAATAGCAAACTCCTGCCTTCCTAATTCAAACAACAAAGCGCCTTTAACTGCCATGGAAGAAGGTAACGACAAAATAAATTTTGAACCTTTTCCAATTTCAGTTTCAATAATAATTTTTCCTCCTATTGATTCGGTTGCTCTTTTTACGACATCCATCCCTACACCACGACCTGACACTTCGGTTATCTTTTCGGCGTTGGAAAAGCCGGGTTCAAAGATGAGCATCAAAACTTCATCTCTTGTCATAATCTCCGCATATTCTTTTGTAATAATGCTCTTTTCCAGAGCCTTTCTTTTTATTACATGGTGATCTATGCCGGCTCCGTCATCTTCAATTTCAATAAATACAGTATCCTTTTCGTTTCTGGCTCTCAGATAAACTTTACCAGTTTCTGATTTCCCTGAGGCCTTTCTTTTTTCAGGTGTTTCTATACCATGACTTACCGAATTACGAATCATATGAACCAATGAATCACTCATTGTTCGTATAATATTTCTATCAATCTCAATTTCCGTTCCTTCCAGTATCAAATCAACTTTCTTATCTTCAATTACTGCAACATCTCTCAAAATCCGATGGAACTTATTGAAAAGAAAACCTACCTGAACCAATCGAACATCCATTACCCCAAATTGGAGATCAGAGGTAATTCTATGTAAGCGGGCAAATTCACTTGCTTTATTTCCTAACTCAGTAAATTTGGCAATGATGCTGTCTTTTTCAATAATGAGTTCGCCAACAATATTTAATAAAGCATCTAGTTTCCTTACCGGAACCTGAACAGTATCAGAAAGTATTATTTTTACTGTCGTTTCTTCTTCCTGAATTTCTTCCTCTATTTCCAGTACCTGATCTCCCGAAATTTCAGCGGCTACATTTTCAAAATCCGAAGTTTGAATAGAGGGTTCATTAGAAACTTTAAGTTGAACAATATTCTGATCGATAGGATTAGTTGTTTCTGTGACAACATATCCCCTTGCATTTTTTAAGATTACCTCAAGTTTTGTTTTGATTCCCTTATAACGAACAGTTTTGGGTGTTTTAATGGCTTCTATTAATTCACTTAAAACATCATTCGCTTTATATAAACTATCAAAAAGAGAGTGGTCTAAAGTTAATTTGCCCGTTTTAACTTCATTAAAAACATCTTCCATCACATGGCCCAGTTCAGCTATTTCGGCGAATCCCATTCCCATGGCATTGCCTTTGAGGGTGTGGGTTATTCTAAAAATAGCGTCAATTGCCCTCTTGTTGTTGATGTCTTTTTCCAGGTCAGTAAACAACATGTTGAGTTGTTCCTGGCTCTCTTGTGCTTCGGCGAGAAATATTTCCCTGTACTCTTGTTCTTTCCCCATGATCTTATTCTAAACAACTTACTATAAACGGTCCTATTTCATCCAAAGGAACTACGGATTTAATTGCACCAATATCTACCGCCTCTCTGGGCATTCCATATACAACACAGGTTTCTTTGCTTTGCGCAATAGTGTAACCTCCCTTATCTTTTATTGCCTTCATTCCTTCCGCACCATCTTTCCCCATTCCGGTTAAAATAACACCAATTGCCCTAGCTCCAAATAATTCAGCCACAGATTCCATTAAACCGGTAACTGAGGGAAAATTATATTCTTTGTAACGCTTCGAAGTAAAATCGCACACTACTTTTCCATTTGCATTTTGCCTTACTATCATGTTTCTGCTTCCGGGGGCAATAAGTATTTTTCCGGCCTGTAATTCGTCGTCCTTTTTTGCCATTGCTACACTTAAGGGCGTTAGCTGATCCAACCTGTTGGCAAATGATGGAACAAAATTTTCGGGCATATGTTGAGCTACCACAACAGGCACTGATAAATTTCCGGGCAATCTTGTTATCAGGGTTTCCAGTGCTGTAGGTCCACCCGTGGAAGAACCAATTACAATTACATCATAATTTAAATTCTCACTAAAAGTATGTTGGTTGCTATTTTCTTTTAATCTGGGCGAAACCTTTAGTAATTCCTTCATGGAAACCTGAGCTGCATTCATTACCTTTTTAATAAGCAACTCATCGTTATTCTTTATATCACCTGAACTTCTATTGGGCTTATGATGATAATCAATTGCTCCAAGCTTTAACGCTTGCATAATGGGATCCATATCTGTTGTTCCTAATGCACTTAAAATAACAATTGGTGTCGGACATTTTTTCATTATCATTTCCACTCCCATTATCCCATCATATTCACCCATTAACATATCCATCACTACAACATCCGGTTTTAATGAACAACACTTTTCCGCAGCTTCCTTTCCATCCCTTGCAAAATCAAGCACTTCAAACCCTCCTGCATTTTTTAAAATATCGGCGGTGAGGTACCTCATAAATAAAGAATCATCAGCTACCAATACCTTAATGCTAGTTTTCACCGGTAAGTAATTAGTTAGGACATTACTTTGTTTACCGCATCAACTAAACTTTCAGAAGTAAAGGGTTTCACAATATAATCAGATGCTCCTAAGCGCATACCTTCCTGAATAACCGATTCCTGTCCTACCGCACTTATCATTATTACCTTTGATCCCAGCTTTTCATCCTCCTTTAGTACCTTTAAAATATCAGTTCCAATCATATCAGGTAAGATATTATCAAGAGTGATTAAATCCGGTTGAAGGTCCAAAGCCATATCAATAGCTGCTTCGCCTGTTCCTGCTTGCCCAACAACTTCGTACCCTGCGGATAAAAGTGCTTCGTTGATCATTGTACGCATGTACATAGAATCATCCACTATTAAAACTTTTTTTGACATATTTACTTTACTGCTTTAGTTACTATATTATTTACGTTTGTACTTTCCATTAACCTTATCATGTCAATCAAAATGATTAACCGTTCACCTGACTTCACAACTCCCTGAAGACAATTCTCATCAATCGAATAGGTTTGAATAAAATTAGAAGATGTTTCAATATCTGAAGAGAGTATGGATAAAGTGTTAGGCACCTCTCTAACCAAAAATCCCGCTTTATAAATTTCACTCTCGATTACGAGCGTATAATGAAAGTTTTGCAAAACGGCATCCTTAGCTTGTTCGATTCCAAATTTTTCTTCCAGATCCAAAATAGCAATGATATTCCCACGAATATTTGCAACTCCCTTAATATAAGATGGTGTTTGAGGCATCTTTGCGATTCTGGGAGTTAATACAACTTCTTTAATTTGATCAATGGAAAGAGCGTACTCTTCACCTCCAAGTTTGAAAATGATCAACTGCATTCTTTTACCGATGTCCTTTTTTTGAACATCCAATGCAGCTTCTTTTTTTATGTCTTCTACAGTTAATTCAATAGCGTTATCTGTTTCCATTGTAAATGATATTAGTTTAATTTAAACTTAGAAACATTCTCTTGTAGTTGATTTGCTACATCTGCCAAATCTCTTGATGTTGCTGTAACCTCATTCATACCTTGGCTTAGTTCTTTTGTTGAGGAAGCAATTTCTTCTGTTCCACTTGCAGTTTCTTCTGAAACAACAACAATTTTCTCGATGTTTTTAACAGTATTTGTTATCACTTCTTTTTGACTGGAAGTCGCCTCTATGATTTGTTTAGACAGATCAAAGTTTTGTGTGCTTGCGCTTTGTATACCATTGAACACAACTTCGGCCTCGCGTGATGCAGAATTTCCATTCTTTACACTTACCTCCATTGATTCAATTGTTTTTCCGGCCGCAGTAACATCTTTTTGAACTTCGCGAATTACTTTCTCAATATCTACTGCCGATTTTCTTGAATCTTCCGCTAATTTTCTGATCTCTTCAGCAACAACAGCAAAACCTCTTCCTGCATCTCCGGCGCGCGCCGCTTCAATTGCAGCATTGAGAGCCAATAAATTTGTTTGTGCGGCAATGTCAGTTATTACATTTAGAGTTCTTGCAATCTCTTCCGAACGCTGCGTTAAAATTGTAATTGAATTGGAAGTGTTTTTTGCAGAGTCCTGAATTTCGTTCATATTCTCAACTACTTTTTTAATGGTAACCAAACCTTCAGAAGCACTTTTCAATACCTGTTCGGCTGAAGAAGAAATGCCTTCTGCTTTCTTACCCATTTCATTCGAAGATTTTAAGGCAGTGTCAATAAGCTTGGAAGACTCATCTGTTTGCTGTGCCTGTTGTTGGGCTCCTTCCGCCATTTCCTGAGTAGCCGAAGCAACTTCCTGGGTGGTGCTCTTCATTTGTTCTCCTTTTGCCAACAACTCTTCTGATGAAGAGGCAACAAGGTTTGCAATTTGTGAAACATTGCTTAATATTCCATTAAGCGTTTTAATTGCAGTATTTAAAGCAATCCCCATTAACTTTAAATCACCTTTTGCTTCAATGGAAAATTGTTGAGTAAGATCTCCCTGTGCCATTGCGTTAATAACACGGCTTACCTCATTGGCTGCATCTTGTGTATCCTGAGCTGCTAATTTTTGTTCTGTTATTTCTGTTGCAATTTTTACCACCTTCACAATTCTACCCATATCATCTTTTACAGGTGAATAAACCGCTTGCAGCCAAATCTCTTTTCCCGACCGGGTGAATCGTTTAAACTCTCCGGCTTGTACCCTTCCCGACGCAAGGTCTTCCCAGAATCTGGTGAAGTCAACTGAGTTACCATATGCCCTGTCAACAAAATTACGGTGATGAACTCCTTTAACATCATTGGATGTGTATTCCATCGTGCTTAAGAAATTATTATTTGCCGTAATTACGTTCCCTTTTGTATCAAACTCCACAAAAGTAAAGGATGTATCAATGGCATTTACAACTCCTTCAGCAGCCTGTTTTTCATATGTTTGTTGAGTAATATCATAACGAATTCCAATATATTTTACGGGCTTACCATTTTTTCCTAACACAGGAGTAAATACTCCATCTACATAATAAGGGGTTCCGTCTTTTCTTCTGTTTTTTACCAAACCTCTGAAAATTTTACCTCTGCCAATAGTTGCCCACATTTCCTTAAACACCTCTTTTGGCATATCCGGATGGCGTACAATATTTTGATTAGACCCCATTAATTCTTCGCGGGTATATTGCGATACTTCACAATGTTTATCATTTACATAAGTAATGTATCCCTTCAAATCAGTTTCTGAAACTATACATGCCTGATCAACGGATGCCATACGAGCATCAATTTCACGTTGCATTTGAGCAGCAGTTTCTTTTTCTTCAGTAATGTTAGTTGCTATTTTTATAACCTTGGAGATTTTCCCATTTCCATCCAGCACAGGCGAGTAAACGGCTTGCAACCAAACCTCTTCTCCACTTTTTGAAATACGAAGAAATTGCCCGTTTTGTGTTTTCCCATTAGCCAGGTCCAACCAAAAGCCTGAATACTCCTGTGTTGTAGCAAAAGATTTATCCACAAAAATACGATGGTGTCGCCCTTTTACTTCTTCTGCTGAATATCCCATAATGGAAAGAAAGTTATCGTTGCCACTTAAAATATTTCCGTTCACATCAAACTCAACATATGCAAAAGCATTGTCAATTGCATTGATAATCCCTTTCATTGCCGCGCCGGTTCGTTGCATCTCTTCCTGAGTAGCTTGCATCTCTTCCATGTTTTGACGCAGTTCTTCTTCCTGTGCTTTTAATTCTTCGGCAGCCTGCTTGGCTTCTTCCCTCAAATGAACCTGAATTGTTACATCAGTAGCCATCTTCACTACTTTAGTAATTCTTCCCATATCATCCTTCACAGGAGAATATACTGCCTGCAAATAAACGGTTTCTCCGTTGTTTTTTAAACGCTTATATTCATCTGTAAAAGTTTTTCCGCCTTCCAATTCTTTCCAGAAATTATCATAATCTGCTGTACTTGCAAAAGATGGTTCAACGAAAATCCGATGGTGTTTGTTCTTAATATCATCAACACTATTATATCCCATTGTTTTAAGAAAATTATCGTTTGCAATCACGATATTTCCCTTCGTATCAAATTCAATAAACGCGTAGGAAGAATTAATTGCATCAACAATCCCTTTCGTTCTTTGACTTTCCAGCGTGGTTTCTGTAATATCAAAACGAACCCCGATATATTTTTCAGGTTTCCCATTAACTCCCAATACCGGTGTAAATATTCCATCTACATAGTATGGAGTTCCGTCTTTTCTTTTGTTTTTTACAAGCCCACGGAAAATTTTTCCTCTCCCAATGGTAGCCCACATATCTTTAAATACTTCCTTAGGCATATCGGGATGACGGACAATATTTTGATTAGCCCCAATTAACTCTTCTCTCGAATATTGAGAAACTTCGCAATGTTTATCATTTACGTATGTAATACATCCCTTCAAATCAGTTTCTGAAACTATACACGCCTGATCTACAGATAACATTCTTGCCTGCACTTCCCGCAGCGCCTGTTCTTTTTCCTGTTCAAGCTGTTCAATTTTTTGTTTCAACACTTGTATTTCATCATTGTTTCCCATACTAATTGTTTTAGATGATTCATTTTCGTTATGAGACTGATTTTCGTTTTTCATATTATTTCCTATTGCCATATTTTTTAGTTTGTAGTTCGTTTCAGATTAGTTGAGTTCTCAATTTTTTTTAATAATTCTTCAGTTACTGATTTATAATCTCTTGCGCTTGTTGATTCGGGTGCATAGTCAATTACACTTTTCGCAAATGAAGGTGCTTCAGCCGCTTTTACATTATTGTGAACCCTGTTATTAAAAACATCCACTTTATAAGTAAAATCGATATATTCTAATACTTCATTCGTTAATTTTCTTGATTCATTAACACAAACCCCTAAAACTCCGAGTATCTCCAGCCCGGGATTTGATGTTATTTTAATTTCTTTTATGAACTTCATTATTTGACTCAATCCCTGAATTGATAATATCTCCAGTAGTATTGGAATAATGACAAAATCTGAGGCGGTAAGTGCAATCTGTGTATAAGCACCTATAGTTGGGGGGCAATCAATAAGAATATAGTCAAAATCAAGAAGGGCAGCCTTTTCTTTCATGAGGTACCTGAAATTCCATAAACTCTTTACATCTTCTTCACGGGTAGCAATGGAAACAGAGGATGGAACAATATAAATCCCCTGAACAGGAATAATACTTTGCTCATCAGTTGCCAGGTCGGTTAACCAATCAATAACATTAAATTTGTAATCAGTTACTCCTAATGAATAGGACAAATTGCCTTGTGGATCAAGATCAATCACCAGAACTTTCTTTTTTTGATCGCGTAAAGCGCAGGCAATATTTATAGTACTGGTAGTTTTACCTGTGCCCCCTTTGTGATTTGAAAAAGAAACTACATAGCCCATTAGAAAAGAAGTTAGTACAGGAATACAGTAAATTTATAGTGGAATTAACTGACATCTGCACTTTTACTTTGCTCAGAATTAATTTATAGGGTAAATCCACTTACCGACAAGGGTTATCCCT
The DNA here is from genome assembly GCA_030684395.1 of Bacteroidota bacterium. Taxonomy (GTDB): domain Bacteria; phylum Bacteroidota; class Bacteroidia; order B-17B0; family Aurantibacillaceae; genus JADJDM01. Next base: position 146,779 of record JAUXTT010000025.1, on the reverse strand, counting down.
TATCAAAGCAATTGGGAAAATCGTAACTTTGCAAAAAAACAAGTTATTTGATACATGATTAGTATTCTTTTGATTGAAGACCATCTTTTAGTAAGGGAAGCATGGAAGGACACATTAACAAAAATGGAAGAATTTTCGGTTATTGGTGAAGCGGATAATATTACTGAGGCTTATGACAAGGTTTCAACTTTAAAGCCTGATGTTATTTTGATGGATATTAATTTAAGGGGAGAAAACGGGGCTGAACTTTTATTTAAAATTTGTAACACCATTCCAAGCCCTAAAATAATTATTGTGTCGATGAATGATGAATATAGCTTTATTAAGAAAACTTTTTCTACAGGAGCTAAAGGTTATGTAACAAAATTTTCCCCTAAATCAGACCTCATTGAGGCTATTAAAAAAGTTGCTCAGGGTGAAACATACATGTGTTCGGAGGTAAAAAAACTATTCCTTCAAAAATCAATCAACCCAAGTAAAGAAGATAACATTAGTTTATCATTAAGGGAACTGGACATTATTAAATTGATTGCAAAGGGAAAAGGAAACAAAGAAATTGCAATTGGTCTCGATTTAAGTGTAAAAACTGTTGAAGGACATAAAACAAAGATTTATAAAAAATTAGGTGTGAAGTCAATTGCAGAGCTTATCACTTATGGTAAAAATAAAGGGCTTGATTTTTAGTTGTACATTCTATTTGCGGCAAAGAGAATTTGTCGCAAATAGAATGTGAACTTAACTGATTAATTTAGCTCTTTGATAGCACTCCCTTCATAGACAACAACCCAAAGTTTGTCTAATAAATCAAAAAGCTAATCTTGAAATTCTTTTATTTATAATTTGTAATTTTCACAATTAAAATCTACTTCTCTCTTTAATAGTATTAAACCTATGGGTGATACATCTAAATTTGACCTATTCAAGAAAATCTCATCGAAGTATTACGGTGTTAACGTTGAAAATCTTCATTATACTGAAATATGTGAAGATATTCTTAAATTATCCGGAGCCGCTTATGTTGCGATAAATATGCTTACTACAAACCGGACACACATAGAAACTATTGCGCTTTCAGGTAAATCAAAAGAGATTAAACGAGCCTCAGAAATTTTTGGATTCAATCTTATCGGAAGAAAATGGGAAATTGATGAATTCTCCCTGATGGAAATGAATACAAAGAGTTTGATAAATAAGGGAGAAATTGACAAAGCTATTCCTCATATAAAAGCGAAGGAGGCCTCCCTTCTAAAAACCACTTTCGGTATTGGAGACGTATATAATGTAGGACTTTATAGTAACAATAAAGTAATTGGCACTCTTGTGCTTATGATGCCAAAAAAGAAAGTGATAGAGAACAGTGATTGTATTGAACTTTTTACTCAGCAAATTAATGGTTTGATGTGTGTTGTTGAAAGTAAAAAATTAATTAGGGAAGTTCAGGAAAAGACCCGAATTATTACCGAACACTCACCTGATGTTTTTATTATTGTTAACAGGGATTTTATAATAACATACGTTAATAAAGTATCTCCTAATTATGAAATTGATAAGGTGATCGGAAGTTCCATTTTGAACTACGTTCCACAAAAATACATGGAGCAGTACAAACTCTGGCTAACAGAAGTGGTTTTGACAGGAAATGCTAAAATGGAAGAAATGCCTTCCTGGGATGATACTCAATCGAAACAAATTTTCGCTGTAAACTTCATCCCCATTAAATCAGACAATGAAATTTCTTCCGTTTATATTATATCCCGCGAGATTACCGAGCAAAAAGAAAAGAATGAGATCATTCAAAACCAAAACCTATACTTAAAGGAAACAACTAAAATTGCAAAAATCGGGACCTGGGAATACGACCTGAAAACTAATCAGTTTAAAGCCTCTGAAGAAACACTCAAAATGATAGGTTTAAGTGACGAAAAAAATCTTTCACTTGAACAGCTTTTAAATATATATCAACCCGAAGATAAACCGATAATTCAGGAAGCTTTGCGCAAAGCAACAACTCTGGGGAAAGGATATGATCTGGAGTTTTTGGTAACTGCCTTCGGGGGTGAAAAAAAATGGATCAGATCTGTAGCGCATGTAAAAATTGAGAATGGAGCACCTTTCAAGATGATTGGTATTGTACAAGAAACAACGGAATACCATAATAATTTGATTGAGCAACAACGTACTGCCAATCAGCTGGCCCAGTTTCAAAACGCACTGAACTCATCGAGTATTATTTCTAAAACTGATAAAAACGGAATTATAACTTTTGTCAATAATAATTTCCTTAAAATAAGTAAGTATCAGGCTAAAGAATTATTTGGCAACACACATGCTTTGTTGAATTCAGCCCACCACTCCAAAGAATTTTGGAAAGAATTTTGGAAACACATAAGAGGCGGTTTGATTTGGAGAGGCGAGATAAAAAATAAAGCTAAAGATGGGTCCTGTTATTGGGTTGATACCACTGTAATTCCACTGTACTCTTACAATAATGAAATTACTGAATACCTTTCCATAAGACACGATATTACAAATCGCAAAAATACGGAGATCGAACTTGCTCTTATAAAAGAACGCATTGATGACATCATTAACAATGTTGATAGTGCAATGTGGTCGATGGACATGAATGGCAATTATCTCTTCATGAATAGTGCAACAGAAAAACTAACCGGATACACATCGAAAGAGTTTTATTCGGATAAAGAGTTTTGGAGAAGGTTATTTTCACACGAAAATCAACGAAGAATTGATTCCAGTAAATTTGAGTTATTAAAGAAAGGTGAAACAGAGCGTGAACAACTGATCACCACCAAAAGTGGGGAACAAAAATGGGTCTTCACAAAACGAAAACTTTTCAGGGATAAAAAAGGTAATCCGATAAGAATCGATGCTATATCGACTGATATAACCAAAAGGAAAAAAGATGAAGAGGAGATAAGAGTGGCTAAACAAAAACTAGACAGTGTTTTTAATGAAATGGACGATGTGATCTGGTCAGCTACTTATCCGGATCAAAAAATGCTCTTTTTAACACCTTCTGTTGAAAAAGTTTACGGAATCTCACATGAAGAGTTCATGAAGGACAGTAAGTATTGGGAAAGAGCAATATATATTGAAGATAAACTCATCGTTAAACAAATATATGATGACCTCGAAAGAAAGGGCCACTATGAGGAAGAATACAGAATCATTACCAAACAAGGGCATATAAAGTGGGTAACAAACAAAGGAAAAATAATAAATGATGAACAAGGTAAACCGATAAGAATAGATGGTCACATAAGCGATATCTCTGACCATAAATTTTCCGAGCAAATACTCAGAGATAGTGAAAAAAGCTTAAAAGAAGCCGAACATATAGCTAAAATAGGAAGATGGGAGCTCGACTTAATTCAAAATAAACTTTACTGGTCCGATTCCATTTTTGAGATTTGGGAAAAAGAAAATAAGAAGGAGAATGTTAGTTATGAAAATTTTCTCGATAGCATTCATCCGGAAGACAGAGATAAAGTAAACAGGGCTTATATCGATTCTTTAAAATACAAACGTCCCTATACGATTGAACACCGTTTATTAATGCCGGACGGAAGAGTGAAATGGATAAAGGAGACATGCAGAACAGATTACGATCACAAAGGAATAGCCTTGCGATCTGTAGGAATAGCGCAGGATCTGACCGATCGGAAAATCTCGGAATTAGAGCTTGTTAAACTTAAAGAAAATCTTGAGCTTACAAGCAAAGTGGCCGGAATTGGTGGTTGGGAATTAGATTGCAAAACGAATAAAATAATCTGGACTCAAATTACAAAAGATATATACGAGGCAGATGATGATTTTCAACCTGACCTAAACTCAGTCATACAATTTTGCACCAACGAACATCGCGACACTTTAAAAGAAGCTGTTAAGAATGCAATAGAAAAGCAAACCGGATATAATTTAGAGCTTGAAATAATTACAACAAAAGGAAAACAAATTTGGGTGGAGGCAAAAGGAGAGCCTGAAGTTATAAATAATCAAACAACCCGAATATATGGAACGATCAGAGATATTAGTTTAAGAAAACAAACGGATTTAATTATCTCCAAGCAAAATCAATTTCAAAAACTGTTAACGGAAATCTCAACCAAACTTGTTAAATCGAACATTCGTACAATTGACAATACCATTTTTAAAGCTCTTGAGTTATTTGGGAAATATATGAATAGCGACAGGGCATTTGTTTTTCAGATTGATCACAATAGTCAAACTGTTTCCAATACACACAATTGGGAACTAAATGACAATGGGTTGGTTCCACGGGTACAAAATGTAGAATTCAAGAATTACAAGTGGCTGATAAAACAAATTTATAAACAAACGGTATATGTTATTGAAGATGTGAACCAATTATCGGATATTGCCTCGTATGAAAAAAACCGATTTGAAACATTGGGAATTAAATCTATGCTCTTTGTTCGGCTGGATATCAATAACGTACCCTATGGCATATTTGGCATAGCATCAAAACAAAAAGCACAACATTATACAAAAGAAACCATTATTGAAACTCAGGTTGTTTCCAATATTATATCGGATGCCTTAATTAAAAATCAATTAGAGTTAAAATCGGAAATAGCAAAAGAAGAAGCGGAGCTGGCGAATAAAAGTAAAACAGAGTTTTTAGCCAATATGAGCCACGAAATCAGAACACCAATGAATGCCATTTTGGGGTTCTCTGAACTTTTAAAAGGCAAAACCATTTCTCCTAAATATGAAAACTATGTAAATGGGATCCTTCTTGGTGGAAAGAGTTTACTGAGTCTCATAAATGACATTTTAGATTTGTCTAAAATTGAAGCCGGTAAAATGGAAATAAATAAGGAAGAAGTTAATGTCGAGCAGCTATTGAATGAAGTTAACTCCATCTTCAAACAAAGCGCTAAAGACAAAAATCTATATTTCAATTACATAATTGAACCTAACGTTCCAAAAATAGTGCTGATAGATGAGGTTCGGATGCGCCAGATACTTTTTAATATAATAGGCAACTCCATAAAGTTTACTCAAAAAGGAGGTGTATCGGTTCGTGTGTTAACTGTACCGGATATTAACAATAAAATTAAACTAAAGTTTCAGATTTCCGATACAGGTATAGGAATTCCTGAAGAACAACATCAGGTAATATTTGAGCCGTTTAAACAAATGGACGGACAAAGCACGAGGAAATTTGGAGGAACCGGTCTCGGACTTGCAATAACAAGGCGCCTGGTAAACATTATGAGTGGAGAGATCAATTTAAAAAGCGAAGTTAATCAAGGAACCATTGTTATTGTTACTATTAACGAGGTGGAGAGTATTGATTTCTCCAAAAAAGCAAACCGGAAATCTGAAATTCCCACTAAGTGCCCGTTCAATAATCAAACCATCTTATTGGTTGAAGATATTAATTCGAACAGAGAGGTTATACGCGGAATGTTAGAGGAATGTGACCTGAATATTATAGAAGCAAAAAACGGGAAGGAAGCAATTCAAACTATTCAAAACAATCCGCCTGATCTTATATTAATGGACATAATGATGCCGGTTATGGATGGGAATGAAGCTATACAGGTTATCAAGAGCAACCCTAATACTAAAAACATTCCACTTATTGCCCTTACAGCATCTTCAGCTAATAGTAATGAATCAAGTAGCATTCAACTTTGCGATGACTTTATAAGAAAGCCAATCAATAAAACAAAGTTAATCACCATTCTCCGGTATTTCCTTATTCACAATAATCCACCTTCAAAGAATGAGATTATACCTGCATCAACTGAAAACAAACTTTTGTGGAAATTACATCTTTCGAAAAACGTTAAGTATGATTTAATGAATAAATGGGATGCTATTTCGGAGCTAATGAGCATTGACGATCTGGAAAACTATTCTTTAGAATTAATTTGTATCGCAAAAGAAAATAATGACAAAACTCTTTTAAACTATAGTACCGAACTATTGAATTATACCAGAAGTTTTGACTTTGAAAATATGAAAAACACATTTGAACGCTTTATGCATTAAAACTAAATCGATACACTTAAAGGTATTAATTTTACACAAGGGTATTTACCTATACCAAATTACTATTCTCCCTCTAAAATGCTTTTGCCAAAGCGCAGAACTCATGAATATATAACATTGTTCTATTTTTACTAAAGAAAGTTCTATAGTATGAAGGAACAAAGAAAAAAAAAGAAAGTTGCCTTAAGAATTGTAAATCATAGTGATATTTACAAAAATGATTATGAGAAGCTAATTCAACTTGATTTAACCGAATTGGTCAGATTACAACTTACTCTGCTCATTCCATTAAGCGTTAGATTTGCCTACAAACGAAGACATAACTAGGCTATCTGTTACTTCTGTATATTTTTTCTACACTATCGAATAAATTAAGACTACTCAAATTAACACTATTCAAAATGGTTTCATTTTGACCTATTGCAATAAAGCCCTGGCTAAACAAGCTTGAGATAAATTTATTAATTACTTTTCCCTGCAAATCAAAATCAAAATATATGAGCACGTTTCTGCATAATATCAGATCAAATTTCGTGTATTTAATATCCTGAACTAAATCAAATTTTTTAAAAATTACATTTTCAAGTAATTCTTCTTTAAATGTATAGCTATTGTTTGTGTTTAACTTAATATACTTACTCAAGTCGTATTCTCCGCCTGCAGCTATATAGTTGGACTGGTTACTTATCAAACTTTGGGCGGAATATGTCGCGGCTTTTGCCTTTTCCAATATTGTTGAGTCAATGTCAGTTGCATAGGTAATTACTTTATTTTCTATCTCCAGTTCGCGTAATATTATCTGCATACTTATAACTTCCTCTCCACTTGAACAGGCCGCATGCCATATCTTTATATTTTGATGCACATTTAATAAAGGCAACACATTTTGTTTTATTGCTACCCAAAAACTTGGATCTCTAAACATTTCAGTAGTATTCACTGTAATTTCCTCTACAAATGAATTAAAGTTTTTTACTGTAGATATATACCCAATAAGATCAGCTTTAGAGGAAAATTTCATAATCGACATAAATCTGTGAAGTCTCCTGGAGAAGGACGACCTGGCATAATTTCTAAAATCAAAATTATGAGTTGAATAAATCAATTCCGCCACCTCTTCTATTTCAGAATCCAACAACATTTCCGCTACAAAAATACAAATTATAAAACAAAATTTGCTAAATTAGTGTGATGAAGTCTCATTTGGTTGAAATAAGTGTTTTTGAACTACGTGAATTTATAAACTACAACGACGAAAAACATTCGTTATATCTTAATAACCTATCACTTGTTTCACTCAAACTTCGTCTTCAATTTTTGATTTCGGAAAACAAACAGAATAATTTTTATTCTTTTTTTGAACAGTTTAAACGAAATGAAAAATTTCAAGAAAACGTTCTGTCAAATATCACATCACAATCCAACGAATTATTCAGGGATGTAGACTGTTGGGTTTGTTTTTACAATCTCTTAAAACAAAATGTCAGATCAGATATATTTAATATTTGTCTTTTTGAGTTTGGGAATTTTTCGGACACAATTACACTCCTCATATTCTTGAGTGTAAATAATGCCCTACATAGAACCAACATCACGGTAATAGACACCATGAACAGGAGTCGTACATCTCTCGAATTTGACTTCTTCAAAAAAGAAATTGAAACAGGAATCATCAATTTTCAACAACTGAATTCACCGAAAAATTTAGAATGGTGTTTTATTAAAAAGGAAAATTTATATACGTTTGCCATTCCTGACAACATCAAAATTCAATTTATTAATTCTGAAAAACTCAAGCCCAAACTGCAATACGATGCTGTGATAGCAAGAAATTTAACTCTAAACTACAATTTCAAAGCGCATCAAAACATATTTCAAACATATTTAAACCTAATGAAAAATCATAGCATCTTATTTATAGGAGCCAACGAAAATTTTGATTGGTGTGAAGGAATTGAAAACCTTATAAAAAAAGACACTACAAAGCCACTGTACAGTTACAGCAGAGTATCATGAAGGAAATAAAAGTCATAGTTATAGGTGGCAGTGCCGGCAGCTTCATTACAGTGTCACAAATTTTAGCTGAATTAAAATCTGATTTTTGCATACCGGTTTTTTTGTGTCTTCACCGGCTAAAAAATATAAGTACCGGATTTGAAGAGGCTCTGAACATAAAGTCCAACCATAAAGTCCACTCTCCAAAAGACAAAGAGGTAATAAAAAAAGGTCAAATTTATCTTGCTCCGGCAAACTACCATATGCTGGGCGAAATTGGAAACACTATTGCTTTATCTATAGATAACCTTCACAAATTTTCAAGGCCCAGTATTGATTTGGCCTTTGATTCATTTTCTTACATATATAAAGAAAGTATGTTGGGAATAATTTTATCAGGCGCCAATTCAGATGGAGCAGAAGGATTGCATAAAGCCTTCCTGAGAGGGTCTTACACTATTGTACAAGATCCTCTGGAAGCTCAGGTTAAAACTATGCCTCAAAGTGCGATGTGTTTATTCAAACCCAACCAAGTGCTGCAAACAAAAGCTATTGTCAATTTTTTGAACCAACTTGATTAATATCAGCTGTAACTTTTCTTGTTTGTGATGTAATTTAAGTAAATTTATAAACCAACTTTTAATAATGAATACATCCTTTACTAATTTTATAGATTCCAATATCACTTCCGTTTTTAGTCAACTGATTAAAAACAAATCGTTGCTTTGGGTGGATGCGACGGGAACGATTGTTGGTGCTAATGGGAACTTTCATAAATTTACCGGTTATAGTGAAGGTGAAATAATCGGGAAACCCATATCCTTCCTTCAGGGAGAAACGACAGGCTCCACGCTCACTATTGAGAACTTAATGAGTGCTATTTTGCTTCACATTTCCTATCAAAGCGAATTAAAAATTAAAAACAAAAGGGGCACCGATCTTTGGGTTGATTGCTCACTTGTTCCAATACAAAAAAACGAAAATTATGAGTTCGTTATCTTTTTAGACGACATTTCTCTGAAGAAATTACATGAGGCGCATATAGAAGTAAGAGAATACCAATTAAAAGCAATGTTGGATTCTATATCTGACGGGAACGCTTTAATCGATTGGGAATACAAAATTCTATTCATAAATAAAATAACACAATATTATTTTAAACGCATTTACAACAAATCACCCAACGTGGGCGACAATATCCTTGATTACTTGCCGGAGAAAATAAAAACGACCTTTATAAAGTACTTTGATGAAGCTACAAGAGGCAAAGCCATTTCTTTTGAAAAGCAAATAAATTTATCCGATGAACATAAAATTTGGGTTGATTTTAGATTTACTTCTATCTATAGCTTACAGGGAAAGCCTTCAGGAGTTGCCATAAACATCACCAATATTGATGAACAAAAAAAAATCCAGGAATTCTTATCTGAAAAAGAAACACTCAATAAAAACATTATTGAAAATGCGAAAGAAGGAATTATGCTTGTAACTTCTGATGGACGAATTTTAACTGCTAATCCGGAAGCCTGCGAAATATTAGGAATGAGTGAAGCCGAACTAAGAACCAAGCACAGAAATGACATTACCGAAGAAGAGCCGACAAAACTAGATAATTACCTGAATGAAAGAAAAAAACAAAACTACTTTCATGGCTTCGTCAATTTCAAACGAAAAAACGGGGAGGTAATTTTATGTGAATTAACTTCAACCTTATTTACAACTAGTCAGGGGAAACATCACGCCACAATTATTTTTAAGGATGTAACCGGTATTAAAAAACTTGAAAAACAACTAGAGCAAAAAAAAGAAAACCTCGCTGCATTAATAAATAATACGGAGGACATAATAATAAGTATTGATAAAAACTATCAGTTAATTGAGTTCAATAATACATTTATCGAGCTTGTCAAAAAACAATACAATAAAATTGTCTCGTATGGAGATAGTATCCTCGATTACATTCCGGATATTAACCATCAACACATGAGGGAAACCTACAAAAGAGTTTTAACTGGTGAAAAAATTGTTGAAATACAGGAAATTGAATCAATTACGAGAAAGTACTACGAATCTTCTTTCCGCCCCATTATCGCTGGGTCGGGCGCAATCAATGGAATATCAATTTACTCGAAGAATATTACTGAAAAGTTAAACAAAGAAAATGAACTTAAAAAATTAAATGAATTTTTAGAATCAACCAATTCAACCGCCAAAATCGGAAGTTGGGATTTTAATTCTATTACCAATGAATTGTACTGGACTAAAGAACATTATAAGATTTTTGAATTAGAAGAAATGCCTTCTGCGCAGCTAGATGAAGCATTCAAGAAAAAGTTACATCCTGAAGACAGAGCTAATGTGAGTATTTCAATTGAAAAAGCTTTGCAAACGGGAGAAAACTTTGAGTTCGAATACCGGGTGCTATGCAAAAACGGAAGCATAAAATATGTAGTAGGAATTGGTTCTCCTTACAAAGATAAAAAAGGTGCTATAATTGGGATAAAGGGAACTGTTCAGGATATCACAGATAAAAAATCGCTGGAATTAGAAAAAAATCAACTTCTAAATAAATTTGAAAAAGTTGCGGAAAACGTTCCGGGAATAATCTTCCAATTCCAATTATTTCCCGACGGCTCTTCAAAATTTCCTTACGCTAATAAAAAGGTTAAAGAAATACTCGGATTCGAACATGGCACTTATACCGATGATGGAAATCCGGCGTTCTCATTGTTATTAGAAGAAGAGCGCGTGGAAATGAAAAAGCTTATTTCGGAATCTGCAAGCAAATTGAGCCCTCTTAAAAACACATTCAGAATACGAGTCGGTAAAGAAATAAAATGGATAGAACAACAATCTTCACCTGTTAAGCTGGGAGATGGGTCCATACTTTGGACCGGATACATGCATGATGTTACAGAAGAAAATAAATTGCATGAAGAAATTGAAAGGTTGTCTTTAGTAGCGAAAAGAACTGCAAATGCGGTTATCATTACAAATACAAACAAGGAAATTGTTTGGGTAAATGAAGGTTTTACAAAAATATCTGGTTATACAGCAGCAGAAGTTATTGGTATCCGACCCTCTTCCCTGTTGCAATTTGAAGGCACAGATAAAAACACAAAAAAATACATAGCTGAACAATTAAAGCAAGGATTACCTGCAAAATGCGAAATATTAAACAAAGGTAAGTACGGAAATATATACTGGCTTGATATTGATATTCAGCCCTTATATGATAAAAAAAATAATATCATTGGGTACTCAGCTGTTGAAACAGATATAACAAAACAAAAGTTACTGGAGGCCGATTTAAAAAAATATTCGAAATTGCTTACCGAAACACATCAGTTAGCACTAATTGGGTCATGGCAATATGAAATTGCAAACAAACAATTAACTTGTGATTCTATTACAAAATCGATTCTTGAAAGCCCAAATAGGAGCAATATTGGGTTAGAAGAATCAATTGCGTACTACAAAGACGATGGGTCAAGGGAAATTATTCGGGACGCAATAAGTCAATTAATAAATGAAGGAATTCGTTATGACCTCGAACTTCCTATCATCACAAAATCAGGCAAGGAAAGATGGATTAGAACAATCGGAGAAGCCAAATTCGAATCCGGGATCTGTATTAATTTATATGGAATAATTCAGGATATTGATGAAAGAAAAAGAAACAGCGATAATTTAATTGCTAGAGAGAAGGCGGAAAAATCAAACCAGCTAAAATCAGATTTTTTGGCAAACATGAGTCATGAAATCCGAACTCCAATGAATGCAATACTTGGTTTTGCTGAATTACTTAAAGGAAATACAAATGCTTCAAAATATGACAGATATGTGGAAGGAATTCTTGTCGGTGGAAATAGTTTAATGACCTTAATAAATGATATACTCGATCTTTCAAAAATTGATGCTGGTCAGGTTCAAATCAGACCTGTTAAAACCGATTTAAGATTTTTAGTTAATGAATTAAAAAACCTCTTCAGGGTAAAATTGATTGAGAATAAAAATACAATGGAAATCGCGTTTCAAAAAGACTTTCCTGAAAATATATATATTGATGAAATAAGGCTTAAACAGATTTTGTTCAATTTAATAGGTAACGCTATTAAGTTTACTCATGGAGGTAATATTGAAATTTTCTTCTGTTTTAAGCACAATCCCACTAAATCCTTAATAGATGAACTAATAATAGAAATTGAAGACAATGGCATCGGCATATCTAAAGAAAATCTTGATTCCATTTTTGTTCCCTTTGTGCAAATAGAGAATGAAATGTCAAAAAAACATGGAGGGACAGGGCTTGGACTATCTATTTCGAAACGTTTGACAAATTTAATGGGAGGAGAAATTGCAGTTGAAAGTGAATTTGGAAAGGGAACCAACTTTAAACTTACTTTCCACGACATAGTAATTGGAAGTAAAATCGCTTTCCCAAATATCTATTCATCCGAAAAAGCATACAATTTCATGGGGGCGAATATCCTTCTGGTTGAAGACAATTTTTCGAACAGGGAAGTGATAAAAGGTTTTTTGGAAGGCACCAACACCAATATAATTGAAGCCGAAAATGGAGAAGTAGCTATGGAGAAACTAAGCCATTACAAACCCGACTTGATACTATTGGATATGATGATGCCAATCAAAGACGGTTACAGTACATCAAAGGAAATAAGACAGAAAAGAGAAATGAAAGAATTGCCTATTATTGCAATTACTGCCTTATCGATGAAGGAGGAATCGAAGTTCGAATTCTGCAGCAGTTACATTCGAAAACCAATAGAAAAAATTGAATTTATTGAAACCATAGCTAAATATTTAAAGCATTCTACAGAGTAGTTTTTATGAAAGACACGGGTTTATTAACTTTGCAGAATTCTCTAAGCTATTATAACAAATTATACTATTTTTATACTTGAATAAACTCCTTTTTGGAAACCGGTCATTTGAAAGCTAATTGATTTAAGATATATGAAAGCACTTGTTGTTAATTCTGATTCATTACAACTAAAGACTGACGCCTCATTTCTTAATAAATATGGGCTTAGTATATTGATAGCAAATGACCTCATACTTTCAGGGAAACTTGCCTTAGAAAAAAAACCGGAAATTATTTTACTCTATTTGAATAAGGATGAACACGAGACCGGAAACATATTGCTTGAGTCATTGAGGTTCTTCTCGGGCTTGATTATACTAACCGTTTCTAAAAATTTTACCCTTACCGGTTTTAACCCAAAACAATTTGAATTGATACTATTGGATGAAAACTCTACCACTGTTGATTTAGTATCAAATCTTTGTCACAAATACTTAGAAGAAAAAGCATTTTCCGGAGAGAATAATGAAACCGCTGTTACTTTGCAAGTACCCATTCTAATTGTGGAAGACAATAAATTAAATCAACTCTATTACTGTGAAATTTTAAATAAACTAAATTTAAACTATGTATTGTCGGAAGGGTTTGTTGAAGCTTTAAGTACTCTTGAAAAGGAGAATTTTAAATTATTAATTGTAGATGCAGTTTTGAAAGACGGAAACGGAATTGAACTAATTCAAAAATTAAAACCCGATTCCGGAATAGCTACCATAGTCGTTTCCGGGTATAGTCAACAAGAACTAACAAAAGCATTTGATAATTTTGTATGCGACGTTTGTTTAACCAAACCCATCAAAGAAGAGGACTTTTCGAATGCCATTATTAAATGTTTGGGATTAAAAAAAAATAACAATCCTCTGAAAAGCCTTATTAAATATGATTACCAAGAGATGTTTTCTCTTCTAAAATATGATGAAACAAAAATTAAAACATCATTAAATGAATTTCTTGGTATTTTGCGGGATTCGATTCAACTAACCGAAAGTTGTATGAAATCAAAAGATTATGAATGCTTAAGACAGATTTTTCACGACATGCTCAATCTATCAGCGTATTATGGAGCTAATCTGCTGTTTGACCTTGTTATGCAATTCAAACAACTGGAAAAGGAAAGCGAAAAGGAAATTACTTTACTTAAGATTGAAAAAGAGCAACAAAGTGTTTTTTTGTTTTATAGTGAATTGTTGAACAAATTAGACGAATCTATTCTTTCATTAAAGGCAAATAATAGCCTGATATAAACTCCCGCAATTCAAAAAAGACAATAAGTGCCTCCGGAAAAAACAGAGGCTTCGCTCAATCAATGGCTGGCGGTTCTTCGTAAATTAAAGCAGAAAAAAAGGAAAAATCGTAGTTGTGAATTGTTCAAAATTTTGAGGCCTTCTTCCTTATTTCCAATTTTTAACTTCAAGGGTTATCCCTTCCAAAACAGGTCTTGCTTATTGTTAGATTTATGTGAATTTAAAACATAGGAAGCTACTATTAGCTCTGTTGTTTAAGTTTGCCGTTAATTCTTTTCAGGATTAGCCCTGAAAGAGGTTATTTGGAATACTTTAGAAATCGAATGATGATATATATCATGGGTTTTAAATAATATTCTCATGAAATCAGTTTTGTTTTATAAGTAAATTTGCAGTGTTAAAGACTAAGAGCTATGAATACAATTAAAAAGATCGGGAAGCTATTATTTGTTGCGTTAATCACATTTGTTGGTAGTTCATTTTCCGGAGATCAGGGAAAAGGCTGCGATCTGGAATCGTTGTTCGAATCAAATGCTGCAAACCTTCAGCCCTACACTTTTATGAAAAAGTTTGATGTAAAAGTAGATAAGTCCGGAGAAAAGATAGAGTATTCCTATGTTTTAAGCCGTGATTCTGAATATAAGATCATGATCTTTGACATGAATGAAGAAGGGAAGAAAATGGTCGTTAATTTTTATGATAGAAACAAGAAGTTAATTGCATCCAATTATTTAAAAAGTAGTAAAAAAATATTTCCTTCCATTACATACAAATGTGCTGCAACAGGAGTTTATTATATTGAAGCTTATTTTGAGGGGGAAAAAAATGGTTGCGGTATTAATGTATTTGGTTTTAAAAAGTAGGTTTTATGAAAAAAGGGGTCTGCTTACTCTTACTCTTTCTTTTGGTTTTTGAAGTTAACACTTTCGCGCAATCCGTGGGTGGAATTACATCCGGTACTAACGAATACTGCACCTCAAACAATGTAGGATTTATTTCTGTTACGAATTACACAGGAACCATTCAATTTTGGCAAACCTCTATTAATAGTGGGGCAACATGGGATATTATTAATAACTCAACGACTACACAAAGCTACAACAACTTAAGTCAAACCACCTGGTTCAGGGTTATTGTCAAGGATGGTTCTTTTCCTTCCGACACATCAAGTATATCAGTTATTACAATCCATCCACTTGCAATTGCAGGAACCTTGTCAGGCGGAGGAACCTTTTGTTCTAACTCAGGTATTGGATCCTTAATAATTACAGGCAATCAGGGAAATGTTCAGTTTTGGGAAAGCTCTACTGATAATGGTCAAAACTGGGTTACTATTGCTAATACCAATTTAGTATTTGCATATAACTCCATAAATCAAAATACACTCTATCGGGCTGTTGTTGGTAATGTTTTAACTTGTCCCACCGATACAACGAATAATGTTTCATTTGAAATTCATCAACAAACAAATGGTGGTACACTTAATTTTTCGGATACAATTTGTAATGGGAGCAACGGAGATACATTAAAGTTGATCAATAATATTGGAACAGTACTAAATTGGGAATCAAGTACTGACAATGGATCTACATGGAATACAATTAGCTCAATTGACAGTAGCCTAAGCTATTTGGATTTAACTGCTAGCACCTGGTACAAAACAATTGTGAAAAACGGAGTTTGTCCATCACAAAACAGTTCTATTGCAAAATTAACAGTAGTAAACCCTCAACCTGCCAATGCCGGTAGCGATCAAACAATTATTCAATACAAAAGTTGCGAAATAAATGGCAGTGGCAATGGTTTTGCAAGTTGGTTGCCAACAAACGGACTTAACAACCCCGCTATTTTTACCCCGCAGGCAAGCCCTTATGCTACCACAACCTACACCTTAACACTTACTGATTTACATGGCTGTACCACCCGTGATTCTGTCACCATTAATGTTGTGGTACCTATTCCGGAGGCAATCACACCTAACGATGATGGCGTAAATGATTATTTTATAATAGATAAAATAAATGATTATTCAGGAAATAGTTTGAGCATTACAAACAGGTGGGGAATTGAAGTGTATAGTGCATCACCCTACAAAAATGATTGGAACGGAGTAAATAAAAACGGAAAAGATTTACCCGATGATATTTACTATTATGTTTTTGACTATGGTAATGAATCAAAAGGAATAGTGTCTGGATTTATTTTAATTAAAAGATAAAGTGAAAAGCGGTAAAATATATTTTCTTTTTTTTAGCATCAGCATAGTTTGCTTTGCAAAGGTTCGTGCTCAACAGGATCCTATGTACAGTATGTATATGTTCGATAAGATGCTTGTTAACCCCGCATTTTGCGGAAGTTCCAACTGGGCGGTAGGAACAATTAAATCGAGAGAGCAGTTTTTAGGATTGCAGGGAAGGCCTTCCACGCAAACAATCAATTTTCATTCACCCATACAAGCAAAACATATTGGATTAGGCGGAAAAATAATTAAGGACAAATTGGCTATCATAAATAATCTGTCAGTAACAGGTGTTGTTTCGTATCATTTAAATTTTGCGGGAGGAAAATTATCTTTTGGTTTAGAAGCGGGAATTCACAACAGAAAAATAAATTACAACGACCTGGTTGTTTCAACACTTGGGGATAATGCACTTATAAATGAAGGAGTAAGAGCTTCAACAAAGCCCGATGTTTCTTTTGGAACATATTATCAAAAAAAGCAATTCTATTTTGGAATCTCCGGTTACCATTTGCTGAAAAGTAATTTTAGCTTTGGAGAAACAAATGGAAATTCTCATTTGTACAATCACCTCTACATTATTGCGGGTAATGTTTTCCAAATCAACAAATCACTTACCTACGAGCCAAGTATATTGATCAAAAAACAAGGCTCAAGTGCTACACAAATTGATCTTAACAACATGTTTTATTATGAGGAGAAGTTTGGTTTGGGCATACAATACAGAACGCAGGACGCATTGGTGTTTATCGCCCGGTATAATATAAGTGAAGCATTCAGAGTATCCTATTCTTACGACATGACAGTTTCGAAGTTTTCGAAGTATTCAAAAGGTGCGCATGAGATTTTGATATCCTATGGTATTAAATTGCCTCCGCCGCCAACACAAAAAGAAATTCACCCACGCTATTATTTTTAGGAAATGAGATTAAGAATACTATATAGTTGTTTTTTGATTCTCGGGACATTGGTTTTAGATGCTCAAAAAAATTCAGGTAAAGGGGATAAGTACTTTTATCAAAATCAATTCACGGAAGCAATCAACTATTATCAATTAGATGTTAAATCAAGAGACAAAAAAGTAGCTGAGTACGCAATGTTGAGACTGGCTGATTGTTACCGGATTAGTGGTGAATTTGAATTGGCAGAAAAAGCATATCAAAAGTTACTGAAAAAATTCAGGAAGAACCCAACAAGCTACCTCAACTACGGATTAGCATTAAAAAGCAGCGCAAAGTACGCCGAAGCAAAATTACAGTTTGAGGAATACATCAAAATGAACCCCACTGATCCAATGGGCCCGGTTTATCTTATATCATGTGATTCGGCACAAAAATGGCTCGACGAAACATTAGGTAAAGAAGTAAAAAATATTCAGCAGATAAATACAGTTGAAGCCGAATTCAGTCCGGTTTTAGTAAATGACCAGGTTTATTTTTCTTCTTCGAGAGAAGGGAGCAAATCAGCATTAATCAGTTTTGACGGTGGAGGAAATAGTAACCGGATAGATATTTATTCTATTGCTATTTCATCCTTATTACAAAAAGAATTTTCTAAAAAAACTATTACAAACATCAAAAGCATTAACACTCCCACACACGAGGGTTCACCTACCTTTTCATCAGATGGAAATGAAATGTATTTTGCACGCACAGTGAAAGGTAAACGTGACAAAAAAACGAACGATATATTAAGTACGCTCCAATTATTTTATTCTAAAAAAGATTCTATTGGCAACTGGACAATCCCCGTTAGTGCATTTGAATTTAATAGCTCTCAGTATTCAATTGCCCAACCCTCACTTTCAAAAGATGGAAAAACACTCTACTTTATGTCTGATATGCCTGGTGGTTTTGGGAAAACCGATATTTATTATTCAGAAAGAACCGAAGGGAACAAATGGACAAAACCAAAAAACGCAGGGAAAAATGTAAACACATTCGGTCACGAACTTTTCCCTTATATCTCAAACGACAACGTATTATATTTTTCTTCCACAGCTCATCCTGGGATGGGTCAACTGGATATTTTCCGTTCCGTTTATATTGATAAGATCTGGCAACAGGTAGAAAATTTAAAACCACCTTTCAATTCCATAGGCAACGATTTCGGAATTTGTTTTGATGAAAGTAATGCACGCGGTTTATTCAGCTCTGATAGATTTAATGGAGCAGGAGCAGAAGATATTTACAGTTTTGCCAATGAAACACCTTTGGAGCTTTCCTTATCAAATGATAGTATTAATATAAAAAACACCTTTTTGTTTGATGATATTAAGTATAAATTAATAATGGACGATACTGTTGAAACTGAATTATCCTATCAAAATACTACTATTGCTTTTAATCTGATCAATAACAAACATTACATATTAGCCGTTAAAAAAAATGGAATGCCTGTTAACAAAATTGAAATGACACTTTCCAGAGATAGTGTTTTGGGTTCCTTTGTTTTTAAGATCAAAACAAATATGCTTCCCATTCGTTTGAGCGGGCAGTGTGCAATTGAACAAACCGCTGGTCAACCGTTACACCTATCAGACGATTCCGGACAGTTATCAGAACCTGTTCCTATAGATGCTTTCGGTAAATTTACTCTGAAAGAAGAGCTTGCTCCTGAGCTGCTTTATAAACTTACTCCTACAATTAATAAGTAGATCGGTTACTTTACTTTACTTAAACATTTCTGGCAATGATTCTCTCTTAAATCGGAGGATTTGGATAATTTGCACTTTGGAATAATATTTGTAAATTGCTCTGATAAAATTAAGGTCATGAAAATTATATTTACAAGCATATTAACTTTAGTTCTCACTTTTGGTGCTATAGCTCAAAAAGTTGAGGTAAACGAAGGAAGTGAAAATTTTTCCGTAGGTAACAAGAATGCTATTATTGCCGTGTTTCAGCATGATGATAAAGATAGAGTAGAAAAGGAATGGAAAAGCCTCATTAAGGATTTTCATCCCGATAATGTAAGTGATAAAAAACACGAATACTTTTTTGATAATACAAAGTTCACTACTATCAGTGCTAATACCATTGATGTTTATTCAATTGTATTGGGCAAGGATAATGAGATTCGTTTAATGGCTTGTTTTGATCTGGGTGGTGCTTATGCAAGCTCTTCCACACATAGTAAGGAAATGGCTTATTTTAAAGTATTGGTGAAAGATTTTGCTATTAAAATGACAAAGGATTATTACGAGCATAAGGTTAAGGAGGCTACCAAAGCCTTGGAAAAGCTAACGGATAAACAAACGGATCTTGAAAAGGATAATAAAGATCTGGAAAAAGACATTGTAGATTATAAAGAAAAAATAAAGAAAGCTGAAGACAAAATTGAGCAAAATAAAAAGGACATTGACACCAAGAAAACTGAAATTGGTGCGCAGCAAAAAGTAGTTGATGAATTGAAGACGAACCAAGCGAAGGTTAAATAAAAGGAATGGTTCTTTTCAAAGGAAAATACGGAAAAGGAATAAGAGGCATAAGCTTTTTATTCCTTTTTTTTATTTTACAAACTTCCACAGGCAGTGCCCAATCATTAAAAGTACTTCTGAAACAAGGCGATGAAGCTATGAATGATAAAGACTATTTTTCTGCAGCGCAGGTTTATAATCGTATCATTTTAATGGATTCTGCCAATATTGATTTTCAATATAAATATGCAACAGTAAGCCGTTTAAATGCTGATGTAGAAATAGCGGACCATTGGTATCAAAAAGTATTTAAAAAGGACAATGGTAAACTGTATCCGGAAACTGCATTTTGGCTGGCTACCATCAAAAAGAACGAAGGTAAGTACAAAGAAGCGAAGAAGCTTTTTGTGAAATATGCAGGTAAAAACAAAAGCAGTAAAGACCCTGCAAAAAAGCAAATGGCAGCCAAGGCTAAAAACGAAGCCGAATCCTGCGACTTATCATTGATTTTGATTAAAAATCCCTTACCTACAACAGTAGAACACCTCGATAGTATGGTGAATTCAAAGGTTTCAGAGTATGCACCGTTTGAATACGACAGCACCTTGTATTTTTCTTCGCTGCGTTTTAGTAATGATAAAGACGCAAGAAATAATATTAATTTCAATAAACTTTATACAGCTAAGCAAAAAGGCCTTGCTTTTTTAAAAGCAAAAGAACTGGATACATTGTTTAATAAAAGTGGGATTCATAATGCGAACACCTGTTTTAATAAGGACTTCACTAAGATCTTTATTACACGCTGTTCACAACAAAACGCATCTTTTTTTCAATGTGAGATTCTTTTTTCCAATTGGGAAAATAATAAATGGACAGATCTGAAAAGTTTGCCAGCACAGATAAATGCCCCAGGAACCAATAACACACAGCCAAATGTAGGTTTGATAGAAGCGGAAGAGTATTTATTCTTTTCATCAAACCGCACCGGAGGTATTGGAGGACAAGACATCTGGTACAGTAAAATAAATGCAGACGGAACTTATGGCATGCCACTAAATGCCGGGCCAAAAGTAAATAGTACGGAGGATGAGATCACCCCTTTTTTTGTACATCAGCAAAAAATGTTATTCTTCAGTTCTACCTGGCATAAAGGTTTGGGAGGCTTTGATATTTTTAAATCTGAATATAAAGAAGGTAAATTTGAAGAGCCTGTGAATGCCGGTTACCCAATTAATTCTTCTTTAAACGACATTTATTATAGTGTGAGTAGCAGAAAAAACATGGCATATATTTCTTCTAACAGAAAAGGCTCTTATTTTGAAGAAAAACAAAGTTGTTGTAATGATATTTACCGTTTCACGATCCCGCCTTTGGAAGAGCCACCAGTACCGGTTGATACTTCTACAATGTTGATCAACGAAATGAAAGTATTGGTTCCACTTACCTTATTCTTTCACAACGATGAACCTAATCCAAAAACAAAAGTAATTACTACTACATTAAATTACAAAACTACTTATGAAGCATACAAGCACTTGCAGCCTAAGTATCTTGATGAATACCCTAAAGGCCTGGATGTAGAAGCAAAAATATTGGCAGAAAACAGAGTGGAAAATTTTTTTGAAGATAGTGTGGATGCCGGAATGCGTGATTTGGATAAGTTTGCGGAATTGCTGGAGAAAGTATTGGCAAGAGGGGAGAAGGTGAAAATAACAATGAAGGGCTTCTGTAGCCCTTTGGCATCAACGGATTATAATGTGAACCTGGCTAAACGAAGAGTGAGTAGTTTGCAAAATTATTTTAAAGAATACAAGAAAGGGATGTTTGTGAAGTTCATCAACAACACAATTGAAAAAGAAGGAAGTATAGAGTTTTTTGAGGAAGATATTGGGGAACTTGTTCAAAGTAAAGTGAGTGATGATGTAAAAGACACACGTAACTCCGTTTATAGTCCATACGCCGCAGCAGAAAGGAAAATCCAGATCATAGCGGTGAGTTATATCGGAAAGTAAAGATGCATCGATATTTAAGAAATTTTAAGAAGACCATTTTGTTTGATTTTGGGATTGCATTACCTTTACATCAATGAGAAAGGTAGTTTTAGTTTTGCTATTTATTGTTAGCGTTGTAAGTACAAATGCTCAATCTTTTGAAATGGATCAGGTGGAGCAGATTTGGCGACCACGTATAAAAGCAGATTTTCGTTATGTGGGTAATGCAAAGTATAGTGATACAACCGGTAGTTTTTCTTCTACCGATCAAAATTGCGTGATCACTTTTCCTATTAAAACTAAATTTTCTGCAGATCTGAAACTGAGCCTGACTTCTCTGAATACAAAAGATATTTTAAGGAACAGTGTTCGCATAAATGCGTCACAGGTAATGGGAAGTGTTAAGTTCGGAGCGAAGCAGGTTCATGCCGGGCTCGATAGTATTTCTAATCGTAATTTATATTATGCAAGTGCGGGTGTGTTTGGATTAAAGCTCACAAAAAAGTACAGAATCCTTTTTTATTCATTGAACGGGGGATTTAATGAGCAGGATAAAACACTTAACACAATGGCATTACGTGCCAATGCAGTGATCGGACAATTTCATATAAGAGGTTTACGTAAAAATTATTATTACGGTGTTGCTGCAACTTATGGTGATGGTAAGTTTTTTCCTGTGCCGTTTTTTGGAGGGATGCAACCAATTGGTGAGCGCTGGACGTTTAATTATACTTTGCCTGCCCAAATGTATGTTCAATTACGAATAGATAATAAGAATTCATTGAGCTCAGGTATAACACTGGATGGTTACCGTTATGGAATTCAATACAAAAATGAGCGCGTTAATTTTAGCTACGGAACTTTATCTGCCTTTACCACCTATAAATTAAAGATAAATAAATCGTTTGGATTTAGACTGAACGGAGGATACAACATTGTTCAGCGCGTAAAATTGAGCGATATTAATGTTCACAAAACAAGTTATAAAATGAACCCGGGTTTTTATGTAGAAGCCGGTTTTTATACACTTTTCGGACAGAATCTGTTTGAGCAGATCACGGGCTCAATTAATAATAATGTGTTTAACTAATCCTTCAACCCAATAGAATAAGGATCAACACTCACTTCAATTTTTTTTCCTGTTAACAACAATGTATTCAGGTCTATAAAAGTAATATAACCATTCCTTCCGCCACATACACTACTATGATGTGGTAATGGGCCTGTTACATCAATATTTCTATTGGCAACATATACTACACCTTTTTGTTCGTCAACAGCAATGCCGTGCGGTTGGGTTCCTACATTCACGTATCCCTGCAATGAGTTTGTTGAAGTATTAATAATGGCAACAGCCCCAATGGTATTTGAAAACTGACTTGCATCCCAACTGGTAACAAATAGTAAATTTTTTGAAGGAGCTAAACTCATTTCCAAAGCACTTCCGTTAATTGGAATTGTTGCAATATTATTGTCCGTAGCAGCATCAAATACACGAACTGTTTTTTCGTTCTGGCAGGTAACATAATATTTACTTCCGTCGGGTGCAAACAAAATTTCATGCGGATTGTATGTATTGCTTGGGAGCCCCGGACTCTCTGAAGAATTAAGCGAAACGAAGTCGATGTTGCCTGTAGAAATTTCTTTTTTGTAAATAAAATTGCCTGTTGTTGCAGTAAAATAAACATATTGCCCGTTTGGCGTAACAGACGAGCCGTGTGGCATAAAATTATAACGTGTGGTATCGGTTACGGTCATATTATCCAGATCACAACTGGCTATTTTTCCGGAGGAGGTCCAGTCAACAACAAAAGCTTTTTTAGAATCGGGACTTATGGTTAAACTATTCCATTCGCCGCCTCCAATATAAATTTGGCCTGCATAAGAATCATCAGAAATATTGTATCTTCTTAAATAACTTCCGTTGCTATTAAAACAAACATACCAGTACTTTTTGTCGGGAGAAATTTTCACCACGTGTGGTGTACAACTTTCACCTGCATTCACAACGGTAATATATCTCATTTGCAAACGTGTTTCTGCATCAAACACACACACAACTTTGCAGGCTGTATGTGCTACATAAAATTTTCTTCGATTGGCATCGGTAGGAAATGCAACTTCTCCATCTATATTAGGGGCGCCTGCATCTACCCAGTCTTTTATTTTCTTTACTTCATCTCTGTCTAAAGGGTCGTTGTTTACCGGCATGGTTGGTAAATTAACAGGACCAAGATCTGCAAAGGTGTTTATGAAATAGCATAAAGAACTAAAATCAGAACGAAAAGGAATTATGGTTGATCCGCTATTACTTCCTTTAAATAAATTTTCCCATGAACTTAAATTTAATCCTGCGGCATTTTTATAACTCACATCATTATGACAGCCTGATGTAGCGCAACGACCACGAAAGATTTTTCCGATTTCTGTAGGGTAATCTTTTGTATCAATACGGTCACTGTCTTTTGTACAAGCAGCAATAATCGCTATAGCAGCGATGAAAGTGAGTATGATGATCTGTTTAAGCAAGTGATTTTTGTGTGCTGCTAAGATACGAAAAACTCACCACAGAGAACTCAGAGTTTCACGGACTTTTTTTAGTTTAAATGTGAAGCTAAAGAATGCATAAGTTGTTAAACTTCTATCTTCGTCAACCTATTTTGGCAATTTAAGCAATCATCAAAGGGACATTTATTCCGTGCCTCACTTTATCCAAAGTAGTACCGAATAAAATATCTTTTACTCCTTTATGTCCATGAGCGGCCATCACCACTAAATTTGATTCAGTTTCGTTTACTATTGTGGCAATCGCTTTAGCAGCATTCCCATAACCCAATTGAACTTTACAGGTGTAACCGATAGCTTTGATCTGATCACAATAATTTTCCAGCTTCTTTTTGTCCTCGTTACTTTCGAGGTCGCCACTGTCTTTTCCATATAACATGGCATTGGTAGATTCCACCACGTGGATCAAAATATACTCGCAGGAATTTCCACCTAAGCTTAATGCTTTGCTGATCGCTTTGGAATCAACTATTGAAAAATCAACGGGAATAGCAATTTTATTGTAAGTAAAATCGGTATTCAATTGAAGCGTTTGTGGTTCCCCGTGCGCGGTATATTCTTTTTCCTGATGTTTGGAAACAATAGGCTTGATAATAATATAAACAAGTACAGAGAGAAAAAATACACAAAGAGGAATCAATAAACAGCCCATTAATATTGGGCTTGAGCTGGAGGAAATAATTCCTTTAACAGCATCATAAACAAGCGCAATATTTAAACCCACAATAATTGCGGCTGATGTCCAGGAAAGAATTTTTGTGTAGGTTTTAATAGCAAAGGTTCCCATTTTCTTTTTATTACTGACAAAATGAATCAGCGGAACAATGGCAAAGCCAAGCTGCATACTCAAAATGATCTGACTGGCTATCAGCAATTCATCTGTTACACTTTCTCCAGCATAAAGTATGGTTACCATGGCAGGTACAATAGCAAGTAAACGTGTGATGATCCTTCGCACCCAGGGTTGCAAACGCAAATTCAAATAACCTTCCATTATTATTTGTCCTGCCAGCGTCCCAGTGATGGTGCTGCTTTGCCCTGCGGCAATTAGTGCAATGGCAAATAAAACTGCAGCCAATCCTGTTCCCATTAAAGGCGTGAGGAGTTCGTGGGCTTGTTCTATTCCCGTTACTTTTAATCCTACTTTATTAAATGAAGAGGCTGCTAAAATAAGAATAGCGGCATTTACAAAAAGAGCAAGGTTTAACGCAATTACCGAATCGATGATATTGAACTTGATAGCTTTTTTTATTTCGGGTTCAGTTCGTTCTATTTTTCGTGTTTGAACCAATGAACTGTGTAAGTATAAATTGTGTGGCATTACCGTTGCGCCAATAATTCCGGTTGCAATAGCTAAAGCCTGTGCATCAGGCAAAGAAGGAATAAGACCTTTTACTATTTCCGCTCCATCGGGATGAGCAAAAAACATTTCCACGCCGAAACAACAACCTATTAAAACAACTAATGCAATGATAAAGGCTTCCATTTTTCGTACACCAAAGTTTAAAAGAAAAAGTAAAAGAAAAGTATCTAATACTGTAATAGAAACACCCCATATCAATGGTAATCCAAAAAGTAGTTTGATACCAATTGCCATACCTATTACTTCTGCAAGGTCACAGGCTGCAATAGCTAACTCTGCCAATAAGTATAAAATAAAATTTACAAAAGGAGGATAACTTTCTCGCGAAGCCTGTGCAAGATCTCTTCCTGTAACAATACCTAAACGTGCACTTAAACTCTGAAGCAAAATAGCGATCAGGTTACTCATTGCTAATACCCAAATAAGCTTGTATCCATATAAACTTCCGCCAGCAATATCGGTTGCCCAGTTTCCCGGGTCCATATAACCAACACTGATCATATAAGCAGGGCCCATAAAAGCAAACAGCCGTCGCCACCCTTTTATGTGCGAAGTGCTAACGGATGCGTTAATATTATCTAGCGATTTGCTCTGTTGTTTGGTACTCATATTGAAATGTAGGCTCCGATTTTTTTAACCACTATATGCACATAGGTTTTTTTCTTTTCATGTTTGTGAAGAAGTTTTGCCTTTGCATAGAGACTCTCTACGTGTAAAAGCCAGCTTTCTTTGTTTTAAATTAAGCAAACAATTTCTATGAATCTAGATGGTTAAAATTGCAATGTTTAGCCCTTTCACTACAAAAGTAGCATAATTTTGCTTATATAAATTAAAAATTAGATTAATCTAACATTTTTTACGACCTTTAAAAATGTCGTACCTTTGAATCAAGTGAAAAAGATGCTCTCAGGAATAAATAAGAAAAAGTGGTTTGATTGGTTGAAGGCATTTTCAATCGCTTTTGTTATTGTGCTTACGTTTAGGGGATTTGTGCTTGAACCGTTTACCATTCCTTCACCTTCCATGGAAAAAACCTTATTGGCAGGTGATTTTGTATTGGTAAATAAATTAAGTTACGGTCCGCGTTTGGTAAGAACACCGCTCAGTACTCCTTTTGTAGAAAAGAAGTGGTTTAGTGAACTCTTTACGTTTTCCTATTATCGGTTTTTTGGTGAACCGGCTGTAGACCGTAATGATGTTTTGGTGTTTAATTACCCGGTGGAAGAAGAATTTCCTGTAGATCATAGAACACATTTTATAAAACGCTGTGTAGGTTTGCCGGGAGATTCTATTGGTATTATTGATGGAGAAGTTTTTATAAACGGAAAACCCTTAGATAAACCCGATGGAATTCAATACAACTATACCATACAAACGGATGCAAGTAAAGCAAACGGTAAAATCCCTATAGATTCAACGTTTTTAA
Organism: Bacteroidota bacterium; assembly: GCA_030684395.1. Lineage (GTDB taxonomy): Bacteria > Bacteroidota > Bacteroidia > B-17B0 > Aurantibacillaceae > JADJDM01. The sequence goes on along the minus strand of JAUXTT010000025.1, from coordinate 119,611 downwards.
AAGCAAACAATATTACTGAAGGTGGATTGATCTCTGAGAAAGGAGATTATTCATTTAGTCTAACACAAAAAAGTCTTGCTAATATAAAAACACTTCCTGCCGTAAGTGAAGTAACTATGAATGTAGAAAAAAATGAATTGTGGGACGAAACCGTATTCCCATACAAAAATGCTTATCCATGGAATGTAGACAATTTTGGTGCATTGTACATTCCTAAAAAGGGGGATACGCTTATACTTGATTCTGTTTCCGTGTTTTTATACGAGCGTTTGATCTCAGTTTATGAAGGAAATAAATTTGAGAACATCGATAACAAATTTGTAATTAATGGCGACACTACCAATAAGTACGTGACTAAAATGAATTACTACTTTATGATGGGTGACAACCGACACAACTCAATGGACTCAAGATACTGGGGTTTTTTACCGGAGGATCACATTGTAGGGAAAGCCTGGGTGATCTTTTACAGTTACGATAAAGCTGATGAAGGCGTAAGGTGGGAAAGATGTTTTGAGAAGGTGAAATGATAGTTTTCAAACAGGTAATTTAATTCCGCTAGTGAATTTGTTTATTGTCAGCGGTTTTTTTGAAAAAATCAATCAAATATTGGGGAAGCAAACAAAGCGGTTTTGACTTTATTTTCGGAGTCAAACACTAATAAGATAATAAAAGGGTGATTCCCCAAGCCGTCATACTTGCTGTCTTTTTCTTTACTCGAACTATATTCTATTACAGTTAATAAAGTGTTTCTGTATGGTTTTCCAAAATAAAGTATGTAATTAGCTTTTGGATCAACTGTGTATTTGGTGAGAGAGGGAATAGTAAGAGCAGAATCTTTTTTTAACGTTACCAGAGAGTCTATTTGATTTTGGGTTATTTCAATTTTGTCTGTTTGATTTTTTAAGTAAGAAAGTGGCTTATAATTGGAGATTATATTTTCAGAAACCCTAAACTTAACAGATTTTCTATCATAGTAGTTGTTTCTGTATTTTGTTACTTCAGTATTCTTTTTTATATACTCTATTCCATTTATATATTTATCAAGATGAATTTTATTCTGCCCAAAAACAATTGATGAAGTATTCAATTGAATAATAAGAATAATTGAAAGGTTCAAAAAGTGTTTAATATGCTTTCTCATAGTATTGGCATTAACTTTTTTAGTTGAGTTGTTTTACCACCAAAGCCTTACATTCCAGGCTGTATTTGAACTCATACGTTTGTTAAATTGATATTTTTCATGCACTACTTCTTCCCCGTACTCTGAATAATAACCTCCGTCGCACCAAAGCCATATTTTTTAAACGAACCGTCCTGCACCTGTAGTTCAGGGTAGTTGCGGAGGATGGCCAGGATTTCTTGTTTCAGTCTTCCGTTTCCTACACCGTGTATAAAAACAATTTTATAAAAGTTATTACTGATGGCAGTGTCCAGCTCTTTTTGAAAATGCCTTAGTTGGTGTTGAATGATCTGTGCGTTGGTCATTCCTTTGTAAGAATCTAATAGCACTTCAATATGCAGATCTACTTCTTTTTCTTTGGTAGCAATGTAATCGCTGGAAGATTTCGATTGTTTTTTATCGGGATTAAATTCCTTTAGTTCTTTCAGGCGTTCCATATCGTATTCGGTCATGTGATACTTGATCTGATTGGCACGCATGAAATTTTCCTTTATAGGAAAGGCAAGTATTGGATATTTGAATTCGTGATGTTTAATGAGATTGTTTTTCACGAAGAGTTGTTCGGTTAAGTGAACGATCTCTGCAGTTGGTAACTGAGCAGGGTAGTGGGTGTTCTTATAAAAGAGCAGATCAATTTTATGAAAAGCGTATTCCTTTAAATTTCGTTTGTTTATTTTTTTGATGGCCAGTTTCTGAAACTGCCCGATCTCTCCATGTTTCAGGGTTTGGTATAAATGCCCGTCTTTAATGGAATAACTGAAATGCATATTGTAAGATGAACTGTTGTAAATATATAATTGTAATTCGTTCATCAATCCCGGTAATTCATGATCGGGTTCAATAACAAAATACACACGTTCTTCTATGGAACGTTCAGGTTCAATGTCTAAGTTTTCCGCATCTTTATTAATTACCAATTCGTTATGAATAGGTACCAGGTATTTAATGAGGTAAGGAATCTCAAAACCATCAACATCCTCCACAATGGCAGTGTCTTTGTCCTTTAAGCGAACAACGGTTCCTCCACCTTTTTCGTTGAGGAAAGTTACTTTATCTCCAATGCGTAGTTTCATTTCATTTATTTGTTTCAACACAGAGGCACAAAGGCAACTGAGTTTCACAGAGTCTTTTTTTAATTTTATTTCAGCACAAAGCGTTTTTTTTAATATAAATTCCGAAGCATCAAAATCAAATCTCTGTGTTGCTCCGTGCTCCTCTGTATCTCTGTGTTAAAATTTTTGCTTGCTCATTCGTATACAAACGCTCCTTTTTCTTTGGTGATCCATAGCTTTTGAGGACTGTTTTCAAATTTCTTTTTCAGAAAATTAAGTGTTTTGTAGTTATTGCTCCCGTCGGCTATGATCTTCAAAGCACTAATATCTTCAATTTTTTTGATACGTGTGTCCTTAGAGATAATTAAATAATCACAATTTAACTTGTTTAGCTCATATTTTGAGAGATCTCCGCCAATGGTCCAGCACCATTTTTTACCGGAGAAGTTAAACAAGTATACTCCTTCACTCAGTATTCTTTCCTTTGCTTGATTGATAGACGATGAACTATTAAAATTGCTGATGGTTTGTTTGCTTCTGTTATTATCTTGATTATTTGTGCTAATAAAATAATTCGCGGACCTATTATTGATCAAACCAATTTCACTTTCCTTATTAAAATGAAACACCAGTAATTGGTTTTTATCAGCTCCTGAAAGTGAAAAGAAAATGCCTGAACCAAGCATAAAGATCATAATAAGGAAGGAGGCAACAAAAGAAATATAATTTTTGTACAATAAGCCATAAGTAATGGTTCCAAGTAATAAGAATAAAAGAAGCATATCTACAAAACCTGTGTTGATTCCGGAGATATAGGAAAACTCAACTTTGTCGAGCCATTCAGTAAAGGTGTTCATGATCCAAACGCTTTTTGCTACAATGAAAGCTAAGATACCCGCAATAACTTTTACTTTCGAGAAAATAACAATAAGCACGGAGCCAAACATTACCACATAAGATAAAGGAATGACAAGCAAATTAGCAATAAAGAATAGAACAGGAAACTGATGAAAATAGTACAAAGTGATTGGAAGCGTTATGATTTGCGCACTTAATGAAACAGCAAACATTTTCCAAAGCGTTGTGTCGATAGGGTTGCGGGGCAAATACCAATTGTAGATGTAAGGATAAAAGAAAACAATGCCTGCAACCGCGAGATAGGATAATTGAAACCCTGTATCCAGTAATAAAAAAGGGTCGAACAGTAACATAAGGAATGCACTTGCAAAAATGGAATTGTAGATCTGTCCTTTTTTATTGATGATTGTTCCGAATAGTACAAAACTAAACATAGCTGTTGATCGTACAACCGAAGGAGAAAGTCCGGAGAGTAAAGCATAAAACCAAAGTGAAGTCAATATGATGATCGTTTTTAAAATGATCCATTTTCTTTTATTTGGAAATCGCAATAAAAAAGTGAGCGCAATAAAAAGCACACCCACATGCAACCCCGAAACGGATAATACGTGCAAAGTTCCGGTGTGGGAATAAGCAGTCATCAGATCCCCCGAGATCTCATCATCATAGCCGAGCATGAGTGCTGCGGTAATGGCATATTCATTACCTGTTAAACCATTTGCTTTTAGAGTTTGTAATAATTCTATTTTGAGATTGGTTGCGAAGTCGAAGAGTGCATTTGATTGGTGTTTTCCGTCAATAGCGAAATCACTTTTCTTTAAATAGACCTGATGAAAGATGTTTTTAAAAGATAAATACCTCTTGTAATTAAACTCGTAGGGATTCTTCGCTTCAGCAATCAGTTGCGGTTGTCCTATGAAAATAATCTTGTCACCGTATTTGGGAATGCTTACTGAATCATTCTTTTCAATATATACAAGCAATTCACCATTAGCATTTTGAAATGCATGGTTTACTTCTTGTTTTAGAATTTCAATTTTACACTTTACTGACTTTTCTTTTAGCAGAGGAATCTCACTTATATATCCAATATAACGTTGGTCTTTGTTTTGGATAGAGTAGGAGTAGTGTTTGGTATCATTGGTTTCCTTTCTTAAATAACAAGATTCTACTCCAAGTACAAAAAGAAAGAAGTTAAGCGTTAATCCAAAAATGAATTTTGTTTTCCCTGTTTTAAATAAGAGTAAATAAATAATCAATAAAACAAAATAGCTTAGCAATAATTGCCAATGTGCTGCCTGATTTATATCAAACAAAATGCTAATAGTAATTCCTGCTGCAAATGGCAGGAGAAAACGTGCAAATGGTGTTTTATTTAAAAAGGTTTGCAATATGTATTTGGTTATTGTAAAAATACAAAAGCCCGACCAAAATACAAATCAGGTCGGGCTTTCTATTAATGGATAATTATTCTACAACAACCAAACGTTGCGTGTACCTTTTAGTATCATTTATAATACTCATAAAATACACTCCCGGTTTCAGATTTATCGCTGAAGTATTCAATGTGTAGGTATGATCTCCCTGTTTGTATTTCTCTTCTCTTGTAGCATAAACTACTTTGCCCGCAGCATCAGATATTTCAAATGCAACATCAGAAGCTTTTTCTGTAATACTAAATTTCAGATTCAATAGATCTTTTGCGGGGTTAGGATAAACATTGAATTTATTTTCGTAAACTTTTTCAGAAGAATAAATTCCGATAGATTGAGCTGTATCAATAAAGATCATTAATGAATCTGCGTAATAATTATTTTGAATGCTTGTATCTGCACCTGCAATATTAACTGTTCTGGTCGAATCCATCGGTAAATTCGGAATGTCTACATAAACTGTATAATCTCCGTCGGGAATATCTTTAAAATCGTAATAACCGGTAGAGTCGCTTGTTGTGCGGGCCTGTATTCCACCACCAGGGTTTTTCCCTAATTTAATATCAACTCCTTTTAATGGTCCGCCCGGTGCAAATGGCATGTTTGGATTTCCACCATTACTTTTGATACGTAAACCTATGAACCCGTTACCTTCAATTACAAACCCGGAAATAAATCCTGTTCCGCTACCGCCATTCAATTCAATCACATTAATATCTGCATTATCAGTAACTGAACAACCATGTATTACAACTGTTGAAGAGTCCCACTGAAACTCATTACCAAAATAAGTAGGAACTGCAGTTGGGAATGTTGTAGCATCAGGTACTACTTTAATAAAATAATTATCAGCTTGTAATCCGGTGAAGGTGTATGTGTTTGGAGCGCCCGGAACAATTGGCGTTATAGCAACAGTATCAATTCCATTGGTAGATAACTGCTGTTTGAACGCATATACAAATCCATTGTTGGTGTTAAGCGTTGATGCCGTGATTGCTCCGCTAACATCTGTGCTTGGGTTTTCTATTGCAATAACGGTATCGCTTGCAGCGCAACCGTTTACATCAGCTATTGTGCAGTAGTAAAGTCCGGAAGGAACATTAATTAAACTTTCTCCGGTACTGACATCATTCCAAACATAAAAGTATGGAGCTGTTCCTCCTGAAGGATTTGCAGTAATTTCATTAGAAGAAGTTCCTGAACAACCTGTAATCGTTTGGCTAACTGAAACAGTTAATAAGGCAGGTTCTCCAAGAGTAGAAAAATCACTGACTACACAACCGTTAGCATCTGTTATGGTAACAGTATGATTACCTACGGAAAGACCAACAGCCGTTTGTGTTGTTTGCCCTGATGGCGTCCATGAATATGTGTAAGGTGGTGTTCCTCCGGAAGGGTTGTTTGTTGCTGTTCCATCTGAACCTCCATTGCAAGTTGGATCTGTTCCTGTTGGCGAGGTAATAATGTTACTAGGTTCTATTAAAGTTGTGCTTGAGTTAGAGGTGCAACCATTAACATCCATAATATTGCAGGTGTACGTACCTGCGTTAAGCCCGGTTATGGTTGCAGTTGCCATTCCTCCCGGCGACCATAAAAAACTATACCCACCTAAGCCTCCTGAACCTGTTGCAGTTATTGCACCCGACATATTTCCGGTACAGGTAAGATCAGTTGGAATTAGGGATACACCTACAGCCGAAGGTTGTGATATAGTTACTATCTCATTGAGTGTACATCCGTTTACATCTGTAATTGTACAGGTATGATTTCCTGCTGAAAGACCGGATGTGGATGCGGATGTTCCGCCAACAGGTGCCCAGTTATAAGAATAAGAAGGCGTTCCACCCGAAGGGCTCACAGTTGCAAATCCGTCATTTCCACCGTTGCAGGTAACTGAGCTGGTTGTAAGGCCGGAAGTAATAGCAGTAGGTTGAGTGATGTTTGCTATATTGTTACTGGTACAACCGTTTGCATCAGTAACAGTAGTTGTGTAAATTGTGGGAGCTGAAAGACCGGCTACCATGGCACTTGTCATGCCACCCGGTGACCAGTTAAATGTATATCCACCTGTACCACCTGAAGGAGTGATGGTTGCTGTTCCATTGGCCAATCCAAAACAAGTTGCATTTGTTACATTAGTAGTATTTACAAGCAGAGATGGTTGTGTTACCGAGGTGATTTTGGTAACCTGAAAACCACTCGCTTCAGTTATTACGCAGGTATAAGTTCCTGCACATAAACCTGTAGCTGTAGCTGCTGTTCCGCCAATGGGTGCCCAACTGTATGTGTAGGGTGGAGTGCCACCGCTTGGTGTTACTGTTGCAGAGCCATTACACATTCCGTTACATAATACACTGTTAGAGCTAATAGAAGCATCTAAAGGCATATATTCCATAAGTTTTACAAACATAGGACTAGCGCCTCCAACTGCACCGGTGAAGTCGATCTTTTTTGTGTATACACTTCCCGCAGGATTAAATTCAAATAATGTTCCCGTGCTGTTTGCTCCTCCTGCACTGGTTACACCATACAACAAACCATTGGATGCTTTCAGTAAGGTCCCTTCAGGAGTTCCCCCATCGGCAATTGCATTTTGAAAATTAAATTTGTTAGTTGTAACAGTGCTACCTATGTTGTATTCAAAGATACAGCCATAACCATATATTCCTCCGTTCATGGTCATTCCATATAATAAACCGGCACTTGTTTCAATTAAGTCGCCTTGTGGGTTGGCTCCTGTTCCTGACCCCGAAAAATCGTGTAGTTTAGTAAACTGTGTAAGGCCAATATTGTATTCGAAAATTGTTCCGTTGTTGTTTGCACCACCGCTACTTGTCATTCCATATAACTTACCATTTGCGGCTTCAAATAATGACCCTGTTGGGGTGCCGCCATCAGGGGTTAAGTTGAAATCATGTAATACTGTATAAGTAGTTGTACTAGGATCAAATGAAAAAAGTGTTCCGTAACCATAAGCACCACTACTGCTGGTCATTCCATATAGTTTATTGTTTGATCCCTGAATAAGTGAACCTGATGGGTAAGATCCATCAGGAGCGCTAAAATGACGCATTGGAGTTATGGTTCCCGAGCCAGGAGTATATTTAAATAACACGCCGTAGCCGTTTGCGCCACCCTGTCTCAGTAAACCATACATCAAACCATCATTAGCCTGACAAAGTGCACCATCAGGTTGAATACCGTCAGCTGTTAAAAAACTATACTTAACAGTGTATGGTCCGGTATAACCTACTTCGTAAATACATCCATAGGTGTTCGCGCCTCCTGCACTAGTCATTCCATAAAATTTACCATTGGCAGCTTTTACGATAGAACCATTAAGTACAGAACCATTTACACCACCGGGCGCACTTGTAGTTTGGTTGATAGTTGACGAGCCTGTATTAAGGTAGAAGATGGTTCCTGCAGAATTGGAGCCACCTGCAGAACAGGTTCCCATTAACACAGGTTGTGCCTGACCTAAAATGGTGGAAGAAAAAAGTAGAGTGGTTGCACATATCAGTGCACTTATTTTTTTATTCATTTTGATGTATTTAAATTCCTGATTTAATTTATTATAATAATTCGTTGAGTATATTTTTTATTATTTGATAGGATACTTATAAAATAAACTCCACCATTAAGGTTTAATGATTCAATGTTTAAACTATGTATGTTCAAACCTTTTTCATAATTACGGGTAGGCTCACGCATGACTAATTGTCCTAAAGCATTGGTTAATTCAAAACTAACTTTAGTTTCTTCGCTTAATTCGAAGCTTAAAGATAAATTCTCTTTTGCAGGATTAGGGTAAATACTGAATTTGTTTTCATAAATGATGGTTGATGAATAGATACCAATAATATTAGTATTTACATATATAGTAGCTGAGTCGGCAAAGTAATTATTTTGAATACTTGAATCATTTGCGGCAATAATTATTTCTCTTGTTGAATCCATAGGCAAATTTGGAATGTCGACGTAGATTTTATACCCGCCAACAGGGAGGCTGTCGAATACGTAGAAACCTGTACTATCCGACATAGTACGTGCCTGGATTCCACCTCCCGGATTTTTCCCAAGTTTAACGTCTACTCCTTTTAATGGACCGCCCGGGGCAAAAGGAATATTTGGATTAGTTATCCCACCATTAAGCCTGTTGGTTCCAAATCCTACACCTTCAATAATGTAGCCCGAAATAGCTCCCGGCCCCGTTTGTGTTAAAGCTTCCAGCACTTGTATAGTAACAGTGTCTTCCAGTAAACAACTATGGTTCAGCACTACGGACGAATCCCATTGAAAAGTATTTCCATAATATGTGGGAACTGAAAGAGGATAAAAAGCAGTGTCAAGAATTGCTTTAATAAGGTATTGTCCACTATCCAGGCTATAAAAATAGTAATCACCTGAAGCGTTAATGCCAGCTATATCAACGGTGTCACCTCCGGCAGATCCAGGCTGATATTTAAATGCGTACACCAATCCCGATCCTAAAGCAACTGTATCTATTGTTGGAGTTGAAATATGCCCCCAGGCATCAGTACTTGTAGTTACATTGGTCAATAAGGCTCCGGGGCTTCCTGCACAACCATTTGCATCAACAATTGTAATCGTAAAGTTTTGAGAGATATTGGCGAAGTGTGAAGGGTTAGCCGTTGTGTAGGTATTGAATCCGCTGAACCAGTTATAGCTAAATGGGGCTGTTCCGCTCGTAGGGTAAACATAATCTCCAAGGTTTAATGTTGTTCCTTCACAAATAGTTAAACTTGTTCCGAGCCCTGTAATCGCCGGTGCAGGAAGTACATTTTTTATAAAGCTGATAGAATCTTTTAAAGTAAGGTCGGTTGAAAAGGATACTAAAGCTAAAGTATAAGTATGAACTACGGAATAAGTAAAAGAAGGATTTGGCTGCGTGCTGTATAAAGAACCATCTACATACCATTTGTAGGAAGTGGCTCCCGATGAAGTATTAGTGAAATTTTCTACAGTACCCTGACAAACATTAGTGGTACCAATGTTTCCTGTATAACCTGCTTCCGGAACAGTAAGCCTGTATATCTGACTTCCCAAACCATTATCAAGAATCCCGCCGGCATACAAATCTGTTCCCAGAGAAGTGAAATGCCATTTTCCACCATAGTTATAATATTCATAAAACCCGGAAGGAGATGATTGAGTGAAATTTATTCCGTCGTCAGAGCGAAATACAATTGTACTTATTGGCCCGCCCAAAATAGAATTTTTCGGATCATGAGTTCTGTTCATTGGAAAAGATCCGTGTTGTACAGTACATTCAACCCAAAGTTTTTTTCTGAATGAGTAAATTTTATTTATTGAGGCCATACTGCTTCCATTACCAAAGCCATCAGAAGTAACTGTTGCCCAACCATTGGCAGAGGAATACCTGAACATATTAGCAGCATTCCAATTGTATGTTCCAACATATAGTTCATTATTAAAAATCCCAAATCCGGTGAATTCATTGGAGACGTCTGTGATACCTGGGTTTGCGTGTGTTCTTACTGTGTCAGATCCGTTGGTACATTTGTAAACAAAACTCTCCATTGAAAAACTATTGAAGGTTGTGAAGAAAATACTGTCGTTATAAACAATGGCATCCGATACTCCATAAACCCCGGTAGGCAATGTTAGCACCTGTGACCACGAAGAATTATCTTTTGCTGATTTCCATATTTGATAAGGAACCAGGTTGTCATAATTACCAATTACTATGAATACAGAATCTGTTCCACCACTGGCTGAATAGAAAAATATTTTTGGAATAATGTTATACATCGCTCCCCATGGAGGAGTGGCTCCACTTAAAGAATTCCATGTTGCACCATCGTAATTGTAAATGCTAACCCCATTTTGCCAATTGGAAACACCTACAAAAAGATCGCCATTGGTACTTGGATCTGTTACTAATTGATTAACAATAGAGTCACCGGCAATTGCAGATAGATCAAAATTTGTTTGCGACCAATCAAACATATTTCCAGTGGAGGATGAGTAGATGAATGCCGGGCTAGCAGTAGGACTTTCTAATCCGGAGTATAATTGATTATTAAAGGTAGCCATCTGACGAATTCTGAAATTCACACCAAACCCATCTACAACAACAGAATCCCAATTATTGAGCTGTTGAGCAAATTGATTAAATGAAAATAGAACCAGAAGTGAGAAGTAAATTTTTTTCATTACAAATGTTTTAAAACACATTAAGAATTTTATAAATAGAAGATAAATTTAAGTAATTCCATCGAAAAGGTTGCAATAAATTTTAAGCTATAAGGAGCTGGTTTTTAACAAAAAAAATCCAGAGAAGCAGGTAATTATCTTCTTTAAGGGATCAAAAACTTTCAAGAAAGCGAAAGGAACCTAAACTGGATCTGAAGAAAAATAATTTAACATTCCGGAAACTGCCTAAAAGTAATAATGACTATACTCTTATACCAATCAATGTAATATCATCTACCTGTTCAAGGTTTCCTTTCCATGTATTAAGAATGAACTCAAGCCTTTCCTGTTGTTCCCGCATTGGAAGCATTGATATGGAAAGTAACAATCCTTTTAATTGTTTATACATGAATTTTTTTCCTTTGGGGCCACCAAACTGATCCGGTAACCCATCAGTTAAAGTATATACGACATCACCTTTTTGTAATTGTACTGTGTTTTGAGTAAAAGGGATATAATCCTTATCGTGTTTTCCAACCGGCATTTTATCCGGAGCCAGTTCTAAGAGCTTTGTTCCATTTTCCTGCACAATCCAAATGGGGTTGTTTGCAGTAGCATATTTGATGATTTTATTTTTGAAGTCAAAGCTGATCAAACTACAATCCATACCATCTTTTCCGCCATCAATGCTCCCATCTTTTTTTAATCGCTCAATAATTGTTTTACGTGTGTGGTTTAAAATTTCGGCAGGTTCAGTGTTGTGTTCACTTGCTTTTTCTAAGCTGGTAATATTCAATAAACTCATAATTGCTCCCGGAACACCATGACCCGTGCTATCGGCAGTTGCTAAAATAAAATTCCCATCTTGCAGTTTACCCGACCAGTAAAAGTCTCCTGAAACAACATCTTTCGGTTGAAAATAAACAAAGTAATCTTGCAGGTTCTCATTTAGAATTTCTTTTGTTGCAAGAAAAGTTCGTTGAATTCTTTCTGCATAATTAATACTGTCGGTAATTTCTTTATGTTTTTCTTCTACTAATTCTTTTGCATGCTCTACTTCCTTTTTCTGTTCAACAATGATCTTGTTTTTACGTTTATTTTCACGAAGGTTCCGATATACAACAACAACTAAAACAAGTACAAGTACAAATCCAATTGTAAATGCATAACGAATTGTTTTTTGACGTTTTAATTCTTCTTCCTTGCGCGCTTGTTCTGCTTTGTACGTTTCTTCTTTGGCTTTTTGCTCTGCTTTTAAACTTTGTTCTTTTGCCTGGTACTCAACTGCTGCAAACTTTTTCACCTCTTCTTCATTCCCAATCGAGTCTTTTGTTTCAATATATAACGATAACATATCTAAAGCTTCCCTGGAGTTGTTTTGAACAGAGTTTATTCTATAAAGTAAAAAAGCACCTTCTTTAAGGTAATCCTTCAAATGAGTTTCTTTCGCTATGTTGAAGCTTTGTTGCGTGTAGTTTTTAGCTTTTGAATAATCTTTTAACTCATAATAACATGATCCGTAACTTAAGAGTAAGGCACACTGTTGAAATAAGTCGTCAGTTTCAACAGAAATTGCATAAGCCTTTTCATAATATTCCAACGCTTCTTTTATGTCTTTGTTATAAAAATGAATATCTGCTATATGGCCAAGCGAAACAGTAAGTTCAGCCGTGTTTCCTATTTCTTCAGAAATCTTAAGTGATTTATTAAAGTACTCTAAGGCTTTAGTTTTATCGTCAAGATTGAGGTATATCTGTCCCATACTGTTGTAAATATTTGAGATCCGTTGCTTATCGCCTATCTCAATTGCAATAGCTTCTGCTTCCTTAAAATACTCAAGAGCTTTTTTAAATTCATTTTGTGCATTATAGATGTCTCCAATGGTTTTTAAACAATAAGCATAAGGTCTCTTATACCCGGTTTGCTTTGCTAACTCCAATGATTTGTTAAAATACTCCAACGACTTTACATAGTTTCCCTGTACACGGTTCAGATCGCCAAGACCATTATTGCATATAATGATCTTATAAGAATCGTTTACCTGTTGAGCCATTAAAATACACTTGTTGTAACACTCAATAGCTTTATCATATTTAGTGAGGTATCTATAAGCTTCTCCCTGTGACATGTAGCAAAGTGCCGCACCTTTTTGGTAGTTGATACTAAGTGCTAAATCGAGTGCGGTATTCTGTAAATTAATTCCGGCTTCCGGATCTCCTGAATTTCTTAAAACTTCACCTTTCCAACCAAGTGCTTCTACTTTTATTTTGTCGAGTTTGTTGTTTTGCGCGAGCTGATTAGCTTTGTCCAAAAAAAAGTTTGCAGAATCTAGCATTGCATTTCTGTAATAAAAAATCCCCATCTTACAATAAGCAAGCCCTTCACCGTAAATGTTGTTTTGTTTTTTACTTTGAATCAACACTTCCTGGGCAAGAGGGTAGGCAAATTCTCTCCAGTTTTCTGATAATTCTGATAAAATATAAATCCGCGAAGAATCTGTTGAGTTATAAAATGAAATTCTCAAACTATCTACCAAAGGATTTACATGATTGGTATCTTTAAGAATCTCATCAATATCAGTTGAAGGAATCACTTTATTTACAATGCCATTATTTTCCTTTTTGTTGTTGGAACAGGAGAAGGAAAGTAGTACACATGTTAATGTGCAAGCAATATAAAAAATGTGTTTTTTTAAATTTCCTATCAGTAGCATTGGCACTAAGATAACAAAAAAAGTCCCGCCTGAGTAGGCGGGACTTTTAAAATAATTTTATCCCCACATTTACGGGAGTAAAAGTAATTGAGCCTGAATATTCGAAAGTGTTGTTGCTTGTAAAGTCATTGGTGAAGAGAAACCATTTGTGATTGTTGCTGGCAAATAAGCAGCATAATAAGTGCCGCCTATAATAGAAATAGCAACAAACTTCACATTCTGTCCAATTGGAATATTATTTATTGAATAATATCCCATCCCTTGTGAATAAAGCGCACCTACCACCACTTTGCCATTTAGCGAAATATAAACAGCACAATTGGTTGCTGTATATATACTATCCAACACAATAGTAACACTTGTTTTTGCCGCTACCGTATCCCATTCGTATCCGGTATTTAACCAGGCAACAGAATCTAATTTTGCAGGATAATAGTATTTCATAGTGGTGCTGTCAAACTGTGGAACTATGGCTGCGGTATCCGTAGCAGGCCTCCATTTTTTACTTGTATCAGTAATGGAAATTTGCGCTGCATAGAATTTTTTAAGATTCATAACAGGTGTTGTTCCTGGCTCCGGTACGTTTACATAAACATTTGCACCCGGAGCAATTCTTAGTGTTTGACTATTTTGAGACGCACCTACTTTCACGCATCCTTTTGTCGCTATTAATTTTCCTGAAGAGTTGGCAGGAGCACCTGAAAGGATAATATCCTTTTTTGTGAAAATTCCTTTTATGGCAAGATCAACTGTTCCGGTAACCGGGGCACCAGTTATAGTAACAAAGGCATTTGCCGGGATTTCTATTTTAACACCTGATAGGGAAACTGTTTGAGAAGAAACCGTAAGTGCGGTGCCGCTTTGTACCTGAACTCCGTTCTGAGTAAACAACTCAGTAATAGTTGCCGGTGCTGTAGAACCTGTTGTTGTGGTAGTTGTTGGAGCAGGGTCTTCATTTTTTTCTTTTTTACACTGAGCAAATAAAATGATACTTGCTGAAGCTAAAAGCAAAAGATTGATTTTTATTTTCATGGATCTACTGTTTTCGTATTAGGAATGCTAAGATATAAAAAAAATCGAGTTTATAGGCAAAGAAATGTAGAATTTCAATTTACTTGATCTTCCTGGCTGTTTCCCTTTGAATATCACGTTTCTTGATGTCATCACGTTTATCAAAGAGTTTTTTTCCCTTTGCTAAAGCAATTTCTAATTTCGCATAGCCACTTTCTGAAATAAATAATTTCAAGGGAACAATGGTTAAGCCCTGATCCTTTAATTTTTTCAAGAGTTTATTTATTTCAGCTTTATTCAGGAGAAGTTTACGGTCACGATTAGGTTCATGATTATTGTAAGTGCCTTGTTCGTACTCAGTGATGTGCATGTTCTTAATGAAGAGTTCATTATTTTTAAAAAAACAATAACCATCATTAATGTTGGCTTTACCAGCTCTGATAGATTTAATTTCTGTACCGGTAAGCATGAGACCCGCTACATACTTTTCCAAAAAGCTGTATTCGAACGAAGCTCTTCGGTTAAGGATAGTAATATTGTTTTTAAGGTCTGCCACTTCTAAAGAAATTAAGGATGTAAATATAGGGAGAATCTCCACAGTTTACTTACATTTGGTTATGCAAATTGAATTAATCCCGGCTACACAGGATAATTTTCCTGTAATTGCAGAACTTGCTGAAATAATCTGGCATAAACATTATGTTCCCATCATTGGAAAGAAGCAGGTAGATTACATGCTGGGGAAAATGTACTCTAAGGAAAGCCTAACTGAACAACAAAAAGTAAAGCATCATCGCTTTTTTATGATACAGCATGTTGCTGCCCTAATACCAATTGGATTTATCTCCATAAGTAAGGAGAATGAGCATGATTACTGGATCCATAAATTTTATGTATTGGATATTTATCAGGGAAAAGGTGTTGGAGCGCAAGTGTTTGAAGGAATAAAGGCTTTGATGCCAAATGTCAACTCAATTCGATTAACTGTTAACCGACAGAATTTTAAATCCATCAATTTTTATTTCAAACTGGGCTTTATAATCGAACAAGTAGCTGATTTTGACATTGATAACGGCTATTTGATGAACGATTTTGTGATGATCTGGAGGAAGAAATAGTATTTCACCTTTTTTTGCCACGGATTCACGCACATTACGCGGATAATTGATTATTTTAAAAGGCGATTTTTATTCAAATGGATTAAAAATCTGCGAAATCTGCGTAAATCCGCGGCTGGTTTTGAAATAATCCTCCGTATTTTCCCTTAAGAATCAGAAGGTTTACGTAAATTTGCCAAACTTTTTAGAAATTTTGAATACGAGCGAACAAATAAATTACATCGGCGAGCATTTGTGGGCAGGGAAACTGGGAAACTTTTTTGTTGTACTTTCTTTTGTTGCGGCTTTATTATCAACCATATCTTATTATTTCTCTGCAAAAAATCCACTTGATGAAAGCTGGAAAAAACTGGCACGTTTCGGATTCAGATTACATTCAGTAGGTGTTTTAGGTATTGTTTCCACTTTGTTTTTCATGCTGTACAATCATTATTTTGAGTATCAGTATGTGTGGCAGCATTCCAATATGTCGATGAAAATGAAATACATTTTCTCGTGTTTTTGGGAGGGACAAGAGGGAAGTTTTTTGCTGTGGACTTTCTGGCATGTGGTAATTGGAAACATCTTAATTAAAACAGCAAAGAACCACGAAGCTCCTGTTATGTTTATGGTTTCCTTCGTTCAGGTGTTTTTGGCGAGTATGCTATTGGGTGTTATTATTATGGATGTGAAGATCGGAAGTAACCCATTTCTTTTATTACGTGAGCATCCGGATTTTATGAATTTACCTATGGTGAAATTCGAAAATTATTTAGCGAAATTGGATGGTAGAGGTTTAAATCCATTATTACAAAATTACTGGATGACAATTCATCCTCCAACATTATTTTTAGGATTTGCATTAACGCTTGTACCATTTGCTTATGCATTTGCCGGTGTTTGGAAAAAGGATTACGAAAGCTGGCAAAAATCAGCATTGCCATGGACCTTTGTAGGTGTAGCTATTTTGGGCATAGGAATTTTGATGGGTGGAGCATGGGCCTATGAAGCACTGAGTTTCGGAGGCTTTTGGGCATGGGATCCGGTTGAGAATGCTTCTCTCGTTCCGTGGATAACATTGGTGGCAGCAGGTCATGTTATGATCATTAATAAGAATAAAAAGGGCTCGTTATTTATTACCTATTTCTTATGTGTTGCTTCTTTCATTCTGGTGTTATATTCTACATTCCTTACACGAAGTGGAATTTTAGGTGATTCATCCGTTCACGCATTTACTGATCTGGGAATGCAGAAGCAACTATTGTTGTTCCTGTTAATCTTTGTTTTTAGTGCCATTGTTGCTTTATTAAAAGAGAAAACTCTTTTGCTTATTTATGCTTGTGCTTCGTTTTTAGCAGCAGCTTGTGTGTTCGTATTTAATATCTATCCTTCTTATATTTTGATTAGTTGGGGAGTATTAAGCAGTATCTTTATAGTGATAGGTTACACTAAATTCTTTCCAAAAGATAAAACAGAGGATAATTTAAATAGCCGCGAATTCTGGATGTTCATTGGATCTTTGATGTTGTTGATGAGCGCCGTAGTTATCAGCTTGTTTACATCAATCCCGATCTTCAATAAACTCCTAGCGCAATTCATGGATAAAAAAGGTGCGCCGTTCGATGCTTATGATTACAATAAATGGACATTGCCTTTCGCTATTATCATTATGTTGCTTACAGGTTTTGCACAGTATTTAAAGTATAGCAAAACAGATATGAAACAGTTCTTTAAAAGTAATTTGATTGCCTTGGTGCTTTCATTATGCATTGGAACTATTGCCGCTTTAGCATTGTATTCTTCAAAAGCATATGATCTTGCAGTTGATAAACAAAGAAGTTTTTATTTGAGTTATGCAGTTTTATTGGTGTGTTGTGTATACAGCGTTTTTTCGAATGCCGATTATTGGTTGCGTGTATTGAAAGGAAGAATAAAGTCTGCAGGGCCAAGCATTGCACACATTGGTTTTGCCTTAATTATGCTGGGAGCTTTGATCTCTACATCTAAAAAAGTTACGCTTTCAAAAAACACTTCGACCAAGAATGTAGAAAGCCTTGGTAAGGAATACAGCAATAAAAAGAGTTTATTGATGACGCAAGGCGATACGCTGAAAATGGGACCTTATTATGCAAGTTATAAAGGCAAAGAGAAAGACGGAATTCATATTTTATTTCATGTAGAATATTTTGAAAAGGATGCGGAAAATAAACTTGTGAAATCGTTTGATCTTTTTCCACGTGTACAGTTGAACGAACGTATGGGTAATGCTGCGGAACCCGATACTCGGCATTATTATGATAAAGATATTTACACGCACGTTACCTATGCTGATCTGAATACTTTAAAAACAATGGATGAGGACAAGACGGGATATTTGGAGCCAACCAACAATGTTATTCATGTGGGTGATACTATTTTTACATCTAACTCCATTGTTATTTTAGATTCACTTACAACCAATATGTCTAAAGAAGAGTATCAAAAAAACGATACTTCTATTGTGGTTACAGCCGTTTTAAGAGCATTTGATATAGAGAAAAAAGTGTACAAAATATATCCGAAATATCAGTTAAAGAAAAACGAAGTAGAACCGGTTGCTGATAGCATTGTGAACCTGGGGTTAAAATTTGTTTTCTGGAAGATTAATCCGGAAGAAGGTTCGGTTGAAATCCAGCACAGCGAAAAGAAGGCAAATCGCAAAGATTTTATTGTGATGGAAGCGTATTTGTTTCCTTACATCAATATACTTTGGTTAGGTTGTGTAGTGATGTTCTTCGGAACAGTGATAGCGATCTATCACCGAATTAAATTATTTAGAACTAAAGCTTCCGAATAGATTATGAGTAAACTGTTTTTGAACTGGAGCGGAGGGAAAGATTGTACCATGGCTCTTTTCAAGTTATTGGAACAAAAACAGTCAGTCGATTTTTTATTTACCACTTTATCCAAAGAAACAAATCGTGTAAGTATGCACGGTACTTCCAAAGAGTTGATTACCCGCCAGGCAATGTCGTTGGGCATTCATAGCAGAAAACTTTACCTGCCTGTTGAAATGAACATGGAAGTGTATAATAAACATTTGTTGCACGAAATGAAACTAATGCAGGCACGTGAAATTAATACTGCTGTATTCGGGGATGTTTTTCTGGAAGATCTGAAAGAGTACAGAGAAAAACAATTGGCTTCTATTGGAATGAAGGCCGTGTTCCCTCTGTGGAAGAGAGATACAAGGGAATTGATAACTGAATTTATTGACAGGGGTTTTAAAGCAGTAATAGTGTGCGTAAATGCAAAGAAGTTGAATAAATCGTTTATTGGAAGAACAATTGATAAAGATTTTGTAAACGAGCTTCCTGATGATGTGGATGTTTGTGGAGAAAACGGGGAGTACCATTCCTTTGTTTACGACGGACCCATATTCAATAAAAAAATCAATTTTGAATTGAGTGAAACTGTAAGGAAGCATTACGCATCTGTTGATGGAGGTCATGATAGTGAATTTTATTTTTTAAATATTAAACACATTTGATTCCTATAGTAACAAAAAGAACTGAGTTAAAAGGCCATGTTGGCGCTGTGTACAGTTTGTCACAAGGCTTGAGTGATGATATGGTATTAAGTGCAAGCGGAGACAAATTTGTGGCGCAATGGAATATAGAAACAGGTAAGCCCGATACTTTTTCGGTGAAGATGCAAGCCATCGTTTATGCTACTTTTTATCTTAAAGAACAAAATAAATTATTGGTTGGAACGGCAGCCGGATCTTTTCACGTGTTCGACCTTCAGGAAAAGAAGGAGGTTAAAAATCTAGTATTGGATTCAAAGGGAATTTTTGCAATTCAATACTCATCTCTCAGAAAAAAAATATTCTTAGCTACTGAAGGCGGTAAGTTGATCGTATTGGATGCGAAAGATTTTTTGGTAGAAAAAATAATCAACGTATCTAAATTAAAATTACGTAGTTGTTGTTTAGGTGCTGAAGAAACTATATTGTATGTAACAGATGGAACCGGAGACTTGCATGTTTTTAATGCACAAACACTGGAGCGTATTCATTCTTTTTCCGCAAATAAATTATCATGTAATATAGTTGCAGTACATCCTTCGGAAGCGTGGATCCTTACGGGGGGAAGGGATGCTTATTTAAATGTATACGATGTAAAAAATTACCAATTAGTCAAGTCAATTCCTGCTCACAATTATGCTATTTACGATATTAAATTTTTAACGGGAACTAATTATTTTGCAACGGCCAGTCGTGATAAAACGGTGAAACTTTGGGGTGCTCAATCCCTGGATTTTCTGCTTCGGATAAACAAAGAACAGTACGAGGGGCATACACATTCTGTAAATAGCCTTTTCTGGAGTCAAAAGAATAATTGTTTGGTAAGTGCAGGAGACGACAGAAGGATTATATTATGGAATATTGAGTAAGAAATTGCAGTAATTAGTTCAGTTTTCTTTTTTCACTTAAAAGGATTTGGTACCTTTGAGATAGGTGATAAAGATCTTTTATGAAACTTAACTTCTTAATAGCGGTACTACTGTTTTTTATTCTCACCAATTGTTCTGCTCAAAGGAAAGCACACAAAACAAACACAGTCAAATCAACAGCAATGGCTGTGGCAGTGGAAAAAACCGGCTCCAAAGTAAGTGTAAAGGAAGCACAGGAAGCATTAGATTTTCATAATAAAGCCAGGCAGGAGTTGGGTATTGAACCTTTGCAATGGTCACATGAACTTTCTAAATACGCTCAGGAATGGGCAGATCATCTTGCCAATTCAAATTGTGATTTTGATCACCGACCTGATTCGGGTAAATGGGCTCAGTTATATGGTGAAAATATATATTGGGGCAAAGGAGGAATTTATACTGCACTCGATGCATCAAAGTCCTGGTTTAAGGAAAAGAAGAGTTTTAAAAATGTTCCTTTATCTTCTTCAAACTGGTCAAAAGCCGGACATTACTCTCAAATGATCTGGAGGAAAACGAAACATGTTGGAATGGGTGTTGCAAAATGTAAAGACGGTAGTTACATCATTGTTGCAAATTACGACCCTGCAGGAAATATGATGGGCGAGAAAGCTTATTAATTTTCTTTGAACGCTCTCCAGGGCTTAGGGAAAAACACCCAGCGCTCTCTTATATAAACCCAGTAATTGTAAGATATTCCTCTTTCGGCGCCAACAGTTCTTAATTGTTCTACTTTGAAAAAAGTAAGTCCATCGTTTAATTTCGGGAGCACGCTCGTCATTCCCCCTGCGTAATTTCCTTTGAAATCTTTCAGGTCCTGAATTGTAAATGTTTCTATTCCAATATCTACAAAATCTTCATTCTTTATGTTGCCTGAATTAGCTAATTGCCCTTTCATATCATTGGCATAATCTAAATAAGTTTGAGCAAATTCTTCTTTAAAAACAAATTTGCATTCCTCCAAAGTAGGGAGTGATGTTGAAATCAATTCCATTATGGTGTTTGTGCTTTTATAAGAACTGAAATAGGTTTTCGCTTCTTCCGCTGTTTTTTGTGCATGCATGCTATTTACAGATAATAGAACTGCAATGAAAATAAGGGTGAGTTTTTTTATTTGTGGCAGCATGTTATTTTGATTTAATAATATTCAGTTCATTTAAAATGGCATATACAATGTCAAATCTCTTTTTAGCAAAATCTTTTTCATCTTCCAATGGTGACTGAATGCAGTTAGCAAAATAGTAAACATTATTTCCTTTTTCTATGTATCCAACAAGCCAACCAATGTTTTTTTGTTCCTGAAATCCCCATCCTGTTTTACATCTCATTATATAGCCTGCAGTGTCTTTATAGATCATGATCTTCTTAACAATGTCTGTATTTCTTTTTGAAAATGGGAGTTTATTGTTACGCAGTTTTTTAAGGAATTCGATCTGTTGTAAAGCTGATATCCGAGTGTTACCGCTTAACCAGAATTTATCTATTCCGCCCGTTGTGTCTGCATTTCCGTATTGAACAGTATCTAAAAAATGTTTCATTTGTTTGCCACCAACACGCCTGGCTAATTCCTGGTAGTACCAAACTGTAGAGTTTTTAAAAGCATTTTTAAGGTCATGATCTTTGTTCCATTTTGTGTTGGAACGAACAACAGAATCCCATTTGATCACAAAGTTCTCGTCCGTTATTACGCCCGTTTCCAAACCAATCAGAGAGTTTAGTATTTTAAAAGTAGAAGCGGGAATGAATCCTTTTTTGCTTTGTTCCTCATTGTATACAAAATACTTATTCTTGTTTTGGTCATAAACCACACAAGTACCTTCTACTTTATTTTGTTCAAAGAATTTTTTAAGATCATTGCGGGTCTCTGTTTGCGACTTTTGAGAAAAGCAAAGCAGCAAATTGAATGATATAAAACAAATTATTAAAAGTGACCTCATTTTGTGTGCCGGGATAGTTTTTACTTAGAACGAAATTACCTTTTTTAGCATGAATAATCGTTTTGATTTAAAAAAGACCTAAAACCTTTTGTAATTAAGGGAAGCCTTCGGATTTTTTTACTTAAACTCGGTAGCGTATTATTCTTACTGATTTTCACAAGAAACAATTGAGTTAAAAGGATTTATGTACTGAATATCAGTTTGTTACACTTTTGACATCACGTGCTTTATTCGTCTTTAATGCTTATTTTCGCAGTTCGTATTTTTTAGAACTATGGCCAATTACAGAAAACAAGACGCATTAGATTACCACTCTCAGGGAAAACCAGGGAAAATTGAAGTGGTACCTACAAAACCCTATAGTACCCAACGGGATTTAACAATGGCTTATTCGCCGGGAGTAGCTGATCCATGTTTAGAAATAGCAGACAATCCTGAAGATGTGTACAAATACACGGCTAAAGGTAATTTGGTGGCAGTTATTTCTAATGGAACTGCCGTTTTAGGCTTAGGGGATATTGGCCCATTGGCCTCAAAGCCGGTAATGGAAGGAAAAGGGTTGTTGTTTAAGATCTACGCTGATATCGATGTTTTTGATATTGAAGTAGACACAAAGGATATTGACGTTTTTGTTCAAACAGTTAAAGCAATTGCCCCAACATTTGGCGGCATCAATCTGGAAGATATCAAAGCACCTGAATGTTTTGAAATTGAACGACGATTAAAAGAAGAATTGAATATTCCTTTGATGCATGATGACCAGCACGGAACCGCTATTATTTCTGCGGCAGGCTTACTAAACGCAGTAGAGGTTTCGGGTAAAAAAATGGGTGAGGTTAAAGTGGTTATCAATGGAGCAGGAGCTTCGGCTATTTCTTGTGCCAAATTACATATTGGTGTTGGAGTGAAGAAGGAAAATATTTTGATGTGCGATAGTAAAGGCCCCATCACTATTGATAGAACAGATCTTGATGAGAATAAAAAATTCTTTGCTTCTTCCAGAACAGATGTAAAATCATTGGCAGAAGCAATGAAAGGAGCTGATGTGTTTTTGGGGCTTTCCAAAGGAAACGTTCTTAATCAGGATATGATCAAAAGCATGGCGAAAGATTGTATTGTATTCGCTTTAGCTAATCCAACTCCCGAAATTTCTTATGAAGAGGCAATTGCTGCCCGCCCTGATATTATAGTTGCTACAGGCCGCAGCGATCATCCTAATCAGGTAAATAATGTATTGGGATTCCCATTTATTTTCCGTGGCGCATTAGATGTTCGCGCAACACAGATCAACGAAGCTATGAAACTTGCCGCGGTTTATGCAATCGCAAACCTTGCAAAAGAACCTGTTCCTGATTATGTAAATGTAGCTTACAACTCAAAAAATCTTTCATTTGGTCCTGAATATATTATTCCAAAACCAATTGATAACCGCCTTATCTGGACAGTTTCTCCGGCTGTTGCAAAAGCCGCAATTGATTCCGGAGTTGCTAAGCACATCATTACCGATTGGGATGCATATCGTTTGGAATTAGAAAACCGTTTGGGTAAAGACAATAAATTAGTACGTTCACTGGCGACAAAAGCTAAGTCTGCACCAAAACGTGTTGTTTTTGCGGAAGCAGATACTTACAAAATATTAAAGGCAGCTCAGGTTGCAAAAGATGATGGAATTGCAAAACCTATTTTATTAGGGAACAAGGAAAAAATTGAAGCATTGATTAAAGAACATCATTTGGAATTGCAGGATGTTCCGGTTATTGATCCGTACAGCAACGAAGAAGAAGATAAACGCCATATCTATGGCGATTTACTTTGGAAAAAACGTCAGCGCAAGGGATTAACACAATATGATGCACGAAAACTAATGCGTGAGAGAAATTATTACGGCGCAATGATGGTTGAAACCGGTGATGCTGATGCTATGATCTCAGGTCTTACCAGAAAATATTCTCAACCCATTGTACCTGCTTTGCAGTGTATTGGTGTTCAGGAAGGAAATTCACTTGTTGCAGGTTTGTATATAATGATGACAAAAAAAGGTCCGTTCTTTTTTGCTGATTGTACTATGAATGTGGAGCCTACCGCCGAGCAATTGGTGGAGATTGCGGCTTTAACTGCAAAAACAGTAAAACAATTTAATTTTATTCCCCGTATTGCCATGCTTTCGTATTCTAATTTTGGATCAGCAAGAGGCGAAATTCCTGATACAGTTTCAAAAGCAGTTAGCATTTTACACAGAGATTATCCCGGGCTTATTGTAGATGGTGATTTACAAGCAAACTTTGCTGTAAATAATAGTTTATTGAAAGAGCAATTTGCATTTTCAGCACTAGTGGATAAAAATGTAAATACTTTGATATTCCCCAATCTGGCATCAGGTAACATTACTTACAAATTGATGCAAGAATTAGGAGGAGCAGAAGCAATAGGACCTGTTTTAATGGGATTGAAAAAGCCAATGCATGTGCTTCAGTTAGGAAGCTCAGTTAGAGAAATTGTTAATATGATAACTATTGCCGTTATTGACGCGCAAACCAAACGATAGAAGCGGCAATGATTAGTTATATTGAAGGAAAAATCGTGGAATTAGGTCCTGCTCATGCGGTGTTAGAAACCGGTGGTATTGGTTACGGACTAAATATATCTTTGAATACTTATTCAAAAATTGGTGATCACAAAAACTTTAAGTTGTTTGTTGAACAGGTATATGTGCGTGACGATAATCCGCGTTATTATGGTTTTTCCGATTATGAAGAAAGAGAATTGTTCAGAAAGCTGATCTCTGTTTCAGGAGTAGGTGGGGGAAGTGCATTGTTAATGTTGTCTTCTTTGGAGCCAATGGAAATAATCGGAGCTATTAATACAGCCAATGTAACTATGCTAAAAAGTATCAAAGGAATTGGTGAAAAAACTGCTCAACGTATTGTTGTTGATTTGAAAGGAAAATTGGGAAAACACGAAGGAGGTATTTCAACCATTTTGACTCCATCGTACAATAAAAGCAAAGAGGAGGCGTTAATGGCACTGGTAATGTTAGGGTTCAACAAACAAGTAGCAGAAAAAGCAATAGAGAAATCTATTAAGCAACAAGGAGTGTCGAGCGATAATGTAGAACAATTAGTTAAAGCAGCATTAAAGAACGTTTAGGAGACATGATGTCAACACTGAGTTCGCAGAGTAGAATGAGTTACACAGAGGATGATTATAATGCCTTGTCGCAGAAAATCATTGGATGTTGTATTGAAGTTCATAAAGAGCTTGGACCTGGTTTAATGGAATCGGTATATGAAATTTGTGCAGTTGAAGTAATGAAGAAGGAGGGATTAAATGTAAAAAGGCAAGTTGTATTGCCTGTTGTTTTTAAGGGGAAAAAATGAATAAGGATTTTATCATAGATACTCTTGTGAATGATAAAGTTATTATTGAGTTTAAATCAGTTGAACAAGTTTTACCTGTTCATGAAGCTCAGTTAGTAACATATTTAAAATTGGCAGATAAAAAGCTTGGTTTATTAATAAATTTTAATGTCCCACTTTTAAAAGAAGGGATTTATAGAAGAATAAATGGAGATTTGAATGCGGTGTGATCAAAGATTGCCTTTAGGCAAACTCACTTACTCTGAATTCTCAAAAAATAAAAAAAATAAAACTCAGTGCAACTCTGTTAACTCAGTGTACTCTGTGTTTAAAGATTGGAAGATAAAATATTGAAGGCACTCATTAAATATACACTTGTTGGTTCATTGTCTTTATCAATGCTGGCGGTAATTACCAAGTCGCATGCCGATAGTAATACTCCATTGCCAAAATATCGTGTAAAAGGATTTAATGGAAACAATATTGCATTAACAGACACTCCTGAAACTGATACCCCGATCACAAATGCGGACCTTCATTATCCGATTCATCAAACAGGATATGACGAATACATTTATCAGAATCAACATCCATTAGAGTTAAATAGCCCGGGTAATATAAAGAATACTACCACCTATGAAATTAAAAACAGAGGTGCCAATGATACTGTAAAAAATCAATTTCTATTCGAGCAAAAAATGGGTAATACCAATTATCGCCCGCCTATTTACATGTCGGAAGAAGAGTATCAGGATTATTTATTTAGAAAGCAGGTTAAAACATATTTTAAGTCAAGGATCAAAGCTGATGATGCTACCAATCAAACAAATCCAAACAAATTAATTCCTACACTCAATGTTGGTGGTGAGTTATTCGATAGGATCTTTGGTGGTAACACAGTTGACATTAGGCCGAATGGCTCTGCGGAATTATCTTTTGGTTTGGTTACCAATAAAAATGGAAACCCTGCTATTCCCGTAAAACAGCGTAAGATAACCAATTTTGATTTTAACATGAAGGTTCAGTTGAACCTTGTTGGAAAGATCGGGGAGAAATTGAAACTAACCACAAACTATAATACAGAAGCTTCTTTCGATTTCGAAAATCAAATGAAGATCGAGTACAATGGATTGGAAGATGAGATCTTAAAAACTATTGAAGCAGGTAACGTTACATTGCCTTTAACTACTTCATTGATTCCAGGAAGTCAGAGTTTGTTTGGTGTTAAAACGAAAATGCAGTTTGGAAGGCTTACTGCAACAACAGTATTATCACAGGAGCGCGGTAAGAAAACAGAGGTTACACTTCAGGGAGGTTCACAAAGTACAAATTATGTTGTTACTGCTGATAATTACGAGGCAAACCGCCACTATTTCTTAGGGCAGTACTTCAGAGATAATTATAATGCTTCTATGAAAACTATACCATTGGTAAGTTCAAATGTTGTTATTACCAAAATTGAAGTATGGGTAACCAATAGAAGTAACCAACAAGACGAGGTACGTAATATAGCAGGTTTCGCTGATTTAGGAGAAGATCAATCGAAGATCATTGGTAATTTAACCAATTCGGGATGTGTGCCGGCACCTTATACAATCATTGACAGTTCGGGAGCTTTGCCAAGAAATGGATCAAACAGTTTGTATAATATTCTTACAAACGAAGTAAATGGTATCATCAAGGACAGGGATTTCTCGTCGATTGCCAATAAAATGAAGGAATCAACGCTTTTTCAAAATACTTGTAATTTCGATAACCAATTTATGGAGCAAGGTCGTGATTTTGATGTTGTAAACCGTGCCCGCAAATTAAAACCAACAGAGTATATTTTTAATAAAAGATTAGGGTTTATCTCGTTAAATCAGGCCTTGAATTATGATGAGGTATTGTGTGTTGCCTATCAATATACTTCGGGTGGACAAACTTATCAGGTGGGTGAATTTTCGGATCAGTTTCCTACAGGTGACCAACCTTTATATTTGAAATTGTTGAAGAGTACTGTTCTAAACACAAAGGTAGCAATGTGGGATCTGATGATGAAAAACGTTTACTCTATTGGTGGTTATCAGATCAATCCACAGGATTTTAAATTTGAGGTATTCAGAATGACCAAAGGAGTTGACCTTCCTTATATCAATGTGTCGCCTGTTGCGAGTACGCCTTTGTTACAAGTGTTTGGTTTAGATCAGATAAATGTGAATGGAGATAAATCTCCCGATGGATATTTTGATTTTGTAGAAGGAACAACAATTATAGCATCCAATGGAAGAGTTTATATGCCGTTGGTAGAACCTTTCGGAAATGACTTAAAGAGCCTTATCGGTTCATCCAACGAAACAAATGATTATATCTTTCAAGAACTTTATGACTCAACCAAAGTTATTGCTCAACAGCAAACTAAAAAGAATGTTTACAAAATTAAAGGGCAATACAAATCATCCAGTAGTTCTGAAATTTCTCTAAATGCAATGAACGTCCCGCAAGGCTCAGTGAAGGTTACAGCGGGAGGTGTTCCGCTAACTGAGAATGTAGATTATACAGTAGATTATACTTTGGGAAGAGTAAAAATAATTAATGAGAGTATTATGAATTCAGGGCAACCAATTAAGGTTTCTTCTGAAAGTAATTCGATGTTTAATATTCAGCAAAAAAGTTTGATAGGTACCCGATTGGATTATAAAGTAAATAAAGACTTCAGTTTTGGAGGAACCTTTTTACGCTTAACTGAAAGACCTCTTACTCAAAAAGTAAATTTTGGAGATGAGCCCGTTTCTAATATTATGTGGGGAGCCGATTTTAGTCACCGTGCAGATGCACCGTGGTTAACTCGTTTGGTTGATAAAATTCCATTAATCAATACTAAAGAAAAATCCTCTATTCAAACATCAGGAGAGTTTGCACAATTAATTGCAGGCCACTCAAAGGCCATTAATACAACAGGGGATAAAGGCGGGAACTCTTATTTAGATGATTTTGAAGGAAGTGTTTCTTTAATTGATTTGCGAAGTGCAGGTGCGTGGAGTTTAGCAAGCATACCACAAGGTAATACGGATGATTTCCCTGAAGCAAATTTAGACAGTAGTTTTTCAGGCTATAACAGAGCAAAATTTGCATGGTACACGGTTGATCAATCTGTGTTTTATTTAGATGGTAATATCAAACCCGGTAACATTACCAAAGCAATTCAATCAAATAATTTTATGCGTTCAGTTGTTGAAACTGAATTATTCCCTAACAAACAACCGCCAAACGGGCAACCGGTTTTACTTCCTGTGTTGGATCTGGCGTTTTATCCGAATGAAAGGGGACCTTATAATTTTGATGTAAATCCAACCTCTTTTTCGAGCGGAATTGATTTCGCAAATTCAAACACAAGTAATGGAATTCGATTAAATAATCCGGAGAGTCGTTGGGGTGGCATCATGCGCCGTATGGAAAACCCCGATTTTCAAACTGCCAACATTGAGTTTATCCAGTTTTGGATGATGGACCCATTTAATACGGATTACTCTGGTGCTTTTCCGGGCTATACACCTCCCGCCAATGGGGAAATGATTATTAATATAGGTAACGTATCCGAAGATATTTTGAAAGATGGAAGAATGGCTTTTGAAAATGGAATTCCAAAATCCGGTTCTTATGCTGACCCGGAAAAAGTAGTAGGAACACCATGGGGTTTTATGCCAAGCTTACCAATTATAACTCCGGCATTTGATATTGATGAATCTATTAGGGAAAACCAGGATGTTGGTTATGATGGAGTAAAGAACAGCGATGAAAGAACTTATTTTACTGCTTATTTAAGTTCACTATCAGGAAGCACTTTTGATGCGGCTAATGCTGATCCATCAGGAGATAATTATCATTTTTACAGGGGAGATGATTTTGATAATAATGCTGAAGCAAATACATTATATCGCTATAAATGGTTTAACAATATGGAAGGAAACTCTCCAACTGTTGCTCAATACGAAGCTTTAAATAATGACAAGTACCCAACTACTGCAACTACTATTCCTAACACGGAAGATGTAAATAAAGATAATACCCTCAGTGAAACCGAAGCCTATTACCAGTACAGAATTAAGATAACACCTCAGGATATTACGCCCGCTAATGTGGGAAACAATTATATTACCAATGTTTACACTTCTAATTTTACGGATGCAAGTGGTAATGCGAAAAGCGTGAATTGGTATTTATTTAAAGTGCCGGTTGCTAACTACGAACAAAAAGTAGGATCTATAGAAGGTTTTAACTCTATTCGTTTTATGCGTACTATTCTTCAGGGATTTAGCGCGCCGGTAGTATGTCGTATGGCCCGCATGGAATTAGTTAGAAGCGACTGGAGAAGATATGATGGTGTTGGAGCCCAGCCGGGAGATTATATTGGCGGACCCGAGGATGGAGCAACTTTTGATATTTCAGCGGTTAACGTGCAAGAAAATGGAACAAAAACACCTGTTAACTATGTAATTCCTCCCGGAATTAATCAACAGCAAAACGTTCAAACGACTAATTTGGTTTTATTAAATGAGCAGGCTTTGGTATTAAGAACATGTGGTTTGGCAGATGGTTATGCAAAAGCAGCATATAAAAACGTATCAAACGACGTACGTTCGTACAAAAAAATGCAAATGTTTGTACACGCCGAAAAATTAGGAGAGAATCCATTGCAGGATGGCGAAATGCAAATGTTTGTTCGTTTCGGTACCGATTTCGTTGGTAACTATTATGAGTACATTGTTCCTTTAAAATTAACTGCTGCAGGTAATTACGACGGAAACAGTGATGGTGACCGCGAAGCTGTATGGCCAACAGCAAATAAAGTAGAGATCGATTTTGAACAAATGATCAATCTTAAATTTAAACGCGAAGCAGGCAGTATTGAAACTGTTACAGAAGGAATTGATGGAGGTAAAACTATTAAATTGGTTGGTAATCCAACCATATCGGATTTGCGAACTATAATGGTAGGTATACGCAATCCAAAAGACATTGGAAATGAAGCTAAATGCGTTGAAGTTTGGATAAATGAATTAAGGTTAACCGACTTTATACAAAAAGGAGGTTGGGCGGCTAACGCGCGTGTTACAGCTAAGTTGGCTGACTTCGGGCAGCTTGCTTTGTCAGGTTCATACATGACCCCTTTCTTTGGAAGCATTGAGAAAAAAGTAAGCGAGCGTAGCCGTGAAACAAATATTCAATATGATGCAAGCACAACTTTACAATTGGGGAAATTCTTCCCTGCTGATTGGAAAATTAATTTGCCTGTTTATTTGAACAGAGGTGAAGTTATTGCTACTCCTCAGTTTGACCCTTCTAACCCTGATGTATTGATGACTGATATCAGAAACTATAAAGATGTAACCGATGATCAGTTAACAGTGATCAGGAACCGGGCACAGGATTATACAAGACGGCGTGGATTTAATTTTACCAATATCAGTAAGCAGAAGAGTGCAACAAAAACAAAGAGCCACTTTTGGGATATAGAAAATTTCTCAGTTACTTATGCTTTCAGCGAACAGTTTAAGCGTAACATAACGCAGGAGTTAAATCTTACTAAAAATTATCGCGCAGCACTTACTTATGGCTTCACTGCAAATCCAAAAAACATTAAGCCATTTGCAAAGTCAAAAGCAAAATGGATTAATAACAAATGGTTTGCTTTAATTAAGGATTTTAATTTTACCCCTATGCCTTCGCGCTTAGGGTTTAATACCGATATTACACGTAACTACAATGAGTACAAGAGCAGAAATATTTCTTCTGACGCTTTTTCTTTACCATCACGTTACAACAAAACATTTATTATGAATCGTACTTACGATTTTAAATGGGATTTTACCAAAGCATTGAAGTTTGATTTCACGGCAGGTAACGATGCCCGTGTACTCGAGCCGGAGTCACAAATAATTGGTGAAGTAGATACTCAGGATGAAAAAGATGTTATAAAGAAAAATATATTGGCCGGAGGTATTAATATTGGTTACCGGCATTCAGCTAACTTAACTTATGCTGTTCCAATTAATAAAATACCAATATTTGATTGGGTTACGGCAAATGCAAGTTACAAAACCAATTATCAGTTTACACGCAGGCCTTTTGCAGCAGATAGTATGGGTAATACCATTATGAATGGTAACACAAAGTCGTTAAATACCCAGTTTAATATGGTAACACTTTATAATAAGATACCATATTTTAAAAAGGTAAACACAGGGGCGTCTAAGAAGAATAAAGACAAATCGAAATCATCATCAGGTGCTAATGACACTACAAAAAAGCAAAAGGACATTAAGTTATTTGAGCACATTGCACGATTAATTATGACATTGAAACAAGCGCAGTTTACTTACACGGAAAATAACGGAACTACATTGCCGGGTTATACTGATTCTACACGTATATTGGGGATGAACCCCAATGGTAATTTCCATCCGGGCATTCGATTTGTTTCAGGAGGCCAGCAAAATGTAATGGCTAATGCAATGAAAGATAGTTTGTTTATCAGGAGAGATAATTTAAACAGTCCTTTTGCTCAAACAAAAAGCAAGCAAATTAATTTTACGGCTAAACTTGAACCTTTTAAGGATTTTAGGATTGATCTTACCGGAACTAAATCAGAAGGTTATAATAGTTCACAATATGTAGGCTGGAATTCTACCGAAGGAAGGTACACAACTAATACATTTACTCAAACAGGTAATTTTAGCATTTCAACTATTACTATAAAGTCGGCTTTTGCAAAAGATGACAAGGTTACTTATTCGAACAGCGTGTTTGATAATTTTCTCAGTTACCGAGAAACCTATGCGAAACGCTTATCTGATGAGAACCCGTTTTCATCCAAAGCACAAACAACAGAAGGCTATGATGGTTATTCAAGAAATCAGCAGGATGTAATTCTGAATTCGTTTGTGGCAGCATACACAGGCAAAGGTTCTGGTGCAAACCAAAGCGCTTTCCCAAAAATGCCACTTCCAAACTGGACTTTGACTTATGATGGATTGAGTAAATTCAAGTTCATGAAAAGGCATTTTAAAACCATTACTTTACGGCACAGTTACAAATCAACTTACAATGTTGGTTCGTTTAGTAATAACATTTTGTTTACAGTGCCAACCGGACAGGACTTTGAAAAAACGCAGTATTCACCGGGCAGGGTTGATCCTTCAAATCCAAATTCAAATTTGGTATCTAAGTATTTAATTAACACGGTTACTATTCAGGAAAGTTTTTCTCCTTTAGTAAAAATTGATATTGTTTTTGCTGAGAAAAAAGGCAAAAAAACGGATAAAAAAGATGCTAAATCAAAGGGTTCGCTTACGGCCAATTTCGAAATGCGTAAAGACCGTACGGTTAGTTTAAATGCAAACATACCGCAGATCACCGAAACACGGGGGCAAGAATATATAATCGGAGCAGGTTATCGTTATCCTAAATTAAAATTGAATAAGATCAAGATAAAAGGCAAACCATTGGAAAGCGACTTGAATTGTAAAGTAGATCTTTCGTTGAGAAATAATGTTACTACGCAACGTCGTGTAATTGATGGCTTGAGTGTTCCTTCACAAGGGCAAAATATTATAACATTAAAGACATCGGTTGACTATGCGCTTTCACAAAATATCAACCTCCGTTTGTACTTTGATAAGATCATTAATAAACCTGTTGTTTCTACTTCTTTCCCAACTGCTAATACAAATGCAGGTTTCAGTTTAAGATTTAGCCTGGCTCAGTAAATTGTAATTATAAAATGCTACAAAGTATAGCAGCAATTTACTATAAAAAGGAGTAATTTTGTTTTTATATGTATAAGAGCATTACAGATAAGGATCTACTCTATAAAATTGCACTAACCTTGTTGCCTGATGTAGGAGATGTTATTGCAAAAAACCTTGTTACTTATTGTGGAAGTGCAGAGGCGGTTTTTAAAGAAAAAAAGAAAGCGCTTATAAAAATCCCGGGTATTGCAAATAAAACTGCGGAAAATATATTAGCTGAATTAAGAAACGTTGAGA
Organism: Bacteroidota bacterium; assembly: GCA_030684395.1. Classification (GTDB taxonomy): domain Bacteria; phylum Bacteroidota; class Bacteroidia; order B-17B0; family Aurantibacillaceae; genus JADJDM01. Next base: position 86,291 of record JAUXTT010000025.1, on the reverse strand, counting down.
TATTAAAGCGTTCGGAGCAAGAAATACAATTTATTGAAGAAAACAAAATCGAAGCTATTTTTTTTACGGATGGAAATTACCCTTCCCGATTAAAATTCTCAAATGATAGCCCTGCACTTTTGTATTATAAAGGGAATGCTGATTTAAATACGGCTAAAGTAGTTTCTGTGGTAGGAACCAGAACGCCGAGTTCGTATGGCATTCATGCTACCGAGCAATTTATTGATGAATTAAGTAATTCCGGAATTTTGATTGTAAGCGGGCTCGCATATGGCATAGATGTGTTGGCGCATAAAACAGCATTGGATAAAGGGCTTGATACCATAGGTGTAGTTGCCCATGGTTTAGACAGGATCTATCCTGCGGTTCATAGTACTATAGCCAGAAAGATGGAAAAGCAGGGAGGGGTTTTAACTGACTTTATTAGTGATACTAATCCAGATAGGGAAAATTTTCCTAAACGAAATCGAATAGTTGCGGGCATATGCGATGCACTTGTAGTGGTTGAAACCAAACTAAAAGGTGGATCTTTAATTACAGCAGAAATTGCAAATTCTTATAATAAAGATGTCTTTGCTTTTCCGGGAAGAACGGGTGATGAATTTTCTGCAGGTTGCAATGCATTTATAAAACGTAATAAAGCAGTGCTAATAGAAAATGCAGCCGATCTGTTGTACGTGATGAATTGGCAAGACGAAAACCTTAAGCCTAATGAAAATAGAAATAAACAAATTCAATTGTTGCCTGATTTATCAGCGAAGGAGAAAAAAATAGTAAGTTTATTTAGTGTAAACTCAGGCGTTCATATAGATGAAGTATGTTATAAAACAGGATTGACAATGAGTGATGTTGCCTCCACTTTATTACAACTGGAATTTAGTAATGTGGTTAAGTCACTTCCCGGTAAAATGTATAGCTTGCTGTGATAGGATTTTAACTTTTGTTGTTACTTAGCTTTAACGCCAAAGGTCTTCTACAATAAACAAAAATTCTTAACTTTACCTCTTAACTTCTACCTGTGTTTAAAAAGAACTTTACTATACCTATTGGTTTATTGCAAGGTTTGCTTGTTCTTTTTACCTTATCTTTTAGTTTTCAGTTAAAAGCCCAAAAAGTTGGTGTTGTATTGAGCGGCGGCGGCGGTGGCGGTATTGCACATATTGGTGTGTTAAAAGCATTGGAAGAAAATGAAATCCCAATTGATTATATAACAGGAACATCTATAGGAGCTCTTATTGGCGGTTTTTATGCGGCAGGCTACAGTCCTGAAGAGATCGAACAATTTGTGAAATCCGACAGATTCCAGGGGTTTACAAAAGGAGAAGTAGAAGGGAAATACCGTTACTATTTCAGGAGGAGTGAAGAGAATGCTTCCTGGTTCTCTTATAAATTTAGCTTCGACAGTTTATTAGTCACTAATATTCCTACTAATCTGATCAATTCTGTTCCAATCGATCAGTATATGATGGAAATGTTTTCTCCTGTCTCTGCAAGGGCCAACTACAATTTTGATAGTTTGTTTGTTCCATTCAGGTGTGTTGCATCTGATATTGAAGATAAAAAATCGGTTGTGTTTGAAAAGGGGAATTTATCAGTAGCAATTCGGGCATCTATGACCTACCCTTTTTATTTGAGACCTATTTTAGTTGATGGTAAGCTATTGTTTGATGGAGGTTTGTACAATAATTTTCCTTCCAATATTATGACTGAAGAATTTAACCCTGATTTTTTAATTGGAAGTATTGTTACTGGTAATAGCCCAAATCCAAACGATGATAATATCTATCTACAATTAAGAAATATGTTGATGACCAAAACTGATTTTAATCCTGATTGTGAAAATGGAGTTGTGCTTAAACCCTGGAGTGCTGTTGGAATTTTTGCTTTTGATCAATCACAACGCCTTATTGATAGCGGATATGCCTGCACTATTTCAAACATGCAGTTGATTAAGGAAAGAATTACCAGTAGAATTACCAGGGAAAAACTAAGGGAAAAACGAAAACAATTTAAGCAGGAATTTAAACCTATTGTTTTTGAGTCGGTTGAAATTGAGGGATTAAAGCCTAAACAAGCCATGTATATACAACGTTCGCTGGTTTCAAAAAACAAAGACATTCCTTTGAATGTAATGCGTAAAAGGTATTTTAGGCTTGCAGAAGATGATAAGATAAAATCTATTTTTCCTATTACCACTTTTGATTCGATCACAGGAAAATACAAACTCAAAGTAATCATAAAAAAAGAAAAGGACCTGGCTATGGAGTTAGGAGGGAACTTTTCTAACCGCCCTATAAGTGAAGGATTCATTGGCTTACAATATAAATACCTGGGTAGGCAAGCGTTAACGCTATACGGGAATGCCTATTTTGGTAAACTAAATACATCAGGCCATGGAAGAATAAAGGTAGATTTTCCGGGAAAAACTCCTTTCTTTATTGAGAGTACTGCTACTTATTCACGCTGGGATTATTTTAAAAGCAGCACATTGTTTTATGATTTGTTAAAGCCAGCATTTTTAATTCAGGAAGATCGTTTTGCCGACATGAATTTAGGACTCCCTTTTGGAAATAGGGCTAAAATACGTGCGGGTGGGGGCATTGCTAATCTGGCAAGTATCTATTATCAAACCGATAATTATACCAGTAAAGATACTTCAGACAGAACTGATTTTAATTTTGGGTTTGGGAAAATAGAATATGAATTGAACACTCTTAATAGAAAGCTATATGCTTCTGAAGGTTTGTTTATGAATTTTAGAACACAATATTTTAATGGTTTTGAATTTTACAAACCGGGAACAACATCAAAAGATTCTATTACTTCAAATGTGCCTCATTCGTGGTTTTTAGCTAGTGGAAAGATTGATTATTATTTAAAAACCAGCCGCCATTTTAAGATTGGGATCCTTGGAGAAGGAGTTCTTTCTTCACAAAACTTCTTTAAAAACTATACATCTTCAATACTCAGTGCCCCTGCATTTACACCAACACCCGAAAGCCGCACTTTATTTCTTGAGAAATTCAGAGCGCAAAAATACCTTGCAGGAGGTATAAAATTTATTGTTTCTCCCTTCAAAAAATTTGATGTTAGAATTGAGGGGTACATTTTTCAACCGGTACAATCTATTGTGAAAGATGAGTTTAATGAGGCGCAATACAGCACAGAGTTTTTGTACAGGTATTTCACAGGAATGGCAGCACTGGTGTATCACACACCAGTTGGGCCATTGTCGGTTTCGGTAAATTATTACCACGGAGAAAAAGTTCCCTTCTCATTTCTGTTTCACTTCGGGTACACCATTTTCAATAAGCGCTCTATTGACTAATCGCTATTTTATTATTTATAAACCGGTTAACATGGTTTCTCAGTTTCTCAGCTCTGAGAAAGTAAACTTATTAGGAGACCTGCAATTTGATTTTCCTGATGGAACTTATGCGGTTGGCCGACTGGATAATCATTCGGAAGGCTTATTAATTTTAACTACTAATAAAAAAGTGCAGCGTTTGTTGTTTTTAAGCAAACAACCTCATAGACGTAAGTATTTGGTCTTGGTTAAAAATGTAATTTCTCGCGAGAGTTTAAAGTTACTGCGAGAGGGAGTAAGTATAAAAATAAAAGGGGGATTACATTATACAACTTTACCCTGTGAAGTTGAAGAGGTTAGTAAGCCCGAAAATTTACCGGAAGGTATGTTTGCATACAAAAAGGATATTCCTCATAGTTGGCTAACAATAAGCTTAACGGAAGGGAAATACCATCAGGTCAGGAAAATGCTTACTTCAGTTAAACATCCTGTTCGAAGATTGGTACGCGTTTCAATTGATGATCTTGAAATTGGAGATTTAGTCCCGGGAGAAGTGAGGGAGATCAAAGAGGAAGAAATTTTCAGAAAATTGAAGATTGAAAACACCTAGTTTGGTTTTCTTAATCTTTATTATTTCTGATGGCACAATAAAACTACATTCCTGTCAAAAACAAAAAGGCAGTATACATCAATATGCAAGAAAGGAAAATACAGGGGAATAAAGCAAAGGATAAGATTAGTGTTTTTTTTACTCTGCTAAACGCAAACAACAATAGAAAGTAACTTGAAAGGGAAGAAAATAATAAACCTAAACCTCCACTCATCATGGATAAATGAAAAATCTATTAAATCATTAATCTTTCTAAGAAGATTATCTTTTGGAACTATCAATTCGTATAAAGAACTGTATTCACTGAATTGTAATTTTTCTTGTAGAGCTAGCATCTGTATCAGCTTTTAACGCACGTACAAGATCAAAAAAAAGGAGCAGAATCTTTTTGATTGCTGCTCCTTTTAATTAACATTTAAGTCTTAATGGACTTTTTCAGTGGACTCCTGTAGGGTCAGGGGGATTTTCATATAATGAAACTATTAATTAGTTTGTCATTCCTTTGAATTCAGCGTTGTCTCTCCATTTGATGAATTCAGCATCATCTTTAGCCATTGCTTTTAAAGAACCATCTTTTTCGATAGCTGTTTTTAAGCTTGCCAAACCTGAAGCATCACCTTTTCTTGCAGCAGCAACAGCTTTTAAGTAGAAACTTAAAGCCATGTCTTTTTCATTGCTTGCATCAATAGTTCCGTTAACTGACTCAGGGGCACCGCTTAATAATTGAGCTAAAGCCATGTTAAATCCTTTATAAGTACCAAAACCAGAAACTGCTTCGCTGTATTTTCCATCTCTAACCCAAACAATAGCTTTGTTGTAGTTAACCTCAGGAGTTGAACCTGCTTTTTCATAATAAGCCATAGCTGCTTTTCTGTCGCCGTTTTTAGCAACACAAGCACCTAAGTTGTTTTGAACAGTTTGATTGTTTGGAGAAGCTTTGTCAGCTCTTTCGAAAGCAGATTTAGCATCAGCAACTTTGTTGGTCATTAAATAAGTACCACCTAAGTTATTTGAAGTTCTCCAATCGTTTGGATATTGTTTCTCAGCTGATTTGTAAATGTTCATTTGTCTGTTTACATCCTGAGTTAAGGTTGCAGCATACAAAAGCTCTTCAACAGATAAGGAATCAGGATTAGTATCTACTAAACGGTTGATCATATCATCAGTACGGGATTTTTTGTCAACGATAACAGTCAATACTGAACGACGCAATTTCGGTAAAATTTTATCAGCAACTTCTTTGTAAGTTTTAGATAAATTTTTGATCTCTTTTTCACGTTGCTCTCCATCAGAGTACATTGTTAATACACGTAAGATAAGATCTTTATCAGCGATAGAAGATTGCTCCATTAAAGATTTAAAACCTTCCCAGTCTTCAGCAGTAACACCTGTTTTATATGTAGCGATGTCTTTACCAAAAGTATTGTCTTTGTTTTTATCTTTTTTGAATTCACCTGCTAATGCATTAGAACCTGACTTAGCACGATCAGTAGCTAAATTTTGGTTACGGCTTAATTCACCATCCGGAGAAGCATAAGCAGAAACTTCGATTCCTTTGAATTCATACCAGGTTGTATTTTTCGCGTTTGCAGCAATAAAAACAGTTAAATTCTTTACTTCTTCGCTTTTCAATTCAGCAGGACGAACAACTGACTGATTGATTACATAATAAATGCTTGCTGATTGGTTTGCAGATACAGATTTTACAAATGCATCTTTAGCCATAATAGCTTTTTCATCATTACGAACCAATAGTGGAGTAACTATTGTTCCTTCACCAATTTCAGTAGGTTTGAATTCTTTTACTTTTTTCTTTACCTGACCTTTAGCCTGAATCTCAAGTTTTGCAACTTTCATTCCCGGTTCGTAACCAACTTTATCAGTGTATGCGAATGTACCCCCTTTTTCGTAACCAATTTTAGTTCCGCTAGCAGTAGCTTTTTCACCTACCAATACAACTTCTTTCAGTTTTTTCTCACCACCATTGTATTTAATAACCGGTGTAACTGTAACAACAGCTTTTTTAGCAAAAAGTTTTGCCGGATATTTTCCTGAAATAGAAACAGCAACGCTATCTCCGTGCATTTCAAGTGGTTTTGGAGTTACCTCATATGTAATAAGGTTTTGCTTCTTAATCATTTTACCCAAGCCATCGCAAGCGGTAAATAATACCGATGTACCTAGGGCAAGTGATAATACTTTTAACGTATTGGTTTGCATGATGTTATAATTATTTTAATTCTTTAATTAACAGGCACAATATTAGCGATAGTTTTTAAATAAAAAAAATTAATGTGTTAAAATCAGCTTTTGGTCTAAAACGCTCATTTATAGTTTTTTATAAATGAATTTCGATGAAATGATTGTTGGAAGGATTTAAAATATAGGATTTTAACTCCCTATACAAGCTGTCATAACTGCTCTGTTCATTGTTTGACAACACAAAGCTTAATACCTTATGCTTGCGTACTATATTTATTGCTCTTGAATATTGTTCATTGAGACGCATGAGATAATCATCCGGAATGGATTGTTCGTAAGCCCTGTTACGTTTTTTTATGTTTTTTTGAAGTAATTCAATGTCTAGTCTTATGAAAACAAGTAAATCAGGATGCTTGATTTCATTAGCTAAGGTGGTATATTTCTCTTCGAAAACCAGATAGTCCTTCTCAGTAAGGTTAAGTTTTGCGAAATAGAGACATTTTTCAAAGTAATAATCACTTATTACGAGGCCGTTGCTAATGGTTTCGTTCCATTTTTTTTGTTGACGAAAACGATCAAGCAAAAAGGAAAACTCAACAGGGAAGGCAAATTTTTCAGGCTCCTTATAAAACAAAGGCAAAAGAGGGTTTTCCTCAAACTCTTCAGGGAGAAAAGCACCCCCGAGTTCCTCAGTCAGTTTGAATGCTATGCTGCTTTTACCAACACCAATATTACCTTCTATACAAACATACTTTATCATTGGCGCATAACTTTTAACTGATCGCTGCAACTTTCAAAGAGTTCTTTCACAGTTTTGTTATAAACCGGATGCACATAGTGTGGGGCAATTTCATTTAATGGTTTCAAAACGAACATCCGCTCATGCATCAATGGATGTGGTATTTTTAGCTCATCCTGATTAATTATTTCAGTATTGAAGAACAGAATATCAATATCAATTAACCTGTTCTCCCATTTAATATTTCTTGTCCTTCCTAGATCTTTTTCAATTTTAAGACAGGCATCAAGCACATCATTTGCAGAAAGAACTGTTTTTAACTCAAGTACCTGATTTAAAAATGCAGGTTGATCAGCATTTCCCCAGGAAGCAGTTTCGTATACGGAAGATCTTGCTGTAATTGTACCTAATTTGCTTTTAATTAATTGAATTGCATTCTTCAGGTTTTCCTCCCTGTTACCCAAATTGCCACCCAAACATAAAAACACAGTATTCATACCAAATTGCCCAACTTATTAAATTACCTTTTAACTTTGCAAAGTTAATCTCTCAAATCAATTTACATGAAAAATTTTTTTACATCTTTTTTTGGAGCAATAATCGGAGTTGTTTTGGCTATGGTTATTTGTACCCTGTTATTTATTTCGTCCATAGTAGGGATGTTTGGCGGTTTAAGGGAAGCTTTGGGTGAAGATGGAGGCCCGAAGAAAGAAGTAAAAGCCAATTCGGTTTTGTTTGTTGATTTTAAAAGACCAATTTCTGACAGGACTATTGATAATCCTTTTGCAAATTTCAATTTCTCAGGTATGGGAGAAGAAGGACTTGGTTTGGATAAAATTGTAGAAAACATAAAGAAAGCAAAAGAAGATTCTGCGATTAAAGGAATTTATTTGAATCTAACAGAACTAAATGCCGGAATAGCAACAGTTGAAGAAATAAGAAATACTTTGTTGGATTTCAAAACATCTAAAAAATTTATATACGCATACAGTGAAGTGTATTCACAAAAAACATACTATCTGGCATCTGTATCCGATAAAGTATACCTAAACCCTCAGGGAATGTTAGAATTTAAGGGCTTAAGTGCGCAGATCATGTTCTATAAAAAAGCCCTGGATAATTATAATATTGAAATGCAAATCTTCCGTCATGGAAAATTTAAAAGCGCAATTGAGCCTTTTATGTTAGATAAAATGAGTGAGGCAAACCGATTACAAACCGAAGTGTTTATGGGCTCAATCTGGAATTCTATATTGACAGGTATCTCAAAACAACGTGGAGTTACAATTGATGAGTTAAACAGAATTGCAGATAACCTTGTATTGAAGAATCAAAAGGATGCGGTTGCATTAAAACTGGTTGATGCTTTATTATACGAAGACGAAGTTCACGATGAGATTAGAAAAAAAGTTAGCATAGCAGCTGATAAAAAAATAAACTTCGTGAAATTAGCCGATTACAACTCAGAAGATAAAAAACCTTTTAATGTTAAGAAAAAAGAAAAAGCGGGGGACAAAATTGCAGTGATTTATGCAGTGGGTTCAATTGAGAGCGGAGAGGGTGATGATAATACAATAGGTTCGGATAGAATCGCAAGAGCTATTAAAGAAGCCCGTTTAGATAGCACCGTAAAAGCAATTGTTTTAAGAGTGAATTCGCCAGGAGGAAGTGCACTGGCCAGTGATGTTATGTGGAGAGAAGTGTTACTTGCAAAAAAAGCAAAGCCTTTTATTGTATCGATGGGTGATGTAGCTGCTTCCGGTGGTTATTACATCTCCTGTGCTGCTGATAAAATTTATGCACAGCCCAATACAATTACAGGCTCAATCGGTGTTTTTGGAATGATGCCGAATGCACAAAAATTATTGGCGGAAAAAATCGGGATCAATATTGATACGGTAAACACAAACAAACATTCTGATATTGGCACTATTTTCAGACCGGTTACAGAGGAAGAAAGAATATATATTCAAAAAGGAGTAGAGGATGTATATGATGTATTTACCAAACGGGTTGCCGAGGGAAGAAAAATGACTCAGGCAAATGTTGACAGTATTGGACAAGGAAGAGTATGGAGTGGAACTGACGCTTTAAAAATAAAACTGGTTGATGAATTAGGAGGCCTGGATAAAGCGATTGCTTATGCGGCGGAAAAGGCAAACCTGAAAACATACAAAACCGTTGAATTGCCAAAACAAAAGAATACCCTGGAAGCCATTTTAGGAAAAGCGGAAGATGAGGCAGAAACAAAAATGATGGCTAAAAACCTTGGTGAAAATTATAAATACATACAACACCTCCGCAACCTTATAAGAATGAAAGGTGTACAGGCACGGTTACCGTTCGAGTTTATCATTAACTAAAAATGAAAATTCAATTTTCTAAATATCAGGGAACCGGAAATGATTTTATACTGATTGATAATCGGAGTAAAAAAATAATCCTGTCTGCGGAGCAAATAAAATCTTTATGTCACCGTCGCTTTGGTATTGGTGCAGACGGATTGATGTTGCTTGAACCTGAAACAGGATTTGATTTTAAAATGGTTTACTACAATAGCGATGGAAATCAAAGCAGCATGTGTGGAAATGGCGGAAGGTGCATTTCCGCTTTTGCAAAGCGATTGGGATTAGTTGGTGATAAGGCAAATTTTTTGGCAATTGACGGACCTCATGAAAGTATTTTTTTTGATAACTCAGTTAAGTTGCGCATGAATGATGTGAATGGAATTGAAAAGATAGGCAACGACTTTTATTTAAATACTGGATCTCCACATTATGTACGCATAGTTTCAGATCTTGATTCATTTAATGTTGTTGAAGAAGGAAAGAAGATCCGTTACAATGAGCGTTTCAAAGAAAAAGGAACAAATGTAAACTTTATTGAGAAGAAAGGGAACAAACTTCATGTGCGTACTTATGAAAGAGGTGTTGAAGATGAAACCTATTCTTGTGGAACCGGTGTTACAGCATCAGCTTTAATCTCATCTGTTGTAAATATGTTCGGAATTAAAGATCATTGCGATATAATTACTTCGGGAGGAAACTTATCTGTTTCTTTTAAAAAAGTATCTGACCAGGCTTATACTGATATTTGGCTTGAAGGCCCGGCGGAGTTTGTATTTGAAGGAAGTATCGAAGTGTAGAAAATTTTTCCCATGCGCCAAACTAAGTTAAAATCAATTTTAAAACCTTTGCAATTTTAACAATTCGTGGTTTTATGATGTAAATTTGAATACATTTTCAAATAGAAATAATACCATCTCTCTTCAGCTGTTATCTGGTTCTTAATTCATCTTTAAAAACCGGAAATCATGAAAAAACTTACTTCATTACTCGTTTTCGTGACCCTTTCCTTTTTTTTGTCTTGGCATCCAAGCACGGGTCATACAATCACACAATCGAATTTTAATTCGGTCATTACTCCTAAGTATATGGCAAGCGGAAACACAACAAGGTTGCCTGTTATGTTTAGAGCAACAGTAAAGGGTTTGGCAGCCAATACCACGTATAGGTATTTTATACAAGGTGCTCTAAGTTCTGATTTCGGGACAGCTAATTCTGCAGGCTTGTCTTTATTGGTTACAGGGAGTAGTTACTCCTTTATTTCGTCTCCCAATACCGCTTCAGTAGGTGGGTATGCAACTTTTACAACAAATGGAAGTGGTCAGTACACCGGATGGTTTGGTCTTATTCATGATGGAAATTCCAGATTTAGTGCCAGTAAAACTATTTATCCGGTTATTGTTATCGGTAGCAATTCAACAGGGTCGGTTGTTTCAAGGAAGGCTTTAAATCTGGGGATTAAGGTTTTGACTTTTAGTACACATCATGGAGCGAATAAAGGATCATTCCTTCAGGAAGATCATTCGGACGGGGCTCCATTGGATTTGGCACTATTGTACGATAACGAACATGGATCAGGTCGTCCATTATACATTTCTCCGATTGAAGGAATTGGTTTGGTAATTCCAAATATAATTCCGGGTTATACAAACTCTTCCGGTGGTTGGAATGCCATTATTCCGAATGGTGAGAGTGACGGCTATTATAGGGCGATAAATGATGGCGATGATAACGGAGGAGTGAAACGCATTGAAGAGCGAAGCGTAATTACAGGAAATATTGTTTGCCCCGGATACTCTACAGATCATAATGGAATTTGGCATGGTGTAAATACTAACAGTCCGAATAACGGAACATCTCCTTTGGTTATTCACTCGTATAGTGCACTTGTAAATTTAAGCGCATTGGTTTTTACACGTGATGCAAGATGTAATGGGGCATCAAACGGATCAGCTTTAGTGATTCCAAATGGAGGAGCCGGCGGGTATTCATACTCCTGGGCACCTTATGGCGGGTGGAGCGCTTTAGCTACAGGATTGGCAGCAGGATCTTACACTTGTACTATTACAGATAAAGCAGGATGTGTTTTAAATCAAACGGTAACTATTGGTCAACCATCAGAGATGGAGTCAACAGTATCTGATATACCGGTGAGTTGTTATGAAGGTAGTGATGGCTCTGCAACAGTTAATGTAAGTGGGGGCACACCACCATACACTTATAAATGGTTGCCGATTGGAGGAACAGGTTCTACAGCAACAGGTTTGAGTGTTGGAATTTATACCTGTACCATAAAAGATGCCAACAGATGTATTCATACTCAAACAGTTTCCATTTCGCAGCCGGGTCTTATTAATGTTTCCGCTGAAGGTAATGCTTCTGTTTGTTTGGGCAATGCAGCATCATTGTTTGCAATAGCAGACGGAGGTACAGGTTTGTTAAGTTATCATTGGATGCCAGGTGATATGTCCGGTTCAAATGTTGTTGTTTATCCTTCCGAAACGACTACATACACTGTAACTGCAACTGACGAGAATGGTTGTACAGGTAGTACTGCAGTATTAGTTGTAGTGAATAGTTTGCCAAATGTAGCTGCAAGTGCAGATCCTTCTACAATGGATGCGGGAACATTTTCTACACTCAGTGCTTCAGGTGCAGTTTCATATTCATGGTCTCCGGGTGATCTTGTAGGAAAGCCCGTAACAGTGATATTGACATCAAGTGAAACATATACTGTTACCGGAACAGATGAAAATGGCTGTTCAAATACTGCAACGGTTTCAATAACAGTTCCTCCTCATGGCCCTGAAACAACTAAACTAACAGATGAATTTTGTGGAGTGCAATTAGACGATTTATCCACAAGAATTTATTGTGATCCGGTTCCTGATGCAACACAATATGAGTATCATTTTACTGATGTTTCAACCGGGGATATTGATACTTTTATCAGGGTAGGTGCTTTAAACTATTTCTATTTTTATATGGTTCCACAATTTACCTATGATAAAACCCTTGAAATTCAGGTACGCCCTTATGTTAATGGAGAATGGGGAACCTTTGGTTCGGTGTGCATATTGCAAACTCCTCCTTTCCCGCAAACTCAATTGCGATCTGATTTTTGTGGAGTAACATTAAGTAGTATGGGAACTCAATTATTTTGCGATCCCATCATAAATGTCACCAATTATGAATATGAGTTTACAGATATATTGACTAATGATGTGTTTACGAAACTTAGAGGCAATAATTCCAATAATCTTTATTTGTATTGGATCCCTGAAATTACATATGATAAAACATACAGTGTAAGGGTAAGGGCATTTTCAAATGGAGTTTGGAGTTCTTTTGGACAACCTTGCTTGATAACAACTCCTGAATTCCCAATAACCAAATTATCAGATGCTTTCTGCGGAGCTTCTATTGATATGGGTACACAAGTGTTTATCGATTATCTCTATAGTGTTTCTGACTACGAATATGAATTTACTGATGTTTCCACAAGTAATGTGTTCACAACATTGAGAGGTAGCGGTTATAATAATTTTTATTTGTATTGGGAGCCGCTGGTACATTACGACAAAACATATAATGTAAGAGTGAGAGCATTTTTTGGAGGTGTGTGGGGTCCATACGGGCCTAGTTGCACATTAACAACATTAGGTATTCCGCCAACTCAATTGCGATCTGATTTTTGCGGAATAACAGTAAGCAGTTTAGGCACAGAATTATATCTTGATCCGGTCGTAAATGTGAGCAATTACGAATATGAGTTCACAGATGTGCTTACCGCGGATGTGTTCACAAAACTGAGGGGGAATGCATCATCCAACTTTTATTTATATACAGTTCCTGAAATTACCTACGGAAAAATATATAATGTACGTATCAGGGCCTATTCAAACGGAGTTTGGGGACCTTACGGACCAGCTTGTTCTGTAACTACACCATCTTCCGAAAGAATAGCTGAAAATGCAGTTAAGGAAGATGAACTAGGGGAGAATCTAAATTCACTCAAAGTAAGTGTTTTTCCAAATCCAACTTCAGGTACCGCTATAGTAAAAACAGGTAGTGTTGCTGATAAGATCATAGTTTGTGATGTATTAGGAAAAGTGGTAAACGAAATTAAACCAGACCTCGACTCTTATTCAATAAATTTTATCGATCAGGAAAATGGCCTTTATTTTATAAAGGTTGTATTGAATGATCAACAAGTGGTGGTGAGGGTTTTATTAAGTAAGTAAAAAAAATAGTTAGAGGAGGTTGCTAAAAAAACAACCTCTTCTTTTTTTATTTATAACTATAAACAATTTTTCCGCCAATATATGTAGCAATTACTTTTGTTTTTAATACTTTTTCCTCTTCACATTTTAAAAGATCGGTATCCAGAATTATTAAGTCTGCAAACTTTCCTTTTTCCAAACTCCCTTTTTCTTTTTCTTCAAAATTGGCATATGCACCCCAAATAGTCATTCCTTTAATGGCCTCTTCACGACTTAATGCATTTTCTATTTGAAATCCTCCTTTAGGAAAACCATTCGCATCCTTTCTGAAAACTGCGGCGTAAAATGTTTTGAAGGGACTGATGTCTTCTACAGGGAAGTCGGTTCCTAAAGCAATAAGTCCGGCGGCTGACAGAAGATCTTTAAAGGCATAAGCGGTTTTTAATCGTTCTTTCCCAATGCGGTTTTCAGCCCAATACATATCGCTTGTTGCATGTGTTGGTTGAACAGAGGGAATAATTCCATACTCTTTAAATTTGGGTAGCTCATCACTACTTACAATCTGACAATGTTCAATGCGCCAGCGCAAATTCTTAACGGATTCTTTACCATATAAATCTACAAACACTTTTAAGGAAGAATCTCCTATACTATGACTGTTCATCTGAAACCCATGTGCTTTTAGTAACTCACCTTTTTCCGTGTAATGTTCTATCGGATACAAGAGAAAACCTCTCCAAGCTATTTTGTCTGCATAATCTTTTTTCATGCATGCACCTCTTGAACCTAAAGCGCCATCACCATAAAACTTAAAAGAACAAACATTCAGGAAATCGGTCTTGTATTTCCCCCAGGCTACCCGTTCGGACGGGGGGGCATTCTTTAAATAATGATCGTAATTCACGGAGCTATCACTAAGCATTGCATACACACGGATCTTTAACTTATCCTGTTTTTGCATTTGATCTATTATGTCGATCTGAGATTTTAAAAGACCCGCATCATCAACTGTTGTTAAACCTACCGCAAAACAATTTGCCTGTGCATCCATTAAGGCTTTCTTGATTTTTTCTTCAGGTCGTTGAGGTATCACTTTTGTAACAAGGTCTACAGCGTTATCGATTAATATACCTGATAAGGATGCGTCTTTTTTTGATTCGCTTTTGCTTACCGAAAGGTTTTTACTTGTTTCTGTTTGTTTTATAAACAATAATTCTCCGCCATTTACAAAAGTCTTTTTGTTTATTCCGGCTCTTTTTAAAGCAGTACTATTTGCTAATGCGGCATGCCCATCTATGCGGGTAATTAGTACCGGCGTATTTGGGAATAAGCTGTCAAGTAGTTTGTTGTCAGGATATTCTTTTACTTCCCAGTCGTTCTGATCCCAGCCACGTCCAATTATCCATTCTTCTTTTTCGTGAACATTAGTGAATTCTACTATTCGTTCAATTACTTCTTTAAATGATTTTGTTCCCACAAGATTAATCTCCTGCAAGCCCATTCCGTAACCATAAAAATGACAATGAGAGTCAATAAAACCGGGGTAAATAAACTTGCCGTGAACATCTGTTTTTTCAGTTGCATCGTATAAACTCAGCAGTTCTTCAAAATTTCCGGTCGCAAGTATTTTATCATCTTTTATTGCAATAGCATCAGTAATGCTAAAGTCAGAATCGAGCGTGTAAACTACAGCATTGTGGATAATAAGATCAGCTTTTTGTTTGCCGGGCTTGCAGGAAAAAAATAAACAAACGGAGAGTATAAATAGAAATGTACTTTTCATGTTTTGTTTTTTATACCCGCACTCCAATAATCAATACATCATCAACCTGCTCATATTTACCTTTCCATTGGTTGAATGTGTTTTCCAGAATTGATTTTTGTTCCTGCATATTTTTAGTGCTGATTTGAGCTAATAATTCTTTGAGTTTAGCATACTTAAATTTTTTACCGCCCGATTGTTTACCCGGAATTGTTTCACCACCAAACTGATCTGCAAAACCATCCGTATACAAATATAAACAATCACCTTTTTGAACTTCTATTTCCTGACAGGTAAAAGGCTTTTCTTCTCCAACATGTTGGCCTACCGGTTGTTTATCCGGCTTTATATCTTTTAACTCAGCGCCTGTCTGTCCGCTAGGCAAGTTTCTGACGTGGTACACACCATTATTTGCACCGGAGAAAAATACTTTTGTTCCATTGTTTGAAAAAGCAAGTAAGCCAATGTCCATTCCATCCCTGCGTTTATCTTCTCCCTGTTTTTGTTTGAATGCGGCTTTAATTCCCGTTCTCAAAAGATCGAGTATTTCACCTGTATTTTTTACTTTCCCTTCAAGTACAATTTGATTAAGTAAAGAAGAGCCAATCATACTCATTAGCGCTCCGGGAACGCCGTGACCTGTACAGTCTGCTGCTGCTATAAGAGTATGAATCCCTTCCAAACCTAAAGTGTTTTGAGTATTTCCTGCAATGGAATGAAACCAGTAAAAATCGCCACTCACTATATCTCTAGGCTGAAAAAACACAAATGAATCAGTAAAAGCATTTTTAATATCATCATCGCTTGGTAAAATAGCGTACTGAATTTTTTGAGCATAGTTTATGCTATCCGTTATATCTTTTTGTTTTTCTTCAATTATAGAGTATGCTGTTTCCAGTTTTTTATTGGCCTTTTGTTTTATCTGATAGCGGGTATAAATAAAAAACACAAGGATCAAAAGACTTAATGCCCCACCAATTGCCGAAAAAATGATGGTATTTAATTTGGCGTCCTGAGTTTGTAATTTTTGATGACTCAGCTCAATTTCTTTCTCCTTCTTCTCAGTTTCGTAAACGGTTTTTAGCTCATTCAACTGATTGGTAGTTTCTTCATTTAGTAATGAATCTTCCAAAACCTTATGTTTATACATAAAGTTATAAGCTTCTTTATAGTTTTTTATATCATCGTACATCTCTGCAAGGCTCAGGTAATTTTCAGACAAGTAATCCCTGTCTTCCATTTCCAAACAATATTTTATACTTTCCTTGAAATTATATTCGGCTTTTTCATATTGTTTACTATGGGCATAGGCCCGACCTGCATAATAATATAAAAATACATAATCTTCTTTTACGCCCCTGGCTTTGGCTAAAGCCATTCCTTTCTCTACCATTTTTAGTGCATCATCAAATTGTTCGGCATCAGTATAAACCAAGGCATAGTTACCATATACACTTGAGAGAAGGTTGGAATCCAGTGTTTCTTCACCAATTTTTAATGCTTTGTCAAAATAAGCAATTGCTTCTTTAAACTCTTTTTTGTAATAGCCTTTGCTATAAGCAATGTTACCCATATTCATTAAAATGGTACCGGTTCTGTTTTTTAAACCTGATTCTTCTGCAGACTGCAATGCTTTTTCATAATAGATCAAGGCCTGAGAATACATTTTTTGATAAGCACAGGCATTAGCAATAGAATTAAAGATCTGCAGCTTATATCCATTGCTGTTTAGTTGTTCCGCATATTTGAGTGCAGTAAAAAAATAGCCGTTTGCTTCTTTATATTTCCCCGAATTTTGATAAACAATTCCAATTTTTTGATTTGAAGCACAAAGTCCTTCGGTATAATTAATTTTTAAGGAAAGCTTAAGAGCTTCCCTTGCGGTCCAAAGAGCTGAGTCAATATTATCTTTTTCATATAAATTAGATAAACTGATATAACGATCCACTTTTATTGAATCAAGGGGCGTTTCTTTCAACTCCTTCCACAACTGTTCTTTTGTTTTTTTTGCCTGCATACTTTCAGCAACAAAAAAGCAAAGCAATAAAAAGGCTATCCTTAGAGGATATTTCATTTGAATCGAATTTGGTATAAATATACCTGAATTATTTAAAAAAATCAGTCTGCAAATTTTCCATTTTTTATGAAACGGGCATCATCAATTGAGGTAATAGTAGTACCTTTGCGTATAGTTACCAAACATGAGCGACAAAATTCAACACGAGTGCGGTATTGCAGTTATCCGACTACTTAAACCGCTTAGTTTTTACCGTGAAAAATACGGTTCGGCGCGTTACGGATTACATAAACTGTATCTGATAATGGAAAAAATGGTGAACCGTGGGCAAGATGGAGCCGGAATTGCCACCATCAAATTAGATCCTGAACCCGGAATGCAATACATTGATCGCTTGCGTTCAATCAGGACCCGCGCCACACAGGATATATTTACGCAGGTAAATCAACACTTTTTGGATTTTCAGCAAACGCAACCCGACGATTATAAAAGCGTTGAATGGCAGAAAAAGAACATTCCATACCTGGGTGAGTTGTTGATGGGGCATCTACGTTATGGAACTTATGGAAAAAATAATGTTGAGAATTGCCATCCTTTCCTGAGGCAAAATAACTGGATGACTAAAAACCTTGCAGTTGCCGGTAACTTTAACCTTACTAACGTTGACGAACTTTTTGGTCATTTAATAGAATTGGGACAGCATCCACGTCAAAAAACGGATACTGTAACCGTAATGGAGAAGATAGGTCATTTTTTGGAGAGAGAGAACGATCGCTTGTTTAAGATCTTCAAACTTCAGGGATTATCCAATCAGGAAATATCAAGCCGTATTTCTGAAAATATTGAAATTGATGCAATTTTAAAAGAATCCAGTAAGCGTTGGGATGGCGGTTATGTGATGGGTGGTATGATTGGTAATGGCGACGCTTTTGTATTGAGAGATCCACATGGAATACGCCCTGCCTTTTATTACCATGATGATGAAATTGCAGTTGTGTGTTCCGAAAGACCAATTATACAAACCGTATTTAATGTTCCGTTGAATAAGGTGAAGGAAGTAATTCCCGGGCATGCTGTGATTATAAAGAAGAATGGTACAATTAGCGAAACAATGATCATTGAACCTTTGGAGAAAAAAGCATGCTCTTTTGAACGTATTTATTTCTCGAGAGGTAATGATGCCGGCATATACAAAGAGCGCCAAAACCTCGGTAAATATTTGGTGCCCGCTACTTTAAAATCAATTGATTTCGATCTTCGTAATTCAGTTTTCTCATACATTCCTAATACAGCTGAGGTTGCTTTTGGTGGTTTGATAGAAGGTTTAAACAGTTACTTAAATAAAGTGAAGGCTACCAAAATCATGAAGATGGGAGCCAACGTTAAAGAACCTGAATTAAGTGATATTTTAACCATTCGCCCGCGTATAGAAAAACTGGTATTAAAAGATGCCAAGCAACGTACTTTTATTACTGATGACGCGCATCGTAATGACTTGGTAAGTTTGAGTTATGATGTGACTTATGGCGTTGTGAGGAGTAAGGTGGATAACCTGGTTGTGTTGGATGACTCTATTGTAAGAGGTACCACACTCAAACAAAGTATCTTAAAAATATTAGATCGCTTACAGCCTAAGAAAATAGTGGTTGTTTCATCCGCTCCACAAATCCGTTATCCGGATTGTTATGGAATTGATATGGCCATCCTTAATAAATTTATAGCTTTTGAAGCTGCCATTGCTTTGTTGAAGGAAACCGGCAGAGAAGCGATCATAGATTCGGTTTATGAAAAAGCAAAACATCAGGTAACACTTCCTATGGAAGAACAGGTGAATGTGGTAAAGGAGATTTATGAACCTTTTACGGCCGAGGAGATTTCTGCAAAAATTGCACAGTTGATTAAACCGGTTGACCTAAGCTGTGAGCTGGAGGTGATTTATCAATCAATAGAAGGTTTGCATCAGTCATGTCCTGATCATAAAGGCGATTGGTATTTTACCGGAAATTATCCAACTCCTGGTGGTATCCAGGTTGCTAATAAATCATATATCCACTTTATGGAAGGGAAGATGGTTAGAGCTTATTAATTTATAATTTTTGATCTTAGATTTCTGATGTGGATTGAGAAATTATTTCTAAATTCATCTTTAAATCAGATATCGAAAATCTAACATCTAAAATAAACATTATGTTATCTAAAAAAATTGAAGCAGCATTAAATAAACAAATTGAACTGGAAGCTGCGAGTTCAAATTACTATTTGTCTATGGCATCCTGGGCTGAAGTTCAGGGTTTAAATGGAGTTGCTACATTCTTGTACGGACATTCTGATGAAGAACGTATGCATTCAACCAAATTATTAAAATTTGTGAATGAGCGTGGAGGGCATGGAATTGTGCCGGCACTTAAAGCTCCTCCTGTAAAATACAAATCAGTAACAGAGGTTTTCGAAACTATTTTACACCACGAAGAGAAAGTGTCTCAATCCATTAATGAATTGGTAGATCTTTGTTTGAAAGAAAAAGATTATTCTACACATAATTTTTTGCAGTGGTATGTAACTGAGCAAATTGAAGAAGAAGCCTTAGCCAGAACCAGTGTTGATAAACTAAAGTTTATGGGCGGGGAAAAAGCAGCTCTTTATTTCTTCGATAGAGATATGGCTGCAAGTGCTACAGCCGGAGCAGGAAAAGCAGGCGGAGCCAACGAAGGCGGGAAATAAATAAAATATTATAGAAAAAGGCTGTCTTGTCCTGTTTATCCTGAGTACTGAGTTTATCGAAGTATCCAAGGGATGAGGGAGACAGCCTTTTTTATTTTCATGAACAAACAAAACAATATACTTATTATCGGTTCAGTGTGGCCCGAACCTGATTCATCTGCAGCAGGCAGCCGTATGATGCAATTGATCTCTTTGTTTCTGAGACGAAAAGATAGAATAACTTTTGCTTCTGCAGCAGCTGATAGTGAGTTTATGTTTGATGTAAGTACAATTGGTATTGATAGAGTACCCATTGAATTGAACAATGAAAGCTTTGATACATTTATAAAACAACTGCAACCAACAATGGTTTTGTTTGATCGTTTTATGACGGAGGAACAATATGGTTGGAGAGTAGCTGAAAACTGCCCGGATGCACTACGTATGCTTGATACTGAAGATTTACATTGTTTACGGGTTGCAAGGCAATTGGCTTTTAAAGAAAAACGTGAGCTTAAAACAAGCAATCTGCATAGCGATCATGCAAAACGGGAAGTGGCGAGCATATGTCGTTGTGATCTTTCTTTGATGATTTCTGATGTGGAGATGAATATATTGAAGAAGGAATTTAAAGTAGATGAATCATTGCTGCATTATGTTCCTTTTTTACTGGATTCAATTACTCAATATGATGTAGAAGTTCTTTCACAATTTTCAGAACGTTCACATTTTATTAGTATTGGAAATTTTCTGCACGAACCGAATTGGAATGCGGTGCAGTATTTAAAAGAAAGTATATGGCCGTTGATTCGCAAAAAACTACCGCAGATTGAGCTGCACATTTATGGAGCTTATCCATCACAAAAAGTAGAAGCATTACATAATGCAAAGGATGGGTTTTTAATAAAGGGTAGGGCAGCAGATGCTAAAGAAGTGATGAGGAGAGCAAAAGTATGTTTGGCACCTTTGCGTTTCGGAGCAGGAATAAAAGGGAAATTAGTAGAAGCAATGCAATGCGGTACACCAAGTGTTACAACTGATATTGGAGCTGAGGCCATGCATGGTAATTTACCGTGGAGTGGTTTTATTAAAAACAGCCCCGAAGAAATTGCAGAAGCAGCAGTGAAATTATACATAGAAGAAAATGCCTGGAAACAAGCCCGGGAAAATGGGTTTAAAATCATTAATAAAATTTATGCGAAAGAACTTCACGTACAAAAACTGATCGATCGCATTATTCATCTTCAAGAGAATTTAGAAAATCATCGCCTCAATAATTTCACCGGAGCCATGCTTATGCATCATACCATGACAGGCACAAAGTATATGGCTAAGTGGATCGAGGAGAAGAATAGTAGGTGACTTCGACCTTGTTCAGTCACCGATAGCTTTAATCGAAGGATAATGTCAGGTGGTTGAGCGAAGTCGAAACCACCTGAAGAGCAATTACTTCTTCACCATCTCGCAATCTTCCCCACAATTTTTTTCACACTCTTCTTTGGTTTTACATTTATGTCCACAAGTGCAGGCAAAGGTAGTAGTATCACTTTCTGTTGTTGATAAAGCCTCAAGAGCTTCCACTCCTTTAGTAGCTCCAACTCCAACATCTTCGGTTTTAGTGTTTCCTTCACAAGCAACAAATAGAGCTGCTAAGGCAATTGTGCAAACGAATAGTACTTTTTTCATAGGGTTTGTTTTTATGGTTTCGGCTGTCCTTTCATACGGGGTCAACTCAGTTTTTTATTTCTATAAATTAAAAATGCAACCTTAATGATTGCATTTTTAATTATTATCCCGATAGCTATCGGGACTCAAGTATTAATTCCTTAAACAGCTACTTTTCCTAAAACCTTAGCCATTGTTTTACCAATAACAGCAGGAGATTCAACTACGTGAATTCCACATTCACGCATGATAGCCATTTTAGCTTCAGCTGTATCATCTTTTCCACCAACAATTGCACCTGCGTGACCCATTGTTCTTCCTTTCGGAGCAGTTTGACCTGCGATGAACCCAACAACCGGTTTTTTGTTACCGTTAGCTCTGATCCAACGTGCAGCTTCCGCTTCGTAGTTACCACCGATCTCACCGATCATAACGATAGCTTCTGTTTCAGGATCGTTCATCAATAATTCGATAGCATCTTTAGTAGGTGTTCCAATAATTGGATCTCCACCTATTCCGATAGCAGTAGTAATTCCTAAACCTGCTTTCACAATTTGATCAGCAGCTTCATAAGTTAAAGTACCTGATTTAGATACAATACCGATAGTTCCTTTTTTGAAAACGAAGCCCGGCATAATACCAACTTTCGCTTCACCTGCAGTAATAACACCGGGGCAGTTAGGCCCTATTAAACGACAGTTTTTTCCTTTGATATATTCTTTAACAGCGATCATGTCCTTTACAGGAATACCCTCTGTAATACATACTATCACTTTAATACCTGCATCAGCAGATTCCATAATAGCATCGGCAGCAAACGGAGCCGGAACGAAAATGATAGAAACATCAGCAGCCACTAATTTTACAGCTTCAGCAACTGTATTAAATACCGGACGATCTAAATGTTTTGTACCACCTTTTCCAGGTGTAACACCACCAACTACATTTGTTCCATACTCTATCATTTGAGTAGCATGGAAAGTTCCTTCACTTCCGGTGAAACCTTGTACAATTACTTTTGAATCTTTGTTTACTAATACGCTCATGTTATATATGTATGATTTTTAATTTCTGATTTAAGACGACGCTAAATTAAGATTTTATGGCTGATTAATCAAGTTTTTAGTTAAATTTGAAAAGAAACTGAAAAAGTGAGCATAGGCGCCCTTAATAAAGACACAATTGTAGCATTGGCAACGCCTCCGGGTATGGGAGCCATTGCAGTTATTCGCCTTTCCGGTGACAATGCAATAGCTATTTTAGAGACTTGTTTCACCACTAAACAGTTAAAACCTAAGTCTCTTGCCGATAAAAAGGCAAATACTATTCATTTTGGTGTTATTTATGATGGTTCGGTTATTATTGATGAGGTTTTAGTGAGCCTTTTCAAAACCCCCCATTCTTATACTGGTGAAGATGTAATTGAGGTTTCCTGCCACGGTTCACAATTCATTCAACAACAATTGTTACAGCTTTTTGTAAAAAGAGGCGCTCGTATGGCGAATGCTGGTGAATACACTTTACGTGGATTTTTAAATGGAAAATTTGATCTTTCACAGGCAGAAGCAGTAGCTGATCTGATCGCAAGTAACTCTACTGTTTCACATCAGGTTGCTATGAGCCAAATGCGAGGTGGTTTTTCAAGTAAGATAAAGATACTGAGAGAGAATTTAGTTGACTTCGCTTCCCTTATTGAATTGGAACTTGATTTTAGCGAAGAAGATGTTGAATTTGCAGATCGTACCGAATTAAAAAATCTCATCATATCTATACAACGTATCATTGAACGTTTGATAGAATCCTTTGAAGTTGGTAATGTAATTAAGCACGGAATTCCGGTAGCAATTGTTGGTAAACCTAATGCAGGTAAATCAACATTATTAAATATGTTGTTGCAGGAAGATAAAGCAATTGTGAGTGAGATCCCGGGAACTACACGCGATACAATCGAAGATGAAATAAGTATTGGTGGTGTATTATTCCGTTTTATAGATACTGCAGGGATACGCGATACATCTGATGTAATTGAGCAAATAGGTGTAAACAAAGCTTTGCAGGCAATGCAAAAATCTGCCATTGTTATTTATTTGTTTGATGGGCATGCATTGAGCGTGAAGGACATTGAAGTAGAGATCGAAAAATTGCAGGAGCACATCGGTGATTCGCAGGTGTTAGTTGTGTGCAATAAAATTGATACGGAAGATCTCAATTCGTTACAAAAGGAATTTGAAAAAATTGAGAACATTATTTACATCTCTGCAAAAGAAGGTTTGTATATCGACGACCTGAAAACCAAGCTTGTTGCCATGTTCGATAATCGTGCGTTAAATGTTACTGAAACAGTTGTTACTAATGTTCGCCACGTAGAAGCTTTACGCAAAGCCAATACTGCGCTTTATCGTGTAATGGAAGGTTTGAGTAAAAATATTCAAACTGATTTTCTTGCGATGGATATCCGTTATTCCCTGGAAGCCCTTGGTGAAATAACGGGGCAGGTTACCACTGATGACTTGCTTGGAAATATCTTTGGAAAGTTTTGTATCGGAAAGTAACTACTAATTTTTTTTGAAATTGTTATAATCGAACTCCTGATAGTTTGGTTAATTTTGATTACTTTAGTTCTAAACACTAAACCATGAAAAAAACCCTTTTACTTCTCTTGTTTGCAATTAATGCCTGCGGACAAACTTTTACTTTTGATCCCGGGCAATTTATAAGTCGCAATGGAAATCAACAGGAGAAATTAGTTAGCGCAGCAGTTAATAGTAGTGGTGATTTGTATTTTTTAGCAAACAGCGTTAGGAATAAAATTGATGAACGCTTGTGTATTATTGTTAAATGTAATAATCAAGGCGACACCTTATGGTCGAGAACATTTAATTTCAACAATACACTTAATGAGTTTGCAACAGATCTCGTAATAGACCACAACGATGATATTATTATTGGAGGAAATGTTGATCCATCAGTTAATGTTAGTCCCGGATTGGAAAAGGCAAACTTTGTTGCTAAGTATAATTCAAATGGCGTTTTGCTTGCGGCGGATACTTTTAATAATGGAAAAACCTATAATCATTTGCATTCACTGGCAGTTGATAGCAATAACAATGTTTTTGTTGCTGCTTCAAGTTTTAACTCACTAGCCAATATAGATATTTTGGTTTATAAATTAAACACAAATTTGCAACGACAATGGACAGAAAGCTATGATAATGCCTTTAATAAAAATGATGAACCGGTAAAAATAATGTGTAATGCTGATAACGATGTTTTTTTGGTTGGTAAAACATATTCTTCCTCCACTAATAGGGATTTGTTGTTGCAAAAGTATGATACAAATGGAAATTTAGTATGGACTTTAAATTATGATTATCAGACTCAGGGTTTCATTGAAAATCCTACGCACGCATTTCTTAATGATAGTTGTGTTTATATAAGTTCTATATATTATGATAACACTTCGCTTGATAAAAATCTCATCACAAAGATTTCAAAAAATGGAACATATAGTAAATCAACAGTGTTCAGAGCTTTGGTTGGGGATGATATTTCAAATGCGAATTTTAAATGCAAAGACGATCACTTAGCGGTATCGAGTTATTTCTATGTAGATTCATCAGCAGTGAGCATGCTTGATACAAGTTTAACAATTAAATATATTAAGCGCTTTAAAGGGAATGCATTACCATCTTTATCAGGATCATGGCAGTATGCAGAAGGTCTAACTTTTAATGCAGATAAGAGAGTACTTGCTAGTTTTTCATTTTCAGATTCAATTACAGTCTCAGGGGTAGTATATCCAAAGAAATATTGTCAACTTGCATTATTGGACAGCTTGGGAAATGTGATTTATTCTAAAATAGATAATTCTTATCGAGGAACAAGATATTCTCAGTTGCTTTTTAATGATAATAAAAATTACTTGCTGGGAGAAGCGGAAGAAGGAGGTAACGGAGCAATTGATGTGTATGTAAATACACTTAATGCAGGAGATGGAACTTTACAGAGTCAAAATACATTTGATAATCCTGAGAGGGGGGGAAGTAATGATATGACATTGGAACAAGTTAAACTATCTACAGGTGATTTTGTTCTTGCAAATCAACATAGCAATTCTTCACAGTTTTATTATACATTAGATGTAATTAATGCTTCACGCCAAACATTATATTCTTATTTAGACAGAGACTCGCTTGCATATTCAGATACCTTATTCTTTTTAGGAAAAGACGCATTAGATAATATTTATACAGCTTCATATCGAACCTATGGAGATACCTTAAGCGGAGGAACAGCAACGCGAAGGTTTATAAAGATCGCAAAGTACAATAGTACGTTACAATTGCAATGGAGAAAAAGTATCTCTTTAGGGATCTTGAATAAACCGAAACCGAGAGCAACAGTATCGAGCGCAGGGAATATGTTTATCTCTACTTACATCGAAAATCTGGATACGCTTCAATTACTAAAGTATAGTGATCAGGGAGTTTTTCAATGGAATGTATCGGCTGTTAAATCACCCTATACTTCTGTTGTAAATAAAGGTTTACTTTGTGGCGACGAAAGTTCTGTATTTCTATATGGTAGTTTTACAAGAACTTCACCTAGTTATCAAAATTATGGAGTCTTAAAATTTGATGCTGTAAGCGGAGCGTTTTTGTTGGGTTCTAATTTTACAGATGCAATTGGGAGTGGTACAGATGTTATGAATCACGCTATAATTAATAATGGGAAAATAGTTGGAACCGGCAAGTATGGATACAGTAATCAGTTTAGCATTGCGATTGATACTTCAAACTTGTCCCAGCTATGGCTTGATAATTATAAGTTTAATGCGGCAGGATTTTCGGGGGGAAAATCAGTTTTTTCATACTTGAATGATGTTTTTGTAATGGGATATTACACCGACAATGCAAATAGTTATCTTAAACATATATTACTTACCCGATTTAGTGCTTCAGGGACCAAACTATGGACAAAAAATTATTTAAGTTATAGTTTTAATATGTACCCCTACGATCGATTTGGATGTGCAGCGGCAAATGGTACCGATGTTGTTTTAGCAACAGCTTCGGGTTATTCTCCTGCCGATACAAGAATGGAATTTTTAAGATATAATTTTACTAATGGAAATCTTCTGAGCAGCATTAATTGGTACTTGCCGTTAAGCAATAGTTCAAGCGACGGTATAGTTTATAATCTTTCAGAAAATGGATCCAATTATTTGGCAACGGGTAAAGTATACACCATGGAGTATTGGGGAATAGGAAGTATGAAGTATTTTGATATGTTTTATGGCGAGTTAGGTTACCCTTCAGCCATTGGAATTTACGAAGTAGAGTTAGTAGAAAGGAACATGATCTGTTATCCTAATCCCGGAACAGATGAGCTTAATCTCTTAGTTTTGAATTCTTCTTCCGGAAATTTTAAAATTGAAATTTATAATTCAATGGGACAGATGGTTAAAACGAATGATATTCCCGCTTCTGCGACTTTGGTGAAAATACCGGCAAATGATTTGGCTTCGGGTATTTACTTCATTAAGGTGATCAATAGTGAAACCGAATATTCTTTGAAATGGATCAAGCAAAATTAGAAAAATGTGTTATTTATGTGAGTCTTTTGATAAATGGGCATATAGTTTGAAAATGAGATTTTTTTAATTGGTCAACTAAATTATATATTTACAAACTCAATCTCCTAATTAAATTTTGAGCTTGAGAAGTTTAATTAAAATTGAATGCACTCTAAAATCCGCCTTGTATTAGTTGATGATCATCCACTGCATTTGGATGGATTAGAGCTATTACTTAAAAAAGAGAAGAATTTTGAGGTAATTCATACTTCTAAAACGGGAGCAGAATTTTTGAAATATGCGAGCAATAATCTATTTGATATTGTTTTGTTGGATTTGCATCTTCCCGATATGGATGGTATTTCAATATCCGGGGAGCTTCAGAAAATGAAGCATCCTTCTAAAATTATTTTGTTAACCATGCAACGGGGAGGACGTTATATTCAAAAGGCAGAGAAACTTTCGGTTAAGGGATATGTGTTGAAGAGTAGTGATATAGAAACAATTAAAAATGCGATTTATACTGTTCAAAACGGAGGTGAAGTATTTGACCAGGCAGAAAATAAAATTAGTCATGAAGAAGAGCTGCGCCTTAAATCATCTGTTGTTATCGACGAGCATCCGGATAACCTTTTAAGTGAAAGGGAAAGAGAAATTCTTATTTTGGTATGTAAAGAGTATTCAAGTTCACAAATTGCGGAAAAATTATTCATCAGCACAGGTACAGTTGATACGCACCGTAAAAATATTTTGGTAAAACTAAGTGTAAATAACACTGTTGGCTTAGTTAAGTATGCTATTAAGCACGGACTTATTTAAAAACGCATAAACCCGCTTTCATTTCTTTTCGGGAACTTTTTATTTATGCCATTTTGTTTCATTCAGTTTATTCTTTTTTTTATTATGAAAAATACCCATTTGCAGGATGGTGCGATCGGTAAAAGCTACCCATCTTTGTAATGAATAGTTAAAAGTAAAAATTAAAAAAAATTGTATGAGAAAAATATTGACCATTGCTCTGATAATTGTTGTTTCAGACATTCTTGTAGCTCAGCCACAGGCACAGGGAGAATATCATAAATATATTCTAAAAAAAACAGATCTTGAACGTAAGAAAACCAAGACCGTAGAATGGTGGAACAAAGGAGTTATCATGTTCGCAAAAGAGGATATAAACAGGGTGGGTAAAACAAAAGAAGTGGAAGCGATGCTTACTGATACTTTTTCCTACAATGAAAAATTTGTAGGCAGAGTATATAACTGGAAATCGATTGGGCAAATGAGTCCAAAACCCGTGTCGGTATGGTACACCTTATTGGTGGATGGAAAAAAAGTAAAAACACGTGTGATACTTAATCAGGAAAACCTTCCCGATGATACATGGAGCAGCTGGTTAATTGATTTTCCGGATTATTTTGATGGAGAATGGGATGCAATGGAACAAGGTACTCACAAGTGCAGGATAGAGTGTTGGGTAAGTTTTACAGTAGATGAAACAACTATTTATAAAGATAATGACGGTAATACAATAGGTGCTATTACCGAAGAAAAGGGAAGAACGAAATTTATAGCTGCAGGAGATTTTGTTTACATCCGTTAAATTTAGTGTTTGATTAATTTGTAATTGAGTTTACCTGGCGGTCTGTACACTAAATTTGGAGACTGCCCGGTTTCCTTATTCTTTTGATCTTAGGAAAGTTTTATCCTGAAAGTTGTTCCTACCTGTTCGGTAGGAAGGCCTTTTTCTTTTTCGCTGATAATATTCCATTCAAACTGCTGGGCCAAAATACAATCTCTTACCAATTGCAAACCCATGCCAATTCCCTTTTCGTTTTCTGTTCCATATTTGGATGTGTGATTATCGCCGTTTAATATACTATTCATAAGAGAAGTGTCCATACCCTTTCCATGATCGGTTATCAATAAACAATTTTCTGCATACTGAATTTTGATTTCTGACTCATTTGCCGAAAATTTAATAGCGTTGCTTAAAAGATTACGCACTATGATCAGCATCATCTCTTTGTCAGCTTTTATAGTGGTGTTTTCCGCTATATCCCGAACAATTTTGATGTTTTTTTCGGTAGCTATGTTTTTATAAATAAATACGCACTCCTCAACTAAAGTGTTAAGCGAAAGTTCAGTAGGTTTATAACTTAATCCGTTTTTTTGGATGTGACTCCAATTCAATAAATTGTTTACCATATTTTGTAAAGGAACAACCGTACTGTTTACTGTTAATAATGCATTGTTTAATTCTTCTTTGTTCATGGTACCCGAATCGGAAATTACAGCAGTTGTATAATTAGATAGTGCTTTGATTGGGTTGGATATGTCATGCGAAATAACGGATAACAGCTTGTCTTTGGCAGAGTCGGATTGTTGTAATGCTTCTTCACTTTCGATTAATTGGAAATTTAATTTTTTAAGCGTGGTATTTTGTTTGTTGATTTGTTCGTTCTGTTCAGCAAGCTTTCTGGAAGACCTGATTCGATTAACAATGAATAAGATCATCAATAGCAGAATTAAACAGGTAGCAGCAATAATGATTTTCAGCATTGAACTTTTGCGTTCATTCTCGAGTATACTTAATTGATCAATTTCCGATTGTTTTTTTAATAATTGATTTTCTTTTTCTTTCTTTTCGGTTTGAAATTTGGTTTCCAGTTCGGCAATATCCTGTTTCATATTTATATTGTCGATAGAGTCTTTCATTTCCTGAAAACGGATATGGTACTCATATGCTTCTTTAAACCGTCCTTTCTTAAAAAGAAAATCCGCATAAAGCTTATGCACCAGCATTAACTGATCAGCTTCTATAAAGTCTTTTGAAATGGAAAAAATAATTTTAAAAGACTGCTCCGCTTTATTTAAATCATTATTTGCTAAATAAGAAGAGGCCAGGTTTGTATGACAAATTAAGTTCAACCTCTTATCACTATCATTAATAAATTTCATTGCCTCCAAACTCTTTTCAATAGCTTTTTCATATTGCATAAGGTCGTTGTACATTACACCCTGATTGGTTAAACTCAATGCAATCGATGAACTGTCTTTAGTTTTGATCTGAATTTGCAACGCTTTTTCACTATAAAAAAGGGCGGAGTCGAGTTCCTGATTTTCATAAAAAATATTAGAAAGCGTACTTGTACTTAGTGCAATGAATCGTTCTTTTTTAAGACGGGTAGATTGTTCAATTGATTTACGTGAAAAGTTCTTTGCCATTTTGTAATTTCCCATTTGCCTGAATAAAACGGCAAGTTGGTTGTAACCGATAGCTAATTCAAAGGGATCTGACTTTTTCTCTTTTAAAATAATAGACTTGTTTAACCAGGTATATGCATTTTCATAATTACCCGTTTGTATGTAGTAATTTCCTAAAGCATCACAGCTATATATAATACCTTTTGTGAAATTTAATTTTTGAGCAAGCTCGTATGTTTTATGAGCGTACAGGCCTGATAACTCCAGATTGTTAACGGACTCTTCAAGCGATTTGGAAAAAAGGGACATTACTTTTATGGTGTCGTCAGGCATTTTTTGAAAGCGAGCCCAGGCGGTATCCTGCTCGATACGAAATTCCGCTTTTAGTGTAAGTTGAAGCAGTATAAAAAGAATCAGAATATAAAGAGGCTTTGGTATCATGGTTTAAATATATAAAAATCTTTATTCCATTTGTTACCTGATAAGGCTTTAACAAAAAATGATTATCGCTCGAAGAGTTTTTTAATCCATAAAATACCCATTTACAGGATTGCGGGCATAGGCAATTATCCGTCTCTTTGAATAAATAAAAACAACAGCATGTTCTCAATTAAAAAGTCACTGATTATTTTCTTTTTTCTGGCTTGTACTACCACATTTGCTCAAAACATAGGGATCAACTCCAATGGAGCAACTCCCAACTCTGCAGCTATGCTGGATATTGACGTGAATGCACTTACCTCTAAAAAGGGTTTGCTTATTCCCCGAATGACATTGGTGCAACTGGCAGCTATGAATCCCTTACCTGCACCGGCTCAGGGTTTAATGATTTATCAAACGGATGGACAGCAAGGTTTTTATTATAATACCAGTACAACTACCACTCCTAATTGGGTTTTCTTGCTGTCTTCAAGTGGTCCTACTTCAGGTTGGATGCTTGCAGGAAATATGGGAACAAATCCCGGAACTGATTTTATTGGAACTACTGATGCTGCTGATTTGGTTATAAAAGCGCAAAACACGGAAATAATGAGGATCACAACAAGCGGAAAAGTAGGCATTAATGAAAGTAATCCAACTTCAAGTTTACAAGTGAGGACGTATATAAATGGTGTGATTGCCGCCCCTTATGATGGAGTAAAACTAACATCTCCCTATCACTCTAATATTTATAACAGTGGCGCCATGTTCGGAATTGATGATGCTACAACTAGTGGTATAATGGGAACCAATGCACAGTTGTGGAATTTTGAAAGCGGTTTTTTGCGTTTTGGAACGGATGATATAGAACGGATGAGGCTTACATCAACCGGCAGATTAGGCTTGCATGAAACAAATCCTTTAACTACTTTAACTATACGCCCTTATTATGATGGAGTAGGAGGAGATATTGATGGTATTCAGATCATTCATCCTGCATTAGCTCCCACATATAATTCAGGTTTATTACTTGGAGTTGATAATACAAGCATGGGAGCCAACGCCTATCTTATGAATTATCAAAATGGCCCTTTGAGTTTTGGTACTAATGGCAATGAAAGAATGCGGATAACCGAGAATGGTCATGTTGCTATAGGAACCACTAATTCTTCTGCCGCAGCACTTGCTCCATTGGTTATTTATGATAATTCAGGGGTAACTAATGGAATGATGGTTCTTAATCCAATGATCGCGCCCAATAATCCGGGGATGCATTTTGGCTTGGATCTGAGTAATCCAATTCATGGAAGGGTTTGGAATTACATGAATGGCGATATAGAGTTTGGAACCAATAATGCTGAATTAATGCGTTTAAGCAATAATGGTAATATTGGAATTGGAACTACAAATCCAACATATAAACTTGAAGTTAATGGCAGTGGAAAATTTTCTTCGCTTACTATAGGCAATTATATTTTACCTACTTTTGATGGTGGCGGCGGACAAGTACTACAAACAAATGGTATGGGTACTGTTAGTTGGGCAACACCATCTGCAAGTGGTACAGTTTCTTCAGTTGGAATTACAATGCCTTCTGTGTTTTCCGTTTCAAATTCCCCCATTACCTCATCAGGAGATATAAATGTTTCACTTGCAACTCAATCTGCAAATCAAGTTTTTGCAGGACCATCAGGCGGTGTTGCTGCTGCCCCGGCATTTAGAGCATTAGTAACTGCAGACATTCCCGATCTTTCTTCCGGATATATAAAAAATCAGGCAGTAGGAAATAATTTTGTAACAGGGCAAGTTGCAAGTTTTGATATTACAGGTAACGGAGAAATAAACGGGACATTGAATGTGAATGGAAATGTGGGTATTGGTACTCTTACACCTGCCGAAAAATTAGAAGTAGTGGGTAAAACAAAAACTACCACCCTACAAGTAACAACCGGTGCAACCAATGGTTACATATTAACTTCAGATGCTTCGGGAAATGCTACATGGCAAACACCTTCGGCAAACAGTTGGAGTTTAACCGGAAATTCAGGAACCACAGCCGGAACTAATTTTATTGGAACAACAGATCCTATTGATGTTGTGCTGAAGCGAAATAATGACGAAGCTATGAGGCTAACAGCCGGGGGAGCAATTCTTATTACAGGTAACACAACAACCGGCGTTACTCCAACTTCCGGATCCGGAAAAAGAATGATGTGGATCCCTGCAAAAGGTGCATTTAGAGCAGGTAGTGCAGTTTCAACTGAATGGGATGACGCTAACATAGGAAATGGATCTATCGCAATGGGGCCTGAAACCAAAGCAAGTGGATATGCATCGGTTGCCATAGGCGAACGTAATTGGGCTACAGGAGGTAATTCAACCGCTTTGGGTTGGAGTAGCCAGGCAACAGGAGCCGTTTCATTTGCATTAGGAGTAAACACACTGGCGAGCGGTTATGGTGCTCTTACGTTTGGTTATCAAACGAGCTCAAGCGGCCAGGGTTCAATAGCTATCGGAACAAATTCTACTGCAAGTGCCGACTCATCTATTGTTATAGGCGCACATTCATTCGCTACCGGATATAAATCTATTGCCATAGGAAATTCTGTTTCAACAAATTCTTTTTCAGGTTCGATGGTGTTGGGAGATAACTCTACAACTACTTTAACTAATGCAACAGCTATTAATCAACTATTAACTCGTTTTTCAGGTGGAAATATTTTTTATACAGATGCTGCACTATCTGCATCAAAAGCCATTGTTTTTGATAACGGTAATGTGGGAATAGGAAATATATCTCCAACAGCGAAGTTAGAAGTTGCAGGACAAATAAAAATTACCGGAGGAACACCTGGTCTTAATAAAGTGTTGATGTCAGATGCAAGTGGTTTAGCATCATGGCAGATACAGGGAACAGGTTCACAATGGTTACTTACAGGGAATTCAGGAACCACAGCTGGAACAAACTATATAGGAACATCAGATGCTGTTGATGTAGTTGTAAAAACAAACGCAGTGGAAGCAGTAAGAGTTACATCAGCAGGAAATATTGGTATCAATACAAGTACTCCTATCAGTAAACTCGAAATAGTTGATAATGCAGTACCAAACGGAATAAGAAGGCAGGCAATAAATGCGCTTATATACAGTCTTCCCGGCTCACCATTAAACGATACGGTTACGGGGTTGAGAATAACAGGAATGAATGGAAATGGAAACGGTAGTTCAAGAGGCATTGGTGTTGATGCAACCGGATCTGTTATAGGAAATGGAATAAGTATTGGTGTAAAGGGTACTGCTGTAAATCCGGGATCAGGTTTAAAAATTGGCGTGTATGGTACAAGTGGAAATTCGGGTTATGGTGTGTATGCGGAGGGTAACACTGGTGTATATTCGAATGTAAGAGCAAGTGGTACCGGTGATTCGTATGGTTTTTATACACACATAAATGCTGCGGCTGTGCCAAGTGTAAGTTCTTATGGTGTTTATGCACTTGCAAATAGTTTTTCTACCGCTAACTACGGAATATATGCCATGGCTTCCAATGGTGGAACAAACTGGGCCGGATATTTTGTGGGCAATGAATTCGTAAGTGGTAATTTAGGAATAGCAAATGCACTTCCAACTGAAAAGTTAGACGTTACAGGAAATGTAAAATTCAGTGGAGCTTTAATGCCGAATAATTCGGCAGGAACAGCTAATCAGGTTCTAACTTCTGCCGGTCCGGGGCTTCCTCCAACCTGGGCAACAATTTCAACGGGTTTGTCAGGCGGAACAACTAATTATCTTCCTAAATGGTCTTCTGCAACTTCTCTTTCTTCAACTTCTCTTGTTTATGATAACGGAACCAATGTAGGTATTAATACAACTACGCCTCCTGCAAAATTTACAGTTTTAGGTACCGCCAGTAATCCTTCTATTCCAAACACCACTTCAACTGCAGTGTTTCGTGTAGGTGTTGGGGCTTTTGAAGGTTTAGATATGGGTAAAATGGGTTCTGGATCTTATGCAGCCTGGTTACAATCAGGATATAATGGTATAGCAGAAGCTCTGGTACTGCAACCTTCAGGAGGAAATACAGGTATTGGTTTAACTGCACCAGTAAATAAATTAGATGTAGAAGGTGCAACTGTTATTGGAGCAACATACTCTGGAGCAAATGTTGCTCCCCTAAATGGTTTGTTGGTTGAGGGCAACGTAGGTATTGGTTGCACAGCGCCAAGTGCTAAATTAACTGTTGTTGGAAACATAAATGCTACCGGAACAATCACTGCATCATTAGGCACTGCCTGTTCTTCCGATAAACGGTTTAAGAAAAATATTTCTCCTTTGAATAATGCCCTTACCAGTGTGTTGAAGTTGGATGGAGTATCTTATAACTGGCGAGTACAGGAATTTCCTGAGAGAGATTTTAATGATAGTTTGCAAATCGGTTTCATTGCACAGGAAGTTGAAAAAATATATCCACAAATGGTATTTACCGATGCTGAAGGTTATAAATCGGTTGACTATTCAAGGCTCACACCTGTTTTGGTAGAAGCGATTAAAGAGCAACAAAAAATAATTGATGAGCAGGCTAAAGAAACGGAGGAGCTTAAATCTCTTTTGCAAAGCCTTACTAATCGTGTAAGTGCAATGGAAGTTAATGCATCCGCACAGGTGAAAAAATAATGAAGAAGCTACTGCACATACTGATCTTGTTTAGTTGTATTGCTAAGGCACAAAATAATGCTTTGGTAATAAATGGGGCTTATATGGTTATGAACGGAGGTACTTTTGGTTCCAATATTCAATTAGTAGTTAATCAGCAGGCACCCGGTGGAATTGTAAGAAACAGCGGACACATTGTTACTGAATCGCAGTACAATTACATTCGTTGGAAAGCGGGAACAAACACGGGAAGTTATATTTTCCCTACAGGATACTCAACCACCGCTTACTTGCCTCTGGTGTTAAACAAAATATCCAATACTTCAACTGATATAAAAGTTTCTACATGGTCAACACCCGCTAATAACTTACCTTTTGCTGATAGTTCGGCAGTTGCAGCCTGCAACAATATGAGTAGTATTTATGGAGGATCTGCTACCGGTTCGGTGCTCGATAGGTGGTGGGATATTGTTGCAAGTTCATCACTTACCGCTGATGTTACATTTAATTATCGTGGAGCAGAAAATACAACAAGCAACCCAACAGCTATTCTAAATGCACAAAGCTGGATGGGAAACCAATGGAGTCTTCCTCTCGGATCTGCTGTAGGAGTTACAAGTGGCATCGGAGGCTTAACTGTTTTTGGTGCGAGTTCATTTTCGCCTTTTGTGTTGGTTAATTCAGGGGGAATACTACCTATAGAATTAATTTCATTTAAAGGAAACTGTGAGGGAAATAACATTTTGCTTAGTTGGACAACAGCAACAGAAACAAATAATAATTTTTTCACGATAGAAAAATCGGGAGATGCAATTAATTGGGAAACAGTCGGTACAATTTCAGGAGCGGGCAGTTCAACTGTTTATCGTAATTATTCTTATTTGGATGATAAGATGGAGTGGAACAGCGATGTGGTTTATTACAGGTTAAAGCAAACTGATTTTAATGGAAAATTTGAATATTTCCCGCCAATAGGAATAGCCAATTGTTCAGAGGAGTTAAAAGTGCTGGTTTATCCTAATCCGGTAAGTGATCAACTGCATATTCAATTTACTGAAATCAGTGAGTCATATACAGCTTTGCTTCAAAGTTCAGAAGGGAAATTAATTTTTTCGGAAAAACTAAGCGCTGCTCAAATAAATGTATTGAATGTAGCAGATATTGCTTCGGGTGTTTACTTTCTAACCCTTTATAACACGGCTACAGCAAACAAAACGGTGAAGAAAATTATAATTCAATAGAAAATATGAAAACAATAGATTGGTTTAAACAAAATAATTGTCGCAACAAACAACTGATTTGCAAATGTATTAGTTGTAGCATAACCTTGCTTGAGCATCTTGATAATTGGGATTAATTTGTTTTTAAATTACGTGTAAATATAAACTATATGCAAGCATCACTTAGTCCAAGAGAAATTGAAATACTTCGTTTAATAATTGAAAACGAATACTCAAGTTCTCAAATAGCAAAAACACTTGATATAACGGTAGGAACTGTTGATACGCACCGGAAGAATATTCACAAAAAAACAGCAACAAAAAATGCAGTTGGTTTAGTAAAGTATGCTCTTAAGGAGAAACTAATAATAGTGTAGGAGGTTTTTTAATCAGAGTCCCATTCCAATAATCAAAACATCATCGACTTGTTCCAGATCGCCTTGCCAGTTTTCAAAAGCAGTATGCAGTAATTGTTTTTGATCTTTCAGTTCTTTGCTGCTATGAGAAGCCAATAATTCGTTTAATGCTTTGTATTTAAATTTTTTTCCTTTAGGCCCGCCAAACTGATCAGCGTAACCGTCGGTGTAGAGATATAAGGTGTCGCCTTGTTTATAATTAATATGGCGTAAGGTAAAATCTTGTTTTCGTTCACCTACACCAACCGGCATTTTGTCGGCTTCCAATTCTATTAATGTTCCACCGCTCACTATAACCGGAGCATTGTGTGCGGCAACATAAGATATTGTTTTATTCACGGTATTCATGCAAAGCAAAATGCCATCAAAACCATCTTTCTGTCCTTCTTTACTAATGCTATCGGTTAAGCGTTGACGAACAAAATCGAATACTTCATTTGGGGTGGTAATTCCCTTTTCATTAATAGCCTCGCTCAAAAAACCTATGTTGAGTAAGCTCATAAACGCTCCCGGAACGCCGTGGCCGGTACTATCACAAACAGCGAGGTAAAACAGATTGTCTTTTTTAGTGGCCCAGTAAAAATCTCCTGAAACTATATCCTTGGGTTTAAAAAATACAAAATGGTTGACAATGTTATCGCGGAGAAAATCTTCGTGAGCTAATAAAGTTTGTTGAATACGCTTTGCGTAGTTGATAGAATCGAGGATCTCTTTTTGTTTTTCTTCTACAATGTGCTTTTGGAAAGTTATAACCTCATTTTGTTTTTGTGTTTCCTGTTCCTTTAATTCAATAATCTGTTTCTGTTTTTGAGTAACCTTAAAGCGGTTGAAAATAAACAGGGCAAATACAAGTACAAGAGCCAACCCGCTATATAAGGCATATTTTTGAGTTTTTTCTTTTTCAATCTGAGCGCTCAGTACTTTTTTACTTTCCACTGCTTTAATGCTATCCGCAGCCGTTTTTTTGTAGAAGTCGAAATTCATGTCCGACTCAATTGTTTTACGTTTTGTTTCTTTGTTCAATAAACTATCTGAACTTGTTTTGTAGATCTCATAATAATCAAGTGATTTTTTATAGTCCCCGGTTTTTTTGTAGATAGTACTTAGCAAGCGGGAAGCTTTATTAATATTCTCCAGGTAATTATTTTCCTTTCCAAGTTGATAGGCTTTTTCAGCATTGGTAGTGGCATCTTTAATGTTTCCTTTTAAAAACAAGGCATTGCCAATCTGATAATAAGAAAGTGATTGTCCTTTTTTCTCATTTGATTTTATACGGTAGTCAAGTGAAGTATGAAAATTTATCAGGGCAGAATCTAACATTCCTTTATCAAGATAATAGGAGCCTATACTTGAATAACAGAAGCCAAGTCCAACCTGACTGCTTTGCTTTCTGTATTTGATGCTCTCCCTGAAAAACCACAAACAAGAATCGTTCTTCTCTTTGAAGTAGATCATGCCCAATTCGTTTAAGGAAGCACCAATGCCGTCAAAGTCTTTGAGTTTTTTTCTGATTGCAAGACTCTTGGATAAAAGCTCCTTTGCTTTTGGGAGATCATTTTGAATGTTATGAATGATCCCTAATTCGTAATACGAATGCCCGAGACCAAGCGAATCACTTACGGAATCGCGTATTTTGAGGCTTCTGTTATATAGTTCAATAGCCTTTTTAATGTTTCCTGTGTTTTTGTATATCAACGCTTTGTTTTGTAATACCATCGACATACCTTCAGCGCTTTTGCCTATGGCGAAATACTTTCCAGCCTTGTCAAAAAGTTCCATCGATTCTTTTAACCTGCCATCGTTCATATATACGTTGGCGGTATTGTTATAAACAGTTGCCGAACTTAAAGTGTCTTTTAACTGCGCGAAGATTTCGGCTGATTCTTTATATCTGACAACAGCTAAATCAATATTTCCTCTTCCGTGGTCAATAAAACCAAGGCTTCCTAGTGCCTCAGCTTTGTTATATAAAAAAGCATTTTTTAACGCAGAGTTTGCTTTGGTAAGATTAGTGTTTGCCAGTTTTAGCGATTTCTCCCAGAAATAATAAGCAGAGTCCGGAGCATATAAATAATATGCCATTCCTATATTGTTATAGATCTGCCCGATGGTAGTGTCGTGCTTTGCTTTTTTCAGGGCTTGCTTTAGTGAGTCGAGTTCTCCATCAGCTTGTAATGAATAACCAAGCGGGCAACATAAAATAAGTGAGAGCACTATTTTCTTCAACATACCTTTACATTTCATGATAGTATAAATATACAAAGCAGGTTTGTTAATAGGAAATATTATCCGGCTAATTTTGTTTGTGTTTTTTGTGGCTCCTTCGTACATAGTATGCAGGGTAAATAGGTTTAAATTTATGGCCTTTATACATCCTGAACATTTTTTCTTATTTTTACGAGAGTGGACAAACTATCATGTTCATTTAAATGATGCAACCTGTGCTACACTTAAAGGCAAATACATTAATTCTGCTCATCTCAATCTTTGCCAATTGCAACTCTTTTTTTGCTCAAAACATTGATTCCTTGAAACTGGCATTGAGTAATGAGAAGGAAGATACCTCTAAGATTTTTATATTAGAACAATTGGTAGAAAATATTAGTGATGATAATGTTTGGCCGGTGTATAACGAGCAGCTTCTTCAGCTTTCGGAAAAAGTGGCGCAGAATAAAAATGTACGCATTAAACAGGTTGGTAAAGAGGGATTGGCAGATGCATTTAACAATGTTGGTTTCATTTACAATAATCAGGGGGATATTCCCAAGGCTCTCGATTATTTCGGGAGAAGCCTCAAAATTCAGGAAGAGATAAATGATAAGCAGGGGATAGCTGAAGCCCTGAGTAATATAGGTGTGATTTACTATTATCAAAATGATAAGGAAAAAGCATTGGATTATTATTTAAAGAGTTTAAAGATCAGAGAAGAACTGGGTATCAAGGAAGATATTG
This sequence comes from Bacteroidota bacterium, assembly GCA_030684395.1. Taxonomy (GTDB): domain Bacteria; phylum Bacteroidota; class Bacteroidia; order B-17B0; family Aurantibacillaceae; genus JADJDM01. The sequence goes on along the minus strand of JAUXTT010000025.1, from coordinate 46,284 downwards.
CAAATTCGCTCAATAATATCGGGAACCTCTATTACATGTTAGGTAAGATGAAAGAGGCACTGGATTTCAGTAACCGGAGCTTAAAACTGCAAGAGGAAATCGGGGACAAACAGGGTATTTCTTATTCGCTTAATAATTTAGGAGCAATTTATTTTAATCAGGGTGATATTCCTAAAACCCTTGATTACTACGCAAAGAGTTTGGCTATTAGAAAAGAAATAGGTGACAAACAAGGTTATGCTGCTTCCTTACATAATTTGGGAGTGGTGTATCTTAAAATGTATAACGGCTCATCAAAAGCAAAGCAAAATTTGAATTTAGCGAAGTCTTATACTGATAGCTCATTGGTACTTTCCAGGGAATTGGGCTTTCCCGATAATATCAGAAATGCGGAACGATTGTATTCTCAAATTGACTCGGCGTACGGAAATTATGCAAGTGCATTTGAACATTATAAACAGTTTATTATCTACAGAGATAGCATAACCAATGAAGCTAATCATAGGGAAAGTATGAAGAGCCAAATGAAATACGTGTTCGAAAAAAAGGAGGCAATACTTTTGGAACAGCACGATAAAGAAAAAGCAATTGGTAAGGAAAGAGAACGGGTTCAGAAAATTATTATTTGGTCGGTGGTTGGAGGCTTGTTTCTCTTACTTGTGTTTTTGTTATTTATATACAGCAGCTTGCGCCAAAATAAGAGGGCAAACAAAATAATTACTCAGCAAAAGGAGCTGGTAGAAACAAAAAATCATATCATTGAAGAAAAGCAAAAAGAAATTGTTGATTCAATTAATTATGCAAAACGAATTCAGTATTCTCTACTGGCACATACTGATTTTTTGAATGAATTTATTCCACAGAATTTCATCTACTTTAATCCAAAAGATATTGTAAGCGGCGATTTTTACTGGGCTACTAAAAGCCATAAGAAATTTTATCTGGCAGTTTGCGACAGTACAGGGCATGGTGTTCCCGGAGCTTTTATGAGTTTGTTGAATATTGGTTTTTTGAGTGAAGCCATTAACGAAAAGGATATTACCGCACCCGATAAAATTTTTAATTATGTAAGAACGCGCTTAACTTCCACCATTAGTAAAGAAGGCCAAAAGGATGGTTTCGACGGAGTCCTATTATGTGTGGATCTTCATACAAAACAAATAACTTATGCTGCAGCAAACAATAAACCGGTTATCATTCAAAATAATGAATTGATCCAGTTACCGGCTGATAAAATGCCTGTTGGTGTAGGTGAACGAAATGAGGGTTTTAATTTATATACAATAAATCATAAAGGAGGGGATATTTTGTATTTATATACGGATGGCTTTGCTGATCAATTTGGAGGACCAAAGGGAAAGAAATTTAAATACAAGCCTCTGAATGAGCTGATAATAAATATGAATAGCGAGGAACTGTCGGCCCAACGTGAAAAATTACATACCGCATTCGAAAGCTGGCGCGGTGATTTGGAGCAGGTTGATGACGTGTGCATTATAGGCATTCGCTTATAATTTGCAAAGTCACAATCCTGGCTACTCGTTTGGATAGATGGCGTGTTGATTATTGGAATTAAACTATTACAAAACAGTAACGATAATGAACATACAGAATAGATCAATCGCACTATTTTTTTTGGTGTTAACTAATTTGGTTGTATGCGGGCAAGATCTTATTCCTTATCATAAAGGAAATCTACAGGGCTTTTGTACCACAGATAAAAGCCTGATTGTAAAGCCTCAATATGAAAAGGTAACACTTTTTAAGAAAGGCTATGCTCTTGTGATAAAAAATAACAAACTTGGAATGATTGATGAAAAAGGTGAAGAGCTTATTCCCTGTTTGTATACTGATCTGCACCCTGTTTCTGAAGGGCTACTGATGGCAAAGAATGAAAAACTTTTATATGGCTATATTGATTTGAATAATAAGGTTGTGATACCATTTCAATATGAATATGCTTCTGATTTTTATAGAGGTATAGCTTGTGTGAAAATGAAAAACGGAAACCACTATCTTATTGATAAAACAGGAAAAAAAGCGGCAATTAACCCGGGATGGAAGGAGTATAAAGATGTATTTGTACCTGGAGAGGTGAAGTTAAAAGTGTTTTATGAAGCGATCCCTGAACCGCATTTAGTGAAAGGAGTTTTCATTGTCGGTAAAAAAAACGGAAAGGGGTCGAAAAAATTTCTTTCGAATGGAGGAAAACAAATAGGGACAAAAGGGTATGATGAAATTGACCTTCAGTATCTGGAAGGAAATCCACTTATCCGTGTTGTTGAAAATAAAAAGGCTGGATTCATAAACATGAGTGGAAAAGAGATTGTATCGCCGGTTTATAACAGTGCATTTTCCGATTTCTTTTATGGTCTGGCTTACAATCAAAATTGTATTGTCGACACAAGCGGAAAAGTAGTGCTTGATTCTGTTGTGATTCATTATGCTTCCGATCGTTTTGTGAGAGTCAAGTACAATGATAGTACCATGCGGTATTACGACCTTAAGCGTAGGGCGTTCTTCCCCGGTGTGTTTGTTTGGGGTTCTTCTGTTTCTAACGGTATTGCGTTTGCTCAAACGGATGATGACCGGGAAGTAAGTGTAAATTTATTGACCGGTAAAAAAAGAGAATTAACTGAAGTGCAAAAAAAGACCGAAAAATTCAGAGGCGATGATGCATTTAGTACATTGTGGACTAAAGAGAAACTAGGCGTACATTCGAGAATGGGGTTTAGGTTTCTGAACGATTCAACCTGTTTCGACAAATATTATATCGTTGATATAAACGGGAAACCAACGGGGGCCATAGTACATTCATTCAACCAATTTCTGAACAGCATGACAGACAAGAACGGAAATAAAAAAGAAGAACTTGCTTTAACACGTGTTACTCCCAATGATTTTGATTGTGTGATTACCGATGCAGACACGCTGATCATTCTTAATTCCACACCAGTGCTAAGAAATGAAAAGAATGTAATATCAACTGATCCAATCAATAAAAAAACGCTATCTGCTGATCAGTCTGTTGTAATAGACCTTAATGGTAATGTTAGGTATGAAGTAAACGTGGATGGTGCAAAAGCATTTGATAAAAAGGGGGGATTGATCAATACATTTCCGTGTTATACCTGTGATGGGGAAGTTAAGGGTTTAATAAATCATCGCATCAGTTACGATCGGGAACTGAAAATGTTTTTAAGCCCAATGGGCTATATTTCCACCGATTTCAAAACTGCCTATTTCGAGGATTAATTTGTAGCAAAGTATGCAAATTAATGGTTTATTAAACCCGGAATTATTTTACTTACTCCTCGCCTTTCATCGCCTTAGCGTAATCAGGGCTTTTTAATAAATCCCGGTCACAATCAGCTTTACTTGTTTTTCCGAAGGAATTGAAATAAGCTTTCATAGTCATGCTGTCGAAGTGAATGATGTTATAATGATACTGCATGGTTTGAAATAAATTGAGTGCAATAAAAATTCCAATAAACACTCCTGTGAGTTTAGAAGAGAATTTTTTCCGATAAAGCACTGAAGAGAAAAATGCGGCTAATGCAAAAGCTAAAAGAGGATAAAGATCGATCATAGCTCTCAAGCCAAAGGAGCCACCGTACCACCAGCACCACCAGCTGGAAACAATATAGAAATAAAGGGGAAGCAAAATAATAGCACTTATGAAGAAAGGACTCTTTGTCTTTCTTAAAAAATAAATTCCTGCCAACGCAAATAACATCACTGGTGTGTAGATCAGCCAACCTTTCCGGAAACCAATTAAACAATCAATAAGATGGGGTTGTAAAAAATAAAAACGTTCGCCTACGTAGGAATTGAAGAAATAAGAACCTGTTACGTATTTCCAGTACAGTAATTGGGGTAAAAAGATCAAAAAGATTATCAGGGCAAATAATAATAAGTGTTTGGTGTTTTTTAGAAGAAAGAGAATCCTTTCTTTGAATGAAGAAATTCCTTTTATATCATATAATAGAAAAGCAAGAAAGAGCAATATGTTTACTGGTCTCACCAATACCAATAAACCAAAAACCAACGCCATTACCAACAGGTACTTTAGTTTTTGCTGCTTATACCATTGAATAGAGAAGTAGAGGAAAGCAGCGAACAAACAAAAATTGTATTCGTGACTCATGGTAGCTCCCAATATTGAGTAACAGAGTAGGTTGGTCGCAAAATAAATTGCTACTAATGTAATAGCCGTTATTTTTTCCGAATAAAACAAAAGCAGTGCTTTTCGCAAATAGAGTAAACCAATAATCAGATAGAACAAACCTGAAAGTAAAATTGCAAGGTGATATATTTCTGAAAACCCATTTGCTTCGTTTGCAGGGGCTAAAGCATGAGCCGCAAAAAAGAAGGGAGAATACAGAACTGCCATTCCCATCGAAGTTTTAATAATCCTGTTCCCATTCTCTGTTTTTTGAGGCCAGTACAGATCATTACTCACGTAATACGCTTCAGTGGAATCGGTAATAAAACTAAGCATGAGGTCTTTCTCAATAAAGGCGGCGGGTAAATAGGAGTAGTAACTAATCGCGTCCCATTTGATTACATTTTTCGATTTCCATTTGCTTAAGTTGTTGTTTACTCCCAATACAAAAGGTATTATAGCAATAATAACAATCAGCGAAGGAGATTTGAAAATCGATTTTAGTTTGTTAAGCATTTTAGATACTACTTTGTAATATTACTGAACGTTCAGCAATTCAACGTCAAATATTAAAACAGAGTTAGCTGGAATTTTGTTTTGTGTTTTTGACCCATATCCTAGTTCAGAAGGAATCAATAAAACGCCTTTCCCACCTTTTTTATAAAGCGGAATGCCTTCCTGCCATCCTTTAATTACCGACTGTAATGGGAAAGTGGCGCCCGAAGCTCCTGATTGGTCGAAACTGTTTCCATTGGTAAGATATCCACGGTAAGCCACTGTAACGGTAGAGCTAATTGTTGGCTGAGTTCCTGTGCCTTGCGAAGTCATTACATAATATAAACCTGTTCCGGTTGCAGTAGCACTTAAGTTGTGGTCAGCAATGTATTGTTTGATGATCTTTTCGTCTTCTTCCTTTTGTGTTTTACTCTTGTTTTTTTTGCAGGAATAAAGTCCTGTCATTATAATGACAATTAACGCTATGGTTCCTAAAAATACTTTCGGTTGCTTTTGCATGCTTCAGCTTATAATGCTGCTAAATTACGGAAAATCCCTAAGCCTCCCAAAACTCTACCAATGCCTCCTGAAAGGCGTACATATCGGTTGGTTTGGTCAAGATCATTTCTTTTAATAAGCCAAGTCTTGTTTCATCATTTATATTCATCGCTCTGGCAAGTAATGCAATATCAGGTAACATCGCTTCTTCGTACTTGTTACACATTCGAATAAAATTTGCCTTGTCACGGAACCATGCTATACTTTCTTTTGCGGCTGTTGAACGATGTCCTTTGTAATTGTATGCAATATAATCGGTAACTCTTTTTCGCAGATCTAAAACTCCTTGAGGCACTTTTGTTCCAAGGTTCAATGCGATGTTTGATTCGGTAAAACGAGTTAAGGTTTTTGCATTGGTGCGATAACCTTTCTTAGATTTAATTTTGCTGTATTCGTTTTCTGCAATTGTATTCAATTCCTTATCTAATGGACGGAAACCATAACGGTAATAAAACCAAAACGCTCCCGATTCAATTCCCTCCGGGTTATCTAGTCCGTATTGATAAGGCTCTACTTCAAAATAATCTACTTCAAATACCTGGCGATAAACACGCAATAACTGCATGAACATATAACCCGATTCACCACCACGGAATTGCTCAAAAATATTAATTCCGAATAATGCTTTTCTTCCATGCACCCATCCACCACCATAAGCTGCAGGGTAACCGTTTTTAAATAATGTGTAACCAACATACGACTCCATTGGTAATTGACGATTAGCAGTCATACCATAAATGGCAATGGAAATTCCCCGTTCGAGTTGATAAAAACGTAGTGATCTTCTGTCGATAAAAGTAGTAGGATCGGTTTCACGACCAAGTAGGAGTAGTGACATACGCATTACCTCTATCAACTCTTCCTGTTGTTCTGGTTTCAGGATAGTAAAATAAGGTAGTTCTGTATTCAATAATTCAATGTGATCGAATGAACGTAAAAGATTAGTATGAAAGTAAGATGTGTCGAAACTTAATTGGTTGTAGAGTTTACTGAATTTAATTTCTTCTGATTTTAATTCTACATACACACTTAGTTTGTTCCAGAAATAGTCTTTTATAAATGGCTCTTTATTGAGATTTGAAAATTGATCTATTAAAAAGGAAAGAAATTGAGGAGGTTTCACTTGCAACTCTGATAAAAGATCTTCTTGCAAATTTCCTGCTGCAGTGAGCCCTTTTTCTAATTCAGGTAAAGTAAATTGTAGTACATGATTCAATTCTATTTCTTCTTCAGTCGAGTAATCATAGGTCATCTGAACAGAATCGTTTTGTTGCAACCACTCCAATAGATCATGACTATAACAGGAAAGAGTTGGAGTGTAGGGAAGTCCACTGTTTTCCAACTCTTTTTTTAGTTTAGCCGGGCTTTGCTTTTTTATATGTTTTGCGAGTCTTTCTTTTTCCTTATTCACCAGATCCAAAAACTCCTTGCTGTTTGGATGTGCTGATAAAAACAAAAGCAAATGCTGGTGCTCCGTTAATTCTTTATTTGCTGGCATAGCAGTTTTGTGAAGAGCCTGAAAGTATTTTAATTTCTTAAGGTTAACATCTGCACCAAATTGGTTTGCCAGTGTTTTGAGATTATTGGATAATGATTTGAATGATGCCATGATAGTATTTGATGTTTTGAAGATATGAATTTTTCCGATAATGCAGGGATCGGCCACGACCGATCCCTGCATTATATACATTTGTGGTTTCGGCTCCCCATCGACTACGCTCAGGACAGACGCTCAACCACCTTTGATTAATCCCTGTATTATAATTCGGTATTACTGTTTATCTGCCCGCTTGTTTTTGAACAGAACGGATCCCTCTTTCTGCAGAATAAGAAAATGAATGCGTAAGAGTTGGTGTTTTTTAGGTGTGAATTGGTACAAACACGTAGATTAATAAGAGTATTTTTGGCTACATTTAAAAAACTAGATATGTCAAAAGTAAAACTTACAATAAACAACAATGGTTCAGTGCGTATAGAAGGTGATTTTGAGATCGTAGATAAAACGGGAGCAAATTATGATCTTCAAGGGAGAGATGTAGTTTCTATTTGCCGTTGTGGTATGTCGAAGAATAAGCCGTTTTGTGATGGTGCGCATAATGGGAATTTTGAGCATGAGGCTGTAGCGTTTGCACTTCCTCCGAAGAAATAATCTTTCATTCCATAGTTTCGTGTCCCGTCTTGGAAATACGTTTCTACTTTTTTGAAGCAAAAAAAGCAGCAAAAAAGCTTGCGGCGGCATTTCTGATGTGATTCACTATACAATCAATTGCTAATTTTTGGAAGGCTGCGCTGCCCAAAAATTTGAGCAATATGATTGCAGTGAACCTTCACATCAGGAACGCTATGCCGCATCCCCAATGATCGAACTTATCTACATAATACGAGCGTTCTATACCCTATTAAGCAAAAGCTTTTCGTTTCCAAAAACATCAGCCGGAGGGATGCCTGCGCCCTGCTATACTAACTGCTTCGGGTGGTTTCGACTATGCTCAACCACTTATTTAGTTTTCAATTGAAGTGTGATCTGGTGACTGAGCGTAGTCGAAGTCAATTTAACTAATTGTTAGTAAAGCTCTAAATACACTTTCCAAATATTTATTATCTTAGCTACTCTTAAAAATTCCTATTAATGAAAAAATTTATACTCAGCACATTTTTAATTTTTGGATCTTATTTCGCGCAGGCGCAAACCATTTATGTAAATGGGGGAGCTTCGGGTCTTAACGACGGAACTTCATGGGCGGATGCATACACCGATTTGCAGTCTGCTATTACTGCCGCTTCATCGGGAGAGATCTGGGTAGCACAGGGGGCTTATTACACAGGAACCTCTGGAGCCACTTCTTCTACTTTTTTACTTAAAAATAACGTGGCTATTTACGGTGGTTTTAATGGGACTGAAACTTTTCTTGCACAACGCGATATAGTTAATTATGTTTCTGTATTAACCGGTGACCTTGATTTCTCGGGTACTTTTACGGCTAACGATGCTTACCATGTGGTTACCGCAGGGCAAACCAATTCATCGGCTATACTCGATGGTTTTATGATCATAGGCGGAAATGCTTCAGGTGGCGGAGGTACTGCAGTAGGTGGTGGATTTTTTTGTGATCCTAATTCGCCGGGTACAGTTAACCCTACCATTAATAATTGCATCTTCAGCGGGAACAATGCTGTAGGTAATGGTGGAGCTGTTTTTATTGTGTGTGATCAAACAGGTGGTAACTCCACCGCTCCCAAGTTTAATAACTGTACCTTCAGAAATAATAACTCATTATCATTGGGTGGAGCTGTTTATATGTATGCAACCGGCTCACTTACTTTTTGTACTCCTTTCTTCGAAAACTGTTTGTTTCATAACAACGCAGGGGCAGGCTCAGCTAATGAAATTTATGCAGAAAACATGTCGACCGGTGAAGTACACGTAACTGTAACCAACTGCACCTTTGCAACTAACTCACCAGGCGCGGAGATTCAGTATGTTGCCAATGGTATTAATGGAACCTTCGATATACACAACAGTATTTTTTACGGATTGGACCTTGTAACTGATGCAGCATTTAATGCAAATAATAATTGTGGAGATCCAACTTATTTAATTGGGACAGGAAATATTAATGTGGATCCATTGTTTATTAATGCTGGAACAAATGATTATCGTTTAGCATGTTTTTCTCCTTGTTTTGAAACAGGAAATAATACCTATCCAACATTAAGTGTGGATATAACCGAATCTCCCCGTATTTTTGGAACCAACGTAGATATAGGTGCTTATGAATCACAATACACACTACCCAACGTAATAGCTATGCCAAGTAGTACTGCTGTTTGCGAGTTTCAAAGCGTAACACTTTCAGGTAGTGGTGCCGACACATATGTTTGGGATAACGGAGTTACTGATGGTATGCCGTTTTCTCCTACTGTAACAACTTTGTATACTGTTGTTGGCTCAAACCTGGCAGGGTGTAATGATACTGATATGGTAACTATAACTGTTAATCCTAACCCACTTGTAACTGCAACTGCAAATGTTCCCGGTGTTTGTGAAGGGGATCAGGTATTTTTGTACGGTACAGGTGCAATGAGTTATAGCTGGGATAACGGAGTTTCTGATGGTATTCCTTTTTCGCCCATCTCAACAATGACTTATAATGTTACCGGAACAGACGCCAATGGTTGTGTGGGAATGAACTCTGTTATGGTTACTGTTGAGAACCGAACAGGATTTACCGCCGGTCCGGATGTAGATGTGTGCAGAAGCGGAACACCTTACGTTACTTTAGCAGGTGGAAACAATGTAGGTAACACATTTAACTGGACTACTATAGGCTCAGGATCTTTTGTTAATGGAGGAACAATGAGCCCTGATTATTATTTATCAGGTGCTGATGCTTCGGGCACTTCGGTGCAAATTGTTTTAGAAATTTATCATACCTATTGCGTAAACGAACAGGATACACTTGTGTTGTATATGCAGGACCCAACAAGCAGTTTTGCAGGAGCCGATATTGCTGTGTGTTCCGATTTTGCATCCAGTGTTTCTGTTAATGGTTCAGCATCTTCTTACAGTAGTATACTTTGGACTACTTCAGGAACGGGCTCTTTTGTTCCTGATGCAGTTAGTATGTCAACTTCTTATGCTCCTTCTTCTGCTGATATTTCTGCAGGCACAGTAACTTTAACATTTACTTCTTCGGCATTAAATCCTGCATGTCCAAATGTTGTAGATGATTTGCTTCTTAATATTCACCCAAGTCCGGTTGTAACATTGCCTGCCGATTATGCTATTTGCGAAACAGACAGTATTTATCTTAATGGAACTATTACAGGAGGAACAGCTCCTTTTATTTATAACTGGAATGATGGTTTAATGACTACTATATCTACAGCAAATAACGAATATTATTTTCCTTCTGCATCTGATAGCTATACTTTAACAGTAAATGATTCATATGGATGTGGAAGCTCTGGTCTTTTGACTGTGGCAGTTGATGCAAGCGAAACACTTTCGGGAAATTTAAATGTTGGAGCAGGTTCACTGAGTGATGGTGTAATGTATGTACTAAAGTTTAGTGTACAGCAATTGGCTTTCGATACCTTCTTTGTATATCCGTTTAGTGCAGGTACAGGGTCTTATAGTTTCCCATCCATGCCTCACGGAAATTATCTTATTAAAGTTGTACCCGATACAGTTATATTCCCTAATCTTTTACCTACCTATTATGGAGATGCATTCCAATGGGATTCGGCTACTGTAATTAATCACAGTTGTACAGGTGCTTTTGTTGCAGATATAAATATGATACAATTATTGGGTGGAACAGGTACAGGAACCATTTCAGGAGAGATCCGGGAAGGTGATGGTTTCGGATCAAGACCGGGTAAAGGACACCACAATGTATTTGCACCGGGCGGACCATTAAAAGGTGTGGATGTAAAACTTGGAAAAAATCCGGGGGGAGGAATTCAGGCAAGAACAATATCGGATTCTACAGGTTATTATGAGTTCACTAACTTACCTGATGATTCGTACAGAATATATGTTGATATTCCGGGCTTACCAATGGATTCGTTTTATGTTGTGAATGTACAAGCTGATAGCACAATAGATCTCGATTACTACGCTGACAGTAATTCGGTATTCCCAATTTTACCAACAGCAGTTGGCATTCATCAATATGTTGCAAACACATCTAATTTTGGCGTGTATCCAAACCCTGCACACAATAACACCAGCATAATATTTGAGTTAACAAGTACTCATGCAGCAAGTATTCGTTTGATGGATATCACAGGTAAACAAGTAATGAATATTCAACTAAACAAATTACCAAAAGGTAAACATGAGTATCAGTTAAACTTTTCTAACCAACAGTTGAGTAGTGGTGTTTATTTTATTCAGGTAATGAGTGATGCAGGAATGCAGACGAAGAAATTGGTTATTGAATAACAATAAAATAATTAAGTATAGGAAGCGGCGGTCTTTTGATCGCCGTTTTTGTTTCCAAAGAGGATTGCAACAGAGTGGTGATAAGAGCCCCCCTTTGCTACTCTCAAGATAGAATCCATGATACATACAAAAGTAATTCGATAAAGAAAAAACTTTTCGTTTCCAAAAAAAACACCAACCGGGGGCGCCCCTGGAGATAAAAACGAACCATGATCGGCTCGTTTAAAAAACTAAATTACTTTATATACTTCACCACCTGAGCCAGTTTAGCTGTAGCGTAGGGGTCTTCCGGTTTTATGAGAAGCACTTCTTCATAAGCGGCTTTAGCTTCTTTGTACCGCTTTGTTTTAAAGAGATCATCTGCTTTCCGTATCGCGTTCTTGTATTTATCAGGGCCTAATTCGTTGCGCACTCCGTGTTTAACTTCTTTACTTTTTACATCCCCTCCACCATCAGTTGGTGTTCCGGTGTTGGTAACGTTAAACCCGGTTCCGGAAGCGGCAACTGTAGGTGTGGTAACTGTAGCGGTAACAGTTGGTGTGGTAGTTGTTTTTACAACTGCTTCTTTTTTAGCTGTATCTTTTACAGGAACCAGATCCAACTCCCCGCCACCGGTTGTTGTAAGCGTAGTTGACAGCGTTGTGGTAACTGTGGTTGTGGTAGTAGTATTTCCTGATTTGGTTGTGGTAGTTGCAGTAGTAACAGTTTGGTTTGTTTTTATGGTTGAGTTTTCTTTTGCTATCCTGTCGGCCTCCGCTTTATCTTTTGCTGCTTTTTCCTTAGCAATTCTATCTGCCTCCGCTTTTTCTTTCGCTTGTTTTTCTTTTTCTGCTTTGTCTTTAGCAGCCTTTTCTTTAGCTAATTTTTCTGCCTCTGTTTTCGCAGCGGCAGCTTTTTCTGCAGCTAATTTCTCTGCCTCGGCTTTTGCAGCAGCATCTTTCTCTTTCGCTATTTTTTCTGCTTCCGCTTTCTCTTTAGCAAGTTTCTCCGCTTCTGCTTTTTCTTTAGCAGCTTTTTCTGCAGCTAATTTCTCTGCCTCGGCTTTAGCAACTGTTTCTTTCTCTTTCGCGATTTTTTCAGCTTCCGCTTTTTCTTTGGCAAGTTTCTCCGCTTCTGCTTTTTCTTTAGCAGCCTTTTCTTTTGCTAATTTTTCAGCTTCCGCTTTTTCCTTGGCAACTTTTTCCGCGGCTAATTTAGCTTCTGCTTCTGCCTTAGCTTTTGCTGCGGCTTCTTCTTTCTCTTTTAAACAGGCACCTACTTTAATTAATTGTGTTACAGGATAAGACTCACCGGGAATCATACTGATAGCTTTTTCATATAATATTTTAGCTAAAGGACAATCAGGTTTTTTTAATGCCTCATCACCTGAGCGATTGGTAGCACAAAAACTCTCCATTAAAGCATTTTCCGCAGCAGAAATTTTACCCACTACACCTAAACTTTGTTGTGTATAGGCTTCATCATCATCAAAATTTTTGATTCTCGGAATGTACCCAACTTTTACCATAGGTTGTTGTAGTCCCGAATAATCAATCCCAGGCAAAGGTTTAGACATTACAAAACCTCCGATACCAAAACTGGGATTAAAAACCTCTTCTCCAAAATCAGGAACGCCTTCGGTAATAACTGCTGCTCTTTTGGTATTGCAACCAGGGTAAGAAACTTCAATAATATAAGAGCCTTTTGGCGGAACGTGCAGGGTAAAATCACCACCTCCGTCACTGGTAGTTTGTTCAACTACGGTACCATTCAGTAGGAGTTTAATAGTTGCGCCTAAACAGGGTTTTTCTGAAACTTCTATTTTAGTTGTAAGTTTCCAGGTACGGATCTCTACATTACTTTTTATTTCAACTTTCCAGCTTTGAGCCTTTAAGGTAAAACTCAATAATAAAACCGCTATAATAATGTTTAAATATGTTCTCATTTGTGCTCTTTTGAGCATACCTGTTAGGATATACTAAGGTAGCAAAAATAATTTTATTTTTTGTATTGACCCTTTGGTCCGAACCTGAGTTATTAACGCTTTTTACAGGTTTTTGAGTGCATTTTTTCCAAACATAAGAATGGTGGATATATGGCTTTGATTAAACTGTCATTTTAAGTACTTTTATTAGGTTGTATTTCTAAAAATTAGCTGAAATGAAAAAAATACTATTTGTTTTAGTACTCATAGCATTATCCAATGTAATTAACGCAAGTGCTTACAACGGAAAAATAATGTCATTTAAACAACCCGACGGTACTTCGGTTGAAGTGAAATTATATGGCAACGAATATTATATGCGTGCTGAGGGTTTGGATGGTTATACAGTAGTACGCGATATTAAAACGAAATGGATCTGCTATGCAAATCTTTCAGAAGATAATAATGAACTAATCTCTACCGGCATTGTCTATCAGGGTGTGCAGAACACTATTTCCAGCCTGAAAACAAATCTCCCTTTTGTTAAGCACCTGGATGTTTCTACCGAAGCTCAAAAAGTAGTTATTAAAAAAAACAAGTCATTACTGGGCGCAACTAAAATGGATGCTTCTACCAATAAACTAATCGATAATGGTGTTGACCAGAGCATAGCAGGGACTCCTATTCATACTGTTTCCGGTAATATTAAGGGATTGTGTATTGTGATCGATTTTTCTGATGAACCGGGTACTTTACCTATGTCTGAGTTTGTTGATTTTTGTAATGATATGAATTACTCCAACTTTGGTAATAACGGATCTTTAAGAACATTCTACTCTGACATTTCGGGCGGAATAGTTGATTACGAAAATGTGGTGTATGGTTATTACCGGGCTCCTTTAACTTTTGCAGATTATGATGCAATGCCTTATGCCGTGGGAGCACAGCAAATTTTAGGGGGAGCATTAAATTGGATTGATGCTCAGGGATTTGATTTCTCTACTTTATCAATCAATCCTGATGGAAGTATTATGGCTATAAATATGATGTACACAGGCTATCCTCCAACCTGGGCCCAGGGAATGTGGTTTCATAAAGGAAATTATACGGGATTTGCTGCTGATGGAGTTTTTTCTGATGATTATAACTGCTCACCTGCAAACGATCCATTGGAGCTGGCTGTGGTTGCACACGAAAACGGACACATGATTGGTCAGTGGCCCGATACCTATAAATACGACAGTAATCATGGGAACGACGGTTTAGGAACTTTTGACCTGATGTGTTATTACGGGGATCCGCTAAACCCTGTTCCGCCAAATCCTTTATTCAGAAGTAATGTTGGTTGGGGCAGAGTAGAGGATGTTACTTTTTATAATGGTGTTAATATTGACACTGCTAATTCGATGACCTGTTTCAAATACCGAAACCTGAATGATACAAACGAATTCTTTTTACTGGAAAGTAGAATGCAAAACGGAAGAAGTTCAGCTATAGACGATCAGGGTTTAACGATCTGGCATATCGACCGTAACGGTGATAATCAGTCATTTCATCACGAAGTGTATTTGGTGCACGCCGGCAACGATAATAGCACACCACACTTTAATGCATGTTTTGAGCAAAGTTTTAATGTAGAATATTCTGCAGCAACAATACCTTCTTCTGAGTTTTATAACGGAGATCCAAGCGGGTTAAGAGTTTGGGATATCGGCCCTGTTGGAAATATTATGAATTATAAATTAGGAATAGGATCGGCAGGACCTTCATTAAACTTAATGTACACGAGTATGACCGGAGATGATAATGCGAACGGATTTGTTGAGGCGGCTGAATCGGCCAACATACAATTAGACGCACTCAACTATGGTCAGGTAAATTCATCCAATGCAACGGTTACCTGTACTGCGGTTGGAGTCAATGCATCTTATGTAACCGTTAATACAGCACCAATGAATGTTGGCGTAATTAATGTTTCGCAAACTATTCCAACTTCATTTAATTTTAGTGTTGCTCCCGGAACACCGTTAGGAACAGTTATTAGTCTAAAATTTGAGATCAGCGACGGAGCCGTTTCTAATTACATAACCCGTAATATTTTGGTCGGTGTTGTGATCCCAATGAACAACAATACTTCGGTTACTACTTGTTTAGCTTTATTTTATGATCAGGGAATCGAGAATAGTTATTCCGATAATACTGATTTTACTAAAACATTTTTGCCGGTGAATAGTGGCGATAA
Source organism: Bacteroidota bacterium (assembly GCA_030684395.1). Taxonomy (GTDB): domain Bacteria; phylum Bacteroidota; class Bacteroidia; order B-17B0; family Aurantibacillaceae; genus JADJDM01. The sequence continues at coordinate 30,971 of JAUXTT010000025.1, read as the reverse complement.
AGTAAGTTTAAATTTTACCGAATTTGAACTCGAGGACTTTACGAATTGTGGTTACGATTATCTGAAAATATATAACGGACCAAATGCCGCCTCTCCTTTAATTGGAACTTATTGCGGGGTAAATTCGCCGGGGCAGGTAACATCAACGCATGCAACAGGTTCTTTAACTTTCAAATTTCATGCTGATGAGGGTGTAACAGCAGCAGGATGGAAAGCAATAGTTTCCTGTATTAACGGTGTATCTCTTAACGAAAACCTACATTCAACTGATTTGCAGGTATTCCCTAACCCTTCAGCCGGAGTAGTAACCCTTCAGTTTGTATCGGATGTAAATGCGATGGTATCGGTATATGATGTAACCGGAAGGGAAGTATTTACTCATATCAGCAAAGGGCAAAAGGAACTGAAGTTAGATCTTTCTGACAGAACGAATGGTATTTATTTACTAAAGATCAAGATCGGCCAGGAAACAGTTATCAGAAAAGTTATTTTAAATAAATGAATTTGAATTTCGTTTTAATGGAAAAGTGCCACTTATCCAGGAACAATATAAATTCTTCCGGACTAAGCTTTAATTGTATCATTCAACAAAAAAAACTTTTCTGATCTTAAAATTCTGGATACAATAAATGGCTACTCCTTCAAAAGGATCATCACCCATTCCTGTTATGTATTCTTTGTCGATGATAGTACTTCCCTGAATAATTCTTGATCTTATTTCACAATGTAAATTCGGATATTTCTCAAACAATGGAGCATATTGTTTACGCATTTCATCTTTCCCTTTGCAACTTATATTTCCTTCCAGGTCATAGATCTCAATATCTTCGGCATAAGGCTCTACAAATGCTTCCAGGTTTTTAAGATTATATGCGTTTACCTGATGTTGCACTAACTGTAAAGCACTTTCATACACAAGGGTATCGGGTTTAACTGCAACGCCGTTGTTAATAATCATTTCTATTGTTTTTAAATTCTCAATATTGTCAATAGGATTTGCACTAAGTAAGAGCATACTGGCTTTTTTTTTGGCAACAATACTTCCGGTTTCTTTCTCTCTGCCCATTGCCTTTGCACCATTAATAGTTGATGCCTGAATGATCTGCCAATTATCAGCCCCGCATTTTTGCATTGCTTTCAGTTCTTTCATATAAGAAGTTGCGTGGAAGGTTCCAATATTTCCTGCATCTGTTCCGGTGGCAATTGTAACACCGGCATCTATCATCTTTTTAAGATTGACATTTCCTGTTGAGTCTGATTTTGAAGGATTCCAGCCCCATGAATATTTTTTATAATAGTTTACCAAGGAAGTGTCGGGTGTGTTTTTGAATTCTAAAACAGAGGATAAGGGTTCAGGAGCGGATTTAGTGAGTTCATAAAAATTGGGCTGAATATTTTGTGCGAAAGCATAGGAATAATCATCCATAACATTAAGTGTAGGACAAAGTACAACTTTCTTTTTCTTTAATAAGTTAATGAAATCAGTTGATACAACTTCGTTATCAATAATGTGTACTAAATAATCGCAGCCATTTTCAACAGCCAATTGTGCTGTAATTCGCTCGGTGGCATGCACAGCCACTCTGAGGTTGTATTTGTGTGCTTCATCAATGGCAGCTTTTATAATGGGTAAAAATTTCCTTGCGCTGTCTTCAATGTTTTTTCCGGTGAAATTTGCGATGTACCAGATCTTAATAAGATCAGGATTATGCGGTAACTGGTCTCTTACAGCTTGTTTTGCCTGTTCAACTGTTTTAACCAGTGAAAAAGGATCGTCATTGAGCAGGCTGTCATAAACGTAAGGTTTGTATGTTGTAATTAATGGGCCGGCCATGTAAACAGTGGGGCAGTAGCTTTTATTGGCATACTTCTTTTTTAGTTTCAGAAAATTGTAGCTGGAACCGGGGTCAATTACGGTAGTAATCCCAAGTGCCAAATAACGCGTTAAAATGTCTTCATAATTATCATGCGTCCACTTTATTTCTTTAGAATAAGGAGCAAACTCTTCCATGTTAATGACATCCGGACGGGTATAAATTCCACCACTCTGAAAGAAATGAACATGTGCATCGGTCATTCCGGGCATTAAAAATTTTCCTGTACCATCTATAACGGTTGATCCTTTAGCAGGTTTCACACTTTTACTTGCTTGTATAGATACAATCTGATCTTTATTGATAAGAACGGTTTGTTCTTTCACTAATTTCTTTTTTTCTACATCAATAATAGTAACATTGCTAATGTAAGTTTGTGCGATGGAAGGAAATATACAAGCAATGCTTAGTCCGGAAAGGAATGATCTTATTTTCATTTTTTGTTTGTTGAAAGGGATGATTATTTACAGGTGTAAAAGAACGAAAAAAAGGAAAGCGAAGTGTATTTACTAAAGCAAAAAACGCCCTGACAGTTGGTCAGAGCGTTTCTTAATAATTATAGTGTTAACTTAAGCTTTCTTTCCACCCAAATCTACTACTATTGGAGTAGAGATACACAATGAAGAATAAGTACCAATGATACGACCTATTAACAATGCGAAGATGAATCCGCGGATACTGTCGCCACCAAAGATAAAGATTACCAATAACACGAAGAATACAGTTAATGAAGTTAAGATGGTACGACTTAATGTACTGTTCAATGCAAAATTGATAAGCTTGTTACGCTCTTCTCCTTGTACATCTGATTTGCCGCTTTCTGATAAACGTTCACGGATACGGTCGAATACAACAACTGTTTCAGTCATAGTGTAACCCATAACGGTTAAGATGGCGGCGATGAAATCCTGTCCGATCTCCAAAGAGAATGGAAGAACACCGTCGAAGATAGTGTAGAAAGATAATACAACCAGAACGTCGTGGAATAATGCGATAACCGCACCCAAACCGTACTGCCATTTTTTGAATCGGATAACGATATATAAGAACATCACTAAACAAGAGAATAAAATTGCTCCGTAAGCTCCGTAAACAATATCTGTTGCAATTGCAGGACCAACTTTTTGCTGACTTACTACTTCAAATTTAGAACCTGTAGTAGACAAACCTTTTTCTAACAACTCTTCAACTTGTTTATCTGCCTGATCGTTTTGATCAGCAATACGGTATGAAGAAGTGATTTTTAACTGACTTGCAGAGCCGGCAGTTTTTACTTCAGGGGCTTCGTTTTCGAATGCAGTAGTTAATTTAGATTTTACATCTTCAGTGTTCATGTCTTTTTCGAAACGAACGATGTAAGTTCTACCTCCTTTGAAATCAACGCCTAAATTTAGTCCACCGTTTTTGAAATAGAATACAGCACCCATTACAATAACTAATGCTGAAATGGTGTAGTACATTTTTCTTCTTCCAACAAAGTTGAATGCAATGTTCTTGAAAGCGTTTCTTGTGAATCCATTATCGAAAGTAATATTCGCTTTTTTGTTCAATAATGTTTCGAAGATCACACGAGATAATAATACCGCAGCGAATAAAGAAGAAAGGATACCGATACACAATGTAGTTGCAAAACCTTGAACCGGACCGCTACCGAAGATGTAAAGGATAAGACCTAAAATTAATAGAGTAACGTTAGAGTCGATGATGGAAGACATCGCATGTTTGAAACCTTCCTTAATAGCAAGAGATACATTTTTACCCAGCGCTAATTCTTCTCGAATACGCTCAAAAATAAGGATGTTCGCATCTACCGATAAACCGATGGTTAATACGATACCTGCAATACCCGGTAATGTTAATACAGCACCTAATGACACTAATACTCCCATTATAAAGAATAAGTTGATCAACAATGCTAAGTTAGCCACCCAACCTGCTTTGTTGTAATACAATGCCATGAAGATCAAAATCACAATGAAAGCGATAATGAAAGATAATAAACCGCTTTCAATTGCCTCAGCACCTAAAGTAGGACCAACTATAGTTGATTGTACTATACGTGCAGTTGCAGGTAATTTACCGGCACTTAAAATAGCTACTAATGCATCCGCTTCATTGTTATCAAAGTTACCTGAGATTTGAGAACTTCCGTTTGGAATTTCACCGTTTACAGTTGGTGCAGAATAAACCAAACCATCCATAACAATAGCAATACAACGACCACGGGCATTTGGATCCTGCGGGTTTTGAGGAGCGTTTGCAGCAGTCAAACTTTTCCATTTTTTTGCTGCATCCGGAGTCATGTTCATGCTGATAACGATCTGACCATTGTCGATTTGTTTTTCAGCAGTTGCGATGATATCACCATAAAGAGCAGGTTTTCCGTTTCTGTCGGTAATTTTAATAACGTGTAACTTAATATAGTCACTTCCTTTATCAGGTTTAGATTCCCAAAGGAATTTCGCTTTTGAAGGGAAAAGGTTTTTTACAGAATTAAGAGCTAAGTATTTATTAACAGTAGCTGTATCTTTTATACGAGCGTAACCCACAATAGAACCTTGTCCCGGATATTGTTGTTTTTTTTCATCCTGAACAATGTTTGGGATAAGTGGGCCACCCTGGAAGAAGAAAGGGTTATCTAATTTTGCAGCAGCTAATGAAGTATCTTTTACACCTTCTTTGTTTTTAGCAGCCATTTTCTCAGCAAGAGTTGAATCTTTTTTAGCTGTTGCTGCAACGGCAGCTTTTGCTGTTGAATCTGCAATGTATTTCTCTAATTCTTTTTTGCTTAGCTTAGAACGATCGATAGCGGCTACTGTTGTGTCTTTCACAGTAGTATCTGCAACTTCAACTGTTTTTGGGTTTAAGTATTCTTTTACTTTTTTGTTAGCTTCAAATAAACTACCAATAACTTCTCCGTTTTCAAAAGTTTCCCAGAACTCTAAGTTTGCAGTTCCCTGTAATAGTTTACGAACGCGATCTTTATCCTGTACACCCGGCAGCTCAATTAAGATACGACCGCTGGCTTCTAATTGCTGAATGTTTGGTTGTGTTACACCAAAACGATCGATACGTGAACGGTAAGTTTTCTTAGCATTATCAACCGCTTCGTTTACGCGTTCCCTAACATATTCCAATACTTGTTCGTTAGTTGCGTTGTAATCGATTTTTCCCTTGTTCTCAACAGTTTGAAACAATGGAGCTAAACGACCGTTCGGTTCTGATTTTTTGTAGTTGTCGGCAAACAAAGCAACAAAATCTTTGTTGTTTTCTACACCCAGATTTTTTTGCGTTTCAGCAATTGCATTGTTAAAAGCAGGATTTGGATTGTTGTTAGAAAGACCTCTGATGATGTCACCAACTGATAACTCTAAAGTTACGTTGATACCACCACGTAAGTCCAAACCAAGGTTAATCTCTTTACCCTTTGCTTGTTCGTAAGTGTATTTTGTAACTCCGATATTATATACCGTTTGGTTTTTCATCGAATCCAAATAACCTGTTTCAATAACAGAGAATACTGAATCGATGTAAGCCTTTTCTTTATTAACGTCACCTGCTGCATAATCTTTAGCAGCTTGTTTTACCGCAGCTGTTTGAGAAGCTGAAGAAGCAAATGCTTTAGCATCGCTTTCTACACCTCTGGTAACCCAGGTAAAAGACAGATAAAAAATACAGGCTAAACCTAATAAAATTGCGAATGAATTAATTGCACCTTTGTTTTGCATAATTACACTAATGTTCTAAATTTAAGGGTGCAAATATATCTATTTGCCTTTATAATAACCAATTTTATTTATAAAGGTTTTTGATCCTTAAAAATGTATTGATAATTAAGTAGTTATGCACTCATAAGTAGGGTTGAAACAGGCTTAAAACTCCACTTCCTGAATAGTTAAGTGAAGTTTTGCTTAAAACTCCACTTCAAACTCCTGCTCCTTGTCTTTGCGGAGTACCTTTACCGTGGCTTTGTCGCCTTTTTGGTAAACAGAAAGAGCTTTCATATAGGATTCCATGTTGTCGACTACGGTTTCTCCCAATTTAGTAACGATATCTCCTTTTTCCAATCCGGCTTTAGCAGCAGGTTTCCCATTACTTACCCCGTCAATGCGCATTCCTTTGCCTTCATAAGCATAATCAGGCATTACACCCAACGTAACTTTAAATTTGGTTGATTTGGTTTCCTGGGTTTTGGTAGCCGTGAATTTTAGCTTAGGGAGCGCTTCTGTAGCTGTTACGAATTGGGTAATGTAATCCAATACCATTTTTTCTCCCGGATAATTGATTTTATCTGCATCATCACTTGGTTTGTGGTAATCGCTGTGCTGACCGGTGAAAAAATGCAATACAGGAATGTCTTTTAAATAGAATGAAGTTTGGTCACTTGGGCCTATTCCGGCGCTGTCTTTTTTAATGGAGAAAATGGTTCTCGATTCGAAACTATCTCCGGTAGGAAATTTTTGACCTAAATAATTTGTTTTATCAATAAGATCCACAAACTCCGGTGCTGTTCCAACACCATAGATTATCAGTTTTTTTGTAGAATCATTTAATCTTCCAACCATATCCATATTGACCATGTAATTTATTTTTTCTAAAGGATAAGTGGGATTATCACACCATTTTTTAGAACCTAATAAACCTAGTTCCTCTCCCGAAAAAGTCATGAAGAGAAAATTGTATTTCTCTTTAACATTGTTAGTAGAGTAATACCTCGCCAGTTCCAATACACCTGCTGTTCCGCTGGCATTATCATCGGCTCCGTTATGAATTTTTCCTTCCGGATTTGCATCTAATGAATTATAATCATGTCCTAAGCCTAGGTGATCGAAATGCGCGCCAATAACAATGGTATGAGCCGCTCCGTTATTTAAAAAAGCTACTACGTTTTTTCCTTTACGCTCTACAATGTTTGCCGTATTTGTATCGTGTGGATTCGGATTTTTTTTGAAAGTAAAATCAAAGAAATAACTGGGGATTGCCACCTTGTATCTTTGGCCATTTGTAGTAATAGAACCCATAGGTTCTAACTTTAATTTTTTAAAGTAGTCGGCAATGTATTGCGCAGCTTTTTCTTCACCTTCAGAAGATGTTCCACGTCCTTTGAGTTTATCGGAAGCTAAAAAAGTAATGTGTTTTTTTATGTTTTTTATTTCTGTTTGTGCAGAAAGAGAAAATGCAGTTGATACTAATATGCTGGCTGCGATGAAAGATCTTTTTATCATGGGGTAAAGATAGGAATTATTGAGAGGATAAATTCAGGTTTAGCTCTTCCGATTTTTTAACACGGGTACGGCAGTGGTTAAGGGGTTTCACAAAGGGTTTAAGCAGCACTATTTGTGCTCTATGTAACTCTTCCGGTTTTTGAGATACTCAGTATCCTTGTATTAAACAATAATAGATCTAGGATGATCTTACCTGCAAGTTTTTTGATACTGGGGCACGGAGATGTACAGACTTGTATTTCTATACAATTATAAATGCTTTAGGCACTTTGTGGTTAGTGTACAGAATGCTACTTTCCTTTATACACGAGTTTTGCCATCTTTTCATCCTTACGGTAGATGTCGATGTAGCGATAAAGCCCGGTGCAGTCAGCTACGGTACTGTAGTAACGAATATAGATCGGTACTACTTTTTTCATATTAATCTGTCGCTGAAAAGGGGTTTGAAAATAAACAGCCAAAGTATCATAAGGAAGTTTAAGTGTGTCATCTCTCGTGAGAAATTTTGCTGTTTCCCAGTATTTATCAAGCCTTACGCAACCGTGGCTTTGATAACGATAAAATGTTTTGAAGTAACGTTTGCTGTTTGTGTCATGTAAATAAACTCCGTACTTGTTATTGAAGTTAAATTTCACAACTCCCAAACTGTTATCGTCACCAATTCGCTGCCTGAATTTGTAAGGTAGATTACCTTTATTTAATTTTTTCCAGTTTACCGATTTTATATCCACTACTTCTCCTTTTGAATTGATCACGTCAAAATTCTTTTTGTGAAGGTAATTAGTGTCTCTTTGCACAGCGGGCAGAATCTCTTTCCAGGCAATGCTGTATGGAACCGTCCAATATGGATAAATGAGTACGTAATTTATTTTTGCATTTAAGATGGGGGTTTGAGTTTCCGGTTTTCCTACCACAACGTTTGAGAAAAGAACAAGTGTGTCTTTCCCAACTGTTTTCAGTGCTCTCTCTCTGGATTCTTTACTTTTTTTCCATCTAGGGTCTATTTTACCTTTGTTTCTCTCCCAAACGTGGAGGTCCGCAGAAGGAATGTTTACCCAAAAATATTTTTCAGGAAATACCGCTCGTTCCCAGCGCCAGCGCTCCAGCGACATTTCCATTTGACGAATGGCTGTTTCTTTGGATAATTTTAATGATTGTTTTGTAAGTTTTCCAAGCTTTCCATCAGGATCCAGGTTCATTTTCTTTTGATAGGATTTGATTGCATTCGCCATTTTCACACTATCTGAACCTGTTACAGTACTATCGTAATCTCCTGTTGCCAACAAACGTGTTTTAAGGTTTGCAAGGAATTTAGTTGTATCTGTTATGTTTGAGAAGGAAATAGAATCCCAATTGATCTTCTCATTTTCGATCAGGTATTTTTTGAATTCTTTTTTAAGGAAAACATAGCCATCATGTTTTGGTTCTAATGAATCCAAAGCTGCTCTGATGTTTTTAGAAGTTATACCCCATTTTAAGACATTGTTCCAGTTGCTGTCAAGCTTTGCAGGTCTCCACTCAAGCAACAAGCTATCGGGATAAAATCTTCCCTTGTTGAGGTGCGCGCCAAATTTATAATAAGCATCGGCAAGTAAAAGATCGATCTTAGCAATGGCACGTGCGTCATAATCTTCTTCCTCTTTATTGTAAACACTTTTATATAAACTATCAATTTTAGCGAAATGGTAATCATTCGGGATCAATCCATAGTACCTGGCATCCCTGATGATGGCAAAAAGACTATCGCCAGTTGGATTCCATACTCCTTTATCAGTAAAAATAGTTTGTGGCTCTTTGGAGTAATGATTTTTAAAGAAGCCAAAAGTGATCAGGGAATCTTTATCTAAAATCAATAAAGAGTCTTTTTTATTCTCTTTAAAAAATTGATTTAATTGTTCTGCTGCTATTTTATTAACATCCTGTGGAGTTTTTGCTATTACTTTTTTATTTTCTTCCTGATTGCTTCTGCAAGCAAAGAAAATGGTAGTAATGGAGAGAAGAAGCAGTTGCTTGAGTGGTATCTTGGTATTCATAGGAAATCTACTGTAAAGATAAAAGTTTATCCTACATACCTAAATAAATTTCGTGAAAATTGATTTTTTTGTTGTGAATGAAGCTATTTGAAGGGTGGGTTTCACCACTAAGCACTAAGAAAATGCACACTAAGGTTCACTAAGAAGAATTTTAAAACCTCGACAAAACGTAGTGTCTCTCAGTGTTCTGAGTGTTAGTGGTGAAATATCAAGAACTTTTCTTCTTATAGAAATCCTCAATAATCAAATCGCAGCGTTTAATTGAGTTCTTAAGCCATTTTAAACGGATATCCAGCATCTCTTCTTCACTGAGTTTATAATCAATATCAGAAGCACGCAATTTGGTAGTAAGTTCATACATACATAAAGCCGCACTTACGCTAATGTTAAAACTTTCGGTAAAACCATACATGGGTATTTTTACAAATTCGTCCGCACAAGCTCTTACATCATCTGTAATTCCATCTATTTCAGTTCCGAATACAAGTGCTATTTTATCATCTACTTTCAGATCAGATAAATTCACGTCCTTTTCGTGAGGAGTAGTTGCAACAATTTTGTAGCCCTTTGCTTTCAGGTCAGTCAAACATTTTACTGTGTTGTTTACTTCTTTAGAAACTCGGTGAATATCGAGCCATAGGGAAGCTCCCATATCCACATCGGTACTGATCCTGTATTTATTTCTGTTCTCAATAAAATGTACATCCTGTATCCCAAAACTTTCGCAACTTCTCAAAACCGCACTGGCATTGTGTTCTTGATAAACATCCTCCAAAACAACAGTAATGTGTCGTGTACGTTCAGCAATTACGCCATCAAAACGTTGAAGACGTGTTTCTGAAACAAACTGCTTTAAGTATTCTATTAATTCTTTTTTATCTGCACTCATTATTTCCCCTGCGACATCATTACTAAATTGGCAATTCTATATAACAAGCGTGCGGCAACGTTTGCATCCCATTCGTTTTCTTCACCGGGAGTAACTTCATTAATATCAAATGCAACGAATTTTTTACCCGATTTCACAACTTGTTCAATTAGATATAAAACTTGTTCTGCTTCAAAACCTCCTGCAACAGGAGTCCCTGTATTCGGGCATAATTTCGGGTCCAATCCGTCAATATCAAAGCTCAAATAAATATTATTAGGAAGTTCCTTCACAATTCTATCGCAGGTTTGTTGCCAGTTTTCGCCTGCATAACTTGCCTGCCTGATGTCTCTGTCGAAAAATGTTTTTATTCTTCCTTTTGATTCGTTGATAATGTTCAATTCCTCTTCGCAATAATCACGTATTCCCACTTGAACCAGCTTCTCAATAGTGTCAATTTTCAGAGCATTGTACATAATAGATGCATGCGAAAATTCGAAACCTTCATAAGCAATGCGCAAATCGGCATGCGCATCAATTTGTAAAATGGCAAATTTCCCGAAATGTTCAGAAAGTGCCTGCATCATACCCAATGGAGTTGAATGATCTCCACCTATTAATCCAACTGTTTTATTTTGTTTTAAGAAATGCAATACACGTTCTTTCACCCATGCATTCATATCAGAACATGCCTTGTTGATATCATCGAACTCAGAGCTATCAGCCACATTTTCTCCCGCTGACATTAGATCAATAAGACCTTCTGCCACTTCCCTGTATGTATCGCTTATTCCATGAAGGTCTTCATTTATTTCGTCCATTCCAATCCCTAACTTCCATGCATCTTTTTTATTCGGATCATAAAGATCAACCTGAAAAGAGGCGTCATAAATAGCTCCCGGACCATTAGCCGTCCCGCCACTATAACTAACGGTTACTTCCCAGGGTACAGGAATTAAAACGGTTTCGCATTCATCTAATGTAAATGGTAATCCAAACATTCCTGCAGTTGTATCTCCAACACTGTTCGGATCAAAGTTGTTTATTTTATCTTGTTTTGTCATGTACTATTTCTGGTTTGAAGTTTTTTTATTTCTTTTTACGATGGTTTTTTGATTTTTATTAAGGTGATTTCGTTTCCCTGTGGCTGAGCGGAGTCGAAACCACTTATGGTGCCAATCGCTCTACCTTCCAGTTATTCTCTCCTTGTAGTGTATAAGCAATTCTATCATGCAACCTGCTTTCTCTGCCTTGCCAAAATTCGTAGTAGTTTGCTTTTAAAATATAGCCACCCCAATATTCAGGACGAGGAACATCCTCTGTTTGATAACGTTTATCAAAGTCACTTACAAAACCTTCCAGTTCAGCTCTGCCTTTTATTACTTTGCTTTGTGGCGAAGACCATGCTCCAATTTTGGAATAGTAAGGGCGTGAATAAAAATATTTATCAGACGCTTCTTTACTGTGTTTTTCTACCGTGCCTTCAATGCGCACTTGTCTTTCTAATTCACGCCAAAAGAAAGTTAAACTAGCACGATTATTTTCTATTAACTCTTCACCTTTTCTGCTGTGGTAATTGGTGAAAAAAGCAAAGTTGTCATTTCCATATTCTCGCAAATATAAAATACGCCCTGAAGGTTGGCCTTCTTTATTTACCGTACTTAACACCATTGCCAGAGCCTCTTCAATTTTTGAGTCCAAAGTCTGTTTCATCCACGAGTCAAATTGCAGTGCCGGGGAGCTATTTACATCTGTCTCATTTAGTGAAGATTTGCTAAAATCGTGACGTAAATTGTAAATAGATTTGTCTGATTCCTCCATTCGTTTAATTTTGTACAAATATAACGGATTAGGATGATTGCTGCACAAGGAAAAATACTGGTTGCTCAGCCGTTTTTAAACGACGGTTATTTTAAGCGCAGTGTGATCCTATTGACGGAACACAATGAACATGGTACAATGGGATTTGTAATGAATAAACCTATGCATTTGCGATTGAAAGATGTTTTACCCGGGATGCAGGATCTGATGAATCCCTTGTACAAAGGCGGCCCGGTGGCCGATAACCAATTGTTTTTTATACATCGATTTGGCATAGAGATCAATAACAGCATGCCGATTGGAGAAAGTGGCTGGTTTTGGGGTGGTAATTTTGAGGACGTGATTAAATTATTACGCGATCACAAAGTAAGCCATAAGGATATTCGCTTTTTTGTAGGTTATGCTGGTTGGGAAGAAAAACAATTGCCAACTGAAATAGAGGAAAAAGCATGGTTTATCAACGATCCAGACTATAGTTTAATAATGAGCGAAGACGCAGATCATATATGGGGAAATGAACTAAAACGCATGGGAAGCAATTACGCTATCCTTGGCAATTTTCCGGAGGATCCGAGTATGAATTAAATACTCACCACGGCACAGAGAAACAGAGTTTCACGGAGATTATTTTATAATACTTTGTGTTCTTTGTGTTAAACTTTGCGAACTTTGTGGTTAAGTTTAGAGCTCATTAATAAATAACATTGTCAGGTATCTACATTCATATTCCTTTTTGCAGAAAAGCTTGTATTTACTGTGATTTCCATTTTTCTACTCAATTGGAGTACAAAGAAAAAATGGTGCAGGCTATTTGCAAAGAAATTGAGTTGCAAAAGGATTATGCTGGTGGCGAAGCTGTAGAGAGTATTTATTTTGGTGGAGGAACGCCAAGTGTTTTGAGTAATGAAGAATTGAATGCTATTTTAAATTCAGTTACCAAAGATCATATTGTTTCGGAAAAGGTGGAGATTACTTTAGAAGCGAATCCGGATGATCTTACGGAGGAACGTATAAAAGAATTCAAACAAGCAGGTATTAATCGTTTAAGTATTGGCATCCAAAGTTTTGATGAAGAAGAATTGAAGTGGATGAACAGAAGTCATACTGTTGACCAATCTGTTGCTTGCGTGAAAGCTGCACAGAACAAAGGCTTCGATAATATCACCATCGATCTTATTTACGGTTCCAAATTTCAGGACATAAATAAATGGAAGAACAATTTACAAAAGGCATTTGACCTAAACGTTCAGCATATCTCTGCATACAATTTAACCATTGAGAGCAAAACAGTTTTAGGTAATTGGTTTGGAAAGGGTATAGAACCCGCAGTGAATGATGAATTCAGTCAGCAATGTTTTGAGTGGTTGATGGAAGAAACAGAACGCAAAGGATTTATTCAGTACGAGATCTCCAATTTCGGAACCAACCATCATTTTGCGGTACACAACAGTAATTACTGGAAAGGAAATAAATACATAGGTATCGGTCCGTCTGCACATTCCTATGATGGAAAAAACAGGCAGTGGAATATTGCCAATAATCCTCAATACATTAAATCAATTGAATCGGGTATAGTTCCTTTTGAAAAAGAAGAATTAAGTATTAACGATCAATACAACGAATATCTTCTTACCCGCCTGCGCACTATGTGGGGTGTGGATTTGAATTATATTGAAAAACAATTCGGGGAGAAGTACTTGAACTCGTTTTTGGAGAATACTAAAGAGTATATTTCAAACGGAGAGATGGTAAAGAATAATTCTGTTTATACTTTGACAAAGAAGGGAAAGTTGTTGGCGGATAGAATTAGTTCAGAGTTGTTTGAGGAAAATTAATTCAATCTCCCGCCAGCAAAAACATCACAGCTATTCTCCCGACATTTGAGAATATTTTGTACTTTTGTTATATGTCAACCTTGAATATTGAAATATTAAACCCAAAAGCTAAAAAATTGCTGCAAGATCTTGCTGAATTGAGGCTTATTTCTATTTCAGAAAAAACTTCAAACCCTTTCATGGATGTAGTAAAGAAGCTTCGTTCAAAAAAGGCAACCATCTCTTTAGCGGAAATCACAAAAGAAGTTGAAGCTGTAAGAACAAAGCGTTATGGCAAATAAACCAGACAGGCTTGTTGTTGATACGAACGTATTTATCAGTTTTTTAATTAGCGATTCCTTTTCTAAACTTGACAAACATGTTAAAAGTGGTAAGATAGTTTTTCTTTTAAGCGAAGAATTGTTGTCTGAGTTTTTAGAAGTTGCTTCAAGACCAAAATTGAAAAAGTATTTCTCCGAAAAGGATATAAATAAATTATTAGATGCTATTCAGGATAATGCAGAGTTTATTGATGTTAGTTCAAAGGTTAACATTTGTAGAGATCATAAGGATAATTTTCTTCTATCCCTTTGTCTTGATGGGAAGGCAGATTTTCTGATTACAGGCGATGAAGATCTTCTTGTTTTGAAAAAAATCAAGAAAACAAGTATTCTGAAAATTTCTGAATATTTAAAACGATAGTTTTTTGCAGAATTAATTCATCCTCCCCGCAAGCAAAAACATCACAGCCATTCTTACTGCAACACCATTTTCTACTTGTTCCAAAATGATCGATTGATCACTATCTGCTACTTCACTGGTGATCTCAATACCGCGGTTAATTGGTCCCGGGTGCATGATCAGAATCTTTTTAGATAATGAGTTCAGCATTTCCATATCCAAGCCGTAAAGCATGGTGTATTCTCTCAATGACGGGAAGAATTTTATATCCTGGCGTTCCAATTGAATGCGTAACATATTTGCCACATCACACCACTCTAAAGCTTTCTTTAAATTCAATTCTACTTTTACTCCTAAACTCTCAATGTATTTAGGCATCAGGGTTTGAGGTCCGCATACCATTACTTCTGCGCCTAGTTTTTGAAGGCAGAAGATGTTTGAAAGAGCAACACGTGAATGTAAAATATCTCCGACAATCACCACTTTTTTTCCTTTGATACTTCCTAATTTATCTTGTATAGAGAAAGCATCCAGTAAAGCTTGAGTTGGATGTTCGTGAGCTCCGTCGCCTGCGTTTATAATTTTTGCATTTACTTTTTTAGAAAGGAACACTGCTGCTCCCGGACTTGCATGGCGCATTACCACCATGTCCACCTTCATTGCTAATATGTTGTTTACAGTATCAACCAGCGTTTCACCTTTTTTTACTGAAGAAGAAGATGCGGCAAAGTTCACCACATCGGCTGATAAACGTTTTTGCGCTAATTCAAATGATAATTTAGTACGGGTAGAGTTTTCGAAGAATAAATTGGCAACGGTAAGATCTCTAAGCGAAGGAACTTTTTTGATGGGACGATTAATAACTTCTTTGAAGTTCTTTGCGGTATCTAAAATAAGTTCAATATCTGCTTTGGTAATATATTTTATTCCTAAAAGATGATTTACACTTAAGCTGCTCATTGTTTTTTATTGATTTGGTTTAGTTTTACCAGTGGTATCAATGCTACTTCGTGGTTAGTCTTTATCCGTTAATAATGTTACTCTGTCTTTTCCTTCTGTCTCTTCCCAATCAACCCGTACTTTTTGCGATTCAATGGAGTCAATTGTTTTTCCAATGTATTTTGCCTGTATTGGTAAGTGTCGGCTGAATCTTCTGTCTATCAATACCAATAACTCCACATCTTTTGGTCTGCCGAATGCAAGCATAGCATCTAGCCCTGCGCGTATGGTTCTGCCAGTGAATAAAACGTCATCTATCAGCACCACATTTTTTTCTTCAATTATAAAATCGATATTGGTTTTATTCGGGATCAGTTCTTTTCTTCTGAAATCATCTCTGAAAAAAGTAGTATCCAATTCACCCAGTTGAATGTTCTTGTTTTTAAGGATCGAAGAAAGTTTGGCGTGAATTCGTTTTGCCAAATAAATACCACGTGGCTGTAAACCAATAATTACACTATTCTGAAAATTGTCGTGAACTTCTATCAATTGGTGACACAAACGGGTTATGGTAACCTCCAATTGTTCGCCTTCTAAAATAACTCTTGGCTTCATCTACAATTATTGTATGATTGTAGGCAGTAAAGTTAAAAATTAATTGCTACGGATTACAATGCGTTAAGAAATAAAGCCGCAGATTACGCAGATAATGTTGATTTATGTGACGTTGCAATAATTATAAGATATTAACAGGCTTATAACCCATGGCAATTTCGCATCTTAATTCTACTAAAAAACTGTGTAATCTGCTCAAATCCGCGGCAAAAAACTAATCCGATATTCAACGAATAATTCCTTAATTTTGGAGCAGATAAAATCCGCCTTATGTCTAAATACCTTATTAAACAAGCTACACTGGTAAACGAAAACGAAATTTTTGTAGCTGATGTGCTTATCGAAGATGATCGCATTTCCAGAATTGAGAATGAAATTGAGAATGATATGAAGGCAACTGTTATTGATGCTAAAGGACTTTACCTGTTGCCGGGCGCTATCGACGATCAGGTGCATTTTCGTGAGCCGGGATTAACTCATAAAGGTGAAATATATACAGAAGCAAAGGCAGCTGTTGCAGGCGGTATTACTTCTTATATGGAAATGCCGAATACCAACCCGCAGGCAACAACGCTGGAGGAGCTGAATAAAAAATATAAGCGTGCCTCTGAATGTTCTTTGGCCAATTATTCTTTCTTTATGGGTGGTACAAACACCAATTTAGAAGAAATAAAAAAAGTGGATTTTAAGGAAGTATGCGGCTTAAAATTGTTTATGGGCTCTTCAACCGGAAGTATGCTGGTTGATAACAGGGAAACGTTGGAAAAGATATTTTCTTCCGTTGATACATTGATTGCAACGCATTGCGAGTATGACCCAATGGTGAAGGAAAATCAAAAGCGGATTGTTGAAGAATACGGAGAAGATATTGATGCTACTTTCCACCCAATCATTCGAAGCGAGGAAGCCTGCTATAAATCATCAAGTATGGCAGTTGAATTGGCTAAAAAACACAATACACGTTTGCACATTTTACATATCTCTACAGCAAAAGAACTTTCCTTATTCACCAATAAAATTCCTTTAAAAGATAAACGCATCACATCTGAAGCTTGTATACACCATTTGTGGTTCAGTGATGCTGATTACAAAACAAAAGGCAATTGGATCAAATGGAATCCGGCAGTAAAAACTATGTATGACCGCGACAATATTCTGGAAGCTGTTAAAGATGGGAGAGTTGATATAATAGCAACGGATCACGCACCTCATACCATAGAAGAAAAATCCCAGAAATACCTACAGGCTCCAAGTGGCGGACCATTGGTTCAACATGCTATAATTGCCATGATAGATCTTTACAAACAAGGAAAAATATCTCTGGAGATGATCGTGCAAAAAATGAGTCATAATGTGGCGGATATTTTTCAGATCAAGGATCGTGGTTATTTAAGGGAAGGTTATTTTGCTGATCTGGTTTTGGTAGATTTAAAACAACCTACAACAGTTGAGAGGAAGAATATTCTTTCAAAATGTGGCTGGTCGCCATTTGAAGGACATACTTTTGCTTCATCCATAAAAAAAACCTTTGTAAATGGAAACCTGGTGTTTGATGAAGGCAAATTCAATGAATCGCACTTTGGTAAACGATTGTCGTTTAACCGATAAACTGGTACGTAATTTGTTTATGTGTGGGAAGGTTGATAAAATAATAGGGACTTTTTTAATTATTCCTTAAATTTGTAAAAACAGGATTACGAAATTATATTGGTACCAGATAATTAACTAATAAATCAATAAATTATGAACAGGAAAATATTTTCAAGAATAGCAGTTGTGCTTGTTGTAAGTAGCTTGGCGTTTGCTTTTACTATTGCGAAAGACAGATTACATAAACGTGATTTTACGGTTTCAATAATTGATGGGAAAAAACCTAAGGCAATTCCTGATGAAATTTCTTTTAAAGATGGAAAAGTTTTTTGTGGTGATTTCGCTGATCAGAAATTGGGTATAGGAACCTGGATCAAGTACGAATTAGTAAAAGATTCAACCTATACGGAAGAAGGTGAAGAAAGAGAATACATCGAGGTTTTAGCAACAACTGAATTAGCTAAAGAAGAGGTCTTCGAATTTAAATGTGTAGTGGATAACTTCGAAATTGAAGGATCAATGAGAATCACCAAGAAAGGAAAAGATAAAAAAAACGCCACTTTCAGTGGGAAAGAAAAACCGAAAAAGGACAAAAAGAAAGATAAAAAGGAAAAAGAAGAGAAATAAGAATTCATATTGCCCCGTTTTTCTTAAATAATTTGAAATATTCCCCTTTTTAGGGGAATATTTTTTTTAGGGGCTATGCTAATTGCAAAAAAATACATACTTTTGCCGCGGGTAAGTCTCTCACGACCAGCTCCTGTTGAATCCCCCAGGCTGGGAACGGAGCAAGGGCAGACGGTTGTAGCGGTGCGATGAGAGTAGCTTACCCTTTTTTTCTTTCCTTTAATTAGTGGTTTCGACTTCACTCAACCACCTTGCATTATACATCGAATGAAACTATCAGTAAAACTGAGAGTTGCCGATTCACCTCTCAATCACCTAAGTATTTTCATTTAGCATCTTCATTAGCTTTAGACTAAGGTAGTAGAAGTCACGACACCATCATTTGGGGCAGGTATCTAAGGTGACTGAGCGCCTGTCCTGAGCGTAGTCGATGGGTAGCCGAAGTCACATTCGGTGGATCATTGAAAAGTAACAGTATCCAAAGAAGGACTGTAACCACACCAAAGCCCGATCACATTTTCTCCGTACACATTCGACTCCACATTGCTGGGTGCAGCAAAAGGGTTTCCGTTACTTAAAATACTTGCATCCCTAGAGCGCATAAATCTATATTCTTTCATACCTATGTGGCAAAATTTCACTACTATTTTATCACCTATTTTAAAATAACCTTTTTCAATATTATTGTCGTCGGTAGCGGTTGAGTTGTCTATTGTTCCACGGTCGTAAGCAAAATCAAAATTTTTGCCATCTACAAATTTATCTTCAAAGCTGCTACCGAATGGTGCAATAAAATCATTGTCTTTGCCAATTCGCTTTGCATACCAGCGATAAGCATCTCCCAATCCTGCAGGTTCATTTAAGCGTGCCCACACAAAACCAAGAGAATCATTTCCTTCATGTTTGTTCCATAAACTATCCAATGGAACAGGCTGTAGTATGGATGTTTGCGATGTATAGGTTTTTCCGTTTACTACTATGGTGAGCAGATAATTTCTTCCAACCACGCCGGTCATGTTAGGAGCCTGATAAAAATATCCTGTGGTAGGTAATAATTCTTTTAATGTATCTATTGTAGTGCCATCGCTTACAGTTACCAATGCACCTTTTACTGCAAAGTCAGCAAGGTTGTTTACACTGCTGCTGCCAAAGTACGGAATGGTGTAAGATAAATATACTTTTGCTTTTTGTCCGGGCTCAATGCTTCCTTCTACAACCAAATACTGTTTGTATTCAGGAAGCTTTACCTCCACGTTTTTAGTGCATGCAAAAGCAATAAAAATCAGAGTAAGAATAAATATGTTGGAAGCCTTTTTAAACACAGGAGCTAATTTAAGAAATAAATTCTTGTCAGTTATTAATCAAATTAAATCAGTGTTAATCATAAGTAATCAGCGTCATCTGCGTGCTATCCTTGGAGGAATTTCATCACCGCTTCATAAAACAGATCAGGCTGCTCTGCATGTACCCAATGGCCTGCATTTGGAATCGTAACTAATTCGTAATTCGGGAAACGGGCTGCTATTTCAGGAAGATCGGCATCACTTATGTAAACAGACTTTGCGCCGCGAATAAATAAAGCTTCTACTTGGCTTGTTTTTGCAGGAACTTCAACTAAGATTTCATGATAATTATCTGCTATCACATCCAGGTTAAAACGCCAATCCATTTTTTTATCTGTATCTTCTTTCCAGTAAATATTTTTCAAGAGAAATTGTTTCGTGCCAAAATCACTAATGTATTGCGAAAGTGCGGCTTCTGCATCTTTGCGGGTAGCAACCACATTAAAATCAACCGACTTCAGTGCTTTGATCACTTCATTATGATGTGCTGCGTAAATAACAGGAGCAATGTCTGCAATTATTAATTTATCTAAAATACCTGAATGCTCCAACTCAAAGAACATGGCAGTTTTTCCACCCATGGAATGACCTAATAGAATCGGATTTTTTAACTGATGTTCCTGAATGAATTCTAAAATATCACAAGCCATGGCAGTGTAATTCCAATCTACACTATGCAGCGATAATCCGTGGTTACGCTGGTCGATCGCATAAACTTCAAAACCCTGTTCGGCAAAACGTTTGGCTAATGTGTTCCAATTATCACTTTGCCCGAACAAACCATGTAATATCAATAAAGGTTGTCCTTCTCCAAATTTTCTGTAAGCTAATTGCATGGATGCAAAGATAAGGATTGCAGGAGATTAGTGCTATGCTTATTTGTTTGAAAAATTTGAGATTAGGAAAAGAGTTTTTTATTTTGCGAACGTGGAGTTTTCTACTAAAGAAACCATTTTGCTGTATAATAAGTCGTCTTCAACAGGTTTTGAGATATAATCATTCATTCCGGATGCCATAAATTTTTCCAGGTCAGCTGGGATAGCATCCGCAGTTAAAGCAATAATAGGTATTTTGGAATTCATTGTAACACGAATGTACTCGGCTGCTTCAAACCCGTCCATTTCCGGCATATGTAAGTCCATTAAGATAATGTCATATGAATTTGCAAGTAATTTTTCGATGATTAATTTTCCATTTGAAACGATATCATGTTCAAAACCGAAATCAGTTAAAATGATCTTCATAAGTAATTGATTGAGTCTCATATCTTCCCCCACCAATACTTTTAGGTGTTTAATTTCCTTAGCTACTTCTACTGCATCTTTTTCACGAATAGAAAAAACACCTTTTTCATCCTTTTCGGGAATGGAGAACTTCGCTTTTTTTAATGTGCCTGCAGATTTCATTAAGAACTATTTTGATGTTGCAAGAAGTTTTAAATGAGTACCATTTGTTTTAAGATCTTTCAAGAATGGCACTTGTAGTAAAGGTACACCCATATATCGGGATTATCCCATTATATTATTCCATTAATCGCCCAAAACCTCCTTTTCCTATTGAATTCGTCGATATCATTAATTAAGTAGCCTCAAAACCTTCAGAATTGGACCCGATCAAACTGCGATATATGTAACATATTTAAAAAATTATGCAATTGATTCGTTTTTATAATCATGAACCTTGCAATTAAGAAGGAGAGAGTTATCTGCCTGTGAAAAATTCAGTGAAATAAAAATAAAAACCACGATATATGTCAACCAAAAGAAAGTACCACCCTGTTATTGAAGAATTGGTAAACCTGATAAAGAAAAACAATTGGACAAGCGATTTTGAAACTGCTATTAAAAGTGCACACAGCAAAAAACTCCCTCTTATAGAGAATGTGGTAACACTAGATCAGTATTTAGATTGGATGAATGAGTTTTTGTATTGGATTCCTCAGGAAGATTCTTCCGGAGGATGCGTGAATGATCATTTGAGTGCTTCTTATTTTATTGCGGATCAGGAACCGCTTTTGTCATTACAAAACAAAGTAGTTCCTTATGATAAAGCTTTGGCTCTCACCCCATTTTCAAAGTGGTTGGTTGACTATGCAAATGCTTTGGGGGCTTTTCATGATACACCTGAATCGTTGACAGAAGAATCTGAAAAAACGTTTTATGATACACCATCTTACAATATGCATGAGTATTCCAAACCTCATGGTGGATGGAAAACGTTTAACCAGATCTTTGCGAGACATTTCAAGCCGGGCTATAGACCTATAGCGGCAGTATCAGACCAAGCGGTTATTGTAATGCCGGCAGATTCAACTTTCGCCGGACAGTGGGAGATCAGAAAAGATTCTAGCGTTACGGTTAAAAACCTTAATTGGAAAATAAGCGAGTTATTAGAAGGAAGTCCATACAAAGATCGATTTGAAAATGGAATATTTATGCATTCATACTTAAGCCCCTTAGATTATCATCGTCAGCATGCACCAATCGGAGGAAAAGTGTTAGAAGCACGTGTTATTCATGGACAGGTATATCAGGATGTAAAAGTAAAAGCACAGGAAGAGGATCCGGGAACTCATAAGCTGGAACTTAAAAGAGTTTACGAAGACTTTGATGTAACGGGATACCAGTTTGCACAAACAAGAGGTTTAATTGTACTTGATACTCCAATCGGCCTCGTAGCAGTTTTGCCAATTGGCATGTCGCAGGTGTCTTCTGTAATTATTACAGCAGAGGTAGGAGTGACGGTTCGTAAAGGAGAAGAACTATCTTATTTCCAATTTGGAGGCTCTGATATTATTTTGGTGTTTGAATCATCAAGCAATGTAAGTTTATCGGCACAACCAACAGTGCATTATAAAATGGGAACTAAGATCGGTCGCGCTTATCCGGTAATTAAATGGAGCTAATTAAAAATATAAAATGAAAAAAAAGAAATTAACGACCGCTGCGGGGATTCCTTATACTGAAAATGAAAACACCATGAGTGTTGGAGCAAGAGGTCCATTATTACTACAGGACTTTATCCTGCATGAAAAAATGGCGCACTTTAACCGTGAGCGTATTCCTGAACGGGTGGTGCACGCAAAAGGTACCGGTGCTTATGGGAAATTTACAGTTACAAATGACATCACACAATATACTAAAGCAAAATTATTCAGCAAGCCAGGTAATTCATGTAAACTATTTATTCGTTTTTCTCAAGTAGGTGGAGAAAAGGGAAGTGCCGATACAGAAAGAGATCCACGTGGCTTTGCTATGAAGTTTTATACCGAAGAAGGAAACTGGGATCTGGTTGGAAATAATACACCGGTGTTTTTTATTAAAGACCCAAAAAAGTTCAGTGATTTTATACATACTCAAAAACGCGATCCTAAAACAAATTTGAAAAGCCCTGCAATGATGTGGGATTTCTGGAGCTATAATCCCGAAAGTTTACATCAGATTGTGATTTTAATGAGCGATAGAGGTACACCTTTTTCGTACAGACATATGCATGGTTTTGGAAGCCACACCTTCTCTATGATCAATGCAAAAAACGAAAAGGTTTGGGTTAAATTTCATTTCATTACGCAACAAGGAATTAAAAATTTTACAGGAAAAGAAGCAAATGAAATGCGGGGTATTGATCCCGATCATGCTCAACGTGATCTGGTTGATGCTATTGAGAAAAAAGATTTTCCGAAGTGGGACATGAAAATACAAGTAATGACAAACGAAGAAGCAAAGGATTTTCCATACAATCCATTTGATGTTACCAAAGTATGGCCACATGGAGATTTTCCACTGATAGATGTTGGAACATTTGAGCTGAATGAAATTCCGAAAAACTATTTTGCAGAAGTAGAACAAGCTGCATTTGCTCCGGCTAATGTTATTAACGGCATTAGCTATTCACCTGATAAACTGTTGCAAGGTCGTTTATTGTCATATCCCGATGCACATCGTTATCGTTTAGGTGTTAACTACGAGCAACTACCCGTGAACAAATGTCCTTACATAGTAAATAATTATCAGCGCGACGGATCCATGTGCACAGATGGGAATGGAGAAGATAGTCCTAATTATTTTCCTAATAGTTTTGATGATATTGTTGTGGATGAATCGTATAAGCAACCTGCGATGCAATTGGATAATAATGTAGCAGATTGGTATGATAGAAATGATGCCGGAGATAATGATCATTATACCCAGCCGTGTATTTTATTCAAAAAAGTGATGACGGATGAGGAACGTAAAAATACCGTATCTAATATTGTTAGTTCTATGAGTGGCATTACAGGCGAAAAGAAAAGCGAGATCATTAACCGCCAGCTTTGTCATTTCTTCAGAACTGATATTGGTTTAGGAATGGCAGTAGCTCAGGGTTTGGGTATTAGTATTGATGAAAAAATGATGAAGCATTAACCTCAATGGTAAAAAGAAAGATCAAGGAATGGCTTAAGCGATATTTACCGGCTGAAATTGTAGGGACCGTAACAGCCGTTGCTGCGGCAAGTATTACTCATCTGTTTTCTTCCAATCTGATTGTTATTGCGTATGCGGGTTCATTAGGAGAAGCTATTGGTTTTTACTCAACCGTTTTTACTCAGCATATCATTGGTGCAAATAAAAAAAACAGAGCTAAAGAGAAAGTCTTTTCAATTTCAGATCTCACTAAAATCACCGGTAATATTGTTTTGGAATTTGGGCCTGCTGGTTTGCTTGATGGATTAGTTTTACGCCCGTTTTTTATGTATTTATTTCCGGGTGTATTGAAAAATTTCACGTTTGGAATTCTTGTTGGAAAATTGGTTGGCGATCTCACCTTCTATCTTTTAGTGATACTTAGTTATGAAATAAAAAAATATAAAAAGAACTTACCTGTAAATACAAATGGAACTAAAGATGAAGCCTGAGAGTGTATTTAATGAGCTTGCCGATATTGGCGTAATTTGGGTGATAGATGAAGCTGCTAAACTTGGTTTTTATAACGGAAATCCTGAATGGGCAAACCTTGGGCAAGGTGAACCGGAGGTTGGGAAATTAGCAGGAGGTGCTGAACGAATTGAAGGATTCACTATTGAACCTAATGATGATCGATACGGTCCGACAAATGGAATAGAAGTCTTAAGAAAAACCATTGCTGATCATTATAATCGCCTTTACAGAAAGGATAAAACTTCTAAATACACCGCTAACAATGTTAGTATTGCAATGGGAGGCCGTTTAGCTCTTACGCGCATCTTTGCAATTCTTGGAAAAATAAGGTTGGGTTATAAAACTCCCGAGTACCCCGCATATCATGATATGTTGAATTATCAATTAGACAGAATCACACCTGTTTATCTCCCTTCAAAAAAGGAAAATAATCATTCTATTTCCTCGGCTAAATTTGTTGAAGCAATAAAAGAATATGACTTAGATGCTTTTTTGTTTAGTAATCCCTGCAATCCAACGGGACATGTACTTAAGGGCGAAGAATTAAAAGCTTATTTGAAGATCGCTAAAGAAGAAAATTGCACTCTTATTATTGATGAATTTTACTCTCACTTTATTTATGAGAACGGAAACCCTGCTTCTGAAGCAGTTTCATCTGCTGCATTTATAGAAGATGTGAATACCGATCCGGTTTTAATTGTAGATGGTTTAACCAAATCATTTCGTTATCCAGGTTGGCGATTAGCTTGGATACTGGGCCCATCAGCGGTTATAGAAAATCTAGGTAGAGCAGCCAGCGCCATTGATGGCGGACCAAGTGTTCCAATACAAAGGGCCACACTTCAATTATTCGAGCCTGAATATGTTGATACAGATACAAAAGCTTTGCGAGAAGTTTTTAGTAGAAAACACAATATCATGTTAAACACACTGCGCAAAAATGGAATGAGCTGTTCAGCTGATGCCAACAGTACTTTTTATATTTGGGCAGACATTAGTAAACTCCCTTCGCCATTAAATGATTCCATTTCTTTTTTTAAAGAAGCACTCAAACATAAAGTAATAACAGTGCCCGGATATATGTTTGGTATTCATCCCGGACAGGAAAAAAAGCGTCCTGAATTTAACCAATACATACGTTTTTCGTTTGGACCTACTGAAGAAAACATGAAGATGGGACTGGCTCGAATTTCCGAACTGATTAAATCGTATAGTTAATATGATACCGAAAGGAAAATTGTTAATTATTGGAGGTCACGAAGACAAAGGCAAAGAAATTGCGGGAGAAAATCTGACCGTCCATAAAAAGAAAGAAACGATATCTCACTTTGAAATTTTAGGTTTACTTATTTCGAAAATTCCCAGGGCGCACCATATTATTGAAATTATTGCGTCTGCTTCTTCTATTCAAAAGGAAATGGAAGATCTTTACATAGAGTCGTTTAAGCGGGAGGGTTTTACTCATGTAGGAATCATAAAAGTTGAAAACGAGAAAGATGCTGCTGATCCCGATTCCATAAAACGAGTTAAAGGTGCACATGCTGTTTTTTTTACCGGAGGCGATCAGAGTAAACTGGTTTCATTACTTACTCAAACAAAATTATTAAGTACCATCCGAAATAAATATTATTCGGATAAAAATTTTATTGTTGGAGGAACAAGTGCCGGAGCAATGGCTATTCCGGAAACAATTATCACAGGAGGTTTGATCAGAGAGGCTCTTTACAAAGAGGATATTAAAATTGCAAAAGGATTTGATCTGATTAAAGATGTTATTGTGGATACACATTTTATCAAAAGAGGCCGCTTTGCTAGATTAGCACATGCAGTTGCTTTAAATCCTTCTTGTTTAGGAATTGGATTAGGAGAAAACACGGCTTTAATTATTTCGGAAGGAAATGTGGCAGAGTGCTTAGGATCCGGAATGGTTATACTTATTGATGGAAGAGAAATTGGCATAACAAATGTTGATTGTGTTGTTGATTGTACTCCAATTGTAATAGAGAACTTAAAAACGAGCATTATAGCAGAAGGGAGCTGCTATTTGCTTAAGGAAAGAAGATTTCTTGTTAAGTAAGAATTCTGGATTTAATTCTCCTTTCGTTTATCATCCATAAACTTTCATCTTCAATTCTGCCATAATCTGTGAATGATGTAACTTATAGCTACAGACTTGTAAGTTGTTCGCTGCCCATTTTTCCATCTTTGTTATTCAAAAATGTATCCAAGCTAAAATCATTATTATGGGAAATTCATCAGAAATAGAAGGGAATTGGAACGTAACAAAAGTGAAGCTCAAACACTACTTTGATAAGTTGACTGATAAGGATCTGGTTTGGACAAAGGGCAGGCAGGGATTGATGTTGGATAAAATTCAGGCTAAACTTGGTAAAACAAAAGAAGAGTTGGATAGCATAATCTCAGAATTGGAAGTTGGAATGTTATGAGAAGAAGGAATAGAAAATAGCGGAGTAGAATTAATTTTATCTGAATAAAGCATGAAAACAACTAACAAAAATCTACCTGTCCAGCAGCCGGGTAAAACAAGCAAGGAAAAAAGCTCTTCGAATAAAAAACTCGACAGTACTGGAATAGACACCGATGCTGATAAAACCGGGACCGATGACAATGCGGATGCCACGGAATCTGAAAAAGATAAATCCAAAAAGCATCAAAGGTTTGATAAACCCAAAAAAGAAGGCGGTTTGGATAGAACAGGAATAGATACAGAGTCTGACAAAACCAAGAAGGAAAAATAATTCAATTCCGATAAAAAAGAGCAGGCGAGTGTATTACATTCAGCTCACGCAGATTTGAATTGCCCAATAAGGAAGAGCTAATAAAAAAACGAGTATAAATATACCAATTGGTATATTTATATTATCTTTGTGTAGGATTTGGAATGAAGATAATGTCAAAAGCAGAAAAAACAAAAGAATTTATAATTGAAAAATCGGCTCCGATCTTCAATATGAAAGGGTATGCCGGTACATCTTTGTCAGATATTATAGAGGCAACCGGCCTTACAAAAGGATCTATTTATGGGAACTTTGGTAATAAGGATGAAGTTGCGATTGCTGTATATAAATACAACATCCGTACTTTAAGAGGCAGACTTAGTGAAGCATTGAGGGACAAAGATTCTGCCACTGATAAATTAATGGCACTTACTGATTATTATCGCACAAATTGGAAGAAAATTTTTGCAAGGGGTGGTTGCCCCTTGCAAAATGCGTCCATAGAAGCAGACGATAATTTGCATGTGCTGAAGAAACATGTACAGGAAAGCATTAAGGATTGGGTTAAAAACCTGTCATACATTATTGAAAAAGGCAAAAAAGAAGGTGAGTTCAAAAAGAGTGCAGATGCCGGAGAATATGCTTATACCATACTTACTGTACTGGAAGGTGGTATGATGCTCGGTAAAATTATGCAGGATCAAAGATTGTTGTTTAATGCATTAGACAGAATTGAATCCATTATAAATGAAGAATTGAAGAAATAATTTTTTTAACCAATAATATACCGATTGGTATATTTTAAAAATCAAACAGAATGAAAGAAGTGTATATCGTAGCCGCAAAAAGAACTCCTATAGGAGGATTTTTAGGAAGTTTGTCCCACTTATCGGCAACACAATTGGGAGCAATAGCCATTAAGAATGCATATCAAAGTGCAGATCTTGATCCGGCAAACATTGATGCTGTTTATATGGGAAATGTGTTAAGTGCAGATCTGGGGCAATCGCCGGCAAGGCAGGTTGCCATATTTGCAGGCATTCCTGATGATAAAGATGCAACCACTATAAACAAAGTGTGTGCTTCGGGAATGAAAGCAACTATGTTGGCTGCCCAGCAAATTCAGCTGGGGCTGGAACATATTATCGTAACAGGAGGAATGGAAAGTATGAGTAATGTTCCGCACTATACCATGCTCAGGAAGTCTACAAAATTCGGAGACACTACTTTTACTGACGGATTAATTAAAGATGGATTAACGGATGTGTACAATAATTTCCACATGGGTAAGGCTGCTGAATTGTGCGTTACCAAATATGGACTTAGTCGCGAACAGCAGGATGAGTATGCGATGCGATCATATAAAAAGGCTGCTGATGCAACGCTAAATGGTAAATTCAAAAATGAAATTATTCCTATTACGGTTAATCCTGACGGAACTGTTATTGTTCAATCGGATGAAGACGTGGACAAAATTATTCCGGAAAAAGTTTCTAAACTGAAACCTGTATTCGAGGCAAAGGGCACTATTACCGCAGCCAATGCAAGTAATTTGAATGACGGAGCAGCTGCACTTATACTCGTTTCAAAAGAAGCAATAGATAAATACAATCTCAAACCACTGGCAAAGATCATTGGGTATGCAGATGCAGCTCAGGCACCCGAGTGGTTCACTACTTCACCTTCCTTGGCAATTCCTAAAGCTTTGAAACAAGCCAATCTTTCAATAAAAGACATTGATTTTTTTGAATTGAATGAGGCTTATGCTGCCGTGATTTTAGCCAATCAGCAAATACTCGATTTGGATAACTCTAAAATAAACGTGTATGGTGGTGCTGTTGCAATGGGGCATCCATTAGGTGCTTCCGGTGCGAGGATCATTGTAACCTTACTTTCTGTTCTTAAACAGGAAGGTGGAAAATACGGAGTGGCTGCTATTTGTAATGGTGGTGGTGCAGCATCAGCAATAGTGATTGAAAATATTTAATATAGGAAAAAATGGAAACAACTAATCAATTAGAAATCTTGCAACAATACATTGGTAAGGAGTTTGAAGTTTCTCCTTCTCCTTTTATGTTATGGCTAAAACCAATTGTATTATCGGCTGAACGGGGGAAATTATCTTTTCAATATACGGTGAGAAAAGAAATGACCAATCCCATCAAAGGTCTGCATGGTGGAATTACCGCAGCTATTGTGGACGATATTATTGGTGCTACCATGTTTTCTTTTAACGAGGATTCGTTTTACACTACCGTAAATAATGTGATCGATTATTTTTCCCCCGCAAAGGAGAACGATATCATAATTGCAGAAACAAGTATTGTGAAAAAAGGAAAACAAATGGTAAACGCACAGTGCGAAGTTTGGAATGCCAATAAAACAAGGTTGATAGCAAGAGCGTCTTCAAACTTATTGAAGACAAATATTAAAAAGGAATAAAATAGAAAATCTAAACAAAATGAAAACTAAAATTGCATTCGCTATGATAATGGGAGCTGTTACCACAGGTATCATTTCCTTCACCTTAATTTCGATCAACATTGGGTTTAATGAACACTTTTTGAAGATCTGGCTCAGATCCTGGGCTATGGCTTATGCTGTGGTAATTCCCGCTATACTTATTATTGGGACTGTGATACAGCGTTTGGTGGATAAGTTGTTTAAGAAGGGTATCGCTCCGCTCCGCAGTATGTCCCTTTAGGGCAATGCTGCGGAACAAGAAAGATCAGGGGATTTGCAATCCCTAAGAATTCTTTTTATTTTTACTCATCAAACAAGGTGTAAAACATACTATTAAAACAGAGGGCTCTTATTATCTTACACTTACTGTTGTAGGTTGGGTTGATGTTTTTACTCGATCCAACCACAAACAAGTAATTATAGATGCATTACGTTACTGTATTCAAAACAAAGGATTAAATGTTTTTGCCTATTGTCTTATGACTAACCATTTACATCTAATCGTAAATACTACTCAACAATTTTTACTAAAAGACACAATTAGAGATTTCAAAAAATTTACAGCAAAGAAAATAGTAGAACAAATAGAAAATGAACCTGAGAGCAGAAGAGAATGGATGTTGAGTATATTCACAAGTGCTGCATATAATAGTACAAAACATAAGAAGTATAAATTTTGGCAATCAGGGAGTCATGCCATAGAGTTGTACAGCGAAAAATTTGTTTGGGATAAGATCAACTATATTCATCAAAATCCGGTGAAAGATAATTTTGTTGCGAAAATGGAAGACTGGATATATTCCTCAGCAACAAATTATTTAGAAATGGAATCTGTTTTAACTGAGGTTGAATGCTTGCCTCAAAGATTAATTACGTATTAAATGGGTTGCAAACCCATAGATTGTAAAGGTTCCGCAGCATGGCACATGCAGCGGAGCGGTGTTCGGTATCACCATATAGAATAAATACATCAAGGCTAATGGCATCCTGAGTAGAAGGTGTTGCCGGCAATCCGGTTCAGGCGGGCAAACTCCGAGATTCTACACGTTCTGCTTGGAGCCGAACGGATTACTTATATTTCTTTTTAGGATTGTTTTTACAAGGAAATACACGAAGTATAAAGATGTATTTTTCTTCGATGCTGTATATAATCAGGTAGGGATATTTCTTGATATACATTTCTCTTGTATACCTGTGTTTGTTGGGATATATTAAAGGGCGTACTTTAATTTCATCAAAGCAATCAAAAACATAATCACTGAATTTAGTGCCTAAATTTTCTTGTTTTTTGTTGTACCATTTTTTTGGTATAATAGCAAAAAATAGTTGGTAAAAACCGCTGTGGACCAATACAGTAAAGGGATTGAGCAAAGGATATTGAAAATGGTTTCAATATCCTTTTTTTGTACATGGAAAAGTCAAAA
>JAUXTT010000024.1 GCA_030684395.1 Bacteroidota bacterium | reverse complement strand
TTTTGACTTTTCCATGTACAAAAAAAGGATATTGAAACCATTTTCAATATCCTTTGCTCAATCCCTTTACTGTATTGGTCCACAGCGGTTTTTACCAACTATTTTTTGCTATTATACCATTTTTCGTTATATTGAGAAAGAAGTCCCGTCATTCTGAGCTTGTCGAAGAACGGGGCTTCTTTCTCAGTTAAAGAACATTATTTGTCTGTTCCTTTATTTTTTCCAATTCATCTTTCATTAATACCACCAATTTCTGAATATCTACATCGTTTGCTTTAGAGCCAATGGTGTTTATTTCTCTTCCTATCTCTTGAGCAATGAAATTAAGTTTTCTCCCACACCCGGGTTCTTTCATGGTGGTAAGAAAATAATTACAATGTGTTTTTAAACGTACTTTTTCTTCATTGATATCGATCTTTTCTATGTAATAGATCAGTTCTTGTTCAAATCTGTTTTTATCAATTGACTCAACCGGAATGTACTCATTGAGATTTTTAGAGATACGTGTTTTTACATTTTCAATTCGTTTTGGATCCGCTTCCTCAATTTGAACAAGACGTTCTAAAATAACATTGATCTGTTTAGTAAAGTCATTTTCTATGGATTGCCCTTCTTCTTTTCTGAAGGTTTGCATATTCACAATGGCAGCATGTAGAACTTCTTTCACTAGTTTCCATTCTTCTTCATCCAATTCCTTTTTTTCATTTTTCATTACATCAGGCATACGAAGTACTTCGGATAACAAAGACTTTTCGTTTTCACCCAAAGAAACGGCCAGAGTTTTTAACTGATCGTAATAATTTTTAGCCAGGCTTGTATTTATCTTTACAGGTGTATCTTCCGTTTTGTTTTCCAGGTTAATAGAAACATCGATTTTCCCTCTCTCAAGTATCTTACTTATTTCAGAACGCAACTCCATTTCTTTTTCTCTATAAACCGATGGAGTACGAAGGCTCAGGTCAATGCCTTTACTGTTGAGAGATTTGATCTCTACCTGAATATTTATATTCCCTATTTCTCTGGAAGCCTTTCCAAAGCCTGTCATTGATTGAATCATATTTTTTTTGTTTTTATACTTACCAGATAAACGCCTGCAATGATACAAATTGCAGAAACAACTTTAATCGGACTTAAGTGATCTTTACCCAAAAGTACGGCAAATAAAGTTGCCAAAAAGGGTTGAAAATAAATATATGTGCTAACTACAGAGGGACTAAGTGCCTTCAAAGCATAAGTATTGAGTAGATAGGCGAGAAATGTTGTGGCTACTACTACAAACGCAATAGCGAACCAAATTGTTTGATCAAAACTTTTCCAATCTGCCACCAATATATCATTGATCCCAAACGGGGTTATATAAATAAAACCGAAAAGAAAGATCCATTTCATAACAGTAACCGTATGGTATTTTTGCATATAGGGTTTGGCCATCACTACAAATACTGCCCATGAAAATGAATTGATCAATGTGAAAAGATCACCAATGATTGTATCACTCCCTAAGGTAAAATTACCTTTGAATAAAAGCAACGTAAGAGCACCTATAATTCCAAGAGATAAACCAGTGACCTTGAAAACAGTGATGCGTTCTTTTAATATAATTAAAGTAAACAGAATAACTGCAATTGGATTAGAGATCATAATGATCGCAGAATTTATTGGATGCGTTAAACTAAGACCACAAATAAAAAATGCCTGATTTACAGCAACCCCAAATACGGCAAGTAACATCATTTTTTTAAGATCGTTGCGCTCCACCTTTTCTTTTTTTGTAAACAAACTTAAAGCCCAGAATAAAATACATGCTCCGGAAATTCGTAAAAAAACCAACCCTAAGGGCTGAAGGTGTGTTGGCATCAGGTCTTTTGCAATAGAATAATTAAGGGCGTAGATAACCTGCGCTGCAAATAAAGAAATATGAGCCTTTAAGCCATCGTTCATTGGGTGCAAATATGCAATTAATACCAATTGTATTCGTCAAAATGCGCTACAATTTTGATAAATTTATAATGCCCCCCTAAAGCAACGGGCAGGGTTTATCTTGATTCTCAGACAAATTTGTTTCTACGGTTGACCATAAATTTAGGGATGAGACATCAGTATTATTTGTGTACTTTTGATTTTATTAAACATACAATTTAGTACTTAATGACTTTTTCTTTTAAATCGAACCTGATAGATATTTTGAACCGTGAGATCTATCCCGCCGAAATTACAGTTACGAATGATAAAATAAGCTCTGTGGCAAAGATCACTGAGACCGTTCAGGGATATGTTCTTCCAGGCTTCATAGACGCTCATGTTCATGTGGAAAGCAGCATGTTGGTGCCTTCTGAATTTGCCCGACTTGCCTCAGTGCATGGAACTGTTGCAACTATTTCGGATCCGCATGAAATTGCAAACGTGTTGGGGATGCGTGGTGTAGAATATATGATTGAAAATGGAAAAAAAGTCCCCTTTCATTTTTTCTTTGGAGCCCCATCTTGTGTTCCGGCAACAAACTTTGAAACAGCAGGGGCTAATATTGGTCCGGATGATATTACTACTTTACTCTCGAAACCGGAAATAGTATATCTGGCAGAAATGATGAACTACCCTGGAGTTATTTATAAAGATAAAGAAGTTCACGAAAAACTGGAGATTGCGAAGAGACTTGGGAAACCTATTGATGGTCATGCACCGGGATTGATGGGAGAACAAATGCGAAATTATTTTACAGGAGCAAGCGGGACAAATGAACTTGTTATTACAACAGATCATGAGTGCTTTAAATATGAGGAAGCCGAGGAGAAGTTGAAACTTGGGGTGAAAATAATGATTCGCGAAGGGAGTGCAGCTAAGAATTTTAATGAGCTAATACCACTTCTAAAAAAATATCCGACACAAATTATGTTTTGTTGCGATGATAAACACCCGGATAGTTTAATTGAGTCTCATATAGATCAGCATGTAAAAAGAGCATTAGCTGCAGGTTGCGAGCTATTTGATGTGTTGCGTGCTTCCTCTTTAAATGTTATTGAGCATTATAAACTTCCTGTTGGCCTTTTAAGAAAGGGCGATTCAGCCGATTTTATTTTAGTAGATGACCTGGAAAATTTCGCCATTCAAAAAACTTATATAAAGGGAGTAATGGTTGCGGAAACAGGTATTCCATTGATGGAGCTGATAGAAGCAGAGATTGAAAATAATTTTACATGCTCTAAAAAAATACCTAAAGATTTTGAATGTGAAGTAACCGGAAATACTATACGTGTAATTGAAGCTTTAAACGGGCAATTGATCACTAACGAATTGCATCATACTATTGTTCCTGAGAACGGTGCGTTTGAATCAGATGTGAAGAATGATGTGTTGAAAATAGCTGTTGTGAACAGATATAACGAAGCGCCGGTAAGTATTGCTTTTATAAAAAACTTTGGATTAAAGGAAGGAGCAATTGCCAGTTGTGTTGCACATGACTGTCATAACATTGTGGTTGTTGGGACAAATGATAAAGACATCTGCGATGCAGTAAATATAATTATTGAACACAAAGGTGGAATCTCATTAAGTCACAATAATGAACACATGAGCATTGCACTGCCCATTGCAGGCATCATGACAAATACAAATGGTTATGAAGTTGCACGGGAATATATTGCTATTGACAAAAGAGCTAAAGAATTGGGAAGCAAATTAGGTGCGCCTTTTATGACTTTATCATTTATGGCTTTATTAGTTATCCCTCAACTTAAATTAAGTGATAAAGGTTTGTTTAATGGAGAGAAGTTTGAATTTACAAATGTGTTTGTATAAATACTATGCAGTTCAAAGATCAAACGGGTAGTATAGTAGAAGTAAAAGAAACACCCAGACGAATTATTTCTGTTGTTCCATCACAAAGCGAATTGCTGTGGGATCTTGGACTAAGAGATGAATTGATAGGTATTACCAAATTTTGTATTCACCCGAATGAGATGTTTATTTCTATTACTCGTGTTGGTGGGACGAAAAAACTTCACATCGATAAGATAAAAGAATTAAATCCTGATATCATTATTGCAAACAAGGAAGAGAATGAAAGAAGTGATATTGAAGAATTGCAAAGGCATTTTCCGGTTTGGATCAGCGATATAAAAAACCTGAATGATTCAATGAATATGATTCATTCACTTGGAGAGCTTTTAGGGAAGCAGGATGATGCGAGTCGTATTTCAACAAAAATTGAAGAACAGTTCTCCAGACTCAGATCATATACACAAACACCTGCCCGACCTTCAGACGGGAAAAGGGTTGCGTATTTTATTTGGAAAAACCCATTAATGCTGGCAGGAAGAGATACATTTATAAATGATATGTTGCAACGGTGTGGTTTTGAGAATTGCCTGCAAGATAAAAACTCAAGATACCCTGAAATTACTTCAGAAGAATTAAAAGATTTAAATCCGGAATTAATCTTATTGTCGTCAGAACCTTATCCTTTTTCCGAAATTCATCTGAAAGAATTTCAACAACTACTTCCTTCTGCTAAAGTAATGGTAGTGGATGGGGAATTATTCAGTTGGTATGGCTCAAGATTGATACATTCTCCGGAGTACTTCAACCAATTAATCTAGGATCTTTACCACAGAGGTATTGAGAACACTGAGTTACACAGAGGAGAATATGTGGAGTCAATAAAATTCGTTCGCATTTCTTTTATAATTTAGAATAAAGAAATCATGTTAAATCTGCGCAGCTATGCTGTCTGCGTTATCTGCGTGCCGAATGCAGCTAAAAAGTCAGCCTGTACTGCGGTACAACAAAAAACTTCAATTGATAATCAGTTCTGATTGATTTTGTATTCAAATCATACGTTTGCTGAAACACATTATTGTGCTTTGTTAAGTTTTGAATATCTATACTCCACTCCTGTGTAAATTTTTTGCTATTCATTCTGTAAGAAGGTTTGATGTCCCAGCGGAAGTAAGGATCGAACTGGGGAACGTAAGCTTGCGAAGTGTTATACATTTCTATATTATAAGCAACGGATGATGCCAGATCAATTGGTACATAACGCTTTCCGCCTGCGAATAAAAATTTGGTATCAATAGCCAAGGTGTGTTTTTCTTTGATCTTAAATTCTTTTCCGAATAATAAATTGATAACGTAATTCCCGTTGAAAGCAGTATTTCTGTATTTGTTATCACTGGCAGTGTATTTACTTTGAAATAGAGAAGTAGTGAAAAGAAAATAATAGCCTTTGCTGTAAAATTTCTCGACCGTTAATTCAAATCCATAGTTGTCTCCGGTTCCTTTATTAACTAAGCTGTCAACGTTCGGGCTGTTAAAATCAGCACCTAAATTGATGGCAGAAAAATAATCGGGTTGGTTGCGCACCGGAACATTGTAGAGGTATTGGTAATAGATCTCTGTTTTTATCCTTGCATCTTTAAAAATAGAAATATCGTAAGCAAGTACCGCGTGAGCAGCTTTTGTAAATCCAAGGTTTCGATTTGACTCTACCAATCCGTTTGGGGTTCGTGAAGTGGAAAAATAAATGTACAAAGGTTGTAACTGACTATGCATGCCTGCACCAAAACTCAATGATTGTTTAGTATTAATCTCATATTTCATTCCAAATCTACCTTCCAGTGCGTTTGAATTGTTTAGAAAAAATTGCTGATAAGTAACTCCTGTATTCATAGAGAACTTATTGCTAAACTTATGTTGCCATTGTGTAAAGGCCCTTGAGAATAATGTTTGCCCTTCATAACTTCGCAGCGGAAGAAACCCGGCACTGTCAAAATTGTTGGTACTGTCTATAAATGATGTTTTATAAACGTCAGAATAGAGACCGACGCTGAAGAAATTACGTGAATTAAATTTTTTATTATAAGTAGTGTTGCCCGAATAACGAATGGTATAAGACCGATTGTGATATTCAGGAACCATCGTATTCGGCACCACATTCGTATCAATTCTATCCGCTAAAATAATGTTTTGTTGCGCGCTCACCCCTATGTTTGACTTAATGTAGGAAGATGAATTCAAAATGTAAACATGCGAAATTCCCGAAGCCCCAACATTTGATTTATAATAAATATCTCTTCCACTGTAGCCGTATAAATTATTTTCTTTCGACTGATCTTTAGAAAGCATGTTAATATTACTAATGCCACCAATTCCCCAAATTGAAAATTTCCCGGCTTTTTTGGTGGGGAAATCCATTTTAAATGTAAGATCCTGATATTGCGGGACAGCGTTACCTGTACCGAAGTCTATATTTAAATATTTAAAAACAGAAAGAGTAGAGTAGCGGTAGTTTACCAAAAAAGAACTGTTCTTTTTTTTCAGAGAGAAAGGGCCTTCTGCTCCAAGTTCAAAGCCGTTAAAACCAACTTGCCCAAGGAACTCGTGTTTCTCATTGTTTCCGGTTCTCATCTTCAAATCAAAAACACCTGCTGTTGCATTTCCGTAATCTGAAGGAAAGGCACCGGTCATAAAATCAGAATTATCTAAAGTATTATTGTTTAAAATACTTATGGGTCCACCCGTTGAACCCAAAGAGCCGAAGTGGTTTGGATTGGGAATATCTAATCCGTTCACTCTCCATAAAACACCCATGGGAGAATTACCTCTGATAATTATATCATTTCTACTGTCATTAGCTCCACTAACACCTGCAAAGTTGGAAGCCATACGCGCAGGATCGCCTCTGCTACCGGAGTATCTGTTCGCTTCTTCAGTTGAAAAAACGCGCGCACTTACCATTGCCATTTTATTATTGGTTTTGGTTTTATCCTGTTCTGCAACTATCACTACTTCGTCTGCCTGAACGGCATTCTCTTCCAATTCTATATTCAATACAATTTCTTTTCCCGTAGTTAAAATAATAGATTGAATTTTTTCTTTGTAACTCAATAAAGAAATTTTGATCTGTAACCTTCCGATAGCAACATTCTCTAGTCTGAATTTACCATTCTCATCACTTGATGTAGCAATTGTTGGAGAAGAATTTTGAAGAACAATCACTGCTCCCGGTAATGGACTTTGTGTTTGTTTGTCAATAATAGTTCCGCGGATAGTTTGAGTAAGCTCCTGTGAAAAGACAGAAAGGGAGATTAAAAGGAATAATGTTGAATAGATGGTTCTCATTTGCGGCACGAAGATAAGTGATGCAAAAGAGTTTGCAAAATTCAAATCACTCCACTTCCACAACAAAAGTAGAAGTCTGAAGAGTATCACCTGCAAAGCTTTGCACCAGGTTAATTTCGGTTTTACCTTTTTCGAGTGCTTCAAAGTTAAAATTCACACTCCCACCATCTTCAGATTTGTAGGCAGAACCAAGATAGTTGACTACTTTTCTATCGTAATTATTATTATCAACTGCCCATAAACCTGATCCTACTTTATGGCTTTCGCTTAAATTGATAAAGAACCTTGAATTGGCTTTTACTTTATTTATGGTGCCGGTTGATTTTTCAAATTCAACTTCCTGACTTGAACAAGCAATAAATAATAATGGAAGAAAATAAAATAGATTTTTCATTTAATTCATGTTGCGTTGTTTCTTTATTCTTTCATATGCCTCCTGAAGGCTCTTGAATTTTTCCTCTGCCGACTTTAAAACTGCATCTCCCATCCCGTTTACTTTATCCGGATGGTATTTCATGGCCATCTTTCTGTAAGCCTTTTTTAACTCATCATCACTTGCATACGGAGAGATTTCAAGAATCTTATAATCACTTTCTACATCTTTGTAATACATCGACTTAATTGATGCAGCGTCTGCGCCCGAAATATTTAGGTAATCAGCAATAGAATCTATGAGCTGAACTTCTTTAAGACTCACATCTCCATCAGCTTTTGATATTCCGTACAAATAATGCAATAGTTGTAATCTGGCACTAATAGGCATGTTCTGACGTATCTGAACGCATACATCATAAACAGGGATGTCCTTTTTCAAAATATCATTTAGTAATTGTAAAAGCTGTTTTGCCTGCGATTCTCCAAATTGAGTTACCAAAAAACCTTTTACATAATCCAACTCCGATCGTAGAGTTTTTCCATCCACTTTCATCACTGCGGCAGAAAGCACCAAAAGCGAGATAGCAAAATCACCCGCTTGTGTACCCGTTGAGTGTGTATGATGTGCACCTGCTGAGGTTGATTTTTGAACCGCAATACTGGCATTGTCAAATATTGCCCCTAAAGCAAATCCAACAAGGCCTCCAATCGGTCCGCCAAGTGCCCAGCCGATACCACCGCCAAGCCATTTTCCAAATTTCACCATACTATGTTTATTTAAGGTTTAAAGATACTTACTAGAGTATTCAGTTTTCAAGTTTTCTTTAAAAGAAAGTTAAAATTTGGGTACATCAATGTAGAAGTTTCATGAAATCAATAAAAAAGTTAAAATAGATTTGTTTTTGTCTATCATTTTTGCTATTTTATCTAATAGTTGCTCTTGGCCTTGATCTTTGATAAAAGAAATATGTAACAAAACGACTAGCACATTATCGTTGTTCGTCTTTTATTTTTCATTATTCGTCTACAAGTATTGATGTTGTGAGCTCTCCAAAGCACATTTAATTGGCCTTAAATATCAAAAAAAGAACTTTTCACCTTCTTACATTTGCACAACCTTTTAAAAAACGACCACGTAAAAGGTAGAGGAAAACGTTATACTACCCTTGTCAAACGTTATTTCAGTAGAACTCAATTTTTCAGATTAATTGGAATTGATTTAGAAGAGGAGGCGAAATGAAAATTTATTTTTCAGCTTAATAACAATCTGGTTTTAATTTAAAGCGTACAGCGGAGAGAAATTACATTTATCCGTTGAAGGGGAAAGTACGTCCCGCAAAAAACAATAAACCTCTATTGTTATCTTCAATTGAACACCTTGGGAAATTTATAAATAATAAAAGAAATAATATGCTGTGTATGAAAAACGAAATTGTAGTTGAAAATATTCAAAACCTTATTAGCAATGAAAAAGAAATTATTAATTTTAAGAATAGCATTCTTGCTGAGCCTTATTACGGCAAGTATGTTTGGCCAAACTCCGGTCGTTACTACGACTGACAGTTTGCAAGGCTTTAACGAACAAAAGGAAAGAGATTTCTTTTTGCAAAGCCATCCCCACAACCACGAGCACTATGGCGAGTATATTAGTGCTAAAAAAAGAGATTATGTTTTTCATAATTTCTATGTAACAGAACGTTTAATCCAAACACCCCCGTCTGTTCAGGCGGCATGTACCAACATGGATTTCGAATCAGGAGATCTTACCGGTTGGACAACTTCAACAGGTTACAACCCGCTGTATAACGCTCAGGGATGTTGTGCTGGTGCAGGTGGAGCTCAGCAAGTAATGTCAGGAACAGGAACTGATCCATGTGGTGGGTTTCCGCTTGTAGCACCCGGAGGAAATTTCTCTGTTCGTTTGGGCGATAACAATGTGAATGGTGTAGCTGACAGATTGGAACAAACTTTTACAGTTACACAGGCAAATGCAAATTACACTTATCGTTATGCTGTTGTACTGGAAGAACCGGGGCACACCGCAACTGAACAACCAAGTTTTCAGATCGAAATGTTGGATAATGCAGGAGTTCAAATCCCATGTACTTTTTATCAGGTGTCTGCAGGTCAAGGAATTCCGGGTTTTCAAAATTCAGCAAATTGTAACGGAGCTATATACAAACCGTGGACAACTGTTAGTGTTGATCTTAGTGCTTATGTAGGACAAAATGTGACCATCCGTTTTACAACCTATGATTGCGCTTTGGGTGGACATTATGCTTATGCATACATAGATGGTTCTTGTGTATCGTATGGTATTACTCAAAACGATAGTTTGTGTGTAGGTGGTGTGACTGATATTTGTGCTCCTCCCGGATTTCAAACTTATGCATGGGTAGGCCTAGGCATAGTGAACCAAAGCGGAAATTGTGCAACGGTTAATGCTCCGGGTAATTATTCGGTTCAGCTTACTACCGTAACAGGTTGTAGCACACCACTTATCAATTATGTAGTTAATAATTATCCAACTCCTGTTGCGCAATTTGGCGTAGTTGGTGGAACCAATGCCTGTAGTTTAAATGTGTTATTTAACAATACAAGTTCAGTAAACGGAAATAATCAGATGAATTTCCTGTGGGATTTTGGTGATGGTACCGCATCATTTATGGAACAACCTATGCATACATACTTGAGTGATGGTACATACACGGTAACACTAGTTGCTACTGTAGCTTCTACAGGTTGCAGTGATACAACTACTCAGGTAATTACTATTGATATTCCGCCAACTCCCCAGTTTATTACAGGAGGTGTTTGTGCAGGTAGTCCCGTAAATTTCACTAACCAAACTCCGGGGCTTATCGGTGGAGAGATGTGGTTATGGAATTTTGGGGATAATACAACAGCTACATCATTAAATGCAAACCATATTTATGCGATATCAGGAAATTATAACATCACACTTACTATTACTAATGCTAATGGGTGTTCGGGTACTGCAAGTTATCCTGTAACTATTGCACCTCTTCCAACTGCTGCATTTGTAAGTACTTCTGTGTGTTTAACACAGGTTACTTCTTTCACAAGTAATAGCACCGTTCCTACGGGTAGCATTGTAAACTGGCAATGGGATTTTAATTCTGACGGTATTACCGACAATACTTTAACAAATCCAATTTACACTTTCCCGGCAGCCGGCAATCATAATGTACGTTTAGCTGTTACTACTAATGTGGGTTGCATGTCTAATATTATAAATGTTTCCGTTGTGAGCCCTAATCCTATTGCAGCTTTTACTACAAGTAATGTTTGCACCAATGCCTTTGCTGTTTTTCAAAACACATCTTCAGTGACTTTGCCTTCTCAAATCAATCAATATGCATGGGATTTCGGAGACAATACAACATCCGGTGGATTAAACCCCACGCATCAGTATAGCGCTGCAGGAACATATCAGGTAAGTTTAAGCATTGGTACAAATGAAGGTTGTTTAAATACTTATAGTTTTCCTATAACAGTATTTCCTTTGCCTGTTACCAGTTTTGCTGCTACTACCGAATGTCATACCCAGTCAACACAATTTAGTGATCAAACCACAGTTCCGGGCGGAGGCATGATTGTTTCACGTGTGTGGGATTTTAATAATGACGGCATAACTGATGCGAGTGGGTTCACAAACCCAACATTCACATACGCCAATGCAGGACTGTTTAATGCTAAATTAGAGACCACCACCAATAATGGCTGTTACAATCAGGCTATAAGTCAGGTGGTGGTACACAACAACCCAGTGGCTTTTTTTAACGGAACAACCCAGTGTTTAGGGGATGCAACTACTTTCTCAAATGTATCAAGTTCAGTTGATGGTGCTATCAGTTCATTTAACTGGGATTTTACAACGGATGGAACTATTGATAACATTGGATCGTCGCCCGCTTATAATTACACTTCTTTCGGAACTTATTTGGTGACATTACAAATCCAAACAGAATACGGGTGTGAGGCAAGTTATTCTTCTTCCATTCGTGTGAATCCAAACCCGAATGTTCAGTTTACTGCTCCTCAGGTTTCGGCTTGCCCAACCATGTGTGTTGATTTTACAAATCAAACAACTATTGCTTCCGGAAGTATTGCAACTTACACCTGGGATTTCGGAGATGGAAATACCGAAGAAAATGCAGTGGGCAATCATTGTTATGGATCAGGAAATTATAGTGTGACCTTAACAGCGGTTTCGGATAACGGATGTTCGTCGAGTGTAACAAAACCAAATCTTATAAACGTATTTCCTTCACCTACTGCCGGGTTTACTATAAGCACTCAGGAGGATCTTGATTTGAATGTAATTAATCCTGAGATTGGGATTCAAAATACTTCAAGTGGAGCTTCTACATTAAATTACGTTGTGAGCGATGGATTTACAACTCAAAGTGTTGATTTTACCTATCTGTTTAACAGTGATATTGCCCAAACTTATTCGATCACTCAGGTGGTTACAAATACTTACGGTTGTAGAGACAGCATTGAAAAAACAGTAGAGATCAAACCTGCTTTCACTTTCTATATTCCAAATGCATTTAGTCCTAATGAAGATGGAGTGAATGAGGGTTTTAAAGGCGAAGGAATGGGAATTGAGGAGTACAAAATGTGGATATATGATCGTTGGGGGAATATGATTTTCTTCTCCGAGGAATTAAACAAATCATGGGATGGAACCGTTCAGGGTAAAAGTGGTAAAACAGTTCAGCAGGATATTTATGTGTATAAAGTTCAGTTAACCGACGTGTTTAGTAAAAAGCATAATTATCACGGCACTGTTGATGTTGTAAGATAATTGATCTTTGTTGAGAAAGGTGGAAAGGCTGGTGGCTCTTAGTGGGTTTTCCGGCCTTTTTGTTTACACCGGGCTCAAACAATCTACTTTGAAACTTCTATATTTTAATTATCTTTACGAACGTTATGAGTAATATTACCATTGCCATAGATGGTTATTCATCCTGCGGAAAAAGTACCATTGCAAAAGCTTTAGCTGCACGGTTGAATTACGCATACATTGATTCAGGAGCTATGTACAGATGTGTTACCCTTTTCTGTATGCGAAAAGGACTCATTAAAAAGAAAAAATTTATAGCTGAAGAAATAATTGCCTGCCTCCCTGAGATCCATTTAAGTTTTCAGTTTAATCCATTTACAAAAACTTCGGAAACATACATGAATGGTGAAAATGTTGAAAAAGAGATCCGTTCCATGGAAATTGCTGAGAATGTAAGCAAGATTAGTACAATAAAAGAGGTACGCGAGCATATGGTGGCTATTCAACGTGAATTTGGGGTTAACAAGGGCGTAGTTATGGATGGAAGAGATATTGGTTCACACGTTTTCCCCGATGCGGAGTTAAAACTGTTTATGACCGCTGATATTGAAACCAGGGTTAACAGACGGTTGGATGAGTTAAACAGTAAGGGTGAGCACGTAGAGTTTGATGAGGTTAAACAAAACCTTCAACAACGTGATTATGATGATACACGCCGGAAGGAAAGCCCGCTTACAAGGGCAAAGGATGCCATCGTACTGGATAATACCGATCTTAGCAAAGAAGAGCAATTGGAATATGTTATTAAGTTAATTAATGACTCACTCCTTACAAGAGACTAAATTAAATCTGAATTGTCGTTAATACCTGATTTTTGCCTGTCATAAAGTTCTAATGTATATGGTAAATCTGTTTGGCTTTTATGAAAAAACTTATTATATATTTGTAATACAATTACTAACTCTATGCGGCTGCATTTTACCTTACTGATCTCTTTTTTGTCAGTAGCAATTTCATTTTCTCAACCTGTTTCAGAATACAAGTATTTTGTTGATCTAACAAAAGGAACAATCGATGATATCGATGTTAAACTGATTCCTCCGGCAATTAATGAAATAGAGGCAACTTTTATGTTCC
Source organism: Bacteroidota bacterium (assembly GCA_030684395.1). Lineage (GTDB taxonomy): Bacteria > Bacteroidota > Bacteroidia > B-17B0 > Aurantibacillaceae > JADJDM01. Next base: position 178,159 of record JAUXTT010000024.1, on the reverse strand, counting down.
CTTCTATTATCCCGGGCACTTATGCTGTTTATGATTTCGGAAGATTCATAAAGAATTTTAAAGTAATTGGTAAAGAGGGAAAAGAAATCACATACACGCAACCCGATGTTAACTCATACCTTATCACCGACCCGTCACAAATTGATTATATCACGTATACTGTTGAAGATACATGGGATACAAAGATCAAAAAAGATTTTGTGTTTGAACCCGGGGGAACCAACATTGAAAGAAACCAGAATTATGTATTGAATAACCATGGTTTTTTTGGTTACTTCAAAGATAAACTGAATTTGAATTTCAGATTGGAAATTATCAAGCCCGAAGGTTTTTATGCTTCTACAGGTTTAACCAATATCAAAACGGAAGGAACAAAAGATGTAATCAATGTATTCGACTATCATGACCTGGTTGATTCTCCCATTATGTATTGCAGGCCTGATACAACTGTTATAAATGTGGGTGGAACTAAAGTGCTGGTTTCAGTTTTTAGCCCGAATAAAAAAGTTAGCTCTGAGTTTATTGCCAGAAATATTGATTCGGTGTTAAATGCTCAAAAGGAATACCTGGGAGGCACTTTACCTGTTGAAAAATATGCTTTTTTGATCTACCTCACTGATTCTCTTACAGGTTCAGGGGCAACAGGAGCGTTGGAACATTCCTATTCTTCTTTTTACGTTTTAATGGAAAGCGACCCGCAACAGTTAGCTCAAACGATGAAAGATGTTGCGGCTCACGAATTTTTTCACATCGTTACGCCTTTAAATATACATTCAGAAGAGATTGGATTTTTTGACTTTAATAATCCAAAGATGAGCGAACATTTGTGGTTATATGAAGGCCTTACAGAATACGCGGCGCACCATGTCCAGGTAAAATATGGCTTGATTGACATCGATAATTTTTTGAATATAATGCAGGGGAAAATGGAGGAGTCACAAAAGTATTTTAATGACACCCTCCCTTTCACTTATATGAGTAAAAATGTTTTAGACCCTTTGTATCACGAACAATATCAAAATGTATATGCCAAAGGAGCTTTGATAGGAATGTGTTTGGACATCCTTTTACGTTATAATAGTAATGGCAAATATGGTACACAAGAACTGATGAGGGATCTGGCTAAAAAATACGGAAAGAACACTTCATTTAAAGACTCCGATCTTTTTAATGACATTGAAAAACTTACTTCCCCGGAAGTAAGAAAGTTTTTGAATGCATATGTTGCGGGAAACCAAAAACTTCCTTATGAAGAAATATTCGATAAAGTCGGTTTAAAGTATACATATAAAGAACAGAAAAAAGTTCTGACAATTGGAGGAGTTGGTTTTGGTGTTAACCCGCAAAACGAAAGGATCATTGTGTACGATATATCCGAAATGAATGAGTTCGGAAAAGATTTGGGATACAAAGACGGCGATGAGGTAATTTCGTTTGATAACAAAACGTTGAATATAGAGAATGTACAAAATGTATTTCAGGAATTTATGGGCAGCTCAAAAGAGGGCGACAAGCTGGTTGTTGTTGTGATGCGTAAAAACAAAAAGGGGAAAGAAAAGAAAGTGAAGTTAAAAGCAAAACAAAGATCAGTAATAACCACATTTTATAACAATATAGATATCAATAAAAGTGCTACCTCTAAACAAATCGTTGCCCGCAATGCATGGTTAGGTTTAAATGGTAATTGATCGTTTATCCCGATAGCTATCGGGACTGAAAAACTAAAGGGATGTCAAAAAAGAAGCTGTATTGGTTATGTCAGTTAGCAGGATGGTTTGTTTACGTACTGCTTAACTTACTCTTTTTTGTTCTTCAGAATCCCATCGAATTTTCGGACCTTATTATTTATTTCACCTGGCTTCCACTAGGCATTGGAATTACGCACCTCTTCCGGACTATATTTATTCGTTTGCACTTGATGGAATTGAAATTGTATATTCAAATACCTCTGGTGATTATCGGTTCATTTATTAATGCTACACTTTTTTACTTCGGACAATACGTTTTAGAAATTTTTGTTCATGACATTTCTACCAAAATAGTTTTCATTGATTCAATAGCAAATATCATCAATTATGCTTTTGTGTTTTTCTTCTGGAGTTTGGCTTATTTCTCTTACCACTTTTTATTGAATTTTACCCAGGCAGAGATGCAATCTTTAAGATGGCAGGCGAACATTAAAGAAATTGAGTTGAACAAACTGAAGTCTCAGTTGAACCCGCATTTTATGTTTAATTCTATGAATAGTATTCGAGCTTTGATAGATGAAAACCCTGCTAAAGCAAAGGAATCCATTACCCAACTTTCCAATATTTTGCGTAATACCTTAATGATGGAAAAGAATAAGGTTATTTCTTTTTCCGATGAAGTAAAGATAGTTACCGACTATTTGAATTTGGAAAAGGTGCGGTTCGAAGAAAGATTGAATTTTGATGTTAAAATAATTCCGGAGGCAAATGAATTTTTTATTCCGCCTTTGCTTATTCAAACACTCGTGGAAAATGGAATTAAGCATGGAATCTCTAAATTAACCAAAGGCGGAGACCTTTTAATGACCACTGAAGTGAAAGAAGATTGTTTGTATGTAAGTATTAGAAACAGTGGAAGATATACGGCGAACCAGATTTCTGAAACAGGATTTGGTTTAAGAAATTCGATTGATAGGTTGAAATATGTTTTTGGGGAAGATGCCGAAATCACCATTCAGAATGAAGGTGATGAGCATGTGCTCACAGTTGTTAAATTTCCTAAGTATAAGGAATCATAAGAGAATTGAGTATATTTAAGTAATGAAAATAAAATAAGTATGAAAGCATTGATCATTGATGACGAAAGACTGGCAAGACAAGAACTAAAAAACCTGCTTGCAGCCCATAAGGAAATTGAAGTTATTGGCGAATGTACCAATGCGGAAGAAGCAAAGGAAAAAATAAACGCTTTAAAACCCGATGTTTTATTTCTGGATATTCAGATGCCCGGAAAAACAGGCTTAGAGTTAATAGAAGAAATTTCAGGTTTACCTGAAGTGGTGTTTGTTACTGCGTACGATGAATTTGCTTTAAGAGCTTTTGAAGTAAATGCACTGGATTATTTATTAAAGCCTGTTTCCGAACAACGCTTAAACGAAACCATAAAGAAACTACTTGCAAAGGAAGATAAGGATACAAAAAAAGAAAATACAACTCCTTTTCACGACGACGACCAGGTGTTTGTGAAAGATGGTGAGAAGTGCTGGTTTGTGAAACTTTCAAACATTCGTTTATTTGAAAGTGAAGGAAATTATGTGCGCGTTTATTTCGATACCAATCGACCTCTTATATTAAGAAGTTTAAATAACCTGGATCTACGCTTAAATCCAAAAACTTTTTTCAGGGCAAGCAGAAAACACATCATCAACCTTAAATGGGTCGATACTATCGAAACCTGGTTCAACGGAGGTTTGATGGTAAAATTAAAAGGTGGTGAACAGGTTGAGATTAGTCGCAGGCAGGCTGTTAAGCTAAAGGATATGATGAGTTTGTAGGATTCTGTCTACTCTGTAATTTCTTTTATTTCGACCTGCTTTACTTCGTAGTATGAGGCAGAAGCATTATCGTTGTTATAAACATATGCTACAACATGGCAATTCTTAGGTATAAAGGTACCTGAAACAGTAAAGTTAGAGTAGGTTTTTGTTGTAGTTTGGTTTTTTGTTACCGCACCGTTCCATATCTCTTCGCCCCAAGCGGTAGGAGTACTATTTAAAGATCCTCTTAAAACATGCATAAAAACATAATTTGGAACCTGGGTACTACCATCAAGTTGATTACCAATTATACTATCTTCAGTAAGGAATACACACAAATTATATATTCCGGTTAAATCGTTTAATGCTTTTACATTAACTTCACAGGTGAGTTTGCTGGTGCCTGAATTAAATGTATTTACAATGTCTATCTTAAAGTCGGCTAACTCACTCATTAACTGATAGGAGCTTGTTTCCCATGTGTCATAACCTTTGATGAAGGTTGGCGTTCCGTAATCTTTTCTACTTATGAGGCCATTGGGATAAGCATTAAACCCGAAGGTAGTATTAAGTGTATTTCCTTCCGGTGTTCTGTAGTCGTCGGGATATTGTGGGTTTGTATTGGCAAATGTTCCTGCATGAATTGCTATTGGAACAATTTTCCCATGATATGCTGAATCAATGCGATGAAGTTCTCTTGCTGCATTTGGGCAATTCAAACACTTATGCCCGGTGAAATCTTCTATGAGTACTTTACGGTATACTACCGCGGTGTCATCCGGGGTTCCTTGATTATTGCTTGTTTCCACAACATTAGAAACATAATCGCATGCTGAAAAAAATAAACCAACTAAAGCGAATACTGATATAAAAAGTGTGCGTTTCATTTTTTATGGTATTAAAAACTGGAAGAAATACTTAGTTGAAATCCTGTAAATGCCGGAACCTGCCTGCATACGCCTCCTGCACAAAAGATACCTTGTCTTTGCCTTCCGTAGCTCAGCATTATCCTACTTGGGCCACTTACGTATGTAATTCCTCCATAATAATAGTGTAGTTTCTTATAATCTGTAGGGTTGCTGTAATTAAACTGATCAACCAATACAAAAAACCATCTTGAAGTAGGTGTCCATTCAATTGTCTCTGTCACCCAACTTCCTGTCACTCCATCTTTTTTTTGCGAGTCAGTTAAATGACTTACGTCTCCCTTGTTGTATTGACCCAAAAATAGTTGACTTTCTGTTCTGATTGCGGAGCCTGTTTTGTATCTGTAAGTAAGATCAAAAACAAATATATTGGAATATACATCGGGGTGCTCTTCTTTGCTTGTGGTACCTGATTGTACGATGGATGCATTCAGGAATTGGTTAGCGTACATAAATGTACATTTCACCTTTTTATTGATTTTTTTAGAGATCTCAATATTGACATCATGAAAATATTTATCACCGACTCCTGCCGGATTTACCGAATATTTATATTGTCTAACAGAATCAAGTGTTGGAGAAATATTTGTTGTATCGGTTCCATAAAAGATAGAACCGTTTATGTTTATATCCATCCCATACTTTCCTCCAAGCCATGTTTCTTTTTTTACTTTGTATTGAACATCAATGCTTCCACCTACTTCTCCATTTGGTTGCGATGCATAGGGGTAATACGCCATCATAAGATAGGTATGAGGCTTTGAAAGTGCAGGTAAAAAATTGATCATTGCTGAAGTGAGTTGTTGCGAGCGGTCACTGCGGTAACTCATATTATCTACATATTTCCCGGATAACAATACTGAAAATCCTTTTTGTGCGTAGGAAGAAGAAAGATAAAGAGCCTGACCATCCTTATAACTATATTGATTTTGGTAAGATGGATCATTAATTTTATAGGCATACTCTCCATAGAAGTTGAAGTTTTCATTGAGAATGTTTGCCCGACCACCAAAACACCCCACATTTTTTGGAAGCACAAGCGATGGATTTTTATCATCCTGAAATTTGCTAACGAAACTTCCGCCTATTATGAATTTTGTTTTGGACTTATTTAATGAATCAAAAAGCTCTGTAATATTTATTTCTCCATCAAAACCTTTGAGTATCCCATCACTAAGGCCCCAAAAAACACGCTGTTTTCCAATAATTCCTTTTAGTGTGATACCATTTTTAGGAGTCACAATAGCTCTGAAACCATCCATAGCGTTATCATACAAAAGACCCCTGTCTTCGTAAGTTCGAAAAATTAACCCGGAACCAAACTGCTCATAAAAATTCCCGACAGTAACATCAATATCCTTGTGTTTATATCTGGCATAGCGATAAGGTATTCCTGACTTATTGCTGTAGGCATCCGGAAAACCAAGCATTACCGGATTGTAGCTTTCATAACGAAAGCCCATTGAAAAATCGCCGGAAATATAATTTACATTGCCAAAAGCATTGTACCTGAAATTTTCGCCTTGTTTATCTTCAGCACCTGTTACAGTATCAGTCTGGCAGTTTTGCATGTCGATCTGAAAATTCCCATGAACATTGTTCACTGCTTCGTTGAGCTGTGCATAAGACGAATTAGAAAAACCGAACCCTATTAAACAGAAAAAAGTACCTTTAACAAGTACTCTTTTCAAATTAAAATATCTCTTCACTTAAATCAAAATTTAATGAACAATTTTTTCGCCTTTGGCTACTTTTTTTACATTCTCATATAAAATCTCTTCATCACCTTCAGCGTATGAATTGTGGCTCCAAACAATTTCACCTTTACCGTTCAATAAAAATGTATGAGGAACATTGTTAACATTCATTGCTCTTTTGAAATCCTGATTTTCATCAATATAAACTTCATATTCCCATCCTTTAGCTTTTACATCAGGTGCAACCTTAGAAGAACTTCTAGCATCGTCTATTGATATTGCAATTAGCTTTACTCCTGTTTCCTTTTGCCATTCACTATAATTTTCTGCAATTGCATCTAATTCCTTTTTACAAGGTTTGCACCATGTTGCCCAAAAGCTGATAATAATTGGTTTACCATCATTATTAAACCCGGTTGTACTTACTTTAGATCCATCCAGTTTTTTTACTGTTGCTGAAGGAATTTCTGTTGTGAACAAACTTGGTGAAGTAAAACTCATGAGTATTACAACCAAAATGCTAAGGGCAGTGATTTTTTTCATTTGATGTTTGTTTATAAAGCCTTCAAAATTAATACCAAAAAATTTCTCCGCCTGTTCGGCAGAGAAACTTAAAGATAAGCTATTTTTAGTGATTAACAGTTAATTTTTGAACGATTTTTCCGGTTGAATTAGTTATAATGATATTGTAGATACCATTTGATAATTCAGCTGTATTTAAATCAATAACATTGATTCCTGTAGAAATTTTTTCGGAAACTGTGTACACTTGCTGACCAATAGTATTATACATACTAACAGTCACATTTTCGCTAGTCTCACTGTTGATTTTCAAGCTTGCACTATTATTTGCAGGATTAGGGAATACACTAACATTCGTAACACCTACAATTTCTTTAACACCTACAGGAGTAGAAACATTAATATTATCTAAATAAACGTTGTTTCCGTAACCATTGGTAAGTTTAAATGCAAATAACAAGTCAGCTGCGTTAGAGTATGAAGCTAATGATACGGTTTCTGTTCTCCAGTTAGCAGCAGTTGTAGGTGTAAATGCACTTGTAGTTGCAGTTCCTGTACCTAACGTTGCTCCAGATTTATCATACAATGAAGTCCAGGTTGTTCCGCAATCAGGAGAAACTAACAGTTCTAGTCTTTCAAGATAAGTAGCATCATAAGGGCGATGGGCAACATCAAATTTTATTTCCATATTGGAAAGTCCTGTAAAATCTAAACGGGGAAGGTAGAAATAATCAAGATCACCTTCATTACCATTATTGTAAGCGTCATATTTTAAACATCCGCCCATTGTTGTAACACGTGCCCAGGTATAACCACCATCAGGATTTCCAACACTATAACCTGCAGGTATGCCTGTTGTTGCAAACGCCTGGCTTATCGGAGCTATTGATGTTGGCCCGAAAACTATAAACGTTTGTGCCCCATCATCATTTTGAATATTATTATCGGATGCTCCGTTAGGGTTAGAAGTATATGCAGTAAATGTATGAGTTCCTGCAGTTGCAGTTTGCATTGGTAAAGCAACAACTTCATTCTGTCCGGTAGCAATACTACCTGTCCACGGCTGAGTCATAACCGTTCCATTATCAATTTTGTAATTGATTGTGCAAGAAGTTAAAGTTGAAACACCTGCATTTGCAATAGTAAGGCTTGGAGTAAAATCAGGAGAACATGAGGAAGCATTGATGCCCGATAATGATGTTACAGTTGCATCTATAGCCAATGGCTGAGGATTCCCGTAAGCAGCCTGATGAACGGTTCTCACTGTATTTGGTCCCGGGCTGGGAACGTCTTCTTGTATAAATCCAACAATGGCAACTTCACCTTTATTCCAGATGTAAGTTGGCATTTTAACTGTATTAACTATTGTTTGAGTTTGGCCATTTGTCCATGTTCCAACAAGTGTTTGCCCGGTTTGACTTGGAACCATTTTACGCATTACAAATTCAAAATCTTTTTCTCCGTTTGAACCCGGAGCCGTTGCATAATGAATTTCTTCTTCTATAATTGCTAATTGTAATTTTAAAGGATTTGCAGTAGAAAATGCCTGAGCTGCAGTGATTGTAGTGGTAATGGTAACTGAATCGAAAGTAGCATTCCATGTATACCCCGTAGTTAATGCAAATGGAGCATCATTTAAATAAGCGCCATCAATTGAAGGTTGATCTAAGAAACCTGCATGGCCCTGGTTAGGATCACCAATACCCAGTTCTCCGCCATTCAAACGTCCTTGTGGTGCGAATCGGTCACCTGAACTTGGGTAATAATAAGACTGTCTTGCAGTTGGTTCAGAAGAATTTTGTTGATATAAAGAAGCAGTATAAGTTGGAGCAGAAGGTATCGCAACCTGATAACGTAATAAAATCAATTTTTTGGGCCCTGTAAAATTAGCATTTGCTAAAGTTGTGATACCGGGATTTGTTGCTGCACACGGTCCACAATTTTCTCCAGTCCACTCTTCAAATAAACTTATTCGCTGAGTTTGAGCGTTCATGCTTAATGCTGTTCCCAACAATAAAGCCGATAAGATTTGTACTGATTTTTTCATTTCTTTTGTATGGTTAGTTGATAAATTAGTAGTTGTTGATCCCTACAAATGTATAAACGTTGAAAAGCGAAATGAAAAAGAATGAATTTAATTATTTGGTTTCGGAATCCAATAAGAGTTAACTTGTTTATAATCAATTATTTTAACTGATTTAGGCGAAGTTTTATTAATTCGATTAAAATTAGTTTTCGGAATTCGATTCCTTATTTTGCTTATTGAAAGCATCAAAATCGAAGGAAAGGCTAAAACGAAGCGTGTTTTGAAGTGGGTTGTTTCTTCTAACCGTTGGTATCAAATAAGCAAAGTCGAAACCAAATACATTGTACTTAACCCCTAATCCCATAGTAAAAAACTGCCGGCCACCTTTTGTTTGGTGTTCATGGAAATAGCCTGCTCTAACCGCAAATAATTTATCATACCAGTATTCCATACCGGTTTGTAAAATCACTTCACGCATCTCTTCTTTAAAACCACCTGGAGCATCACTAAATGACCCAAATAAACCTGATGCTACACTTCTGTATGGATCTTTACCTGATTCAATAACTTTCTCCCCATTAGCATCTGTAACAGTATTTCCACTGTTGTCTTTTTTATAAATGGGTGGAGTTGGAACCAATAGTTTATTTATGTCCGCAGTAAAAGCAAATGTGTTATAATCGTCAAGATTAATTTTTAAACAACTCCCTAGTTTTAGATTCATAGGCAGAAAATTTTTGCTGTCGGGACTGGAATTATCTGTATAAGAAAGTTTATTCCCGATATTTGAAATGTTTAGCCCACCACTGATTTCCGATTTTTTTCCGCTGATTTTTATCTCATTGTTAGTATAATAACCTGCTATATCCACCGCAACAGCTTGTCCGGCATGCGTACCTGTTCCGTTTGATAAAGCAACACCTCCCGTTAAATTAGAGTTAATGTAACGCAATGCCATTGCAGCTGAGAAACGCTCACCTAGTTTACGTGTATAGCCCACATCTAAAGCAAATTCATTTGGCTTATAGTTACCTGTAGTATTTCCAACGATATCAGTAAATGTAATGTTTCCTAAAGAGAAATAACGTAATGAACCTGCAATAGCAGAGTTTTTGTCTAACTTACCGTAACCTGCCAGATAAGCAAGATTTATGTCGGGTACTAACTGGCGCAACCAAGGATTATAAGAAGCAGAAACCCCCATTTTTTTATCGATAAAAGCATACTTGGCACAATTCCAATGCATGGAGTTTATATCCGGGCTGGTAGCGACTCCACATTCTCCCATTGCACCCGCTCTTGAGTCCGGTGAAATAAGTAACAAAGGAACCGCAGTAGTTATAGCGTTAATTTCCTGCCCCTTAAGTTGTGAGGTACTGGTTACTTGCGCAAACAAAGTACTCGCAATTAGCAAGGAAAAAAAAGTAGTGAAAAATATGTTTTTAAATTGCATTCTACCTGATCTGAAATGAGCCACGAATTTAAGTTTTTAATTTAATATTACTAACTTTTCTATTTTTTCTGATGATTTTCCGTCCGAACTACGTGCCTTTACCCTATATATGTATACACCCGCCCCAATTTTATCACCATAATCATCCTTTCCGTCCCAATCAATCCCATCAATTCTATACCCTTGATTTTGAATATCGGAGTGAATGGTTTTTATAAGTTTCCCGGAAACCGTAAAGATTTGAATTTGTAGATTTAAGTCCGTACAACATTGGTTATGCTCCACAAAAAACTTTGTTTTTGTTGTAAAAGGGTTTGGATAATTAAGTACTTGTCTCAATGCGAGCTCGGCAGATGCTGCTACAATAAATTCCGTGTTTATGGTTGAAGAATTATTTTGGACATCCCAGGCTTTTACACTCAATGTATGATTCCCTTCGCTCATATTGTTTAGAGGGTAGAATATTTTACCCGACTGATAGCTATTGTAGTTGGCTTCATAAAAATCATTAAGAACAATAGGATTGGTTTGATTGTTATCAAGAATGGCTGTGATATCATGACCAATTCCGTTCCCGACAGTATTTATGCCACAAGAATCAAATAACTTCATGAAGATTTTTGGGTTCTCATTTGTTGTACCACCATATACAAAATGATCGTCGTTCATATATAAGTTTAACTGAGGGCCCTCATTATCAATTGGTGCATTTGGGTTAGAACCACCCACCACAATTTTGTCGTAATAACCACTTGCATCAATAGAGCCATTATGCCCGTAATAACTTATTTTACCATTACCGAATTGATAATTGATGTCCTTAGGAACTACAAAAGTAAACTCAAACTCGCCGTTGCTTACACTGCACTTACCTTTGTACAGCACATTTTTTTGCATGCTAAAATTTATTACACTGCTCGGCCCCTGGTCATTTCCAAGTGTACTTAAAGCAATTGGTTTATCAAATACGGTTGGAAAGACAATACCATTAAAATTTGTAAGTTTAGTACTGTCTTTTGTACCTACATAACCCTTTATGGTAATTTTAGAAAGTGCCTTCAATGTATCGTTGCCTGCTGCTGAAACGGGAACAGAATTAATTTCACTTGTAAAAATTTTAAGTTTAGGATAAGCTAAAGTAACAGCGGGATCCCCCAATAATACAAAATGTGTATAACTTGGGCTGGCTGATTGCTTAGTTAATTTTATGATGTCTCCTGTTCGTGGAAACCAACCATTTAATTCATTTAGTGCTGCATTAAAAAATGGAGGACATAAACTATTAGCATCCGTAGAAAAAGCAATGCGTGTTGTTGTAAACAAACTGATACCGCCCCCCTGAGGATTTAATAAAACGTACTCACCGGCAGATGTTCGCGACGGGTCGTCAAAACGGCTAAACTCGCATGTTGCAGTTAAAAACATGGGCATATTGTTCAGGTTTTTCCAGTTGTTTACAATGTTTACATCTACAATGCCTTCAGTAGTGAGAGCCAGTTCACCTCCATGACCTGAATAATTTAAAATCAAAGCTCCTTTTTGAATTCTTTTTTCTAAAGCTGTTTCAGCATCCGGGTATCTTTGTCCCGAAGAAGTAGAAAATTGCTGAAAGGCATCCAGGTATATTTTATCAATATTAAATGTTGGGGCTAAACTTTTTACCTGAGCTGAAAAAGGTTCACTGTGGCTAGCAACAAAAGCAGTTTCCCATCCTTCATCAACATCATCGGCTAAAAAACAAACCCAATTTCTCCAGTCTCCAAAAGTGCTGTAAACAGAATTGTCGCAGGCCGTCATCTCTGTATTGAGATCTCCCTGTTGTAAATAATAATGTTTTACTTTTTCAACCATGGCAGTCGCTTCATCACTTGTTTTTACAGGTAGTCTGCCAATACCGATATCAACAATTTCCGAACCTGTCGCAGCGCCTTCATTATCGTCCAGCAAACCAAAAAAATCGTCAGCACTTTTGGATACTGTAAATGCTAATGAGTTGTATGTTTGATAAGTTGGAACATAGTTGGTGTTATTTCCGCTAATACCTGTTTTGTATACATAGGATGCGTCTCCTAATAATAAAAGATAACGTGGTTTTACAGTTGCACGTGTATACAACATGCGTATAAATTCCCTGATAGCGGTAATATCCTGTGAGCCGGATGAAAATTCATTATAAATTTCCTGCGGGGTTGCAATAACATAACTTAAAGTGTCGTATTGCTGATGTATTTCTGCAAGCTGTAAAGCCTGTGATTTAAACATCGGATGCGTAATAATAATATAGTCATAGTCCTGAGTATAGGCGTGTAAATTTTGATTAGCAACTTTGCCTATAAAATTTGGAGAGTACAAATCATTGATACCAAAGGCTACATATTCACGCAAGGTATCTGTTGCAGAAACGAAATCTATTAGGTTGCCCGAAGTATTGGTTAATTGCTCTTCCACATTGAAGTGATCGGTAACATCCCAAATAGTAAGTGCTAAAGAACTGTTTAATGCAAATTTACTTATCCTGCCTGTTGCGTATGTTCTGCTATCTCTGAAACTTAGTTGACTATTTACATACTGAAGACTTCGTCTTGCATTCACGCGCACATAATTAAACCATCCTGTTGAAGAGGGAGTTTGTTTTGTGATACTATAACTAAAAGCTGAAGCACTGTTGGAAACATATTTTTTAAATAAGGTTTGTTCATTCGCAATAGGTGATGTATAAACAGGCCCAACCGGTGAAATTAAAAAACTCATCGATTGATTATCTGTTAGCGACATGATAAAAGAAGTTGGAATAGAGCCCGTTCCTGAAGTTGGAGAGGTATTTCTTCCCGTAACTGACGCTTTCACAAACATAGTATCACCGGAAACCAAATTAGGAAAATTGAAACCAAAACTATATTGAGTAAGAATATCGAAATGTTCACCATAAAATTCTCTTCCTGATTTGATCAGGTTTTGCGCATCTAATTCGTGAAAACCAAAGTCATCAAAAGTGGAAGTGTTATAGTTTTCTGAACCATCCAGAGAAACTTTTTGTTGTGTTCTTTTTCCGGGAGAACTACCTATGGTAAGAAAATAATAGGCAGTATCCGAATAATAGTGTTTAATATAATTATATTTAAGGTCAGAACTATTGAGCATATTGTATTCCCATTGGTTAGGACCTTTCCCATAAAATGAAATATAATCTCCCTGGTCAAAGCTGCCATCGTTTTCACCTACAATGCTTATTGCGTTTTCAATAAGGTCATCATATTTCGGGTCAGAATTTTTTTCACTCAGTAGTCGACCGCCATTACCATATAGTTGAATATTTCTTGGGTCAATACCTTCCGGATTAATGCCCATTGTTTGCAAAAATTGCTTGTCAATTTTGTAAACACCATTTTTTGTAATTCCAATTTTGTACCAGGTTCCTGAAGATAAAACAGAGTTAGTTGCATAAGTACTTACCGAATTAAGAGAGTTAATCTTTTCTGTACCAGGTTTTGATTTCCACTGAATGGAGTAAGAGGTAAGTTTATCGTAAGATCCCGCATTGTTTTTTCTGAAAGGACATATTTCAGCTCTGTTATGTCGTTTACCACTTCCAATTCCACTGGTATTTTTAATTTCAAATGATTCGGAAACGGTTGGCCAGGCAAACTCAATAGCCTGCTTTTCTTCTTCTGAAACCGGATCAACTGAAATTACAGTTAAATTGGCATCTAAAATAGTGTTTGGGTCAGAAATGTGGTAAACTGCGAAAAAAGGACGAAAATTAAGTTCATTATTAAACTCAATATTTTTAAAATAAAAATTAGGTTTTTTTTTACCGGTTTCCGTATCAACAGAGAACGAAGTCGCCTTCCAATCTAACTTTTCATAAGATTGGGGAACTTTCGAAACTTTTTGCCCGAAAACAAATTGGCTCAGGATCAGAAAAGAAATAATATAATATAGTGATTTTAGTTTCAACACGGGTCTTCTTAATCTACAAATTTAAGCTTAATTGTATCTTTTTTCTGTCTTTAACGTACACAAACGCAAAATATTATGCGATTTTTTTTTCTTTTTATGATTTTTTAATATTAGATTTGTCTTCCTTTATTAATTTAAGGCTTTTTGCATATGATGAAGAAATTACTTGCCATACTGTCTGTTTTATCTATTGGTTCGATAGAACTAATGGCTCAAGACCCGGGTTTTACGCAGTTTTATGCAAACCCACTTTATTTAAACCCGGCATTTGCAGGAACAGCAAAATGTCCCCGAATCTGTATGAATTACCGTAACGAATGGCCCGGATTAAATAATGCCTATATTACTTATAGCGCATCTTACGACCAACACGTAGATAATTTGTCAGGAGGTATTGGAATTTTAGCTACTTCTGATCGTGCAGGTGATGGAACTCTTACAACTAATAGAATTAGTGGTATTTACTCATATCAATTAAATGTTAGCAGAGAGTTTTCAATGAAGTTTGGTCTGGAAGGAACGTATCATCAAAAAAGTTTGGATTGGAGCAAACTAACCTTTGGAGATATGATTGACAGAAGAAGAGGGTTTGTTTGGAATACAAACGAAATACCTGTTTCCAACAGAGCCCAGGCAGTTGATGTAAGTGCGGGTATTTTGGGTTATAGCAAACGTTATTTCTTTGGTTTTGCTGCACACCATATTACTCAGCCGGAAGAAGGATTTATTACAAAAACGAACGTGAAATTACCTATTAAATTTACCGGTCACGCCGGAGCAATGATTCCATTGGAAAAAGGTAATGAAACATTTATATCTCCAAATATCCTATACCAACGTCAGCAAGATTTCCAGCAACTAAATCTGGGACTATATTTCGTAAAGAACAAAATTGTGGGAGGTTTGTGGTATAGAAATCAAGATGCTTTTATAGTTTTGATTGGATTACAAACTAAAAATTTCAAAGTTGGTTATAGCTACGATGTTACAGTATCAAAATTGGCAAACGTTTCTGCCGGATCCCATGAGGTTACCATGCAATTGCAATTTGAATGTAAGCCTAAAAAGAGGAAGTTTAGAACAGTAAGCTGCCCTTCATTTTAAAAAAATTGTAACTTTGTCGAACTTTTTACGTTATAAGTGTACTTTAAGCGAAAATCATGACTAAATTAAATTATAAATCAGCATTGTCTTTTGGTGCAGGAGCGTTAATGATAACGTCTTCTTTATTTTTAGGCTCTTGCGGAAGCGAGCGTTCACCTGTTACAGGCTGGGCATACAACGATCCACAAAACGGTGGTTTTGAAAAAGTTCCTTACGAAGAGCAAGAAACCGGTCCTGGTTTAGTGCTTGTAGAAGGTGGAACTTTTACTTTTGGTCGTGCTGAACAGGACGTTACTTATGATTGGAACAACGTTCCGCGTCGTGTAACTGTTTCCTCTTTTTATATGGATGAAACAGAAGTTAGCAATTTCTCTTATTTAGAGTACCTATATTGGACAAACCGTGTATTTGGTCCTTCTTATCCCGAAGTATACGTAACTGCTTTACCGGATACATTGGTATGGCGTGAGAAAATGGCTTATAATGAGCCTTATGTAGAATATTATTTGCGCCACCCTGCTTATCGTGATTATCCGGTTGTAGGCGTTAATTGGTTGCAGGCAAATGATTTCTGTTCATGGAGAACAGATCGTGTTAATGAATTCATTTTGATTCGTGAAGGTTTGTTAGAACACGTTCCAACTGCTACAGAAACAGATTATTTTAGTACTGAATCGTACCTTGCAGGTAAATGGGGCGGACAGTTAAAACAAAAACTACCTTCTTTTGATGAGCAAGCTCCGGAAAGAGATGTTCGTATGGAAGATGGTATATTTTTACCAAAATACAGACTACCAACAGAAGCTGAGTGGGAATTTGCCGCTTATGGTTTAATTGGTAACACAATAGGTGAGCGTATTACTGATCGTAGAATTTATCCTTGGAACGGGCATGGTGTTCGTAATCCTGATGAAAAATACATTGGTCAGATCATGGCTAACTTTGTTAGAGGAGGTGGTGACTACATGGGTACTTCAGGATGGTTAAATGATAACGCTGATGTTACTTCACCTGTTTATTCATACTGGCCAAACGATTATGGTTTGTATAATATGGCTGGTAACGTATCTGAGTGGGTATTGGATGTTTATCGTCCTTTAACTTCAGAAGATGCTGATGAGTTCCGTCCATTCCGTGGTAATGTTTTCCAAACACAACAACGTGACCCTATTGATAATACTATTCGTGTGAATGATACAGGTGCAGTTTATCAAAAATTTGTACACGTTGTTGCACAACCGGGTACTTATGGTGCAAATGGATCTTCTGCTGATTCTTTGGTTGTAGATAGTATTTTGGTTTCTATACCTGGAAGAGTTATGTGGAGAGATGTTAGCATTAAATATGCTCAGGATAATTTGGATGAAAGAAGAAATTACAAATCTTCTGATTACAGAAATTATAATGATGGAGATGTAAACTCTACACTTCAGTATCAAAATGGCGAGGGAGCTATAACAGGGCTTGATGGAGGAAATACACAAAGCATTGTAACCGGAGGAACCTTGAATGGGGTTACCAGTTTAAATCCGGGCTTTACCAGTGGTTTGATGTACCAATATACCAAAACAACTTTGATAAATGATGTAGCTCACGTATATAAAGGTGGTTCTTGGAAAGACCGCGCATACTGGTTGAATCCCGGAACAAGAAGATTTTTGGATCAACGTCAATCATTGGCTTATTTAGGATTCCGTTGTGCAATGACCCGCGTTGGTAGCCCAACAGGTTTAGGAGGAAAATAACAGCAAATTATATAAATAAAGAAGGAGGTCGAAAACCTCCTTCTTTATTTATAACAACTACATTCTACCATCTGAATAATTGCACCATTTGTAATTAAGCGTTGTATCAATTTTAATCTGTTTCAGGTTTTTATATCTGAATTTACAAACACTGAATAAAGTGTCGGGAGGCAAAGGCATCGATTTCGGAAGCGTAAATAAAATATCAATACTGTAATCACCTAAAAAGTCATCATGATAATAGTTGATTTCAATAGAGTCAGCCGCAGGAGGAAGCTCGGGAAGAATACTATAATCACCACGAAGTTCTTTGTATTCAATGAGTGAAAGACTGTCTGCCTTTAATTGCATTCCGTTATCAGTCAGCTTTCTTTTTAAAGAATCGCCCTTACTGTCCATAGATGTCGGAATATTACAGGAAACAATAAAACAGGGAATTAACACACAGGATAACAGATAAAACCTGCCCATCTCTATCAGGCTAATTCTTTTTTCAGGTAATCAATAACGTTTACTTCTACTGCGTCCACACCTCTTAATTCAGCAAGGAAATAAGAAACATAATCGGTTAAATGAATAAGATAAAACGTTTGCTCCATTTTACTTTCACCTTTTGCATTTATTTCAATATAGTGCGGCGTATATTTTGAAAATACGTCTTTGCAAATGTTTAAACGTTTAATGTTTTTGTCAAAGTCAAATGAAGTTCTCAAAACAATCACCACCAAATCTTCATTTTTACTGGTCCAGCCCACCAACTCATTATGGTTCATTTCCGGAATCACATTGTGCCAGCACAGCATTTTACTGTTTTCATTTATTTGTTGCCTGAATCTAACTGAAATGCTTTCTGTAGAGCCTAATGAATAAATAACAGGCATTTTATTATGAAGTTTTTGTGCAATTTCATAAGCCTCCTTTTGAATATCGGAACTTAAGTTTTTCATTAAATTTATTGACTTACTCAATAATGAAATAAAATCTATAGAGATAAATTTATTGAAATGTAAAACCTTTAACAGTTGGGTTACCGAGTAGCCCAAACAAGTACGTGGAGGGTTTCCTCCCGGAACAATAATCAGATCAAGGTTATTTGCTTTTGCTATTTCGGCCACTTTTCCGCCGCTAGTGATGCATACTATTTGAGCTTTCTTTTCAAGAGCCTGATGCAAACAGTTTAATGTTTCTTCTGTATTACCGGAATAAGAAGAAACAACAACTAAAGTGTTTTGATTGATATAAGCCGGAAGAAAATAATCTTTGTTTACCAAAACAGGTATTTTGCAATCATTTTGCACTAGTTCAGCAACAACACTTCCGCCTATTCCGGAACCACCTAATCCGGTTACCAAAACCTGATGAACGTTTTCTTTTTTTGTGAGAACTGCTTTTTCTGAAATGCTTAATGCTTCCTCTAATTGTTTCGGAAACCTGTCTATATGTCCTTTCATGCCCATTCGAATGATCAATTAAATAAAGGCTCTAAGATACTTATTTTTAATAAGTATATCAATAAATATTAACCAAGAGCATTCTCATACATAGCCTTATTCAACCTTTTGAACCTGAATCACAGCTTCATAAACTACTTGTTTTAATTTTATTAAAATTAAGTATTGTCCATCATTTATAGATCTTAAATCGAACTCATAAAGATCCTTGTCTTTGTTTAATTTGAGTTTTTCAGCGGCTATTTTTTTTCCTTCAAAATTAAAAACCTCCAAACTTGTTTTTTCATTGCTTTGTTCATTTAGTTGAATTGAAAACTTTCCACTCGTGGGGTTTGGGAAGATTTTCAGTTTTTTAATAGTTAGATTTTCGGAAATATTTATTGATGGTGTAACATTAACAATGAAAGAATCCCTTAAACAATTAAGATCGTCATTAACCACATAAATAGTATCCTGACTGGGGTTTATTGCAAGTTGTTGAGTTGTTGCAGCATTTATATTCCAGTTATAATCTCCAGGCCAGGTAGCATTCATAGTTATTTGCTGCCCCTGAGGAATTGTAACATTGGTTGTTGTATTCACATCTTTCATGATAGTGAACTTGTCCAAAATAGAACCTGTTTCGCTGATAAACTTTGCGTCAAGCCGGTTATCATTTATCTCTAAGTACATGGATCCTGCATTGGTGTTGTTTGAATAGTACATTGCATTATGGGGCCATCCTGAAGTTGTGCCGCTAAGTTTGCCCGCCGACCCTGTAACTACATAAACTACTCCATCGTTAATGGCGGTGGAGGAGGATTTTAAATAAGGACAAGAATTGCTGCTCCCATCGTACTTTGCAGAAGAAGTACTTAATTGGTGAGTTCCTGCATTAAATGTGTTTTCTAAACCATAATGTCCTTTCATTAGTTTTGACCTTTCATAACAATGGCTGTGTCCGCAAATAATCATGTCAACTTTATATCTTTCGAGTATTCTTACTACTTTGTTTCTTACACTTACCAAATCAGTTTCTGTATCTGAATTATGTGAACCTTTTGTATATGGCGGATGATGCCAGTAAACAATCGTCCATTTTTGGGTGTTTGCAACTAAATCCTGTTTCAACCAATTAATCTGAGCGCAGGTTGTATCATACAACTTTTCATCGTTCTCCGTGCCATACGAATCGAGGCTTATAAAATGAATGTTGGCATAATTGTAACTATAGTACGATTCTGTTCCTGAAGGAACACCTCCCACTTCGCCGTTTGTAGGCACAGTAAAGTTTTGAAAGTATGGGGTAGTTCGTGAATTCAAATCTGATGTATTGTAATAATCATGATTGCCGGGTGTTGGCCATATAACGGTTTGTTTCATCAAGTGACTGGACATGTAGGGCTGAAAAAAATTATTTTGATATTCATGATCTAAGCCTGTTGTATAAGCATTGTCACCTACCAATAACCAACAATCGGTATAATTTGTATCAATGAAATTTTCATAAGCCTGAAGCACGTTTGTTTGTTCTATATATCCTGTTCCACAATCACCTGTTATCCAGATATTCGACTTTTTTGAGGATCCTATTGCTGGTGCTGTAATAAAAAAATGCTCGTTGCTGTTTTGTAAAACACTAGTTGAGGTTCCAATTGAATAATAATACTTTGTATTAGGTAAAAGCCCGCTAAGCTGAATGTTATGGTTTTTATTAGAGGCAACATCTGTTACTTGTGAAGTTAACTGAATAGGACTTTCTCCGTAAGTTACTTTTGCATCTGTAGCAACATCTGTATTCCATTTTATTATGATGGAATTGGAAGTCCCCATTTGTAGATAGGGTCCACGCTCAACGAGAATAGTGCCAACAGGATTCGCTATCAATTGAAGGTCGAAGGAAAGATCGGAACTGGCAACACTTGATTGATGTATTTCAGCGGAAATTAAATTTGTACCGGTAATTAGCGATGTAGAGGGAATAGTTATATTGAGCCAACTCTGACCATCATCATTACTTGCAGCAGGTGCCAATGTAGGGTAACCGGGAGTTCCTGCAGACATGTTATCTCTGAATATTTCGGTTCCATTTAAATACAAAACAACTCCGTCATCACGTTTTACTTTCAAAGCAAGTGTTCCAAACAGGGAGGCGTCAGTAACATTAAAAGTGCTTCGGAAGTACGCTGCAGGGAAATAATTACCCAAAGGACCTGATGGAATCACTGTGGCTTCGTCACCTTCTCCAAAACCAAGTTGGGAGGGGCCACTGCTCCAACTTCCATCATTGAAGGAAGATGCATTCCATCCAGCTCCCGGAAACGAGCCAGTGAAATATTTCCAACTTGAACCTGAAGACACAAGTGTTGTTTGTGCTGGGTAAACACCCACGGAGGCTAATAAAATGATGGCAGTGAAAAATTTTTTCATGTAATTTATTTTATCAAACATAGTACAAATGAGCTGAGCTATGGTTTAATTGATATAGAATTAATGCAAAGGTCAGGATTTTTTTACTTTAGCATCTAATATAACAAAAAGTGCGGTAAAAATAACAGTATTTTTAAAGCTTTTTATGAATAAAAACGGGTAATTCAGCCAAAAATATTGATTCCAAATTCTTACCTTCGCTCACTATGGCAAAAGAAGAAGCTAAATCCGGAAAATCGGGTTTGAACCAACAAAAGGTCTCTAAATACAAAAAGATAATATGGGTATTGGCGTTAACACCGGTATTGATTTTACTCCTTGTATTTACACTTACTTCTATTAATGTTTTTGGAGACTTGCCAAATGTAGAAGAATTGCAAAACCCTAAAAGTAATTTAGCAACTGTAGTGTATAGCAGTGATGCGAAAATTTTGGGAAAATATTATCTCGAAAACAGAACTAATGTTAAGTATTCAGATTTAAGTCCTTTTATGGTTAATGCTTTGATTGCAACAGAAGACGCGCGTTTTCATGAGCATAGTGGTGTTGATATGAAAGCTTTATTTCGATCGATTTCAGGTTTGGTAAGCGGAAGTGCAAGTAGTGGTGGAGGAAGTACATTAACACAGCAATTAGCGAAGATGCAATTTCCACGTGAGAAGATGAGTAAGTTCGAATTTATTTTCAGAAAGTTAAAGGAGTGGGTGATCGCTTTAAAGTTGGAGAAACTTTATACGAAAGAAGAGATTATGACGATGTACCTGAACAAATTCGATTTTTTGAATCAGGCAGTTGGGGTGAGATCAGCAGCACAAATTTATTTTAATACTACCCCCGATAAATTGAAACTGGAAGAAGCTGCGATGCTTGTTGGAATGGCAAAGAACCCGTCTTTGTTTAATCCGGTTAATCCTAAAAGAGCTGAGGCAACCATGCAACGCAGAAATGTGGTGATGAATCAAATGGTGAAATACGGGTATCTGACCAAAGAAAAATACGACTCATTAAAAGTGATTCCGCTTAATCTGCATTTTATGCCGGAAGATCATAATGAAGGATTGGCACCGTATTTCAGAGAGTACCTGAGAACAACATTCCTTGATGAATGGTGTAAATCTCATGTTAATCCAGAAACAAATAAACCATATAATGTTTATAAGGATGGATTAAAAATATACACTACTATTGATTCGAGGATGCAGAAGTATGCGGAAGAGGCAGTGGATGAACATATGCATTCATTGCAGGATATGTTTATTAAGGATTGTAAGAAAAAGAAGAATGCACCTTTTGCATGGAACGTAAACAAAAAGGAAATTGATAATATAATGAATTCCGCTATGAAGCGTAGTGAGCGGTGGCGTTCTATGAAAAAAGGTGGAATAAGTGAAGATGAAATAAAAAAATCTTTTCAGGTTCCAATAAAAATGACGGTATACAGTAATCATGGTGATATAGATACAGTGCTTACTCCATCCGATTCTATTCGCTACTACAAAAGTTTTTTGCAAACAGGTTTTATGGCTATGGAACCGGAAACCGGATATATCAAAGCATGGGTAGGCGGGATCAACCACAAACATTTTAAATACGATCACGTAAATAAAAATGCGAAACGACAGGTGGGTTCAACTTTTAAGCCATTTGTTTACGCGTTGGCGATTCAGGAAGGTTCATCACCTTGTGAATTAATTCCTAATGTTCGTACATGTATTCCAACAGGTGAAGGGCAACCTGATTGGTGCCCGGATAACTCTGATGGAAGCAAGGGAACAGGGGTTAATATTACTCTGAGAATGGCACTTGCCAATTCGGTAAATTACGTAACGGCAGCTTTGATGAAAAGATACGGGCCTCAGGCAGTTGTTGATTTGGTAAAACGCCTGGGAGTTACCACAAAAATAGAACCTGTGCCTTCTATTTGTTTGGGAACAGCTGATATTTCTGTATTGGAAATGGTTGGTGCTAATAGTACATTTGCCAATAGGGGAAGATGGATAGAACCAATTTTTGTGACACGCATTGAAGATAGAAACGGAAAAGTATTGGAAGAGTTTGTTCCAAAAAGTGAAGAAGTGTTTAGTGAAGAAAAAGCTTATGTGATGACTCAGTTGATGCAAGGTGTTGTGCAGGGAGGAACCGGATCCAGAATAAGAAGCAGATATAAGTTAACAAATCCGATTGCAGGTAAAACAGGCACTACACAAAACAATGCCGATGGTTGGTTTATGGGACTGACACCCGATCTGGTTGGTGGATGTTGGGTTGGCGGGGAAGACAGAAGTGTGCACTTTAATTCAACTGCTGAAGGACAAGGTGCAAGTATGGCCTTACCTATTTGGGGAAAGTTCTTTCAAAAGGTTTATGCAGATAAAACTATTAAAATTTCAAAAGGAGATTTTTTCCGACCTGCGCGCATGACTGAAGTAGAATTGGATTGTTCTAAATACGATCAGGAAACACAAAATATTTTTGAAGAGGAAGACTCACAAGATCCGTTCGATCTTTAAGCCGGTTGAGATTATTTTTTCTCAAACTCTTTCACCATCTTAATAAACTCTTTTGTGATATCGTTGGGCAGTGTAACCGACAATTGATAGTGTTCTATTTCCCATGTTTTTCCTTTTCTTTTAAGTACACCGGATGACTGACAAACTCCCATCCAAGTATCCAGTTGTTCATCAAACCATACATATTTTTTATCATCAGAAAAATAAACATTACGTTGTAGTGCTTTAAAATCCCATGCGGATTTTCTAAGAAAAAACGGTTTTGCCCATTTTTTAAATTCATCACGTTTCCAGTTCTCTGTTTTATCTGTCCCAATGTACACGCCATTTGGAGCCATTTTATCAAAGAAAACGGTATCTGCATTGGCGGCATCTTTGTGCCATGTATCCATAAAAGTATTTACGTCTTTTGTAAGTGCTTCAGTTTTCTTGCCAGTCTTTTGTGCAAAAGCATTAGAGAAGGAAACAGTAATGTAAAGAATGAGAATAAGTGATCTATAAAAATTTTTCATGTGAAATTTATTTTGTAAAACAAAAGTAGTATTGCCACAAGAATAAAAATGAAATTTATTACAAACGGTAGAATAATAGATTGAAAATGAAAAAGATATAGCTTATCGGTTTTGTGGATCTTATTCCACAGTAACTCCCAAAGCTTTTGCTACTTCAAAAAAGAACAACCCGGTTTCTTTGTCTTTTTTAATTCCAATGCCATAGTAGTATAATCTTCCCACTTCCTGATGTGCCTGAGCATCTCCGCAAATAGCTGCTTGTAAATAGTAATTGAAAGATTTTGCTTCGTTTTTAGTAACGCCCAATCCCATTTCGTGAGCTACGGCAAGATCAAAAAATGCTTCGTGAATATTTTGAAGTGCTGCAGTTTTCCAATGTTCAATTCCTTTTTTGCGATTTTGTTTCAGTCCGTTTAATCCGTGAAAGAACCATGTGCCAATTGTATAAATTGCATATCCGTTACCAAGTGTAGCTGCTTTGCTCATGTCATCTATAGCAAGTAACACATTTGGTCTTTTCTTATTCAATTCTTTTGTTGCTTTGTCGTACAGTGCTTTTCCTTTGTCCATGATGATGTATTTATTTGATTGCTTATTTTCCCACGGCATCAATTCTACCCCGTGGTGCCTATAGTTTCAATGTATAAATCTTCTACCTTTTTTCGTGCCCAGGGAGTTTTTCTTAAAAAAGTAAGACTTGATTTAATACTCGGATTTACAGCAAAACAATTTATTCGGATTCTTCTGTCGAGTTCTTCCCAGCCAAATTTTTCTACAAGATATTCCAGTATCATTTGAAGTGTTTTTCCGTGAAGAGGATTTTTGTGTTGTTCGGGCATAATTATTTTTTAAAGGCGGCATTCAAAACAGCAGCTAATCTCAATCCACCGTACAGTAACTGTTTTTCAATGATCTTTACATTTTTCTTTACGTATTTTGCATCCAGTTCTCCGTTCTTGAATTTATAAACCTGCGGTAAATACGACCTTGATTCATCCATCCACTTCAGTACATCAATTTGCATAATCTTTTTCTTTTTGCCTTTAGATAGTTTTCTATCTTTTTTCGAAATGGTTTCATGAGTAATGTTAGCACTTTTAATGATCTCCGAATCCCATGCCCAATGCAGGTTTTTATCTTTTCCTTCGTGTTTTACTTTTATTTCGTTTCCTCCTTTATCTACTCCATAACCAACATGAAGAGGTTGATGCAGATCTCCAACTAAATGAAACAATTGTTTAAGAGTAAAATTGATTTCTTCTTTTTTAGTTCCTTTTCTGTTGTTTAATGCGGCGATCACAATTTCCAATTCATTAATAATATTTGGATTGTTGTTCTTTACATAGGTTTTGTCTTTCTCAACGTTTACATAATGCCAGGGTTTCATGTAACTAAGACTTGTATCTTTCCTTACATCATCCATCCAGGTGGCAGCATCTTCAAAACTCATAGCTCCTAAATATTTTTGCACAGAATCCAATACACCGGGTTCCAAATTTTCCTTAGCAATTTGCGCTACGATCTGATGTCCTGTTTTTCCCCAGGCCAATGAATGTTTGGGAGAAACAAATGCTAATAGTAATGCTATAAAGAATAGATTTTTCATGGATGTAAATTTAACTTATTTATTTGTTTATCCTGCCATTTAGAAAATAGTGTTAAAGAAGTAATTGCTCCCAGCATCGCGCATAACATATCCGATTGTGTATCCCAGGCATAACCTTGTGTACCAAGAAATGCATCAGCTCCTTCTCCGCTCATCTCTGCAACACCCCATTCCAGCAATTCATACATGGCACTGATGCCGGTGCAAAAGAAAACTACTATCACCGCTAACCACATTCCTCTTTTTACAACTTCTTTACGAATAAATATTTCACGGATAATAATTGCCGGAATAAAGCCCTGTGCAACGTGTCCGATCTTATCATAATTATTGCGACTGTGCCCGAAGTACTCTTTGATGGTATTAAACAAAGGAACTTCTGCGTAAGTGTATTTTCCTCCGACAAATAAAATAATGCAATGAATCAATATCAAAGTATAAGTAATATCCGTAAGCGGGAATTTTTTGCGGGTAGCAAACAGAATAATAAAAGCTATTAAACCCGGAAACACTTCTAAGATCCAGGTAAAGTAATCGTGCGGGTTTATGGCCGACCAGATGAGGACAAGGAAGAAGATGGCGATTAGGATGATGTATTTCATTGGGTAAATGTACAAAATATCAATTGGAAGACATGCCTTTGTTGGTGTTATCACCAACAAAGGATTAGTTGAGAACCTCACTCAGGTGAGTCAGCATTTCAAAAGTATCGTTACCGGTTGCGTAAAAAGCTGCGCTTGAATAATGATATTTCTCAGGCACTTCAGCCAAGCTCCATTTTTCCTTAATCGGATTGTTATGAATATAATTCAATTTTTGTTTAATGGTTTCGGGATTATTCAACATAAACGAAAGACCATTTCGTTCCCAGATCTGCGCTTTTCGATCTTTAGAATAGACCACTAAATCAGCAAGGATCTTGTTCCCCGTATCGATCAGGTTAAATTTGATTTGTTGGGCAGTGTATTTCAGGAAATCTCTTTGCACATTCTTTAGCTCATGCTCTTTTTCAATTTGCCAAAGTAAATGAATGTGATTAGGCATGATCACAAATCCATAGAGTGTGATTCGTTTATCTTCAACCAGAAACTTAAGACTTTTAAGTATAATTTGTTTATGGAAATTGTCTTCCAAAAGATGCAACCAATTGAGATTAGTAAAGGTGCTAAAGTATAAGCTCGTTTGGATATTCATCTTTCAAATATAGAAATCCTTGTTGGTGATAACACCAACAAGG
Organism: Bacteroidota bacterium; assembly: GCA_030684395.1. GTDB lineage: Bacteria > Bacteroidota > Bacteroidia > B-17B0 > Aurantibacillaceae > JADJDM01. The sequence goes on along the minus strand of JAUXTT010000024.1, from coordinate 151,496 downwards.
GCTAAAAACTTAGTAAACGGTATTTGCAGCTTGTTAAGCAACTGAGTGGAAAAGATAGAGTGGCTGGCCGCTGTTGGTGTTATCACCAACAGCTTTGTTGCTTCCCCAATAGTATTTAGTCAGTGGAATTAGCATAAGTACTATAGGTTTGTTTGGATATTCATCGTTCAAATATAGAAATCCTTGTTGGTGATAACACCAACAAGGGCGTCAAAATAATACAATGAATAAGAATCAACGTGTAAGTAATATCAGTAAGCGGAAATTTCTTTCGTGTAGTAAACAGAATAATAAAAGCGATAATACCGGGAAACACTTCTAAAATCCATGTAAAGTAGTCGTGCGGATTTATGGCAGACCAGATGAGGACTAGGAAGAAGAGGGTTATTAAGATGATGTGTTTCATTACTGGCAAGGAAGTTTTTGTGTTATACACTTAGTTTTTTCCAAACTTCCCAACCTCGATTGTTATCAGGGTTGTGTAAAAGTGTTCTAGGATATTTGTGATTGTAGAAAACAATAAATTCATTCTTATTATTATCCCAAGAAAGTTCTAATTTCCCGTAATTATCTTTTAGATTTTCACCAGAAATATATCTATAATGACCGTAGGCAGTATTTTTATCTTTTGAATTAAATTCTATGAAACCAATTGTTTGTGCTGATCGATCTTTCCAGTAATTGGCGACAAATGTAAATTCATGATCTTCTTTATAGGATAATTCGATTAATAGACCAATATTTTGATTCTTCAAATTAGTTAATTTCTCTTCCTTGGTATTGTCTTGTCCAATGTCAATTCTTTCGTATTTCCCAACAAATTTAACAAAGTGATTGTCCAATTTGCTTTGATTATGTTTTCGCTCAAAGAATAAAACTGTAATAGTTGCTATAAAACCAGATGCAAGTCCAGTTATTATTGATACAGTTGTTGGATGATCTAATGCAGGTTTGAATTTAATAAATTCAAGAACAATAGATGCAGCTACAATTAAAATGGAAATGATCAAGCCGATCATTTCCCATTTCTCAATGTGTTTGCTATTCATTTTAATTAAGCTTCCACCTCAGTTACAATACTTGGGAAGATACGTACGTTTCCGTCTTCTTCTCTTCTGAACTGATAAGTGTATTTGTAATGACTTTCCAATCCGCTCTTGTTTGGCAAACCGTTGATCATCATAATATTTCTGTTCTTCGCGAATTTCAATAACTCTTTTAAGTAATGTGCAGAGATCTGTCCAACCTCGTCGATGATACAATGCACCTTAAATGCTTTTGAACTTCTGTGTGAAGATTCTTTGATGAATACGTGAAGCAACGTAATGTAGATGATCGCTTTTACAAGGATATCTGTTCCGGTACTTCCGATACTGTCTATCTTGTGTGTCCAGCCGGTTTCGTTCATACCTTCTTTGATGTTGAACTTTAATTCAAATAAGTCTTGCAAACGAATTTCTTCCTGCTCTTGTTCTTTAATAGCTGAACGAAGGTTTTCCAATAACTTAACCGCACGGTTGTTGATCTCTTTGTTTTTACCACCTGTTGCGTAATCAGTGTTGAACAATCCTTCTCCGTAGAACACACCGTGCTCATCTTTGAATTCTTCGATCTTCTTCAACATCTTGTACACCTTGTTGTCTGATTCTTCTAATTTGATCTTGATGAACTCGATCAATTTACTTTCTTCAAACTCCGCTTTCTTGAAATCGTCTGCGATTAAAGTAATAATATGCTGGATCTTCTCCTGTTGTCCACTTAGTTCTTTTACTTTACTTGCAATACTGTCTGTTACCAAACCAATTTGAGTTGCGGTTTCAGCAATCGATAATTCAATTTTATTTTCGTGAATGAAATTAGAAACGTTTTGTGCAAAGCGCTCATATTCTGCCTGTGAAGCATCGTTACGGATCACAAAGTTAAAGTGATTATCCAAGCGGAACTTACCTGAGAACTCGTTTACATAACGCTGGAATGCACCGTACTCTTCGTTAAAATGCGAATCGTTCTTTAATAACTGGGTACAAAGATCCATTACTGAATAAGTAGTTTTCTTTGGCTCAGCGCGCTCAATTACATCTTCGTATTTATTGTAAACCGGAGTTTCGCGGAAATTTTTTGTGAAGTAATTGATACCGTTATTGAACTCGATCAATTCTTCATCAAAGCCACGTTTTTGTTTACGCAACTCCATGTTCTTTAAGTTGAACTTACGAGCAGCTTCTTCCAATTGATTATTCAGGTCCTGAGAGGTTTTCATGAATTCCTCTTTCTTCTGAATAAAATCAGGAAGTTTATCAAATAACTCACGTTTATCTTTTAAGTAATCGTTTACAATTTGTGAATACTGCTCAATCTGCTTAATAGCTTCCTGAAGTTCTTTGATCTTTTTGTCAACGTCTTTTACTTGTTTGTTATCTACACCTTTCGATTTGAACATCGTTTCTTTTTCGTCGTTCATTTCTTTTTCTTTCGCATCAAAGGCTGCAACGGTTTTGTCTTTTTCCGTTTCAATGTCTTTGATCTCCGCTTCCTGGCGTTCTTTCAAATCAGCAATACGATCTAAATGATACGCTCTCAATTGCTCGAACTGCAAATTGAAATCATTCAGCATATTATTTTTCTTCTTATTTAATATGGCTAATTCTTCTTCAACCAAATTAAATTTACTTCTGTTGCCTGATAAGGAAGTTTCTACTTCTTCGCTTGCTTTCTGTTTCCAGTCGTCAAGCTCCAGCATTAATTTTTTCTCACGTTTCTCAGCAAGTTCCAAAGAGTAGGTAAGAACCTTCACATCTTCTTTTAACTCGCCTAATTGCTTACCAAAGCGGTCGGCAGCCAACATCTTCTCTTCGTTATTGCTTACCTGAAATGAATTTAATGAATCTTCCAGCTCACGAATTTGTGCAAGCAATTCATTTTTCACTCCCTGGTATTCTTCCAAAGATTTAGAAACAATATTTACAGTGTCTAATTTTAAACTTACACCATATAATGAGTTAGCAATTTCCTTTTGCATTTCCGGCTCAAGATCGGTACGGAATAAAATATCCTCGTTACAAACCTTACCAATTGTATTGTGCCAGTCTTTAATGTTTCCTTCTAAGAAACCGTACAATGCGCCGTCCTGAACATCCAGCTTGCTTTCGATCTCTTTGATCTCCGCTCTTTTCTTGATGATCTCATTATTAACTTTCGTAACCTGATTAGCTAATGAACCTTTGATCTTCGCTTCTGTTCCTTCCCAGTCTTTTTGAATGGTTTGGATCATATTACTCTTGATCGCTTTCTCCGAACGGTTCTTATAAGTAACCGCTCTTAGTTCAGCAAGCTCTGTTTCCAATGCTTTGATCTCGGTCTCATAGAAACGAGTGTTACGAATTACTTTTTCTTCCGATTTTAATTCGTTGAACTCAATTTGCTTAGAAGTGATCTCTGCTCCGATATCACCTAATGAATCTTCACGTTTTTGTTTTAACTCGTTCTCTTTTTTGTTGAGTTCGTTCTTAGCTAATAACTGACGTTCGTTATAATCATTAAAGATCGTACTTGTTTTAGAGTTAACACCATTTATAAAAGAACCGCGCTCATTTTTTAACTGCTCTAATAAAGTAGAGTATTTTAATTCGATGCTCGATACGTTACTGGTAAGAGTTTCATACTCTTTACGAGCCATGTTTAACTCAACCTGTAACTGTTCGCGTTGTTTATGTTTCTCAACCGCTTCTTCAATATTCTGAGATTGGTACTCTTTTAATTTTTTGTTTGAGTCACGAATAGTACGATCATAATAACCGATCTCTTCACGGATATCCTGTTGTTTACCTTCAATTCCTTCTTTTGTTGAATTGTGTTCAGCTTGTAACAGATCTAATTCTTCTTCTTTTTGTTTAGATGCATCACGAATAGCTTCGTTTTGCACTTCCGCGTACTTCAAGCTGCTACCAAGCTTGTCAGCCATTTCTAACTGAGAACCTTTTAGCATTTTTACCTGATCAAATTTCTTATCCATCAACTCAATTAGTTGTTGAGTTTCTTTTTTCAGATAAGTTTCGATATCAGTGTACTTCTCGTTGAACTGACGAAGCTGACGTTCTACCTGCTCTAACTTAATGCTTGTGTTTTCCGAAGAAAGCGAGTTCGCAATAAAGTCTTTGATGAAACGTGAATCAATAGAAGATTTAGAAGACAAGAATACATTCGTAATCGACTTCGGAATGTTCTGATATTTTTCGTTACCACGTAAGATGTGGAACTTGCTCAACATTTTATCAGTCTCTGTTCCATAAAGGATATTACGGTAACGCTCGAAAGTATCGATCTGGTTACTGTAATACACGCCGTATTTATCTAACTTTTTCAATACATCACCGATCTTCATCGCTTCATCATTTTCAGTGAAGAAATAATCAGGATTGTATGGGGAATCCACAAAACGGAAATTCAGTTTGTGGTGACGATAGATAATGACAAAGAAGTTCTTTTCTTCTGTTGCAACCTCATATACTAAAAATGAATTTTCGTAACGGAAGTAATGTTCCTCAAAAGGTTTTTGAGATGCTGAGATCCCCAATCCACGGCTGTTTGCACTGTAGAAGAAAAGGATTGCACGCTGTAAAGAAGTTTTACCGAAGTTGTTCGTCCCCACAAAACAAGTGTTTCCACTCATTTCCACATCAGCGTATTTGTTAGACGCGATGTTGATCATTACGATTCGGTTTAATATTCTATGTTCCATGTATTATGTATAAATTCGTTGCTAAAAATTAGTTGTAAATGATTCCGCCTGCAGGTTCGGTTCCGCCTGTTCCCGGATCTTCGTAAATGGCTATCGAGTTAACAATGTCCATTAAGTAAGAATAAGAATCCAGTACTTTGTATGTTTCACTTTGTTCGTCTTCACGTTCTAAAAAAGAATCACGTGTCATTAAGTCGCAGATCTCACGCACCTTGTTGCTCAATGTTTCTGAACGGTATAGTGGAATTTTCTGAAGTTTTTGTTTCAAACGCACATTTGCGTTACACTCTTCCGCAATTTCACTCGGACGGAAACGTGAACCGATAGTAATCTTATTATCCATTGATGCGAAAAGATCGATGATGTCGATATACTTTTCAAATGTTTCTAATTTTTTCTCGATCAAACTGTTTGCTTCATCAATTTTAGCGAAGTAGAAAAAATTATTTCCTCTTTCGATATTGTATTTAATAACGTTGAAGTAAGCCTGAAGTTTATCGAAGTTGTCAGGATTGTTGATCACGTCATACAATCTGTTCATCCCGTCTTTACTTCCGTTACTGGAAATAAAATGTCCACGCGCCATTATAGCAAATATGTCGTGGGTTTGCTTTGGTAGCTTAACGTTTGTACTCGACTCGTTGTAATTATTTTCGTTGTTTTCCATTTTCTTCTATGTGTTAAGCTGTCGCCTTTTTACTTTCTTTCTTTTTAACGTTTGCCTTGGGTAAAATGATGGTATAACCCAATCGTTTTTTTACTTCGTTTACCAGGTAATCGTGGTATCCTAAACGATACTTGAACTCAAAATTCTTTTCGTATTCCAATACGATTTCTACGAACAAAGTAATTCGTTCTTCAAAAGTAATGGAGCCAACTGCTTTAGGGAATTTGTATGCAACAAGGAATTCGAATAAATTATGTTTTTGTTGTGCAAGGAATTTATCTACCAAAGCGGAAACATCTAATCGCAGTGAATTCTCAATTTGCACATCCTTAAAATTACCGGCCATTTTATCTGCCATACGGCGAGCCATCAATCGGGTAAGTTTGTATTTTTCAGCTACACGTCCGCACAACATATATCCGTCATCCGTATAAAGGAATTCGATCGGAATTTTTGTACGTGGCGTTTTGTGTCCGTTGAAACCAATTGGATTTATACCCTTAATCACTTCCCTGAAATTGGTACGGTAATGCAATTCTCCGCGATCTTTCACTTCCTTCAGTTGTTGTACTTTTTTGTAAACATCTAATTGGAACTGGATCTTGTTGATGTAATCGGTAATGTCTGTTTGGATCTCAATTAAGAAATCTAAATTCTCTATCAATCCTGCTTTTAACGAAGAAACAATGGAATACAATTCAAGATCGTTTGTGATATTGAACAACAAACGTGTTTCTTCAATCGTGTCTTCCGTTTTTTTGATGAATTGAATGATGGTATCACGCTTTCCACGATAATCATCCAGTTTTTGTAATTTGATACGGTAATTACTTTCGTTCTTGTAAGTATCATCTACATTTTTCTGGAGCTTAATGATCTCACGTGTGATAGCAGTATTGATACGTTTCAAATATTTTTTGATTGAACGTAAGAAACGATTTTCTTTTCCTTCCGAATAATATTTGATGTGACGATTCAGTTCATTCAGATAATCATTAATGAAACCCGGTGTTACTTCACCGATCTCCATAAAATCTTCGAACATAGCTATCACAGCATCATTCACACTTACGATATTCTGATACTCATACAATACTTCGTAGCTGATCAGCTTCTGATATTGCTCCTGAGTAATATCTTCTCTATTCATCAGTTCCGTTACCGTAATGCTATCACGATTACCAAAAAGGTATTCGATCACATTACGATTGTAATACAACTGAGTTAATAATTCTTTTACATTTACCTGTAAGCCCATGTTTTTAAGGTAGTTTCAACTCTGAAAGATACAACAACGGCATCGGCTGAAAAATTATGGTTTTCAACAAAAAAGCAACATTTATCAAGGGGTTTGGATAGGTTTTGTAATGTGTTGAAAAACAGGAGGGAGTTTGTTAATTAGTGGTTGAAAACGCTAACAATTCAAATTTGCCGGATTGAATTGTGGTAGGGATGCGCTGATAATTTTAACAAAATGGCTGATAATTCCGAAAACTTAACGTTTTCGGGTTAACTTCTACTAATTTACTTAACCTTGTAAAATTCAAATTTTATTTGAATTTTACAAGGTAGTTTAATTTATAAAGTTGGAAGGTATTTTGAAATAAAGATGGGTAAACTGACAATAATAATATTTTCTGCTGTTTTGTAATCAACATCTGCAGAACATATAATAAAGTTATTTTTACTCTTTAAATCAGCAATTGTATTATAAAAACCTTTTGTAGCCACGGGTGATTTACTGAGTTTTATTTCAATACACGCCTTTACCGAATTCCCGTGAACCAATACCAGGTCACACTCTGCACCTACCTGTGTTCTGTAAAAATAACTATCTATCCTGCGAGGGGCGGCATATATCACCTGGCTGATTACATATCCTTCCCATGATGGGCCAACTGAAGGATGACTCATCAGTTCCTGTTCATTTTCGATCCTTAACAAATGATGAAGTATGCCGCTATCATTAATATAGACTTTTGGTGATTTTACCAAGCGTTTTCCAATATTTACGAAGTAGGGAGGAAGCCTTTTGATAAGAAAAGCACCTTCCAGGTAATCGAGATATCTTTTAACCGTTGTACCTGTAACTCCAAGTGAAGAACCTAATTGTTCTGCATTTAATAAATTCCCATGTGTGTGGGCAAGCATACCCCATAGTTTGCGCATTACGATAGGCGAAAATTTTACATCGAATAAGAATGGAAGATCACGTTCAATATAAGTAGTAATAAAAGCGTCCAGCCAGGCTGAAACAAGTTCATTTGTTTTTAAAGTCAAAGGTTTTGGAAAACCACCTCTGAACCAGTGCTTTTTTAAACTTATGTTAGAGGGTAATTCATGTAAGCCAATTGGGGTAAGATTAAAATAGTACACTCTTCCTGCAAGGCTTTCAGAAGCGTCTTTTAATAGTTCGGGTGCGGCAGAGCCGGTAATGATAAATCGAGCAGGCTTTCGTTTTTCATCTACTAAAGCTCTAAGTAGCGGAAACAAAGCAGGCATTCGCTGTACTTCATCAATTAAAACACACTCGTCTTTGTATGTACTTAGGTATTCTTCCGGGTCTCTGTTTAATTTTTCGTAGTCGCTGGTCTTTTCCAGATCCAGGTAATGTGTTTTTTTCTTGAGAGATTGTGAAATGGTTTTGACAAGTGTTGTTTTTCCAACCTGCCTTGGCCCCAATATGGCAATAACAGGAAACTCCTTGATGTAAGAAGAAATCAGTAATCTTATATTGCGGTTTATCATACTGCAAATATAAGTACTTACCTTGAAATATTCAAATCACATTTGAATATTTCAAGGTTAATCCAATTTCAGTTTTTCAAAAAACTCTTCTTTCGAATACTCCTTAACAGATCCTGGGACAAAATCGTGAAGTTCAAGGTCTTCCATAGAAATTCGTAAAAGCCGCAGGGTTTGATGGCCAATGGCAGCGCACATTTTTCGAATCTGGTGGAATTTGCCTTCATACAAAGTGAGTTCTAGCCAGGTTGTTGCAAGCTGAGGACTCACAGGGTGCGCACGGGGAGGAAGGTTTTCAGGTGGGGCGAGAAAACGTGCTTCACAGGGAAGAGTAATATAATCCTTATGTTCCAATCGAATAATAACTCCTTTTTGCAGCATTTCCAATGTATCACCACTAACTGTCCCATGTACCTGCACCCAATAAACACGCTTGTGTTTTTGTGAGGGATGCATGAGTAATTTCGTGACTGATTTATCGGTAGTAAGTAACAACAAGCCTTCCGTATTATCATCCAGTCGGCCTAATGCGTGTGTTCCATCCGGGAAAGCGTATTCTAAATTGCTGAGTGTTCGCTTCTTTTTTATGGGAACGAACTGAGAAAGCATTTTGTAAGGCTTGAAGATACCGTAGTAATGAAACATTTGGCAAATGTAATTTAAAAATCACCCATGTCTTAGCGCACTCATAAAATTATATTATTTTTACTCTTCAAAATACCACGATTAGCATTGATGCCTTAAAAAATAGAAATAAAAAATAATCAATAATAAAACAAGAACAATGAAAGTAAATTTTAAAAGTGCCTCTGTGGCAATGGCATTAATTGCCGTATTCATTATTACCTCGTGTGGTAACAAAGGAACATCAAAAAAGGGAGAAGAGCTTAAAGGAAAGGATGCATTAGAACTATTGGCCGGAAAAAGTGAGAAAAACTGGAAGCTCGCATCAGGAGAAGAGTTTTTGAAGATGATGTGTTTCAATGTGAACGGAGAATTTCGTGATCATTCAGATTATAAAATGACTTTCTTATTGGATGGTTCGAGTATCACAGTAAAGGATTATAAAGATTTTATCTTTACAATTGTTGAGATCAGCGATAATAAAATGACTCTTAAATCGGAGAAAGGTGTTGTTTTAATTTATGATGTTACCACCGAAAAACCAAAAGCGGATGATTCTAAATTGAGTAAAGGAACCGATAAAAAATGGATGACCGGAACAACTTATGGTACGGTTTGGAAAGGTGAAAAGGCTGATTATACTTATACATTTATGAATGACGGTCGCTTCTTCGACAGCAACACAGGTTTCAAAGAAGAGAAATGGAGTTGGTTTGATGATAAAACAATTAAAATTGGAGGGATGAAGTGTGAAGTAATTCAGTTAACTTCTTTGTTCTTTGATATTAAAATGGGCGGCACCACATTGAAGTTAAACTATCAGGGTGAAGCTGGTGCAGATGGTAAGCCAACAACCACATCAAAAGAATCTTCTGCGGATATGGTTTACTTGAAAGGCGATAAGGTTGAAATCTTATGGAATTCTAAATGGTACAAAGGAAGTGTTTTAGAAACTAAGGGAAGCGAATACAAAATTCATTATGAAGGCTGGGCAAGCAGTTATGATGAGTGGGTTAAAGCGGATAGATTAAAATTGATGTAAAAGAGCTGACAACAGCCACCTTTTTTTGTGGCTTTGTTTTTGTGTAAAAAATAGTTGAATTAGAATTTATAAATTAACAAACAAACCAAAATCAAATGAAAAAACTAATCTTACTTTTAATGGTCGCAAGTACAATGCTTGCAAATGCGAAAAACGGAAAACAACAACCTCCTGCTGCGGCAAATCCTGTAGCTACCTTAATGGTGGAATTCGAATCGAATTTGAACTGGAGTGCTGTAGTTGATAATTGGAAAAAAGCAAGGGGTCCATGGGTTACCGCTACAAACGGATGCTCAGATGCAGCTTGTGTTGCTAAAAAATTGGTGGAGTTTGAAGTGAACACAAAGTGGGGTGATGTGAATCCAAAATGGAAAGTAAGAAGAGCTGGTTGGATTAAGGAGTGTGCGGCGGCAAAAACAAACGCTTCTGTTGCTAAATTATTGGTTGAATTTGAATCCTATGTCGCATGGGAATCGGTTGCCGAAGCATGGAAAGCACGCAGAGATGGTTGGATGAAAGCGTGTGCTGCTGTGAAATAAGTGGCATTTGAGTGAAAACTAAAAAGGGATGTTCAAACGAACATCCCTTTTTTTATTGCCTTATTACTTTTAGTGTGGTTCTTCGGTCCTCAACATATAATGAGATCAAATAAATTCCTTTCGTTTCCGGTATTTTGAGAAGAACGGAGTTCTCTGATCTTTCGGGTTTATACGATTTGAGTAATTGCCCGGCCATATTATGTATCTGTAATAATTTTATTTTATTTACATCTGCACCTTTAATATTTACCCATCCATCTGCGCTCAAAGTAGGCGAAGCTACAAGGTCAAATTCTTTTTCAGGAATCACTTTCATTCCTATATTCAAATTAATCAACGAATCTGAACCAACTAAAACGGGTGTTTTATCGGCATTGTCAAACATGGTTTTAAAATCATCGATGGGTTGACTTGAAAGTGTAAACATTTCCTGCAACCACTCCGGTGGAACTGATTGATAATAAACACGGGCAACGATCTTAAAATAAGTTGGAAGGCCTGCAATGTTTATGTGGTAATGAACGTAATCCTGACCACTTCCTTCAATGCCTCCACTGTATTTATTAAAATCAGAATCGGTTTCTGCATCACCCACTACTTTTATCGTATCATATAAAGGTGTTCCGCTCGTAAATCCTTCGGGTGGAATTCGATTGTCTTTTAAAATACTGTCGGCTCTTTCAAGTACAGTTGTTTTATCTCCATTTACATCGCCCATTATCATTTCATAAACCTGGGTTTTAGTGTCATCATTAATTACATCATAATGCGGTTGATGACTAACAGGCGCATTTTGAAGCGCGTAATTTGCAGCAAACAATCCTGATTTAAATAGGGTGTCGTTATTTTGGTCAATAGCTATTAATTGTACAACTGTTCTTCTGCTTGGATACCCCGAAGGGAATTTATGCCCGACCTTATTAGTCAATTTTAGTTTAACAAAAGCGGAGTCCGAAGTAATACTGTCCAACAACAAATCAACCGTCAGGGTTTGCTCCTTAAGTACTCTATTAGTAATAGCAATTGTAGAATCAAAATTCTTATCAGAAACAGTGATACCCAAAGCGGTTTTATTATTTTTTATAAGCTTTACCATAAACTCATTTCCGCCCATAAATTTGTGACGGTTAAAAGGAGAACGGGGTGGTAAATTCAAATATTGATTTGCTATAATAACTGAGTCTTCTACTTTTGGCATGTGGCAATTTTGACAAGTAACATTATCAGCAGCAGCCGAGGAGTTTAGCCACTCGTGAAAAGTAGCTTGTTCAATAAATGTTCTTCCGGTCGGCACTCCACTTAAGTCAACACTATTGGTCAATAAAGTGTGACAAGAAGAACAAACTCTTCCTTCGCTCATGTGAGGGCTATATGTGGGATCCATTCCAATATATAATTGCATTGGTCCCATGTTCGGGTTTTGGTAAGGGCCGTAAATCACTTTATTGGTATCGTAAGGAATTTCCCCGGAAAAAGTTTGCCCTACGTTTGGTCCAATAGTGTGGCAGGCCAGGCAGGAAATGCCATTTAAACCAAGTGAATCATTATCCAGATCGGCGATGGTGTAGCTGCTGGCGCCATGATATTTTGCTGTATAATGCCCCATAGGAGCATGGCAGGAAGTACATTTGTTTTGAAGAGCAAGAGAGTGTGAAGGGTTTATCAGGATCTCATGACTTACTTTTGCTCTCCACAAAGGGTCTTTAGCTGAGTTGGCCATCATAGAAGATTCCCAATCATCAAATACATTTACACTTTCTCCATTTGCATTAACATTTGCGTAATAGGTAGAGTCAAATCCGTGGCAGGTTCTACACTCTTTCGAATGCAAAAAATATTGCCCCGAATCAATCGGGTTCACAGCAATGCTTTGCAGGAGTTCTTTCTCCTTTTCGGTGTGAAAAGTTTTTTTGCTTTGAGAAAATTGGATAATATCGGTATAGAATGCTCCAAATCCGACAACAAAACACAATAGCAAACTTAATACGAGTAATTTTTTAATTTTCATACAACAATTATATATACCGATAGATACCGGTGTTTATACTCTCACCCCAATAATTAACACGTCATCAATTTGTTCGTGTTCACCTTTCCAGTTATTAAAATGATTCAATAACAATTCTCTTTGCTCTTCCATAGGTTTTGTATAGATCTGCCCCAAAAGCTTTTGAAGGTTACCAACCATCATTTTCTTTCCTCTGTCGCCACCAAACTGATCGGCATATCCATCACTAAATGTGTATAGCACATCACCCTGGTTTACATCTATTTCATGCGGGGTAAACGGGTGTTTTTGTTCCAGATCAATTCCACCAATTGCAAACTTATCGGGCTTCACAATTTCACAAACCCCTCCGCATCCATTTCTAAAGATCCATAACGGACGATTAGCTCCCGCGTATTCCAGTTTCATTGATTTACGATCGATAGCGCACAAGGCAATGTCCATACCATCTCTGCGTTCCTGTTCACCTTTGTTGTGATTAAGAGCTATTTTAACTCCTGCATCCAAATGATTTAAGATTTCGGAAGGTTGAAAAATATTTTGCTCACCAACTATCTCCTGTAACAATGAATTTCCAACAATACTCATAAATGCACCGGGTACACCATGACCTGTACAATCACAAGATGCAAAATAATTTTTACCATTACGTTTAGCGAACCAATAAAAATCACCACTAACAATATCCTTCGGCATGTATAGCATGAACGAATCGGGAATATCTTTTTGAAGCAAAGTTTTTGATGGTAATAGAGCTTGTTGAATATCTTTGGCGTAACGAATACTATCAGTGATCTCACTATTCTTGTGTTCAATAATAGCTTTTTGCTCAATCACTTCTTTATTTACCATCTCCACTTTTTCTTTCTCCTCACGTAATTCTCTTGTTCTTAATTGAACTTCTTTTTCAAGTTTTATTTTATCCTGAGTAAGTTTTTGTGTTTTGTATGCGTTGTAAAAATATACAGACGCAATTACAATGATCACACAAATACTATAGAACCACCAGGTACGATACCAGGGCGGCAATACTTTAAATTTAAAAGTTACAGGAGTTTCATTCCAAATACCGTCATTGTTCATTGCCTTTAGCATAAAGGTGTATTCGCCCGGTTGTAAAGAAGAATAGGTTGCATCGGTTCGTGAAGAAGGGGGCGACCAGTTTTCATCTGAACCTTCAAGTTTAAATGAATACAAAACTTTTGACGGATTGGTTTCACAAATTCCTATAAAGTCAAAAGTTACGTGGTTTTTACTATATGGTAATACTAAATTAATTGGCAATCTGCTCGAGGAATCAACTCCATCCGAAAATTCAGTTAAATCAGCATTCTCAAAAAACAGTCGTAAAGAAGTGATATGAGTATAAGGTTCTTTGTAATTAATTTTGTCGAAACGGGGATTGTAAATGGTAACACCTTTAATGGTTCCAAACCAAAGATTCCCGTCTGCATCATGCATACCTGCATTCATATTACATTCTAAACCTTTTAAACCTTCTTCTTTGCCATAATGGTTTATGGATATTTTGCCTGCTGAATAATAATCGTCAAGACTCATTTTATCAAGACCATTATTTGTTCCAATCCATAAATTATTTTTATCGTCCATCAATAACGACCAAACCTGGTTTGAACTTAAACCCAGTGTATCATTAATGTTATTGAAAGTGCTTCCATTATATTGGTAAACTCCACTTTCGGTCGCGAACCAGTAATTACCTTTTTTATCCTGAATGCTTGAAAACACATATTGATCAATAAACCCGTTCGAGGCATTGAATAAAGATACCTGCTTGTCTTGATATTTAATTACTCCTTTACTTGTTGATAGCCAAATAACCCCCTTCTTATCTTCCATGATAGAATAAATGGGAGCATCTTCTTTACCTTTCAAAGCGTTTATTTCTTCAATAGGATGAAATCGATTTCCGTCAAAGATATACAAGCCATTATGCGTGCCTATTAAAATATCCCCTTGTTTTTTTACGTGAATAGAATATACGCTTGTGTCGAGCAAACCATGTTTAGAGGAGTAATTTGTAATAGATGTACCGTTGTAAACCGATATACCTGTTTGTGTTCCTATCCAGATATTGCCATATTTATCTTCTGTAATAGTTTGTACCGTTTTATCAATGATCCGTTCGTTTTTTGAAGAGGCGCTAACGTGAAAGCGGGTCATCTCACCATCTTTCAGCCTAACTGCACCATTGTCGCCAACTCCCATCCATGTATTGCCTTTTGAGTCCTGAAAAACACAATTAATGTACTCGCCGGGTAATCCATTTGCTACACTATAATTTGTAAACATCTCACTGGTAAGTTTTGTTATTCCAAATCCATTGGTTCCAAACCAGTAATTTCCTTCCTTATCCTGTAATCCGCATAAAATGGCATTTCCAATTAAGCCTTTTTTAATAGTGAAATGGTTTTGTAGTTTGTCGTTTGCATACTTATAAATTCCATTTTCACTTGTAAGCCACAGTACGTTTTGATTGTCGCGAAAAACGGAGGTGAACCCAACGAACTCTTGCATGTTAATGTTCAATTTTTTCTTTTGATTATCCGGTGATATAATAGAGCAACCGGCAACAGTAGCTATTATAACATTTCCCTTATGATCTTCACCAAACGACCGAACAAAATTTTCGGTAAGCAACATGCCATTTTCGGTAGAAAAAGTAATGAATTTATGGGTAGAAGTGTTGTATTTAATCGCACCATTTCGTGTGGTTCCGAACCACATATTCCCAGCTGCATCTTCATAAATAGTAAAAACTGATTTTCCTTTTAATGCTGTATCTTTTGTAAACGGAACAATTTTCCCGTTTTCCCAGGTACACACACCTTTATTGGTTCCAATCCATAATTTGTCTTTTCTGTCGATATAAACAGCATACACGGTATTTGAGGGAAGCAGGTTTTTTTCAGTATAACTTTTAAATCCAAACCCGTTATAAACACATAAACCATCATAAGTACCAAAAAAAATGTCTCCTTTTTTGTTTTGAGTTATGCTATAAACGGTGTTACCAGTTAAGCCATCTTTGGAAGAAAATGTTGTGAATTTATTACCATCGTACATCGAAACTCCGCCGGCACTGGTACCAAACCACATATAACCTTGTTTATCCTGAAACAAAGTAAAGATTTGAGATTGTGCCAATCCATCCTCAACATTATAGTTTTTAAAATTATAGGTTTGAGTGTAACCATTACATACCGAAATAAACAGCAGTAGTAATGTGGCTATACGTTTGATAATTTGCATGATAGGCACCAAATATAGGAAAAGAGAATTAAAAAAAGAAGGCAAAAAACGCTTCTTCCCCGCTATTATCTAAAAAACTCTGTTATATTTGGAACACAATCAAAATCAGCACTATGAACCCTGTTTTAAACCTGAATAATTTCTTTGTAAAGGAGCATACTGGTATTTTTAAGGCTGCTAATAATTTCGATATTTTAGATCCTACGACCCAAAAGTTAATTTTAACTTGTCGTGAGGAACAATTGGGAACTTTTACAAAAATGCTTCGTTTTACAGATTACAAACGCATGACTCCTTTTCATGTGGAGATAAAAACTCCGGATGGTAAGAAAATAATAACCGTAAAAAGGGGGATTTCCATTATTTTGTCGACGGTGGAAGTGTTGGATGAAAACGACAAAACGATCGGTTTTTTTAAGCAAAAATTTTTCTCGATAGGAGGAAAGTTTGACGTGTTGGATGTAAATAATCAGGTAGTTTGTACTTTAAAAGGAAAATGGACCAGCTGGGATTTCCGTTTTATGCAGGGAGAAACTGAGTTAGCCCATGTAAGCAAAAAGTGGGCCGGTATTGGTAAAGAAATGTTCACCAGTGCAGATAATTATATGCTTGAAATTAAACCTGCAACGCCCCAAAACAGTCCTATCCGTGAGATGATAATGGCAGCGGTTTTGTGTATTGATATGGTTTTGAAAGAATAATTAAACTAGTTTGCGTGTTCGAAGCTAAGTTCAAAATGAGTTCCTTCATGAGAAACATAACTATAAGTGCCTTCTAACTGATCCGATAATGCATGAACAACAGTTAAACCAATAGATTCACTTTTATCGTAATCAGGTTTTAATCCAACACCATTATCTTTTACTGTTAATTTTAATTTAGTTGCTTCCCGGGAAAAAAGAATATCAATATTTCCTGCTTCTTTACCTTTAAAAGCATGTTTATAACAGTTGGTGAGCAGTTCATTCAAAATTAAACCACACGGTATTGCTTTACTTACATTCAGTTCAATGTCTGAGATGTTTTTTTGGACAATCACTGTATTGCTTGTAGAAGGATAAGAAGCTTGAATTTCTTTTAGTAATTCATTCAGGTATTCTGAAAAATTAATTTTAGAGAGATCCTTACTTTTAAATAGTTTGTTATGAATAAGGGACATTGATTGGATTCTGTTTTTGCTTTCCAACAGAACAATTTTTGCTTCTTCACTTTGAGTAGTATCAATAGTAAAGGTGAATAAACCCGAAATAATAGCCATATTGTTTTTAACCCGGTGATGTAATTCTGCTAATAATAATTCTTTTTCTTCAAGAGCTTGGTGAATAGTCTTTTCTGAGGCCATGCGTTCATTAATGTGTTGTTCGTAGAGGTAGTTTTCCCTTAAATTATTTGATACATTCAGATAAATGAAGAAACCAACAGTGACTGCACTGAAGAAAATATTGAAAATAAACATTTGATAACGATCTTCTTCCGAGATGAGAGGGTTTGCAAATAATTTATGGTGTGTAAGAAGATTTATGGATAAATAGGAAAGAGCTATGCCACCATGAATAAGCATCATAAGCCTTTCTGTTTTGTAATCAAAAACAAAAGGCACACCAAGAACCACTAAAAAATAAAACAGGTAAGTTCCGGAGCCCAAGCCTGCATATGAATCAAAGTAAAAGAGAGAGGTTAAAATGGTGAACATCAAAAAAGAAGTGGCGAATTTGTGAAAGTGTTTATGATTGATCCAATAACCAACCATACAGAGTATTCCCAAACCCTCCAAAGCTAAACCTGAATAAACATCATTTAAAAGAATATTATGAATGCCATTAAATACAACCGTCAAAAGTACAAGTAGGTTAAATTGATTCGTAAGATTGATCCTTTTGATCTGCTTTTCATCATAATGATCCTGTACCCCAATCCCCGAAATAAACCTCCAAAACTTTTTTAACATGAATGATTGCCATTATAATTATATTCAAATTTACCCTTAAAACTCCCGTGATTTCTGAATTTTCGACATACATACGTTCAATAAAAGGTCAATTAGTCCTATTGGTAGTCGAAATACCGACAAATTTTCCTTTAATTTGACTTGGAATAGAATCTGATCTCCTCGCGTAACAATTAATTACACTAATTATGAACTTTAATAATTTTACTATCAAATCTCAAGAAGCTGTTCAGCAAGCTGTGACAATTGCAACTATGAATGGTCAGCAAGCTGTAGAGAACGGACATATCTTAAAAGCTATTCTGGATACGGATGAAAACGTTACTCCATACATTTTAAAAAAGGTTGGGGTCAACAGTGATGTGTTTAAGAAAACATTGGAGAGTATTGTTTCCTCTTATCCTAAAGTAAGCGGTGGGCAACCATACCTATCTAACGGAGCAAATCAAACAGTTGCGAAAGCTACCGGGTACTTAAAGGAATTTGGAGATGAATTTATTTCCATCGAACATTTGTTGCTTGGTATTTTAGCAAGTGGTGATACCGTTTCAAAAATGATGAAGGATTTAGGGTTTAATGAAAAAGATTTGAAAGCATCTATTAAAGAATTAAGAAAGGGAAGTAAAGTTACCAGTCAAACACAGGAAGACACTTACAATTCATTAAACAAGTATGCAATTAATCTGAACGAGCAGGCAAAAAACGGAAAACTGGATCCTGTTATTGGCAGAGATGAAGAGATCCGCCGTGTATTGCAAATCTTGTCTCGAAGAACAAAAAACAATCCTATTTTAGTGGGTGAACCCGGTGTTGGTAAAACTGCCATAGCTGAAGGGTTGGCACATCGTATCAATAATGGGGATGTTCCTGAAAATTTAAAGACGAAACAAATTTTTTCTTTAGACATGGGAGCTTTGATCGCCGGTGCAAAATACAAAGGTGAATTTGAAGAGCGCTTAAAATCTGTTGTGAAAGAAGTAACAGGCGCAAGTGGAGAGATTATTTTATTTATTGATGAGATTCACACCTTAGTTGGTGCAGGCGGCGGTGGAGAAGGAGCAATGGATGCGGCAAACATATTAAAACCTGCATTGGCCCGAGGAGAGTTAAGAGCAATTGGCGCTACTACTTTAAGTGAGTATCAAAAGTATTTCGAAAAAGATAAAGCACTGGAACGCAGGTTTCAAAAAGTGATGGTGGATGAACCAAGTTCGGAAGATGCCATCTCAATTATGAGAGGGATAAAAGAAAAATATGAAACCCATCACCGTGTGCGTATAAAAGATGAGGCGATCATTGCTGCTGTAGAATTATCTCAACGTTATATCAGTAATCGTTTCCTTCCGGATAAAGCCATTGATTTAATGGATGAAGCAGCTTCCAAATTGAGGATGCAGATAAACTCTATGCCTATTGAATTGGATGAAGTAGAACGCAGGATCATGCAGGTGGAGATTGAGCGTGAAGCCATGAAGCGAGAAGGGGAAAACACAAAAGTGGAATTGCTGAATAAAGAAATTTCAGAATTAAATGATAAAAGAAATAACCTGAGAGCCAAATGGCAAGGTGAAAAAGAATTAATAGAAAATGTGCAAAGATTGAAATTGCAAATAGAGGATCTCAAGCTTCAGGCTGCAAATTATGAAAAGCAAGGTGATTATGGAAAGGTTGCAGAGATCCGCTATGGAAAAGTTCAGGAATCGGAAAAGCAATTGCTTGAACTGGAAGATCAACTGAGTGCTGCAAAAGCAAGCGGAAGCCAGATGGTGAAAGAGGAAGTAGATAGTGAAGATATTGCTGATGTGATAAGTGCATGGACCGGAATTCCGGTTAGTAAAATGCTCCAAAGTGATAAAGAAAAATTATTGAAATTGGAAGATGAATTACACAAACGTGTAGTTGGTCAGCATGAAGCAATTGAAAGTATTGCAGATGCTGTCAGGAGAAGCAGAGCTGGTTTACAGGATGCGAAAAAACCAATTGGTTCATTCATTTTCCTTGGTACAACCGGTGTTGGTAAAACAGAATTAGCAAAGGCACTGGCAGATTATTTGTTTAACAATGAAAACTCGATGACAAGAATTGATATGAGTGAATATCAGGAACGTCACGCAGTGAGCAGATTGATTGGAGCGCCTCCGGGATACGTTGGATACGAAGAAGGCGGGCAATTAACAGAAGCAGTTAGAAGAAAACCTTATAGCGTTGTTTTGCTGGATGAGATTGAAAAAGCACATCCTGATGTGTTTAATATTTTGCTGCAGGTTTTAGATGATGGCCGTTTAACAGATAATAAAGGTAGGGTAGTTAATTTTAAGAACACCATTATCATCATGACTTCTAACATAGGCTCGCATTTGATTCAGGAACAGTTTGAAAAGTTAACAGAACTCAACAGGGAAGATGTTATTGCAAAAGCAAAAAGCGAAGTGTTTGATCTATTGAAAAAAACAATTCGCCCCGAGTTTTTAAATCGTATTGATGAAGTGATTATGTTTGAGCCTTTGAATAGGGAAGATGTGGCTAATATTGTGAAAATACAGTTTGACCATGTTGCACAACGTTTGGCAGAACAACATATTTCAATTAGTGCAACGGACGAAGCAATTGAGTGGTTGGCACAATTAGGATACGATCCCCAATTTGGAGCACGACCGGTAAAAAGGGTTATGCAAAAACAGGTGTTGAACGAATTATCAAAACAAATCCTGGCAGGTACTATAGATAAATCTAAACCTATTATGCTGGATATGTTTGACAAACAATTTGTATTCAGAAATTAAATTTTCGGGAGGATAGGCTTCGAATTAATTCGTAAATTTATCCTCCCGATACATGACCCGTAAAGCAATTTTTATATCTATTGACGGAATGACCGACCAATTAGGGCAATCACAAGTGTTGCCTTACTTGGCTGGTCTTTCTGCTTCCGGTTTTTCTGTTGAAATTGTAAGTGCCGAAAAGAAACTAAATTTTGAAAAGAATTTTGAGCAGGTAAATGCTATTACAAAAGCAGCCAATATCACATGGAATTATAATTTCTATGAAAGCAGTATTCCTGTTGTATCTCAACGCAAAAATTTTAAACGTTTAAAAAAGCTTACTGAAGAACGTATACTTGCCAATAATAAAAATGTGTTTTTGCATTGCAGAAGCTATTTGCCTGGATTGATCGGTTTGTTTTTTAAGCGGAAATTAAATATCCCGTTTATTTTTGATATGCGTGGATTTTGGGCAGATGAACGAATTGACGGCAACATCTGGAGTTTGAAAAACCCAATCCACAAACGACTGTATTCTTTTTTTAAAAAGAAAGAAAAGGAAATGCTGTTAGCAGCTGATGAGGTAGTAACACTTACCATCAATGCTAAAAAAGAAATAGTTTCCTGGCCCCTTCCTAAACAACCCAACATACATGTTATACCTTGTTGTGCAGATGTTCAGCATTTTGTGATTCAGGAAAAACAAAAAATAGTGGAGTTAAAGGAACGATTGGGAATTCCTTATGCCAATTTCGTGGTCGGTTACTTGGGTTCATTAGGAACCTGGTATATGCAAAACGAAATGCTCGATTTTTTTAAAGAAGTACTAAAGATCAAGCCGGATGCTACTTTCTTTTTTGTAACAAATGATAAAAAGGAAGATGTAATAGCTGCTGCCAACGTGAGGGGAATTGCAAGTGAGCATCTTGTTATAAAAGCTGCTTCCAGAAAAGAGGTTCCACTTTTTATTTCTACTTTTGATGTTGGCTTGTTTTTTATCAAACCATTATATTCTAAAAAGGGATCATCTCCTACTAAACTTGCAGAACTTATGGCGTGTGGAGTTCCTGTAATCGCAAATGCAGGTGTAGGTGATGTAGATAAAATTATTAATTCAGGTTCTGCGGGCATTGTTATAGAAGAATTTACAAGCGATCAGTACAAAAAGGCAATTAATGCGATAGAACCTTATTTGCAAAAGGATAAGTATCTTTACAGGCAAGTAGCGGAAGAGCAGTTTTCTTTGAGTAAAGGAATACAGTCCTATTCAAAAATATATTCAACGTTTCAAAAGTAAAGCATGGAAAAGAAAAAAACTATTCTTGTTACCGGTGGGTCAGGATACATTGGTTCCCATACCATTATAGAACTTTTTACCAATGGATTTGATGTGGTTTCCATAGATAATCAAAGTAATTCAAGTTTAGATGCATATAAACATGTGGAGAGAATCAGTGGAAAAAAAGTTGACCACTATTCGGTTGATTTGTGTGATATTGATGCGACTAGAAAAATCTTTGAAAAGTATTCTTTTGGAGGTATCATTCATTTTGCAGCATACAAAGCTGTGGGTGAGTCGGTAGAAAATCCACTAAAATATTATCATAACAATATATCTTCATTAGTAACTATTTTATCATTAAGCAAAGAGTTTTCTGTTTCAAACCTGATCTTTTCTTCCAGTTGTTCTGTTTATGGGAACGTAACAACATTGCCTGTTGATGAAAATACAGCACTGCCAAAAGCGGAATCTCCGTATGCATTTACTAAGCAGATTGGTGAGGTAATGCTGGATGATTTCTGTAAAATAAACTCTGATTTTAATGCAATAGCCCTTCGTTATTTCAATCCAGTTGGCGCTCATGAAAGTGGTTTAAACGGAGAGTCCCCGATAAACAAACCAAATAATCTGGTACCAATTATTACCGGAACAGCTATTGGTAAAATACCACAGCTTACAATTCACGGGGGTGATTATCCAACACGTGATGGTACTTGCGTAAGAGACTATATTCATGTTTCTGATATTGCGGATGCTCACGTACTTGCAATGAAATTTTTGATAGAAAAAAGGAATACACAAAATTATGATGTGTTTAATTTGGGAACAGGAAAAGGTATTTCAGTGTTGGAGGCAATTTCTGCATTCGAAAAAGTATCCGGACAAAAATTGAATTATAAAATTGGCCCTAAACGCCCGGGAGATGTGATAGCCGTTTACTCAGACAGTAAGAAGGCAGAGACTCTGTTGGGCTGGAAATGTAAACATGATATAGAAAGTATGATGCGAACATCCTGGTTGTGGGAGCAGAATATGAAAGGAAAGTAATTGAATAATAAAGGATCAGAAGTGTTTAAATAAAGAAGAGGCTATCTCAAAAGCCATTTTTCTTCCCAAATGTCAAGCAAAGAGGCAAAATGTCGAAGTTTAATTATGAGTTCTATGCTGTCTTTCTCGACTTCGCTCGAAGTGACACTCATAGTGGACTTTTGAGGCAGTCTCTTCTTAATTTGTAAGTTATTTGTGTTAGTCACACTTTATTAATTTTCCTGATTCAAGAACATGGCCATTTTCGCTGATCGAATAAAAAATAACTCCCGAAGGAAACGAACTGAGATCTATTGAAGCTTTCTTTTCAATTACATTCAGTACTTTTAATTCTTTACCAAGCACGTCGGTTAATCGTACACTGTATGAACCTTCTTTTATTAAATTAAGAGTAACATTTGTATTTGCAGGATTGGGAAAAACAGAAAGTAAAGTACTATTCTTTTTGTGTTCATCTAACCCAATGGGGTTGCAGCCCGCAGGTGAGGTGATCAATCCTGAACGAATGGTGTTAAGAAAACCCAGCATGCGGGCTTTTTGCCCATAAGTAAACATAGTCATACATGCATCATAAGAATAATCCATGTAATTTTCAATCATGTCAGGAGGATCAATGCCTGCATTGCTCCAAAAAGGAGATTCGTTACTACACGAATTTTTGATCATACAGGTTTGTTGTGAAGCAGTATCTGCATTTGGGGTGTCGTCTACATAATCTGTTGAATCGCACAATGGACTTGATTGCTGACCGTCTCCCCAAATGTGACGCATTCCCAACCAATGACCTACTTCATGAACAGTGGTTTTACCAAGATTATTGCTGGTTCCATTGTTTTGATGTCCGATAAAATCATATTGAATTACAACACCATCTAATGCAGGATCAGAGCCCGGAAAAGTTGCATATCCTAAAACAAACGGAACGCCAAAAAAACTCATATCGCAAACCCAAATGTTCAGGTATTGATCGGTTGGCCATGGATCCACGCCATCGGTTGCTGATGATTTTACTTTATCCATATTAAATAACGGATCAAATGCGGCGCTTGAAGGAGCCGAAGTACGTGTAATTCCCTGAGTAGGGTTTCCATTAGGATCAAATTGGGCAAGGCAAAACTCAATTTGAACATCAGCACCTATTGAATCAAACACAGGGCGCGTTTGACTAAAGTTTGAATTTTGTTTTCTGTAACATTCGTTTAATTCGGTAAGTTGCCTGAAAATGTTTGAGTCCGCAATATTTTGAGTTGCATTTTTGTATACAACATGAAACACCACGGGTATAGTTATAATACCACCCATTGTTTTTAACGAGGATTTATTTGCTGCAATCCAGTTTTGTACAATTAATTCATTTTGCTTTTGAATGTTCCTGTAGTTTACATTGTTGTTTTGATAAACACCAGTGGCATTATCAGTATAACATTTGTGCATTTGAGCAAACATGTTGGTAAATGAGCAAACGAGTAATAATGGAAGTATAAGTTTCTTCATATTAATTTTTTTCGAAAAATATCTTTTATAGTGATTGAAAAATATTTCAATGCTATTGTTAAAATCAGATATAAAAGCTAAATTTGGTAGTACCCGTTAACCAAAACCTAAATGAAGGCATCTTTAACACTTGTATTTTGCCTTTTTGGATATGTTTTTTTTGGGCAGAGTCAATGCCCTTATCTTAATGTGCATGGAGAAAAAGTTTATCCTCAGCATCCCTTTTCAAAGTCCTTCAAAAAATTTTACCATAAGCCTGAAAAGATGGATTCGCTTATTGAAGCAGATGTAATGTCGGCAAGGCAGTTTGTGAAAGTGATAAATTTTAAGGAAAAAACAAACCAACTTTTGTTTCAGCATCACGATCCTAAAAACAGCTATTATACGTTGTTTGATATTTTAGTGTTTGGTGTAATGCAGGAAAAAATACATGCGTTTAAAACGGGAATATTTTCTAAACCGAATGCTATTCCATTAACATGCGAGCAATTTAACACGCGCATTTTTTATCTGGATTCTGTAAATCAGGTAAGCATTGATTCGAGTGGGATAGAAACGCAGGCTTCTGTTTTAAAGGCTGAATTTATAAAGTCAATTGATATTAAAGAATTCCGTGTAAATGAAGTATGGTATTTTAATAAGAAGTGGGGACAAATAGAGAAACGTATTGTAGGGATGAGCCCTGTTTGGAATAACCCCAAAACGGGTAAAGATGAGGAGCTATTCTGGATTTATTTTCCGGAAGCGCAGGATCTGTTAGCGTCGTTTCCTGCTAACAGTAAATCTATTTATTCCGACATGAAGTCATTTGAAGAAATCTTCGCCGAACGTTTTTTTAGTTGTTACATTAAAAAAGAAAACAACTTGTTTAACAGAGATAAAACGGAGAATGGGAAAGCGATTGACGATCTGATAGAAAGTGAAAGAGCAAAAGAAAAGGTGCTTAAATCGGAAGATGACATGTGGGAAAAGTAGGAGTGAGGGTTAGTTGGATCAGGTAGGGTATGAATACACAATAAAACAGTACTAAAAATCGTTTAAATACTACTAACATCGGTTAATAACTCAAGAAATCTTGGTAATGGATTGATTGTATATTTGCCCAAAAATTTAACCATGACAATGACTTACGAAAACGTTTTAACAGAATTGGAAAATGGAGTTTTGATAATTACTGTTAATCGCCCTGATAAACTAAATGCTCTTAACAACAGAACCATTGAAGAACTTCACGAGGCTTTAATGGAAGCAGAAAATGAAAAGGATATCAGAGCGATCATTATAACCGGTAGCGGGCAAAAGGCATTTGTTGCAGGAGCTGATATTGCAGAATTTTCAGATTTTAATATTTCTCAGGGTCGTCATCTAAGTGCAACAGGCCACTTTAAGATTTTTAATTTTATTGAGAATTATTCAAAGCCCGTTATCGCAGCTGTAAATGGATTTGCTTTAGGCGGAGGTTTGGAACTTGCAATGGCTTGTCACATGCGCTTAGCAAGTGAGAATGCTAAAATGGGTTTACCGGAAGTAACATTGGGTGTTATACCGGGTTACGGTGGAACTCAGCGACTGGCTCAATTGGTTGGTAAAGGAAAAGCTTTTGAAATGATCGTTACTGCCGATATGATGAATGCTGAAGAAGCATACAAGTGGGGTTTAGTGAATTATGTGACCAAACAGGAGGACCTGTTGAATAAATGTAAAGAGATTGCAGCAAAAATCTCCTTACGTTCAGGTGTGGCTATTAAAACTGCTATTAAAGTTATAAACGCAGGATATAATAAACAGGAGAACGGATATGAAGTTGAGATAGAAGAATTTGGTAAAATGTTCGGAACAGCTGATTTTAAAGAAGGTGTAAAGGCCTTTCTTGAAAAAAGAAAAGCAAATTTCCCCGGGAACTAAAAATATGAGGTAAACAACCCTTCCAAAGCGGAAGGGTTGTTTTGTTTTATAGCTAAAATGCTTTATATTTGAAACTCAAGAAATTAAACCTATGAAAAAGAAATTATTTGTTTTCTTCTCGTTTGTGCTTTTAGCTTCCCTTGTTTTTATTTCCTGTAATACGGATGAACAGGATGGATTAACAGTAGGTTTTGCAAACGAAAGCGGAACCGGAGGAAACCCTGATAACACCAGCGCAGGAACGACAGGTGGAGGAACAACCTCTACTACAGTAGGAAGTACTTCAACTACGGGGGGACCTTTTTTAACCACTTCGGGCAGTACTACTTCGGGTAGTACTACTTCAGGATCTACAACTTCTTCCACATCAGGTTCAACTACCGCTCCACCACCAACAGGTAATTATTTTAAGGTAGATAATACAGTTTACACATGTACTACGGTTACAGGTGGAATTTGGAATAACTCATGGTCTATTATTGGACGCACAGCCGCGGGAGATACATGTTACGTAGGATGGACAGCAATACCTGCTGCGGGAGTGTACACTTTGGCAAACGATATATTGAATCCCGGACCAACTGAATGTGTTGTGGCTGCTTATAATAATGGAAGCTCACTTGTTTATTTTCCAATTGATGGGGGTTCAACAGTTCAGATAATAAATGGAACACAACGTAAAGTTACTATTACCGGAATGAACACAGCAGAATTAAATTCACAAACCCCGCATACGCTTGAAGTTAACTTGACAACACCTTAAATAATTGAAGTGCATTAAAAAAAATCCCGGCTCAGTTCGGGATTTTTTAGTTTATAACTTATTTAAAGTAGAAGTTTCAGTGCCTCCCCATTCAATAACAGTTAATCCTTTTCTATTAACCCTTGGGATCTTTTGTTCGGTAAGTTTTGTTATTTCTGCTTTTTCATTTACCGGTTCCCACATCATAAAAACCCTGAAAATAGTATCCGGTTTGGGATCTATGGTCATGGCTGCGTACTTATTGTAATCTTCATTAAACAAAAAACGAATAACATAACTGTTGTGTTTGCTCATAAGAGGATACCAATATGTAATGAAATCTGCTTTTTCTTTTGCATTGAGTCCCATCATGGTTAGTTTGGTTTCAAAGAAATTCAATAATTGATCTTTCCCAATATGATAACCTTCTTTCATATTAATATCATTTGTGTTAATATTCAAAGGACCATCCCAAAACAAATAAGGATAAATTGAATTAGCTGTTATCAAATCTCCATTTGGTGTTGCTTTAAAGCCCCATCCGTTTTTGTATTCAGGATAAGTAAAATTAAAAGCACCTTTAGGCGTTAATTTTATTTTCACTTGGGTTGTTTCAGGAGCGTACACATAAATAACAGGTTTCTCAGCCATTACAGGCATTTCCGACGATTGAAAATAAACAGCTATTGGTGTCATATGACCACCTTTTATTTTAATAGAATCAGTATAGATCTCAAAAAAAATTTCGTTATAAAAAAACTGAAATTTATACTTACCCGGTTTTACTTTTAATTCAGCAACTCCGGTTTTGCTGCAGGTAACATTTTGTTGAGTTCCATTAAAAGAAAGCCGGATCTTTTGATTGTTCTGCAAACTGCCTGAAGCATAAAAAGTCAGTTTAAATATACTTTCTGTCTGCGTTAATGTTTTAACCGGAATGCTTTTGCCTACATTATAATCAGGAACTGATTCCGGATTTTTTGATGCTACCAAAAGGGGTAAACAAAAAATAATTGCGAGTGTTAAAATGATAGCCTTCATGTTTTTTAGTTTTTACTTATTATTTCAATCTCCCAATATTTCGAACAAAAAAGAGACAAAATCATTTTATCTGGTAATCTCTGTCTTGAATCTTGGGTTTAATAGTCTTGCGTCTCCCTAATTCTTCTCTTCTTCAAAATAGTTTACTTCTGTTCCACCCCATTCAATAACGGTGAAGCCTGTTCTGGAAACGGATTCTATTTTTTGTTCTTTTACTTTTATCTTTTGATCACCTTGTAATGGATCCCAGATCATAAATATTCTGAATAAATTATCAGGTCTTGGTTTTATAGTAAGATGCGCATAAGCGTCAAATTCTTCATTAAACAAAAAGTGAATATAATTTTGGTTGCTTGAACTCATTCGTGGATACCAATAAGTAATAAAATCCTGTTTTTCTTTTGATGACAAACCCATTTGTTTGAGTTTTTCTTCCATAAAGTTCAGTAGATCATTTTGATTAACGATAAACCCTTCTTCAAACTTAATTTCTGGTTTCTTAATTTCTGTTTTGCCTTCCCAAAACAAATAGGAATATGTTTGTTCTTTTTGTTTCAGAGTTCCATCCGGTTCTGCTTCTACTTCCCAGCCATTATTATATATTGGATAAGTGAATAACATTTCTCCTTTCAGGTCGAGTTTTACACTAACTTTTGTGTTTTTAGTAGGATAAAGATAAATCACAGGTTTGTCTTCTATCATATACATAACAGCATCTTTAAAGGTCAGTGTTACTTCGGTTTTTGTTTTTCCTTTAGCTTTTATTGAATCTGTATAAATTTCTTCGTGATCGGAATCCAGAAAGAACTGAAATTTGTATTTCCCGGATTTAACTTTAAGAGTTATTTTACCTGAAGAATCGGGTGTTTCAGTTTTTTCCTGGCCATTATATGAGTATTTTATTTTACGTATGATTTTTTTTCTATTTGAATCAAAGCAACTGAAAACAAAAACAGCTTCAGTTCTTTTTAAGGTTTGATCGGTACTTATTTTGGTAATGGAATAACCCGGGAGGCTTTTGCCTGTTTCTATTCCGGCATTCGATTGTAATGCGCTAAGGATAAAAAATGCAGTTAAGGCTGTTAAGATAAACTTCATGTGTTTGATTTTAAATGAAGATGCAAAGGATAGGGAAATTCCACAAAAAACAATATATATTTCCTGCTTTTTAAATCAGCCAATCAAAAATCTTATCTCATGATGGTAATACTCCCTTTTTCATGATCACCATTTTTACCTTCGTAAAAGAAAATATAATAATAAGTTCCAATTGGAACATCAATTCCTAATTGTTTCCCATCCCACGGTTTGAACTCGTTTTTCTGCTGGTGTACAAGCTGCCCCCAACGATTAAATACTTCAACTGTAAAATTCGGATAGTTTGTAGTGTTAGTGATGGACCAAATATCATTAATATCATCGCCATTTGGTGAGAATGCATCGCTTATGCCTACTTTACATTTCTCTTCCTCTATGGTTACCTGAATAAGAGTATCTCTGCCGGTTCCATCAACAATTGAAACATTATAATTACCGGGAAGCAGATTGGTTAGGTGTTCTCCCTGAGCCCCATGATTCCAATTAAAAAAGTATGGCGATTCTCCACCCGATACTGAAAGAGTTGCTGTGCCACCTGAACAGGCATATTTAGTGGTAGTAACAGTTACCGTATAATAATTGGTTTGAGAAATAATCTGAAAACAGGATAATGTAAAGAGAATAAAAATATGTAGGGAATTAATTCTCACTTATTTACAAAATTCGTTTTTTAATTCTTCGGAGATTTGATGCCCTGCAGCTGAAGCGTTGTCTAATTCCTGACAGGCCTCTTTCATTTTTTTGTTTCGTGCATATACCACTGCAAGTTCCAAATAAATTTCTCTGTCGCTGGGGTCAAGTTCCTTAGCTTTTATCAAATCCGTCAGCGCACCTTTTAAATCGCCGGTAATGTCTTTCCAATAACCCCTGTTGAACCATGCTTT
Organism: Bacteroidota bacterium; assembly: GCA_030684395.1. Classification (GTDB taxonomy): domain Bacteria; phylum Bacteroidota; class Bacteroidia; order B-17B0; family Aurantibacillaceae; genus JADJDM01. Next base: position 121,657 of record JAUXTT010000024.1, on the reverse strand, counting down.
TGCATAATCCGGTTTTAGTTCTATAGCTTTGCTGAAGTCATCAATTGCCTGTTTTAGTTCATCCAGTAATGCATGAGCCAGGCCTCTGTTGTAAAATGCTTTTGCATTGAGCGGATTGATCTTAAGGGATTTTGTAAAGTCGGAAACAGCTCCTTCAAAATTTTCTGTCTTTGTTTTTATCAGGCCACGTATAAAATAAGCTTCTGCGTATCTTGAACTATGATGTATCACTTCGTCAATATCATGTTCAGCAGTTTTGAGGTCATTTTTTTCGAGGCTAACTTTGCTGTGAAGCCATAGAGCAGTATCGTTGGCATGTTTGGAGAGTTCAATAGCCTTGTCGAGATCTTTTAAGGCTTCGTTAAACATATTAAGGGAATCCTTTTTTTGAGCAGATAGAATTAAATCATGAACTGTGGTTTGCGAATAACCAAAAAATGTAGCAAAACAAACAACCAGTATTAAACCTAACTTTTTCATTACATTATGTGTTTGTACAAATATATACAGGCAATTTAATTTTAGTATGTTAATTTTTTTAAGCTCTACTAATTTACGAAATTTCGACCAGTTCTTGGAAATTAATTATTCATAATTTTCTCAATAGAAGTTTCGTAAAGTTTTTTAAATTCTGAAACAGAACCATAATTTTCATCATCAATCTTAACATCTTTTCCTCTCACAAAACCAAGTTTAGAAAATGTTAAGCCGCTTGATTTAAGTATATCTACCAGGGCAATTTCATCATCTTTCTTAACGGTAACAACTACACGGCTCTGCGCTTCGCCAAATAGAAACGCGTCTTTTCGGAAATTCTTATCGGTTGAAATATCAAATCCTAACCCACTCTGAATAGCTGATTCTGTAAGGTTTACAAAAACACCACCGTCTGAACAATCGTGAGCAGATTCAATAATTCCTGAAGCAATTGTTTTTTTAACTGCCTGATGAACATTAAATTCTTCATCTAAATTAAAATGTGGTGCAGGTGAGCTTTTAACTTTATGGAAAGAATATAAATACTCTGAACTGTTAATGTCGTTATGGTTTTCTCCAATCAAGTAAATAACATCTCCTTCGTTTTTGAAACTTAATGAAGTGTGAAGATTTTTATCATCTAAGATCCCGATCATACCAATAGTTGGAGTTGGGAACACAGGCCCTTCGTAAGAAGACTGATTGTAGAAACTTACGTTGCCACCTGTAACAGGAGTTTTGAATTTTAAACAAGCAGCGCTCATTCCTTTGATAGCACTTACAAATTGCCAATATACTTCAGGATTATATGGGTTACCAAAGTTCAAGCAATTAGTAACACCGCTTGGCTCACCACCGCTACAAACGATGTTACGAGCAGCTTCAGAAACCGCAATAGCACATCCTGCTTCAGGATCAGCATTTACATAACGACTGTTGCAATCAACCGACATAGCCAGTGCTTTTTTGCTTCCTTTGATGTTTACAATGGCAGCATCACTTGGTTTGTTGGTACTCATGTTAATAGTTCCTACCATGCTGTCGTATTGGTTGTAAACCCAACGTTTAGATGCAATATTTGGATGAGAGATCAAATGTGTCATAACCGCTTTGTAATCATCCGGCTCTGCAACATCTTCTATTTTAAATTTCTTTGATTCTGCAAAATATGCAGGCTCTTTGTATTCTCTTTCGTAAACAGGAGCTCCGCCGCCAAGTACTAATGTATCAGCAGGAACATCTCCAACCAATTCACCATGCATATAATACTTAATACGATTACCTGCAGTAACCACACCAATTTGTTCGCAGTTCAGATCCCATTTGTCAAACACTCTTAGTACTTCTGCTTCTTTACCTTTTTCAACAACAATAAGCATACGCTCCTGTGATTCAGATAAAAGAATTTCGAAGGGTTGCATGTTAGCCTGACGAGTTGGAACTTTGTCTAACCAAACATCCATACCGTGTTCGCCTTTGGCACTCATTTCAGAAGTAGAGCAAGTAATACCTGCTGCACCCATATCCTGCATGCCAATAACGGCACCTGTTTTAATAACTTCCAAAGAAGCTTCTAATAATAGTTTTTCCTGAAATGGATCACCAACCTGAACAGCAGGAAGATCTTTGGCAGAATCTTCAGTAATATCAGTACTTGCGAAAGTAGCACCGTGAATACCGTCTTTACCTGTTGCTGAACCCACAATAAACACAGGATTTCCAACACCATGCGAAGTAGCACTTACTGTTTCACCGATTTTAACGATACCTACACTCATTGCATTTACCAATGGGTTTACGTTGAAACTTTCATCAAAGAAAACTTCGCCGCCAACAGTTGGGATACCAAATGCATTACCGTAATCACCAATTCCTTTTACCACACCTTTCATGATCCACTGGGTTTTAGCAGAGTTGATATCTCCAAAACGTAATGAATTTAATTGAGCAATTGGGCGGGCACCCATAGTGAAAATATCACGATTAATTCCACCCACACCTGTTGCAGCACCTTGATAAGGCTCAATTGCACTTGGATGGTTATGAGATTCAATTTTAAATGCACAAGCTAAACCATCGCCAATATCAACCAATCCTGCGTTTTCTTCACCGGCTTTTGCAAGCATGTGCGGACCGTCTTTCGGAAGGGTTTTTAACCAGATGATAGAGTTTTTATATGAACAATGCTCGCTCCACATTACTGAATAAACTGACAATTCGGTGAAATTTGGGGTGCGACCTAATATGGATTTAATCTTTTCGAATTCTTCAGGAAGTAAGCCTAATTTTTTAGCTGTTTCAACCGTTGTTAGCGCTTCTTGTTGTGTTTGTGCCATGTGTTGTTGTATATGGGTAAAATGAAGGCACAAATGTACGAAATTCAGGGGAAAGGGAGGAGGCTTTTATTAACAAATAGTGAGTATTTTGGCAAGTAAAAAAGGCTCTTAAAACTCAATAAATAAGCCCTTTTTAGTATTTTTGGATTCAACACTTAAACCTACCTTATGCGCTTTATTCAAGCCGACATTGTTTACCCCATTTCTTCCAAACCTATTAAGAATGGAATTATTGTGCTCAATGATGATGGAAAAGTAGAAGATGTATTGGATGAAAAAGACGAAATCGATCCTTCAAAAATTGAAAAACACACAGGAAGTATCTCTCCCGGATTTGTAAATGCTCATTGTCATTTAGAACTTTCGCATTTGAAGGGAGTAATTTCTCAAAAAAAAGGATTGATCGAATTTGCTAAAGGTGTAATCTCTAATCGCAATACAAAGTTGATGGAATTCGTTGGAGAAACCATGCTGAAGGCAGATGAGGAAATGAAAGAAGCCGGTATTGTGGCAGTTGGAGATATCAGTAATGGAAGTCATAGTTTCGCGGTAAAACAGAAAAGCAAGATCTATTATCATACTTTTATTGAACTGATAGGATTAAATCCGGCGAATGCAGATAAGATCATGGAAGTAGGAGTGGAGTTGATGAAGGAAGCAGAGCATAGATCATTAAAAGCATCCTTTGTTCCGCATGCACCTTATAGTACTTCGTATGAGATGATGAAATGCATTTCAGAAATTGCTTCAAAAAATAATTCACCTGTTTGTATTCATAATCAGGAATCGAAAGAAGAAAATAAATTCTTTGAGAATAAAACAGGAAACTTTACAGAGCTTTACAAGTCGTTGAATTTACCAACAGATTATTTCAAAGCAACGAGTAAAACTTCACTGCAAAGTTATTTAGAGTATTTGCAAACTACAGGAGCTTTGATGTTGGTGCATAATACATTCAGCTCTGTTGAAGATATAGAGTTTGCTAATAAACTGCATTCGAACTTGTTTTGGTGCTTATGCCCGAACGCGAATTTATATATTGAAAACGCTTTACCTGATGTGAAAATGCTGACGGAGAATAATTGTAAAATAACAATTGGAACAGATAGTTTGGCAAGCAATCATCAGTTGGATGTAATGAATGAACTGAGTGTATTGAAGAAAAATTTCCCAAGCTTAACTATGTGGCAATTGTTTCAATGGGCAACATTAAACGGAGCTCGGTTTTTAGGAATAGATAAAAAATTCGGAAGTATTGAAAAAGGAAAGTCTCCGGGATTGGTGTTGGTTGATGAGGAGAGCATGGAGGTAAAAAGAGTTTTGTGAGTTTAACACAGAGGCACAGAGTTTAAAGAGTTACACAGAGTTTATTATTGGGAACTACTTTGCAATAATGATAGATTTCCGATCTAAGTAATAAGTTGTTAAACCTCTACGATAATATAATTCTTCTACGAAAAATGTAGTTGATTTAATTTCTTTAATTATAGCATCTTTATTCCACCACATATCCCAATGATTAAAAATATTTCCTTCTAACATGTTATCATGATAATACTTTGTTAAAGTATCATTCCGCAAAGTGTATGTTACTGAGCTAATAAAATGTGCATTGTTTTTTTCTGACTTTATATAAGGTTGAAGCTTCCCTAATTCTTCACTTTTAATAATAATTGTATCAAGGAAGTTGTTTAAGTAATGGTGTTTTGCCTTATTAGTATCTAAAGATAATTCACGCATTTTAACTTCAATGATTGAGGGATAGGTTTCCTCATAAAAGATACCATAAGAACTATCACTATGTATTTTATAAGAAACTATTAATTCATTATCCAATTTTTGGTATTCTATTGGTAAGCTCACTGAGCCAGATCTGCCTGACCCATTATGAATTGAGCCTTTTGTTAAAGGGAATTTTCTGTCTACAATTACTAAAGTATCAATTTGAGAAAATGCTATCAAGCTAAATAATTGAAAAAGGAAGACAATTGTTACTCTCATTTATTACAAAATACAATAAATTAAAATCTCTGTGAAACTCTGTTTCCTCAAAAACTCTGTGTTGAAAAGGTTAGCTTACTTTCTCCACCCAATCTCCATGCTCCTTGATCAACGAGATCAATTCATCTACGGCTTCTTCGGTGGGAACGTTTTTCTTTACTACTTCTTTCCCTTTGTAGAGAGATATTTTTCCAACACCAACACCAACGTATCCGTAATCAGCATCCGCCATTTCTCCCGGACCGTTTACTATACAACCCATGATGCCTATTTTTATTCCTTTTAAATGATCGGTGCGTGTGCGAATTTTTGCAGTAGTTTCCTGTAGATCAAATAATGTCCTTCCGCAGCTTGGGCATGAAATGTATTCTGTTTTAGAGATACGTGTACGTGCAGCTTGTAATGAACCAAATACAGTTGAGTTACATACAACAGGTGAAACACAATTTTTTTGTTTTACCCACACTCCGTCTCCCATTCCGTCTAATAACAATGCGCCAACATCAGTAGCTGAGTATAATTGGAATTGTTCTTCGCTTAGGTCTTTGTAATTTCTTTTGATGATAGCCGGAATTTCGCATTTTTTTTCTTGCAGATCAATGAACATCCTGCGCAATTCGGGCATTGCATGTTCGTTGAAGGTATCCAATATTAAAACAACGTTTGTTGTTGCTTTTAATTTTTCAATAAACACATCAGTTAATACATTTACATCGGCAACAACAAAATTTAATTCCTTGCTTGTTTTATCCGAATTAAAAAATTCGTTTCCACAAAATAATGGATAAGAACGAATAGGGTTTCCCAGTGTTTTCCAAGCTTCTGAATTGTAGATCAATCCTAATGTTCCGGGAATGTGAAAATCAACAGTATTATCTCCTAAATAAATATAATCAACAGCCAGATCGCTTAAATTCCATTTGTCTAATTGAGCAGAGTAGTTGTAACCAAACGCAAAAAAATTAGCAGGGCTGATGGCTTCTTTTTCACTTAGATCCGCTATTACACGGGTAACGTTATGATTTCCTAAATTAATTACTTCGCGGGTGTGCATACGATTGTAATCGAAAGGATCGTAAGTTAATTTGGTAACCGGTTTTATTTTAGCATGGCCTTTACGTTTACTGTATCGTTCAACTAAGTCTCTTGCAACCGGAATTTCCAATTCAGGTTCTTCTGTTAAACTCACACGTACCGTATCACCCAAGCCATCTTCCAGCAAAGCTCCAATTCCAACTGCTGATTTTATTCTTCCGTCTTCACCTTCACCTGCTTCTGTAACACCTAAATGCAATGGATAATTTCTTCCGGTCTCTACCATCTTTTGAACCAACAAACGATAAGCCTGCACCATTACATGTGTGTTGCTCGCCTTCATCGATAAGATGATATTGTGATAATTTTGTTCTTCACAGATGCGTAAGAACTCGAAGGCTGATTCTACCATTCCAAGTGGTGTATCTCCGTAGCGACTTAAAATACGATCGCTTAATGAACCATGATTGGTTCCGATACGCATTGCAGTTCCGTACTCTTTGCAAATTTTTACTAATGGAAGAAAACGTTTTTGGATACGTTCCAATTCAGTTTCGTAAGCATCGTTGGTATAATCAATATGTTCAAATTTTTTCTTGTCGGCGTAGTTGCCCGGATTGATACGTACCTTTTCAATGATCCGTGCTGCGTGCTCTGCAGCGTTGGGTGTAAAATGTATATCAGCAACCAAAGGTGTAGTGTAACCACGTTTCTTTAGTTCAGCTTTTATAAGTTCAAGATTTTTCGCTTCATTTAAACTGGGTGCAGTGATACGAACCAACTCACAACCAGCATCGATCATACGAATGCTTTGTTCAACTGTTTTGATAGTATCCATCGTATCAGTTGTGGTCATCGATTGCAAACGAATAGGATTCGTTCCTCCGAAACCAATATCACCAACCATTACTTCACGGGTCAAAAACCTGCTATACTCAGTTAAACTATTGCAATACAAGGTGCTCATTTAAGATTGTTTTTATACAACACAGAGATCTCAGAGGAGACAGAGTTGCACGGAGTTTTTTTAATTTTCTCTGTGAAACTCCTTTAACTCAGTGCTCTCTGTGTTAAAGGGAATTAAAATATAGCGTAAAAGTAAGTTTTTTTTACGAGGCAGTATTTGCAGGAACCTTAAAATAAGCTAAGATTTAATTTAGCCCTAACCATGTTTTTGCGGAATCACCAAGGATTTTTTTCTTTTCAATATCGCTGATCGGCGCACTTCTTACCAATTCTCCCGGAACCGCTTCTCCCAATGGGAATGGATAATCTGAGCCTTGCATTACTTTATCGGCACCTACAAGGTCAATTACGTACTGAAGCATTTTGTGATCGCATACATGTGAATCAACCCAAAATTTGCCCAGGTATTTTTTTGGATTTTCTTTATTATCGACTGCTACGAGATCAGGTCTGCAATCCCAGCCGTGTTCAATTCTGCTGATAGTTGGAAGAAAAGAACCTCCCCCGTGAGCAAAACAAACTTTAAGATTTGGATGTTTTTCAAATACACCACCAAATATCATAGAACAAATTGCTCTGCTGATCTCCGCAGGCATTCCTACAAGCCACGGCAGCCAATACTTTGTCATGTGTTCTTGTCCCATCATTTGCCATGGGTGAACTAAGATCGCTGCGTTTAAACTTTCGCAAGCTGCAAAAAATTCTACTATTTCAGGTTCATTTAAGTTTTTATTGTTGATGTTACTTCCGATCTGAACACCTTTGAAACCTACATTCATACAGCGCTCCAATTCCTGAATGGCAAGTTTGGTATCCTGCATGGGAACAGTTGCCAGTCCAATAAATTTAGTTGGATGATTGTTCACCACTTCTGCAATATGATCATTAAAAAACATAGAAGTTTCTAAACCATCTTTTGCTTTTGCCCAGTAATTAAACAAAACCGGAATGGTACAAATAACCTGCATGTCGGCATGATGTTGCGCCATCTGTTCTATACGCACATTCTCATCCCAGCAATTTTCCACGATCTCTCTGAAACGCTTATCGCCCTGCATCATCCACGCCTTCCCTTTTTCGTGATGTTCGAGTTTGATAAAATCTCCGTAGCCGAATTTTTTTGTAAAATCAGGAATCTCTTTTGGAATAATGTGAGTGTGTGTATCTATAGTAAACATAATCTCTTTAATAATTGTATTGATTAAAACGGTTCTTCAATATCCTGATTTGGGTTAGCACGTTTAATGTCGTTTGCGCCCAAATTGGTAGAGTCATCATTTTCCCAATTTTTTGATGCAATTGTTTTTGTTTGTGGGCCGGTTCCTGCAAAGAATTCTTCTGAAGGTGTTAAGCCTGAACTTGGGTTATATAATGCATTAGTATCTTCCTGATAATCGAGATCAGCAAATTTCGCAAACTGCCCTATAAAACGTAAAGGCACATCTTCCAACGAACCGTTACGGTTTTTAGCAATAATAACTTCGGCTTTTCCTTTGGTAGAATTTCCATTTTCATCTTCTGTTAAACCGTAATATTCAGGACGGTAAATGAACAATACCATATCGGCATCCTGCTCAATAGCTCCTGATTCACGAAGGTCACTTAGCATAGGTCGTTTACTTCCTGATGCTCTTGTTTCCACACTACGACTTAACTGTGAAAGTGCAATGATTGGAACATTTAATTCCTTTGCTAATCCTTTTAATGAACGTGAAATATAAGAGATCTCTTGCTCACGATTTCCTTTGTTATCAGAGCCTGCAGTCATCAACTGCAAGTAATCGATGATGATCATTTCAATACCGAAATTTTCTTTTAAACGACGGGCTTTTGCGCGTAATTCAAAAATAGAAAGTGCTGGAGTATCATCAATGTACAAAGGTGCTTTTGCCAATGCGTTGATACGAGAGTTTAATTGTTGCCACTCGTAAGGTTCTAAATTACCTTTACGGATCTTATCCTGATTTAATTCAGCTTCACCGGAAATCAAACGATTTACTAATTGTAAGGAAGACATCTCCAAAGAAAACAAAGCAGTTGGTCTGGTAAATTCTACAGACGCATTTCTTGCAATCGTTAATACGAATGCGGTTTTTCCCATACCGGGACGAGCAGCTAAAATAACCAGGTCACTTTTTTGCCAGCCTGAAGTAATTCTGTCTAATGCAGTGAAACCACTAGGAACACCTGTAACACCACTTGTTTGCGTGCCTGCTATTTCAATTTGTTTGATTGCTTCGGCGATCAACGAACTCATTTTATCGTGTTGTTTACGAACGTTGGAGTCAACTAATTCGAAGATGTTTTTTGTAGCAGTATCCAACAAGTCGAACACGTCCGTAGATTCTTCGTATGATTTGTTAATGGTATCAGTACTTAAGCGGATCAATTCACGTTGTAAAAACTTCTGTGCAACGATACGTGCATGGTATTCAATATTTGCGGAAGAGGCAACACGATTGGTAAGTTGAGACACACCATAAGCACCGCCTGCAATTTCCAGTTCTCCTGCCTTTTTTAATTGCGTAGTAACGGTTAAAATATCAACTGGTTCCGAACCCGTAAACAATTCAACAATAGCACGGTATATTGCCTGATGAGCAGGTTTGTAAAATGATTCGGGTTTTAAAATATCAATAACCTGACTCAATGCTTCTTTCTCCAGCATCATGGCACCTAATACTGCTTCTTCAAGCTCCACAGCTTGTGGCTGCAGTTTACCATCCAAAAGAATGGGAGAATAGGTTGTAGCTTTAAGCTTGGGTCTGTTTTTGTTTTCTATAGGGTTCATGTGCTTTCTTCTCTTATCGGATAAGGGACTTTAAATTTACGGCAAAATCGTGGCTTAGAGAAAATAAATAATTATAAAAAGTTAGCAGGTGGTTATTAACAAAAAAGCCCGACTTAATGGTCGGGCTTTTAAGTAATTAGAGAGAATCGATTATTTCACAATCGTCATTTTGCGGGTAACTTTAGAGTTACCTGCAATAACAGAGTAGAAATAAACACCATTACTTAAGTTAGCAGCATCAACAGTAAGTTCGTTAGAACCTGCATTACCTTTTACAGTTTGAGTTGCAACAACCTGACCGATATTATTCATAACGTTCAAAGTAATGTTCTCAGACTTGTTTAGGTTAACTTTAACTGTAGAATTAGTTGTGAATGGGTTAGGGAAGTTTTGGCTAACACCTGAAATTGATGTACCTGCAACTTCTTTAAGACCAACAACATTAACACATAAAAGTTGATCAGAAATAATGTTAGTATTAGCAACAATAGTTTCAGTATATTCTGTGTTATTGATTTCCATATCATTAATATAATTATAATCAATAGGATTAAGTAAGTTTAGATTACCATCCTGAGAAGAAATATAAACTGCAGGAATTCTGTAACCAGTACCTGTAGGCATTGAAATTGTTGAAGTATAATGGTTGTAGTAACCACCTTCAGCAGCGTCGAATGCCGACATTTCTTTGGTAAGGCTAAACATACCTGAAGCAACATCATAACCTTTGTATTCTATGTTAGGGTATGTGTTAGCGTGGTAAGTATCAGGTGGGCCTGCAACAATACTTGTTGTATCACCATCTGTCCAGCTATAGAATATTTTTGTTCCATCTGTACTTCTTGATACACGAATACGGTTTGTGTACTCTAATGGAGCAGTTCCGTCTTGAGTCCATGCTGCAGGATCCGGAACTACATCTGTATCTTCAATATTTCTGGTAAATAATTTACCGATTAATTTTTGATTCCATGTACCATTACCTGTTGTGGTTAAATCATAGATCCAAGGCTTATCTAAATCATCGTTTTGTACATAACTAAATCCGTACTGACCAAAGATGTAATAAGCTGAGTCAGGATGAGAAGAATATGCAGGAGTTACAGTAGTTACGTAATGTAAAACACCATTATTATCTACAGTTATTCCTCCTCCGTGAGCATCTAAAAATGCAGGGTAAGTCTCGTTAACACCTGTAGTATTCCAAATAGAATCATTTGCAGTTGGAATTAAATTACATAACATTTCAGGATGATTTCCTCTCCAGTTATAATTTGCATTTACTAAATTCCAGGTTGTACCTGCATCAGTTGATTTCCATAGATTTGGTTGAAGAGCCGCAGCATTTTCACCTGTAGCACCTGCCAAAATTCCGTTTACTAAAACATAACCTGTCATTCCATCAGGAGAGAAGGCAATTTTAGGAGTTGAACAATAGTAAGTTCCACCTGCATTTATCATATATGTACCAAAAGAGGTGTCGTCCTGAGTCCAGGTATAAGCAGCACCTGAAGTAGTACCTTTGAAAATAGAAGCTCCCTGATCTACAAATCCTGCCATACTTTCTTTTCTGGCAGCAGCCCAAACAGTTGTTCCGTTTGAAATTAAATTATTAAAATAAACAGAAGATCCGTCAGCAAAAGTACCTGATCCTGGAGATGCATCTACCGTTTGCTGATCGTTTGTTGTTACGTTACCAACACTGTCTGCAGCTACACTTGCAAAATAACTACCTTTAAAGTCAGTTCCTCCTAATAATGCAGGTCCTACACAAACAAATTTTGCTAATGAAGGGTTTGTATTTCCCGGCGCATTAGCAATAACACCACTTGGATGACGTGACCAGTCAGTTCCATTGTTAGCATAACATACACCAGCCCAGTTTGCACCATTATCTGTAGAATAATGTGTAACCATAAATCCGGAAACACCATTTCCTGTAGGTAAGCCTGTTACCGGCCATGTACCAACTACAGGTATACGGTTTGTAATTGCAACCATATTAAGATCCTGATTGTAATGGATGATGTTATTTTCTTCATTCAAAGTCCCGTAACCATTTCTTGAGTTACTAACCAATACAGAAGTTTGAATTCCGTTAACTGATTTTTTTGCTTTTTGCACTGAAGTTCCTTCAGTAAGATCAATAACCGGAGCTGTACGTACCTTAGGGCACAGTTTTCCCGGAAGAGCCATACGATTGGTTTGTGCAATTGCACCTGCACCAATCAATAGCGCTGTACTTAGTAGTAATGATTTTTTCATGAGTTTAATTTAGTTGATTTAATTATAAAATGAAACTTAAAAAAAGAGCCCCCGAAAATGTTTTGGGGGCTCTAATAATAAAAAGCTATGCTTTAATTATTTTACAATTGTCATTTTACGGGTAACTTTTGAGTCGCCTGCAATAACAGAGTAAAAATAAATGCCATTACTTAAGTTAGCAGCATCAATAGTAAGTTCGTTTGAACCTGCATTACCTTTTACAGTTTGAGTTGCAACAACCTGACCGATATTATTCATAACGTTCAAAGTAATGTTCTCTGATTTGTTTAAGTTAACTTTAACTGTTGAAGAAGCACTGAATGGATTAGGGAAGTTTTGGCTAACACCTGAAATTAATGTTCCTGCAACTTGCTTTATACCTACAGTATTAACATCAACACAAATATTTTGGTCTGAAACAAGGTTTGTGTTAGAAACGATGGTCTCTGTGTATTCAGTGTTAGCAATTTCTAAATCAGAAATGTAGTTGTAGTCAATAGCATTTGTTGCATTTAAGTTACCATCCTGAGAACTGATATAAACTGCAGGAATTCTGTAACCAGTACCTGTAGGCATAACAATTGGAGAAGTGTAATGATTGTAGTATCCACCTTCAGCAGCGTCGAATGCCGACATCTCTTTTGTTGGGCTAAACATATCACTTGCAACATCGTATCCTTTGTATTCTACGTTAGGATAAGTGTTTGCGTGATAAGTTGCCGGTGGTCCTGCAATAATGTTTGTTGTATCGCCATCAGTCCAAGAATAGAATAATTTTGTTCCATCATTACTTCTTGAAACACGAACGCGGTTACTGTAATCCATAGGAGCAGTACCATCTGTAGTCCATGCAGCAGGATCAGGAACTAAATCATCATCTTTAATACTTCTTGTGTATAATTTACCAACTAATTTTTGATCCCAAGTTCCATTACCATTAGTAGTGAAATCATAGATCCAAGGTTTATCTAAATCATCATTTTGAGTATAAGAAAAACCCCAGTCAAGAACGTTATCAGTAGAAGCGTAAAGATAGAATAATGAATCAGGGTGAGAAGAATAAGCAGGAACAACAGTTGTTACATAATGTAGTTTACCGTTGTTATCAACTGTAATTGATCCACCATGCGCATCAAAGAATGCAGGGTAAGATTCATTTGTTAAACCTGTCCAGCTACTGTCATCCGCAGTTGGGATAAGATTACAAAGAATTTCAGGGTGATTTAATCTCCAGTTGTAGTTTTGGTTAACCAAAGACCAGTTTGCACCAGCATCAGTAGATTTCCAAACATTTGGCTGAAGTGATTTAGTAGCTTCACCTGTAGCAGAAGCTAATACACCATTGATTACGATATAACCAGTTTGTCCATCAGGTGAAAAAGCAATTTTAGGCTCGCTTGCAGCATAATCTCCGCCAGTGTTAACAGCAAAAGGACCAAAAGTAACTGAATCCTGAGTCCATGTGTATGGATCATTTACAGTAGCTCCAGGAGTACCTTTAATAACTGCTGAACCGTAGAAATCTGTTCCATTAGACTTTCTAACTCCAGTCCAAACGGTAGAACCGTTTGCAACAGTATTGTAAGAAGAAAAATAAGTTAACGTAGCAGCATTTTGATTTGTAATATCCATAGCCTGTTCATCACCACCGACTACATTATTAGTACCTACAGCTGAATCCACGGGAACAGAAGCGAAAAAATTACCCCACCATCCGCCTGGAGATCCAGTACAAGGGCCTGTGGCAACAAATTTTGCTAGAGCTGAATTGGTATTTCCGATGGGGTTAGCAATTACACCACTTGGGTAACGACCCCAATAAGTTGCGTTTGAGTAATAACAAACACCATCCCAGGTTTGACCATTATCAGTAGAAGCCATAGTTACCTGATAACCACTTACTCCACTTCCTGTAGGTAAACCTGTAACAGGCCATGAAGAAAGAACAGGTAAACGTTGTGTAAATGCAAGCATGTTAAGATCCGCATTATAATGCAAAGGGTTGGTAACCTCTACAAGAGTACCAAATCCGTTTCTTGAGTTACCAAACAAGTTAGATGTTTGAACCCCATTTACATTAGGCTTAACTGTTTTTTGAGTTGAAGTTCCTTCTACTGCATCAATTGCTGCAGGACGAACTTTTGGATACAACACACCAATTCGAGCTTGACGATTTGATTGTGCAAAAGCACCAACTCCAACCAACAATGCTGTACTTAAAAGTAGCGATTTTTTCATTTTTATTGATTTTTGATTATTTAATTGTTACTAATTCAGATTGGCAAACATAAGAATTTGTTTTTTCGAAACAAATAATTTTAACATTTTGCCGCTTGTCATTGATTTTTTCGTTTTCTCCCTCCATTTCCTCCTCTCATTTATAGTAGTAATCAATATTTTAAACTTTAACTAAGTTACATTTATTAATATGGGATAACTACCGGCGGGTTGTATCTGGGCAACATTACTTTATAAGTGGTCATTTTCTTTTGATAAGTGGTAAATCACTATGCAAAACAATTTGTTAAAAATTACCGTAAATTCGCAAAATGAGTAAGTTTTTAATAGTTGGACTGGGAAATATAGGTCCGGAATATGAGGGAACCCGTCATAATATTGGATTTGACGTACTAAATAAGTTGGCTGAAACGGAAAAAGTCAGTTTTTCGTCTGACAGGCTTGCGGATGTTGCCCATCTTAAGTTAAAAGGGCGTTCAATTATTTTAATAAAACCCACTACCTATATGAATTTGAGTGGAAAAGCGGTTAATTACTGGTTGCAGCAGGAAAAGATTGAAAAATCAAATATGCTGGTATTAGTAGATGAACTGGCTTTGCCGTTGGGAAAGTTAAGGATGGGGCCAAAAGGAAGTGATGGTGGACACAATGGATTGAAAAATATTCAGGAAGTGTTGGGAACCAGCGAATATCCGAGATTAAGGTTTGGGATTAGTAATGCTTTTTCGAAGGGAAAACAAGTGGATTTTGTGTTAGGTAAATGGACAGAGGAAGAAAGACCTTTGGTAAAGGAAAGAATTGACATTGCTGTGGAAGCAATCAAGTCCTTTACATTCATTGGTTTGGAAAGAACCATGAATGTTTTTAATACGAAGTAATAAATAAACAATTTTTTGGATACAGACTTTCAGTAGGTTACTGCTTTTTGGTACTGAATTTTACTATTTTTGCTCCTCATTATATAAAAGTACATGCGCGACGTAATTTGGACAATAATTGTAGTGTGGGTTTTGTACCGGCTTTACAACGCCTTTTTTAGTGGTAATAGAAAAACAGTTGTTTATCAAAAACACGATCACCATCATTATAACGGAGAGGGAAAAATAAATGTTGAAAATGTTACCCCTGGTCAAAAAAAAACAAAAAAAATAGATGAAAGTGAATACACCGATTTTGAAGAAATAAAATAAGAATTTATTAATCCAAATAAAACCAGTCTGATTGAATAAGGTAATTTATCGGTTCAACAGTACATTAAATAATCAATTATGAAGTTTGACATTAAAAAACTATTACCCTTCATTGCAGCATTAGTTGTTTTTGTTTGCATTACGGTGTTTTATTTTAAGCCGGTAGTAATGGACAAAAAAGAGTTGCGCCAGGGCGATATCATCAACTTTAAAGGTGCCAGTAAAGAGATTGTCGATTTCAGGGCGCAAACGGGTGAGGAGGCATTATGGACCAATTCGATGTTTGGTGGTATGCCTGCATATCAGATCTCAGCATTGTATCCTAATAACTGGTTAAAACAAATTGATAATGCTTTTATGTTATGGTTGCCACATCCGGCGGGTTTGGTGTTTTTATATTTTATGGGTTTTTTTATTTTACTTCTTTGTTTAAAAGTAGATCCGTGGCTGGCAATTGTTGGAGCTTTGGCATATGGTTTTTCTTCTTATTTCTTTATTATAATAGAAGCAGGACATAATTCGAAGGCACATGCAATTGGATACATGGCACCATTACTGGGATCTATTTTGCTCACATTAAAAGGCAAGCGAATTTTGGGTGCATCGTTAACTGCTTTGTTCACAGGTTTAGAACTATATGCAAATCACGTGCAGATCACTTATTATTTATTTATGTTGGTGTTTATTATTGCACTGTTTGAATTAGTAGCTGCTTTTAAAACAAAAACAATTAGATCTTTTGTAATTTCTTGCGTGTTCTTAGGTGGTGCAGCGGTAATTGGTGTATTGCCCAATACAACCAATCTTTGGGCAACTTATGAATACGGAAAATATTCTACAAGAGGTAAAACAGAATTAACCATCAAAGCTAATAAAGAAAGCAATGCTGATATTGCTACGAGTGGATTGGATAAACAATATGCAACGCAATGGAGTTACGGTGTTGGTGAAACATTTACATTATTGGTTCCAAATTTTAAAGGAGGTGCTTCCGAACCGATCAGCAAAAGTAATAAGGATGTATTAAAAAAACTTGACCCAAACATGCGTGATAATGTGGGAGGATTTGGTTCTTATTATGGAGATCAGCCTTTTACTTCCGGGCCGGTTTACGTTGGGGCTATTATGTTCGTACTGGCTGTATTGGGTTTATTTGTTATAAAGGGACCATTGAAATGGGCTTTGCTTGCAGGAACTTTATTAAGTATTATGTTATCGTGGGGAAAAAATTTCATGGGTTTCAGCGACATCTTTTTTGATTATGTTCCTGCCTATAATAAATTTCGAGCTGTGTCCATGATATTGGTGCTTGCCGAACTTACGATTCCTTTATTGGCGATTCTGGCAATTGATGCAATTGTAAAAAATCTAAAAGAAGGAAATGGTATAGTGAAGTTATTCGGAAAAGAATACTCTTTGCAAAAAGTAAGTTATATGGCTTTTGGAATAGTTGGTGGTTTTCTGATATTGTGTTACCTCATGCCCGGCATGTTTACAAATTTTCAGGCAGAAAATGAATTTGCTCAGATCGTGAATTCACAAAAGCAAGCTAACCCAAATGTTTCTCAGCAAGAAATTGAAAATTATATTGCCCCTTTTATGAGCGAAGTAGAATCGGCCCGTCAAATGATTTTTAAAGCAGATGTATTGCGTACTTTAGTGTTTGTACTTCTTACAGCAGGTGTAATAATCATGTTCGTGAGAAAAAAATTATCACTCACCGTTATGAGTGTATTACTTGGAATTTTTGTATTGGCAGATATGTGGCCGGTAGTTGCACGTTACCTGAATAAAGAAAATTATGTTTCTAAATCAGAAAATACAACACCTTACTACGCAAGTAAAGCAGATGAATTTATATTGTCGGATAAAAACCCGGACTACCGCGTACTTAAATTGGGTAATCCATTTAATGATGCAGGTACTTCATACTTCCATAAATCAATAGGTGGTTATCATGGTGCTAAGTTAAAACGCTATGCAGAATTGATTGATTTCAGAATTGACCCTGAATACAATAATGTTGTTACTGCATTACAAGGTGCTGCAACCGACAGTAGTATCAGAGCAATGTTTAAAAAGCAAAATGTTTTAAACATGCTCAATACCAAATATATTATTTACAACCCTGAGTCTCCGGCATTGGTAAATGGTTCAGCTTTTGGTAATGCCTGGTTTGTTACCAAAATAAATTATGTGCCAAGTGCTGATGAAGAGATCACCAAACTGGGAGAAATGAACCCACGCTGGTATGCAATTGTGAACGAAAAGTACAAAGCAGGTCTGAATGGTTTTGACCCTGTTTTTGATTCAACTGCAACCATCAAGCTTACTTCATATGCTCCAAACAAACTGGTGTACGAATCAAATGCAAAAAAAGATCAGTTGGCGGTTTTCTCTGAGATCTATTATCCTAAAGGATGGAACGCTTATGTAGATGGTAATTTAACAGAACACATCAACGCTGATTATGTTTTACGTGCTATGAAAGTACCTGCAGGAAAACATAATATCGAATTCAAGTTTGAGCCCGAAACATATTATACAGGCGAAAAGATTGCTTTGTTTGGATCTGTATTGTTGTTATTGGTACTTGTTGGTGGTGTATTTTATTATTTTAAGAAGGAACGTTTAGCATAATGAGCAAAGTTTTTATAATAGCAGAAGCAGGAGTAAATCATAACGGTGATTTGAATATGGCTTTTCAATTGGTTGATAAGGCTGTTGAAATTGGTGCGGATTGTGTGAAGTTTCAGACCTTTAAAACGGAGAACATCGTTACCAAAACTTCTCCTAAGGCAAATTATCAACTATTGGTTACTGATAAAACAGAAAGCCAGTTTGATATGCTCAAAAAACTTGAATTGCAGAAAGATGATTTTAAAAAGATAAAAGAGTATTGCGAAAAAAAGGGAATTCAGTTTTTATCTACTCCTTACAATAATGATGATGCAAAGCTTTTAAATGAGTTGGGTGTAGAAGCATTTAAGATAGCTTCCGGGCAATTGGTTGAAGCCCCTTTTTTGCGTTACGTTGCAAAGTTTGGAAAGCAAATGATCATTTCTACCGGAATGGCAAACATAGCTGAAGTATATCAGGCTGTTGATACAATAAGAAAAGCAGGAAATAATAATATTATAGTGCTTCAGTGCAATACGGATTATCCTAGTAAAATAGAAGACACGAATATAAAAGCGATGACCACCATGCGCGATGTGTTGGGTGTGTCTGTTGGATATTCCGATCACGTTCCGAACAATTATGCTTGTTACGCTGCCGTTGCATTAGGAGCTGAGGTAATTGAAAAACATTTTACGTTGGATAAAACATTACCGGGGCCTGATCATAAATGTTCATTAGAACCAAATGAATTTAAGGAATTGATAGATGGTGTAAGAAACGTAGAAAAATGTTTGGGAACAGGAGTTAAAGTTCCTAGTCAATCGGAGATCAATAATACATACGGAATGCGCAGAAGCCTGGTTGCTAAAAATGATATAAAAGCCGGTACTGTTTTAACAGAAGAGCATTTTGGATTTAAACGTCCTGCAAACGGATTATCACCAAACTACCTCGATACTTTAGTAGGTAAAAAAACCTCGAAAGATATGTTGCAGGATGATGCATTTACTTTCGAATCAATACTGTTTTAATTATGGAAATCGCAGTAAGTTCAATAGCCTACCTCGGAAAACCTGTTGAAGAATTTGTTTCTTCCTGCGAAAAAAATGAATTTGTTCCGGAGTTTAGTTCTGGGATGCCTTATCGCCCGGATATGGAAGAAATTTTCTTACGCTCACCATTCAAAAAAAAATACGCACATAACTATTTTCCGGCACCTGAATTTCCTTTTGTGCTTAACCTTGCAAGTGCCGATAAAGATATCCGAAAAAAATCTATTGAACATTGTATAAAAGGAATGCAACTTTCCGAAAGGGCAGACGCTCCATTTTTTTCAGCGCATGCAGGATTTTGTATAGATCCAAAGCCCGATGAATTGGGGCAGCAATTAACGAAAGCAAAAAATCTTGATCGTGCATCGCATTGGCCAATTTTTATTGATTCGGTTTGGGAAGTTTTAAAACGTACAAAAGAAACAGGCTTAAGTTTTTTGGTTGAGAATAATGTATTGGCAAAAATGAATTTGTATGAAGATGGCACCAACCCACTGTTGTGTGTGGAGTCATGGGAGATGCAAAAATTTATTAAAGATATAAACGATCAGCGTGCAGGCTTGTTGTTAGACACGGCTCATGTTAAGGTTTCTGCGCTTACTTTAGGGTTTGATCAGAAAAAATTATTTGAAGAACTAGCCCCTTATGTAAAATGTGTGCATCACAGTGATAATGAAGGCGAATTTGATAATAATATGAGCATTACAACCGACTATTGGTTTTTACCCTTGATGGATAACTTCAAAAAATGTTTGCATGTTGTTGAGGTTAAGAAAATTAATGAGACTGAAATTGAACGACAGATAGAACTTTTAAAAAATACCGCGAAGTAGCATTGATACATTAGGTAAAAAATTAAAAAATCAATAATTAAATGAAAATCTTGTTTATTTCGTTATTCCTATTCTGTTTCTCATCCCGGCAAACAGAAACGGTTGCAGATAAGATCATAGCTTATTCTCTTCAAAATATGGATAAGCAAGTAGACAGGGGAGAGTGCTGGGATTTGGCTGCTGGGGCTTTGAAGGAAGCCGGAGCGAAATGGAATGCACCTTTTGATTTTGGAACAAAAATAGATCGCAAAAAGAAAAGTCTACAGCCGGCAGATATTCTTCAGTTTACCAATGCAAAGTTTCAGGGTAAAACCTACAGTTCGTTTTTTCCACAGCATACCGCTATTGTATATAAAGTAAACAAGAGTTTTACAACCGTTTTTCATCAGAATTATAATGGCAAACGGCAAGTAGATACACTCACAATTAATTTGGCCGACCTAAAAAGCGGTAAGGTAGATGCTTACCGGCCTGTTGCAAAATGATTTGTAAAGACCTTAGCCGCAGTCCCGATGACTATCGGGATTTGCGGATTACGCAGATTTATTTTTTTAAACAATTTATCTGATTTAAATTTGTTGGAATCCAACTATATTCTCAAGGTGGTTTATAAAAATTCGTGCTAATCCCCGCCTGAACGGATAGGTGTGTGAATTTGCGGCAACTATTTCGCCGAAATGCGGGCGTAAATATCTTTTTTTTATTTTCGTTTGAATTTCTTCAGGCTTTGCCTATATTTAACGGGTAAATTTTATGCTAAGTATTCAAAAACATATTTTACTGCTCAATGATTTCCACTTTCAGGAATTCAGCTCTCATTTGCGGGCAGTAAAAGCTGAATTGTCTTACAAATTAATTAATGAAATTAGGAATTTTGGCTGGGAACAACCTGATACAGATAAACTGTGTAATCGTATTTATGGCACCCACGATGAAAAAACAAAGAAAAAATTTCTTCAGCTCACACATCATACTTTTAAATTAAGTTCTTTTTTAAGCAGGAATTATCCTTCCTACCTAAAGCATAATTTGCTTGCAATAGAAGAAAGAATCAATAAGGGAGATAGTCAAAGGGCAAATTTACTTGCCGAGTTTTTATGCGATATTGCAGGGAAGATCGAGGATTTTACCACCCACATAAATGCTATTAAGTTTTTATCGCAGCAGGGTTTTATTACCGAATCAAAAGATCAGGATAAGCATCATAAACTGATCGCAGAGTTAATTGATAATGAAAAATGTTTGAATGAAGTTTATTTGTTGCTTCGCGAAAATCTTCATTTCAAGCGTAAAGAAAACTTAGTTGCTGAACAAAAGAAAAAGGGCCTTGGAAGTTTGTTTGATAATTACATCAACCACCCATGTTTTTCCATTAGTATTTTAGCGCGCTTTGGTAAATATTACGAGTTACATTTTTTAAATAATCCCGAATTTTACGACGATAATACTTTGGTTGAGTTGGAAAAAATTGAGCGCGACCTTAGTAATAACAGTTTTGTGGTTTTCTCTTTTCTGGATGATGTCCTGTTCAAGGTACTTGGATTAAAACTTCAGTACATGGTGCATCGTATGGATTCTCAGGGTATGATGAAGGAGTCGCTACGTTTGATTGAGGAGAGCTCTTATCTTAAATTCTGGCAGAGTTATGTCAACATACCTGAACTGTTTGCCATCTCTATTCAGGCAAGCCACTTTATCAGTCATTATGGCGAAACGTTCCGTGAAAATCATTTCCGCGATTTACCGGAAGAGATCAAAAGAAATATCAATTACCTGAAGCAGCGTTTGGAGAATGAACTGGACAAGCCAATTTGGAATGAGGGATATATAATCAAACTTATTAATTGTAGAAGTTTGTATAGCGGTTTGCTGTTGTTGGGGACCAAACAAGAAATTGAACGTGCTACTTCTATATTAGAAGAAACATTAATTACTTATCAGCAGATTCCGTTTCAGAAATTTTTGGATGGTATGTTCGCCGGTTTAATTATAGGGTATTTTAGTTTAAAGCAATATGAGAAAGTTGCAGAGTGCTACAAACGTTATAAAAAAGCAACAACCGGGAATTCAGTAAATGAAGAAAATGACCTTACCATTGCGGCATATTATTACGCTTCGCAATGGATAGTTACTGAAAGAAAGCAGTATGCGGAAAAATTAGGTAACACTTACGCAGCTACTGTTGAGAAAAATAATTTATTGCATGTTGGAAAATTGATTGGCAGTTTGGCTAACTATTTTAATATACCTATTAAATTTTAGTTTTTTCCTTTGCCGAATCTTTATCAAATTTCACAAAAAGATTAATCCAAATCAAACGTGCTTTCCGGAATATCCACGTCCACAACAACAAAGCCAGTACCGAAAAACTGATTAGGAAAGTGATCTCACTAAACCCTGAAATAAAATAGTTTATCAGAAAGAGTGCAACTCCAAGTGCAATAGTTAAACCATAAGAAACATACATGGAGCCGTAATAAAAACCTATCTCTTTCATGAAACGCTCACCGCAGTGACTGCACTGATCATGTATTTTGGTAAAATTTTCAAGATCGAAGGGATTTTTTGAAATAAAAAAGTCCCCTTTATGACAGCGGGGACATTTATTAAAAAGTACACTATAAAGTTTTGTGTTTTTCACCAACTAATTAACAGGGCCAATTTACATTTGTTCATTTACTTCCTGCCAGCTTCCACCGTTTATGAGTTGCTCTAACCCATTTTCTTTTAATTCTTTCACGGCCATTGAACTGCGCATTCCCGAAGCACAGCATAAAACCAGTGGTTGTTTTGTTCTTAAAAATTCAATATTATCTTTCAAATCTGACAATGAAATATTAATTGAGTCAGGTACATTTCCTGTTTCAAATTCTTTTTTACTTCTAACATCCACCACAGTTGCTCCTTCCTGAAGAATAGATTTTATAGTTACTTTTTCCTGATTAAATAATTTTTTAAATATCTCCATGTGTTCGTTTTGTTTGAGTAGTTTTAGTTAGTGTTGATGGGCAAACATATTCGGATGTTTCAATACCTGTTTTGGTAATAGCTGAAAATCCGCCTGCTACGTCAATTAAATTTGTGTACCCTCTGCTTTTTAAAATGGAAGCAGCAATCATACTTCTGTAACCTCCCGCACAATGAATATAAAATTGATTGTCCTTTTTTAATTCTTCTGTCCAATCATTTATATAATCCAAAGCTTTGTGAGTTGCTTTTGCCAGATGCTGTGCCTGATATTCTCCCGGTTTTCTTACATCCAATACCGTAATATCTTTAGTGTTGTATATTTTTACAAATTCTTCAGCACTTATAGATTTAATTGAATCAGTTTGCTTCCCTGCTTTTTCCCAGGCCTCAACACCACCCTGTAAAAAACCTAAGCAGTTATCATACCCTACACGGGATAAACGTAAAACGGCTTCTTCTTCCTGACCTTTAGGACAAACCAAAAGAATGGGTTGTTTAAGGTCAATGATCAAAGCTCCAACCCAGGGAGCAAATTGCCCATTGATTCCAATGAAAACAGAATTGGGAATATGCGCTTTTGCAAATTCGTCTTGTTTTCTCACGTCTAATACAAGCGCCTGTTCAGTATTGGCAAGTTGTTCAAATTGTTCAGGCGTTAAAGCTGTGGTTCCCGTTGAAATAATTGTGTCTACATTATCGTAACCGGTTTTATTTAGCATCACGTTTTTAGGAAAATACTGAGGCGCAGGAAGTATGCCTGTTGTAAGTTCTTTGATAAATTCCGGTTTGGAAATATTTTGCAAGGCATAATTTACTTTCTTTTGATTACCTAATGTATCAAAAGTTTCTTTACTCATGTTTTTTCCGCAAGCTGAACCTGCACCGTGTGCTGGATAAACAATCACATCATCAGCCAAAGGCATTATTTTGGTATGCAGAGAATCGTACAGCATACCGGCAAGATCTTCCTGGCTAAGGTCTGACTTTACAGCAAGGTCAGGCCTGCCAACATCACCAATAAAAAGTGTATCACCCGAAAAAATACAGTAATCTTTCCCATTTTCATCTTTAAGCAAATAGGTTGTAGACTCTGGAGTATGTCCCGGGGTATGTAAAGTTTTTATAGTTAGTTTTCCGATTTTAAACTCCTCACCATCTTTAGCAGTGTGGCTTTTAAAAACAGTTTCTGCTTTTGGTCCGTATACAATAGTGGCATTGGTTTTTTTTGCAAGGCCCACATGTCCGCTTACAAAGTCCGCGTGAAAATGGGTTTCAAAAATGTATTTTATCTTCACCTTTTCTTTTTCTGCACGGGTAATGTAGGGTGAAACTTCTCTGAGTGGGTCAATGATAGCAGCTTCTCCTTCAGAACTTACAAAGTAGGCTCCCTGTGCCAGACAACCGGTATAAATTTGCTCAATTTTCATTTTAAGTTTAATATAAGCTGGTTTAATTATTATTTAATAAACAACTCTTTTACAAGAATAAATGTTCCAATAATCAATGTAAAATATCCGAAGGCAGGTTTTAGTTTTTTACCACTGATAAAACTTCCGGTGTATGTTCCAAGTACAATTCCTATTACACTTAAAACAGAAACGATCGATAAAAATTTCCAGTCGATAGCCATACTTCCAATATTACCGGTAAATCCTATCAAGGAGTTAATTGCAATTATACACAAAGAGGTTCCGATAGCTTTTTTCATTGGAACGCGGGCAAAAAGAACCAACACGGGTATAATTAAAAAGCCCCCTCCGGCACCAACAAATCCGGATAAAAAACCAACTACAATTCCTAAAATGACAATAGCCGGAAAACGAAAGGGCATTTTATAAAATTCGTCCCACATCAGATCTTTTAATACAACATTTTTTCCTTTTCTGATCATACTAATGGCTGAGAACAACATTAAAGTAGCAAATACTACCATAATCACAATATGCCTTGTTACATCAAAATCACCTATTGTAAAAAAAATATCGGGCAATTTTGGTATCAGAAATTTCCTTACGGAATATACAGTAATAAGTGATGGAATAGCGAATTGAATCATTGCTTCTATACTCACATCGCCTTTTTTTAAGAAAGTAAATGCTCCTATAAATGCTGTAATTCCTACTATAAAAAGAGAGTATCCTGTTGATACCTCCGCACTATAATGAAGAACATAAACCAATACTGGAACACCTAAAATAGAACCACCACCTCCAATTAAACCAAGCGTAAACCCAATAAAAATAAAAAGTATATAACCCAAGTATTCCATACAGTTAAATAGTTTGCGAAGATACGAAGTTATAAAGGAAGTCTAAACCATAATTCGACCAATATTTACTCCCGGAAATGGATAGGGCAGCTCCAAAAGCTAATTCATTAGATTTTTTTACCCGTTTAAAGCTTAAATTAAGATAGTCTTTATACAACCACCTCCTAATGAATAAATTGACTATTACTTAAAGAGATGCCGGGAATAAATTAGCATTAATATTTGGGTTAAAAATAGTTAACAACATATATAAATAATTAGTATTTTTGGAGTTGCTCTAAATCTACTAATTATTATGCATATAATTAAAAATAAACTGTTTACGATTATTCTTTTAGCACTTATTGGTGTAAAGGGATATTCTCAAACACCTAAGATCAACGAATACTCGTGCGCCAATGTTAGCGGCACAGGTTTGTATCAGGATGCCTTTGGAGGAACGCCTGATTGGTTTGAAATATACAACCCAAAGTCCACAAGCCTTGATATTACAGGTTATTATGTGTCTGATGATCCTACTTTTGTTGGGAAGTGGCAGTTTCCAATTGGAACAGTTATTCCTTCCAAAAAGTGTTTGTTGGTTTATGCATCAGGAAGAGATACAGTAATTGCTGGCGCTCCAATTGAGTATCATACTAATTTTGACTTATTGCAGACAAAACCTGAGAAAATTATTTTTGCTAATAATGCCGGTGTTATTCAGGATTCCATTACCATAAGAAGGCATAAACACAATGATTCATGGGCTCGTATCCCTAATGGTTCAAGTACCTGGAGAGTATACTCTCATGATGCCGGGAACAATGCAACATCTACGCCTGGAGATACCAATTCGGTTTATCAAAAAACATACTCCGGTTATATGCCAAGCCCTATCTTTAGTTTGGAAAGAGGCTTTTATTCGGGCTCACAGCAATTATCAATTACAGCTTCAGGAACAGTAACTCCTTATGATGTGGGAGTGTTTTATACCGGTTCCGGACCGCTTACACCTTATATTGGAAGAGACCCGAGTATCTATGGTAATCCTTACAGGCAGGAATTTCAAGGGCCTCCCATTTCAATAGATTCTTCTGTAGTTATAAGGGCTTTTGTTGACACAACTGATAATCTTCCACTTCCCGGAGCCAATATTTTAAAAATGCTTCCGAGTTTTGTTGAAACGTATACATACATAATTGATGATGCATTGAATCTGCCAACCAACTTTTCATTGCCTGTAGTTTCCATGGCATTCGATTCAGCCTCAACCGGAGTGTATCCGGGTGCCGGAGCCGGAGACCCTTCAACTTATATGTTAAGTATGGAGTATTTCGATAAAAATAAAAATTTTAAATTCAGTAGTATTGGTGTAGGAACTACGGGCTCTGCAGATAATAATGGTTTGCCTTTCGTATATTCGGGGTTTAATTTTTCCGCTAATGATGAGTATGGTTATAACTATACAAACAAACAACAGTTTTATACCGATGCTAATTTAGGGGCAAGTACAAGAACTGAACAAACAACTATCCAGCTTAAAATAGCGGGTGATGATTCCTATCCTTTTGCATATGTAGTTGACGGAAATTTTTCAACTCACTTTAGAGACGCGCTTTGTCAAACTTATGCTATGAAAACCGGACTTGATCTGGACGGATCACACTATCAACCGTGTATTATGTATTTGAATGGGAATTACCTGGGTATTTTTGAAATAAGGGAGGCATTTGATGATGAGTATACTAAACATTATTATGGTGTTACCGGAGCTCAGAGTTTGGAAAAAGATGGAGTTTTATCCGGCACTCCAACCGCTGATGCCGCTTACGATTGGGGTAATATGGTTAGTTTCATTACATCGGGTAACATGAGCAATGATTCTTTATTGCACCTCGCTGACTCTATGTTGAATTTCAATAGTTTGATTGATTTAATCATTTACAATGCATATACCGTTAATGCAGGCTTTCCTACTAAGGCTGCCTGGTGGAGATACCCGGATACGCTATCAAATGCTATCAAATGGCGTTATCGTATGTTTGACATGGATGACACATATGGACTGGATAAAAATGATGCGGCACTTTCAAACACCGGATACGATGCTTCGGTTTGTCAGCATGAAGCCCAGTATGAATCAACAACCGATTCAAGTATGGCTCACTTGGCAATATTTAATAGTTTGATGGCGAGTGATACTTTTAAATCTCAGTTCATAAACAGGTATTCTTATTTATTAAACAATACACTCAGATGCGAGCCTATTATTGCTCAAATGACTTACATAAAAAATCTACTTGCCCCTGATATGGCATTGCATTGTGGTCAACTTGGAAACCCTATTGTAGATGATACCTTGTGGTATGATCTTGCAGTTGATACCATGAAGTATTTTATTCAACAAAGATGTACTACTTTGATTGAAGACATAAAAACCTGTTACAATGTAACCGGGCCATTTAGCTTTTGTACAGAAATAGAGCCGGAACCGGGTGGATCAGTAACACTTAATACCGTTAACTATCCTTCGGCATACAGTAATTCTTATTTAGGTAATGTTTATTTTAATGCAATTGCGGTTCCAAGTGAAAATTACTATTTCGATCATTGGGAACCTGTTGATTTTACATTGTCAGCAAGCGAACTCATTAGTGATAGTATACAGTGGAAATTTAATGCAGCTTCCTGTTTAAAAGCTGTATTCAGATTAAAAGAACCTTATAATCTTACGGGTGAACCAACAGTACCAACCGGTTTTTCGCCAAACGGTGATGGTAATAATGATGTACTAAACGTTTATGGAACTCTTGATGTAAATGAATATCATATGGAAGTATATAACCGTTGGGGACAAAAGTTATATGAAACCAGTGATAAAACAAAAGGATGGGACGGCACCTATAATGGGCAGGAAGCCCCGGTAGGCGTTTATGCTTATGTGTTTAAAGCAACCACTTCTGATGGTAAACAAGTACAAAAGAGTGGAAATATAACTTTGATTAGATAATCTGTAAGCATCATAAAAATACAATTATGAAGAAAATAATATTTGCATTTATCCTGAATTGTTTTGCAATAGCATCCATTGCTCAGGATATTCATTTTTCCCAGTTAAGCCAGAGCCCGTTAATGGTGAATCCGGCAAATACCGGTTTGTTTGATGGGTATCAGAGAGCCATTATAAACTATCGTTCTCAATGGGCATCTGCAGGAAGCCCGTTTAAAACTATGGCAGCATCAGTTGATGCCGAAATTGGAATGCAAAAGAAAAAAGCAGCCTATCTTGGTATTGGTGGTTTTGTTTTTCAGGATAAAGCAGGTGATGCGAGTTGGAAACAATTTAAGGCAGACTTGTTTTTGAACGGAATCTTAAAAGTTGGCAAGGAAAGTCACCTTGCATTGGCTATTGGAGCCGGGTACGGGCAAACTTCTGCAAATTTCGCTCAACTAACTTTTGGAAATCAATATGATGGAAAAGGGTTTACACAGGAGCTGGCTAGTAACGAAAGTATTGTATTCAATAATTTTAATTACGCCGACATTTCAAGCGGTATTGTATACGAATTTGATAAAACCAGCGTGAATTTTGACCACAATAATTCTTTTAAATTAAAAGTTGGATTTGCCGGTTATCATTTAAATCAGCCTAAGATTGATTACGGCGGGGTTGAGGGGCAAAAATTAGGAGCGAGGTATGTGGGTTCTTTGAGTGGGCAATATGATTTCAAAGGAACTAAACTATCGTTGATTAGCAATAACTATTATATGATGCAGGGTAAATTCCGTCAGTTAAATGTTGGTGCAATGGTTCGGATGCGTTTTAATGATGCTACAAAAATTACCGGTTTGGTTCATGAGACTTCTTTATATTTAGGTTGTAGCATGCGTGCTCACGATGCAGTTATTCCTACACTTATGTTTGAGACCTATGGCTTTATGTTAGGATTGTCTTATGACTATAATATTTCACCCTATAAATCCTCAACCAATGGCAATGGTGGCTTCGAAGTTTCCATACGCTGGGTAAATTTAAGAGATGGTTTGCACAAACAATCAAGAGAATTCGGTAAGGGAAAATAGAACCTTAAATTAAATTTCTTGCTTTTAATTCCAGGTACTTATTGATTGTGTTTACGGAAAGATTTTGTGGGGTTGTATAGATAGATTGGATCCCGTATACCTGAAGTTCTTTGTTGATTAATTTTTTGTCCAGTTCAAACTTTTCAGCTATTGTTTTAAAATAAATTTCCTGGGTGTTCTCCGCTTTTTTCTCAATTAATTGATGCAACTCTGTGTTCTCGAAAAAAATCACTACAAGTAAATGATGTTTTGCAATACTGCGCAAATATTTTAACTGCCTTTTAAGTCCGCTTAAAGTTTCAAAATTGGTAAACAACAAGAGTAAGCTCCTGTGAGTAATGTTCAGTTTTATATGTGTGTATAATTGTTCAAATCCACTTTCCGAAAAATTGGTTTTCTGGTTGTATAATGTTTCCATTATTCTGAACATCTGAGAGCCACGTCTTTCGGCAGGCACATACGAATGAACTTTATCAGAGAATGTGATAAGTCCCGGTTTGTCATGTTTTTGATATGCAATATTAGAGATCACCAAAGAAGAATTAATGGCATAATCAAGAAGCGCCAATTGCTCAAAAGGCATTTTCATTGCCCTGCCCATATCAATAATACTATAAACCGGCTGAGCTTTCTCATCCTGATAACGATTTACCATTAGCTTACCTTTTCGGGCAACCGCTTTCCAGTTAATGGTTCTGATATCATCTCCCTGCGTATAATCTTTAATATGATCGAACTCAGTAGTGTTTCCTATTTTCCTGATCTTCTTAATTCCTGCATGTATCAATCTATTACTAATAGCGAGCAATTCATATTTTCGCATTTGAATAAAGGACGGATAAACAGGAAGCATGGATTTTTCGCCAAGTTTGTAGCGCCTTTCGATTAAACCAAGCGGACTTTTAACCAGCACATTAATGTGCCCGAAATGGTATTCTCCCCTTTCAAAAGGTTTTATAATATAATCGAATCGTTTAATTTCCGCGCTTTTTAATGAGCCTTTCATCTGAAAATTGCGTACCTGAAACTGCACAGGTATTTCATCAATGAGAGTAACAGAAACCGGAAACAAATAGTTGTTTTCCAGATAAAGCTGAACAGGATTTTCATCGCCGTTACTTAACTTATTGTTGGTATGTCGGGATGCACCAATACCTTTTTTGTTAGCGAATAATATTACCCCGTCAATAACAACGATACCAATAAGGACCAATAAAGATAAATTACCCGCCCTGTAAAAGAGAATATCAAAAAAACCCAAAACATACACTATCACTAATGCCATCACCAGTATATAAGTGAGCCACGTAAAGAATATGTCGGGAAATTTTAATTTCATACGATTCTTGACTCTGCAATTTGCACATTTTTATTCGAATTTCAAGGCGGCCTAATAATTTACTTTAAGATGGCAATTTATAGACATATTTTGTGTAATATCGTGGAACATTTGCGGCTTTTTTTCGTATAAAAGCTGATTACTAAAATATACATTTATTCATTTATTTGATACATACCCCGATTCTGTAGAGATTGAGCAGATCGATTTCATTAGCAAGGAAGCGTGGAAACTAAGAAGAATTGATCTTGCCCGTTCAATTGATATGGCAAATGAAGCTTTGCATTCATCGCTTCTCAGAAGCTATGAATTAGGTGAAGCTTATGCATACCGAACTCTGGGAGTTGACCATTTTATGTTGGAGCAGTACAGGAACGCACTTCCTGAACTGGAAAAAGCCAAGAATATATTTTTAAAACACAAACATTATAAAGGAATCAGTTCCTGCTACAGGAGTATTGGAAATATTTATACTCAGGCTTCCAATTTTGAGAAAGCCGGTGAAAATTACAGATTGGCAATTGATTACGCCTTAAAATTCAATGATCGCAGGGCAGCTACTTATTCTAAGGTAAATTTAGGTCTCATCGAACATCTAAGGGCAAATTATAAAGCTGCGATCTCAATTCTTTTGGAGTGTTTGGATGCTGCGTCACAATTTGAAGACCGGCACGCTGTTGCAGAAATCTATTTTAATATTGGGAACAATTACCTGGAAGATGGAAACCTTGATGAATCCGAAAATTACCTTAATAAATCACTTCATTTATCAGAGGAATTGGAATACATAAAAGGTGTATCGCAAACCTATACAATATTAGGCTCTCTTTATTATAAACGCGGAAATATTGATCAGGCATTAAAATTTATGCATGAAGGTATTGCAACAGCTTTGGAGTTAAACGAAAAAAGAATTGTGAGTGATACGTACCGCACATTATCCGAAGTGTACAAATCTGTAGGGAATTTAGAAAAAGCATTAGAATGCTTCGAACAATACGATAATATGCGAAAGCGTATTCAGGCTCAGGATAATAAATCTTTGCTCGATTCTTTACACGGAGAATTAGAGATCGAAAAATCAGCGCGCGAACTTGTAGAGATAAAAAACAAAGAAGTAGAAGATGCTTACGAAGTAATTAAGGCAAAGAATAAGGATATTACAGATAGCATTAAGTACGCCCGTCACATTCAACAATCTTTGCTTCCTTCCAATCATTTTATCTCGGAAAACTTTAAGCAGCATTTTGTTTTTTACCAGCCACGTGAAATTGTGAGTGGTGATTTTTATTGGTTCAATCAAAAAAACGGTTTGTTGTATTTTGCTACTGTAGATTGTACCGGGCACGGTGTTCCCGGGGCTTTTATATCCATTGTAAGTTCTAATTGTTTATATCAGGCATTCCGTGAGCAGGACTTTACTGAAGCGGGTAAAATGCTCGATAGGGTGCATGAATTATTTAACATGATGATCAGGCAAACTTATGAAGAATCGGCAGTGAAAGATGGTATGGATATTTCCTTATGTATTATTGATACAAAGAATAATAAGATAAATTTTGCCGGGGCCAATCATGATTTGCATGTGGTTAGAAAAGGAGTAATGATCGAATACAAAGGAGATAAAACAGCTATTGGTATTTTTATCGGTGATGTAATACGGAACTTTAAATCAACTGAAATTCAGATGGAGCCGGATGATTGCGTATATATGTTCACCGATGGTTATGCTGATCAGTTTGGTGGTGAAAGCGGGGCATCCAAGTATTTCAGGCGCAGGCTAAAGAAATTCCTGATATCCATCGCTCACGAATCAATGGATCATCAACGTGAGATCCTTCGAAAGGATTTTAACACATGGAAAGGTGAGCACGAACAAATTGATGATGTGTTGGTTGTGGGTATGAAGTTTTAATGATTTTTTTCAGCGCTTCACAAATTACATGTTTTCCGGTCTTTAAAATTTACTGCCGGTTTCACCTCTTTATCTGATCTTATGTTAGCCGCACAGTATAATTACGCTACTTTTTTTATTTGCCGGCACTTGACTATTTCAAATCTTTAACAACTTATTTCCTGATTAAAATCTTATCTTTACTCCTTTAATTGTTTAGCATAATTATGGGGGATTTTTTCAGGTTTTTCCGGACCAAAACTTTTTTCATTCATTTTTCTTTGGCTACCCTCAGCGCTTTGCTGATCTTATGGTTGGCCTTTAAGTTTATGGGCGTGTATACCAATCATGGTGAAGTGGTTGAGGTGCCTGATTTTGTGGGAAAATCTATTAAAGAATTAGATCAGTTTGTAAATGGAAAAGAGGTCACATATAAAATAATCGACTCACTTTATAATCCCGAGGAAAAACCGGGTGTTGTGTTAAGCCAGGACCCCGAAAAACAAACTCAGGTTAAACACAATAGAACCATCTATTTGTACGTTACTTCAGTTCTGCCACCACAAATTACAATGCCAAAGCTGGTTGATCGTTCTTTAAGGCAGGCAACGGCAATGATAGAGAGCTACGGATTAAAAGTAGGCAAACCGAAATTTGTTGCCGATCCATGCTCCAATTGTATTTTGAAGCAGTTGTATGAAGGTAAAGAAATTGAACCGGGTACGCCTATCAAAAAAGGATCTGTGATAGACCTTGTTGTGGGTAAAGGTTCTTCGGGTGGAGAACAGGTAGCTGTGATTAATGTAACTGGAATTACCTATTGCCAGGCCAAATCAAAGCTACTTTCTAATGGATTGAGCATTGGAGCCTTAATTTTGGATTCGCCTTTAAGAGATACCTGTAACGCATTCGTATACAAACAATCTCCCGGTGCAGGGAATGATAATTTGGTTAACATGGGAACAAGTGTGGATTTGTTTATCACAACAGATAAAGCAAAAATTGGTTCAGATAAAAACGATTCTAATGACTAAAAATCTATGCAGATTAAGTTTTTTGTTTTGTGTGATCTTCGCGCAAACGGTG
Organism: Bacteroidota bacterium; assembly: GCA_030684395.1. Lineage (GTDB taxonomy): Bacteria > Bacteroidota > Bacteroidia > B-17B0 > Aurantibacillaceae > JADJDM01. The sequence continues at coordinate 88,231 of JAUXTT010000024.1, read as the reverse complement.
TTTTCACAAAAGGATACTTTACTTCCTTTGGGGTATAATCCTGTTCTTCAAAAACCCATTGCAAATCTCAGTGCCCAAAAAGCACTGAATACAAGTACCGGCGCAGACACTATCGAACTTCCATTTTATGAGGACTTTGCTTATTATGGACCTTACCCTGTTTCTTCCAAATGGCTTAACTCCAACTCTGTATTTGTAAACAATACTTTTGCAAAACATCCACGAACAATTGGCGTTGCTACTTTCGACGGACTAAAGTCAACAGGTTATCCATACAAGCCATATGGCTCAAGTGGCACGGAAAATGCCGATACACTTGCTTCTAAATATATCCGGTTAGATTCCATAACAGGTTCATTTATTGCTATTACCCCTGCAGATAGCGTTTATTTGAGTTTTTATTATCAATCATGGGGTAATGGACATAAGCCGAATACAAGCCATACTTTGTTATTGGATTTTTATAATCCCACAACAGGTGCCTGGGTAAATAAAATGACCTTAAGCCGGCCAACAAGCTCTAACAAAACTGTTAAGGATACCACTTTTACAAGAGTGATGATTCCTATTACTGACCCTCAATATTTTAAAAAGGATTTTCGTTTTCGCTTCCGGAACAAAAACTCTGCAACAGGCAGTGTAAATCACTGGCATATCGATAATATTTATTTAGGGAAAGACAGGGGCAAAACAGACACCACGCTGCGCGATTTATCCTTCGTGTACGAACCGCAATCTTTACTGGATCAGTATACAGCAATGCCATTTAATCAATACACAGGGGCTTCGCAAATGGCGGCTCATTCATATTTAACTATTCGCAACAATGATGTATCGCCTGCTAATTTTACCGGATTTATTCAGATAAAGGATAATGCAAATGTTCTTGAGTTAAATGATACAACAGGTTCAGATAATGCCATGCCGTTTTTTCCAAATGGATATGTTAGCAATCCTGATATCACCGACTTTTTGAACTCAACAGTAAGCCCGCAGATAAATAATTACGCATTTAATGGTGGCTCACCTTTAAACGATAGTATTACCTACACCATAAAACATTTTTTGAGAACATCCGGAAGCGATGTCAATCATGGAAATGACACGGTTATTTATCAGCAAAAATTTCTGAATTATTATTCTTACGACGACGGTACCGCAGAATCATCATGGGGAATAAACGCACAGTCTCCCGAATATTACGGAGCGGAGGCAGCGGTTAAATTCAGTATGCCGAACTCGGATACATTGAGAGCAATTGATATTTTCTTTAACCCTGTTCCTAATCCAAGCTATACCATTATGCAAATTGCCAGCCTTACTTTTGGTTTGCGTGTATGGGGAGATAATGGAGGTATTCCCGGTACATACTTGTATGATGATGGAGGCGCAATGGATAGAAACCCTGTGTATTATGATTGGGGAACAAATAATTACTTCACCAGATACTATCTCAACTATCCTTTAGTTATGTCTGCCGGAACATTTTATACCGGAATAAAACAAGAAGATCTTTTTAGTTTAAATATTGGCTTCGATCAAAACACAAATACGCAAACCAAAATATTTTATAATGTAGGAAGCTGGCAAAATGCTTCATTCAAAGGATCGCTGATGATCAGGCCCGTGTTTGGTGATTCGCTTTGGGCCGCTACCGGCATTAATTCAGAAATCAGAAATCAAAATGCAGAAATTAAATTGTATCCAAATCCTGCTAACGATAAAGTGTATTTGCTTACTGATGCTGCAAGCCAGGATCTTTCTGTTGAGGTAATGGATGCATTGGGAAGTTTACAATTAAAACAAACAGTAAATTCTGATAGGTCAATTTCTACAGCGGATCTTAGGTCAGGATTTTATTTTATTCGTATTTATAAAGGAACTCAATTGCTTTCAACTCAGAAAATAATTGTATCACATTAATTTGGTGTATGGAAGCGGAAGATCTGGAATTGCAAGAGGATGAACAAGGATTGTATGAACACCATCGTATTGTTGTAGATAAAGGTCAGGAAATGATCCGTATCGACAAGTTTATTGTGAACCGGATCCAAAATGCAACGCGAAACAAAGTTCAAAACGCTATTGATGCAGAAAATGTAAAGGTGAATGATAAACCTGTAAAAGCAAATTACAGAGTAAAACCTTTTGATGTTATTACCATTTTTTATGCGCATCCACCAAGTGAAAAAGAATTAGTTCCTGAGAATATTCCTTTGAATTATGTTTACGAAGATGATGATGTAGTGGTGGTAAATAAAGAACCGGGAATGGTTGTTCATCCTGCTTACGGGCACTATACAGGAACATTGGTGAATGCATTGGCATATCATTTTCAAAATTTACCTGATAGAAAACAAATGGTAAACGGCGAAGAAATTTCTCGCCCAGGCTTGTTACATAGAATAGATAAGAATACTTCCGGCATTTTAATCATTGCAAAGAATGAACTATCCATGCAAAGATTATCTAAAGACTTTGTTGATCATAATCTCGATCGCAGATACGTTGCTTTGGTGTGGGGAGATTTTGAAGAGAATGAAGGAACAATAACAGTTAACGTTGGCCGTAATCTTAAGAACAGAAAAGTAATGGATGTGTTTCCAAATGGCGACAATGGTAAGCATGCTATTACACATTATAAAGTATTAGAGAGATTAGGTTATGTAACTTTAATTGAGTGTAAACTGGAAACAGGCCGTACACATCAAATCCGTGTTCACATGAAATCTATCGGTCATCCATTGTTCAACGATAATGAGTATGGCGGAGATAGAATATTAAAAGGAACAACCTTTCAAAAATACAAGCACTTTGTAGAAAATTGTTTTGAAATCTGCCCACGTCAGGCATTACACGCGAAATCATTGGAGATCACACATCCCAAAACCGGTAAGAAATTAAAATTTGATAGCGAGCTACCTGCTGATATGCAGGCTATTCTTGCTAAATGGAGAACCTACTCAACGGCTGTAAAACCATAGATCTTTGTGCCTCAAAACGACATGTTTTGTGAAATATTAACCAATTTGTTAAAATACCAACGGCACTTATAACGTTTCTATTTTTCGTACATTTGTATAGCATGGAAGTAGTAAAAAACGACAACCCGTTTAAGCCGGGAGAATTATTAGCCTCTATTAATTCGCCGGCTGATATGAAAAATTTATCGGATGAGCAGTTGGAACAACTTAGTAATGAGTTGCGTCAATACATCATTGATCTTGTTTCCGTTAAAGGCGGCCATTTCGGTGCCAGTTTGGGCGTTGTTGAACTTACCGTTGCATTACATCACGTTTTTAATACTCCTTACGATCAGTTGGTTTGGGATGTAGGTCATCAGGCTTACGGACATAAAATTCTGACAGGCAGAAGAGATAACTTTCATACCAATCGTAAATACAAAGGTATTAGCGGTTTTCCAAAACGCAGCGAAAGTGAATACGATACTTTTGGTGTGGGGCATTCTTCCACTTCTATTTCAGGAGCCTTGGGAATGGCAGTTGCGAGCAGATATTTAGGATTAAATGATAAACAACATATAGCAGTAATTGGTGATGGATCAATGACTGCAGGGTTAGCATTTGAAGGATTAAATCACGCAGGTGTTGAGAATGCGAATATACTTGTTGTGTTGAATGACAATTGCATGAGCATCGACCCAAACGTTGGGGCTTTACGCGAATACTTAACGGACATCACAACGTCTCATACTTACAATAACGTTAAAGATGAAGTTTGGAAATTGCTTGGCAAGTTCAGTAACTTCGGAAAAAGTGCACAGGAAATTGCATCTAAGGTTCAAACAGCAGTAAAAACATCTTTACTGAAACAAAGCAACATGTTCGAATCATTGAAATTCCGTTATTTCGGGCCGATTGATGGACATGATGTAGTTAGATTAACACAGGTATTAAAAGACCTTAAAGATATTCCGGGGCCAAAAATTCTTCATGTACTTACTACAAAAGGTAAAGGATATAAGTTTAGTGAAGAAGGAAATCAAACTACCTGGCATGCACCCGGTGTATTTAATAAAGATACAGGAGAGATAATTAAAGTAACTCCTAAAACACCGCAGCCTCCAAAATATCAGGATGTATTTGGACATACTATTGTGGAACTTGCAGAAGCAAATCCTAAGATCATGGGAGTAACTCCTGCAATGCCTTCAGGATGTTCCTTGAACATTATGATGAAAGCTATGCCCGACAGAGCTTTTGATGTGGGTATTGCTGAGCAACATGCGGTTACTTTTTCGGCAGGCTTGGCAACTCAGGGATTAATTCCTTTTTGTAATATTTATTCCTCGTTCATGCAACGCGCCTACGATCAGGTGATCCACGATGTTGCATTACAAAACTTACATGTAGTATTTTGTTTGGATCGCGGTGGATTGGTTGGCGCTGATGGGCCAACACATCATGGGGCGTACGATATAGCTTATTTCCGTTGTATTCCGAAGATGGTGGTTTCATCACCTATGGATGAATCGCAATTACGTAATTTAATGTACACTGCTCAACTTCCTGAAAATGCTTTACCATTCAGTATTCGTTACCCAAGAGGGAATGGAGTTTTAGTCGATCTGTCTACCGGGCAAGCAGGATGGAAAACACCTTTCCAAAAAATAGAAATTGGTAAGGGAAGAAAAATAAAAGATGGTAAAGATATAGCTATACTTACTTTCGGACCAATAGGCAACACTGCAAAAACTGCTATTGAAAAATTAGAAGCAGAAGGAAAATCTCTTGCGCATTACGATATGCGTTTTGCAAAACCAATTGATGAAGAAATGCTTCATGAGGTATTCTCTAAATTCAATAAGGTAATTACTGTTGAAGATGGTTGTATCATCGGTGGAGTAGGTAGCGCTGTTATCGAATTTATGGCCGATCATAATTACCACGCACAGGTTAAACGCCTCGGAATTCCTGATCAATATATCGAACACGGTGAGCCTGCTGAACTATGGGCTGAGTGTGGCTTTGATGAGAACGGGATCATCACTTCTGTAAAAGAACTCCTCGAAGAAAAAAAATCTGCGGGTAATGCTTCTTCTGCTAAAGTGGGGTAATTAATTCGCCGCGGCGAACAAGCAATTACAAATACTTATATTTGGAACGTACGCTTAGCGAGGAGTTATGTTCAACCAACCGAAGATTCAAATGAAAACATTATATCTTGACAGCAACTCTAACTTCGACAACGAATTATGACAAGTGAACAATTAGATACAATACTTAATTTTTTCAAAGACGATCATAATAGTATTGTAAAGAAGACAAGAGAAGAATGGGAGGAACTTCCAAAAAATCCAATATTCGGGCACTTGGATGTTTATAATGCTTGCCGAAATGAACTCTTGTTAGAAAAGTATATAGACAGTCACGGACTCACTCCTAAAGGGAATCGCTTTATCGGCTTCGTTAAGGAGGAGGAAAAAAGAGTTGAAAAAGAAAAGAAAGAGGAAGAAATGTATGATTATGCTAGAAAAACTTTTTGGTATACTAAAAAAAATTTTTGGATTTCAATTATTGCCGCAGTACTCGCAGCGTTAGGTCTTATAAAGTGTAATAATTTATGGCCAGACAGCAGTGACAATTCCAAGAAAATAGATTCAATAGCACAGCAAATTGTTCCAGAGCAAAAGATGCCATTAAGATATTTGAATAATAATTTAGACCTAAATATTAAAATAAATTCACCCGACACAATAAAAACAAAATCTGAATTCTTTGCTTCAATAACTATTAATCCAAAATACAAATTAGTCAATGCATATACAAATTGTAATATTGCAGACAATGCTACAGTGGACACCCTGAAAAATGAAATTTCAGGCTGCAACAATCTCTTAATAGTTGAACACGACTCGGTAAAAATTTGGTTTACCAGTGGTTCAAGAAAAGGAAAATTTAATTTCGAAGAAATAACCATTTTAGCGAAAGGTTTAGACAATAAATACTATTACAATAAATGCTCGTTTGACTACTGGGTAAAATAAGCTGCGTAAGGCTGGCTAAACATAACAGCATGCAAGCACAATGCGCATAGAGAAGGTCATCGTTCCAGCAAACGAAAAGCGCAAAGGCGCTTTCGGTTTTGCTTCCACTAAGAACTTTTGTATCTTCGTTTGCACTTTCGCGGGTTTAGGAATAGTTTGCTTCGATATGCGCACTGTGCCTGCACGCGAAACGTGTGTCTTGAATCAGCTCATGTTTTTTTTTAAGAGATGAATGCTGTACAAAACATGGAAGACTTTCTTATTAGAGTATGATGCAGTATTTTTTTATCCGATAGCTATCGGATTCGATTTTAAAATTTGTAATTGATGCAGCAAGCACAAAGACAGATAGTTTTTTGAATAGGTACACTTCAATAAATGACACAAATGGAAATATTTAGTATACAGGCATAACAACGGGCAATTGTTTGCTATTTAAAATTATCCCTTATTCTGTTTTTATCTTCATTTCCCTTGTCGTTCTTATGATACAATTCTATGAAGGTTATTTTTCGCTCTTCGGGAAAGTAAGCATATATCAATCTCAATCCTGAATTTACTCCTCTTCCTTTTAATGCCTTACAAGCAATTTTCTTAACCTTTATGATGCATGTTTCTAAACCTAAATTATCAATACGAAAACTAAAAGGTGGCCTTTCATCAGGTGTAACTTCTAACACTCGTTTAACCACATCTAAATCATCATTTAGCGTTCTGTATTTTTTCAAAAGGTTCTTCAAGTCCTTTTTAAATTCGGTTAATTCGTCAAAGGTCATTGCGCTTCAATTTCATCTCCATAGTTTCTTACAGAGAAAGGAGCATCCCTATAAAAAGCTAATTCATAATTTATTTCTTCTCCTTCTTTTGAAGCAAGCCAAGGCATATCCTTATGAGAATAGTTGCTGATTGCAGCAGCCGACCAATCACTCATTTGTTCAATAACCCTGTCAATGATTTCTTTTTCGCTTGCTCTTAATTCAGTTAGATCAGGTTTCTCTAAAGGCAAATAACGAGTTTGAGGATATCCGTGATATTCTGTTTTTACTCGTTGCAATTGCCCTTTGTCAATCATTTGATTAATGATAGTGTCGAGCTTTTGTGGCACTGGGCCATAAGGTAATTTTTTGTACTTAGCACCAGTTAAATGTTCTTCGTACAATTCATAATAATTAAAATCAGAAAAATAGAGCAATTTATAAAGAACTGTTTCTCCAACATTTGGCTTACCAGCACAATGTTCAAGAATATACAATAAAACATTTTTAAACTTATTTACTTGCAGTGTGGGCACAGAAATACGTTCTTCTATTTTCTTGGCCTTTTTTTCTTCTTTGCTCTCCACTTCCTTACTTGCCGAGAAATCCTTCGACATAAAATCATCCAATGAAAACTCCAACACCAAAGATAATTTTTGCAATTCAAGAATATCAACACTTCTGTTTCCTAACTCAATTTGAGCTAAAGACGGTCGGGAAATTTTGACACTTTTGGCCAAATCTTCCTGAGACAAGCCCTTCATTTTACGAAGTTCGGTTATCCTCTGACCTATTTGCTTTTGTGACAATTTTATGTTCATTTCAATTTGTTTATTTCAACTCAACTGGACAAAGATAAGAATTGTTTCGAATTGAAACAATATTTTGTTCTATAAACGGACAATTAGTTTTCAGCAGATTAATTACCTAGGAATAAAAAGCTCATTCTCCCTTTTTTTACAAATTTATTTTTTCCACCACACGGGATGTAGCAAACTTGATAATGACGACTTCTAACAATATTTCTTTTAGAAGCCTTAACTATTGACACTTCACTTTTCGGACAGATAGAAGCACATTGCCAAAAGCGAGGATGCAATACTTCGGTTGGCAGTTTTTTTGTATAATTGAAGGGCAGTTCTCCGAATAAACGGTAGTGCTAAAAAGTCTCGTCTTCGGGAATCTGCAAAAACGTTACCTCACTTCTCCACATTATAAATTACTTCCATCACCGTTTGTCCAACCGCTTTTAAAGTCGATCTGTCAATGTTATCCATGGTGTCACCTGCTTTGTGGTGATATTTAAAGAAACCTGAATCTTCTTTGTCGTAAGAGATAATATCTACCGTTGGGATATTGGTTAGTTTGTTTACATACAAATGATCATCCGTAAATTCTCCGTAAGGTTCCTGAATAAAGTAATTACTGTAGCCAATATTAGCAGCAGTGTTCCATACTTTTTCTACTGTACTTGCTGCAAAGAAAATAGAATTACCTTCTTTATAAAAAGTAGCGCCTTTTCCGCCAACCATATCTAATAATATTCCAAAGTTGGCAAAGTATCCCGGTTTGTGCGGGTTCTTGCTCCAGTACTGAGATCCCAGGCACCAGCTATCGTTCATTGGAGGGAAGCTGCTTCCTTCCGGCTGACCATAATCCTCCAAATCAAACATAACGATGTCAATTCCTACTTTAGGGTTTTTAGCTTTAATGTTTCTTGCAATTTCCATCAACACACCCACGCCACTTGCCCCGTCATTCACACCCGGACAAGCTTTTGATTTGTTTGCGGGTACAGAATCATGATCGCAAAAAGGTCTTGAATCAAAATGCGCGCATAACAATACACGTGATTTATTTTCAGGGTTAAAAGAAGCGATCACATTTTTGGCGCTCCATTTTTTCTGATCGAAGGTCGTAACAATTCCATTTTGAACTACAACTTCAGCACCGTAACTTTTTAGTTTATCGCTCATCCAGTTTACACAGTTTGTATGTGCTTTTGAGCCTGGAACCCGGGGGCCCAGATCAGCTTGTGCTTTCACGTATGCATAAGCACTGTCCGAATTAAAATCAGGAGGCACTACTCTTGGTTTTTCTACCACACTTGTAGTAGAACCTGTTGTTGTTCCGTTGTCAACCGGTTCGCTTGGCCCGCAGGATGCTATTAAAAAAGCACAGGCAGTAATTAATAGGGCTTTATTTAGAGAGAGTTTCATTTGTATAAATTGGTTTACGATAACGTCCAGGTACTTCCTTCTTTTCCGTCTTTTATTATTACTCCAGCTTCAGTTAATTTATCACGAAGTTCATCAGATGTTTTGAAATCCTTGTTCTGCTTAGCTTTTACACGTATATCCAAAACCAGATTTACTACTTTATCCAACACTTCCATTTGTTTTCCGTTTTCTTCAGCGGGATTTAACCCTAAAACATCCACAACAAAATCCTTATACAGTGTTTTTAATGTATCAATGTCTGCTGCTGTTAATGCTTCTTTTTTATCATTAACGGAATTTACAATTCGTGCAGCTTCAAATAAATGCGATAATAATATCGGTGTATTAAAATCATCGTTCATGGCAGCATAACATTGCTCACGTAATTTTGTAATATCTGAAGTAGAGCTTGCCGAAGCAGGTAAACTTTGCAAAGTCTTCATACTTTCCATCAAGCGGTTAAATCCTTTTTCTGCTGCTTGTAAAGCATCGTTTGAAAAATCGAGTGTACTGCTGTAATGTGTTTGTAACATAAAAAAGCGCACCGCCATTGGGTTGTATGCCTTTTCAAAAAGAGGATGTTTACCTTCCAGTTTTGCTTGTGAAGGTGTTGCACTTGGCGAATCTGCTGCCAATTTCATTCCGGTAAATAACTCTACAGGTAAAAAAACATTGCCTAAAGAGCGCGACATTTTTTGTCCGTTCAATGTAAGCATGTTAGTATGCACCCAGTAATTTACCGGTGCATTACCGCAACACCCAACACTTTGTGCAACTTCATTTGTGTGATGGGTTGGAATAAGATCCATACCACCACCATGTATATCAAATGTTTCACCCAGGTATTTCTGACTCATAGCTGAACATTCAATGTGCCATCCGGGAAAACCTACACCCCATGGCGAATTCCACCGCATGATGTGTTCAGGTTTGGCTTTTTTCCACAGTGCAAAATCAAGGCGTCCCTTTTTCTCTTCCTGCCCATCAAGCTCGCGTGTATTATCCAATTGGTCCTCCAGGTTTCTTCCTGAAAGTATTCCGTAATTATTCGACTTCGAAAATTTTTCTACATCAAAATATACGTTACCATCTTTTTCATAAGCAAAGCCCTGCTCAATTATTTTTTGAGTCATTTCTATCTGTTCAGGAATATGACCCGAAGCTGTTGGTTCTATACTTGGGGGTAATAAATTAAGTAAAGCCATTACTTCACGGAAACCAAAAGCGTAACGTTGTACGATTTCCATTGGTTCCAGCTGCTTTAAACGTGCTTGTCTTCCAACACGGTCTTCTCCTTCACCGGCATCTTCATCTGCCAGATGGCCTACATCCGTAATATTGCGAACGTATCTTACTTTGTATCCTAGATGCAACAAATAGCGATACATAATATCGAAGGAAGTAAATGTGCGACAATTCCCTATATGCACATCGCTATATAGAGTTGGGCCACAAACATACATCCCCACAAAGGGAGCATTGATGGGTTTAAATAATTCCTTTTTTCGACTTAAGGTGTTGTAAATAAAAAGTTGATTTTCCATACGATTTTAGGTCATCAAAGAAACACAATTTTAGGGAGAATAGAAAACAAAACCGCCCTTCTTGTAGGAAGGGCGGTTAATATAATGTACTAACAATAAATATTATTCTTCGATCTGGGCATCACCAACGTAACCTCCGTTTTTGTAGATCTCAATCCTTTTAAGGAGCCCGTTTTCATCATAAATATAGTTTTTTCCTTCCATCAGACGGTTTTCCTTGAAGTTACCATCTTTTGATTTTTGTTTGCTTTTGTTGTAAAGAACATGATAACCATTTAACACCATTGGAACTTTTTGTTTTGGATCAAGAATAGTTTCTTCTTTTTTAACCACCAAAACTTTAGTATTATCTGGTTTGTCAACCTTAACAATTGCTTTTTTAGGCTCGTAAGTTTTAATGGAGGCAATGTCTACAGCACCGTTTTCATATTTTTTCTCTGCTTTAATATCCCCGTTTTCATGAAATTCTTTAATGGTTCCTGCTTCTTTACCTGCAGCCCAGTTACCTTCTATCATTACTTGCCCGTTTTCATAAAAATATTTTTGCGGACCTTCACGTTTGCCAGTAGTGTTAAACTTAAATTCCTGTTGAACCTGACCGTTTTCATAGTAAAGTTTGTAGTCGCCTACCCATTTACTAATTTTCCATAATCCTTCTTCAGAAATTTTTCCATTTTCATGGTACATAATTGCATAACCGTCAGGGCGACCATTGGTATAGGTAATTTTATTTTTCATATTCCCGTTACAATAAAACTCCTTCCAGATTCCGGCTTTTTTATTGTCGGCATACTTGCCCTCTTCTACTTTAGAAGCGGCAGCATAACATGTGTTCGGCTTAGATTTTCCGAATACGACCCATCTTCCTTGTTTTTTACCTGTATAATCAATAAGGTTAATAGTATCCTTTTTGTTAACCGGATCCAACTCAAAGGACTGAGACTGGGCATATCCAAATCTAGCCACCACAAACACCATAACTAAGTATATATTCTTCATCGCCAAATTTTTAAGCTAAATTATATGAAATGTTCTTTAAATATGCAACTTTTTAGCTAAACTCCAAAATTTAAAAGATAAGTGTAGCCAATTGATATGTTATACGGTAATCCGGTAAGAATGTTTCGTGTGGCATTCTATTTTATCTTACTCAAATTCAATAACATATCACTTGTCATATCACTTAGATTGAATTGCTCTGCCCAGCCCCAGTGCTCGCGTGCTTCGTGGTCGTCGACACTTTTTGGCCAACTGTCGGCAATTTCCTGACGGAAGTCGATTTTGTAACTGATGGAAAAATCGGGAATATGCTTTTTTATTTCTTCTGCAATTTCTTTTGGGTTAAAACTAATACCGGTTAAATTGTAGCTGCTTCTTATTTTTATTTGTTCAGCAGGTGCATGCATGATATCTACGGTGGCTTTTATAGCGTCAGGCATGTACATCATAGGAAGTGTGGTGTTTTCACTTAAAAAGCACTCGTATTTTTTGTTTTTCAGGGCTTCATGGAAAATATGCACTGCATAATCCGTGGTTCCTCCTCCCGGAGCAGATTTCCAGCCAATTAAGCCGGGATAACGGATACTTCTCACATCTACATTGTATTTGTTAAAATAGTATTCACACCAGCGTTCGCCTGCTTGTTTACTTATTCCGTATACCGTGCTTGGCTCCATTACGGTGTATTGAGGAGTGTTTACTTTGGGCGTAGTAGGGCCAAAAACAGCTATGGAACTGGGCCAATAAACCTTATCTATTATTTTTTCTTTAGCTAACTCTAATACATTAAAAAGCCCTTCCATATTCAGTTTCCAACCAAATAGGGGATTTTTTTCTGCTGTGGCAGATAATAATGCAGCTAACAAATAGACTTGATTAACCTGATGTTTTTTTACCACATTAAATAAGCTTTCTTTATCCAGCACGTCCAGCTTCTCGTAAGGATTATTGCTAAATGCCGGAGAATTATTAAGGTCTGCGGCAACCACATTTGAAGACCCGTGAATTTCATTTAATTTCTCAAGAAGTTCAGTCCCAATCTGGCCTCCCGCACCTATTACCAAAACTTTATCTGTCATAATTTACTATCCTTTTCTGTTTATGATTATTGTCAATTTTGCCTGTTTTTTTTCAAAAACAAAAAGTACAATCAACAATAATCGCCTACCTTTGCAAACGTAATCAAAAAAATGATTTATTGATATTACTGTTTTGCTGATTTTATTCATATAAATCAACAAACAGAGCAAATCGGCAAATCACAAATAAATAGTATAACCTGCAATTATACCTGTTTAAAACATGGCACAATTAATTAATCGAATCAACAAGGACGTTCTTAAGCAACGCCTGAAAGAAGAAACATTCAATAGAATTACGCTTTCTTTTTACCGCTATGTCAAAATTCAAACCCCTCAGGAAACCAGGGATGCATTGTACAAAATGTGGAACGATCTCAACTGTTATGGACGTATTTACCTGGCAGAAGAGGGTATCAATGCACAAATGAATGTACCTGAACATAACTGGGATAAGTTTGTTGAACAACTTTATGCTATCGATTATTTTAAAGATGTGCCTTTTAAGATTGCTGTTGACGGTAATGGAAAATCGTTTTACAAACTGGTTGTAAAGGTTCGTGATCGAATTGTTGCCGACGGTATCAACGATCCTACATTTGATGCAAGCAATACAGGGAAGTACCTGAACGCAAAAGAATTTAATGAAGCATTAGAGGACCCTGAAACTATTGTGATTGACATGCGCAATCATTATGAAAGTGAAGTAGGGAGATTTGAAAGGGCATTTTGCCCCGATGCAGATACCTTTAGGGAAGAATTACCACAGGTAATAGATCACTTAAAAGGGATGGAAGATAAAAAGGTATTGATGTACTGCACAGGTGGGATCCGTTGTGAAAAAGCATCAGCCTATTTTAAACATAAGGGGTTTAAAGATGTAAATCACTTACATGGTGGAATTATTAAATACGCTGAAGAGGTTAAACAACAAGGATTAGAGAGCAAATTTAAAGGGGTAAATTTTGTTTTTGACGAACGTGTGGGAGAACGTATCACAGGCGATGTTTTATCTAAATGCCATCAATGTGAAAAACCTTGTGACAGACATGTGAACTGCAAAAACGATGATTGCCATTTGTTGTTTATTCAGTGTGAAGAATGTGAACAAAAGATGAATGGTTGTTGCACACCGGAGTGTATGCATATTGCGGCTCTTCCAATAGAAGAACAAAGAGTACTTAGAAAAGGCAGGATAAAAAACGGGCCCGAGTGTTTATCGGTTTATAAAAGCCGACTGAGACCTAATCTTGCCGAAATAATAAAAAATCAGAAGTAATATTTTAAGAGGAATAATTGTACTTTTATGGTGGAATAGTTGTGGGTTTATAAAACCGACAAATCCATAAAAAATTAGTTATGCCAATCTATCATAAAGTAGGGAAGTTCCCTCAGAAAAGACATACACAGTTTGAAAAACCAAGCGGTGGAATTTATTACGAGCAGTTATTTGGCACCGAAGGGTTTAACGGATTCTCTTCTTTGCTTTATCAAGTTCACAGGCCAACTCAAATAAAAGAAATTTTACGTTCGGAAAGTGTTGCCCCAAACATTGCAATCGATAAAAATATCAAACCATTGTTGTTGGAAGGATTTAAAGTAGACCCGACCGATGATTTTTTGGAAAGCCGTAAATACATGTTGGTAAACAGCGATGTGTATATTGGATTGGCGGCGCCAAAAAAATCTCAGACTTCTTATTTCTACAAAAATGCGGATGCGGATGAGATGATCTTTATTCACAGAGGCAAGGGTGTTTTAAAAACTTTTATGGGAAACATTCCTTTTGAATATGGCGACTATCTGGTTATTCCAAGAGGCATGATTTATCAAATACATTTCGAAACAGAAGATAATCGATTGTTTTTTTTAGAATCATTCAGTCCGATATACACACCAAAGCGTTATAAAAATCAAAGCGGGCAACATTTAGAACATTCTCCTTTTTGTGAACGTGATTTTAAATTACCTACTGATTTGGAAACCTATGATGAAAAGGGCGACTTCCTAATTAAAGTAAAAAAGGAAGATATGATGCATGACATCGTTTATGCTACACATCCATTTGATGTTGTTGGTTGGGATGGATACAATTTCCCCTGGGCATTTTCAATTCATAATTTTGAACCTATCACAGGCCGTGTACATCAGCCGCCTCCGGTGCATCAAACGTTTGAAACAAATAGTTTTGTAGTGTGCTCATTCTGCCCTCGTTTGTATGATTATCATCCGAAGTCGATTCCCGCTCCATACAACCACAGCAATATTGATAGTGATGAAGTGTTGTATTATGTTGATGGTGATTTTATGAGCCGTAACAATATTGAGCAAGGCCACATTACATTACATCCAAAAGGTATTCCTCACGGACCAGCCCCCGGAGCTTATGAAAGAAGTATAGGTCAAACAAAAACAGAAGAACTTGCTGTAATGGTTGATACTTTCCGTCCTTTAAAAGTTACTAAAGAGGCTATGGGTATTGATGACGGGAAGTATTATAAGAGCTGGGTGGAGTAATAAAATTATGTATTCAGCTTAAACTAAAAATCATGCTTTTATGCATGTCAATTATGATGTGATATGAAAAGATCGATTTACCTTATCCTGTTTTTTTATTTTTCAAATTCTTTTTCCCAAAACGCAGACAGTATTATGCTGCGTAAGATTTTTGATTACTACCTCACAGAAAGTAAATGTTATACTAATCTTGAATTTCTCACCACGAAAATCGAAAGCCGCTTGAGTGGATCTCCCGGGGCGACTAAGGCGGTAGCTTGGGCAAAAAAAGCAATGTATGAAGCAGGTGCTGATACTGTGTATTTGCAACCTTGTATGGTTCCTCATTGGGTAAGAGGAGCAAAAGAAAAATGTTTTTCTATTGATCCAAAAACAAAACAAAAAACAGAATATGCTGTTTGTGCTTTAGGAGGTTCTGTTGCCACACCTAAAGTTGGATCGCAGGCAAATGTAATTGAGGTAAAGAGTTTTGACGAGCTCGATAAATTAGGAGAAGAAAAAATTAAAGGGAAGATTGTTTTTTATAATGTGTTCTTTGATCAGAAAAATCTGAGTACCGGAAAATCATATGGAGAAACAGTAAACTACAGGTGGGAAGGCCCAAGCAGGGCTGCGAAGTACGGAGCTATTGCAACTATAGTGAGAAGCATGAGTTCTGCCAACAACAATTTTCCTCATACAGGTTCTATGGGTTACGATTCTACGATCAGTAAGATCAAAACCCCTTGTTGTGCCATTAGTTTTAGTGGTGCGGATAAATTGGCGGAACAACTGAAAAAAAATCCTTCATTGATAATCAACTTAAAAATGAGTTGTCAGAAATTGCTTGATGAACCTTCATTTAATGTAGTAGGAGAAATAAAGGGAAGTACTAAAGCGAATGAGATCATTTTGACAGGAGGTCATTTAGATGCGTGGGATAACGGACAAGGTGCACACGATGATGGTTCGGGAGTTGTACAAAGTATTGAGGTGTTGGCCATGTTTAAAAAAATGGGCATCAAACCTAAACATACAATTCGTGCAGTAGCTTTTATGAATGAAGAAAATGGCGGGGCAGGAGGGAAAGCGTATTTTGAGGATGTGAAAATGAAAAAATTAAAGCACATTGTTGCACTGGAAAGCGATGCAGGTGGATTTTCTCCAAGAGGTATAGCAGTTGATACTGCCATGAACGCTTTTAAAACAGTTTCATCATGGAAGCCGCTTCTTGACCCTTATTTTTTACAATACATACGTAAAGGTGGGCATGGAGCCGATATTGAATATTTGCAGGGAATTGGTGTTCCCTTAATAGGCTTTGAACCTGATGGACAGAAATATTTTGATTATCATCACACAGCGGATGATACCTTTGATAAAATCAATAAACGGGAGTTGGAGTTAAGTGCTGGAGTTATAGGTTCTATCATTTATTTGATCGACACAAAGGGTTGGTAACATTTGCTCGCCTTATATTATGTGTTCGGGGCTTATTTATTGTTTTTTGGTAGTACATCGTGTAAAAGGCTATATTTGCAGCCATTATTCATGCACCCGTCTGTAAAAAAATACATCCTTTATTTCCTGTTGGCCCCGTTGTCATTTTCCTGTTTTGCACAGCAGAAGGAGATCGATTCTTTAAAAGCAATTTATAACAGCAATGCACATGATAGTATCAGACTCAATGCTTTAAATGCTTTGATCTGGCCTTTATATTCTAATTCACGTCCCGATTCAGGTATTAAGTATGGTCATATTGCTGTTAAAATAGCGGAAAAAAATAATTACCTCACCAAACTTACTGTTACATACAGGCGATTGGCAATTTGTTACACCAACATTACTGATTACAAACAAGGTTTGTTTTATCATGAAAAGAGTTTGGAATTGGCCAGAAAATTAAATAATCCTAAAGATATAGGAATTGCTTTGGGAAATATTGGGGTAGTATATCAGGATATTGGTGATAAAACAAAGGCGTTGGATTACAACCTGCAAAGTATTAAGTTGAAAGAAAAATTAAATGACCATTCTTCCATATTCAATAATTACTACAACATTGGATTGATATATAAAGAAATGGGTGAGCTGGATAAAGCTCAGGAAGCGATGAAGAATTGTATTAAATATTCCAAGCTATCGGGCAACGATAATTCGCTTGGAGTTGGTTATAACGGACTGGGGATTGTGTACAAAACAAAGAAGCAATTTGATAGCGCCGCTTATTATTACAGGCTGGGAATACAAACAAATACAATCAGTAACAATTTTTATAATGTTTCCGAGTCCTATGTTAATTATGGATCCTATTTTATTGAGCTAAAACAATTTGATAGCGCAACTTTTTATCTGAATAAGAGTTTAGAGATAGCGAAGCAGATCAATTTAAAAGGGGGTATTTCTAATGCGCTGGCAAATATAGCTTTCTGCCATGTTAAAACCGGACAATATAAAAAGGGAATCGATTACGCCTTGGAATCAATACGCACAACTCCGGAAGATCTCGGAAACAAGTCATATTGTTATGAAATATTAACCGAAGCTTATCAAAAAACAGGTGATTATAAAAAGGCATTGGAAGCCACTTTGGCAAAGAAAGCTACAGATGATACATTGCAAAAACTGAATGTAAGCAGAGATCTCATTAAGTTGAATCTTCAGTTCGACTTTGATAAAAAATTGGTTGCAGATAGTATAAAGTTTGCTGAGCATGAAAAAATAAGTTCGGCAAAAGTAGAAACAGCTAACACAAAGTTAAAACTGGAGAAGGCTGTTCGTTATGCCTTATTGATTGGCTTGTTTTTATTGTTGATTTTTTCTTATTTCATATTTACCCGTTTCAAACTTATTAAAAAACAAAATAAAATAATCGATCAACAACAAAAGGAAACAGAACAACAACGGGCACTTTTGGAAGAAAAGCAAAAAGAAATTATTGATAGTATTAAGTACGCAAATCGTATACAACGTGCTTTGCTTGCAACTGATACTTTGTTGGCTCATAATTTAAATGTCAATGACAGGGTAAATTATTTTCTTTTCTTTAAGCCAAAAGCAATAGTAAGTGGAGATTTTTACTGGGCATCAAAATTAAGTAACGGGAAATTTGCATTTGTAACTGCAGATTGCACAGGACACGGAGTTCCGGGAGCTTTTATGAGTTTGCTTAATATTAGTTTTTTGAATGAAGCAATAAACGAACGTTTACTCACTGATACGGGAGAAATATTGGATCATGTGAGAAAGAGAGTTATAGAGGCTTTAGCGGAAGATGGAAGCAGTGAAGGTGGTAAGGATGGAATGGATTGTAATATTGTGGTATATGATTTTAATACCAGTACTATAGAATACTCTGCTGCATATAATCCAATTTGGATATGTAGAAATAGCGAGATTATTGAATTGAATTGTGATAAAATGCCGGTAGGTAAGCACGATAAGGATCATGTCTCATTTTCAAAACATGTTTTTCAGCTGAAGAAAGACGATATTGTATACACATTCACGGATGGATACCCTGATCAGTTTGGCGGACCAAAAGGGAAGAAATTTAAATATAAACAATTACATAATTTGCTCCTTGCTAATTCTAAACAAACATTGATTCAGCAAAGAGAAGCTCTTCATAAAACATTCTACGACTGGAAAGGTAATTTGGAACAAATAGATGATGTTTGTGTAATCGGTGTAAGGATATAACCAAGTAAATTTAAAAATGCATTTTAAATTTACTTGGTTACTTCGTTTTGGTGTTTTGATAAAAACAGGCTTAAATTTGTTAACGTTAAGCCTTTTGATAATTTGATGTTATCTGCTCTGGGAGTGATTACAAAATTTGTTGTCGTTTCCAGGTCCATAATGCTATTATAAAACCCATCACTTATTTTTGGAGTATTGGACAATTTTATTTCTATACAAGCAACAGGTTTAAGGGCTTTGGTAATCACCAGGTCAGCCTCTGCGCCATTTTGTGTGCGGTAAAAATAAATTTCAAAACCGCGGGGTAAATTGCAACGTATTTGTTCAATTACAAACCCTTCCCAGGAAGCACCTACAACTGGGTTCGTTTTGAGGTCGGATACAGTATCTATATTTATTAATCGATGTAAAATACCACTGTCGGCAATATATATTTTTGGAGCTTTAATTAAACGCTTTTTTGCATTTACAAAGTAGGAAGGCAGCCGTCTTACCAAAAATGCACCTTCCAGGTAATCCAGGTACTTTGTAACAGTAGGAGAGGTAATTCCTAAAGATCTTCCAAACATTTCTGCATTATACAAACCTCCATGATGATGAGCTAACATTTTCCAAAATGAACTCACAACAGTGCGTGGTAAATTAATTCCATATATATCATTAAGGTCGCGTTCCGTATATGTTTTAATGAAGTCATCCATCCACACACAATAGTCTGTATCTTTTTTTGCCAATAATGCCTTTGGAAAGCCGCCTCTAAACCATAGTTTATCCTGAGCGGTAGTTTTTGGTAATTCATTTAAATAAAGTGGTGATAGATCAGCGTAGTGGATCCTTCCTGCTAGACTTTCTGAAACTCCTTTCACCAATTGTGGAGAAGCTGAACCTAAAAGTAAAAACCGGCTGTTTTTCCGATAATCATCAATTAGTGGGCGTAAATAAGTGAACAACTCTGGTCTTCTTTGAATCTCATCAATGATGATCAATTTCTCTTTATTGTCTTCCAGCAAAGTATAAGCATCTGTCATTAACACCGCTTCGTGCCGTGGATTTTCGAGATCAAAATACAACACATCTTTTTTGAATTGTTTCGATATCGATTTGGCTAACGTAGTTTTCCCTACTTGCCGTGGCCCCAATATAGCAACAGCAGGTGTTTTTTGTAATCGGTGTAGAATCGCTTTAAATGCAAAACGAGTTATCATATCAACAAATATACGAAAATTTAACCAAGTAAATTTAAAACTTAATTTTAAATTTACTTGGTTACTTAAAAAACAAGTAAAATACTTATTAGGTCTGAATAACCCCAACATTATAACGTTTAGTAATAGGAGAGTGGTTAGCCATCTCAATTCCCATGCTGATCACTTTACGTGTATCCAAAGGATCAATGATGCCATCTGTCCATAAACGTGCTGATGCATAATATGGGCTTGTTTGCAGATCATAACGATCTTTTATTCTGTTATATAATTCAGCTTCCACCTCAGGAGTAATTTCTTCACCTTTTGCTTTTAAGCTGGCAACTTCTATTTGCACTAGTACTTTAGCTGCCTGTGCTCCGCCCATTACTGCTATTTGCCCTGTAGGCCATGAATAAATTAAACGTGGATCGTATGCTTTTCCACACATTGCATAGTTAGCAGCACCGTACGAGTTTCCAATAATGATCGTGAATTTTGGAACTACACTATTACTCATAGCATTTACCAGCTTAGCTCCGTCTTTAATAATTCCGCCTTGTTCGCTTCTTGATCCAACCATAAATCCGGTTGCATCCTGTAAAAACACTAATGGAATTTTACGTTGATTGCAATTCATAATAAACCGTGCAGCTTTATCCGCACTGTCGCTATAAATCACGCCACCGAATTGCATTTCACCTTTTTTGCTTTTCACTACTTTACGTTGGTTAGCAACAATACCCACTGCCCAGCCATCAATACGCGCTAAACCACAGAGGATGCTTTTTCCATAAAGCTCTTTGTATTCATCAAATTCAGAATTATCCACCAGGCGATGAATGATCTCGTGCATGTCGTATTGTTTGTCGCGCACATCAGGAATAATCCCATAAATATCTTTAGGATCTTTTTTAGGAATTGCAGCTTCAATGCGATCAAATCCTGCTTTATCATAATCGCCAATTTTATCCATG
This sequence comes from Bacteroidota bacterium, assembly GCA_030684395.1. Lineage (GTDB taxonomy): Bacteria > Bacteroidota > Bacteroidia > B-17B0 > Aurantibacillaceae > JADJDM01. The sequence continues at coordinate 67,269 of JAUXTT010000024.1, read as the reverse complement.
ATGTTACGGATTTTATCAAGGCAATCTTTATCGTCTTTACATTTATTGTCGGTAACACCAGAAATTTCACACTGAGTAGTAGCACCACCCAATGTTTCGTTATCGATGTTCTCTCCAATTGCAGCTTTAACCAAATATGATCCTGCCAGAAAGATACTACCTGTTTTATCTACAATCATAGCTTCATCACTCATGATTGGTAAATAAGCACCACCCGCCACACAACTTCCCATGATTGCAGCTATTTGTAAAATGCCCATAGAACTCATTACTGCATTGTTACGGAATATTCTCCCGAAATGCTCTTTATCGGGGAAGATCTCATCTTGTAAAGGAAGATAAACACCTGCGCTATCTACTAAATAAATGATAGGTAATTTATTTTCAATAGAAATTTCCTGAGCACGTAAATTCTTTTTTCCCGTAATTGGGAACCATGCACCTGCTTTTACAGTAGCATCGTTAGCAACAACAATACATTGTTTACCTTTTATATAACCAATAACTACAACTACACCTCCGCCCGGACAACCACCATGCTCTTTGTACATGTCTTCTCCTGCGAATGTTCCTACTTCAATACGTTTGGAATCTTTATCCAAAAGGTAATCAATTCGTTCACGCGCAGTCATTTTACCCTGCTCATGAAGTTTATCGATTCTGCTTTTCCCCCCACCTAAATATACTTTCGCTAATTTTTGTTCCAGCTGAGAGATCAGCAAACGCATCTTATCATCATTCTTGTTAAATTCCAGATCCATAGTGTATAATATAAAGTAGTATTGTTTTTTGAGAAGCCAAATATACAATTTAGGCTCAATTCAGATGAGCGCGGACTTACAGAAATTTCTGATTTTAATGTAGGGAAGGGTGTAAAAACAAAAAAGTCACCCAATTGGTGACTTTCTTGCTATAAACTTTTCAGTTTAGATTACTTTTTTTTGCCTTTTCCAGCAGCAGCAATTGAATCTGCGATACGAGCTGAATCAGCTTTCATCATGTCAGCTTTAGCAATAGAATCAGCTTTAGCTTGTTCTGCTAATTGAGCAGCAGCTGCAGCGTTTGCAGTAGAATCTGCGATTCTGATAGAATCTTCAGTTTTCTTTTTTGCTGCATCTAATTCTTCTTGGCTTGGTCCACACGCTACGAAAGTTGCAGATACTGCAGCGATAGCGATTAAAGATAATACTTTTTTCATTTTGTTTTCAGGTTTTTTGAATTTGAGTGCAAATGTATAGCTTTTTTTAAACCAACAAAAAAAAATCGAAAAAAAACGTGAAATTTTGCCAAAAACTTCATATTTAACTCTAAAACGCTCAAATAGGCAGACCAATTTGCCCTTTAATGAAGTTGAAAATACCCGTATATTTGCGGGAATTATGTACAAACTCCTTTTAAAGCCCCTTTTTTTTCGATTAGACCCTGAAAAAGCTCATTATTTGACATTTGACTGTCTTAAATTTTTTTTGGGAGCAGGTTTTATGCGAAGATTAGCATCATTGATTTATAAAGTGAAGAATCCGCGCCTCGAACGTACCGTTGCAGGTATAAAATTTCCAAATCCTGTTGGTTTAGCTGCTGGTTTAGATAAAGATGCAAAGGTTTTTGACGAATTAGGAGCTCTGGGCTTTGGTTTTATTGAGATTGGTACACTTACACCCAAGCCTCAGCCCGGAAATGATAAACCACGTTTGTTCAGGTTGATCCCCGATGAGGCCATAATAAACAGGATGGGTTTCAATAATCATGGGGTTGAGGAAGCTGTTGAACGTTTAAAGAAGAAGAAAACTCCCGGACTAATTATAGGTGGTAATATTGGAAAAAATAAAGTTACTCCGAACGAAGAAGCAGATAGTGATTATGAGATCTGCTTCAATGCTTTGTTTGATCATGTAGATTATTTTGTAGTGAATGTAAGTTCACCTAATACACCAAATCTTCGTGCATTGCAGGATAAAGAACCACTTACCAAATTATTGAATAAAGTAATGGCACTTAATAATGCTAAGAAAAATTCGAAACCTGTATTTTTGAAAATTGCACCCGATCTTACAAACGAACAATTAGATGACATTATAAGTATAGTTGCTGAAACAAAAATTGCGGGAGTGATCGCAACAAATACTACGATTGCCCGTGAACCTTTAACTACTGATAAGAAAAGGATCGAAGAAATTGGTGCCGGTGGTTTAAGTGGAAAGCCATTAACAAAACGAAGTACGGAAGTGATAAAGTATCTTCATCAAAAATCAAACGGAGCATTTCCAATTATGGGTGTAGGAGGAATTCACACCGCTGAAGATGCAATTGAGAAATTAAAAGCGGGTGCATGTTTAGTGCAGTTGTATACAGGCTTTATATATGAAGGTCCCGGATTAATTAAAAAGATCAACAAAAAAATACTGGAGGAGAATTTATGAGTGCTATTAAATTAATTGAGTGTCCACGTGACGCCATGCAAGGTATCAAACAAATGATCCCTGCCCAGTTGAAAGCAGATTATATCAATTCTATTTTAAAAGTCGGGTTTGATACCATTGATTTTGGAAGTTTTGTTTCGCCTAAATCTATTCCGCAAATGCAGGATACAGCTGAGGTGCTAAAGAAGCTGGATCTTTCTTCAACGAAATCTAAATTGCTTGCAATTATTGCAAATCAACGTGGAGCACAGGATGCTGTTGTTTTTGATGAAATAAAATACCTGGGGTTTCCTTTTTCTATTTCAGAAACCTTTCAGCAACGTAATGCTAATTCAAGTATTGCGGAGTCGTTGGTGCGTGTAGAAGAAATTCAAAGTTTGTGTGTGAAACATAATAAAGAATTGGTTGTATATATTTCAATGGCATTCGGAAACCCATATAATGATGAGTGGAGTAGCGAGATTGCGATTAAGTGGACAGAGAAATTATATTCAATGGGAATAAGGATTATCGCATTAGCAGATACAATTGGCGTTTCAAATCCGGAGAATATTTCTTATTTGTTCAAGCATTTGATTCCATCGTTTAAAGATGTAGAGTTCGGGGCGCATTTACATTCTACCAAAGAAAAAAGTTTAGAAAAAATAAAAGCAACTGCAGAAAGCGGATGTGTACGTTTCGATTCAGCTATTCATGGTTTTGGAGGTTGCCCGATGGCAGCTGATGATCTTACAGGAAATATAGCAACTGAGGATATTGTTTCTTATTTCAACTCTATATCAAAAGATCTTGGTCTTAATAAGGATGTACTTTTCACAGCCTATGAAAAAAGCTGGGAAATTTTTAATCGCTACCATTAGTATTGTTGATTTATGATTTTAGATTTCTAATTTGAATGAATATTCGTGAAGTTATATTAGTTGACCATTCCAAAACTCAAAGGGATAAAGTCGTTAATTATGTTGGCGACGATAAAGATCGTTTTAAAGAATTGATGGAACTGTTTCTGGGCTCTGAATATAGAGTTACTCAAAGAGCAGCCTGGGCAGTTAGTTATTGTGTTGAAAATCATCCGCATTTAATAAAACCTTACATAAATAAAATTGTCAATCTTTTAGATAAACCGAATCAACACGATGCGGTAAAACGTAATTCACTAAGGATTTTTCAATTCATTGAGATCCCGGAAAAATCACAAGGAAAACTATATGATGCCTGTATGAAGTTTCTCCTGTCGATGGATGAACCAATTGCTGTTAAAGCTTTTTCGATTACTGTATTGCAGAATATTTCAAAACTGTATCCTGAACTTCAGGATGAGTTAAAACTGGTTTTATCTGATCTGGTCAAACACGAAACGTCTCCGGCCATAGTACATAGATGTAAGAAGGCTTTGAAAGAGATTGCAAAGTAATAAAATCATCATCTCCTCATAATGGAACACAGATGACACTGATTTGACGGATCAACACTGATAAAGGAAAATCTTATCCGTTTAAATCTGCTTGATCCGTGTTCTATTTTCGCAAAGTATCGCTTAGACTAATATAGCTCATAGTACTGTCGTAGTCAAAAACAAAAGAAACACCCTTTTCAGGATACTTGTAACGTATCTTTTCGGAGGTTGAATTGAATAATGAATCCTGCTTCCCAAATACTTTTATTACGTCATTTGGTTTTGAAGATGAACTTAACGTGAAAGGTAAATTTCCTTTATATAGTCTTGGTTCTATTAGAATCTCTTCCAGATATGCATTTTTAAATTCGTTCAGTGTCTTTTGTAGTTGTTCTCTATTTGGCTGCTCAACATATCCTGTTTTATGATCAATGTAATGACCGGCTCCTTTAAAAATGTATTTTAATGTAATTCCTTCATACTCATAATAAATAATTGCATCCGGATTGTTTCTGTTATCGTCTTGATTTTCGGGATCAATAGAAGTGGAAAATTTATAAGCACCTAGCTGCGAAATAAGATTTCTGCTGGAGTCACTTAATAATTTAATATTAATAAAAGACCGCAGATTGTTTCCTAAAAGATCCAGCTCGATCTTTTTACTTGCAGAGCCAATGTTTAGTTCGCTCTGTTTGTATTCTTGTTTCTTTGGTCCACCACAAGCGTAAAGAGTCAAGATAATCAGGAGAATTGAAATCGTTTTAACATGCCAATGTATTTTCATTTAGAAATGAATTTAAAATTAATGCTGCTCAGGTGGCGGTGCTAATGTTGGGATCTTGATCTTATCTTTTTTTGTTAATCCATCCAATACTTCAATATTAATTCCATCACTGATCCCTGTTTTAATATATTTCTTTTCAAATTTTTGAGTGCCTGTTTCCAATTCAACAAAGGTCTTGTCTTTATCAAATTGTAATACACTTTCAGGAACAGAAAGCACTTTATCTTTCTTGGATAAAATAATATCCGCATTAGCACTGTAACCTGCGCGTAAAAAAGTTCCTGTTTGTTTGGTGATGGCAGCACGAATTAAAAACTGTATTGCCCCGTTCTCTGTTGCGCCTTTCGGAGAAATGTATTCCAGTTTAGCTGCAAATTTTTCTATGTCGATAGCCCCGATAGTAAGTAATATATCCATTCCCGGAATTACTTTTCCTACTTCACTTTCATCCAGCTTTCCCTCGAAGATCATTTCACCCATGTTGGCAACACTAGCAATGGTAGTTCCTTCATTGAAAGTATTACTCTCAATTACCTGTGATCCTTCTTTTACCGGAACATCCAATACCATTCCGCTGATTGTTGCTTTTACCAATGTGTTGGTAGCACTTCCTGCCGCTTTTGTAACACCTTCTTTTACCAAAGTAAGATTATCTTCCGCAGCTTTTAATTCCTGATCGGCTGATTTTAATTTGAGATCGTAAGGAAGCCACTCTGATTTAGAGATCACATTTTGTTTCAATAAATTATCGTTACGTTCAAAATCAATTTTAGCATTATCGAAGTTTAGTTGTGCTACACTAATTCTATTCTCCGCATTTGCAAGATTAGCCATATTAGGAATGATCTTGATCTTAGCAAGTATATCACCTGCTTTGATCTCTTGCCCGGCAACTATATAAAGCTTTTCAATGATCCCGCTTACCTGCGATTTCATGTTAACTTCCTTACGCGGAATGATAGAACCGGTTGCAACTGTTTTTTTTACAATACTGGTATCAAAGGCAGTTAATGTTTGAAACACTACCGGAGGTGTTTGAGATTTACTCCACAGAAAATAAAGTGTCCATATAAATAACCCTACAAATGCAGTAAGTAAAATGTATTTAAAAATTTTCTTGATCATAATATAATTAGTCGTTAGTTATTCAGTTTTTTAGCCGCCAGTCTGTTTCTTTGTTATCTATAATTTTGTCCTTTTGTCTCTGTTATTTCTTATGTTTACGTAAAGTGTCTTGCATCTTATGTCTTGCTGTCTTGGCTCTATTTACTCCGCCCTCAACGCTTCCACCGGTAAAATAGCAACCGCTTTTCTCGCCGGAATCGTTCCTGCTATTGCTCCCGAAACAATCAATATTGTCAATGCTTTTATTGCTATGCTAAGATCTACTGTCGGGTTCTTAAACATTTCTCCACCATCTCCAACTAAATAAGTATTGATCATTTCTAAAATGCCTATGCCAAAACATAATCCCATATAGCCTGCAATGGCCGTCAAAAATAAGGACTCCAGCATAATTTGAAAAACAATTTGCGAAGGTGTTGCTCCCAATGCACGTTTTACACCGATTTCTTTTGTACGCTCTTTCACAACTATCAGCATGATGTTACTGATACCGATAACCCCGGCAAACAAAGTTCCTCCTCCAACTATCCAGATCAATATTTCAATTCCCGTAAAAAGTCCCTGCATTTTACCAAATTCTTCAGCCATGTTCCAATGTCCTATTGCTCTTAGATCTTCGGGCGCAACTTTGTGGCGTTCCTTTAAAACAGAAATTACCTTTTGTTCTGCAACACTTGCAGGAACATTATCTTGTGAATTAATAGCGAACCAACCTACTATGTCTCCGAAATTAAATGCTTTTTGAAATGATGTAAATGGAATTACAATGCGTTGTGCCTGATCTCTCCCGTCATTTCCTCCAACAAGCGGTTTTGACATCCCTATCACCTTAAAATAAACACCGTTGATCTGAATGTATTGCCCGATAGGATTTTCATGTGATTTGAAAAGCATTTCAAAAACACGGTTACCTATCACGCAAACTTTTCTGCTTTCTTTAATATCATTCTCATTTATAAATCTTCCTTTTTCTATAAACACTTTTTGGATCTCCATGGTGTTTGGATAAGTTCCTTGCACTTCTGCTGCTGCTGTTTTTAAACCACGCATAACATTGTTGGCACCATCGTGTCCTCCTAATTGGTTCATCGGACAAACAACTTTTAATTCCTTTAATTGTTTTAAAGCCTCCATGTCCGAATTGTCATAAGAAAAATTTCTTCCCGGTTTCATTCCTTTGTAAGGTTTGGTAGTAGTTTGTGTCCAACAGAAAAAACTATTGGTTGCGGTTCCGCCAAAACTACTGGTAACGCCATTTCTTAAACCATTTCCACATCCTAACATTATAACAAGCATAAAAATTCCCCATAACACACCAAGCATAGTGAGTGCTGTCCGCAATTTGTTTTTGCGAATAGTAGCGAATATTTCCTGCCAGTTATCTTTATCGAACATTGTTTATTTCTGGTTTTCCGCCGCGGCGGATATTTCTAGTTTCTGGTTAAAGTACAATGAAATTAATTTTTATCAAATCAATATTTAACTTCATCAATTATTTAATCTGTTTGTCTTCTTTGTTTATTATGTTTACGTGATCTGTCTTGAATCTTATGTCTTATAATCTTGCGTTTGTCTTAATCAGTTCTCAAAGCTTCCACCGGTTCCACCCTTGCTGCTTTTACTGCCGGAATTAATCCTGCAACTGCACCTACTATAACTAAAATCACAATAGCCCAAATTGCCATTCCAAAATCTACATCCGGGTTTTTAAAAAAGTCTCCTTCCAGTCCTATCATTTTTACAAGCTCAATAAGTCCGATGCCTGCAACCAATCCAATATAACCTGATAATGAAGTAATGAATACTGCTTCCTGAATTATTTGTCCAACAATAGATGCAGGAGTTGCTCCAATTGCTTTTCTTACTCCAATTTCTTTTGTACGTTCTTTAACGATGATCATCATAATATTACTTACGCCAACCATTCCTGCGATCAAAGTAAGAATGCCAATGATGAGCACAAATATTTTTATTCCGGTAAGCATGTTCATCACACGTTCATATTCAATCGTGTTGTTGAATACACCAACTGCATTCAGATCCTTCGGATCGAAATTGTATTTGTGTGAAAGTGTGTTGCGGATCTCAGCCTCCATTTGAGTGGTACGTTCGGGTTCAGTTGTTTTTGTACTCAACCAGATATTACCTACATGATCTTTCCCGTTATAAACTTTTTGTGCCGTAGAAACAGGAACATAAATGCGGTCATTGTCTCCTCTTCCCGGATCATGAAAGTAGCCCACCACCTTGTATTGGGTTCCGCCAGCATTAATAAATTTCCCGATTGGGTCTTCATCTTTAAAAAGCGTTTCTTTTACAGGTAATCCAATTGCACAAACTTTTCTACATTCCTGAATATCATATTTATTAATGAAACGCCCTTTGATGATGTTTGCTTTTTCCAGCATCACATGCTCAGGCATGCACGAACGAATTATAAATGTTCCTTTTTCGTTTTTGTAAGTAATATTTTCGTTTTGTCTTCTGTTATAAACGGCCGATGCATATTCAATATCCTTAACATCTGTGTGAAGCGTATTAAAATCGGTATTCGTAAGCTGAATGTTTCTTCCGGGTTTCATCCCTTTGTAAGGCAAGCTGGTGGTTCCTCCTTCTATCCAGATACTGTTTGCAGCATCATTACCGAATTGCGATTGAGCCCCGTTTCGTAAACCTGTTCCTGCTCCCAATAACACAATCAAAATAAAAATACCCCAGGCCACGCTAAAAGCGGTAAGCCCTGTTCGAAGCTTATTCTTCTTAATGGTTTCAACTATTTCCTGCCAGTTATCTCTGTCGAACACTTTTATCTAGTCGTTAGTTAATTAGTTATTTAGTCGTAAGTCTGCTTTCCGCATGTAATATATTTTCCAAGAGCTTTTACTCTATCGTAATTAGTCTTACATCTTATGTCTAATAGTCTTGCGTCCCTTCCCCGGAATTTAATTCTGAAGATGCAACTGCTCATTATCATTTGTGATCAATCCGTCTTTTAAACGAATTACTCTATCTGTCATTGCGGCAATATCATTTTCGTGTGTTACCAATACTATTGTAATTCCTTGTTCATTTGCTTCTTTAAATAATTTCATTACTTCTTCTGAAGTGTGTGAATCGAGTGCTCCTGTTGGTTCATCGGCAAAGATCACTTTTGGTTTTGCTATCAAGGCTCTTGCTATGGCGACACGTTGTTTTTGTCCCCCACTCATTTCTGATGGCAGATGGTTTGCCCAATCTTTTAATCCAACTTTATCTAAATACTCAAGTGCTAATTTGTTTCTTTCTTTGCGCGATACTTTTTGATAATACAAAGGAAGGGCAACATTTTCCATTGCATTTTTAAACGACAATAAATTGAATGATTGAAAAACGAATCCTAAAAATTTATTTCTAAGTTGAGCAGCTTTTGTCTGGCTCAGGTTCTTCATTAAAAGGCCGTTCAGGTAATATTCTCCTTCATCGTAATTATCGAGCAAACCTAATACATTCAATAAAGTTGATTTTCCTGATCCTGAAGAACCCATGATGGAAACAAATTCTCCTTCTTTGATGTGAATATCAATTCCTTTCAGCACCGGAAAACGGGAGTCTCCAATGGTGTAGCTTTTTTGTATGTTCTTTAGTTTTATCACGTTTTTAGGTCTCAAGCAAAAGTAACCATAAGTTTTATCGGCATTCCCACCGTTCATGTAAAATGTCACAATAATTGTGAAAACAAACTGACCTGAAAGTGCTGTTAAACCTGTGAAAAGTAAAATATTTGAAAAAATATTTGGAAAATATTGTTTTGTGTTCATATATTTGCCCCGAATTAGTTACCCACCTCGTGTGTAATTAATTTATCAAGAAGCGGCGAGAGAATAGGCTCACTGACCCGCTGGCAACCAACTACAAGTACTGATGTTATAGTCAGTATTGGAAAACCGGTGCTAATTCCTACTCTGATGAAAAGCAGAGAGAGATGAATTAAATTACAAAAAATGAAAAAACAAAACAGTTTAACTCGTAATGAGTCAGTGTCAGGAAAAGCAAATGCTTCTTCTAATTCAATTTCTATTTCTTTTAGTGTTATGCTTAGCCCCATGTGTTGCTGTGACAGCACATGCTGTCCTCTATGCTAAGCGAAAAAATTATTCAGGAGAATAATTAAGCGGTCCCGATAGCTATCGGGATTGGCAATACTAAGAGCAAAACTGCTATTTGATTTTTTAATCTTCAAACACCAAATTTATCATGCAACCAAATAAAAATGTGCAAACACAGTTTGCAACAACCAATCTTATAAATGATCCAACCTTTCAATCTTTTTTGAGAGTTCAACAAGCCTATGGCATTGCGCAGCGCGGAGGAGCAAAACTTCCTTTCGTTAACAATACGCACCTACAGCGCATCACAAGTGATGTGAACATACTTGGCACAAATGAATTAAACGTGATCGTTTTCGAAAACTATATCGGTAAAAACTAAACCATGATTAGCATTGAACCATATAATTACTTAACCAATAAATCAATAATAAACATTCAAAAATCATTATGAGCTTACAAAATTATACTTACAACAAAGCGTTTCATTTAGAAGGTGGCGGTATCCTGCCTTCATTGGAGATAGCATACAACACTTATGGTACATTAAACAAAGACAAGTCGAATGTGATCTGGGTATGCCACGCACTTACTGCTAACAGCGATGTGTTCGATTGGTGGAAAGGTTTGTTCGGAGAGAACGATCTGTTTAATCCAAAAGATCATTTCATTGTGTGTGCAAATAATTTAGGTTCTTGTTATGGAACTACCGGACCGCTTACCATCAACGATGATATTCAACAGCCCTGGTTTGCATACTTTCCGGAAGTAACTATTCGCGATATGGTGAATGCACATGAGTTGTTGCGTCAGCATTTAGGGATCGAAAAAATAAATACCATCATAGGTGGTTCACAAGGTGGACAACAAGTGATAGAATGGAATATTTTAAAGCCTGAATTATTTGAGAACAGCATTGTGGTTGCAACAAACGCAAAACACTCGGCATGGGGAATTGCATTTAACGAGGCACAACGCCTGGCAATTAAAGCTGACAGAACTTATTATGCAAATCTGCCTCAGGGTGGAAGCAAAGGTTTGCAGGCAGCAAGAGCAATTGCATTATTGAGTTACAGAGGTTACGAAGCTTATGAAGGTGCACAAACGGATGAGGACAATGAAAAGCTAAATGATTTCAAAGCCGGTTCGTATCAGCGTTATCAGGGACAAAAATTAGTGAAACGTTTCAATGCATATTCATACGTAACACTTTCTCTGGCAATGGACAGTCACAATGTTGCACGTGATCGTTCAAGTATTGCAGAAGCATTGCAGGGAATCACAGCAAGAACACTGGTGATCGGAATTAAGAACGATATCCTTTTTCCGGTGAGCGAACAATGGTTTCTTACAGAGAACATATTAAACGCGGAGTTTGAAAGTATTCATTCTTCGTATGGACATGATGGCTTTTTAATAGAAACAGAAAAGTTAACGAACGTCATCAGCAAATTTATTGGTATCGAAAAAAATAAGGAAGTATTAATCTCTCAGGACTTGAGAACAAACAACTAAACAAATGAGCAAGAAATTAAAAATAGGATTATTCGGATTTGGCTGCGTAGGTCAGGGTTTACATTATGTATTGAATAACAGCACCGGTTTTAAAGCCGACATAGTAAAGATCGCAGTGAAGAACAGAGAAAAGAAACGTACAGTTGCCGCTGATCTTATTACCTACGACAAATGGGAAATATTAAATAATCCTGAAATTGATGTAGTAGTAGAATTGATAGACGATGCAGATGAGGCATTTAATATTGTTAGCGAAGCACTAAAAAGAGGGAAGCATGTTGTTACCGCCAATAAAAAATTGCTAGCAGAACATTTAGAAGAGCTTTACAAATTGCAGCAGGAAAATAATGTGTCTTTATTGTATGAAGCATCCGCTTGCGGAAGTATTCCGATCATAAGAACATTGGAAGAATATTTTGATAACGAAGAGTTGGTGAAAGTTTCGGGTATCTTTAACGGAACAAGTAATTACATCCTTACCAAAACCATTTCCGAAAAACTGACCTACGGTGAAGCTTTGAAACAGGCGCAGGATAAGGGTTTTGCAGAAACGGATCCTACGAATGATGTAGAAGGTTTTGACCCTAAATTCAAAGCAATCATTATTGCATTGCATGCTTTTGGTTTGATCATCAAACCGGAGCAGGTACTTAACTTAGGAGTTACTACTTTGCATGAGAACGATATTAAGTACGCATCCGAAAAAGGCTATAAAATAAAACTCACGCCTATCATTCAACGGGTGGAAGAAAACAAGATCTCAGTATTTGTTGCCCCACGTTTTGTAAAAGCCAATAACCATTTGTTTAATGTAGATAATGAATTTAACGGTGTAATAGTAGAAGGTAAATTCTCAGGAGAGCAGTTCCTGCAAGGAAAAGGTGCAGGAAGTTACCCAACGGGAGCTGCTGTGTTATCAGACATCTCAGCACTTTCCCATGGTTGCAAATACGAATTCAAAAAATATGCGCAAAAGAAATCTCCTGAATTTACGAATGAAGTACTATTACACGTATATTTCAGATACAATAAAGTGGAAGAATTAAAACGTTTTGAGCTTGCTGAGGTCAACGAAAAATACACAGGCACTGAATACAATTATGTGGTAGGAAAATTGAATCTTCAACAGATCCTGAATAACAGAGAGTTTATTCTAAAAAACAATTTATTTCTTTCTTTGGTAGATGAAACAGTTGAGTTGGATCAAAAAGTAAATAAACAAATAGTAAGTAAAGAATTAGAATTAGTTTAACCTTTAAATAAAAATTATGTCAATCAGATTAGGAGATGTAGCACCCGACTTCACAGCAGAAAGCAGCGAAGGAACAATTAACTTTCATCAGTACCTTGGTGATAAATGGGGAATTTTATTCAGTCACCCTGCGGATTTTACGCCGGTGTGTACTACCGAATTGGGAACGGTTGCAAAACTAAAACCTGAATTCGAAAAAAGAAATGTAAAAGTAATTGCATTGAGTGTGGATTCCGTTCAATCACATTTGGAATGGATCAAAGACATTAACGAAACGCAAAATACGATTGTAAATTATCCGATCATTGCCGATCCTGTTTTTGAAGTTTCTAAGTTGTATGGCTTTGTACACCCGAATGCTTCCGATAAATTCACAGTTCGTTCGGTAGTAATAATTGGTCCTGATAAAAAGGTAAAATTACTGATCACTTATCCTGCATCAACAGGTAGAAACTTTGACGAGATCCTGCGTGTGATTGATTCATTACAACTAACAGCCAATTACAGCGTAGCAACACCTGCCAACTGGAAGCAAGGCGAAGACGTAGTAGTGATCCCTGCAATTAAAACAGAAGACATTCCTGCAAAATTCCCGAAAGGATTTAAAGAGATCAAACCTTATTTAAGAACAACACCGCAACCAAACATTTAATATAATCACAACTCTTTCTAACCACATAGAGACATAGGAAAATTTTCATGTGTATTGAGGCAAGGCTTCAACTATGTAAGTTTTTATACAACTAGCATTTGGCTTGCTGAAAAATAAAAAACTATGTGCCTATGTGGTTAAAAAAAAATCGGAGTATAATTTTATAGAAGTCATGAACACCAAGCAATTCGAAACACAAGCAATCCGCGCGCAATTACCCCGCAGCGAAAACAACGAGCATTCAGTTCCACTGTACTTAACTTCCAGTTTTGTATTTGACAGCGCTGAAGACATGCGTGCTGCTTTTGCGGAGGAGACCGATCCTTATATTTATTCGCGTTACACTAACCCAAACACTTCGGAGTTTGTAGATAAAATGTGTTTATTGGAAGGCGCTGAGTCAGGTGTGGCAACGGCTTCGGGAATGGCTGCTATTTATACGAGTCTGGCTGCTTTGTTGAAGTCAGGTGATCATGTAATTGCTTGTTCTTCTATTTTTGGCGCAACACATACTATTTTTAGTAAGTATTTTCCGAAATGGAATATTGAACATTCGTATTTCGAAGCAACGAATCCGGAAGCTATTGATCAATTAGTGAAACCGAATTCCAAAATAATTTTTGTGGAAACTCCTACCAATCCGGGTATTGAGATCATTGATCTGGAAGTATTGGGAAAGCTGGCGAAGAAACACAATCTTATTTTGATCGTTGACAATTGTTTTGCTACACCTTACATTCAGCAACCAATAAAATACGGAGCTGATTTGGTAGTTCACTCTGCAACCAAATACATCGACGGACAAGGAAGAGTGTTGGGTGGAGTAGTGGTAGGAAAAAAAGAACTGATCCGTGAAATTTATTTGTTCGGGAGAATTACCGGCCCGAGTTTATCTCCATTTAATGCATGGACATTAAGCAAAAGTTTGGAAACACTTGCTTTGCGTATGGATCGCCATTCGGAAAATGCTTTGCATGTAGCGACTGAATTGGAAAAAAATGCAGCACTCGATTTTGTGAAGTACCCTTTTCTTCCTTCACATCCTCAATATGCCATTGCAAAAAAGCAAATGAAACAAGGCGGAGGTATTATTACTTTTTCAGTTAAAGGGGGTTACGAAGCTGCAACTAAATTTATGGACAAACTGCAATTCATTAAGATCTCTCCCAATTTGGGTGATGCACGTACCATTGCCACGCATCCTGCATCTTCCACGCATTGCAAGCTGAGTGAAGAAGAACGTTTGGCTGTTGGTATTTTGCCCGGACTCATTCGTGTTTCAATAGGACTGGAAAACAAAGACGATATTTTGAAGGATATTTTAAATGCATTGAATTAAATGGAACTGATCACAACTTATATCTGCAAAGCTTTTGATATTGGCGTGCACAACAATATGTTTGGAGGCACACTTATTTCACTCATTGATGATGCGGCGGCTTCTTACGCTTCACAATTGTGTGATACACCGCATTTGGTTACTATTAAGTTTGATGAGCTGATCTTTAAAAAGCCGGTGAAGGTTGGAAATATTCTGAAGATCTACGGACGTGTTATCAAATTCGGAACTTCTTCCATCGAACTCTATATAGAAGTTCGTAAACACAATGTGTATACCGGCGAACGGGAAATAGTAACTCACACCAACGTAAAATTTGTCCGCATCGATGAGGAAGGAAATCCTATTCCCATCTCCGACCGTGTTAAATCCCGTTACGCTGCCCGCCTCAAGGAATTTGGCAAGGGTTTGTTATCAGCGGAAGAAACCGACAAAGAAAAGCTATCGCTAAGATTAAACTAAATTGGATTCTGAGATAAGCGAAAATTCCGCATCTTTGTTCCCGTGTTTAAATCCATTACAAAGCATCACTTATTATTACATCTAATCGTCTTCATTTGGGGCTGGTCACCAATCCTTGGAAAACAAATTTCCTTACAAGCTTTACAACTTGTATGGTACCGCATTGGAATCACTGTCATCGCTATTATCATCTATAATATTTACATCAAACAAAAGATCAAACTCTCCGCGAAACAGTTCACTATGCTCTTTGGAACAGGCGCTGTTATTGCTTTTCACTGGTTTTGTTTTTACCATGCTATTAAGGTTTCCAATGTATCGGTAACCCTTGCTGCTTTTGCAACCGGAACTTTGTTTACTTCCATTATCGAACCCATTTTTTACAAACGAAAAGTGCTTTGGTACGAAATGGTATTTGGTTTTATTATCATTTTGGCAATTGCTATGATCTTCCAGATCGAGACACAATACAAACTGGGAATTTTATTTGGTGTACTGGCGGCTTTCACATCTTCTCTCTTTACTGTTTGGAACGGATTATTGGTGCGCGACATTCCTTCTCCGGTTATTACTTTGGTGGAATTAGCAGGAGGTTTTATTTGTTTGAGCCTTTACCTTTTGTTTACCGGAGCTCTGGATGCAGCCTTCTTCAACATCTCGGGAACTGACTGGACCTTTCTCATCATCTTTGCGATTGTAGGAACCGCCTTCCCTTTTTTGGCAAGCACCAATCTCTTAAAAAAACTCAGCCCGTTTACCATTACACTTACTGTTAACCTAGAAACAGTGTACGGTATCATCTTCGCATACCTGCTTTGGAAACAAAGCGAACAAATGACCACAGAGTTTTACATTGCAACGGTAATTATTCTTGTTGTCATCGTTTTGAATGCAGTGTTTAAGACTAAGTTGAAGAATATGAAATTCGGGAAGGTGAAGGGGTAGCTTATTGTTTTTTCGGAACTTTGCGAATAGTTTTATGTACTGATTTTCTTAGCTTTTCTACTGTTAATCCACCTTTTGCCCATTTTTTTTCAAACTCATCTTCATCAACTGCGCCAATTTCTTGCAAGTATGGTTTGATTTTTTCACCATACTTTTTAAGATCTACGATTACATGCGTTCGAACACCTTCTTCGTTATATATGAATTGTATGCCAGCTATTCGTGCCATTTTGATTGTGTTGTTATTACTTAAATTACAAAAAGACCTTTAATTACATATCAACACTTAACTTTAAGTGCCCACCAAGCCCTTCGCTAATAATTCTCATAAGTGTAGAAAGCCGAATGTCACTCGCATTATTTTCAATGCGGGAAATGTAAGTTTTGGTTGTGCCGCACTTGTCTGCAAGTTGCTCTTGTGTCATACCTTGTCCTTTACGAAGTTCCTGTAGCATAGCCCCTAGTTTAAAAGCTTCAAATCCTTCTTCGTATTCTTCACGTTTTTTTGTGCCGCGTTTGCCGTATTGCTGCTCTATATGTTCAGCAAATGAGGTAAGGTTTTTATTTATTTTTTTGCTCATGACTTATTTCTTTTTTTGTACTCTTGATTCGCTTTCGGCTAGTTCATTGAAGTATTGTTTTTTTAACTTCTCTGCGAGTTCTATTTCGTTCGCAGGTGTCTTTTGTGTTTTCTTTTGAAAGCCGTTAACCAATATTATTAATTGACCTTTATCAAAGAAGCAAAACACTCTGTAAATATCGGATCCCACTTCAACCCTAACTTCGTAAAGCCCGCTTGTTCCTGTTAAGTGCTTAAAATATTTTTCGGGGACTCTTTCAATTACAGAAATTAGTTGCAATGTCCAGTTGAACTTTTTCTTAACTTCCGGCTTTAGTTTTTTAAAGAAGTCAAGATAATAGTTCTTGTAATAAAATATTTCTCGGGTAGTACTTTTCTCCACAAAGCAAAGTTAGCTAATTAGGTAACATTTTCAAAATGTTTCGAAAGGAATTTTCTAAAGATTTACAAAAAAATAGTCTTTTTGTGATCGTGTTGAACACGGTGTTCAAAACGAAGTTAAAAAATATGAAGTTTGGGAAGGTGAGGGGGTAGGGTTTGGCTGTTATGATTTCTTGAGTCCTCTTAGTTTGGAAAGAAGTCCTTCATATTGATAAACGCCTTTTAATATTTCCTTTGTGAATTCTATAGATATTTCTATTTCCTCTTTTCCAATTTCCTCAAAAGTATGTGATTCAATATGTGCTGCATCATTTCCCAAGAGCCTTAATTCATCCATCCCTTCAATTAATTCCTTTGGAATTAAAATCTTTGCGCCTAAATCTTGAAGTCTTTTTTTTAGATTATCTCCTTTTGAACCACGGTCTACACATATTTCTTCAAGAGTTTTTCGAATCATAATCGCTGACGCGATAAAACAAGAATTTGAATGACATTTCACAGCCTCGTCAAATGCAAATAAGACATTGTCTGGAATTCCATCTTTATTAAAGTTAATAATTTCAGGTGGATACGTATAGAGTGTTTTATCTTGCTTTTGTATATAAAAAATATGTCCTCTACAATTTGAGTTAGGGCACTTTCTTTGTCCAAACCAAATAGCAATATTTATGTCACAAAGATCGGTATCTCCTATTCTTTCAAAGGTTCCGTTATGCCCACAAATTGGACACCTTAAGTTTATTACTGGTCCTTGCCCACTTGAGAAATTTCCTGATAATTTTATGTTTTTCATGAGACAGACCTTTCTTAGTTTTAATTAATGTTTTTGTTTAGTGTTTTTCTAATTTCTCTTAATTCTAATAAGTACTTTTCCAGTTCCATCTTAGATGGTGAACTCATTCCATGAACTAAGTCATTTCTAAATTTCCTTATTTCATCAAACTTTGTTGCTTGTATATTTGACAACTCACCATTAGATAACATCTCCTTTAGTCTGTACATTGGAATCAGAAGTTTTCCACTAGCAAGAGGAGTTTGTTTTTCTAAGTTTGCCCATTCTTTAATAAATTCACCAACCAAACTATGATGAAGAGTTTCACTTCCAGTGTCTTCAATCTCAACACTAAATAAACTCGCAAAAAGAATTTTAGCTATTTCTGCATAGGCTTCAACTTTTTCTTTCTCTACTGTTATTCCATTGCCATCATGATATAATTGATTTCTTAGGCGATGAAACCACTCAATATCTCCTAAATCTATTCCGTCCAATCTATCCAGCGCGAATTCTTCTAATCCATCTAATAGATTTGGGAATGTCGATGTTATTTCCTCGTACTTTTTTCTTGTAATACCATCAATTTTTGTAATTCTCTTAGGTAAACCTAAATAGGTTTTTATCATCAACTCAACAGAATTATCAATCGAAATCATTGCAATTCGGTAATCAAATCCTGTGTTTAAACTAAGGTGCTGTAATCCATGAACAAGTAATTCTCTGGGCCCTGAAATCCATGGTTTATCTACTATCATATTCTTTTTATTCTTAAACTAATGAATACATACTTGAAGGTATATTTCGTTTATCAAAATTTTATGTTGAATTCTCAAAGTTCACTTAAATTTTATAAACGCTAATTTACTATTTTATTCTTCATATCTCCGCCTTTCACTTCTTTCGAAATTCGTATCTTTACTCTTCAACCTTCACCAGATGAAAAACACTTTTACTCTCATTATACTATTACTCTCTCTCGCCACCAAGGCCCAACTAACATCCGTTGCATCTTTCGGTAGCAACCCCGGTAATTTAAATATGTACAAATATGTTCCTTCGGGTATTGTGGGTACGGCTCCATTGGTGGTGGTAATGCACGGTTGCACGCAAACTGCTCAACAGGCTGCCGATCAAACGGGTTGGAATAAACTGGCTGATCTTTATAAATTTTATGTAGTATATCCCGAGCAAAAATCTGCTAACAATGCTCAAACATGTTTCAACTGGTTTCTAACTGCTGATCAGGATAAAGATCAGGGCGAGAATTTATCTATCAAACAAATGGTAGATCAAATGAAAACGGATTATACAATTGATAATTCAAAAGTATTTGCAACAGGTCTTTCAGCCGGGGCAGCTATGACCGAAGTGGTTTGCGCTACCTATCCCGAAGTATATTCGGGCGGGGCAGTTATGGCAGGTGGTCCGTATAAAGCGGCAACAACTGCTTTCGAAGCTTCTGCTGCAATGAATGGTTTCACTACAAAAACTCCTGCTCAATGGGCAGCTTTGGTTACAGCACAAAATCCTACTTACACGGGCGCTTATCCAAAAATGGTGCTTTTTCACGGAACCATGGATCCTGTAGTTAATATAAATAATCTAACAGAGTCAATTAAACAATGGACTGCACTTCATAATACCGATGATACTTATGATGGTTTGTTAACTGATTATGCCGGCAATACGCAGGTTGTAATGAATTCGTTTCACACAGGGCCCGGCACAGAAGTGGTGAGAAGCTACATAATAAGTGGTTTTGGTCATGCCATTGCTGTTGATACAGGTTCTTGCCCTCAACAAGGTGGTCAAACTGCAACGTATTCTTATGATATTAATTTTCATTCTACCTACCACGCTGCTAAGTTTTTTGGATTGATAGATGCTGATGCAAACACCCTCGTGATCAGTGGATCAAGCGGAGTTGCTGCCGGTGCAACATCTATTCCATATTCAACTCAATCAAATGTGGGAAGTACTTATGACTGGAAAGTGCCTGTTGCCGGTATGGTTGCGAGCGGGCAGGGTAGCAGCTCAATATTGGCGAATTTTGGAACCAATCCCGGGTATGTTGCAGTACATGAAATTACTCCAGCAGGATGTCTTAATGGCCCGGAAGAGTTGTGGGTAAATCTCTGTACCTGTGTCGGAATAGAGGAAATGAGCGGTAGTGCGGTTTCTTCTATTTACTCTACCGAATATAGAAACCTTGTTATTAAAGGAATTACAGAGCAAAATACTTCTATCCGAATTTACGATCTGCTCGGAAATGAGATGTTTAGGCAAATTACTTCCGATGAAAGTGTATCTTTGCAGCTGCCGGAATCAATAAGTGCGGGAGTATATGTGGTAGAGGTTTCCGGAGCTACAAAATTGCTAAACAAAAAAATCATCATCAGGTAATGCATTACAGTCAGGAAAGAGAAAAGGGCGAAGAAAAAGAAGAGAATTGCATCTATGGCATTCGTGCCGTAATAGAAGCTATTAAAGCCGGAAAGGAAATTGATAAAATACTTTTACAAAGAGGTTTGTCCAATGATCTTTTCGGGCAATTAAGAAAAGAATTGGTTGGAAAAGAAATTCCCTATCAGTTTGTTCCACCCGAAAAACTGCGCCGTGTAAGCAATGCAAACCATCAGGGTGTGATAGCATACTTAGCAAACGTTACTTATTATAAAGCAGAAGATCTTTTACAGGATGTTTTTGAGAAAGGTAAGATTCCATTTGTACTTATTTTAGACAGAGTGACCGATGTACGTAATTTTGGTGCAATTGCCAGAAGTGCTGAATGTGCAGGTGTTGATTTTATAATTATTCCTTCACGTGGTGCCGCTCAGATAAATGCTGATGCCATCAAAACCTCTGCAGGTGCGTTACACAGAATTCCGGTTTGCAGAGAAGATAATTTGAAAGATACTATTGATTATTTGAAATCTTCAGGATTGAAGATTTTTGCTTGTCATGAAAAAACGGAGAATACCATTTATACCGTTGATTACTCTGAACCTTTGGCAGTAATAATGGGGTCCGAAGAGAACGGAATCTCCGGTGAATATTTAAAGCGTAGTGATGATCAAATTAAGATCCCAATGGCCGGAAGCATTTCATCATTGAATGTTTCGGTAGCTACAGGGATAGTTTTGTTTGAAATACTAAGAAGTCGCACCGCGGGTTCTTGATGTAGTTGCACGCCCTTGACCCGGTGTGTGAGGTGTTCTTGGTCTGCTCGACATTGCTTTCATTTGCTCCTGCATTTCTATTTTCTTCTTTTTGTCGTATCTGATCTTAAAGATCAGTAAAAGCGTGAAAGCAACTACAAAGCCTACGCCTGACCAAATTAACAGAGGTCCGGTTTCTGTGCGCTCATTCTCACCTAAGTTAAATTTATCTTTATCCTGCGCCTGCGCAGCAAACCCTGCAATAAGAAACATCAGCAGCAATGTTTTACTTATCATTTTCGAAATTCGTATGTCCATGATATAAATTATTAATAAGACTGAATTTACGTTAATTTATCGTTATCATAAAGAATTTTAACGTTTATTTTTAACAATTCATCGAAAATTGAGGTAAACCGACTGATTATGCGGGGTTCATGAAATACCGCCTGTCATTTTTTCGGGGTTTTGAACAGGTAAAATCTTAATTTCGTGGCTCTTTAACAAAAATATTATGCGTAAAACGATCTTATTTCTTTACATGATGTCTGTTTGTGCGTTCAATTATGCACAAAAAATGCTTACGGTTTCCGATGCTGTTTTAAAACAAAGAAACACTTTGGCTCCCGAAAAACTGAATCAACTTTCCTGGATGGGTTCCACAAATTATTATGCATACATAGATATGAAGGATAACATTTCTACCTTGTTTACTTCAGACGCAAAGTTAAATCAACCAAAAGTAACGTTAACTATAACTGAGTTGAATGCATTATTGAAAGAAAAGAATTTAAAAGACGCAAAAGATTTTCCTTATATAAAATGGGTATCAGCTGCAGTAGGAACTTTTGAGAAAGAAAATAAACTGGTAACCCTGGACCTGACTGCAAAAACTATTTCATCTGTTGTAGAATTACCTGCTATTTCTGAGAATGCGGAAAACATGGACAAAGCTAGTAACGGAAATATTGCTTACACGGTTGATGAGAATCTTTATGTTTACTCTAATAATCAAAACTTACAGGTAAGTAAGGACGGAAGCTTTGATCTGGTTTATGGAAAATCAGTTCACCGCGAAGAGTTTGGAATTATGAAAGGAACGTTTTGGTCACCTGCAGGAAACCTATTGGCTTTCTACAGAATGGATCAGATTAAAGTAACTGCGTACCCAATTATGGAAATCGGAGATCGCCCTGCAACAGCACGAATGATCAAATATCCGATGGCAGGAGACAGCAGTCATTTTGTAACGGTTGGAATTTTTAATCCTAAAACAAACGCAACTGTATATTTAAAAACCGGAACACCAAGAGAACAATACCTTACCAATATTGCATGGAGCCCTGATGAGAAAAGCGTTTACATAGCTGTTTTAAACCGCGATCAGAATCATTTGAAATTTAACCGGTACAATGCTACTACCGGAGAATTTGAAAAAACATTGTTTGAGGAGAAAGATGAAAAATACGTTCAGCCAATGAACCCAATGGAGTTTGTTCCTAATAAGCCAAATCAGTTTATCTGGCAAAGTGAGAGAGATGGATTCAAACATATTTATTTATATGATATCACAGGTAAGATGATAAAACAACTTACCAAAGGAAATTGGCTGGTAACCGGTGTAAGTGGTTTTGATACCAAAGGAGAAAATTTATTTTTCACTTCCACTATCGAAAGCCCGGTAACCCGTCACTTATGTAAAGTAAATTTAAAATCAGGAAAAGTGGAGCAAATTACTTCAGGAACAGGAACACATACTTCATGGGTTTCTGCGGATGGAGCCTATTTGTTGGATCATTTGCAAAGCCTGGATGTTCCGCGCGAACAAAGTGTTTATACCTGCAAAGACAAAAAGAAAATTTTCATATTAAAGAATGCGGAAAACCCATTGAAAGAGTACGCATTAGGAAAGCTTTCGATCTTCACTATTAAAGCAGAAGATGGAACACCATTATATTGTCGTCAGTTTTTACCGGTGAATTTTGATTCTACAAAAAAATATCCAACGCTTGTTTATTTGTATGGAGGGCCAAATGCACAAATGGTAAACAATACCTGGAATGGTGGAGGAGATCTTTGGTTTCAATACATGGCGGAGAATGGATATGTTGTATTTACTTTGGATAGTCGTGGAAGTGAGAACAGAGGAAAAGTATTTGAACAGGCAACTTTCAGAAACTTAGGGGTTGCTGAAACAAAAGATCAATTGGTTGGTGTAAACTATTTGCACAGCAAACCATGGGTTGATAAGGATAACATGATTATTTATGGCTGGAGCTTCGGTGGATTTATGACCACACACATGATGGTAAAACACCCCGATCTGTTTAAAGTAGCTATTGCCGGCGGACCGGTAATTGATTGGAAATATTATGAGATTATGTACACCGAGCGTTACATGGATACACCTAAAACAAATCCGGAAGGATACAAAAATTCGGACCTTACAAGCTTTGCACAAAATTTAAAAGGACGTTTATTAATAATCCACGGAACGGAAGACCCTGTGGTTGTTTGGCAGCATAGTTTACTTTTCCTAAAGTCGTGTGTAGATAAAAGCAAGTTGATAGATTACTATGTTTACCCGGGGCACGAGCACAATGTGTTAGGCAAGGACAGGGCTAATTTGTATGATAAGATCACGGATTATATTTTCCTGCATACAAAAGCTAAATAAGAACATTCCTAAATACCGGACACAGATTGCACAGATTTCGTGGATATTGAAACTTAATTATCTGTGAAATTTATAGATCTGCGTAATCAGTGCAATCTGTGTCAAAACCTGATTTCTCTGCCGTCGGCAGACTGATTTTAATTGGAGTAGAAGAGAAGATCGGATTGAATGTATTCGGGAGAAAGTTTTTCTAGCTTTTTGATGTCGCTTTTGGTGTAAACATCCCACAACATTACTTTCATGTTTTTTGAATGCGCCTTGTCGATAAAATTTTGGTTGGCATCATTTAAGGAAAAACCTATTCCAAACGACTTGAATTTTTCTGCTTCAACAAGTAAGGCTTCCTTGTCGTAAAAGCCGGTGATAAACACTTTATTTGGAGAAGGAAAATATTCATGAATAATTTCGGGGAATCCCGGATATTCCAGTTTACATTCAATAAATGCGGTGTTCTCAAGATGAAATCGACTGATCATGGATTTTAATTGAGAAGAAAAAATTCTGTAGAAGGAAGGCTTCAAAGAGTTCTCTCCAAAAAATTTAATATCCAGCGAAAAGATAAATGAAGGATTACCAGAAGTCATCTGAAAAAGTTCTTCCAGTTTCAGGATTTTCATTTCTCCATCGAATGGAGAAAAATAGTTCAGATCTTTTAGTTCCGCCCAGTTATGATTAGAAACCAAGCCTGTTCCATTGGTAAGTGTTTCCAGGGTTTCATCGTGATAAAGAACCAGCACACTGTCTTTGGTCATCTGCACATCTATTTCACTTCCTTCACAACCCAAAGCTATTAGTTGTTGAAAAGATCTTTCAGAATCCTTCGGGTATTTAAAATTAGAACCCATTCCTCCATGTCCTAAAACATAAGGTGTTTCTGTAAACGAATTTTTGTCGATTTCCATTGTGAAAAATGTAAATAAGCAGAAACAGATGACTGCTAAAATATGTATACTAAAAACAGTTACTAAAAATGTAAGAATTTTCCTGACTGAATTTCTGAGCCTGTTCCTGAAAAAGGTAAACTGAATGGATAAAACTACAGCTATCAATACTGCCAGGTAATTTTGCAATTCGAGCTGACTAAAACTAAATATCAGGTCTGTATATATATGTAACAGAAGGAAAACAATAAAGAGACTAAAGTGTGAAAGAGACAAGGTCAGGAATACCTTTTTGAGTTTTGCATGTTGAATATCCTCCGTCTTTGATCTCAATGGGAAAAAATAAACAAGTCCAAAAAGAAGCATGAAAAAGATCAATAGAAATGAGATCATGATGTTTGTTTAAATAGCTGAACGAATATATGGATTTTGTTGTTTTGTAGTGTGGGTATTAAGAAAGAAGAGTATTTTTGCACTATGTTTTTAAGGTATAATTGGCTGGCATTTCTTTGGACCCTGGTAATATTTGCTTTATGCAGTATGCCTGGAAAATCCATTCCTCATATCAGTTGGCTCGAATTACTTTCTTTCGATAAGTTTGTACACGCTTCTATTTTCTTTGTTTTAGAGGTTCTTTATCTGAGAGGATTTAATTTGCAATCGAATTATGGTTCACTTAAAAAACATGCTAAAGTGATCGTTACTTTTTTCTGCGTTTTGTATGGTGGCGCATTGGAAATAATGCAGAGCGTTTTATTCTCCGAACGTAGTGGCGATTGGCTCGATTTTATTGCAAATTCTACTGGTTGCATTGCGGCTTTGTGTTTATTTGGCTTCCTTTCACGCAAATTTCCAAAATGCTTTAACCACAAAGAACACAAAGAAAGCACAAAGTTCACAGAGTTTAACTAAGTGTTTATTAACTCTTTGCGCCCAATGTGAGACTATGGTATAAATGTGCTTTGTGGACTCTTTAGGATTAGTTGGATTTATATTCTTAGGTTTTCAAAAGGGGATCGTTAATAAATCCTGCAACATTTTTTTTCTTTTTGCGTTAAATCACATATCTTGTCCAACATAAATGATGTTATTTGTTAAAATATTATTCCCATTAATGTTAGGGAACCCGACTTCAGGGAAATCTGCTACCAATCCTGATACAGTGAACACGTCATGCGTTGATCACTGTAGAGATATTGTTGGGGTGTGCAAAGAAGGTAACGAAGCAAGAGATTATGTTTTCGACAGACAGATTTATTCTCTGGGTTGTGATACTTTGCCTCAGGTTAAATTTTGGCAACAGATTATGAAGCTTTCCAAAGATTCTTGTTTAATAAACATTGCAAGTAATCGTACCATAGTTGCAAAAATGAGTAATTCTGATTGGGACCGCCAATCGGATAGCGCAAAAACAGCATTCAGAAATAATGTTCGTCAGCAACACGGTTTAGCAGATACTGCTCGTGTTTTGGTTACTGTTGGAAAAAATTTCTTCTACGATTTCGATCGTGCTTACGGAAACCTGCACAGAGGAATTCAGGGATTTATGGCAAACGGAGTAGATCCTTGGTATGCTCAAGCGATCTTATTGATCGAAAGCCCCAATAAATTGCAGAAATCAAATGTAGGTGCTTACGGTTCGTTCCAATTAATGAAACCGGTTGCCCGCATGTTTGGATTAAAAGTGAATAAAAAAATAGATGAGCGTGCCGATTTTGACCGTTCCGCTTATGCCGCTTCTTGTTTAATGAAAAAAATTTGTATACCTCAAACAAAAATGATGCTTGATTCGTTGGGGATAAAATACAACGAGCAGGATGTGTGGTTTCGTTTACTGGTAATGCATTCATACCACGCCGGAGTAGGTAACGTAAAAGCTGCCCTTACTGCAATCAATCCAACAGAAGGAGGAATCGATCTGATCAAAAAACTTTGGCACACTGAGGCTAAAGGTTTCAGATACAATTCTCAAAACTATTCTCAATTAGCATTAGCTGCTATGCTAGAGATGAATAGCAAAGTTGGTATCAACGGAGTAGCAAGTGCTAATTAGAATTTCTTAATATTTTCCTGTACAAATAATGATTGGTTAATGGAACGCTGATAACGTGGATTTCGAATGCCTTAATCAGTGTTGATCCGTTAAACCTGCGTTCCGCCGCGACGAATTGTGTTCTATTGTTTTTTCAACCTTTTCCTACAACAAGATTTATTTTTTCTTGTTTCTTTTATACTTGATGCCCCAAACGGTAGTCCATTTTTCTTTGTCTTCCGAACTTTGCCAGTCCCAGTCGAAACTATCTTTTTCAATGTTATAAAAGATCATTCGCATATAAACTGTTTTACCTTTTTGTATTTGCGTGTCCGTCATAGTTAGGATAACATCTTTACCTTCCTGTCCGCCTGTAAGTAATAAGTATGCACCTGCATCATCCACCCAGGTTTGTTTCCATGTTTTTGTATTTGCATCGAACACAGTCCAGCTTTTTCCTATAAACGTTTTATCATTAAAGGAGAAATTCTCTTCCACAATTTTATTTTTCAAAATCTTTTGAATGATGTTTGTTCCCCTCAGTGAATCGCTCCAATATGCATCCCATTTGCCTAGCCAGAAATCAAAGGTGTTTTCGGTGTTTTGCGATTGTATCTGCATACTTAAACTGAATAGTATTAATGCTAATAGCGTTTTTTTCATGCAACAATATTAAATAAAAAAAGCAACGAATTACCGTTGCCTCTTCCTTTGTTTGAATATTTATTAATAAGCCAGATCTTCTATAAAGAAGAAAAATACAACAGCTGCAGTCCAATCTTTTCTGGCACCTTTGCAATCTCCTATTTTACTTCCGTCCTTATAAATGTCCCCGTCACTTTCTACTTGCCCTATCTTGCTTCCGTTTTTGTACACATCTCCATCACTTTCAACCTGACCAACTTTACTTCCATTTACATAAATATCTCCATCACTTTCTATTTGACCTTTTTTAGAACCGTTAACATAAACGTCTCCGTCGCTTTCAATATTTCCTTTTTTACTTCCATTGATGTAAACATCGCCGTCGCTTTCTATTTCACCTTTTTTACTTCCTTTAATGTAAAGGCTTTGTGCAGAAACTGAATAACTGATAAGAAGCCCGATGATCGCTAGTAGAATTGTTTTCATGTTTTGTTGGTTTAAATGTAAATACTAATTGATACGAATCTGTAACGAATATACAAATTAGAACTTAATAAATTACGATTTGTATATTCATTTGTAATAACAACTTATAGATTCGTATTATTTATTTTCTATATGATACTTCTAAGTTATGGATTTCTATCAATGGTTTCAAAAATTCTTCCAGATCATATACACACAACTGTGATGCAGCATCACATAAAGCTTTTTCCGGTTCAGGATGCGTTTCAATAAATACACCGTCTACCCCACTTGCTACGCCTGCTCTGGAAAGTACCGGTAAAAATTCTCTCATCCCGCCTTTAGCGTCCGAACTGGGAATTCCATATTTACGCACACAATGTGTAATATCAAATACCACAGGATAACCCAATGCATTTAAATGATAAAAACTTCTTGGGTCAACAATAAGATCATTGTATCCGAAAGTGTATCCACGCTCGGTTAAAATCACGTTATCATTCCCGGCATCAATGCATTTTTGCAATGGATGTTTCATATTGTCCGGTGCAAGAAACTGCCCGTGTTTAATGTTTACAATCTTTCCTGTTTTAGCTGCAGCAACCAATAAAGTTGATTGCATACACAGATAAGCCGGAATTTGCAATACATCCACAACTTCTGCAGCTGCGGCTGCCTGATCAGGATAATGAATGTCGGTTAGCACCGAAAAACCAAATTGCTCTTTTATTTTTCCCAACAAGGCAACTCCCTTTGATAAGCCCGGCCCGTCATAGTATTTTAAACTACTGCGGTTATCTTTTTGAAAAGATGATTTATAAATGATTTTGATTTTCATGCGTTCAGAAACTTCTTTCAGTTTCTCGGCAGTCTTCATCATAATACTTTCTTCTTCTATTACACAAGGTCCGGAAATTAAAAATAATTCATCTGAACCAATGGTGATGTCACCTAATTGAATTTTCTTTTTACTCATGATGTAAAGATACTAAAACTTAGGAATAGGAAGATGTTGGAAAAAAGGCAAATTTTGTTCATTCTTATTCGTCTTATAAAAGTGCTAATTGAACTACCTTTGCGAGGTTTTTAAATTATGGCATTACTTTCTTTTTTTGATAAAAAATTGGTGGAAGCAGGTTGCGACGAAGCAGGCAGGGGTTGTTTGGCAGGCCCGGTGGTTGCTGCCGCGGTTATTTTGCCAAAAAATTATAAAAATAAAGATTTAGACGATTCCAAAAAGCTAAGCGAAAAGCAACGGTATGCTTTGCGGGAACAAATTGAAAAGGATGCTATTGATTGGGCTTATGCAATTGTTGATCACGCAAAGATAGATGAGATCAATATTTTGAATGCTTCTTTTCTGGCTATGCACCATGCAGTGGACAAGCTCAAAACACTACCTGAATTGTTGTTGATCGACGGTAATAGATTCAAAAAATATAAAGAGATCAGGCACGAATGCATCATCAAAGGTGACGGCAAATTCCTGAGTATTGCAGCTGCATCCATTTTGGCAAAAACCTATCGGGATGATATTATGATGGAATTGCATGAAAAATATCCACATTATAAATGGGATCAAAACAAAGGTTATCCAACCAAAGCACACCGTGCAGGTATTGAGCAGTTCGGGCCAACTGCTGTTCACCGTATGACATTTACTTTGCTTCCTAATCAGCTGGAACTGGATCTATGATTTTTTCACATAGGAAGTTTGATATCTTCACAATGAACCCGTTTCTTCACCCTGAATTTGAATTATTTTTACTGTAATGGAACAGCAACATAGAAACGCATCTGTACTTTGTAAATACATGCCCGAAAAGGCTGTTCCGTTGATCGTTCAATGGATCACCGAATATGATTTTAAATTAAAAATCAAAAAAGAACGCAGTACAAAATTAGGTGATTACCGTGCACCGTTCAATGGAAGCAATCATCAGATCACTATTAATTACAACCTTAATAAGTACGCATTTTTAGTAACACTTATTCACGAAATCGCCCATTTAACTACACACAATAAATTCAAAAATTCGGTGATGCCGCACGGGGCAGAGTGGAAGCAGGAATTCAGAGTAATGATGCAACCTTTTTTAGATACCGAAATTTTCCCCGTTGAATTATTGTATGCTATTCGTAAATACCTTAACAATCCTGCAGCTTCCAGTTGTACAGATAAAAATTTGTATCGTGCTTTGCGTTTGTATGATGAAGATTCGAATGCGGGAATTTATCTCGAAAAATTGCCTTTGAATGCAGTGTTTGTTTTTCAGGGGAATTTATACGAAAAGGGTCAGAAGATCAGGACCCGTTTTACCTGTAAAGAAGTTCGAACAGGCAAAATCTACCTTTTCAACCCATTGGCCGAAGTGGAGATGTTTGAGGATAGAAGAGCAGTATAATATTATAAAAAGAAGCAATTAACTCGCCTTGTTTCTTTCCGGCCCGTCTGGTAAGCGGGTTTTAATTTAAATCAATGCATCGCCCGATGAGTATGCTGTTTGATAATGCCTGTGATTGAGTTCATATCAAAAGGTTTTGTGATATAACCGCTTGCACCCATTTCATACGATTTCTCAATGATGTCATCAGTTGCTAAGGATGACATAAGAATAACCGGAATGCGGGTATCCAATACATTTGAGTTAATCATGTTCATAAATGAAAGCCCATTCATATCAGGAAGTACAATGTCAAGTAAAATCAGATCCGGCTCGATCTGGTTCACTTTAAAATAAGCATCGTAGATGTTAGATGAAGTAAACACTTGCATTCCTTCTTTCTCCAGTTTTTGGCGGAGAGCCATCAAAATAAGTTCGTCATCGTCTACGATCAGAACTTTTGTGGGGTGTGCTGTTTTCATTATGTAATGGTTTAATTTTATATTTTGTAGTTAAGCAGTTGAAGTATCTTTTTCTTTCAAACTCCTGGAATGCGTTTCCAATTGAGGAATTATTTTTTTTATGTGATTAGTGATTTTGTTTACATTTTCAATAACGGTTTTCCTATGCTCTTCTGAAAAAGCATTGTTCTCGATCTCCTTTAGCAGGGGAATAAATCTGCTTAGTCCCACAAAAGAGAACGACGGAATACTTTTGTGGGCGATCTTACTCAAGCTTTCGTAATCTTTGTTCTTAATGCTTTCCAGCATGATCCGGTTATTTTCTCTTGCGTTGTTAACAAAAGTGTCCAGCATTTTAGCAACAAAAGAAGAATTGCCTTCTGAAAGCTTTTCTATTTCACTTAACTCGTAGTCAGCCTCTTTGCCATTTGACGGTTCAATTACAGTACCTTGTGCTTTTGAGCGCTTGCTTTTTACTTTTGTTTGCCCGCAATGAGTATTTATGATTGATAAAAGAGTTTCTTCCTTAAAAGGTTTTAATAAGCAGGCAGTAAAGCCATGATTCTGACAGTTATCAGTTGTTGCTTTATGCACATCAGCACTTAATGCTATTACGGGAATGTTCTTTTTGTATTCATCCGGATATTTCCTTATTTCTTTAAGGAGTTCTTCGCCGCTCATTACCGGCATGTTGATGTCGGTTAATACAATATCAACTTTTTCGTTGTTGAATTTAAACAAAGCTTCTCTGCCGTTTTGCGCCACACTGTAACTGAATTGATTTTTCCCGAGGATTGTTTCCATCAAAAAAACGTTCATAGAGTCGTCGTCAACAATAAGCACATGGAGGTTTTTTGCATTAACTTGTTGTTTTTTGTTTTGATTTAGCGCCACTACTTTGGCTTCCTTCAGGTTTTCGAACGAAATATTATAAGGAATAAACACGTTAAATTCCGTTCCTTTTCCGGGTTCGCTCTTAACAGCAATGTTACCATTCTGCATTTCTATTAATTTTTTACAAATGGCTAAGCCAAGACCCGTCCCTCCGTATTTTCTTGTAATACTTTCGTGCGCCTGATTAAAACTGCTGAAAATTTTGTCAATATTTTCTTCGTTAATTCCAATACCGGTATCGGTGATTTTAATATTGAACATCACTTTTCCTGCCTGACTAACAGGCGAGTCTTCGCCAGTCATAATATAGTCGGAGCTTAATACTACTTTCCCTTTTTCGGTAAACTTAATTGCATTACTCAATAAATTAAGAGTGATTTGTTTTAACCGGTAAGAGTCACCAAAAAGCTGAGGGCATCCTTTTTTCAGATCCAGTTCAACTGAAATATTCTTTTTTGTTCCTGAAGGTTTAAGAATGTCATAGATTTCTTGCAGGGTTTCGTTTGGATCGAATGGAATATTCTCCAGGTTTACCTTTCCAAGATCTAATTTGGAATAGTCAAGTATATCGTTAACCAGATTCAATAAATGCTCAGATGAAGTATTGATGGCTTTTGAGTATTTTTTCACTTCATCCTTGTTGGCTGCTTGCGACAACTGTTCGGAGAAACCAACGATAGCATTTAACGGTGTTCGGATCTCATGGCTCATATTGGCGAGAAATTTTTCTTTGGTCTTTGCCAGTTTTAAAGCTTCTCTTTGCGAAACTACCAGCTCTTTACGAAGCTTGGCATTAAGCGAAAGATCGGAAAGGATGTAATACACA
Source organism: Bacteroidota bacterium (assembly GCA_030684395.1). Taxonomy (GTDB): domain Bacteria; phylum Bacteroidota; class Bacteroidia; order B-17B0; family Aurantibacillaceae; genus JADJDM01. Next base: position 35,135 of record JAUXTT010000024.1, on the reverse strand, counting down.
AAAATAGAGAAGGCAAATATTCCTAAAAAAATGATCAAACCAATAATATAAATAGAATTGTTTGCAACAGCTTTTGAATTGGCAATACTTGTTTGCGTATACAATTGCTCCGTCTTAATAAAGTCGTGAATAATGCCCCCCATTTTTTGTTTTAGTTCCGACTGTTTGGTGAGAATTTCCAACTCAGCTTCACTTACCGACTGATCGTGCTTTATTTGTTCTGATTGAATCTCATCAATGGCTTTCTGAATATCATCAGTATAATTGGGTTCTGCGGTACTTTTTGATTTATCATCTGTTTTGGAAGGAAATAATTTTTCCATTATCCTTTTTTTTAGTGCGTCTTTGCTGGCATTGTCATTCCTGTTTTTCTTTTCATTAATAGTATTAATGGAAGAGGAAAGTTTATTGAATATGGACTGGTTGTTACTGGTATTGGCTAAGAGGATATGACTGAAATGGAGATCCCGGTAATCAACAAACAGGTCAGATAACTCATCAACTCTTTTTTTCTGTTCGGGAGAAATGTTTTTATCATTTTCCAGTTTGTAGATAAGCGAGTTGGTGTTTTTGGAGAGCTCGTTTAGGGTATCTAGCATCTCCTGACGTTTGTCGTAAACATAAGCTCTCACCAACTCATCAGAGCGGGTGGCGTTTGCAACAAATTGTTCCAATAAATCTAAACGAGGGTTTTCCTGAGAAACATCCTCAAGGGATTGAGTAATGCGGTGTATGCTTCTGTAACTAAAAATCCCTGCAACCCCGATAATTAAAACAGCTATCGTGAACCCTATCACCACTTTTATTTTTGTGTTGAAAAACATAGCTGTTATAATTACTGCAAATTACAATTCTCATTTTCTATTATCGATATAAGGCTTTAGGTCAATTATGGTTATATTGTTAGAGGATTTTAAAACGTATCTGTATCTGCGTACTATGATCTTGAACTTTTCCCTGTAGGGAAGAGCTAACTTTACTCCGGAAGCAAAATGCCTTACATCGCAGGAATTTTCTGTGAGTGATTGATCGGGTATTTTTCTATCGGATTGCATTGTGGGGAAAGTTTTTAGGTTGATTAGGTAAATACATTATTAGCCGGGGTTGATGTAGGAAAAAAATAAAACGGAAACCCTGCTTTAACAAACAAAACGAACATTAGTATGAAATTTTTACTGTATGAGAAAGGCGTAAATTTTAATACCTATGAGCAGGGTTTCCGTAATATTTATACTACCCTTATCAGCTAATATCAAAGAACTATTTTTATTATGCTGTTGTCTATATTAAGTAAAATAACGTGCCAATTTTTTATCACTTCAATTGGTCGGAACAAACAAGCTGTTAATCAGTGAACTTTAAAAATTAGTCGACAGTTGCTAATGCGATTGTTTTGAGAGAGACTTCCACATATTGGGGAATTTATTACCCGGAAAAACATCTCAATTATCGACGAATTAATAAATACTATCTTTTAAATGTCAAAAAACTATGTCTAATTTAGTCAGTTTTTTTCCTCAAACCAAATCTATTTTAGGAATAAAGTATCTTTTAACTTTTTTTCCGCTATTTTAGCATTAAACTCTAAAAAATTTATGAAAATATTAAGCACAATTCTTCTTCTCCTCACGTTTATGGGCATAAAAGCACAAATTCCTGACGTGAACTTTATGGAATATACCTACCAAAATAATACCTGTAATGGTTTTAAGTATGGTTCGGGATCCCTGATCTTTATTCCTGCCAATGCCTTCGTAATGGAAGATGGAAGTGAGTGCAAAGGAGCAATAAAAGTGAAATACCGTGAATTGCATTCTCAAACGGATATGGTTGTTTCAGGTCTTAATATGCTGTTGAAGCGTAATGGAAAAGATCACATACTCGAGTCAGCAGGTATGTTTGAAATCCGTGTTGAATGTAATGGTAAGCCAATGAAAATGACAGATGGAGTTTCTATTCAGGTAAGAATGAATTGCAGAAGAAATTTACCGAACCTGGAAGCATTTATTTATGACGAAAAACAAAGTCGTTGGACTGATTATGGAAAAGTATATGATTTTTCGTATGACCAAAAAAACCCTAAAAAAGACGATGCTTTATGGGGAAGTAATGATGTTCCTTCGGGTAGAGGGGATTCTATTGAACAGGAGTTAATTGATCCGGAAACAGGCGAGCCTTATGTTGTTACTATGGAAAGTATGTACGGTTTTGATGATAAGCAAATGCCTGACGGTTTTTTTAAAGGAATGAACATTAATCAACTGGGAATTTTTAATTACGATGGAGTTTTGGATAATAAGGACGCAGTTCAAATGATTCCTGAATTTGTTGTAAATACAGGTGAGCCAATTAGCGACAGGATTTTTGTTGCGTACGCAAAAAAGAATACGGTAGTGTATTATTACCCGGGTGATTTCCCTGAAAAATTTGTCCTCTTAAATACAAAAGGCATAAAAATGTTTACTAAATTAAAAGATGGAAGTTACGCTACACTTAAAGAGGGTTCATTGGATAAATCTAATATTAAATTGATGAAAGGAACCAAGCAAAAATTTATTTTGGAGAAACAACCGATCAAACCTAAAACAAAAGAGGAATTGGCAAGCGTGGCAAAGATTAATAACAAATAATTGAAATACTAAAATTACCATTATGCAAAATAAAAATCTAATATTAATTTTGGCTCTTGTTTTTTCTCAATTGCTAACCGCTCAGGTTAAAAGCGGAAGTACTTATCAACAAGGTGAGATAATGAAGATTCCGTTGATTGAGAAGTTTAATTTACCCGCAAGAAAATTACCTGAGATCCTATTGAAAGCATATTGTGAAGGAACGATAAAAGCATATTATCCAAACAATATAGATAGCGCTTGTAGTTACCATAATTTCATGAAACAGTTCGCTTACGGCAAAACACAGCCAAAACCAAGTGCAGATGAGTTTTCCAATATCCAATGCCCGACCAGTTTTTGCGAAGGAGGAGACGAAGCTGTGTTAGAACAATTTAAGCATAGTTTCGAAATCATTCAGCAAAAACGTTTCGATAAAACTATGTCTAAAGAAGTTTATGATATTAATTATGTTCGCCTTGTTTTTGTGAGGGAGAAAGGTGATATGATTTGGGATGTACTCGGACCGGTGTTTAAGTACGAAGATGTAATCGCACTTAATCGTGATGATCAAAAACTTATCAATGCTAAAAATCAGGCTGCTCCTGTTAGTTTGAAACAATATTTTTCAGGAAGAATGTTTCACGGTTATTTAACCAAAACCTCATTATTAAAATCCACTAATCCAGATGAGAAAAAGAATAAAGAAAAAAACATGTGGCAGGACTAAAAATTCTTGAAACAAAAAAATCCGGAACAATTAATCCAGCATTTTTTTCTCTATTGCGTACTTGATTAAACCAACCACTGACTTTGTATTGGTTTTTCGGAAAATGTTTTTGCGATGAGTTTCTACTGTTCGCTCACTAATAAAAAGTGCATCGGCAATTTTCAGGTTGCTGTATTCTTTTGCTATTAGCTTCACGATTTCAATTTCGCGTGGAGTTAAACTGATGATTTCTTCCTTGGCGGGTGGATTAGAAATGGCTTTCATCATTTCTGCACTTACTTCGTCGCTAAAAAACATTCCACCCGAAGCAACTTTATTAATTGCCTGAACCAATTCCTGTTTACCGGTGTTTTTTACGATGTACCCGCTAATACCCGCCAACAACATTTCAGAAATAGTATTCCGTTCTCCAAACATAGAAAGGGCAATTACTTTGATGTTTGGGAATTTCTCCTTTACAGCTTTTGTCAATTCAAGCCCGTTCATTTCGGGCATGCTGATGTCGGTTAGCAATACATCCGGTTGTTCCAGCTCAATTTTGGCTAAGGCAACTTTTCCATTATTTGATTCGGCAATTATTTTGAAGGGAGCTTCGTCACCAAGCAAGGCTCGTAGACCATCAATCATCATTTGATGATCATCTACAATATGAAGCCTGATAATATCCATCTGTAACAAAAGTACTATTTTTTGTAGAATTGCATAATTGCGTTGAAATAAGCATCTGATACAGCCTTTACCCGTGCATTCGTTTGAATGCCAAAATAGGTTTTATCTTTTTTTAAAAGCTCCATGTATTCTTTGTGATTATCCTGATACAAGCATTCTCCATAAACCAGTGGAGCTTTTACATTCCTGCACAAGGCGAGGTTTCTGCAATAAACTCCATCGCAATTTGACGAGATGCAATTTTCTTTCAAATAATCGGCGTCCAATTTGTTTGCAATTGGAACATTGAGTGTTTTTGAAAATTCTTTCACAGTTAGGTCTGATATTTTCTCCGAAAGGGGCAAATCTTCTGTGAGTAACAATCTCAGGAAATTTGCTTTACCGTTTATGCTTTTTATGGTTTCTGCATTAAAAGCGCCGGGCATAAAAACCATGCTATAGTTTTTGTTGCTTGGCTTACTCCACGGGGCATTTTTTTCATCCACATTGTAGTGAATGATGATACTAAGGTCAGGATTTTGTTTATTAATAAATCTTGCCCGCGCACCCAATTCATAGTCGCGGAAAAATTCCCAGAAAAGAGTTTTTTGATCAAGCCCCAATAAACGTTTGTATTTAACAGCATCCATTTCACCATTGTTCTTAAGGGAGTCTAAGACAGTTTTTTTTCTTTTAACTATCCATTCCTGGTAGCTAATACCAAATACGGTTTTGTTTTCGCCCCGCGTTAAAACCACTATCGCACCTTGTTCTTCCAATTGTTTTTTGAGGATAGCGGCAGTTGTGTATGTAAGTACACCTTCCTGTAACTTAACTGAATCAACAGGCAGTTGAGGGAATGAATCTTTTACAAAACGCAGGTATTTTTGTTCTATAAAAGCCATTTCAGCATTTCCTGCAATATGCCCGGGATCAATCACTATCTTTTTTCCATCCAGAGGTTTTATTACTTTATAATAATGCGGCTCTTCTTCGTATAAAATTTGCATCTCTGCAATTTTTCTCTTCCCCCATTTTTTTGCCCCTTTTCTTTTTAAAATTGCATCAATACTATCTTGTGGTGCATATTTTAATAAGTATTCAAAGATCCTGATCTCCGAAAAATCTACCATCAACTCAGGAAGATCATTGTTTTTGTCATTACTGTTTTTGTAAATCCTGACATCTTTATCGGTAATTGAAACATAAGGTGATAGAGAGCCGTTAAAATTGAGGTAATTATCGAAGCGTTTTTGAAAAAGCACAGATTTTGCCTGCCCCCAGGAGTTGGTTAAAAGGGCCAATAATATCACCAAAAGCTGTAATTTCAATTTTAGCATAATCTTTGCTAATTTAGTTGAGATTTAAAAATCGCAAACAATGAGCCAAAAACAATTGCTAACAAAAGGTATTGTAAAAGAACTATGGTTTACCGCGGCAAGAAGTGGAGGAAAGGGTGGACAGAACGTAAACAAAGTTGCTACCAAAATCGAATTGTTTTTTGATGTAACTAATTCATTGTGTTTAACGGACGAAGAGAAGGAGCTGGTTTCAAAAAAGCTGAAGAATAAAATAAATGAAGAAGGTGTTCTGCATTTGAGCGAAGATCGTGATCGTTCCCAGCTTAAGAATAAACAACTTGCGATACTAAAATTCACAGAACTTTTAGAGAAGGCTTTTGAAAAACCCAAACCCCGAAAGCCAAGTAAACCAAGTAAAGCATCAAAGGTAAAGCGAATTGAGTCAAAAGTGAAAAGGGGCGAAGTAAAATCAAACCGTAAAAAGATTAAACTATAAAGCATGTTTTTAAAGCAACTCTCCATATTATTTTTATTCAGTTTTTCTTTGTGTTTTTCGCAAAACAAATTGTCGTTTCCCGAATTGAACATTGAATATGAGTTACCTTCTAATTGGGAAACAAAATCCTTTTTTAAAGTCGATTGGGAAACACCGGGAGGAAACAATCTTTGCCAATGTGCCGGTGTTATTAATTCATTCAAAGTTCCGGGCGGTGGAGATTTTGATTATATCTATTTGTCGGTTTATCCCAGCGACAGACGTGGAGCCAATGCTGAAAAGAGGCAGGGAGTTTGGCAGTATAAATTTGTTCCGACAGAAAAGGTAGACACGGTAAAAACAGATTATTTGGTTTGGGAAAAGCATACTTCAAAACTTAAGCCTTACGGATCGTCAGATAATAGGTTTAAGGGTTTTATAGCTTATAAGTACGATTCACATTTCGGGAGTACTTATTTTACAATGTTTATATGGGCAAAACCATATATGATGCAACAATATAAGGATGTGTTGGATAAAATTGTAGCATCTATGAAAGCCATCAAGTAATTTACCAAAAGCTAATAATTACGTTTTTTTATGAAATTGAGAAAGGATTGACGAAGGCTATTTGTTATCTTTGACACCTTGTAAACCTTTATCAAATATGAGTATTTTCAGAAAACTAATCCTGCTAGTTTCAAGTGTTTTTCTCTTTGTGAATGCTAATGCACAACAATTACATGCGCATTGGGATATCAAATCAAAAAAAGTAAGCGATTGTGAATACGATATTGTTTTTTCTGTAAAGATCGACCCTACCTGGCATTTGTATAGTATTATCCCATTAGACGACGGACCTAATCCTACTGCCATTAAATTTACAAAAAGCCCGGATTACGAATTAGTGGGAAAATTAAAGGAAAGCAAACCAAAAGAAGAGCAGGATAAAGTATTTGAAGTACTGGTAAAATATTTTGAAGGAGAAGCAACTTTTACTCAACGTGTAAAGGCTCTTAAACCGGGAAAAATATCTATTGCAGGTAAATATGAATACCAGGTGTGTACAGATGCAATGTGCGAGTTTCCTCCCGCAGAGAAGTTTACGGTTAATTTAGAAAGTACTTGTGCTACCAATCAATCAGCCCTAGTAAGTACTAATTCAGATTCTGTTGCAATAGTGGATTCTACAGCTCAGGCAATGGCTGTAGTTGATACTTCTTCAAAAACCTCAGCTTTACCAATTGCAGCTGAGACATTAACAGATTCGGAATCTTCCATTCAAGGGAAGGCATGGTGGCTGATTTTCTTATCGGGTTTTGTTTGGGGTTTTTTAGCATTATTCACCCCTTGCGTTTTTCCATTAATTCCAATGAATATGAGTTTCTTTTTGAAACGCAGTCAAACAAAAACAAAAGGAAAAGTTAACGCGATCGTCTATGCTTTATCGATCATTGTGATTTTTGTTTCATTGGGTCTTGGAATTGCATTGATTTGGGGGGGAGGAGCGCTTCATACATTTTCAACCAGTGCTGGGTTTAACCTTGTTATATTCGCAATGCTACTTGTTTTTGCAGCATCATTTTTAGGGGCCTTTGAGATCGTATTGCCTTCGAGTTTCGTAAATAAAATTGATAAGCAAAGTGACAGGGGAGGTTATATTGGAATATTTTTCATGGCACTCGCACTGGTAGTGATTTCTTTTTCCTGCACGGGTCCGATGATCGGTAATGCATTGGTGGCAGCTTCTACATCGGGGAATAAAACAGGAGCTTTCTGGGCAATGTTTGGTTTTTCATCAGGATTAGCATTGCCATTCGGATTTTTCGCTTTCTTCCCGAGTTTGTTGAATTCAATGCCAAAAAGTGGCGGCTGGTTAAATACAGTAAAAGTTGTTTTAGGATTTCTTGAACTTGCCTTAGCATTAAAGTTTGCGTCAAATGTTGATCTGGTATATCAACTTGGAATTTTAACGCGTGAGGTATTTATTACTTTATGGGTGGTTATCTTCGCTTTAATGACAATATATTTGATGGGTGGATTTAAAACCGCACATGATAGTGATGTAAAGAATCTTTCGGTAACAAGGATCTTTTTTATAATTATATCTTTCTCTATCACTATTTATTTAATTCCCGGATTGTTTGGGGCACCATTGAAATTGTTTTCAGGTGTATTGCCACCATTGGAATATTCAGAATCTCCTCACGGTTTTGGCGGAAATCAGGATAATAAAAATAGCATCACTTCTTCTGTGAAAGTTGACGAAGAGTTTGCAAAGTATATTGAAGTAAATAAAAATGGAGTTGTTCATTTTAAAAATGAATATGATAAAGCATTGGCTTATGCAAAGAAAGTAGGAAAACCTTTGATGGTTGATTTTACAGGTCATGCTTGCGCAAATTGTAGGAAAACAGAGGATTACGTTTGGCCCGATGCTGAAGTAACCAAAAGATTAAACAATGACGTTGTATTGGTTTCTCTTTATGTGGATGATAAGAGGGAACTCGATCCAAAAGATTATATGAAAGTTAATTGGTACGGGAAAGAGCGTGAAATAACAGATATTGGTGATAAATTCAAGTATATGGAGGAAACTCTATATAAGCAAAGCACTCAGCCGCTTTATGTTTTATTGGATCATAATGAGAAACTATTAAGCACACCCAGAGGATACGATCCAAATATTCCGGATTATATAAAATGGATGGATGAGGCAGTAAATAAATTCAAAGCATTGAAAAAATAGTTTTTAAGGACTAAGAATCAAAAATCATCCGTCAAAAATCAGAAATTTTCCTATATTTGCTACCCTATTAAAAATTACAATGAGCAACTCACAACTTGGTTTCGGAATAGCAAAAGAGAATTATAAAATTCTTTTGGCTGGTATTGCACTTATTGCTTTAGGTTATATTCTTATGATCGGTGGCGGTAGCGATGATCCTGCTGTATTTAATCCTGAGATCTTCAATACGCAACGTATAGTTGTAGCACCCGTTACTTGTCTTTTAGGATTTGTGGTTGTTATTGTTGCTATTATGCGCAAACCTAAAAACAAAGCAGAAAACGCAGAATAATGAACGTTTTTCAAGCTATTGTTTTAGCCATTATTGAAGGGCTTACCGAATTTCTTCCCGTTTCTTCTACCGGACACATGATCATTGCCTCTTCCGCTATGGGAATTGCATCTGATAAGTTTGTGAAACTCTTTACAATTGCAATTCAATTGGGGGCCATACTTTCGGTTCTTGTATTGTATTTCAAAAGATTTGTGAAGTCGGTTGATTTTTATGTGAAACTCGTTATTGCATTTATTCCATCTGCCATTTTAGGAAAATTATTGAGCGATTATATTGATGAATTACTTGAGACTCCGCTTGGGGTTGCTATTTCTTTGTTTTTGGGAGGAATTATTTTATTGTTTGCTGATCGTTTGTTTTCCAAAGATGAAGTGGATGATACAGATAAGGTTGATAAACTTACCGCTTTCAAAATCGGATTGTTTCAGTGTATTGCTATGATACCGGGTGTTTCCAGAAGCGGAGCAACTATTGTGGGTGGTATGTCACAAAAACTAACACGTAAAGCCGCCGCAGAGTTTTCTTTCTTTTTAGCTGTTCCCACTATGTTTGCGGCAACTGCCTATAAAATGTATAAGTTCATGAAAGAATCGGGAATGCCAACAGGCGAACAAATACAATTGCTTGCTATAGGAAACGTAGTTGCGTTTATTGTTGCCCTATTAGCGATTAAAAGTTTCATTGGGTTCTTAAATAAATATGGTTTCAAAGTATTTGGTTGGTATCGTATAGCTGTTGGTGCTGTTATTATTATTCTTTATCTAAGTGGTCAAAATCTGCAAGTGATCTGATCATGCTCTTCTCCGAATATTTAAACACACCCGATCTCGACTTCGCAAGCGGAGTAACTCTGTTAATTGATAAGCCTTTAACCTGGACATCTTTTAATGCTGTAAATAAAATCAAGCATTCTATAAAAAACCATCCTTCATTTGTAAAAGACGGAGTAAAGCTAAAAGCAAGAGTTGGCCATGCAGGAACTTTAGATCCGTTAGCTACAGGCCTTCTCATTATTTGCACCGGTAAAATGACCAAGCAAATAGAATCTTATATGGGAATGGAGAAGGAATACACCGGAACATTTATGTTAGGTGCAACTACTCCTTGTTTCGATCTTGAAAAAGAAGTTGATCAAACATTTCCAACTGAACACATCACTGAAGAAATGATTTTGGAAGCTGCAAAAAAATTCACAGGGCTTCAACAACAAACACCACCTGTATTCTCAGCTATCAAAGTAGGCGGAAAACGTTCATATGATATGGCCCGTGCCGGCCAGGAAGTAGAATTAAAATCAAGGGAAATCGACATCAGATCATTTGTAATAGAAAAGATCAATATGCCTGAGATCAGTTTTCGAATAGTATGCAGTAAAGGAACTTATATTCGTTCTATTGCCCGTGATTTTGGATTGGAGTTGAATAGCGGGGCTCATCTTACTTCTTTAAGAAGAGAAAGAATAGGAGAGTTTGATGTGAAGGACAGCTTGAGTCTTTTATAATTTATTTAAACTTTAGTTTTGTTGACCTATATGTATAGTCTTTGTATAAAATGCCATATAGCCACACTTCAGTTGGATTTATTTTGCAAGAAAGAAAAGGGATTATCAAATAGCTGTCTTCGTAACGAATTAACTCTTTTTTCTCAACCACTCCACTTGCATCAACTGCTGCCATTACAACAATTTGTTCGGTCATTAATCGTTTAGCTTCTTTTTTAGTTAGCTCAACGGAGTCAGGAATAATGTTTCTCCGAAAATCGTTATATAAAAACACAAGGTTATCATTTACGGTAAACCATACTGTTGTAATTAGTGAATGGACTGACATTTCTGTGCGTTTGGGAACTTTTTTGATCCAGGTGATATTACCACTTACATCTACATTTGCAACGAGTATTTCATCATAGTGATAATTCAATTCCCCTTTAAGAAATTGTTCAGCCATAAAATAATACCCGCCGTCTTTTTTAAGATGTGAACCAATAAAGTGAAAATCGCCAAGTTGATCCAGAAAGTTTATTTCACCCGGTGTTTTAGGTTTCTTTGTAATTTCTTCAGGAAAGTCAACATAAGAGGAAGAAAGAACATTCTTCTCTTTCTTGCCAAGTTTTGTAAAAAATGCGCCGGCAAGGTCTTCAGATGAAAAAGAACAACAGTAACCACCAATGACAATTTTTTCCTCTTCTAACTCCAAAAAAGGAACTGTAAGATACTCATTTGCGAGATTAAGTTCTTTTTGTTGCAATACTTTTGTAACCGCATCATATGTTAAGAGATCATATCGTTTGGCGTGTTTGTTTTTTTTCCTTTCCTTTTCTTCTTTTCTTAGAAGTATATAGATATTTCCCATATCATCCACCTCTCTATTTATCAATTCAAACTTTTCGTTGGTGTATGGGAATTTTAGATTATTACTCCAGATGACTTTTGCGGACTGATCTCTTATCTCATAGAAAAAAGTATCTGTTTCACCTGAAGGAGTGTAACAAAACATCATTTTGTGTATATTCGGATTAAACTGGGAAGTAAATCGTCCTTTGGAATTTTCGTTTTTTACTATAGTACTATATATCAATTCAGGATCAGAAATTGATTCGCCGGTTTTTCTATTCAGCTTTTCCAAGTAAAGACTGTATTTATTTATTTCTTTATTAAAGGTTGTTGAAATAATGTAAATGAAATCACCTGCCAGAAATGATCTGTTATATACTGATTCGACTCCATCAATTGTTTTCGGTTGAAGGTTTGTTTCAAAGACTAAAAGAGTTGTAGAAAAAGAATATTTTTCTATTTTTAATCCTTCCCAGGACCCAAGTGGCTTAAGATTATTATAGGTCAGATAATAAACATTGTCAGCATCATTTCCAATTCGGCCCTTTTCAAAAAAACTAGTCACTTTACCAAGTTTTGCCCCATCAGTAAGTTCTGTTTTTTGAGCATTACTTAACAGTGCTGTCAGAATAATTAATATTGTTAAATAAAGCTTTTTCATACAAATAAGAATGGGTGCGAAAATACCTAAAAATTATTGGATTTAAGATCCAATCGTGTTTTGTGTATCTTGAAAATAGTAAGGTTTGTGGATTAGAAAAAGTCTTTAGTCTAGTGTCAAGGTTTTAACATGAAAAGGAAACGCAAACCATTTCCCCGATGATTCTAATTATAGAATCCACGACAGGAAATACCTGGCGTATTTGAATCCACAAAACGGGCATTCTTATGAAAGTGGACTTACAACAGGTCATAAAAACTATCCTTTTTTCTGTATTAGGATTAAAATGGGCATCCCAATCGGAGGATAAATAGCTTTTTACCCCTCTTTATCAATTTTTGTCGATTTCATGCTAATTGTATTTGGCTATATACCGCATTTGTGGTATTTTTGCAGTATGTTTAGACTTAATCTAAATAAGTTTAACGGCAAAAAATACATATTATCATGATTACAGTAACAGATTCAGCACGCGATTATGCGTTGAAGTTGATACAGGATGAAAATAAACCTGAGGGAACGTTTATTCGTGTAGGAGTTGAAGGAGGAGGTTGCTCCGGGCTCAGCTATAAATTGGAATTTGATCACATCGCAAAAGAAGGTGATCAAGTTTTTGAAGACAAAGGTGTGAAGATTGTTTGCGACAAAAAGAGTTTTCTTTATTTGATCGGTACGCAGTTGGAATACAGTGGCGGTATCAATGGTAAAGGCTTCATTTTTCAGAACCCAAATGCTTCCAGAACTTGTGGATGCGGAGAATCTTTTTCAGTTTAATCTAAATTAATAAAATGAGGAGATGGTATTTCTGTTCGTTCAGAAATAGTACGTCTTAAATCAAAAATATCAATGGCTAACGAAATTTTAGAAGAGCATATTAACAGCGAATATAAGTGGGGATTTACCACCGATATTGAATCAGACACTTTTAAAAAAGGTTTGAACGAAGATGTTATTCGCTTGTTATCTCACAAAAAGAACGAACCGGAGTGGATGCTTGAGTTTCGTTTGAAATCATACAGGTACTGGCTTACCATGAAGGAGCCAAGTAACTGGGCATATTTCCCATATCCGAAAATTGATTTTCAGGAGATTTCTTACTATTCTGCACCTAAAGTAAAACCGGAATTAGCGAGTTTGGATGAAGTAGATCCTGAACTTTTAAAAACGTTCGAAAAACTTGGGATCTCTTTAGAAGAGCAAAAACGTTTGACAGGTGTGTCTTCTAACATTGCTGTTGATGCGGTGTTCGACAGTATTTCTGTTAAAACAACTTTCAGAGAAACACTTGCTGAAAAAGGAATTATATTTTGTTCCTTTAGTGAAGCAGTTCAGGAACACCCTGACTTGATCAAAAAATATATGGGAATGGTTGTTCCTTATACTGATAATTATTACGCTGCATTAAACGGAGCAGTATTTAGTGATGGATCATTCTGTTATATTCCAAAAGGTGTTCGTTGCCCAATGGAACTTTCTACTTATTTCCGAATCAACTCTTCAGGTACCGGGCAGTTTGAACGTACCCTGATTGTTGCTGATGAAGAATCGTATGTGAGTTACCTGGAAGGATGTACAGCGCCACAACGTGACGAGAATCAATTACACGCTGCTATTGTAGAAATTATTGCACATAAAAATGCAGAAGTAAAATACAGCACAGTTCAGAATTGGTATCCCGGAGATAAAAATGGTGTTGGTGGAATTTTCAACTTTGTAACTAAGCGTGGTTTGTGTGTAGGTGACTACAGTAAAATCAGCTGGACCCAAGTTGAAACAGGTTCTGCGATCACATGGAAATATCCTTCGGTAATTTTAAAAGGAGATAACAGTGTAGGTGAATTTTATTCGGTTGCACTTACAAACAATCACCAGCAAGCTGATACCGGAACTAAGATGATCCATCTTGGTAAGAATACAAAATCAACCATTATATCGAAAGGTATTTCTGCAGGTGTTAGTAATAACTCATACAGAGGATTGGTTCAAATTAAAAAGGGCGCTGTCAATGCACGTAATTTTTCTCAGTGCGATAGTTTGTTGATGGGAGATAAATGTGGTGCACACACTTTTCCATACATTGAAATAAAAGATAAAACTGCTGTGGTAGAGCATGAGGCAACTACTTCTAAAATCGGGGAAGACCAATTGTTTTATTGTAATCAAAGAGGTATCAGTACAGAGAAAGCAATTGGATTGATCGTTAACGGATATTGCAGAGAAGTGTTGAATAAACTTCCAATGGAGTTTGCAATAGAGGCACAAAAGCTTTTAGCGATAAGCCTTGAAGGAAGTGTAGGGTAATAATTTTGAATTTTTAATTATCAATTTTTGAATTTATATAAATGATCACAATAAAAAATCTCAGAGCTTCAGTAGAAGGAAAAGAAATATTAAAGGGAATTGATCTGGAAATAAAAGCAGGTGAAGTTCACGCTATCATGGGACCAAATGGTTCAGGGAAATCAACCTTATCAAATGTTTTGGCAGGCAGAGCAGATTACGAAGTAACAGAAGGTGAAGTAACTTTTAACGGGAAAAATCTATTGGAACTTGCTCCGGAAGACCGCGCACGTGAAGGTGTGTTTTTGGCGTTTCAATATCCGGTAGAAATTCCGGGGGTGAGCAATATCAATTTTTTGAAAACCGCAATTAACGAAACAAGAGAATACAAAGGGCAAGCTCCAATGGAAGCAAAAGACTTTTTAGCTCTTGTGAAAGAAAAACAGCATTTGGTTGAGCTGGATGGTAAATTGGCAAACCGTAGTGTAAACGAAGGTTTCAGTGGTGGTGAGAAAAAACGTAATGAGATTTTTCAAATGGCAATGTTGAACCCATCTTTTTCTATTTTGGATGAAACGGATTCAGGTTTGGATATAGATGCTTTGAAAATTGTAGCGAGCGGAGTGAATAAATTACGTACTAAAGACAATGCTTTTTTAGTGATTACTCACTACCAACGTTTATTAGATTACATCATTCCTGATTTTGTTCATGTTTTATATAACGGAAAAATCGTAAAATCGGGCGGAAAAGAATTAGCGCTTGAGTTGGAAGAAAAAGGATATGATGAAATTAAAAAACAGTTTGAAACAGTTTAAGAATGTCGATCTCATTAGAAAATAAAATAAGTACTGCTCAAAACCTTACAGCTGCATTAAGCAGAGTTGGAGACAAAAATAATGTGTTCGGATTCGATATGATCGGGGAAGCACTTCAGTTTGTTGAAATAGAAGGATTGCCTACCAATAAACATGAAGAATTCAAGTATTGTAATGTAGACGCGGTTTTTAGAAAGGAATTCAAAGAGATAAATAATTCCTTCTCTGAAATTAATATGCCTCCGGTTGTTGTTGATGCAATTAATGTTTACATTATTAATGGAAGGTTTGAGAGTGTATCAGGTAAAGCAGAAGGATTGGTGATTTGTGACCTGGTAGCAGCGCAAAAAACGCATAAGGAAGTGGTAGAAAAAAACCTGGGAGCACATGCTAAACCTACTTCAAGTGTTTTTGTCGCATTAAATACAGCTTATTGCCAGAAAGGGCTGTTTGTGTATGTTGAGAAAAACGCAAAAATCGACAAGCCTGTTTATATCCATTATCTTACTGATCCGATTTCTGTTTCAGTAATTAATCCAAGAACATTGATTGTATGTGGGGCAGGAAGCAATGTGCAGATCATTGATGACTATTATTCAAAGGGAGCTAATTTTTTCTCTACACATACTTCAGAAATTGTAGTAGGGGAAAATGCTCAGGTGAAACATTATAAAATTCAAAACGAAGGGGATAACGCTTTTGGTGTAATTACCACTGAAGTTGTTCAGTCTTCGAACAGTGTTTACGATGCTGCCACATTTATTTTCAGTGGGAGTTTAGTAAGGAACAATCACCATGTTCGTTTGTTTGGTCAAAATATTGAAGCCCATTTAAACGGGCTGATCATTGGAAGACATAATGCTTTGATAGATAACCACACATACATTGATCATGCAATGCCGAATTGCAACACGAATGAGTTGTACAAAGGAATTGCCTACGAGAAATCATCATTGGTTTTTAATGGTAAGATCATGGTTCGGAGAGATGCTCAAAAGACAAATGCTTATCAAAGCAGTAAAAATATTTTGATGAGCGATGATGCGAGCATTTACACCAAACCACAATTAGAGATCTATGCTGATGATGTAAAATGTTCTCACGGAACATCTACCGGAAAAGTGGATGAAGATGCTTTATTCTACTTGAAAGCCCGTGGAATTGGAGATGAGTCTGCACGTAAATTATTGTTACAGGCATTTGCTCAGGAACTGATCGATAAGATCGAAATTCCTTCTTTGCATGATAAGGTTTTAGAATTATTTGAAGAATCATTGAAATAAGATTTATGATAGATGTAAATTACATTAGACAACAATTTCCGATACTGAACAGAAAAGTAAACGGAAATCCTTTGGTTTATTTTGATAATGGAGCAACCACTCAAAAACCAAAACGTGTAATTGATTCTATTGTTAATTATTATTCGGAACTGAATAGTAACATTCATCGTGGCGTTCACACATTAAGCCGTGAAATGACTATTGAATATGAGAACGCACGCATAGCAGTTCAGAAATTCATAAATGCTACTTATGCACACGAGATCGTTTTTACAAAGGGAACTACTGATTCAATAAACCTGGTAGCAAGTTCTTTTTCAAGGGCATTTTTGAAACCGGGCGACGAGATCATTGTTTCTGAAATGGAGCATCACTCTAATTTCCTTCCATGGCAAAACCTGCGTGACGAAAAAGGAATTAGTATGAAAGTTATTCCTCTCACAAAAGAGGGTGAATTGAATATGGAGGCTTACAAGAAATTGTTGTCTCCAAAAACGAAGCTGGTTGCCATTGCTCATGTAAGTAATAGTTTGGGTTTGGTTAATCCTCTTGAAGAAATAATATCTGAAGCAAAAAAACACGGAGCGAAAGTATTAATAGACGGAGCTCAGGCCGTTCCACATTTAAGAGTTGATGTGCAAAAGTTAGGTGCTGATTTTTATGTATTCAGTATGCATAAACTTTATGGCCCTACCGGAATGGGAGTATTGTTTGCGAAAGAAGAATTACTGGAAGCAATGCCACCTTATCAATACGGTGGAGGGATTATTAAGTCAGTAACTATTGAAAAAACAGAATGGGCAGATCTTCCAAATAAATTTGAAGCAGGAACACCAAATATAGAAGGTGGTCCGGCAACGAAAGCCGCGTTACATTTTGTGAACGAAGTAGGGATGGGAAATATCGCCGCTTACGAACATGAACTCTTAACTTATTGTTCAGATCAATTGGGAATGATAGAGGAGGTTGAAGTTTATGGAAACATAAAGAATAAGGCAGGTGTAATTTCTTTCAACATTAAAAAAACGCATCCTTTTGATACCGGCACCTTGCTGGATAATATGGGAATTGCTGTAAGAACCGGACATCATTGTACGCAGCCATTAATGAGGCATTTGGGAATTCCAGGAACAGTAAGAGCGAGTTTTGCAGTGTATAACACGAAAGAAGAAATTGATATTTTTATTAATGGTGTAAAAAAAGCCGTTAAAATGTTGTTATGACAATAGAAGAGATAGAACAAGAAATTATAGATGAGTTTGCCATGTTCGATAATTGGGAAGATAAGTACCAATATGTTATCGATATGGGGAAAGACCTGAAACCAATGGCTGAAGAATTGAAAACCGATGACAGATTAATAAAAGGTTGTCAAAGCAGAGTTTGGTTGCATAGTGCTGTGAAGGATGGGAGAGTAATATATACTGCCGACAGCGATGCGATCATAACAAAAGGATTGGTTGCATTAATGATAAGAACATTAAGTGATCACGATCCTGAAGAGATCATAAATGCAAAAGTGGATTTTATAGATACGATAGGTTTAAAATCGCATCTCTCTCCAACACGTGCAAACGGATTGTTGAGTATGGTAAAACAAATGAAATTGGATGCTATGGCATTAAAAATAAAATTATCGAATTAAGATGTCTGCAATTATAATAGCGAAAAACACAGAGCTTACTCAAAGGGTAATAGATCAATTGAAAACATGTTATGATCCGGAGATCCCTGTGGATGTTTGGGAACTGGGTCTTATTTATGAGATCAATCTGAATGATGATTTGGATCTGTTGGTAAAGTTCACACTTACTTCTCCTAATTGCCCTGCAGTAGAAACTTTACCCGCTGAAATGGAAGCAAAAATAAGGGAGATCACTGAATTAAAATCCGTTAAACTGGAACTTACCTTTGAACCAACCTGGACAAAAGAAATGATGAGCGAAGTAGCTCAGGTAGAATTAGGGTTTATGTAAAAAAAAATCTAACACAGAGCACACGGAGTTGGCAAGAGTTACACAGAGATTTTAATAATAATTTAACACCAGTAATTTTATCCGCAATAAGGCCATTGCATAGTAAAACTCAGTGAGCCTCTGTCTCCTTAGTGCCCTCTGTGTTAAAGAGTCGGAGGAATAATTTTAATCCACCACTACTTTAGTAGTAGCCATTACTTCTTTAGTAAGAGTGTTTTTGATCTGAACGAAATAAATTCCTTTAGCTATTTTATTTCTTAGTAGATCAATGCTGTAAGTACATTTATTCCCTTTTACTGTATTGGCTTCACAACTATGTATCAATCTTCCGCTGAAATCAATTAACTCTGCATTCAGGTCAGTATTCGAAAGGAAAGTACTTTCAATATTAAGTACACCGCTGGCAGGGTTTGGGTATACAACTAACGAATTAAGAGCGGTGTTGTTTTCTGCAATACCAATACCCAGAGGACAAACTTTGTAGATCTGACCATTTGTGGTATAACCACCTTTCATGGCAAAAACACAACCATCAACACTTTGGCGCAGTGTAGTTAATCCACCACTAGTGGTTAAATCACCCATTTGCACTCTTGTTGTTACAACGTCATAAGCGGGTGCATTTCCCATCGTACAATCATAAATTCTTCCGAAATCATTATCAGCAACAATTAAATGGTTCTCAATCGCGGCCCATACAGTACCGGTGTAAAATACAATCCCTGTCACGGCGGGCAGACCACCGGGTCCCCAAACAGAAATTGGACGAATATCGCCTGTTGTGTGGCAAGGCAAGCTTAATGTGTCAGCATCGAAATTGCCTTCACATGCCGCCCATCCATAAAACCCGCCACGATGTATTATGTTTACTTCATCATATGTATTTTGCCCATTTTCAGAGCAATACATAGAGTCGGTAACAGGGTTGAAACAAAAATCAAATGAGTTACGATGTCCGTAGCTCCAGATCCAATCACAATTTCCAACAAGTGGATTTCCATCGTCATAAAATGGATTATCAGTTGGAGCTGAACCATCTAAATTGATGCGGTGAATTTTGCCATATGGATTAGTGAGTTTATTAGCATAGTTTAATGTTTGGTTAGAAAGTGCATATGCTAGATCTCCAATAGTGAAATAAAGATGGTTGGGGTCAGATGGTCTGAAATGAAGGTTACCTCCAACATGATTTCCGTTTATGTTATTAGGGATATCAAGATCAAATATAATTGTAGGATTTGTACCTACATTCGCCACTTCAGTAAATCGTACAATTCTGATTCTTTCATCACCAGCGTAATAATGATTGTAATAAACATAAACATAATGGTTATTGGTAAAATCAGGATCCAATTCAATTCCTAACAAACCTCTCTCAAAGTCACATTGTACTGAATCTGTAAGATTATAGAATGTACCCAAAGAGGTTCCTGCAGAAGAGAATACTCTGATAAATCCGTTTGCACAAGATCCTGATGAGTTACCACCTTTTTGTGTGATAAAAAATCTTCCGTCATCAGCTACATCAAATGCTACCGGATAGTTTAATCCTGTAACCATTGTTGTTGATGTATAGGTTTGTGCTTTTACTGCTAATGATAGTGTTAAAGCAACTAATACAGAAAGTATTGATCTTTGCATGTTTGGCATTTTTTAATTGGCTGCTAAGTAAGTAAAAAGCATCCTATAAACCAAACAAATTTCAGATTTGAGGTTAACGGGTAAATTGTTCTTTGTATTCACATAAATTGCCCTTTTTGTCCCAGAGTTTAAGGACAAAGTTGAGCTCGCCTTTGGGTGTATCTTCATCAAAAGCATAGGTGATTTTATGATCCTTGCTTTCGTGTGTACTGTAATACCATTTGCCATTAATAAATACCTTGAAGTTACCTATGCCACTCAAATTATCAGCAATTTTAAACTCCAGTTTTTTCAGACTCGAAATGCTCTTTGTTTTGCTGATCTTTTGAAGAGGTTTAATGGTAGGAGCGGTAGTATCGCAACCAACCATAAAACTGCCCAAATAGCGTGAAGTTCCAAAAACAAAACCATCAACCATTTTACCACCACAATAATTTCCGGAAGTAACTTCTATGATGCAGAGTTTGGAAGTATCAATTTTTGGTAAGTTATTTTTCATGTAGATAGAGCAGGGCAAATACATCGCTGTGCGGACTCCGAAAACGTGTACGGAATTCCTATCAGTAGGTTTTTTACTTTTAGTGTAGAAAAGATTGTAGTCGTTGAAAAAACATTTTTCAGGAAAGATTAATTTCATAGTGGGGTCTTCGAATACAAGTTCTTTCAGACAATCGTATTTGTATTTTTTTGTTTCAGCAAGAATAATTATTTTCTGACGTTTTACATTAAACGTAAGAGTCTGTTTGTTTCCCAATACATCCTTACAAATGAGTTTGATCTTGTGAGCCAATGTATCTTTCAAAAAAATTTCTCCTGTGTGAGAAACATCACTGAAAATACCAAGGAATTCATTCTTGCTTAAAAAACATTTTTGAATTTTCTCTTTCTTGTATTCTTTGCTGAGGTCAGTAAAACAATTGATGTACTTCGATTTATCAAAAGCCATGGTGTCATACGAATGTTTGTAGAAAATATTCTCATCCAAATACAACTCCGCTGAGAGGATCTGATTTTGATTTCCGTTTTTTATGTGTCTGTCAAATGCTGAGAATCCGAATCCAAAACACTCAGGTAATAAAAACGTATCACGTAAAGTAAGCTGCTCAGACTTAGGTTCTCCTGATTTTGTTTTATCTGTTTTACTTGACTCTGTTATTTTCTTTTTATCAATTACAAAAGCATTATTGAGGTCATTAGTGTCGTAAAAATAAATTCCGTCAATAGTTGGTGCAACGGAATCCGTAAGATTAAAAAATTTAAAAGGATTCAATGCAGCCTCTGTTTTTTCATCCCTTATCTCAAAATGTAAATGGGGTGCTTGCGAACTACCTGTGTTTCCTGTATATCCAATTATTTCACCTTTTTTTACAGGTAATTCATCTTTAGCCGGAAATAATTCTAATTCAAAAGTTTCGCTTTCCTTTTGTTTTTTACGCATATGCTTTTCCAGCTTGTCGGTAAAATGATGTTGATGTGCATACACACTTACGTAGCCTCCAGGATGTGTAATGTAGATTACATGCCCGTAACCATAAGTTGAGATCTTGATCCTTGAAACATAGCCATCTCCAATACTGTAGATAGGAAGATTTTTGGAAGCATCCGTTCTTAAATCAAGCCCTGCATGAAAGTGATTGGGCCTGATCTCACAAAAATTTCCGGTAACGGTTATTTTATCAAGAGGTAATCTGAAATCTGCTTGCGAAAAACAAAAGAAACTTAGGAGTAGAAATAAGGAAAAGATATGTGATCGCTGTAAACGCATTGCCTGTTAAATCCTGAAATTAATTTATGTAGTGTTTATTGGTTAATTTTTAATGGTATCAATGCTAATTGCGGTTTGTTTTCTTAAAACCTTATTATAAAGTATTTCATACAGTGGTAAAATATTTTGAATATCAAAGCTCACTGCTTTTTCATAAGCTTGTTTTTTGAATTGATTCAATAATTCAGGATTACTGAATAATTTAAGAGCATTTTTGGCCATATCGTCAATATCACCCACATTACTCAAAAAACCTGTAATCCCATGTTCGTTTACCTCGGGTAAACCTCCTGTGTTTGTGCTAATAACCGGCATTTTCATTGCCATAGCTTCTAAAGCTGATAAACCGAAGCTTTCGGTTTCAGATGTAAGGACAAACAAATCACCAATACTTAAAATCTCCTTTGGGTCAATGATTTTTCCTAATGAGTGTATATCATTGCAGGTGTCTAACTCTCTGCATAGTTTTTCAATATTTCCTCTTTCAGGACCATCACCAACCAAAATAAGTTTAGTTGGAATTTCCTTACGAACTTTATCAAAAACCCTTAAAACATCTCCCACACGTTTCACGGCTCTGAAGTTAGATACGTGTATCATTATTTTTTCTCCATTGGGAGCGTAATGATTTTTCTGGCATTTATGATTTTCAAAAACCACATTATATTCTTCAATATTAATGAAGTTAGGGATTACTTCAATTTCTTTATCCAATTTAAATATTTCGTAAGTGTCTCTTCGCAGGCTTTCGGAAACCGCAGTAACAGCGTCACTCATTTCCATTGAATATTTGATCACGGGTTCAAAAGAAGCATCTTTTCCAACCAAAGTAATATCTGTTCCGTGAAGAGTTGTAATGAATGGAATATTATAACCTTGTTTCGCTAATATTTGTTTTGCCATCAATGCTGCTGATGCATGTGGAATAGCATAGTGTACATGAAGCAGGTCCAGGTTTTCGTACTTCACAACATCAACCAGTTTACTGGCCAGTGCCGATTCGTAGGGTTGGTATTCAAAAAGCGGATAATCAGATACACTTACTTCATGATAAAAAAGATTTTCACTGAAATAGTTTAAACGAAAAGGTTGTGAGTATGCAATAAAGTGAATTTGATGGCCTTTTTGTGCAAGGGCTTTACCAAGTTCTGTAGCTACCACACCGCTACCTCCAAATGTTGGATAACAAACTATTCCTATCTTCATGGTATGTGTTTTAAATTTCTAACCTGCAACCTCACAAAGATAATAAGCAATACTGATGAATAGGCTAAACAACATTATTTAACTAACCAAGTTTTAAACACTAATTCCCGAAATGCCGTCTGCCATCGGCGGACAAATCCCGTGAACGGACGGGGTAGGCATGATAATTACGGTAAACTATTTTTAGCCGCGGATTTCGCGGATTGAAAACATTTTATTTGCCAATGATTATATAGCTACGAATCTATATAATCTGCGGCAGGTATTTATGTACCACATAAGTTTCCGATTTTTCTATGTAACAGGAAATTCCCGAATTAAAATTATATTTGCCCCATGTTTTTCTATCTGTCGAAACTGATTGTTTTTCTGTTAACGCCTTTAATATGGGTGTTTGTTTTATTATTATGGAGCTGGAAAACAAAAATTGAAACAAGAAAAAGAAAACTGTTCATCTCTTCCATTTGTGTTTTATTTTTCTTTACTAATTCATTTATTGCTGATGAATGCATGCGTGCATGGGAATATACAAGTGTAGATTTAAAGAAAACAGAGCAATTCGATTATGCAGTTGTATTAGGTGGAATGTCTAGCTACGATCCACGTTTAGATAAAGCTCAGTTTTCAGGTTCAGCAGATCGACTTTGGCAAGTACTTCCGCTGCTGCAGTCGGGGCAGGTGAAAAAAATTATCATTACGGGAGGCTCAGGCAGTATATTACATCCCGAATACAAAGAAGCTGCTATCCTTAAAAAGTACTTACTTAAAATAGGTATCGCTGATTCGCTTGTGATCATTGAAAACGAATCTAAGAACACCCGTGAGAATGCTACAAACACAAAAGTGTTAATGGATAGTTTGCAAATTAAATCCAATGTTCTATTTGTTACTTCTTCCTTTCATATGCGAAGAAGCATTGCCTGTTTCGAAAAAGTGGGAATTAAAAATATTCGCCCTTTTTGCACCGACAGATACAGCGGGCCAAGAAAATTTGAGTTCGACCACCTGTTTATACCAAGTGTGGAGGCATTATCGGAATTTACTTTGATAATTCATGAAATCACCGGATACCTTGTTTATAAGGTAAGAGGGTACTGCTAAACCGTTGTAGGTTTCTTAACTGAGAAATACACTGTAATAGAGTTTTTTTTCAGGCTACTTTGTCCTAACTTAGAGGGTTTGTAAACCCCACGGTATGAATAAATTACTACTCTTATTATCATTAAATCTCAGCATCTTTTTTAATTGTTTAAATGCTCAGGTAAGTTTTGATTACAATTCTCTTTCGTTAAAAGATAAAATAAAAGTGAAAGAAAGCCGTATTCGCTTTGAAAGTGCAGATAGATATGGAAGCGGGCACAATCAAATAATGGCAGAACCTGAACAGGATTGTAATAGCGCGATTCCTGTGTGCCAAAATGTATACAATCAACAGCAGTCCTATTCGGGTGTTGGAAACAGCGATGAGATTCCTGCAAACTCTTCCTGTCTTGGATCAAATGAAAAAAATTCGGTCTGGTATGTTTTTACTGTAAGTGCTGCAGGAAATTTAGCTTTTAATATTACACCCGATGTTAATTCAGAAGATTATGATTTTGCTTTGTACGAAATTACAAACGGGGGTTGTCAGGGAATTTCGAATGGTTCAACTACACCAATCAGATGTAATTTCTCGGCAACCGGAGGAGTTACAGGACTAAGTGCAAGTGGAAGTAATGCAAGTGAACCGGCAAGCGGACCCAATCAAAGTACGGTTCTTCCGGTTACAGTTGGTCAATCTTATGTTTTGGTTTTATCTAATTACAGTTCATCACAAAATGGATATACATTGGATTTCACGCCTTCATCTGCAAGTATTTTTGATGTCACGCCTCCAACCGTTTTATCAACATTTGCAGCTTGCGGAGCTACGACCATCACAGTTAAATTTTCTGAACAAGTATTGTGCAGTTCAATTTCAGCGGATGGCTCAGAGTTTACTGTAACTGGTACGGGCGGACCATATACCGTTACTGCGGCGGCAGGATTAAATTGTGGTAACGCCACCAATGAAGTCCAATTAACCTTAAATACTGCTTTATCCGGAGCTGGCCCATGGACAGTTAGTGTTGGAATGGGAACAGACGGTAATACTTTAATTGATAACTGTGGCAATGCTTTAAGTCCACCACAAACAAATGTATTTAACACGTCACCCGCAGCTGCAAGTATTAGTGGTGATAATAGTATTTGCAAAGGGCAAACCATGGCCTTAACAGCAAGCCCGGGTACGTCTTATTCATGGTCGGGTCCTGGTACCGCAGGGCAAAATACCAATCAAACAATAAGTGTCGTTCAAAATAATGCCGGTACTTACAATTATACGGTTACAGTTGGAAACGGAACTTGTGGTAATTCAAACGCAACTATTTCTGTTACAGTGAATGATGGTCCCGAATCGCACTTCACAAGTCCTGTTACAATTTGCGCAGGACAATCAGTAACATTCACTAACACATCTACTATACCTTGTACTCAATTTGGATCCGGACTTTCTATTTGTAACTGTGGTGGTTTTGGTTGTGGAACAACACCTTTAGATAATTTTAATCTTATTCATAACTGGAGTTTTGGTGATCCTCTATCAGGTGTCGATAATTTTTCAACTGATGTAGATGCGGTACATATTTTTGCAACACCCGGAACTTACAATGTGAATTTAAATGTATTTTTCATAATTGGCGGAGGTTGTTCAACTAACGAAACTCAAGTAGTGACAGTTCTTCCGGCAGGTACTCCTATAACTGCAAGTGCAAGTCCAACAACAATATGTCCGGCCGGGTCTTCAACACTTACTGCATCAGGAGCTGCAAGTTACACATGGACAGGACCATCAGGATTTAATTCAACAAGTAATCCTGTAACAGTCACTCCTGCAAGCACTTCAACATACACGGTTACTTCTCCCGGATGCGGTGGCCCAAATACTGCTACAGTAACTGTGACTGTTGCAACAGCTACACTTACTCCGGTTATTTCAGGATCTGCATCAGTATGTCCAAACGCAACAGCGGTTACCTATTCAGTGACAAATACAATTGGTAATACCTATAATTGGTCGGTACCTGCAGGAGCAACTATTACTTCGGGGCAAGGAACAAATAGCATCACGGTTGATTTTGGTGCAAGCGGAGGAAACGTTGATGTAACAGAGACTGCAAGTTGCGGTAGCGGTTCGGCAACATTTGCAGTGTCTGTTAATACCGTTGTACTTACTCCTGTTATTTCCGGATCGGCAAGTGTATGCCCAAATGCAACATCCGTCACTTATTCGGTTACCAATACAATCGGCAATACTTATAATTGGTCGGTACCTGCAGGAGCAACTATTGTTTCTGGACAAGGAACAAATAGCATAACAGTTGATTTTGGTGCAGGTGGTGGAAATGTTGACGTAACGGAGACTGCAAGTTGTGGTAGCGGTTCAGCAACATTTGCAGTCTCTGTTAATACTGTTACACTTACCCCGGTTATTTCAGGATCTGCATCAGTATGCCCGAATGCAACTGCTGTTACTTATTCGGTTACCAATACAATCGGGAATACTTACAATTGGTCGGTACCCGCAGGTGCAACTATTGCTTCAGGGCAAGGCACAAATAGTATTACCGTAGATTTTGGTGCCAGTGGTGGAAGCATTGATGTTGCTGAAACTTCAGGTTGCGGATCAGGAAATGGATCGCTTGCTGTTTCTACGAACACAGTTACACTTACTCCTATTGTTTCAGGGGCTGCATCTGTATGTCCCAATGCAACTGCTGTTACCTATTCGGTTACAAATACAATCGGAAATACTTACAATTGGTCGGTACCCGCAGGTGCAACTATTGCCTCAGGGCAAGGCACAAATAGTATCACAGTAGATTTTGGTGCAAGCGGAGGAAACATTGATGTTGCCGAAGCATCAAACTGCGGATCAGGAAATGGTTCGCTGGCCATTACGATAAACAGTATACCTGTAACATCAGCTATATCAGGGCCTACACCTGTTTGCCCGAATGCAACTGCAATAACCTACTCGGTTACCAATACGGTTGGAAGTACTTATAACTGGACTGTTCCTGCAGGTGTAACAATTGTTTCAGGACAAAACACAAATAGCATTACAGTAGATTTTGGAGCTACAGCGGGAACTATAAGTGTAGCGGAAACTTCTACCTGCGGAACAGGCACTCCCGAAAATATAGTTGTGAATACAAGCTCTACGCCTGTAACATCTGCCATTACAGGACCCGTAAGTGTTTGTGTAAATGCAAGCGGACAAATTTACAGCGTTGTTAATACAACAGGAAGTACTTACCTGTGGACTGTTCCAGGAGGAGCAACTATTACTTCAGGTCAAAATACCAATAGTATTACAGTAGATTTTGGAGCAACGGCAGGAACAATAAGTGTAACCGAAACTTCTGCCTGTGGATCAGGAACTCCCGTAACTACAATTGTTTCTACAACAACAGGGCCTGTATTACCAACAATTACAGGGCCTTCGAGCGCATGTGCAAATACAACAGGATTAACTTATTCAGTTACATTAAACGGATCAAATACATATGCGTGGACTGTTCCCGCAGGAGCAACAATTGTTAGTGGTCAGGGAACAAATAGCATTGTTGTGAATCTTGGTGCTACAGCAGGAAATGTTGGAGTTATCGAATCAAGTACTTGTGGTGCAAGCCCTCAGGCAACAACTGCTGTTACACTTATAGCAGCACCTGTAACTTCTGCTATTACAGGAACAAGCCCTGTTTGTTCAGGAGCAACAGCAATTACTTATTCCGTTACCAATACAGCTGGAAGTACTTATAATTGGACTGTTCCTGCCGGCGCTATAATTGTTTCAGGGCAAACAACTAGTGTTATCACCGTTGATTTTGGAACTAATAGCGGAAATGTAACGGTTATTGAAACAGCATCTTGTGGTTCGGGAACGCCTGTACAATTTCCTGTTACCGTTAATCTTGCTCCTGCAACACCTTCAATTGTGGGTAATACAGCTTTGTGTGCAAATACATTAGCTACAACTTACAGTGTAACAAGCAATGCAGGCTCAACATATACCTGGACTGCAAATGGAGGAGCAACTATTTCATCGGGCGCGCTTACTAATTCTATTACGGTAGATTTTGCTGTAGCAAACGGTGTTTTGCAAGTAACTGAAGCGAATACTTGTGGTGTGGGAATTGCTACACTTACTGTTACTGTTACCAATCCTGTTATTAATTTAGTTGCTTCAGCATCTTCTGTTTGTCCGGGATATACAAGCACACTTGATGCAAGTGGTGCTGATACTTATACCTGGACACCTGCAGGAAGTTTAAATGTAAGCACCGGAGCATCAGTTATAGCAACACCAACAGCAACTACCATTTATACAGTAAACGGAACATTGGTAGGATGTCCGGCTTCTGCCGCAATTACAGTAAGTTTGTTACCACCATTAACACTTACGGTAACTTCGGTTTCGTCGGCAGTGTGTACTGGAACAACTACTTCAATAACTGTGACCGGAGCTACTTCATACACATGGGCGGCTTCATCTTCTCTTAATACATTAAGTGGTCCTACCGTAATTGCTTCGCCAACAGTTGCAACTACCTATACTGTTGTAGGATCAACTCCTACCTGTTCGGGAACAGCGACTGTAGCGGTTTCTGTTACACCGGCTCCAACCATTCAATTAACACCAAATGATGTAACTATCTGTGAAGGAGAAACTGTTAACATACAGGCTACCGGTGCAGATACTTATGTGTGGGCAAATAATGCTACTAATTTTGTTTCAAATGATCTGCCAACAAATTCAAATGTTACGGTTAATCCAACCAGCACACACTTGTATTTTGTTACGGGTAGTACAAATGGTTGTACTGATTTTGATACCTTAACAGTAACTGTGCTTCCAAAAATAATTCCTGATGCAGGACTAAATGATACGATTTGTATTGGCGAATCAGTTGGTTTGGTTGGTGTTGGTGGAGCAACACATGAGTGGGCTCCGGGAAGTACTCTGTCATCAATTAATACTTCATTTACAACTGCTACTCCATTAGTAACTACCAATTATCTTTACACTGCATCCTATAATGGACTGTGCCCTGAAACGGACACGGTAAGAGTTGTAGTAAATCCCTTGCCGATTATTTTTGCGGGGCAGGATACAACCATAGATGTAGAAGATGCTGCTGTAATTAATGGTTTTACAAACGCTACATCTTTTTTCTGGAGCAATACTGCTACGTTAAATTGCACCGGCTGTATGGCACCAATAGCAACACCAACTGTAACCACTACCTATATTTTTCAGGGAACAAATCAATATGGTTGTGAAAATTCAGATACAGTTACTGTTTTCGTTTCACAAGAATTTGCATTATACGTTCCTATTGCTTTTAGCCCGAATGGAGATTTTACTAATGAATATTGGAAGCCTGAAGGATTTGGAATTAAAAAGATCCAGATTTATGTATACAACAGGTGGGGACAAAAATTGTTTGAAGCAAAGGACCTTGATTCTTTTTGGGATGGCAATTATAAAGGAGATCCCGTGCAGGAAGATGTTTATGTTTTTAAAATAAGTGCCGAGGCATATTCGGGTGATAAAATAACGAAAGTTGGTCATATTACCGTCGTAAAATAATAGTATGCACGAAAAATAAATTCGTTTATTGGATATCATTTTTTCGTTGTACTTTCGTTCAAATTAAAAAAATAAAACATGAGAATATTAAAGAAAATTTTAATCTTTTTAGTAGTACTTGTTGGATTGGTACTTATTGTCTCCGCTTTTTTACCGGGGAGTGTAGTGGTTAGTAGAACCCGCGTAATGCCAATATCCAAAGAAACAGTATTTGAAAAAGTAACAGTATTGCAAAAATGGCCAAAATGGATGACCTGGGCTAAGCTGGATACTAACGCTGTTTATACTTATTCCGGAGAGCCTGCTGAAGGAAAAGGCGCATGGTATAGTTGGAAAGGAAACGATAAAATGGGCGAAGGAAAAATGACTATTACCGAAGTATTTGGAACCGACTCTGTTTATATGGATCTTGTATTTGCAGATTATGATCCAACCCCGGTTGTTTTTAAGTTTTTCGAAAAAGACAAAGGAACTGAAGTGTTTTGGTCAATGAAAATGGAATTTCCATTTTATATGAGAATCATGGGATTATTTGTGGATGGTATGATGGCACCTGATTTTGAAGGTGGTTTAGAAGGTATTGAAAAGCTGGGTGTAAACGAACCCGCAGCAAGCTCTTCTGCAATGAAATTTACAGTGGAAGAATCAAAGGAAATGAATTGTTTATGTATGACTGATTCTTGTGTGGTTGATCCAAAAGTAATAGGAGAAAAATACGGAAAAATTTACGCAGAGTTAGAAGCGGAAATGAAAGCGCAAAAACTTGAGTATACAGGAGCTCCTTTTTCTATAAACGAAAGATACGATGAAGCTAAAAATTTCCTTGTGTTTTCTCCGGGCATACCAGTGAGCGGTGCTGTGAAACAAACAAAGAATAAAAAAGTAAAATTCTGTAAATGTGAACCTCAGAAAGTATTAGTATACGATTATTTTGGTGATTATACAAAAATGCAATCTTCTTATGAAGCTATGTACAAACACATTGGAGAGAACAAAATGGAAGTGGCTGGCAACAGTTGGGAAGAGTACATTACCGATCCAATGAAAGAAGCGGATACAGCTAAATGGAATACTAAAATTTATATTCCGATAAAGTAAAAAGTGGTATAATAGTCACAAAACAAAAATAGCAGGACAATTGTCCTGCTATTTTTGTTTTAAAGTATTCTGAATTTCTATTTCTCCCGATAAACCAACATATTAATTACTCCCGTCTCCGTTGTACTATTGTCCGTTAAGGAGATCTTAAAGTTTTTCTTTTTGGAGTCGAAACAATTAAAAACATAAATACCTTTATCCATTAAAGGAGCGGTATATTTTTCGGTGTAATATTTTTTGATGTTCGCTAAAATGGTGGCTCCCTCATCCTGGCTCGTGCTGTTGATTTGCACTTCCATTTCATCCAATGAATCATTTACAAATGAATAAGCAATAGAGTAGGAGGTAAGTGAATCAACTTTGTAATTGTATAAACAATAGTCTACATCCAGTTCATCCGGTTTCTTTTTCTCTTTCGATTTTACATCATTCAAAGGCTCACTTAATTCAACACCGTGAACAATGCCCTCTTTCTTTTGTAAAATAGAATCCAATGCATAATGAAAACCTTTAAACACCTGTTCTTTTGGAGGTATAATAGTTTCAGGCTCTCCTGAACAAGCGTATAAAACAACACTTGCTGTAGCAAACAAAAAGATATTTCTGAATAAAGGTTTCATAAAAAACATTATTTGCTTAGTGAACATTGTCTTTTTTTAACCACATAGATACATAGGTTTTTTGTAGCGGTAGAGTTTTAATAAAAAAGTTTCCTGCCCGAAAGACCCATCGGTCAGGTGGGTGCTTTTTACATAGATACTATGTGTTAAACAAGGTTTCTATCTCTTCTAAATAAAACTATTCTTGAATCTATGTGGTTAAAAAATCTGTGCTGTAATTATTCTGCGTTATTATTATTCACTTCGGGGCGCATTTGAGGGAAGAACAACACATCCTGTATAGAAGGCTGGTTGGTCATCAACATACACAAACGATCGATCCCGATCCCAATACCTGCTGTTGGTGGCATACCGTATTCCAATGCACGTAAAAAGTCGTAATCAATAAACATAGCTTCGTCATCACCACGCTCCATTAATTTTACCTGCTCTTCAAAACGTTCGCGCTGGTCAATTGGGTCGTTCAACTCACTGTATGCATTTGCAATTTCTTTACCGTTGATCATTAACTCAAAACGCTCTACCAATCCTTCTTCTGTACGGTGCTTTTTGGTAAGCGGGCTCATCTCAATCGGATAGTCAATAATAAAAGTTGGTTGAATATAAGTGTGCTCACATTTCTCTCCAAACAAAGTGTCTATCAGTTTCCCTTTACCCATCGATGCATCTACTTCGAGGTGTAATTTTTTACATACATCACGTAACTCATCTTCGTTCATTTTGCTTACATCAAAACCAGTATGCTCTTTAATAGCCCCGAAAATAGAGATACGTTTGAAAGGTGCGGCAAAGCTGATGGTTTTATCACCAACCTGCACATCAGTTGTACCATGAAGATCCATTGCAATTTTCTCCAGCAATTTCTCAGTTGTATTCATCATCCAGAAATAATCGCGGTAAGCAGCATAAAATTCAAGAATGGTAAATTCAGGATTATGTGTTCTGTCCATTCCTTCGTTACGGAAGTTACGCGCAAACTCATAAACAAAATCAAAACCACCAACTATCAAACGCTTTAAGTATAATTCATTTGCAATACGTAAATACAAAGGCATATCCAATGCATTGTGATGTGTCATGAACGGACGAGCAGTAGCTCCACCCGGAATAGATTGTAATACCGGAGTATCCACTTCCAAAGCACCTTTCTCATTTAAGAAAGTACGTATAGTGTTCATTAATTTGGTACGAAGCTCGAATGTCTTTTTTACTTTAGGATTAATGATCAAGTCCACATAACGTTGTCTGTAACGGAACTCAGGATCAGAAACTTCATCATAAGCATTTCCCTGATCATCTGTTTTAACAACAGGTAAGGGCTTCAATGATTTGCTCAACATCTTGAAAGTGGTAACATGGATTGAGATCTCACCTACTTTTGTAGTGAACACATATCCTTCAATGGCTAAGATATCTCCAAGGTCTAAGCACTTTTTCCAAACAAGATCGTACAAGGTTTTATCTTCTCCGGGGCAAATTTCATCACGTTTAACGTAGATCTGAATACGACCTGTAGCATCCTGAATTTCTGCAAAAGCAGCTTTACCCATATCACGCACGCTCATTAAACGACCCGCAATACTGATGGTTTTATAATTTAGTTTGTCTCTCTCGTAGTTTTCCTTTATATCGGCAGCAGTAACGTTTACCAAAAATTCTTCAGCTGGATAAGGATTGATACCCGCTTTTCTTAATTCTTCCAGTTTTTGACGGCGAAGCGTTTCTTGTTCGCTTAGTGTTACAGTTGCTTGCATACGATATATTAAAATTTTTGCAGCGCAAAGGTAGTATTTTTGACGGTAGATTTTTGATTTCTGATATGGGGGAATAAACTAAAAAACGAATAGTTTTCGACATTTTCGACCAATTAATGGGTGTTTAGAGCCTTTTAATTGCCTTCAAATCAGAAATCAAACATCAAAAATCAGGAATTAAAAGCATATCTTTGCAAAAAAATTACAAATGCGTAGCAATTCAGGCGGTGACAAAAAATCTTTTGGGAAAAAGAGCAGTTCTAGAGACGGAGATAAATCCTATGGAAAAGGAAAACCATCTTTCTCAGACAAAGGTAAAGAAGGAAAATCCTTCGTTAAAAAAGAAGAATCAGGTGGAGATGGGAAACCGAAAAGACGCTCATATGTGAGTGCTGACTACGCAGGACCGTCTACTTCTAAAAAAAGAGAAGGTTCATCATTTAGTTCCGACGAAGATAAAAATTCAGGAAGAAAATCATTTTCTTCAGATAAATATAGCAGCGATAGTAAACCTAAATCAAAAGGTGGTTCTGATTCATACAGCAGCAAAAAAAGAGGCGATGATGCTGAGTCTTCTTATGAGAAGAAACCAAGAAAAGACTACGGAGAAAAATTCGGTGAGAAAAAATCTTATTCAGATAAATCAACTTCTTCTTACGGCGACAAACCAAAAAGAGACTATGGAGATAAATCTTTCGGTGACAAAAAACCATACGCTAAAAGAGATGGTGATTCTTCTTACGGAGACAAACCAAAAAGAGATTACGGCGACAAAGCAAGAAAAGATTACGGTGATAAAAAATCTCCCGATAGCTATCGGGACGGAGAGAAAAGAGAATTCGTAAAAAGAGATGGTGATTCTTCTTATGGAGATAAACCAAAAAAGGATTACGGAGACAAAACAAGAAAAGATTACGGAGATAAATCTTTTGGAGCCAAAAAATCATACTCTTCAGACAGATCAAGTGATAGAAAGCCTTTTTCAAAAGGTGGTTCAGATTCATACAACAAAAAACGTGATGATAGTTCAGAATCTTCTTCTGAGCGTAAACCAAAAAGAGAATTCGGAGATAAGAAACCATTCGGAGATAAAAAACCATTCGGCGAACGTAAATCTTTCGGAGACAAAAAACCTTTCGGTGAGCGTAAATCATTCGGATCATCAGAAGGTACAGACGGAAAAAAACACCGTGTTTCTAAACGTAATTTTATTGACAAAGAAGAAGGAACAGAAAAACGTTCTCCCGATAGCTATCGGGATGATAAAGGCAGTAAACGTCCGCGTATTGAGAAAAAATCCCCCGATAGCTATCGGGGCTCAAAACCAAATCCTGAAAACGACGGAATGATCCGTTTGAATAAATACATTGCGAACTCTGGAGTTTGTTCAAGAAGAGAAGCAGATAAATTAATTGAAAGCGGAGCAGTTACTGTAAACGGTAAAATTGTTGCTGAATTAGGATTTAAAGTAAATGCTGATGACGTTGTAACTTACGGTGGACAAGCAATTGCACGTGAGCGTAAAGTATATTTGTTATTGAACAAACCAAAGGATTACATTACTACATTGGACGATCCGGAAGGACGTAAAACAGTAATGGAATTGGTAAAGAATGCAGGTAAAGAGCGCATCTACCCGGTTGGAAGATTAGATAGAAACACAACAGGTTTATTGTTGATGACCAACGACGGTGATATGGCAATGAAACTAACGCATCCAAAACACAATGTGCAAAAGATGTATTCAGTTGATATTGATAAAGGACTAAGACCGGAAGACCTTGAGACTTTGAAAGCAGGATTTGAACTGGAAGATGGTTTCATTAAAGCGGATAAAGTAGAGATCGTTGGAGAAGGTTCCAACAGAAAAGAAATAGGAATTGAGATCCATTCAGGAAGAAACCGTATCGTAAGAAGAATGTTCGAACATTTAGGATACAATGTTGTTCGCCTCGACAGAGTTATGTTTGCTGGTCTTACTAAAAAAGACCTCCCACGTAGCAAATGGCGTTTCTTAAACGAAAGAGAAATCAACTTTTTAAAGATGGTGAAATAGAACGCAGATCACGCTGATTTTTTAAGATCAAATATGATTTTAATTTTTAGTTGTTGTTATTTGAAGGTATAATAGCAAAAAATAGTTGGTAAAAACCGCTGTGGACCAATACAGTAAAGGGAT
>JAUXTT010000019.1 GCA_030684395.1 Bacteroidota bacterium | reverse complement strand
CTCTTTTTTTTGACTTTTCCATGTACAAAAAAAGGATATTGAAACCATTTTCAATATCCTTTGCTCAATCCCTTTACTGTATTGGTCCACAGCGGTTTTTACCAACTATTTTTTGCTATTATACCCATTTTAGTATTAGTCACTTCAACACCCTGAAATCCTTTTTACGATAATAATGATATGCCTGTCATATCTGCCTGATTGTTTTTTAAGAAGGCATAGGTTATTTTATCCACTTTGCAATCAATGAACTGCACTCGTTTAAATTTCTTATTGTTCTTAAAGAATGTGTTTATTAGCGTTGCATTTTGAAATTTAACTCCATAAAATGCAGAGTTCTCAAAATAACAATCCTCCAAAGTGCCTTCAAAAACTATATCCTGAATCTGCATTTCAATAAATGAGGTGTTATTCCACTTTGTATTTGCAATTATGTTTTTCATGAAGTTACTATATTTGAAGGTCGTTTTAGTAAAATCAGCATCAGAAAAATCACAGCCATGGATATTACTTTTTAAAAATTCAGTTTCTTTTAGCGAACAATTTTTAAATGTATTGCCGCCTATGTTAGAACTCTGAATTTGGCTTTTACTAATGTCGGAATCTGTGAAGTCACAACCGTCAACATTATTGCTGTTTAGCAGAAGTCCCGACATGTTTGAACCGATAAACAAACATCTCTGCATATTGGAGGAACTGAATTTTTCATGCAGGTTTTTTAATCCCGAAAAATCACTGTCTACCAGGTTCAACTTCGACATGTCCCAGTTGAGTTTTTTTTCTACCTTGCCGACAGGTGATTCAGTCGACTGTTTTGTCAAAGACTCATTGTTTGTCACTTCTGAGGTCCCCGTTCCGATAGTTATCGGGTGAAAGTTTTCTGAAAAATAGTTTAAGTCGACACCCAGAATTTCGGCAAGACGGTTCAAAGTGGTGATATCCGGCAATGATTCGCCACGTTCCCATTTGCCTACTGCCTGAGAACTGATAGATACCTGCTGTGCAAGTTCTGCCTGTGAAAGGTTAATTTTCTTTCTTGCTGTGGCAATTTTATTGCCAATTGAATTAGAATTTAGCATCTTATTATTTTTTTTTGTGATGCAACAAAGGTATTTTGTCCTGTAGCCATAATCCAAAAAATATCAGCTACTTGTGGTTGTAATTACGCTACTTTCAGTTGTTATTTGACAACTATTGGTATTTTTTTAGAGATTTTTTGAATGTTGTCTTTATGAAATTACTTTCAGGCCTTGGATTTGTATTGATTACGTAACGTTTTCCAAGCAGGTGTAGGCTCCTTCTCAAAACAAATATAGGTAAAAGGCGCTTACGATTATTTGGTGTTGTTGTGCTACCTTTTATTCATTCGGTTCAATATGAATTAATACATGTCCCAATTGTGGTATGTCGTTGCGTAAAGTGTCTTTGAGTTTATGCGCTATTTCGTGTCCATGTTTTACGGTAATATTAGCGCTAACTATTGCGTGCAGGTCAACATGAAATTTCATACCTGCTTTTCTAATAAAACATTTTTCAGTTCCAACTACTCCTTCTACGGAAAGAGAAATTTTTCTAATGTCTTCAACAAGGTCGTCATAAAGATGTTCGTCCATAATTTCTCCAAGCGCAGGTCTAAAAATTAAATAGCTATTATAAAGTATAAAGCCAGAGGCAAAAAGTGCAGCCCAGTCGTCTGCTGTCTCGTAACCTTTACCAAAATATAAAGCAATTGAAATACCAATAAATGCTGCAATTGAAGTTATTGCGTCGCTTCTGTGGTGCCACGCATCAGCTTTAAGGGAAGAGCTGTTTGTTTCTTTTGCTTTTTTCATTACTAATCGAAAAGAAATTTCTTTCCAAATAATTAATGGTGCAAGAACAAGAAGCGTCCATATCTTAGGTAAGTCGTGAGGCGTGCCAATATTTTTGATGCTTTCGTAGGCAATAATTGATGCTGAAGTAATTAAGAAGCCAACTACCAGAAACGTAATCAAAGGCTCGGCACGTCCATGACCATAGGGATGGTTTTTATCAGCAGGTCTACTCGCATATTTTAGTCCGAATAAGACCAAAAAAGAGGCAAAGATGTCTGTAGTGGATTCAATAGCGTCTGCAATTAAGGCATATGAGTTACCGAAAAAGCCTGCAAGTCCCTTTATAATTGCGAGACTTGTGTTTCCGGCAATACTAAAATAAGTTGCTTTTATAGCTGTCTGCTCATGAACGGTTGTCATATGTTGTTGTCTGTCTTTAAAGGTTGCATATAACTACTGGCTAAGTGCCACTCTGCGTTTGTAATTGGGAATCCGATATTATCTCAAAATCTTTCTTACAAAAGCAACAGTAAAGTAACTCATTAAGAATACGCCCGTAAATCCTTCAATGGCGGCAAATGGTTTTAGATAACCATCGGCAAAATAATCACCATAACCAATAGTGAAAAAGGTGATGGCACTGTAATAAAAGGCGTTACCCAATTCGTGTTGATGATTTAAAGGACTATCTCCAATGGTTGTTGCAATAGATCCAATTTTCGGAAAAAACTCGGAGATAATGTAATAAAATATACTGAAAGCAGTATAGGCAAGTCCCATATTCGCAATTACACGCATAGGAGCAGTTCCGTATCTACCGATGTAATCAAAAACATATTTCTGAAAATAGAATTGTGGGTAGGCCCAAAAACCATTGTTCTTGTTTTTTAGAATGGCCTCATCCAGGTTGCCTTTCGATTCACAACGCTTAAACTCAAGGTAAGCAGCATCCTCATCTTCGTATTGTCCATTATTACGGAAATTCTCTTTTAAGATTCGGAATTGCTCTGCCTTCTTATATAAAGTGGTTTCTTCTCCTTGTGAATAAATAAGATCATACACATTGTTTGTTCTCCAATCGATAAAAATCCTTCCTAAAATACGCATACCGCTTATGTTGAAAGTCTTTATAACAACATGGTCGTCTTCAGGCATTAAATCTATAATATCCCTCACTATGGTATTCGACATATCAACTGAATGACATTCTCCTAATCGTAAATCAAAGTAACAGTTTAGCGCGCAGCCTTTAAAGGAAACATCGTAAACCTTGGTTTTATTAAAACTTACCGAACCTGATCCAAATTCTGCCTGCTCAAAGGAGGCTTCACCGTGAGCAAAATCAGCTTGTTCAAAAGATTTGTGTCCGTGCCCGAAATGGCAGCTTCTGAAGTTTACTTTTCCGTCTCCAAACTCAACACCTTCAAAAACAACATCACCATCGTTAAAATCTACTCTTCTGAAATCAATTTTTCCTCCACCAAATTCAATGTTTTTAAAATCTTTTTTTCCTTTTCCGAAGGTACTTCTTTCAAAGGTTATATCACCGTCAGCAAAACGTGAGAACTTAAAATCCATGTTCCCATCACCAACGTAAGAGCTTTTAAAATCAACATTTCCGCTTCCGAAATTACAGTCAACAAAAAACAAGTTTCCATTGCCAAAGTTGCAGGTATTAAAGTTTACCGCCCCGGCACCAAAGTTTACCGATTGAAAACTCACTGTTCCGGCGCCGAACTTAGCTTTTTTAAATGTAACATCGCCACCAATAAAATCAGAGTTACTGAAGTTGGTATTTCCATTTGCAAAAATAGCTGAATCAAAAACCGTTTTATCACCTTCAAATTTCCCGTAAGAAAAATCGTTGTTTACATCACAATCAAAAAAAGCTTTTTTAGCTGATAAATTTTTAAGGGTAACAAAAACGCTATCGTCAAAGCCTTTCTCTACACGGTAATCAGTTAAAGAAAAGTTTTTTATGTATGCGTTATTAAGAATAATATCCTCGCCGGCATCAATTTTAGCCATGATCTCTTCAAAGGATATAAAACCATATTTTATAACTGATACTTTTTTTCCGTTTTCATCAAAAAAACTTATGACCGCGGTTTTCGAAAAACTGCGCATAGGTTTATCTTCTATATCAACATGGTATCTTAATGAGGGGTTTTCGTGGAGAGGTGAATCGAGCATCTATCTATAATTTAATACCTGAAAGATAAATACTTTTTTTATTTAGAGAAACAGGGAATGAAAAAAGATTCCATAATTTCTATTTTGCCCTGCGTACCCTTGGATCAAGAATTCCATAGGTAATATCAACAATAATGTTAATCACAACAAAGATCAGGGCAAAAACAATGGTAGAGCCCATTACTAAAGGAAGGTCATTCTTTGAAAGGGCCTCAAATACTTCGTTTCCAATTCCTTTCCAGCTAAAAATCCGTTCAACCAAAACGGCACCTGCCATTAAACCGGCAAACCATCCCGAAATAGCGGTAACAACAGGGTTTAAGGCGTTTTTTAAAGCGTGCTTAACAAGTACTTTGTATCCGGGCAAGCCCTTGGCTCTGGCTGTGCGAATATAATCCTGTGATAATACATCCAATAATGAGCTTCTGGTTAACTGAACTATAACTGCTAAAGGGCGCATTCCCATAGTTATAGTAGGTAAGATCAGATTTTTAAGGTCGAGCATCTCCCCTTGCCAAACGTCATTGGTATATAAACTTCCTATAGGGCTCAAACCGGTATAATCTGATAAAATATAACCGAAAAGCCAGGAAATAAGAATAGCCACAAAAAATGCCGGAGCCGACATTCCCAAGGCTGAAAGCACCAATGCCAGCCGATCAAAAAAAGTATCTTTTTTAATAGCAGCAATAATCCCTAAAAAAATACCGAAAATAGACGCTACCAAAATAGAACTGAATGCCAGGACTGCAGTCTCAGGAAGTGTTTCATAAATAACCTCTGAAACTTTTCTCTTTGTTATATAGGACCTTCGTAAATAGGGTTTTTTGAGAATAACCTGCCCCCCATCTCCTAAGGAAAACAACTTTACGTGCTCGTACTTATCATTATCAAGGTAATAGGCACTTTTTTTATTATCTGCATTATGAAAAGAAAGGGGTGAAAGATCATTAAGGTACATGAAGTACTGGGTAATCAAAGGTTTATCCCTCCCCAAATCCCTGTTAATAGCTTCAATTGCGTCTTTATTAGCCCGTTGCCCTAACATTACAGTAGCAGGATCGCCCGGTAATACATTAAAAAGAAAGAAAATAACGGTAACAACTCCAAAAAGAACGAGAGAACCTTCAAAAAATTTCTTTAAGATGAATTTTAACACATTAATTTATTAGGAACGCTAAGTAAATAAAAAAAAATCAGATTTCTAAGTGTTTTAGATAATTATCCATCATTGGACGACCAAATTTAAAAGAAGTGGAAATCTTCTTAAAACGACAATGTGATATAGTATTTTAAATTACCTTAGTTTTATTGAATTAATACCTGTGTAATGAAAAAGGAATGCCTTAGTCTTTCGCTGCTTTTTGTTTTGTTGAACGGCTTATTATCGGCTCAGGAAAATAAAACCCAGTCGTTTTCTTTGCAGGAATGTATTGATTATGCTTTAAAAAACAATGAAGGTGTAAAGGCTGTTGAGCTTCAAAAAGATTACTATAAACAAATTAAACATACTTCAACGGAGTTACCCAAAACAACAGCCATGTTTACTCAGGGGCAATTCAATAGTATTTATAAATATGATAACAACATTACAATTGCGCAATCAACGCCTTTTCCCGGTTTATTCGGTGCACAAAATAAGCTTGCCAATGCACAATTAAAAAATAGTGAATACGCTCTGAAATCGGAAAAAGCGAACCTCATTTATCATATCAAAACAACTTATTATTCATTAATATTTGTAGAAACACTTAAACATCTTTTATTGAAAGAAGACAGTATCTATGAAGACTTTGCAAATGTAACAGCTATTAAGTACAGGAACGGAGAGGCCAGTTTGCTCGAAAAAACAAGTACAGAAACTCAGGTGATGGATATTAAAAATCAGCTTTTTGAAAATGAAGAAGATATTATTAATTATCAGATCCACCTTAAAACGCTAATGAACTGTGGGAAAAATATAAATATCAAGGATAGTGATATGGAAAACAATTACCTTACCATTGTTCTTGATTCAGCTGCGGACCTTTCACATCCCATACTTAAACAGTTGAACGAACAAGTAAATATTTCAGAGAGGCAAAAAAAAGTAGAGATTTTTAAATCATTACCTGATTTTACTGTAGGATATTTCAACCAAACCATATATGGTCCGGCAAATGTGTTTGGCGAAGATTATTTTTTGACAACAAAAAATCGCTTACAGGGATTTCAGGTGGGAATGACCTTGCCTATCTGGTATTATCCTTTTAAAGCAAAAATAAACGCTGCCGATATTAATAAAGACATTGCTCAACATAACTATAATTACCAAAGTAATTTATTGCAGGGTGAGTATAAACAAACCGTGAATCAGTATTTAAAATATCAAAATAGTATAACTTATTACAAAAAAAAGGCTCTCGATAATTCAACGCTTATGATAACCGAAGCTCTTGACTACTATAAGAAAAAAGAAATTGGCTACGTAGAATACCTGGAGATAGTAAGCCAGGCATTAAGTATTAAATGCAATTATTTAAAAGTGATACACGAGAATAACCTAACTGTTTTGAAATTGCAATACCTTTTAGAGAATTAATCCTAAAGCTAATAGAGAATCAATCCGCTGACTGAGCTCCTGTCCTGTGCGTAGCCGAAGGGTAGTCGAAGCTCCCGAACAATTTCTCCATTGCTTTGAAACGGTGTTTAAAAACCTTTTCCAGTTTTTTTCTTACAACTAAAGCATTTATTATTCTACCAATAAATCCCATCGGAAGTTTGTAATCAATAATGTCTGTCATTAAAACTCCACCTGCAATTTCTTTAAAGAAATGTTTGTGATGCCAGAAAGAATAAGGTCCGAAAGGCTGAGTATCTACAAAATATTCTTTCTCTTTTACTTGCGTGATCTCGGTTACCCATGTCATTTTTATGCCTAATAATGGATATAGTTTGTATTGGATAATTTGCCCCGCGTACATTTTTTCAGAATCCAGTTCGCCAGTCATTTCCATACGAACATCGGGAGGAGTAATTTTTGCAAGGCTCCTGGGAGTTGACATAAATTCCCAAATGGTATCAAGAGATACCGGGATTTTTTGCTCGTATTTTATTCTATAAACTTTTGACATAGAAACAAATTTAGGAATTAATTCAACCTTTAGTTCTTAAATTTCAACCAGCCTACCTATTAGAAACTTATAAGGATAGTAATTAAATTTTTACTATGTCAGGTCGAGCGCAGTCGAGGCCTCTCCTTGCAAACCACCGGTGTGAATGGCAACAATAGTGCTCCCTTTTTGGAAACGATCCTTTTTTACAAGATCATATAATGCATAAAACATTTTTGCTGTGTAAATTCTATCGGTTGGAACCCCCGTTTCCTTTTCAAAAGTGGTTTTAAAATTTAAAAGCTCGGTTGTTGTTTTAGCGTAACCTCCAAAATGATAATCGAATTCAAATTCAATGTTATTCTTTTCCTCTCTCAAGCCATACTCTTCAAAATAGAGTTGTTTTAATTTAACAACATTGTTTTTTAAAAATTCAGCTCCTTTTAAAACAGGAATGCCAATTACTTTTTGATCCCTCTTTAAAGATAAAGAAATACCTGCAATGGTTCCGCCTGTTCCACAAGCCGTAAGCATGTAATTGAAATCAAAGGGAATAAGATCTTTGATCTCCATACAACCTTTAAGTGCGTGAGCATTGGAGCCACCCTCAGGAATCAGAAAAAAATCTCCCAGTTCCGCTTTTAATTTCCCTATAAATGTTTCATTTTCTTTTAATGCGTATTGATCGCGGCTAACAAAATATAAATGCATTCCGTTTTCAGAAGCAAGCTTTAAGGTTGGATTACTATCGGGATTTAATTCTTCTCCGCGTATTACACCAATGGTTTTAAAACCATACTTCTTCCCGGCAGCAGCCAAGGCAGCAATGTGATTAGAAAAAGCACCGCCAAAACTTAATAAAGTATGATGGTTTTGCTCTTTCGCTTTTTGAAGATTGTAGTTGAGTTTGAAGTATTTGTTGCCTCCAATTTCAGGATGAAACTTATCTAAACGCAAAACAAAAACTTTTACTTCCTTCTTAGAAAAAAGTGGAGCAAATATTTCTTCTGTAAAAGTCATTATCGCTTAATTTTTTAACCCGAAAGACTCTCCACAGAGAAACAGAGGCGCAGAGAAGAATAAAAAACCTCTGTGTTCTCCGTGTCTCTGTGGTGAAAATTCAGCTAGTTTGAAGGTAACACAGTGGCTTTACACTCCCCAAAACCTACACGGATGCCATCCTTTTCACACCAACCTTTAATAGTTACAGTATCATTATCGTTAATGAATTTACGTTCACTACCGTCGTTCAGTTTAATTGGTTTGGTACCTTTCCAGCTAAGTTCCATCATCGACCCGAATTCACTTGGATCAGGCCCGCTGATAGTTCCGCTTCCCATAAGATCTCCAACATTAATGTTACAACCATTTACTGTGTGATGAGCTAACTGTTGCTCCATGGTCCAGTACATGTATTTGTAATTGGAAGTACAAACTCTTGTTGCCTCTGAATTTTCAGGCTGAATGTACATCTCTAATTTAATATCCAAGTTCTTATCACCGGAATATTCAAGATACGGCAATACTTTAGGTTCTTGTATGTATCCTTTGGTGCGGAATGGTTCTAAGGCTTCCAAAGTAACTATCCAGGGAGAAACGGTTGATGCGAAATTCTTTGATAAAAATGGCCCTAATGGAACATATTCCCAGGTCTGAATATCGCGAGCACTCCAATCGTTGAATAACAACATCCCAAAAATATACTCATCCGCTTTTGCAG
Source organism: Bacteroidota bacterium (assembly GCA_030684395.1). GTDB lineage: Bacteria > Bacteroidota > Bacteroidia > B-17B0 > Aurantibacillaceae > JADJDM01. Next base: position 123,912 of record JAUXTT010000019.1, on the reverse strand, counting down.
TTGAAACGCTTTCTCCCATTTCGGTTCTTCTTCCAATTACAAAGGCAGTTTCCAATTCAAAGTCCAGTAATTTACATGGTCCAAATACAGGAATGGGTGCATCAGCAGGTTTCTGTTGCCCTTTCGGTCGGTGGAAAGAATGCCCTGAAACACAAACAGAAGAAGCTCTTCCATGGTAACCAACCGGAATATGTTTCCAGTTTGGCATCAAAGCATTTTCCGGGTCTCTGATCATTTTACCAATATTAGTTGCGTGATCAATACTCGAATAAAAATCGGTATAATCCCCAACACGAATAGGCATCAACATTTTAACCGAGGTCTGAGCTTTCAGAATGTCTTTGCGATGTGCTTCATTCGATTGTAATTCAGTATTTCCTTCTGTAAATAATTCAATAATTCTGTTTCTTACGGCGTTAGTAATCTCTTTTCCTAAAGCAATAAAATCATTCAGTGTTGATTCTTTAAAAACAAGGTTATCGAAACTGAAATTACCTAAATAACCGTGGTGACATAATTCATAAAGATCAATGATCTGATCTCCAATTGCACTACATGCATGATGTTTTACGTTCGCATCTGTGTAAATGCCAAAAGGAATATTGTATATACTAAAATCACTGTCAGTATTGACTTTGATCCAGGAAGTTTTATTTGCCATAATTATATTGTTGATGACTTCAAAATTAGTCATTGCTGATAAGAATGGCAAGTGCAAAATGACTTTGCGGCATTTAAATACAGCCGCAGATTCTCAAAGATTGCCCAGATTTTATTTTTTTACCCTTTTAATCAAATTATCCGCGCCATCTGCATAAATCTGCGGTTAAGTTTTCGCGCAAATCGACTTTGTTATTCAATAAATCTAAGCTAACTTTACCCTGTGCAATTTGAACTTATATCAGAATTTGTGCCTACCGGTGATCAGCCCGAGGCTATTCGTCAACTCGTTGAAGGAATTAACAACGAAGTAAAACACCAAACCTTATTAGGAGTTACCGGCTCGGGGAAAACATTTACCGCCGCCAACCTGATAGCACAGGTTAACAAGCCAACTTTGTTATTGAGCCATAATAAGACATTGGCAGCACAGTTGTATAATGAATTAAAGCAATTCTTCCCGAACAATGCAGTGGAGTATTTCGTTTCTTATTATGATTATTACCAACCTGAAGCATATTTGCCTACAACGGATACATACATTGAAAAAGATCTTGCCATTAATGACGAAATTGAAAAGTTACGTTTGAGCGCGACCTCTTCCCTCCTATCCGGCAGGCGGGATGTGATCGTTGTTTGTTCTGTTTCCTGTATTTATGGTATTGGTAATCCAACTGCTTTCAGAGAAAATATTATTTCCATAGATGTTGGTCAGTTGATCAGCCGCAATAAATTTCTTCATAAACTCGTTCAGGCACTTTATTCAAGAACTACGGAAGAATTTAGTAGAGGCAGTTTCCGTGTGAAAGGCGACACTGTTGATATCAATTTAGCCTATACCGATTATTCTGTTCGTGTTTGTTTTTTTGGTGATGAGATCGAAAGTATTGAAACCTTTGATCAGGCTTCGGGAATGATGATGGAGAAATTCAACTCCTTCAATATTTATCCTGCAACCATTTTTGTTACCGGACCTGATGCCATGCAAAATGCCATGGTAATGATACAGGAGGATACGGTGAAGCAAGTTGAATATTTTAAACAAACAGGAAAACCATTAGAAGCAAAACGTTTAGAAGAGCGTGTGAATTACGATCTGGAGATGATGCGTGAATTGGGCTATTGCAGCGGTATCGAAAATTACTCCCGTTATTTTGACGGAAGGACTGAAGGATCTCGTCCTTTTTGTTTAATAGATTATTTTCCTAAAGATTTTTTAATGCTGGTGGATGAGAGTCATGTTACTATGCCTCAGATCCGCGCCATGTACGGTGGTGACTTAGCCCGAAAACAAAACCTTGTTGGATATGGTTTCCGCTTGCCATCTGCTTTGGATAACCGTCCGCTTAAGTTTGAAGAATTTGAAACATTGATTAACCAAATAGTATACATAAGTGCAACACCTGCCGATTATGAATTACAAAAAAGTGAAGGTGTAATCATTGAGCAATTGATCCGTCCTACAGGAGTATTGGATCCATTGATAGAAGTTAGACCTTGCACCAATCAAGTAGATGATCTGTTAGATGAAATTCATAAAGTGGTTGAGAAAGATGAACGTGTATTGGTTACAACCCTTACCAAACGTATGGCTGAGGAGTTGACCAAGTACTTAACAAAATTAAATGTGCGTTGCCGTTACATTCACTCGGATGTAGATACTTTGGATAGGATTGAAATTCTTCGTCAGCTGAGAATAGGAATGTTTGATGTATTGATAGGAATTAACTTATTACGTGAAGGATTGGACTTACCTGAGGTTTCCTTAGTAGCGATCCTTGATGCAGACAAAGAAGGTTTCTTACGTAATGAAAGAAGTTTAGTACAAACTGTTGGGCGTGCAGCACGTAATGTGAATGGTCGCGTGATTATGTATGCTGACAGGATTACGAAAAGTATGGAGTATACAATAGAAGAAACCGAACGCAGAAGAAAAAAACAGATCGAATACAATTTTAAACACAATATAACACCAACTCAGGCTGGTAAAAAAGCACTCGACAAACCAATGTCGAACATGGAAGTGTCATACAACGGTAAGTTAGTAAAAGCATATGTAGATGGAGACATTACAAGTATTGCAGCCGACCCTGTAACTCAGTACATGAACAAAGACGAACTCAAAAAACAATTGACTCAAATTAAATCAGCTATGTTGAGATCTGCTAAAGAACTCGACTTTAATGAAGCTGCAAGGTTAAGAGATGAGATGTTTTTGTTGGAAAAGATGATTGAAGGGAAATAGACGTGAGACAGTTAGGCGCAAGATGTAAGACTGAATAGCTCAAGATAATGAGGAGAATTATACTATATATGCTTTTGTTTGTATCTGTTGTGTGTGTTGGGCAAGCTAACAAAACGCTTCAGGATAGTATATTTCAGAAAGGAGATGTAGTAAAACTTCCAAATATTCTTTTTTATACTTGCGGTCCTTATTTTTTTACTGAAACGCAGAAAGATTCTATTAAACTAATTGCTGACTTTCTGAAAACACATAAAAACTATGTGGTTGAAATTTCAAACCATACCGATAACAGAGGAACTGAAAAAATGAATTTACTTATAAGTAATGAACGATCGGAAGAACTAAAGCATGCATTAATTAGGGATTTTGGGATAGACTCCGCAAGAGTTGCTAATAAAGGATATGGGGAAACCAAACCAATCATTTCTGAAGCAAAGATTGCAAAAGAAAAAAGTAAAGAAAGAAAAGAAGAGCTTCATGCAATCAATAGAAGATGTGAAATGAAGATTTTGGAGATAAAATAATTCTTGCTTTTTCTCGTTTAATAATATGAAATCTACATTCTTCATACTCCTGACTTTCTTCTCTCTTATGTTATCAACCCAAAATATAAAGAAGCTCAGCAAGATACCACAGTTTATATAGTTGTAGACCAGATGCCCGAATATCCTGGAGGAACTGCAAAACTCATGAAATACCTGAGCAATAATTTGATCTATCCAAAAGGTGATTCTGCATGCTATTATCACAAGATCTGGGTCGGCTTTATTGTGGACGAAAATGGGAATGTTATTAATCCTACCGCCAGATTTACCGAAACTGGTTCTTGCGTTAAAACTCAGGAATTTACAAAGTCAATAGAAGAGCTGTTCATACAAATGCCAAAATGGAAGCCAGGATCATTAGAAGGAAAAAAAGTAAAGGTTAGGTTTAATCTTCCCATTTCTATTCACATGAATTAGGAAATCCACACTCAAATAAACTCAGTGCTACTCTATGTTCTCCGTGCCTCTGTGGTAAAAGCTTACCACAACTCATAATCCAACACCGTATTCTCCAACCTGTACGTAGGCATCTGCTTCCCTCCTGAAAGTTTATGCACCTCCTCCGCTACAAATTTCTGTAGTTCAGATAAAGAGATTGTCCCATCCTGATTGTAATCCGCTTTCATATTTGCCATTCCGTCTAACAAACAATGAGTGAATAATCCGTTGTTCCATTTTGCTCCTTCCAGCGCGGCTTCTGTTCCTCCGGCAGAAGAAATAATTGTTGCTCCCGATGATTGGCGAAGATCAGAGAAAACCGTCTTCGACATTTCCAATGCAGTACTTTGAGCAAATACGGCGGATGATGATCGAATGGAGCGTGTAGTATCTTTATCTTTTGTTTCTTCTTTAAAATATAGATCATCCTTATCTACTTCACCGCTGAAACAGGCATCAATAAACATCAACTTACGTAATGGTTTTACTTCTTTCAACAGTTTTTCGAAAGTATTATACGAAACTGAATTAACATTCGGATGATCAAAATCGGTATAATATGTCGGGAAGTAATAACTAAAATCTCCATCAAGGAAACCATGTCCGGCAAAGAAGATCATTACTACATCATTCACCCCTGCCGGCTCAAAGAATTTTTTCAAATCAGTAATTGAGTCAGTAGCAAAGGATTTATTGAAGATTTTTTTTACATTGACCTTATTGAACGATTTTGAATTGGCCATAGTATTCGCCATATCTGTTGCATCTTTCACGGCATAGGTAAGATCAAAATCCGTATTCTTGAACTTCTCACTTGCAATAACGGCTATAAACAAATTAGGTTTTACAATATTGGTGTTATTATAAAAGCGTGTTATATGTGGACTCTCTAATCCCAATTCATCTACTACCACAAATTCAAATCGATTGATACCCGAAGAAGTTTCAAAACTGTATGATTTTTCTAAATGATCTGCTTTATCGGCAGGAATGGCTTCTGTTAAAATCAAACTACCATTATTAATAACCTTTAGTGTTTTTAATTTATTAGCCCCTTTGTTTGCACTGATCGCAAAACCAACTACACCTGCTTTTTCTTCCAGCATTTTTACCTGATGGAAATTAGGAAGAGAAGCAAAATTTACTTTTGTTCCCGGTTTAATGCCAAGAACCTTCAAACGTTTATTGTATGCCTTTTCATAGGCTTTTATCAATGCACTGTCGCTGCAGTTAAATGCACGTAATACCTGATGCGGTTGGTTCAAATACGCATCGAACTGTTCAAAACCATACATTTCATTTTTGTATTTGAAACGAATGTTTTTAACGAATTCTTTTGATCCTAAATAATGTAGATCGGAACTGATCAAAAAGAACTGATCTTTCTCCGCATTTGCCAGTTGCCCCATTATTTTTTTCTTCTTCAGGTCAACAAAAGTTGCCATTGAGTTGAAAGTAGAAGTAACTATTAGCAGATCTTTTTCTTCTATAAAAAAACAACGTGGATTAGAAAGCCCGCTCCCTTTCAAATCAATAACCAATTCACCTTTCGCATCAAATATTTTTATATAATCATCATACACTGCCGACAAACAAAAGTATTTGCCTGAATCGCTGGTGAAATGGAAAGGCATCATACTCGCCGTAACATCCATAACTTTATTGTATTTAACAGCAGCACTGTTTACATCGTACTCGGTGTACATATTCTCATTTTCATTGGGCTTATAATTTGCCATATCGTATTTCACATACCAAATACCAATAGTGCTACCATTATCTTTTAATTTAAAATCATAGGGAAAAAAAGTATTGGCGTAATCATTCACAACCTTCTTACTTTCCAGATCTACTTTTACAATAGCGTTTACGGGTGCATCATACTCATAACCATTCATTACCTGTTTCTTGGTAATCTGAGCAGGGGTAAACAAAAACCTCCCATCATTACTGAAAAGAACCTTTGAATTTACACTCCAGGTAGTACTTTCATAAATCAATGCTTTCGTTTTTCTATTGATTACACTAAACTTCCCGGTTCCCGGAACAAATACTAAATTGTCGGTAAAGTTGATTATTTGGTAAGAAGGTACTGCTGCCAACGAAAACAAACCATCGTATTTCTCTTCCTTTTTGGTTTTCAGGTTCACGATGTATAAGTGACCGTAATCCGCATAATAAAACTCACCATTCATAAATCCGGAACCGATAGCGTAAACATCCTTTTTTATCACTGTAACCACTTCCTTTTTGAGGAAATTATAAATGAACAAATTCAGGTGGGAGAAACTTAAACCAGAATTAACTACTACTTCAGAATCATTCAAAAAATAAACGCTCATAATAAATGACGAGTCCTTGCCTGAAAGGTCCTTTATTTCCGTATGCTTTGTAAAATTGCTAAGGTTCCAGATATAACCCGCATTACTTCCGTTAGTGTAAAGCCATTTTTTGTTTGGGCTTATATTGGCCGAATAAACAGGATTTCCCATAGTCGTTCTTTCTGCAATCAAACTCATATCCTTGGGATTATAAATTCTCATAGCTTTATAAAACAAGTAACCATTTGTAACCATCCTGGTTCCTTTAGGAGAAATTTTCATATTCATAAAAATTCCTTTGAGACGTTTTGTGACCTTTTTGGTATTAAGATCATAAAACTTTACTTCTTTGGAAGTGGCATAAACCAAGGCATTCTCAGTCCTTAAATAGTCAATATCCATTATGTATTCATCCGACTTAAAATTTGCCCCATCCGGATTCGTAATAGGTGATCTTTTATTCGCAATTTCCTGAGATTTCTTGTCTAAACCCGGAGTTTGAACTATCGGTAAAGTAACTTCATGAAGTATTTTTCCTGTTTCACTATTTAAAACAAAATATTTATCTGTCGCAAAACACATAGCTAAAGAATCGCACATTTTCATTTTATAAACCATTGCCTTTTCCTTAACAATAACTTTAATCTGAGAAAGATCGTTAACCGATTGTTTAGATACACTCGATATTTCACCTTCCGTTGAACTATAAATAACTTCATTATTCTTTGGCAAAAACGCTGCTGACATTATGCTCGCGGCAATAGGCAAATTATACGAACGAACCAGAGTCTTCTTTTCAATATCATAAACCAAAGAAAAACGCCCTACGCAAGCATAGATCTCATAACCCTTATTAATAAAAAATGCTCCACTTAAAGGCATGGATGAGTAATATTCTGCTCCCTCTATCCCTTTCAACAATTCTCCCGTAGTTATGGTGGAAATCAAATTTAATTTCTGGTTCTCAAAAGTAAACAGCATCAGATTTGTGTTAGCGGAAACCAAAATATATTTTCCATCCGGGCTAATGGATAAATTTTTCGATCCAAACTGAAGGTCATATTCATCAATCAATTCAAATGTTTCAGTATTAAAAACAGATATTCCATTTCCGCTGGTTACAAAATGTTTTTCGTCCGGGAAATACTGCAGAAAATCATTATAAGAATAACCAATGTCTTTTGGCACAATAATCTTAATATCCGATAATTGGGACTGAGCTTTTACAAATACGAATAACATCAAAAGACTCAGGTATAATTTATAAAAAGAATTCTTTTTCATTTATAGATGGATAAGGAAGAGTAAAGTTAACATTTTTAGTTCGGAACTATTTCCCAAAGCCAATTCGATGCCATTTTATCTACTAAAGAGGAGTTCTAAATAAAAACCAAAAAGGCTGCTTTTTCTGTTTCTCCAAATCAAAATATCGATTATATTTGTGGGATAAGGTAATTTGTAATTTTTTATAGAAGGAAATGAGCAACGAGGCGCAAAAAACAAAGAGCGGATTGAGTTTTGATGAATTTAAAAAAATTGTGCTAAACGATTTCAGATTAATCAACGAAAGCCGTCAAACTAGTTTATTAGGAAGAAAAGAAGTACTAACCGGTAAAGCTAAATTCGGAATTTTCGGAGACGGAAAAGAATTGGCCCAGGTAGCAATGTCAAAGGTTTTTAAAGAAGGTGATTTCAGAAGTGGATATTACCGCGACCAAACCTTTATGTTTGCTATCGGCGCGCTTACTATTCAACAATGGTTTTCAGGATTATATGCAAATACTAATCAGGAAGAAGAACCAATGAGTGCCGGTCGTCAAATGGGCGGGCATTTTGGAACACGCAGCTTAAATCCTGATGGAAGCTGGAGAGATTTAACTAAACAAAAAAATTCCTCTCCTGATATTTCACCCACAGCAGGTCAAATGCCCCGACTGTTAGGTTTAGCTTATGCTTCCCATTTTTATAAAATAAATAAAGATCTGCACAACGATGCTTTTGCCAGGTTCTCTAACAAAGGGAATGAAATTGCTTTTGGTACTATTGGTGACGCTAGCACTTCCGAAGGTTTGTTCTGGGAAACCATTAATGCTGCCGGCGTATTGCAGGTTCCTATGTTGATGAGTGTTTGGGATGACGGACACGGAATTTCTGTTCCAAAAAAAATCCAAACTACTAAAGAAAGTATTTCTGAAATTTTAAAAGGTTTTCAGAGGGACGAAAGTGGTAAAGGTTTTGAAATTTTTAAAACAAAAGGTTGGGATTACGCACATTTGTGTGAAACATATGAGAAAGCAGCAAAGGTTTGCCGAGAAGAACACGTTCCTGTTTTAGTTCACGTAGAAGAAGTTACTCAGCCTCAAGGTCACAGTACATCAGGTTCACATGAGCGTTATAAATCAAAAGAACGTTTGCAGTGGGAATTGGATTTTGACTGCGTAAAAAAAATGCGCGAGTTCATTATAGAAAACACTATAGCTACTGTAGAAGAGTTGGATAAAATGGAGGAAGATGCAAAAAAAGCAGTACGTGATGCAAAAAATGCTGCATGGACTGCCGTAAGCACTCCCATTAAAAATGAATTGAATGAAGTAGTAGGATTATTGGATGAGTTAGCAGCTTCAAGTGATGCACAGGCATTCATTCAAAAAACAAGAAACGATCTTACTTCAGCTATTGAACCTATCAGAAAAGACCTTCATATAGCTGTTAAAAAAGCCTTACGTTTAGTAAGAAATGAAAATAGCCCGGCAAGAACAAAATTAACAAACTGGTTAAGTGCTTCACGTGAGGCCAACTTTGATCGTTACAGCTCATATCTGCATTCTCAGTCTTCTCAAACCGTATTTAACATTCCGGCTGTTCCTGTTACTTATGATTCAGAAGTGAAACACTGTGATGGAAGGGAAATATTACGCGACAACTTTGATAAAATATTGGCCAAATATCCGGAAACGTTGATTTTCGGAGAAGACTCAGGAAAAATTGGTGGAGTAAACCAGGGATTAGAAGGATTACAAACTAAGTATGGAGAACACCGAGTATTTGATACAGGTATTCGTGAGGCTACCATTATGGGGCAAGCTATTGGTTTATCCATGCGTGGTTTGCGCCCGATAGCTGAGATTCAGTACCTGGATTATTTGTTGTACGCACTCCAAATAATGAGTGATGATTTAGCAACCGTTCAGTACCGTACCAAAGGATTTCAAAAAGCCCCGGTAATTATTCGTACACGCGGACATCGCTTAGAAGGCATCTGGCATAGCGGCTCTCCTATGGGAATGATAGTTCACGCCTGCAGGGGAATTCACGTTTGTGTGCCACGTAATATGACACAGGCTGCAGGTTTTTATAATACCTTATTAAAAGCTGATGAACCAGCTCTGATAATTGAACCACTAAATGCTTATCGTTTAAAAGAACAGATACCCGCTAACTTTGGTGAATTCTCTACCCCACTAGGTATACCCGAAATATTGAGCGAAGGAAACGATATTACTATAGTTACCTATGGCTCATGTGTGCGCATAGCTCAGGACGCAATTAAAATGCTGAATGAAACAGGCATTAGTGTTGAATTGATTGATGTACAAACTTTGTTACCTTTTGATATTAACCACTCCATCGTTGAATCGATAAAGAAAACCAATCGCGTCCTATTTTTGGATGAAGATGTACCCGGTGGTGCCAGTGCTTATATGATGCAAAAAATTGTTGAAGAACAAGGAGCTTATAAGTATTTAGATTCTGCTCCCTTAACTCTTTCTGCGCGAGAGCACCGACCTGCTTATGGCAGCGACGGGGATTATTTCAGTAAACCAAATCCTGATGATGTATTTGATTTGGTATATAATTTGATTAGTGAGGCAGAACCAACAAAGTATCCAAAGATTTATTAACTTTGCTAATAATTATGAAAAAACTATTTTTACTTGCAATTCTACTTACAGTTGCCCCTTTTGTATCCAAGGCTCAAGAGGAAGAAGAAGACCTTACAAAAATGATCAGGGAAGTTGTTTCTTTGGAAATGGACAGGCCAAAAGTTGTAACGCCACCTCCTGTTGCTGCTGTTGAAGAACATACAAAAGGCAAAAAGAAAAAAAAGAAACCGGTTGAAGAACTACCTCCTCCGGAGGAAGTTTTTGATACTTTAAGTCCTACCGTTCCTGCGAGTGTTACTGAAATGACAAATCGCGCTACAGCATGGTTAAATGGCAAAAGCAAAAAGTTTAAGAAAGAAGAAGCCTATACTTCGGGTGGAAAGGTGGGCTGTAAGGTTAAATTCCCCTATAAACCAAAAGTGTTAAACCCCACTGCTGACGTGGAAGGCGAAATAACTATGAAGATTACTATTGATTTTAAAGAAGGAAAATACCGTTACACTATTGATAACATTGAACATAAAGCAACAAGAGGTGTTGCCTCTGGGGGAGATATATTTAATGAAACTCCTGCGTGCGGATCTTTAAGTCTTAATCATGTAATGTGGAACCAAATAAGAGGAGCAGCAAAAATGCATGCCGGTACTGTTGCAGAAGATCTTAAAGCAAAGATGAAAAACCCTGTAAGTACCGAGAGTAAAAGCGAATGGTAGTACTTTAAAGAGCTTATATGCCTGAGAACCACCCTTTCACATATGGAAGGGTGGTTTTTTTTGTTAATTACCTTTTAGAATTGAAAAAACAATTAACAGGTTAATCTATTGCTAATTAATAAATTATAATTTTTAAGAAAATTTAGTTCACACGGTGTTAACAAAAAAATGAATTAAACTGTAAATAAGATAATTAGACGAAGGCAGAAAAACAATAGCTAAAAGATATACTTTTTAACAGAAAACCTCCTACCTTTGTTGAAAACTTTGAACAATGTTTGAGATACTAAAAGATTTTGAATCAAAATTCTCGCAGCTTAAGAAAAAAGGCTTGCGTGTAGAGGGCTTGAACATGATTGACCCTAAACGGAAGAAGCATGTAATTGTTATTTCTAAGCCGTTTGTGTTCGATAACAGAACATTACCTAAGATATACCAAGGTATAGAGGTGAAGTCGAAAATTGAGGGTATTTTGCCTGAGGAATTCAAGGTTGAAACCGGCAAAGGTTATGTATGGGCTCCGCAACATTTTGAAAAATTTGTTGACAGATGCTCAGTTGAAATTCGTAAGAAATTCAATAACCCTGAAATGTCGAGAGAAGATATGCTGGATGCTTTGGCTTTCGGTAACTTCGAAGAGCATAAAAAGAAATGTATTCAATTGATGCAAGAGGGTAAAATTCCTCAATTTAAATTGAATTAAGATAATGTAGCCATTTTGTTTTTTGAATTAAACATAGGTTACTTTGAACGCAAAAACCCCGACTAAAAGTCGGGGTTCTTTGTTTAACGCACCTGCACGTTCCATTCAGTCGGGGTTTCAGGATCCAACCTTTTTTTATCGGTATTTATCGTTTTCAAAACTTTTTCAATTTCCAACAAAATATTTTCCGATAACTTTTCCAACAGTTTCTTTTCAATAGGAGGTAAATTACCTAAATCAAGAGACTTCTTCAAATCTTTGTGCATCATAAAAAGATCATTCCATTTACCTAATAACTCCATAAAAGATCTCAGCTCTGAAATTGATTTGTTTTCCGGATAAAACATTTTGAGGACATAATAATATTCTTTTAATCGCTTACGCAAATCATGCACACTCACTTCCTCAAGTTTATTTAACATCAGGTACATGTCTATTTTCCTCCTTTTCTTTTTCAGAAAGCTTTCAATATCCTTATATTTAACCTGTGCGGCAGCTTCAGAAATTTTTTCGTGTGCCTCTTTAATTTTTTTTACATGTTTATTATTCGCCAATTTTAAAAAAGTTTCCGTCTCCAGCTTTCTCTGCCCTATCAATTCGATGAGGTAATTTTTGAGTGGCTTAGACAGGTTAAGTTTTTTTAATGTAAGCTCCTCCAATTGAATATCCCTTACTTTCCCTGCTTGCTCAAAAATACTTAAATAGGGCTTCAGTGTTTTTGAATGTTTAAATTGCTTCACACTAAAGTTAACCAGGGCAAAAACTGCACGCAACTTTTTTATTTCAACACGAAGTGAATGATAATCTTCAATAGAAATAGTTTTCCCCGGCTTAGTAAAAATCCTAAGCACTGACTTGTTTCGTTTTCTGCAATACTCTTTTATACTAGTTGATGCTTTCAAAACGGTCATTTTTTTATAGATTCAATATTGCTTTTACTCAATTCAAAGATAGCAGCTCAAACAAAATACAGTGCAAAAAAAATCACCGGCTACCTTTTCAATAATATTCAATAATTTGTTACTCACTATCCGAGACATAAGTTACTAAAAAAGCATTTCATAACAAAATCTTGATCCTGAGTTAATACAATGGAAATATAAGGCAACTAACTTTGTATTAAACTTGATCAATTGAATGTTATTCAAAATACGATTACTCGTAAACAATTCATCAAGGCCTCACTAACTCTAATAGTTTCCTTACTCATTTTTCACAGGGCAGGCATTTCATCACTATTCCGTTATTTTATTTTTTCCGTTCAGGAATCTATTTTTATATACGAATCCAGTCTTTATTCGGCCTTTAAATCCAGAAAAACAAAACACGATGCAAGAAAAAATTAAAAAACAGTCTTCCGATAAGGCAAGAAAAAAAAGAAAGGTTGACCTGCTGGTTATTTCCGATGTGCATTTGGGAACATACGGTTGCCATAGTAAAGAACTTCTGAAATACCTGAGAAGTGTAAAACCAAAAATGGTAGTATTAAATGGTGACATTATTGACATGTGGCAATTCAAAAAACGCTATTGGCCGAAATCGCACATGCGAATTATACATAAGCTCATTAAATGGGTAAGTAAAGGTGTTAAAGTATATTACATCACAGGCAACCATGATGAACTACTTCGCAAATTTGCCGGATTTAAAATGGGTTCTTTGGTTATTGACAACAAATTGCTTTTGGAACTGAATGGTAAAAAGACCTGGATCTTCCACGGAGATGTGTTTGATGTTACAATGAAACACTCTAAATGGCTTACCAAACTTGGCTCACATGGGTACGATCTTTTAATTCTTATTAACGCATTTTGCAACTGGGTTTCTGAAAAGATGGGCAAAGGAAAAATATCCCTGTCAAAAAACATTAAGAACAGTGTAAAGCAAGCGGTAAAGTTTATCAACAACTTTGAAAAGACCACTGCAGAAATTGCCATAGCAAATGGATACGACTACGTTTTATGCGGACATATACATCAACCGGAAATGAAAACTATTTGTACGGAAAAAGGCTCGGTAGAATATTTAAACTCAGGTGACTGGGTAGAAAACCTTACGGCATTGGAGTATAACAAAGGCGAATGGACGCTTTTTCAGTATAAAGATGAAGATTTCGAAAAAGATGATCACGACAATCAGGATGATGATATTGTGATGATGAGCGATAATGAGATCTTTAATCAGATGTTAGGAGATTTTATGACAAATACAGGTATTATATTTAATAAATAAACATGAAGATACTTTACGCAGTGCAAGGAACCGGAAATGGTCATATAACAAGAGCTATTGAGATTATTCCATACTTACAAAAGAAAGGTGAAGTTGACATTTTGGTAAGTGGCATCCAATCGGATATTGAATTACCCTTTAAAGTAAAATATAAATTCAACGGTTTGTCCTTCATTTTCGGGAAACAAGGCGGAGTGGATATTTGGAAAACCTATTGGAAAATGAATTCCATGCGTTTATTGAAAGAGATAAAATCGTTACCCATAAAAAAATATGATCTTATTATCAGCGATTTTGAGCCTGTATCGTGTTGGGCAGCATTAAAAGCAAAAAAACCGTGTATTGGTTTAAGCAATCAGGCAGCCACTCTGCACCCGCTTGCACCCAAACCAAAAAAATCAGATTTGATAGGAAAACTTGTTTTGGAAAAATATGCCCCCACTACTTATAATTACGGATATCATTTTAAGAGTCTGGATAAAAATATCTATACTCCAATTATACGAAAAGAAGTTAGGAATATAAAACCAACAAACGATGGCCATTACACAGTCTACCTTCCTTCTTATGATGATGACAGAATCCTGAAACACCTTTCAAAATTTAAAGATGTAAAATGGGAAGTATTTTCCAAGCATAATAAAAAGAAAATTAAACAAAAAAACATAACAATCCTTCCAATTAATAAAGATCTCTTTTTAAAGAGTATGGCATCTGCTGAAGGAATTTTATGTAATGCTGGCTTTGGAACTACCAGTGAAGCACTATTTTTAAAGAAAAAACTACTTGTTATTCCTATGAAAAAACAATATGAACAACACTGCAACGTAGCCATGTTAAAAACTATGGGGGTGCCTGTTATGAAAAGACTAAACAGTGAACATTTGGATAAAATCACAGACTGGTTAAAAAGTAAAAAGATAGTACACGTAAATTATCCTGATCAAACAAAGGAAATAATCGATCGTATTGTTGCAAACCACGGTGGTACAGAAATTATTGATACTCACCATGAGTCTTCTCATTATAATATGTTTCAATAGTGTATGAATAAAAAAAGTAAAAGTGCCGCAATAAAAAGGAGCGGGTTTGGAGATGAATTTGTTTGGGGTGTTTCCACATCTGCTTTACAAACCGAGGGAGCTTCTCATGCAGATGGAAAAGGCCCTTCGATTTGGGATGAGTTTGCGAAAGGAAAAAAGAATATCCTGAATAATGATTCTCCGGAAATTGCATGTGACTTTTATACTAAATACAAGGAAGATATTGCACTTGTAAAGATGCTCGGTATCCCAAATTTCCGATTCTCCCTTTCCTGGTCAAGAATTTTACCTGATGGAATTGGAACAATAAATAAAAAAGGAATTGAGTTTTACCATAAAGTTATTGATACCTGCATAGAGTCGGGAATAGAACCCTGGATTACTTTATATCATTGGGATCTTCCGGAAACATTGCAACAAAAAGGAGGTTGGACCAACCGGGAAATTATAAATTGGTTCGAACACTATGTAGAGGTTTGTATCAAGGAGTTTAAGAGTAAAGTGAAGAACTGGATGGTATTAAACGAACCAATGGTATTTACCGGAGCCGGATATTTTTTAGGCGTACACGCACCCGGAAAAAAGGGAATAGGAAGTTTTCTCTCGGCCATGCATCATGCAGTGCTTTGTCAGGCAATAGGCTTAAGAACTATCAAAAAAATGCAACCGGATGCAATTGTTGGAACCACCTACTCCTGCTCCTTTATTACACCACAATCAGATTCTGAAAGAGATAAACAGGCTGCTAAACGAATAGATGCCTTATTGAACAGATCTTTTATAGAACCCTCTTTAGGTTTGGGATACCCTATGGAAACTCTTCCCTTCCTTAAAAAAGTTGAGAAGTATATAAAACCCGGAGATGAAGAATTGATGCGTGCAGAATTTGATTTTATTGGGATACAAAATTATACACGCGAAGTAGTGGCATACAATTTTTTTATTCCTTTCCTAAAAGCAAAACTTATTCCGGCAGACAAAAGAAAGGTTTTTCATACACAAATGGATTGGGAAGTATATCCCGAGGCGATTTATCAAATGGTAAAAAAATTCAGCAAATACAAAGGCGTAAAAAAAATATTTATTACTGAAAATGGAGCTTCTTTTCCCGATGAAATAATTGATGGAATAATTACCGACACCGCCAGAGAGAACTTTTTAAAATCCTACTTAGAGCAGGTATTAAAAGCTAAACAAGAAGAATTAAAAATAAAGGGTTATTTTGTTTGGTCCTTGACGGATAATTTCGAGTGGGCAGAAGGTTATCATCAACGATTTGGTTTGATTCATATTGATTTTAACACACAACAACGTACAATAAAAAAATCGGGATATTGGTATAAAGATTTTTTAGCCGGGTAGATTTTTTTTTGAAATTAAGGATTAGAAGCCAATAACACATTCAGTAATCCAACATTTTCATTGTACTGAGCTACATTTTTGTTGTAAAAATCAACCATAATCAACTCTTCCAATGTATATCGTTTGCCATCAATAAAACCAACTATCCATGCATCTTTTTGTCCGGTCGCAATTATTTGTTTACGTAACTGTTCAGCTTCATTTACATTACCGAACTTACCTTGTGTAAAGCGGGTAATACCATCAGCTCCTATACTTGATTCAGTTGCACCAAATTTACTCAAGTGGTTAGATTTAAAATTTTTCGGTTTTCTATATGCCCCTACCTGAACTTTAAATTCCATAGAACCAGCGCAAATTTTATTTCCAATTTCTAAAAGTGTTGCGTAAACTTTTGGATCATTGAGGCTCTTTCCTTTTAAAGAAGAGAAATCCAGTGTTTTAAATTCATCGCAAGGGTTAACTTTTGTATTAGCAACACTGTCATTATTAGTTGTGGTTACATTTGTGTTATTATTACTATTATTAGTTACTACTTTTACTGCGGTATCCCCGCCGGTATTTTTCGGAACAAAATCATTCAATTTTTTTAATGTATCCAGGTGTACATCTACAAAAGTAGTTTTAGCCAGGTGAAAATCCTTATTTACTTCCAGGTATGAATTGAGTTCGTTTACATCCAAGTTTTCAGAATATTGCGGATACCCGGGAGCATCGAGCTTAAATGTATAAGAGTCGTGCCCCGGTAAAGCTACAAGGTATTTACCTGTAGTTGAATTAGAATAGAATGGCCCAAGTACTTCATTCGTACTTTTTTTGAATACCTCAATAGTTGCTCCAATTAAAGTGTCGTTTCCAAATATTGAACCAACTACCATAACTGTTGCATTTTGTTTTCCCGAATACCAACCCGGCTTCACACTATAAATATCCTGACTACCATCAGCACCTTTATTATTTCTATTAGAAGAAAAATATCCCTTGTCTCCTTTTGCAGACACAACATAATACCTATCGTCATCAGTGGTGTTTAAGGGGTATCCCATATTTACAGGGCTTTTCCATTCTCCACTATCAAGGGTAGAATAAAAAATATCATACCCACCGATGCTATTATGACCTTCGGAGCTAAAGAATAAAGTTGTTCCGTCAACATGAATAAAAGGCGCATCATCATCATATTTAGTATTAATGGCTCTTAAATTTTTTGCCTGCCCCCACATCCCGCTTTTCATTTTTTCGGAAACATAAATATCTCTGCCACCTATTCCACCCGGACGTTCGCTGGCAAAATAAAAATATTTACCATCTGATGTAACTGAACAACTGCCTTCCCAAAAAGTAGTATTAATATTGGAATTCAATCTTTCCGGCTTACTCCATTTTTCGCCTTTTAAATGGCATACAAAAATATCTCCGCCATCCTTTTCATCGCTGCGGTATGTATATAAATCTTGCCCGTCTGAAGAAATTGCTATACAGGCATCGTGTTGTTTTGAATTGATCTCTTCCCCCATACTTTGTGGGGCATCCCACAAAGTATCATTGAGTCTTTTCGAAAAATAAATGTCTTCAAAATAAATCCCATTCTTATTAGGTTTTCCCTCTAAATTCATTAGTCCGCCAATACATTTAGGTCCGCGATAAGTGAATATCATCATCGATTCGTCGGCCGTAATTAAAGGAACATATTCGTGTGCGCTTGTGTTAACAGGCATCCCAATGTTTCTAATGTCTACTTTTGTGGGTTTGATAACAATATCATGAGCTGATTCTGAAAAATGCAGAAAATGCTGAACTTCTTCTTTAATCTTGAGGTCAGTTGGCTTTGTAGCTAGAAAGTCGTTGAAATATTTTATAGCCTCATCAAATTTATAGTTGCTATGATAAGCTCTACCTAAATAATATACGGGTATACTCTCGTATTTTTTTCCCAAATAGGAATTCAATTCCAATTTATTCTGACTGGGCTTATTAAGAATATCCTCAAAAATATCAATTGTTTCAGCTTTTCTGAATGGCAGGTTCAATGCTGATAAACCACACTGAAATTTATGCAGGTAGTTATTTGGTTCAATTGCTATGAGTTCCTTATAAGCCTGATAAGCTTTTTCGTGTTCGCCTTCCAGAGTAAAAAACTCAGCATCTTCTTTTAGCTTATCCACGTTTTGTTTCTTTCCCTGAGCGCCCAAAGTGAATACATAAAAAATAAGGCAGATAGTAAAGGTTATTTTCGTCATAATAATATATATGTAATGCTAATACACACTAATATTAGTGTAAATACAAGTAAATTTTACAGGTAAACATATTAATTATCTACAATTGTATGTTAACTAAGGATTATTTTTCGGAAATTTGGGCCTAAATCAGTTTACCAATACATTTTAGCATCTCTTGGTTCATACGAAGAATGGCTGGTCATGTTTCAAAATCTGTGTTAACAATATGATATATAGAGAAGCCAATACTTTAGATATAGAAGCAATGCACGTAATTCGTTTGGCGGTTAAAGAAAATGTGTTAGGCAATCCTTTAGCTGTGACTGAGTCGGATTACATCAATTTTATTACAACAAAAGGTAAAGGATGGGTTTGTGAATTTAATAATAAGATACTTGGTTTTGCAATTATCGACACTGAATCAAACAACATTTGGGCCTTGTTTGTGGATCCTGAACATGAAAGAAAAGGAATTGGCACAAAACTGCATAATATGATGCTTGATTGGTATTTTGCACAATATTCTGAGAGACTATGGCTAGGTACCACCCCCAATTCAAAAGCCGAAAAACTTTATAGGAAAAAAGGTTGGAAGGAAATTGGTGTTGAAAAAAATGGAGACCTAAGATTTGAATTAACTTCATCGGACCGGAAATTAATATAAAAATTAAAAAATATTTTTAACATACATGCGTACCACATTCAGCTTCATTTTCAGTTTACTTATTTATTTAAATTTAACTGCTCAAAAAAATAATACGACCTTAAAAATAACGCCCTTGTGCAAAGATGCTTTTGTGTTCATCACCTACAATGAATATAAAGGAAATATGGTTCCTGCCAATGGGATGTATATTGTAACAAACACTGGAGTGGTAATGTTGGATTCACCCTGGGATACATTACAATTTCAGCCTTTATTGGATAGTATAGAAAAGCGCCACAATCAAAAAGTGGTGTTGTGTATAGCTACACATTTTCATGATGACAGGACTGCCGGACTGGAATATTATAGAATGAAGGGGGCGAAAACATACACGAGTAAACAAACCTATGACTTATGTAAAGAGAAAAATGAAAAACAAGCAGAATTTTATTTTACAAAAGATACACTCTTCACTGTTGGAGATAAAACCTTCCAAACCTTTTACCCTGGAGAAGGTCATACTAAAGACAATATTGTAATCTGGCTTGAAAAAGAAAAAATAATATATGGCGGATGTTTTGTAAAAAGTACAGAATCCAAAGATCTTGGAAATTTAAACGATGCAAATCCAGGCGAATGGAAACATAGCATTAAAAAAGTAATGAAACAATTTCCAAAAGCCAATTATGTAATTCCCGGGCACTTTGACTGGAAAAATAAAAACTCATTAAAACATACGCTTAAACTGGTGGAAAAGCATTTAGAAAAACAAAAGTAAATCCATCATATCTGTTTTTTATTTATATTTAATTTAGTAAAACAAAATTTGGTTGATATGATATTCAACTAAGCGCGAATTTCACCCTTTTTACCAACTACTGCTACTTCCTCCTCCACCCGACCTTCCTCCTCCACCACCACTAAAACCAGAAGAAGATGATGATGATGAACTATAGGAAGATCCGGATGAACTATAAGAAGAGGAACCTCCACTCATCGAAATTCTTCCACTCCAACTACCAACTATAAAAAAGCAAAAAATGGATGTTATAAATGAGATCATTGTAAATAGCATTCCTGCAAATTGAATTTCCATGAACCCATAATCGCTTTCTAAATGATCGCCGTATACGTATAAAAACACTCCGGCAATACCAGCTCCTGAAAAAATGGATACAACCCAGTAATAGACTTTTTGTGCCCTTGGATTATCATCGTTAGATTGTATAAAAGACAACATGGGCAAATAAAGTAAAAAGGCCGCTGCAATAAATATAAAGCCTGTAAACAAAATGGGATAATACAAATTAGGGCAAAGCAACTGCATGGAAAAAACGTAAATTATGTAGGTTGTTCCATAAAGAACAAATAATTTTTTACGGAATTTAGGATATTTTTTATTCATTAAAATAATTTCCAAAACACACCCTAGCATAAAAATCACCATAAAAATATGTGAAGTAATCAGTTCGCCATCGGTATAGGCTTTAATCTTATGACTTCCCCCTGAAACATAAGCTCCTTTAGTTGCTTCAATTATTTTATCTATCCCCACATCAATCCCTTCATAGTATTTTCCCTCTTTAAACTGTGGTCCCATGTACTCATCTTGTATGGATTTTGTAGTTAGATCGGGTAAAACGCTTTCCAAACCATAACCGGTATGTATCCTGAATTGCTTATCGCTAATAAACACTGTTATAAGTACACCATTATCCTTTCCTTCCTGACCAATTTTCCAAGTATTAAATATATTTTGAGAGATGCTGAACAAATCATTCCCTTGCAACGAATTGGTGATGTAAACAAACACCTGATTGGAACTTGAATCTTCCAGATTTTTTAATTTACTATTTAGGGCTTCACTTTGAGAATAAGATAAAATCCCGGCATCATCCGTTATATAATTATCCGGTTTCTCAGGAAAAATACTTTGGGAATAAGCTGAAAACCAATGGCAGCAAACAAGTAAAAACGCAAAAAGAATATTTCTCATAGGACAAATATATAAACTACAATCTATAGTTTAAATCAAAAGCCAAATACGTTAACTAAATAAATACAGTTGTAACAGTTTTTTTTTAATAAATTTAAGTTAGTTATAACCAAATCTAATTTCATATGAAAAAACAATTACTTATTGCCTTTGCGATGGTGGCGTCCTTAATCGCTGTTTCTCAAAACTCAATACCAAACGGGAATTTCGAAAACTGGAATTCAGCAACTTATGATTTTCCGCAAGGTTATCCGCAAAATTCAAACGCGGAAACTTTCTTCAGGTGCCAAACACCATTTAATTTAACTAAAAGCACCGACGCATTTCAAGGGGCCTTTGCCTTGCAGTTAACAACAAACGCGTCGGTAAATGACACATGCGGGGCATACCTTCTTAATGCTACAGATGCTAATGGAAATCCTTCTTCATGGCAAGGTGGAATTCCATACACGGAACAAGCTACGGGAATAAGCGGACATTACAAATATAATCAGGCATCAGGCGACTCCGGTCTTATCATTGTGGTTTTCAAAAATGCCGGAACTACCATAGGGACTTATTTCTTTTTGATAGGTGGTAATTACACAACGTATCAAACTTTCAGTTTCCCTTTAGTGCCTGCTTTGCCAATGGCTCCTGATAGTGTAATTTTTGCAGCAGCATCCAGTAATCTGATTGCAGGAGAAGGAATTCCGGGAAGTATTTTATTATTAGATAGCATTTCGTTTACAGGTGTTGCAAGTCAGCCAACACAAATGAATGGCGATTTTGAAATCTGGTCGAGTAATTCGCTTAATAGTCCTTTGAATTGGGAGGCAGGTGGCTCAGATGGCAGAGGGTTTGCAAGAAGTAACGATGCCGCCGGAGGAACTTACGCGATTGAATTGACTACATATGCAGGCGATAACAATGGTGTACCCAGAGCTTCTGCAGGCTATGTTGAAAATGGCTACTATGATAATAATTGTAACTGTTATATTGGCGGAAACCCTTTCTCCAACCAAATTGATACCTTGGTGCTTTCTTATAAATACGCTCCTACCATTGCAACAGACAGCGCATTTATATCCTTAGGATTTAAAAATAATGGTACCCCATTTAGTTTTGTTGGACACTACTTTATTGCTTCACCAATATACTTAACTGTTGAAGTGCCTATTAATCTATCCTCTCAACCTGATTCTGTTTTTATACAAATACAATCCAATCAGTGGCAGGATTCGAGTATGAATCATGTGGGTGCAACTCTATTGATAGATGAAATTCATTTCAAGTCTCAGGCGATAGGTTTGAAAAAGAATATCCTATTGGATAACACTATCAGTTTTTTTCCTAACCCAATGAAAAACTCTGCTTCTATTCTAATCAGTAAAAACATAAACATCGATAACACTGTTTTAATTATTTACGATGTACTTGGAAATGAAGTAAAAAATTCAGATGTAACTTCTCACAAAATTACGTTTGAAAAAGAATCGCTCCCAGCAGGAATATACACTTATAAACTTGTTAGTGAATCTCAAATAGTCTCTACAGGAAAGATTATTATTGAATAAGATTGTAACTGAACATTAAAAATCCCGCTAAAGACAATAGCGGGATTTTTTTTTATTTTATACGCCATATGAAACTTGTTCTTCCATATCGCTTTTTAATCTCCAACGCAATCCTTCTTCCACTTTACCCTCCAGCCGGAAGCCATTTTTTTGTAGTACCCGTTGAGAAGCAATATTATTTTCATGTGTATCACCAATAATTGATCTTACCGAATCATTTTCGAACAACCATTTTACCATACACTCTAAAGCTTCAGCGGCAACACCTTGCCGCTCAAATTTTTCGTCTACGTAGTAACCTATCATCACTTCTCCAATTTCATTAGGAGTACCATTTACACCAATTCCTCCTATGGTAATATTTAATGAACGATGAACAATAAGCCAATGCGTATACCATAAATAATCCTTATAATTTTCCTGTACCTTTGGTATACAATGAGTATCAATAGCAATCTGAAACTCTTCCATAAAACTATCGTCCGCACTCAATGCGAAATTAGATAAAATTAATCCCATTGCTGATTCCAGATGTTCGCGGCTTGTTGAGAGCAACTGCAATTGCTCTAACGTAAGAGGTACAACCCTCAAACGATTTGTATATAATTGAAACATGTTAATGATTTTATTTAATTAGTAAAAAATAACCACTGATCTTTTGAAAAGATCATACTACATACAATTAAATAATATCGGCTGACAGGGAAAGAGTTTTAATTAACAGAGGCTTGTATTTTATTACACAAATATATTGAAAACAAATATACTTATAAAAACTAAAACCCTTAAATTAGTACACAATTAATGTAAACAAAATGCAGGAACAAATTAATATTATTGATTGTTATGATACAACCGCCAAAGCATATGCAGATAAGTTCATAAACGAACTTGAGCAGAAACACCTGGATAAACTACTACTTAGCGCTTTTGCAAAAGAAAATAAAACCAAAGGTAAATTCATTGATCTGGGTTGTGGACCGGGGCAAACAACAAAATATTTATCCGATCAAGGAATTGAAGATCTGATCGGTACAGATATTTCTCCCGAAATGATGAGGATTGCCAAAGAGATTAATCCACACCTGAATTTTGAAACAGCAAACATGCTGGAGTTGAATTATCCTGATGGTTATTTTGGTTCTGCCATTGCCTTTTATTCAATTGTTCACTTTGATTTATCGCAATTACAAACTGCGTTAAAAGAGGTAAAAAGAGTTTTGAAGAATGGAGGGGAATTTTTATTTTCATTTCATGTAGGTGCTGACATTATTCATTTAGATGAATTTTTGAATAAGTCAGTAAATATTGATTTCCACTTTTTTGAAACAAAGAAAGTGTTGGAGATGGTTCTGGAAAACAAATTCGAAATTATAGATATATTGGAGCGACAACCCTATAAGGATGCAGAACATCCAAGCACACGAGCTTACGTATGGATCAAAAAAGTATAAATATGAAACGATCGGCTAAAAATGCAGAACATTATATCTGGGGAAAAGAATGTGATGGGTGGCATTTACTGAAAAGTGATAACCTGAGTGTGATTGAAGAAGTGATGCCTCCCGATACTGAAGAACAATTACATTGCCATGAGAAAAGCCAGCAGCTATTTTATATACTTTCGGGAACAGCTACATTTGAAATAAATGGACACCTCGAAATTATTACAGCAAAAGAGAGTATACACATACCTGCACGAACATTACATAAAATAAGTAATAAACACAATGAGTACCTTTCTTTTATAGTAGTGTCACAACCAAAAGCACATGGTGATAGAATTGAAATTGTTGATTATACGGAAGAATTAAAAGAACCTGTAAAAACTCTGAATATAGAGTGGCTTGAAAAATATTTTAAAGTAGAACCCAATGATGTTGTTCAACTCTCCAACCCTAAAAAAGAAATAATAGATAAAGGAGGTTTGATATTTTATGTAAGGTTAAATGGCTCTATAGTTGGAACAGCATCTCTACTAAAAATAAATGAAGCGTCGTATGAACTGGGTAAAATGGCGGTAACCGATAACGCTCAGGGACACGGAATTGGGAATGTGTTAATGCATCATTGTATTAATATTGCAAAACAAATGAACCTTAAAAACCTGATCTTATACTCTAATCGTTCATTAAAACCTGCCATCCATCTATATGAAAAGTTTGGATTTACTGAAGTAAAAATGGAATCAGGACATTACGAAAGAGCAAATATTAAGATGAAAAAGAAATTATAGCTATTTTATAAGTAGCCAAAACTACTATTTTTTTGTTACATTTGGCTACTTATAATTATATACCATGAAATCATTGGTTGGGCGAAAACAAGAAATCACTCTTTTAACAGGTGCTTTAAAAAGCAATAGATCCGAGCTTATTGTAGTGTATGGAAGACGGAGAATAGGAAAAACATATCTTATTCGTGAAGTCTATAAAAATCATATTCAGTTTGAATTTTCGGGAATACATAAAGCGTCGTTTAGAGATCAACTCAAAAATTTTAATTTAACGTTATCTGCTAAAAGCTCAAAAAGTAAACATTCATCTGATTGGATCGAAGCGTTTTATCAGCTAAGTAAATTCCTTAACAAACTAAAATCAAAACAGAAAAAAGTAATCTTCATTGATGAATTCCCATGGCTGGATACCCGAAAATCAAATTTTCTCGGAGCCTTCGATAACTTTTGGAATAGCTATGCATCAAAAAGAAAAGACCTTGTTGTTGTAATTTGTGGCTCTGCGGCATCCTACATGATAAAAAATATTATAAAAAATAAAGGAGGCTTGCACAACAGATTAACACAACAAATACAATTAAATCCTTTTAATCTTAACGAAACAGAGCAATTATTAAAACACAACAAGGTCAAACTTTCCCGTTACGAAATTTTACAGGTTCACATGGCCATGGGAGGAGTGCCACATTATTTAGAAAAAATAATTCCGGGAGAAAGTGTTGCACAACTACTTGATAGATTATGTTTTTCTAAAAACGGATTCCTTAGAACCGAATTTAATAATGTATTTGCATCTTTATTTGACCAATACGATAATCATGAAACAATTATAAGAACCTTAGCCACTGTTCGAAAAGGACTCACAAGAAATAATATACTTCTGAAAAGTAAAATAAATTCGGGAGGTACATTAACAAAAACTTTAGAAGACCTGGAGGAGTCCGGCTTCATAGAAAAATACACTCCTTATAAAGGATCTAAAGATGCCGTTTACCGACTCGCAGATGAATACTCGATGTTCTACATTAAATTTATTGAAAACACAAAACCTTCCAATAAAAGCATTTGGATGAAAATGCAGGGTCAACAATCTTATAAAATCTGGTCAGGATTTAGTTTTGAAACCACTTGCCTAAAGCACATTGAACAAATTAAAGAAGGTCTTAAAATTAGCGGAATACATTCAACACACGGGAGCTGGACCAGTAAAAGTACCCGAAACGGCGCGCAAATTGACTTACTTATTGACAGAGATGATAATGTGATCAATTTGTGTGAAATGAAATTTTATAATGCGGAGTACGTATTGGATAAAAAGTACTGCAATGAAATCACAAACAAGATCAATAGTTTTATTAGCGGCACTAAAACAAAAAAAAGCATATTTACCACTTTCATCACTACTTACGGCTTAAGTCCTAACCAATACAAAAGGCAATATGTGCAAAACGAACTCACTATGGAGCATTTATTTCTCGAATTATAAGCAGCCAAAACTATACTTTTTTTGATACATTTGGCTACTTATAATTTTTTCTGAATATCATCAGCCGAACCTATTAAAAAACCGGAAGTGGAGTACCTCAAAAGAGATAATATTAAGGTGGTAAAAAACACAAGTTAACAATTCAAAATTATCAACTATTTAGATACCTTTCCTTCACTACATTTAAATGATGAATAGTATGCCCGATCAGCAAATAACCAATAGCACGGGCAGAAATAGGATGATCAACCCCGTTAGCTAAAAACTTACTTTGTTCTTCGGTAATATTTTCAAAAAGCAATTCAGTTGATCTGCGTACCAATAAAAATTCATCAACCAAACTACTCATGCTTCGGTTACTTACATCTACATTTCTGGCGTATAAATCCTCATCCACACTTTTCAGGGGCGTTTCATTATCGCCTCTTGCGGCAACCAATACTCTAAAAGACATCACACGTTCTGTGTCAATAATGTGCATCAATACATCCTTCACCGTCCATTTACCTTCCGCGTATCTGTAATTATGTTTTGAAGTTTCAACACCCTCAAAAAAAGCAGCTACTTCCAATGAGTTTTGCCTGTATACCTGCATAAAATCTC
Source organism: Bacteroidota bacterium (assembly GCA_030684395.1). Lineage (GTDB taxonomy): Bacteria > Bacteroidota > Bacteroidia > B-17B0 > Aurantibacillaceae > JADJDM01. The sequence continues at coordinate 97,021 of JAUXTT010000019.1, read as the reverse complement.
CATTGGGTACTAATTGGATATAGCGATCGAAATAGGGTTTATGCTCGGACGAGTGCGGTTTGTTCATAACGGTTTATTTGAGTTTATTTTAACTAAATCATTCCTTTTGCGAATATATGTATTTCTTTATTTCAAATTAATTACATACATTAGTAATAAGTTATATTTATGAAATTTAAGCTTTTATCTATACTATTTATTGTTCTATCGAATTTTTTATCGAGAGCGCAAAACTTTATTTCTAATTCCGGAAAGATAAAATTCACTTCTGAAGCGCCATTAGAACTTATTAAAGCTGAATCGGGTAAAACTGTATGTGTTATTTCCGCGACCGATAAAAAATTTGCCTTTAAAGTAGAAATCAATTCCTTCGAAGGATTTAACAGCCCATTGCAAAAAGAGCATTTTCGTGAAAACTACATGGAGTCAGAAAAATTCAAATACGCTACTTTCACCGGAAAGATAATTGAAGATATTGACCTCACTAAACCCGGAACTTATAATGTAAGAGCCAAAGGAAACATGATTATTCACGGAGTTGAAAAAGAAAAGATAATTAAAGCAAAAATGATAGTTAAAGAGGGAAATTGTGAAGTAGATAGTTCCTTTGATGTTCCACTGGCTGATCACAATATTAAGATTCCAAAAGTAGTAAATCAAAAAATTGCTTCGGTTATTTCCGTTGATTTCAAAGCTAACCTTATTGTAAAAAAATAATTTTCCGGTATGAAAAAAACGTTGCTTGGCATATTGGCATTGTTGTTTTTTTTCCATGTGGATCTGATTTCGCAACAGGTTAAAAATTTCCCTTCCCTTACCGGAAAAAAAGATGTTCCTGCAAACTGTATCACCCAAACCGAAGAAGGCTATATCTGGTTCGGAACCAATGAAGGTTTGGTAAGGTTTGATGGAAAAAAAACAAAAGTTTATACCAAAGAAGACGGACTTAATTCCTCCGAAATAAGCGCACTTTATCAAAGCACTGATAAAACATTATGGATAGGTCATAAAAACGGAAAGATCAGCTTTATTAAAAACCTGTCTACCGGAAAAGCAGGAAAAGATGTCGATACTTTTAAACTCAACCCAAATTTAACCGAAGAGAAAATAACCGGCTTTTATCAAAGTAATAACGGAACCTTATGGATCTCTACATACGGAAATGGGCTTTATTCATACAAAAACAATCTGCTGGCTCATTACACAACTAAAGAAGGGTTAGGTGATGATTTGATTTACAACATGTGTGCTGATGACAAAAATAAGCTATGGCTGGGAACCGATGCAGGAATTACTATGTTTGATCCTGAAGGAAGCATAAACCAAAAATCATTTTCAACACTCACTTCCAAAAATGGCTTACCGGATAATATTGTTCGCAGTATATGTTACAATGGATCTGACCAGATGATCATTGCTATGCAGGATTCAGGAATTTGTTTTTACAACCTCAAAAAAAGAGAGATACAGAGAAAACACTTTTTTAAAGAATGGAATTATGGCGCCATTGATGGTGTTGAGTATATAAAACAGCGTAATGAAATTGTTTTTGTAACCGAAAAGAAGGGACTATTTTCAATTAAAGAAGGCAGAATCACTGTTTACGATCAATCAAATGGAGTGCTTACCAATGAGTTAAACGGATTATTTATAGACAGAGAATATAATATTTGGCTTGCTTCCACAAAAGGCGTCACACAAATTTTTGAGCAACGTCACAGCTTTTTTACTACCCAAAACAATTTACCTTCTAACAGTATTTCGGCAGTTGTTGCAGAATCGGATAATACTGTTTGGCTGGCATCCGACAAGGGCTTGTCGCAGATCATGCAAAATGAAACAGGTGGGTTTGAAGTAAAAAGCGCTGAAATAAAAGAATTAAAGGGAAATCAGGTAGTATGTATAATGTATGACAACAAAAAAAGAATATGGTTGGGAACCTACGGAGCTGGAATTGTGGTTTATAATAAAGAAACCAAAAAATCCTTTTCGGTTAATTCAAAATCAGGATTATGCAACGACAATATCTCTAACATTATACAGGAAAAAAATGGTAACATTTGGGTATCAACACTTGGCGGAGGTGTTTGCAAACTCACGGAAGAGGCTGATTCCAAATTCATTATTAAAACCTATAATGAAGAAAACGGATTGGGAAGCAGTTATGTGTACCAATGTTTTTTTACAAAAAAAAATGAAATACTCCTTGCTGTTGATGGAGCAGGCTTACAAAAAATTGAAAACGATAAAGTAATTACACTTAGTGAAAATCTTAAAAGCAAAACTGTTTATTCAATAGTTGAAGATGAAAAAGGAAAAATATGGTTTACCACCAGCGATGATGGAATAATATGCTATGACAGGAAAAATTTCACTTCCTACACCACAAAAAACGGGTTAAGAGACCCTCAACCACCGGTGCTTGCAGTGGTAAAAGAAAAAATTCTGCTAATACATTCAAAAGGAATCGATGTTATTAACTCAAATGATCCAAAAGACATTCGCCTGTTTGATGTGAGCGAAAATGATATTGATCCTAATTTAAATGCATTTTTTAAAGATAGAAACGGCCAGCTATGGATAGCTACCAATAATGGTTTATTAAGATACAGGGCGGAAGATAATTTTTATGACACCATTACACCAAAAGCTTTCATAACCGGTTTTAAAGTTCAGTACCTGGATCATTCAGTTGATTCTGTTTCAAATTTTGATCACAATCAAAACAGTATGATCTTTGAGTTTTCGGCAATCCTTTTAAAGTCTCCTGACAAAATTCACTTTCGTTACATGCTAAAAGGAAGCGACAAAAACTGGATGTATGCTATGGGAAGTAATATGGCAGCATACAATAGTTTGGATCCCGGTACATATGAATTTTTAGTGGAAGCCAGTAATGAAGAGGGACTTTGGGGGCCACCTACTTCTTATAAATTTACTATTGCGAGTCCTATCTGGCTTAAATGGTGGTTTTGGTTAATCATCATAGGAGCTTTGGTTGCTACAGTATATTTATTCCTGCAATATCGATTACGGGCTTTACAAAAAGAAAAAATGATACTGGAACAAAAAGTTGAGGAACGAACCGCTGAGATAAAAGAACAAACCAAGATAATAGAAGAAAAAAATGTAGAATTGGAACAATTGTCATTGGTAGCAAGCAAAACCGACAATATTGTATTGATTCTGGACCCAGCGGGTAAACTTGAATTCGTTAATGAGAGTTTCACCAAGGTAAACAGAATGACATTTAATGAGCTAATAGAAAAGCATGGTGAAACAATATTTGAGATCAGTAACAACCCCAGGATAAAAGAAATCGTTCAGGATTGCATTAATAAAAAACAATCAGTGGTTTATGAATCTGTAAACACCAAAGTAGCGGGTGAAGAGATTTGGGAGTCCTCCACCCTAACCCCAATTTATGATGAACAAGGCGTGTTAAAGAAACTTATCATTATTGATACAGATATAACCGAAAGGAAAAAACAGGAGCGTATCATTCTTCAGAAAAATAAGGATATTACAGATAGTATAGAATATGCTCAAAAAATACAAAGGGCTATTTTACCAAACGAAGCTGAGATAAAGAAAAGCATACCGCATTCTTTTATTTTTTACCTAATGAAAGACATTGTGAGCGGTGACTTTTATTGGTTTACTGAGAAAGATGATTTTTCTATTATTGCAGCCATCGATTGTACAGGGCATGGCGTTCCGGGAGCATTTATGAGCTTAATAGGATACAATCTTTTGAACCAGATTGTTAATGAAAAATGCATTCATGAACCGGCAAAAATTTTACAGGAACTAAACGAAGGAGTTATTCAAGCCTTGTATAAAAACAATCCGGGTAACCAAAATAAGGATGGGATGGACCTTGCTCTTTGCAAGATTTACAAAAACAAAAAAACTGTTGAATATGCCGGCGCTATGCGTCCTCTTTGGATTGTAAGTAAAGATGGAGAGTTAAACGAAGTACGGCCTACAAAAATGCCAATAGGTTCATTACCTTCTGCCGGATATATTGAAACAGAATATGTAAATAACAGCATTGATTGCAAAGAAGGTGATACCCTGTACATTTTTACAGATGGTTATGCAGATCAATTTGGCGGTGAAAAATCAAAAAAATTTACTACAGGAAAATTAAAGCAACTGTTTGTTTCAATTAAGGATGAAAACATGGAGGTGCAAAAAGAAATCCTGCACGATGTTCACCTTGCATGGAAAGGTGAACAGGAACAGGTAGATGATATTTTAGTAATCGGGTTTAAGTTCTAATTAAGATTCAGAGAACACAGAACTACTATTACAATTTCATTATCCTATTATCTGTTCAAATAAGAACTTGCTTCCGCACCATAAAGTTTTTTTCCATCCTTGTAAACAGTAATAAAGGCATCCGCAATACCGTTTGCTTTTGCCTCTTCCAATAATGGTCGTGCTGACTTATTATCTACAAAAGAACCAACAGTATAAATATATAAACCGTTAACCTGATTAGCTCCTATCGGCCATGTTTTAATTTTCATGAAGTTATTAGCTACATTTTGCGGAACCTGATTTTTATATGCACCAATCTGTACCTTAAATGTAATACCTTCTTCATTTAACTTCACACCATTTTCGGCAGTTGGTTGCGGTCCTTGAGTAACACCATTATTAAAAGGTTGTGTACCTGTTGTAGTGACAGTATTTGTATTTACAGCAGGTGTATTAGAGGTTGTAGCATTATTAGTAGCAGGAAGTGTTTCATTGGTTGAAGTGCCCCCACCAAACTGAATAGGGTTTTCAGGCGGGAATTGTAAATTATCTCCGGAGCCCATTTTCGCTAATGCGTCTGCAATTTTTATTCTTTCTCCATTCAAATATGCCGACACAAAAGCGTCTGAAATACCTAATCCATTAACCTTAGCTCTGTCTGCCTTAACTTTATCTATATTATTATAAACACCGGCCGTATAGCGATAATATCCGTTTGGTAGACGCTCGCGATAAATAGGTTTAAGATTGTAAAGTTGAGTTGAAGAGGCTTCATTTGAGTAAACACCAATTTGCACGGTAAATAACATTCCCTGCACATTACTCAGTTCAGTAGCATTTACATTGGCTGCCGGAAAGGAAGTATTTGTATTGGTTGATGTATTATTTGCCGGATTATTATTACCCACTGTACTTGCAACGGTATTAGCAGTTGGGATATTTGTATTAGAAGTAATTCCAGCTGTTTCGTTTGGATTAACATTTATCGTAACTCCCTGGCTTTTTAACTCATTCATTGCTTCGCCTAAAGAGATGCGTTGGCCATCTTTATAAACCACAACAAAGGCATCCCTGTATCCTAACTTCTTTATATCATTCTTTACACCGTTTGCTTCTTCAAATTTGATAAATCTACCGGCCTGATAACGTATTAATCCCTGAGCAGTAGTTTCTCCTCTAAGAGGTGACAAGCCTTTAAACAAATCATTAGGGATTTGGTTTTTAAATGCTCCGATTTGTACTGCAAAAATAATTCCGTTAGGCAATTTTTCATCTATAGGAATTGGGCGTGCCGCAGAATAAGCATTCCCGTTTTTTATTTCTATTCCATTAGTGGTAATTGCCGCAGTTGAGTTGTTATTAGTTTCGTTATTATTTCCAGTCGTGTTTGTGGTGTTGTTTGAGGCAGTATTATTTCCGGAATTATTAGCATTTGTGTTGTTGTTACCTGAATTGTTAGTGTTTGTATTATTAGCTGTACTATTTGTATTTCCCGAATTATTTGTATTATTTGTATTGCCACTATTGTTTGTCGCGGTTGCTTGATTAAGATCTTTTATTTTTGCATTGTTAGTTGCAATAGTAGAATTATTGTTTGTTTTTTGCGTTCCTAAATCTTTAATACGTTGATTGATCTTTGTTTTATCCGCAGCGTTTGCCGTGGTCAACTTCTTTTTTTGCGCAGCAATCTCCGTATCAATTGCTTTGTTATAATTAGCTAAAATAATGTTCTTTCCTTTCAGGTTTCCTTCGTTCTCGGCTGAATTGCTGAAAGTGTTCAGATCCGATTCATACTTCCCTGCGTTGTCTGCATAAGTTGGGGAATATCCCTCATATTTTGGATTTGATGTATTTACATTTCCTGAATTATTATTCGCAGTATTGTTACCATTGTTTGTAGCAACACCATTTGCTTGATTTCCCGAGGCAATTAAAATATCTTCATACACTTTTTTGTCAAGGGATTGGGCAAAAGCATCTGCTTCCATTTTTTTACTTTCCGCAAACGCACGGGTATTAGATGCTAATTCATTTACAGAATCTCCTTTTGCTTTAAACTGATTTGCCAGGTGATCAAGTTTAATTGCTTCTTCCTGTTTTAATTTCTTTTCCTCTCCCTCAGGTAATTGATCCAACTGAATACGAAGATCATTTGATTCTTTTAAATAATTTGTAGCCTGCTCATAAAAACTCTTTGCTTTGGAACTTTCTTTATCTGCTATGTCAGTGTATTTAACAGCTTCATTATTAAGTGTAGTGAAACTCTTATAATCAGGTGATTCCTGAATAGCTTTTATTTGCGCTTCCGATAACTTTCCATTGGCAACAGGAACTACTGTATTGGTTGTTGCTGTTGTATTATTGTTATTAGTGGCGTTATCATTTCCTGTATTAGTGTTAGTGGCGTTATTATTTGCAACATTGTTATTTGAATTAGAATTCGCGGCATTGTTATTTGCATTCGAATTATTGCTTACAACATTATTATTTGTATTGTTTGCAGCTTGACTTTGTAATTGTTTACTTAAATCGTTTGCCTCATTAAGTTGGGTTGTTGCCAATACAATTTTTTGATTGGCTTCATCCAGCATCAGGTTTTTCTCATTAGGATTAGTGGTTAAATTAGCTGCATTTATTAGTTCATCAGCAGCACTCAATAACTGCTCCGCTTCTTTCTTTTTTTGCTGTATTTCGGGGCTTGTTCCGTTTGCCTGATTTTCATTCGTTTTTAATTGCTCCAATACATTCGTATAGCCTTGTTTTTTAGTTACTGCTGCATTTTGCAATTCCACTGTTTTGTTTTGAACTTCCGGATTTGTTGCATTGGTATTATTTGAAGTATTGTTTGTAGCAGTACCATTATTTTCATTTGTGCCATTATTATTAGTTACTGCTCCATTATTAGTTGCATTGTTATTTGTAACAGCACCGTTGTTTTCATTTGTACCAGTATTATTAGTTACTACTCCATTATTAGCAGCATTGTTGTTTGTAACCGCACCATTATTTTCATTTGTGCCATTATTATTAGTTGCTGCTCCATTATTAGTTGCATTGTTATTTGTAACCGCACCGTTGTTTTCGTTTGTGCCATTATTAGTTGTTACCGCTCCGTTATTAGTGTTATTATTATTTGTAGAAACTGTATTGTTCTGTGAACTTGGAACAAAATCAGGGTTATTCTTTTTATATAATGCCACGGCCTCTTCTTGTTTTTTCAGGGCAAGTATTTCCTTTTCCTCCACGTTACTGTACGAGGCTGTTTTTGCATTAATATCGGGTTCAGAATTAGCTTCCTGCTCAATTTTTACCGCCTGATTAAACAAGTTTTGGGCTTCTGCCAACAATGTGTTTGCTTTTGCAATTTCAGGGTTACTTTTATCCCCGTTCGCCTGAATATATTCATCAATCGTTTTTTGATTATTTACATACACATCCTCATTACCTTTTGAAACCAACACTACCGCGTCAAAGCGTTTTGCTGATGCTTGATTCTCCAGATCCTGGATTTTTTTAATATTTTCTTGTTTCTTCGTACCTGTAAGAGCAGCAGTTTCCTTTCGAAGCTTAACTGCCTCTTCTGTTAATTTATCAGCTTCCGTATTTAATTGATCAATCTTTTCCTTGTTCTCCCCTAAAGCAGTACCTGAGGCATTATTGGTACTATTTGTATTAGCCGCATTATTTGCGGTACTGGTTCCTGTATTGGATGAATTATTATTAGTTACTCCATTATTAACATTTGTAGAATTATTGTTTGCGGAATTATCATTACCGGTATTTGTAGTATTTGTTACATTTCCATTGTTAGTAGTATTGCTGTTTGTGCTCGTATTATTGTTTCCGTTGTTGGCAACAGAATTATTTTCAATATTCTTAAAGTAAGCAATCTTTGAATCGTTAATCCGCTTATCATCTTCCTTATCCAGCTTATCCTGTTCAAGCTCTTTAATTTTATTATTGATTGCTGTTTTTTCAGCAGCAGTTTTCGCCTTTTTTAAATCTGCCTTCTGGTTTATAATCTCCTTATCTACAGCTGCAATATAATTTGCCACCAATTTATTTTGCTCTTCGTAACGGTTAGATGACTCCGGCTGCGAATTTAACTTCACCATTTCATTCTCAAATACCTTTTGATCTTTTTGGATTCCTGTTAAAGCGGTTTCATTGTTAGTCGTGGTGTTTGTGTTGTTATTGCCTGTATTTGAATTGGTGTTATTATTTGCTGCTGTAGAATTATTATTGGAAGCATTGTTGCCTGCGTTATTTGTTCCGTTATTAGTATTAACGTCGTTATTCCCTGTATTGTTAGCAACAGATGTAATATTATCCTGCTCCTTAACCTGGGTCAACATATTACTTGCAAAATCTGCCTGGCTTTTAAGTGCATCACTTTCTTTTTGTAGCAACATCAATTTATCTTCATTTCTTTTTAGTTCATTATTTTTAAGAGTTATTTCATTATTCAATTCTTCTTTTTGAGCCTTTAAGTTCTCCAGTAATACTTTATCTTTTGTTCCACTTATTTCAGAATCGATTCCGCTTATTTCAGTTTGAATATCTTTTACCTCGTTCTTTTGTTTAACTATAAGAGGTTGCAGTTTAGCTATTTCTTCATCTTTTCTTCCCGATTCCAGCTTAATAGAATTGGCCAGTTCATTGGTTGTACTTTTTTGCTCGCCCAATAAGGTTTGCTCCTTCTGAATAGCCTCCAGTTTCGCTAAAGCCTCTTTGTTGTTTTTAGACTTATTTACTTCTTTTAACTGCTCGGCGTATTTCTGTTGAAGTTCTGCTTCTTTTTGTTTATTACTTGCATCAATATCTAACTGTTTGGCAATGTTCTCTGCAAGAGTAGCCTGATCTTTTAATTTTTTTGCTTCTTCTTTCAGTTCATTTGCTTTTGTGAGCAACAATTCCTTTTTACTCAAATCTTGTTCGGAATTGGCTTGTTCAATAACAACATTAGCTTCTTTTTCTTTCTGATCTGCTTCTACTTTTTGGTTATTGACAAATGCAAACGCATCATTTGCATCCGCCTTAAGTTTATCCGCCTCATCTTTCAACTCTTTAGCATCCGTAAATGCCATTTGCTCTAACTGCTGATTGTTTAAATTTGTATTAGCATTGGTGTTTTGATTTCCGTTGTTAGCATTATTGCCGGTTGAATTATCATTTCCAGAATTAGTATTGGTTGTGTTTGTTCCATTATTTGAACCGGTATTATTTGTACCATTATTCGTAATTGGTTGAGAGGAAAAATCAGATGCATTGACATCCAACTTAGCCTTTTCTTCAATTACTTCCAGATAATCTAAATAACCATTTTCATCTTCTTTGTTGGTTTCAAATGTATTTTGAATCACCAGTTTTTGCCCATCGTAACTTATGTATTGCTTATAGGGAAGTAAAGAATTGTTAACTGGAATATCAATGCCTTCAGATTGTGTAGGGAATCCCGGTGTTTCTACGGTAAAAATAAATTTACCGCCATTTGGAATTTTAGCGAGATAGCCGCCTGTTTCCGAAGCCTGAAAACTTCCCACATTTTCTCCAACACCTATGTCTTTAACTGAAATTTTCGAGGCCAAACTCTGACCTTCTACTTTCTTCAAAACACTTCCTTTTATAAATATAAATTCAGGCGGTCTTCTTTCTGTGTTAATTTTAAAAACATCTATCTTACCGGAAGGACTTTGTCTTGAGGAAGAAAAATAAGCTGTTTTCTCCAAAGAATCGGTCACAAACAAAATATCATCATTGGGCGAGTTAATTGGGAAGTCCATATTAACAGGTTTACCCCAAACGCCTGCAGATTCATTAAACTCTGATTTAAAAATATCATAACCTCCCATACTGTTATGCCCTTTGGAAGCAAAGTACAGCACTCTTCCGTTTGGATGAAGAAAAGGAAAATCCTCATCAAATGGAGTATTGATTGCATTTCCAATATTCTCTGCTTTACTCCATTGTCCGTTAGGCAGCTTTCTTACAATGTAAATATCTTTGTTATCTCCTGATCCGTAACTCGCATAATACAACTGGTCACCCGACTTTGGAAGATAAACGATCGATTTGTTTTTTTTCTTTTTATCCGCAGCCGTAAAAAAATCATTCGGCTTCACCAACAATTTTCCCCCAATATCCTTAAGGTTATAACTTCTGAAATAATCGCTTTCAACTAATTGCTTTTTTTCTAAAACAACCAGCTCATTCAAATTACTTAGTAGACGCTTACCATTTTTACACGCATCAATTTCTCTATCTACCAATAATTTTTTAACCATGGAAGAAGATGCTATCTCTTTGTATTGGGTATACAATTTTATTGCTTCATCAAACCTAAAATTGGTATGGTAAGCTTTTGCTAAATAAAATTTGGCTTCCTTTTCCGAGTCTTTAATATTTTTATTTGCAAACTCGAGATAGGTGTAACATTTTTTCTTGTCGGGTTCAGTAAAAAGCATACAAACTCCCAATCGGTAATTATAATTTGCATCTTTTGGATAATTGGATACCAATTGAGAATATGCTTTGTAACCATTCCCATAATCTTCGTCCTCAAAGTACTGAGCAGCTTGCTTTTTTAGTTCTTCTTCGTTAGCATATTGAGAATATCCCTCCTGAGGATTGAAAATAGAAAAGAAAATCAGGAATAAAGCGGTCAGGAAATACCCTTTTGAGATAAAATTCAGCCTTTTTGTATAAAATTCAGTATTCAACAGCCTTTTAGCATGTGCTTTACACTTAATCATAAGATTTGCACATGAAAACATAGGTTTTAAACGGTCTTTAGTACTGATATGTTCCGAATATTTTAACAAAAATAACTAATTTAGTCCTTAAGATGCGAAATAAGCACAAATTACACACCATAATCCATTACTAGCTTTATTTTATAAGCCATCAACTGTTAATTATCTATAATACAATATACGAAAAAAAAGAACGTTATTTTTAAGTAAATTTGCATAAAACACTTATTCTGAGATTTCTGTGTTTCATACTTCTGTTGTTTCCTCTGTGTTCCAAAGCAGTGATTACTTCTCCTGTGGTTAATTGTGTAAGTGTTTTACCTAATGGAGATGTTACTATCAACTGGTCTCAACCTGCTGATCCGTTATCTGAATTTGCGAGTTATAACATATTCAGTTCCACTACAACTAATATTGCCGGTCCTTATTCATCAATCGGTACTATCAATACTTACGCTACCACTTCTTTTACTGTGAGCGGAGCCGGAGCTAATACAGTACCCAAATTTTATTATATCACTACTACTTCAAGTGGTGGAACCACAGAGCCTGCAACTGATACAGTGCGTACCATCTTTTTAGTTTTAACTAATCCGGGTAATGGTGTTGCTTATCTTCAATGGAATCCAATTGCCGATCCTTTACACCCAAGCTCTTCTGTGTCTTATTCCGTTTACAGAGAATATCCAACAGGTACCTTTACTCCTTTAGGAACAACAACCGATAACAAATGGAGAGACACAATCAATATCTGTAGTTACTTTTTTAACTACCGGGTAGAAATTTTAGATGCTAACTTTTGTACCTCTGTTTCTAATGTTGCAGGAGGAACTTTAAGCGATCAAACATTTCCAAATACACCAACAATTGATTCGGTAAGCGTTAATAATACAAGCGGGCAAACGGTTATTGGTTTAACCCCATCAACCTCTTCTGATGCAACTTGTTATGTTGTTTACAAAAAAAATGGCTTCTCCTACATAGCTATTGACACAGTTTGTGGTAATACTCCTACAGTTTATCCAATAGCTTCTTCTTCACCCGATACAGGTACAGAATCATATGGGATTGCATCTGTAGACAGTTGTGGTAATATCAGTCCGATAAGTGTAAATCAAAACACCATGTTTTTGATCTATGATTATCATTTATGCGAAAAAGAAGTTTTACTGGGCTGGAACCCTTATCTGCATATGCAAAACGGGCTGAAGGAATACAAGGTATACATGTCGGTTAATGGTTCTGCCTATTCTATAGTAGGCGATACAACCGGTTTGGCTTTTTTGCAAACAGGACTTACACAAAATAAAACATATCGCTTTTTTATTCGGGCTTTTGACAGTACAGGTACGGTTACCTCTACTTCTAACATCATTACATTCTTCACTAAAACGCAACCGCAACCTACTTATGTTTATGTAAAAAGTGTGAGTGTGAATGAAGAACAGAATATTGTGATAAGTGTGCAGGTAGATACTTCCGAATTTTTCAGAGGAGTGGAAGTATACCGTGCTCTTGCATCCGGAGGTCCTTATTCACTTTTAGGCTACCTTGGATACAATGGGGGACCAAGCTACAGTATTACTGATGCGAACGCTGAAACCGCAAGCACAGTTTATTATTACAAAGCTACGGTAATCGACAGTTGCAATTTAGCTTCCATTACTTCCAATGTAAGTAAATCAATTGTTTTAACGATAAGTTCAAACACCAACAGAACCAATACCCTCACCTGGACCGACTATCAAAGTTATTTGGGAAATGTTTCCTCTTACAAAATATTTCGTTCTATAGATGATGTGTTTGAACCGAATCCTATAGTAACTGTTTCTTCAGGAGTACATTCATTTATTGATAACATTGAAGAATTTGTTCCTAACTCCGGACGTTTTGATTATTATGTTCAGGCTGTAGAAGGCCCCGGAAATCCATACTTGCTTCAGGAACTAAGTAATTCCAATATCGTAAAAACCTATCATACCGACAGTGTATTTATTCCAAATGCTTTTTCTCCAAAGGGTATAAACAGGATTTGGCTGCCGGTTACACAATATGTTGAGAAGACTGAATACAAAGTTTCTATATTCGACAGATGGGGTCAAAAGATTTGGCAAACAGAATTGGATACCGAAGGTTGGGATGGCGGTAGTTTTGAAGCAGGGCTTTATGCTTATGTGGTAGAATATAAAAATGCTTTTGGTGAATACAAACACATTACCGGAACGGTAATGATGATAAAATAGTCGGAAAATTTTCTTAAAAATTTATATTAAAACCTGCTCTGTAAACCAGCGGCGAGCCAAAAGGTCCGTAGGTATATGGCGAATTAGGGGTAGGCACAAATTCATACATAACAAGAAAATAATAACAAGAGTTTTCTCCCATTTGGTTACGTAAACCAAGCCCTGCCAAATTTATATCTGCAATGGTGCGTTTGGAAGCTACAGCAGAAAATGCGTCGGGAACGCTTAAAACATCATATTCTGCCTGAAGAAAAAGATAAGGTAAAGGTTTTACCCGCACAAATGTACCTGCACCATAAAACATGTAACGGTAAGTAAACCCTGAATACCTTTGAGTTATATTTGTAAATATCCCTTGCACTCCAACAGATAAGAATTTATTAAATTTATACCCAATATTTGGTGAAAGATCTACCAAGCTCCCGCTATTCCCAAAAAACTGAAGTCCTAAATTTCCTCCATAATATAAACTGTCTGCAAAATTCTTTTTTGGACTTTTCTGATTAACTTTGGCTGGACGATTATCCTGGGCAACACCATTGATTTGAATCAAAGTTGACAAAATAATCGCAAAGGTGTAAGCGTTAATTTTTTTCATGCAAACGTAAAGATAAAGAAAATCCTTACACACAAATTGTTAAATGCAAATAAAGGAAAAATGAAAAATGTTTTGATAACAGGCGCTTCGGGCGGAATAGGTTATGAACTGGTGCAGTTATTTTTGGAAGCAAATCATAATGTAATGGCTGTTTCCAGAAACACCAAAGAGCTGGCTAAAATTAAAAATGAGAAACTGTGGATAGTTGAAGCCGATATTACTACAGATAAAGGCCGTAAACAAATTAAGGAACAGGTAAAAAAAGGCGGAGAACTTTGTATACTAATAAACAATGCCGGGGCTTTGGTAAACAAACCTTTTGCAAAAATCACTGATAAAGAATTAAGAGATGTTTACGAAGCAAATGTTTTTGCTCCTTTTCAATTATTGCAACAATTAATTCCTTTAATGGGAAAAACACAAAGAGCTCATGTTGTAAATATTGGCAGCATGGGCGGTTATCAGGGAAGTGCAAAATTTTCCGGGCTTACAGCCTACAGCTCTTCTAAATTTGCCATTGCAGGTTTAACTGAGATTTTAGCGGAAGAATTTAAAGACAAAAATATTGCATTTAACTGCCTTGCTATTGGAGCAGCACAAACAAAAATGTTGGCAAAAGCATTTCCGGGATACAAAGCACCTGTGAGTGCAACGCAAATGGCGGAGTTTATTATGGACTTTTCTCTGCACAGTCATAATTATATTAATGGAAAAATAATTCCGGTTTCATTGAGTACACCTTGATTTTCAACACAGGGGCACTGAGTTTCCTGAGTCACACAGAGTTTCTAATTCAAAAAGCAATAATATTTTCTCTGCGAAACTCTTTTTACTCTGTGGGCTCTGTGTTAAAAAGCATCAATCCCAAAACTCCCAATTCAAACCAAAACGAAAAGCTCTATCGGGTTGAAAATAGCCATTAAGTAAGGTGTAATTCATCCCTGTAAAACCCTGGTTTAAATGCTCTGCTTTGAAGAACAACGTAACAGGTTTAAACGAAATATTAAAAAAGAAATCGGCAAACACGTAATTTCCACCCTGCTCTTTTGATTTTTTAAGGTAATAACTATTAAGCGCAGGATTATACGATATCAAGTCCATTTTACCAATGTAGTTTGCCTGAACTCCAATTTGCATTTTTAGTCCATTCTTTTTTACACGGTGCTCAAAATATAACTGGTGTTGCGTGTATATATATGGAACAGGCAAAGAGTAAGCATTTGTGCTTTGATAATTCACTTGGTTCTCCAAATGAAATTTATATACCTTCAGGTGGTGCTTCAGGAAGATCCGTGCTGTTACCGCATTCTTTTTTAATTGTTTAGGCAACGCCATCGAATCAAGTACAATCAGCTTATCTGTGTTTCTATAAACCGCACCAAATGTTAATTGAAGTTTTTTTGAATCAGCATAAAAATATCCTGCATTAGTATTGGACTTTTCAAAAGTATTCTTCCAGAAAAAATTATTTACACTATTGTAGTTAAAAAATAAATCAGGGCTACGCAGTTCAGTATTTACCATTAAAGAGAAGGTTGTTTTTAAAACCGGAGTATAAAAAAGCGCGTTAACCGAGGCACTGTAATCTCCTATGTTGCTCCCTGATGCAATATAATTTGCTTTTTGTTTTATTTTAAATGAACCCGAATTTGATTGCCATCCGAAACGCTGGAAACCAATGACAGAAGTATATCTTTGCAAACTATCAGGTGTGTACCATTCACTAAACTCATACCGCGATCCAATTTCAAAATTTATATTTTTTGATGTGAGGTTATAACTAAAGTCGGGGCTTACTTTCGAATATTTTGTAGTATCGTTAGTATTAAGCTGATTAAAAAATGCGGTATCGTAAAAAACGGAAGGAACATCAGTGTAATGTGATTTATTAATGAAACCATTTCCACCAAACAAAACATGGTGATTTAATTTGTCCAAAGAATCCTTATTCAGTTTAAAGAAAAAATGCAGGGAGCCGGTCATTAAAGAATAATTTCTTTTAGCAGATTTGAGGTTAACAGGCACTAAGATTTTGTCGACCAAATTATCTTTTACAATAGAAGTATCACTTGTTATGCCGCCGTTCTCCTGATGTTTAAACCTGTCGAAACCATACGAAAACAAAATACCAAAACGTTTTTTCTTAGTAAAATAGTTTGAAGCAACATACACATTGTTTACAAAACTCTGCTGGAACTGGTAAAATCCAAGAGCTCCATATCTATTAAGTTTTACTGAAACATTAAAATTATCACTAAAATTTTGAATATGCTCCAGTTTTAATACCTGTTCTTTCTTGGTACCAGCAGCTCCAAAAACATTTGTCTTAATTCCTTTTCCCCCATATTGATTTTTTTCTGTTAAACCAAATAGCTTCTCATCGTATGGTGAGTTAAACCACCTCACTCCTATTGGATCTTCTTTATAAGACAGTAAATATTCGTAGTTGGGCAAACCAATATTACCCATCAGGTTTCTGGAAAAATAATTTTGGATTTGATTAAAAACAGAGTCGTTTGAGAAATTTGTTTTTTTTGACGCTTTTTCAAAAAGAAAAAAATCCTTATCAAAAACATTCGTGATTGTTGAGTCCTGCGCAAAGTTTCTTTTAGCGAATAACGAAGTAAAAATAAGTGAGACCAGTAAAAGACGGTGCATACGTTGTTTGTGTACTTTTAAACTATTCAATTTCCTACAAAATATCTTTTACCAAAACATTCCCTTTGTTATCATCCAGCACTTTATCAAATTCGTCCATCATACGATTAATACTATCGAGCTCGTGTGTTTGCTGAATAGGCATTTCGTTCACTCCCTTTTTATCCATAGTATTCAGGATATAACGCACCGATAATTTACTCTCACTCATACCTGGCTGGTAAGCTAAATCTTTTTCATTTTGAGTAGCGACCCCACAAAAAATACCTGATTCAGTAAATTCAAAAATAATGCTCCTCACTAAACGAACCGGAAGATCCAACTGCTTGGCAAGTTCTTCAGCCGTCATCGGTTGTTTACCTTCAATAAAATTTTTGACAACTTTATTAGCTATCAATAAAGCTAAAACCCTTTTATACCTTACACTTATTCCCTGTATTTCGTTTTCCAATTCATAATGATCTACGTGTTGATTGGCAAAGGCCAACTCTGCTCCAAAAAGAACAATGAACCAACTGTATTGTACCCATATCAAAAATAAAGGCAGTGCTGCAAAACTTCCGTAAATAGCATTATACTGAGCCACTCCTATCTGAAAATTAATATATCCCCATTCTAATAATTCAAATAAAACGGCTGCAACCAAGCCTGCTTTAAATGCCGATCCAAACTTAACTTTAGTGTTTGGAAGCACCATGTATATAAAGGTAAATAAGAATGTAATTAATAAAAAAGAAATGGTTTTCAGAAGCACAGTAAATGCAGGCCCGATATGCTGAAGCCAATTATAACTGTGCATAGCTGTGTCTACCTGCGATTTTATGATTACAGTTATGCTACCGGAAACAATAATAAATATTGGTGCAATTAAAATGATAGAAAGATAATCTGTGAATTTTCTTACAAATGTTCTTGGCTTTTTTATTTCCCAGATCTCGTTAAATGAATCTTCAATATTCCCCAGCAACTTCATTACTGACCACAGCAACAATACTACTCCAATTCCCGCAATTATCCCACCTTTGGCATTGGAAAGCATTTCGTTCGCATAAGTGAATACTTGTGTAAGTATCTCCTTTTGCTCGCTCAGGTCTTGCATTAAATTTTCTTCCAGTTTCTTTTCAAAACCAAATCCTTTGGCAATGGCAAATGCCAGTGCTATAACAGGCACTATGGAGAAAAGTAGATAATAAGTTAATGCTGAGGCCTTTAACAAACATTTATCTTCATTAAATCCCTTAATTGCAAGTGTAAAAATTCTTAATTGCTTAATAAAAAAACCTTGCCTTTTGTCGAGTTTCTCTATCCTAAACCTCCACAATTTGTGGTTTATGAAATGGGATGAGTTCCTTATTATTGCGAAAAGTCTCGACATTAAGTTATATTTTCTGTAAAGTTAAATTTTTTTGATAAAAGGGGAACTTTTTTGAAACTAAATCGTTAAAGAATACAAACCTAACAAAACCTATGCTTGTAACCTACTTAAAACATATATTCGGAAGTCAAAGATGTATGGTCAGGCCGCCTGATGCATCTAAACCTCCACACTCCTTTCACGAACTTAATGCTAAATTAATTACGGGGGAAAGTTTTGATTTTTTGAGGCTAAAGGGGAAAAAGGTGCTAATTGTGAATACGGCCTCAAATTGCGCTTACACTGACCAGTATTCTCTTCTGGAAAATTTTCAACGTATATATTCAAATTCATTGGTTGTTTTGGGTTTTCCATGTAACGATTTTTTTCGCCAGGAGCCCGAAAGTGGGTCAAAAATACAAGAGTTTTGTGCATTACACTACGATATTAGCTTTCCTCTTTTTGAAAAAATCACAATTGTTGGCGAGCATCGATCATCCGTATTTAACTGGTTAAGTTCTAAAATGCATAATGGATGGAACGACCGCTCTCCAAGGTGGAATTTTTGCAAATACCTGGTAGATGAAAAAGGTGAATTACTTCTGTTTGCGACCTCTGCCATTTTACCAACCCATAAAGAATTAATTTCCTTAGTTGAGCGCTGATAAACCCTCGGAGAAATTTCGTATCTTTATACGCTATAAATGAGGTCAGTACTACTTTTTACATTTGTTCTGTTTGCATTTGTTTCATGCAAAAAAGATCCTGTTTTAGAAGAGGATCCTGACTTGGGGTATGCTTACTTTCCTGTTGCAGTTGGCAAATATATTGTTTATGATGTTGATTCTACTGCCTACAGAGCTTTGGAAGCAGATACCGTTCGTGCTGTTTTTAGAATTAAAGAACAAATTGATTCAGTCTTTACTGATAATCAAGGCAGAACAACTTATAAACTGGTTCGTTACAAAAAAAATTACAGCCCCACTACCCCATATGATTCTATAGATTGGTCGCTGCAAGATGTATGGGCAATCAATATTACCAACACAACTGCGGAGGTGGTGGAAGAGAATGTAAGGTTCATAAAACTAACTTTTCCGGTTGTTTTAAATAACACCTGGAATGGCAATGCCCAAAACACTATTGAACCCTGGGATTATAAATATGCAAATGTAGATGAGGTGGAAACTCTTAATGCAGTGAATTATGCGGAAGCATTAACCGTTACTCAAAAAAACTATTCTACGGCTTTAGGCCGGCAATTTTATCAAGAAAAATACGCAAAGAACGTTGGTATGATTTATAAAGAAATTTCCGACTACTCTTTTAAGGTTATCAATGGGGTTCTTCAGCCCGGGAAAATTGAACAGGGAATTATTTATAAAATGACAATCGTAAACTACCATCTATAAATCTTATTTAAAATGAACTATTTCCTAAGTATCAGTTTTTTTATCTGCACACTTTCAGTTTTCTCGCAAACCGGTGATAAGTATTTTATTCTTTTATCTGACAAAACCGGAACCCCTTTCACTACAGCTAACCCTCAACAATTTCTTAGTCAGAGGGCTATTGACAGGAGAACAAATCAAGGGATTGCAATAAATGAAACCGACCTTCCTGTTAATCCTTCTTATGTTTCTCAAATAAGTTCAGCGGGAGCAACTGTTCTTTACACATCAAAATGGTTTAATGCTGTTGTAGCTGTAATCCCTAATCCAACTGTATTGGCATCGGTAAATGCGTTACCTTTTGTTAGCTCATCCGCAACAGTAAATCGTTTGCATGGAACGATTCCTAAACAGGAGATTGAAATTGTAAGCTCCGGTTCAAAATTAAGTTCTGTTAATTCTATGTATGATTATGGCGGGTCGCTCAATCAAATTGAAATGCTTAATGGTGTCTGCATGCACGATCAGGGATTTAATGGCGCAGGGATGTTAATAGCTGTATTAGATGCCGGATTTGCAAATGCCGACACTCACTCTGCTTTCGACAGTTTGTGGGCTAACAATCAGATTTTAGGAACGAAAGATTTTACTTTTACCACACCTTTAGACCTCTATTCTTCTTCAACATCAGGACACGGAACCTCTGTGCTATCCTGCATAGGCGGAAACATTCCGGGGCAATTGGTTGGAACGGCCCCAAAAGCAAATTTCTGGCTGATAAGAAGTGAATTTGCAAATACCGAATACATTGTTGAAGAGTACAATTGGGTTGCTGCCGCCGAATTTGCTGACAGTGTTGGTGCAGATATAATTAACTCTTCATTAGGTTATAATACATTTGACAATGCCTCGCAGGATCATACTATGTCGCAACTGGATGGCCGTACTTCCTACGCAAGCCTGGCAGCAAACATGTGCGCAAGAAAAGGAATTGTAGTATGTAACAGCGCAGGAAACAGCGGAACTACATCGTGGCCAAAAATAACTTTTCCGGCAGATGCTGATAGTATTTTGACTGTTGGTGGTGTTGACCCAAATGAAAACATAGCCAGTTTTAGTTCTATGGGGCCCAGTGCGGATGGAAGAGTTAAGCCCGAAGTGGTTGCACAAGCAGTTGGAAGTGTTTTGGCATCAGGAACAAATAACATTATTACAGGCAATGGAACCTCTTTTTCAAGCCCTATAACAGCAGGAATGGTAGCTTGTTTATGGCAATCAGTTTCAAACAAAAAAAACATGGAAATTATAGAGGCCATTAAACAAAGTTCTTCGTTATATACAACGCCTAATAACCAATTCGGTTATGGTATACCAGATTATTGTGCAGCGAGAAGTATTTTGGTTGGCATTAATGAAATTACGGCTAACTCATCGTCTCTATTATCTTTAAACTCTTCTAATCCATTTTCGGATGAAATAAAATTTTCGGTAAACTCAACAAAGGCTAGCCCGGTAAAAATTTATTTATACAATTCGCTGGGGGCTTTGGTGTTCTACGATGAATTAACAGCTTCATCAAGTAATGGCAAACAAATTTACAGTATTTCAACCGAATCAATAGCAGCCGGATTTTATACACTGGTTGCACGTTCTGAGACAGGTACGGTTTCTTACAAACTTATTAAGGCTGACAGAAACTAAAGTATGACGATAAGAAAATCAGGTGCTCTTAACAAATTAATCATCGTTGCTGCCTTAGGTTATTTCGTTGATATTTATGATCTACTTCTTTTTGGTGTAGAAAGAACAGAAAGCCTTCGGGAAATACTGCGGATTCAATACCCGCATTTGGTGGAAGCCGGAAGAGATCTTTTAAATCCAATTTATGGCAAACAACTACTTAACTGGCAAATGGCCGGGATGTTAGTTGGAGGATTATTTTGGGGAATTCTAGGAGACAAAAAAGGGAGGTTGTCCGTTTTATTCGGCTCTATACTTGTATATTCCATTGCCAACATTCTAAATGGAATGATAAACTCTACCGATTGGTATACGGTATTACGTTTTGTATCCGGATTTGGATTAGCAGGTGAATTAGGAGCGGGAATTACGCTCGTAAGTGAAAGTATGTCGAAAGAAAAACGTGGTTATGGTGCTACCATTGTTGCAACAATTGGTGTATTTGGTGCAGTGGTTGCCGGTTTTATGGGCGATGTGATTGAAAACTGGAGGCATTCTTTTTACTTAGGTGGTGCTATGGGACTTGCCTTGCTTGTGCTTCGAATCGGAGTTTTTGAATCAGGAATGTTTGATAATTTAAAAAAAGAAAAGAATGTTAAACGTGGCGATCTTCTTTCTTTATTTTCCTCTAAAAAGAATTTAAAAAAATACCTCTGCATTATTTTCGTTACTGTTCCGGTTTGGTATGTAATGGGAACTCTCGTTTTGTTCTCACCCGAATATGCTACACTTTTGGGCTTACCCGAAAAATCGATTTCAGCGGGAAAATCAATTATGTTTGCTTATGCAGGAATCACTATTGGAGATGTTGTTTCCGGATTACTCAGTCAGTGGTTAAAATCCAGAAAAAAAGCATTAGGTTTTTTCCTTAGTCTAACGGCAATAGGTATTATGTTGTACTTTACTTTTGGCGGTAGATCTATTGTAACATTCTATTCAATAGTTGCCTTTATAGGGTTTGCAACAGGATATTGGGCTGTTTTCATTAGTACTGCATCGGAGTTATTTGGAACAAATATTCGCGCAACAGCCACTACAACGGCACCTAATTTTGTGAGAGGATCAACTATTCTAATTTCTCTTTTATTAAATCTTTTGATCTACCTTTGTTCTAACAATAAAATCCTTGCAACGGAAATAACCGGGGCAATTTTATTAGCAATTGGTTTTATTGCTTTGTATTTTCTCGAAGAAACCTTTCATAAGGATCTAAACTACGTTGAAAATGAATAAGCCTACTGTAGTAATAGGAGCTTCTGATAATCCCGAGCGTTATGCTCACAAGGCAGTATTGTCATTACAAAAACATGGATATGTTGTACATGCTGTTGGTCTCAAAAAAGGAACAATCAATGGAATTGAGATTCACTCCGACAGGCCGACGTTTGAAAATATTGATACTGTTACTTTGTATGTAGGCCCGGCAAATCAATCTTTCTGGTATGACTACGTCTTATCATTAAAACCAAAACGTATCATATTTAATCCGGGCACTGAGAATAGTGAATTTGAATCTTTAGCGCAAAAACAGGGAATTGAAACTATTGAGGCGTGTACCTTGGTAATGCTTTCAGTTGGCACTTATTAGAAACAAAAAAGTCCTGCCATATAAGAGTAGCAGGACTTTTAGATTTCATACATTTTTATTCTTTATCTCTCATCAATTACTTCAAACCCTTTTGTATCGAAAACGAAAAGGTTATCTGCCAATTCCAAATTAGGTGACATTTTATTTACCATGTAAGTCTGACTTCCTCCGTCTTTCATTAACATCTTAAGCTGTTTAACCTGTTTTTTTGATTTATCCACATACAATTTTACAGTATGGTATTTTTTCTTTTCAGGCTTTACTGAAGGGTACAGATTAATTACTGAAAGCGATGCCCCGCCAATTTTTTCATCTTTTTCATACTTATATTTATAGCCCTTTTCATATAAGGTAAAAATCTTGGTAGGATCCAAACCATCATCACCTGCAGGTTCGTAATTCTTAATAGAAACCTCTTTTACTTCATGATTAACTGTCCAAACGGTTTTTCCATCGCAAACAATTGTATTACCTTTTATCTCTAAACGAAACTTGCTTCCTTTTACCTGTATTTTACCTGATTGTTTATCGGTTTCTTTATTTTCCTTATTCTTTACGGATAAAGTATATTCGGTTGTTATGGTTTTATATGCTTTGGTTGTTTTAGAAACATCATCTAAAATAGCCTTTGCCTTTGGATCCTGATCTTGTGCGAAAACTGAAAAACTGGTAGCTAAGAATAATACTATAGCTTTAACTGATCTGTTCATTTTATAAGTAATTTTTAATATAAAAGGCAATATGCATGCCACTTTACAAGAGTGCAAAAGTATGAAAAGTTTAACGAAAGCTAAAGACTTAAATTAAATAGATAAAACACTGAAAAACAGCCAATTATTGTTCAATTCGAGATTTACTTCTTCTGGATCTTAAATACTGTTCTACGATTTGCTGCTTTGTGTTCAGGGTTATCGTTTGGATACATTGGCTGTGTATCTCCATAACCTTTAAAAGTAAGTCGGGTTTTATCTATACCGCCTTCGGTTGTCATATAGGTATAAACAGCTTTTGCACGATTTTCGGAAAGTACCTGGTTTTTCTTTTTATCACCTGTGTTATCGGTATGCCCGCCTAATTCTCCTTGTAATGTCGGGTTCTTTTTCAGGAAATCAGCCAGTTTATTCAACTCTGCTTTTGATTCGGGCTTGAGATCATATTTATCAATATCAAAGAAAACGTTCTTTAATACAATATCACCAAAACCAATTGGCTGCATTGGAACTTTTAATACATAAGGATTTTTGTAATCAGCTGTTACATCTTTCAAACTAAAATTATCTGAATAAAATAAATACCCATTTTTAGAAACATTTAGTAAATAATTATGATTGGCTGTTAGCGTTATAAGGAAGTTCCCGTCTTTAGCTGCATAAGATTTTAAAACCTGTTTTTGTGTTTCCAGGTCTATCAATTCAAACTCTGCATCTAATCCTTTTCTTGTGATTGAATCGTAAACAATTCCTTTAGCGTAGGTAATAACTTCCGGACGGAAATCTTTTGGCAACTCAAATTGATAAATATCTAAACCGCCAAAACCGCCTTGTCGCTCGCTTGCAAAGTAGGCAATGGTTCCAGTAGGTCCAACCAATAAACTATTCTCATCAGCAAAAGTGTTTATTGGATAACCCAGATTGATTGCTTTTCCCCACTCTCCGTTTGCTTCTCTTTTACTCATAAAAATATCCAATGCTCCCATTCCGGGAAATCCATCCGATGAAAAATAAAGTGTTTGATTGTCGGGGTGAATAAAAACAGATTCTTCCTTATCTTCCGTATTCACATTTGGTCCTAGTTTAACAGGTATAGAGAATTTACCATCAAAACCAATTTGCGACATATAGATATCCTGATTTTTAATTCCTTCCCTCGTTCTATAACCTCTGATAAAATACAGTGTTCTACCATCCGAAGAAAAAGAAGGTTGTGTTTCCCAATTGGATGAATTTATTGGTTCACCCACATTCTTAGGTTCGCTCCATTTTCCGTTTATCTTTTGGCTAAAGAAAATATCACAGCTTCCCAAACCTTTACGACCTTCAGCTCCATAATTCCCGAACTGATCTTCACATTCTACAAAAAACATAAATTGACCATCTGCCGAAAGGCTTGGTGCTCCTTCATTTCCGGGAGAGTTAATACTTGTAATAGGTGTTGAAGGAATCCAGTTTCCGTTATTGTTTTGGGTAATATAAAAATCTTCCTGACCACCCGCTTCGTTTTCAAGTCGCATGTTACGGGTAAACATAAATGTTTTTCCATCGGCGGTAATGCTTGGAAAATACTCATAAAACATTGAGTTAATTGATTCGCCTGCATTTACGGGTTTAAATGGTTGTGGATTTTTCAAGGCTTCTTCCCCAAATTTTGCATTCAGTAAAAACTTCTCTGCTTTCTCTTTCAAATTTGGATTGATACGTGGGTAAGCCAAAAAATCTTCGTAGGCTTTTCTGCCTTCAGCATATTTGCCAATGGTAAGGCATAATCCACCAAGATCATAAAAATTATTCGGAAAAAATTTCGGGTTTAACTCTGTTGATTTCTTAAATTGCTCTATTGCTTTTTCTATTTCTTTATGATCAGCATACAAATAACCCAATGCCATACGAGGTTCTATAAAATTGGGATCCAAGTCAATTGCTTTTAGTAAATACTTTTCAGCATCTTTATCCTGTTTAAGCTCAAATGCTTTTTTCCCCTTTTCAAATTCCTTTATGGCTTTTTTGTTGGTAGAAGTATATGTTCCGGGAGCAAGATTGCTTTGAGCTTTACAATTTCCGAATAGAAAAAGAGAAATAATGAAAAGTGAGTTTATAAATAGTTTCATCTAATTAGTTTTGAGTTTATTAGTCTTGAGTTTTGAGTCATTGCACTTAAAACTCTATACTCAAGTCTCAAAACTAACAAATATAATACCTGAATTGAAAAAAGAGACATGGAATTATTAAAAGGATTTCAAATTCAGCTTTTAGTAGATCATCTTCGGCTGTTTTTGCCGCAGGTTTTTTTCGAAATTAAAAATTAATCAAAACCGACATCCGCGAAAATCCGCGGCAGATTGCATTACTTAGTTTCGGTGATCTTAGCGTACTTATTCGAGTTAGAAGGATCGATGAGGTTGAGGGTTTCAATTACCGCTCCTTTTTCATTTGAATTTGCTTCTTTAAAAATATTGATCACTTCATCTGCTTTTGCGTTAAACAACAATTGCATGTTGTAAGAAGCCGGGCGAAGCTTGTGCAATTCCTTTAAAGATTCTAAAGACTTTAATATTTCTGCTCTACCGGCATCCGTTTTTTCGTACATCACATCCAATCCTTTGCGGTGATAGTTATAATAACAGTTTCTGATCGGATTATACATTGGGTTAAGAATATTATCTACAAACCAAAAACGATTTTTATTCCCGTCAAATGATTTCCAACCCGGACCTGAATCGCTTCCTGCTGCTGCATTACTTACAATTTGTTGAGCCTTTTGCCAACACTCTGTCCCGCCCATTGGTGCATACGAATCGTAATCCAAAGCAAGAATTACATAAGAATAATATGCGAAAATAGAGGTAAGATTAGTTGTGTAGGTGTTTACGTTAAAATCGAAAGGTTGATTTTCCTGATAAGTAAACTCAAAACTTTGATCGTTGTAATTAAAAAGTGGTGAATTGTAAGATGTTTTAAAAACAGGGCGACGGCTCTGAACCTGAATGGTAGCTTTATATTGGGAAGTTGAAACTTTTTCAGTAACGTTAATGAACATAGTGCACTCAATACGTTCATTGGTTGCAAAAACCTCTTTTGTCCATTTAGTGTTGTTTACAAATTCGAAGGCTTGTTTTTGAAGATTATCAAAGATTCTTTTATTATCGGTTCCCTGAACCTGCTGAGAAGACACGGTAACCTGACAGTTTAATTCCTGAGCATTTGATTGAACTGTACAAACCAATAAAAATAAACCTGCAATTATCTTCTTCATTTTTTCTCTAAACATTTTTCAATTACACTCAAAATATCACTCGCCACTTCTTCCTTTTGTTTCAACTCAAAATTATACAAATTATTGTTTCTATCTATCATAATAACCTTATTTGTATCGAAGCCAAAACCTTCTCCGGAGCTGTTGGTATTATTGGCTACAATCAAATCCAGATTCTTCTTTTGAAGCTTTTTGGTTGCATTTTCAATCAAATTCTCTGTTTCCAGGGCAAAACCCACCAAAAACTGATTATTTTTAAGCTTTCCGAGTTCAAACAGAATATCCGTTGTTTTTACTAATTGAAGGGTTAATGTAGTATCCGATTTCTTAATTTTTTGCTCAGCAACTTCCAGGGGTTTGTAATCTGCAACAGCTGCCGACATTATCACAATGTCGGAATCTTCATAATTTTTCAAACAGGCATCGTACATTTCTGCTCCCGTTTCAACAGAAACTAATTTTATAGCCGGGTTTTTTGGTCTCAAATGAGTTGGGCCTAAAACCAATATTACCTCTGCTCCTGCTTCTGCAAAACGTTCGGCAATGGCAATTCCCATTTTACCTGTAGAACGGTTCCCAATAAAACGAACAGGATCTATTGCTTCATAGGTTGGACCCGCAGTTATGAGTATTTTTTTTTCTTTAAACGACATTTTAACCATATACACTATATAACCAAATTCCCAAAGCTGCTAAAAGCAAAGTTGCTAAAATAATTATTCCGACTAAAGGATTCGCAAAAAGAAAAATAATTCCAATCAATAGAATAATGGATATGAGAACTAATAAACCAATGAAAACAAAAAGTATTTTCCTCAATTCCTTTTTTCCATTTTTTGAAGCTATTGTTTTCTTATCATTTTTCTTTGATATTAATTGTCTGTCGGAAAATAAAACTGTTGAGGCGGCTAAATCCTTTGATTTAGTAAGTTTAACCGGCTGCTTTTTTATAAAACTTTCTTCTTTTTCAATCTGGTTTTCTCTAAATGAACTTATATTAATTTTTGAAAGCGCAGTTATAGTAATCTTTTCCTTCTCACTTTTATCTTCAGAGGATAAGCCATGTTTTTTTTCCTTTTTAGAATTTAAGTGAAGATGTGTGTATTTTTGACTCAAAAAACTTTTTCCTGCACAGGAGCTGAATAAAGCAATAATAATTATGCAGTAAAGAAAACTACGCATTAGTCGTTAAAAAAATTCTCAACGAATTCAATAATGTGTTCAGGCTCTGCCATTCTTCCATCGCCCACTAAACCACTTGCCAGTTCACCATTTTCTGCGGGGATCACCAAAACGGTATCTTTTTTTATTTGTTCAATATTTCGAAGGGTACTTGCATGTTGATACATATCCAGATCCATTGCCGGAGCTACCATTGTTCTGCATTTGGCTGAAAGGTATGTTGCCAGCAAAATATTATCACACAAACCATTTGCCATTTTAGCGATGGTATTAGCAGTTGCCGGAGCAATTACAAAAACATCAGCCCATAATCCCAATTTTACATGGCTGTTCCAATTATCAGATGAATCAAAAAAATCTTTTTCCACCACATTTTTGGAAAGAACAGAAAGTGTTTTAGATGTGATGAACTGTTCGGCATCTTTTGTCATTATTACTTTTACCTCTGCTCCTGCTTTCACCAGCAAACGAACCAATACTGCACTTTTGTAAGCAGCAATGCTTCCGGTAACACCTAAAAGTATTTTTTTGTTTTGTAATGACATAATTCGTTTAGCGAAGATAAGGATTATTTATTGTTCTGATTGATACTTCCTTCTAGCGGTAAAATCGATATTGAATACAATCCATTATTTTCGAGGTGCGGCCTAGCGTTGTTGAAGCGAGGTTCCACTTTATTCGCATTTCGAAAGATTTTTGGCGTGGCGCCGGTACCCCGCGCACCGACCAAAAATCCGAAATCGAATAAAAAGTGGAACGCTTCAATAATGCAGCCGCAAGGTTTTTTGATTACTTTTTTGCCTTCAAAAAAGTGATAACGGCATTTGAGAATGGAAGAGGGATATTCTTACAGTCAGTGATAGGAAAATAAAAAAAGGCAGCTAGAAACCTAACTGCCTTTTGCTAATAATTAATTCTAAAATTTAGAATGCTTCTTTCACACCTTCTTTTGCAGGGTTACGGTAGTAAGTTTTGTTTTCAATAAACTCCTGAACAGCAATTAATGTTGGTTTAGGAAGTTTTTCGTAATGCTTAGAAATTTCGATTTGCTCACGGTTCTCAAAAATCTCTTCTAAATTATCGTTATGTGAAGAAAACTCTGCCAGTTTACCTTGCAACTCTTCTTTCATTTCGATAGAAATTTGGTTAGCGCGTTTTGCTATAATAGCAACCGCCTCATACAAATTGCCTGTTGGCTCATCGAACATACGGATATCACGTGTAACAGTTGTAGGTTCTGCGTTTGTTTTTTTAAAGTCCATTTTTCTGTAAGTTTAATTCGTCTTTTAATTTTTTACAATTACCGTAAATCTCATCAGCCTCTTTAAGGGAGTTACTTTGAGGGTACAAATCTAAGAATTTTAAATAAGATTCTATAGTATTATCTAATCTTTCTCCCTTTTTCTTATCGACGCTGTTTTTGGCAAGGAAGTAATTGGATTTCAGGTTAATAACATGAATTTCCTCGCATTTCACCGAAGTTTGAAAGTCTTTTATGAAGTTTCCGCTCTCTGCAATAGCTGCTTTCCAGTCTTCAATGAAGTAATATTGTTTAGTTATCTCGTATGCCTTACGCTCCAGTTTTCCACGCAATTCGTCCATAATATGATTACAGCTATCCAAACGGCTACTTTCGGGAAAGGTGTTTACAAAGTCCTGCAATTCAAAAATTGCCGTTTTGGTATCTTCCTGATCAAGGCTGTACTTTGGTGAGTTCAAATAATAACAATAAGCATTCAAAAAAGCACATTCTTCCGCATGTTTACTTTTTGGAAAGTTACGCACATACATTTTGAAATGATAAGCTGCCAAACCATAATCACCCATGTGGTAATTGCAATATGCGTAGTAGTAATAAATCTCTTCAGCTCTTTCGGTTCCTTTAAAAACAGGAATCAATTCTTCAAACAAGGTAAGAGCATTCATGTAATTCTCTTTCTCGTAGTAATACTTTGCTTTGGTATACTTCAGTTCGTAGTCAGAACTCTTAACGATTTTGTCGAATTTACTACAAGCCGAAAAACTTATAACAGCTATCAATACAAATAAAATTGAATATAAACGGATGTTTCTCATTTTTTGCAGCGTCAAAGATACACTTTTAGGGTGAATTTGTAGAATATTAGGAAAGTTTAGGAATTCCATTTCTGATTTTTGATTTCTAATATTTGATATAAGAGCGGTAAAAAAAATCAGAAATCATACATCAAAAATCAGAAATGCTCAAAATCCTGTTAATAAACGATGATTTAGGGTTTGTATTGTTTCTCTGATTATATTACTTTTGCAAGACGTTTTTTATAAATTTATACCTGAACGAATGAAAGATATTTTCGAAAAGATCAAAAACAACAGAGGACCAATTGGAGAACATTCTAAAGAATCACACGGATATTTTACTTTCCCTAAGCTGGAAGGTGAAGTAAGCCCGCATATGGTGTTCAGAGGAAGAAAGCGCCTTAACTGGAGTTTGAACAATTATTTAGGTTTGGCAAATCACCCGGAAGTTAGAAAAGCAGATGCTGATGGGGCTGCACAATATGGTTTAGCATTGCCAATGGGGGCTCGTATGATGAGTGGAAACTCAAACAACCACGAAGCGTTAGAAGCTGGTTTAGCAAAATTAGTTGAGAAAGAAGATGCTATCCTTTGCAACTTCGGTTATCAGGCAATGGTTTCTTGTATCGATTGTTTGGTTGACAGACATGATGTGATTGTTTATGATGCAGAAAGTCATGCTTGTATTTTAGATGGTGTTCGTTTGCACATGGGTAAGCGTTATGTATACAAGCACAACGACATGGTTGATTTTGAGAAACAAATGGAGCGCGCTACCAAATTAGCAGAAACAACAGGTGGAGCTATTTTAGTTATAACCGAAGGTGTATTTGGAATGCGTGGTGATCAGGGCAAATTAAAAGAAATAGTTGCATTAAAGAAAAAATATAATTTCAGATTATTAGTAGATGATGCTCATGGTATTGGTATCATGGGGCCAAAAGGTGGTGGAACGGGGCAGGCACAAGGATGTCAGGATGGTATTGATATTTACTTTGGAACATTTGCAAAATCGTTTGCATTGATCGGAGGTTTTATCGCATCTACTGAAAACGTTGTTGAGTTTTTACGTTACAATATGCGTTCTCAAATATTTGCGAAAGCATTACCAATGCCTTTAGTTGTTGGTGCACAAAAGCGTTTAGAGTTAATGAATACTCATCCTGAATTGCGTGAGAAGTGCTGGGAAATAACCCGTGCGTTACAAAGCGGATTGATAAAAGCAGGATTTAACATCGGAGATACCAATACAATGGTTACTCCGGTTTATATGAATGGTTCTATTCCTGAGGCTACTAACTTAATTTTAGATTTAAGAGAGAACTTCAATATTTTCTGTTCAATGGTAGTTTACCCTGTTGTACCAAAAGGAATGATCATCTTACGTTTGATCCCTACTGCGGTTCACACTTTAGAAGATGTAAACTATACAATCGAATGTTTCTCGAAAATTGTAGATAAATTAAAAACAGGAAAATACATGGCAGAAAAAATTGCTGCTTTTGATTAAATACTGTTTGAAATCGTTCAAATGAAAAACGCCCGCAGTGATGTGGGCGTTTTTTTTTGTGAGGAGTACCGATTGGAAATCCGTGTGAACGGGTTAAATTCTTATTTTTAATGTATAGACTCCCATTCTTCCGGCACCAATTTATTTCCTTTTCTCCATTCCTGAATAACAGAGTCTTCAAACCTCTGGTTTTTCAAATATGCGTGATCCATAACTATTACTTGCATAGAAGGACTTAAAGTCTCTACTACATCAAACATGAAATTAAACATCTTATCAACCGCTATATCATCAGAACTGATTATTTCATCACTTTTTTCTGGTGGATAATAAACTTGAGTCGGTTGATCTAAAATTAAAAAGCTCGGAACAGGTCTTTGGTTTTGAATAAAGTGCTTTTGTAATGCAAATAAAATCAACAAATGGTAAGCTACCCAGTTTGCTCCACTTCCTATTTGCGGTAAGGCTATTGGTTTAGTATCTGTGTCAACATAAATGGTTAATTTATTTAAGTCAAATCTAATTGGAGAATCATCATACTCGACATCTAGCTTTGCTACCCATTTACTCATTTGCAAATTAATTTTATTAATTATGGACAACAGCCTTTCCTTTTCACTTTCGGTGTCAATTTGAGATTCAAGAGTTGAAATAATTTTCTTCAAATTTGTCATTCTCACCTCTGATTCATTTGATTCCTTTTCCATTTTTATACTTTCTAGAAACAAACTAATTCGCCCTAAAATTTTCCCTCTTCGTATATTTAAATCCCTTAATGTTCTTGCCTTTTCATTTTCTTCATATATAGAACTAATACTCTTCTCCACCCTTTTCAAATCCGTTTGAATTTTTTCTTCCTGCTCTTTCAACGTAGCAATATAAGACTGAATTCTTGGGCTTTCTACTTTGGTACTTTTTAAATCCTCTCTAATTTGAGTTAAAGAATTATTAATTTGTTTGATTGATGGAATTGGTGTTTTTAACTTACTATCACATAGCGGACAGATGTTGTTATTTGAATTTTCTGGGATATTCAAAATATTTATACTTGACAATCTGATTTCCTGTTGTCTAACTTCGTTGTTATAACCAAGAGTAGTTTTAGCAAAATCTTTAACTGCCTTTAAATTATCTTCAATTTTATTCAATTCCAATCTTAGATCATTTCTGGACTCGATAAGCTGCTTTGAAATTCTATTCTCCGATTTTATTGCAAGAGGCTTATATTCCCAATTTGAAATCTCCACTAAAAGTTCATAAGCCAAAACTTCAGTATTCACTTGAGCCTCGCTATTTATTAAGCCGATTTCTTTAGCTTCTTCTATTAGAGAGAATGCCTGACTACTCCCTTCTGATTTGATTTTCTCAGATTCTCTCTTTTCCCGCTGTAACTTATTTAGTTCTTTCTTCAAATAAGCTATTTCGGATTCAATACTTAAACTTTCTTCATTAATTGCCCCCAGGAAATATGGAAGCGTGTCTTTTATTGACTGGGGAACAAATTCTTTATTTTGATTATAAAACAATTGATTTGGATCAGCAATAAGGTATTGCGGTTGATAACAATAAAATCTAGAATGTTTAAAATTAGCCTTTAAAGGTTCACGTGTAAGACTATCAGGGACATGCATGTTTTCATTAATGCCTAGTTTGCTTGACAGAAAATCTTTTAAGCTTTCAATATTAAAATTCGATTCAATATCCTCAAATTCTGGGGTATCAACTCCAATATTACGAATTAAACAAACCGTTGAAATTGAAGCAACCTGCTTGACATTCGGATTTTGCCTAGCAATAAAAACCCTTTCTCCATCATTAAATTTCAAAACAATTGCGAAAAAAAACACTGTATCCTTTATTTTACCTTCAGATATATCGCAACTGTTACTAGCAAGACAATAATCTATAATTCCAATTAATGCTGTCTTGCCCGATTTCGATTCTCCAGAAATAATATTGACTTTCCCCAATTTAAAGTCAACTATTCTCTTCTGCCCAATTTTACTATACAGAATGATTTTTTCTATTTGCATATTATGGTATTATTCTAAAAAATGAATAAACTGAATTTACATTACTACTTTGCGAAAGCCATTTTCCAAGCATTTCAGACTTTCTTAAGATCATTTCACATTCTTCTAAATCCTCTCCCTGAAACTTTCTCATTCTTTTAACCGGAACTTCAATTTGACCCTTATCATTGATTTCAATTAGTTTATTTTGTAGCAAAAACATCATTGATTCTTTTGCAAACGGAACCATTTCCTTTGCTCTTTTTGAGAAATTATAGAAAAGATCTTCATTCTCCTCAACCCACACAAACAAGTATGAATTTGTAGATCTAGGCATCCTTTCTCTCGTGTCTTTATGAAGTAATATTGGAAGAACTAGAAATGAAAATGCGAACGGAAATTTAGCGCCATTATTCGCATTGTAAGAAGCTGCTGATCTTCTTATTATTTCACCGCAAAAAGCGGGATTCAATAAGTTCGCAACAATTGGATTTCTTTCTGTCCATTCTCTTAACATATTATAATAGGTCTTTATAACTGGGATGCCACCCAATTCTTTTGTTATCTGATAATATCTGGAAACTACCTCGGATCAAATAATCCTCGTTAAATTTTTCTCTGATTCGTATTTGAGGGCAGCTTTTCACAAATTGATTTAAATAGAAATTTTTTCCAATATCAGCAATTTTTTCAATTTCTTTATCCTCGCATTCATCTTGTAAAATAGAGAATAAATTTTTCCAATGATCAAAAAGCCTTTCATCGTATTTTGTTTGTTCGTCTGGGCTTGATAACTCCAATCTCAACCATTTTGATCTTTGATCAAAAGCTCTTCTGAAATCACTTATTGCTCTTTTTGCGGTGTTACTTGAAAGTTTAATTGAAATGATTTCCAACTGCTTTAAAAAATTTTTATCCACTAATGCTGTGGCCTCAATATCTGTTATTTCTAATTGTTCTCCAAAATGATTAGGCAAATTATCAAGACTAAAGGAGTCCCTAATATCAGAAACCTTGTATTGCAATTCCTCAAACAAAATGAAATCTTTACCTCCATACAAATGATCAATTGCAGTTTGAAACCACCAGCCCTCGAGAATTTCAAGAAAATTTTCGACTTGATTTGGCGGCGAAGAAAAAGCCAATTCTCCCTTTAATTTTCCAGTGATTGTTTCAATATCGCATTCCGAGTCAATGACTTGTATATTTCGTATCAAACTTTCTTTCTGTTTCACACTTAATTTTAAATACTCAGCGTATGCCTTTTGATTTGTCTCATTTAAAGAAGTTGTAGACACAGAATCCATTGAGGTTATAACACTAGCAATTGTAGTATCTGACTTTACTTTATCTTTCAATTTGAAAATAAAACTGGATTCGGATGTCTTTTCCGTGGAAATTAATGTAAAAATGGTATTATCCGGATCAACTCTTTTTTTTCTAATATTGTCGGCCCATACTCTTATCGTTTTCCAAAAATCTATGCTTGAATCGGTTAAATTTGCCTTCGATTTAAGCTTAAGTTTAGTTTGAAAAATCAAGGTTTTATCTATCTCCTGAATTTCTATATCATCAAGGTTTTCAATTTTTAAAACCGGCTTATTACCCCCCCTATTTGAAAGCAATAAATATAGTGCGTATCTAATTTGATAAAAGTAACCTAACGAAGGTTCACGCGCTGCAAACTGAGAAAGCTCTTTACTCATAAATTTCTATATTCATTCTGTAAATCCCTTTTTAGCCAAAACTTGAGCATTAGGATTCCAAAATAGGTAGCATTCTACAAACCTAACCTTTCCCCACCACACTTCCTACCCGTATAAGTACCTATTTTATTTACCGTTGTTTTGTTATTCAACATGGCTCTTCAGTGATTAAAGCCAGATAAAAGGCTTTCTATCTGTTTGCTTTTAATAAGTGTTTTTACTTAGAAGTACAACAAGGTACAGCAAAACCATCCGTACTAGTATACGTTTTCGGATGAAATAACCGGTTCATTATAAAAAGAAATCCTACTGATCTTCCAATAACCACACCCGCAAAGGAACTATACACCTTTGACCTTTTATTGAGCTCAATCTCTACTTTTTGCAACATAGACATTACTAAGGAAACTACAATAACTTATCACATATTTAATAATTTACACTTTTGTTTTTTTTGAGTTCATACCAAAAATTGGTATATTTGAATTAAAATTAATTTCAAAATGGGAAAAAACACTTCAATATTACTAGGTGATTATTTCGAAAATTTCATAAATGAAAAAATCTCTTCCGGAAAATACTCTACAGTTAGCGAAGTTATACGAAATGCCCTACGCTTACTAGAAAGCGAAGAAAATAAAACCAAAACTTTAATTAACGAATTAAAAGTTGGTGAAAAAAGCGAAATGATTAAGACCTTTGACAGAGATAAAAATCTAAAAAAACTTCATGCTAAACACTTAGGTAAATGAAATATCACATAAGTGAAAAGGCGAATGAAGACATCAATAGCATTTGGTTGTACACCTTTGAAAATTGGTCGCAAGAGCAAGCAGACAGATACTATAATTTAATCGTAGACGAGATTGAATTTATTACGGAAAATTTTGAAAGCGGTAAATCTATGGATCATGTAAGAAAAGGCTATCGCGTAACTAAAGTAAAATCACATATAATTTTTTATAAAAAATCTAAAAAAAACATTGTAGAGATTATCAGGATTTTACACCAAAGAATGGAAATTGAAGACCGATTAAACGAATAGAAAGAATATTTCACAGCCTCTCATACTAAACAACCTCTATTCCAACAACCACTCCCAAAGTGGAACTATCTCTATTTTTTGTTTTTTATTTACTTCCACCGTTTCCTTCACATTATCTGTTATCAGATACGCTGTAGGTAATTTCAGTGCAGTCATTGCTTCTTTTAATCCGTTTAGTTCACGCTCGTAGGTACGGGCATCGCTTATGTCGTAACTAACATTTACCAAAAGCTTTTCATCCGGAACATAAAAATCTACTTCCTGGTTGCCCTTATAATAAAACAGATTTGAACCATACTTTTGTCTAAGCTTTAAATAAACAGCATTCTCCATGTTTTTTCCATACTCGTTGCTGAGGTTGGTAGTTAGGCCAAAACCATTGTCTATAGCATATACTTTTTGCGGATTACGATTTTGCCCCTTAACAGAATTGGAATACATTGGCATCAACTGCATAGCGTAACAATCCTGTAAATATGCCATGTAATCGTAAAGCGTGCTTTTGCTTATGTTTACTCCCTGACTTTTGAGATCATTAAACAATCTGTTTATGCTAAGCAGTGTACTTCTGTTTTTGTACAGGTAATTTATCAGGTATCTCAAAGGTCCTATCTCACGTATGTTATAACGCTCCACAAGGTCACGGAATATTATCAGGTCTTTATACTCCTGTAAAAATTTCCTTGTTTCTGACACATCAAAATTCACCAACTCCGGAAAACCACCCTGATGCAAAAAATTATTTAATGCATGTTTTATGAAGGATTGATTTTTGGTGCTTCTGCTCCCTGTATCTATCTTACTAAACTGAAGGTATTCCTTAAAACTCAGAGGAAATACCTCTGTACTTATACTTCGTCCGCGTAAAGAAGTGTGTATCTCTTTACTCAACAATTTTGCGGAAGAACCACTTAATACAAGATTACAATTCTCTGTATCCAATACGCGCCTTACAAATTTTTCCCAGCCCTCCACTATTTGTATCTCATCTATAAAAAAGCAAACTTTTACCGCTCTGTTTTTTGGATATAACTCGTAGTAAGCATTTATCAGGTCACTTAGATCCTTTAACTGTAAAGGATACAAACGATCATCTTCCAGATTTATATATACGGCACGCTCGGGCTTTGTTTTTTTTCTCAGTTGCATCATAGTATTCAGCATAAGAGATGTTTTTCCGCATCTTCTAACTCCTATAACACAATTGGCTTTCCCTTCATATATTTTTAGCGAAACCGACCGATCAACTATTTGCTCATACTGCCTCTCAACACTATCGGTTATCAATTGTTTAAACACATCCTTTTTCATTGTACTATTTATTTAATACAAATATACGATTTTTATACTATCATACTAATACAAATAAAACAATTTTATACTAATATACTAATACATAAATAATAACTTTTGTAGTATCATACTAATACAAATATATCAGACATCGAATTTCAATGATATATCATTAAGATTAAACCGGAAATAATTTTAATGTGCTTCCAACCAGTTAGAACCCATGCCAATTCCAACTTCCAATGGAACACTCAGATCCATTGCAGTTTTCATTCGCTTTTCGATGATCGGTTGAATAATGGATAATTCTTCTTTGTGAACATCAAACACTAACTCATCATGCACCTGAAGTATCATTTTAGAACGAAGCCCCATTGGTTTCAGATCTTTATGAATATTGATCATAGCGATCTTGATCATATCAGCGGCAGAACCTTGAATTGGTGCGTTGATTGCGTTTCGCTCGGCAAAACCGCGCACAACTGCATTTGCAGATAGAATATCTCTCAGGTAACGTTTTCTTCCCATAAGAGTTTTAACATAACCATGCTCTCGTGCAAAATTTACTGAGTCGTCCATGTATTGTTTTATGCTTCCGTATTCTTTGAAATAATTCTCGATCAGTTCTTTTGCCTCACCTCTTGAGATATTCAAATTCTCAGCTAAACCAAAAGCTCCTTGTCCGTAAATAATTCCGAAGTTTACACTCTTAGCTTTGTAACGCATTTCTTTGGTTACTTCACTTTCTTCAATACCATAAACCTTTGCAGCTGTAGCTGTGTGAATATCTTTACCCAAATTAAATGCTTCACACATGTTTGGATCGCCACTCATTGCAGCAACAATACGCAATTCTATTTGAGAATAATCGGCGCTTAACAAAATATAATCTTTATCACGCGGAATAAATGCTTTACGAATTTCTCTTCCTCGCGGAGTACGAATTGGAATGTTTTGCAGGTTCGGATTATCAGAACTTAAACG
Source organism: Bacteroidota bacterium (assembly GCA_030684395.1). Classification (GTDB taxonomy): domain Bacteria; phylum Bacteroidota; class Bacteroidia; order B-17B0; family Aurantibacillaceae; genus JADJDM01. Next base: position 58,672 of record JAUXTT010000019.1, on the reverse strand, counting down.
TCCGGTAACTGCAACCACCTGATTGTAGCTGGTGTGAATACGGCCTGTACGACTACTTATCAATAAAGGCAATGAATCTACATAGGTGCTTTTCAATTTCACCAGCTCCCGGTAATCAAGGATCTTATCTACTATCGGATGTTTATTTGCCAGTTTCGAAAGTACATCTTCACCGGTTGAGTATTGTCCTGTTTTTGTTTTCTTTGGTTTATCAATAATCTTCAGGTAATCGAATAATATCTCCCCTACCTGTTTTGGCGATGAAGTATTGAATGGTGTTCCTGCAAGTTCCTGAATCTCTTTATCTACAGCTACAATATCCTTTTCCAGTTCAGCCGAATACAAACGAAGATTTTCTTTATCCAGATGAACTCCTTCACGTTCCATATCAGATAATACATGGATCAACGGAACCTCGATCTCCTCAAATAGCTTTTCAGTTTCTGTTTTCTTTAATTCAGGTGCGAATGCATTTTTTAATTGTAGTGTAATGTCAGCATCTTCTGCAGCGTATTCGGTAATTAGATTAATATCTACATCACGCATATTCAATTGCCCCGCCTTACTTTTTTTACCTATCAAAGTTTCTATACTTATAGGCGAATAATTTAAATAAGTTTCAGCTAAAATGTTCATGTTATGACGCATATCTGCATTCAGCAAAAAGTGCGCAACCATGGTATCGAACATTTTATTTTTGATCTCGATGTTATAGTTCTTCAGCACCTGCAGATCATATTTTATGTTTTGACCGATGAGTATTTTTGTTGTGTCTTCAAATAACGAACGGAAAGATTCAATGGTTTTAACAGCTTCAGCCCTGTCAGCTGAAACCGGCACATAATAAGCCTTGTGCGGCTCCACTGCAAATGAGAAACCAACTACTTCCGCTTCTAATGTGTCGAGTGAAGTAGTTTCACTGTCAAAACAAAATTCGGTATGCGAGTTTAACAGTGTAAGAAGTGTATTTATTTTTTCGGGAGTATCGATCAGCTCATAAGTGTGATCAATATCTTTGTATGTTTTAAAATTAGTTGCTACATTTTCTTCGCTGTTGATATCAATTAACTCGGTCTCACCAAACATATCAAACTGTCCGGCAGCTGCGGCTTTCTTTGTTTGTGAAGATACTTTTCCGGTTGCTGAGCTTGCCGAAGCGGCTGTTTCTGTTTCTGTACCCTCAGAAATATCTTCTCCCAAAAGGGTTTGCGCCAGTCTTCTGAATTCAAGTTCCTTAAACAGTTCTTTCAACAGTTCTTTATCAATTTCTTTACGCGTTAATTCTTCCTCATTAAATTCAACAGGAACATCTAAAGTAATAGTTGCCAGTTTTTTGGAAAGATATGCAAGCTCTTTATTCGCTTCCACTTTCTCTTTCATTTTACCTTTTAGTTTGTCGGTATTGTTATAGAGGTTTTCAACGCTTCCATAATCTTTTATAAACTGAATAGCAGTCTTCTCCCCTACTCCGGGAATGCCGGGAATATTATCAACCTTATCGCCCATCAAACCAAGAATATCGATCAACTGAGCTACATTCTGAATTTCCCACTTCTTGCAGATCTCAGGAACACCAAGGATCTCAACACCATTACCCAAACGGGCAGGTTTGTAAATAAAAGTGTTCTCATCTACCAACTGTCCGTAATCTTTATCGGGAGTCATCATGTAAGTACAGAATCCATTTATTTCTGCTTTTTTTGCAAGTGTTCCGATAAGATCATCTGCTTCGTAGCCTGCCATAGATAAGGCCGGGATACGGAAGCCTTCGAGTAATTTATAAATATACGGAATGCTTTTCTGAAGATCTTCTGGCATTTCTTCACGATTAGCTTTGTATGCTTCAAATTCCTCGTGACGTTGAGTTGGTCCGGCAAGATCAAATACAACCGCAATATGCGTTGGCTTTTCCTTCTTCAAAACTTCAAGTAAGGTATTGGTAAAACCAAAAATAGCAGAAGTATTAAAACCTTGTGAGTTGATCCGTGGATTATTCGCAAATGCAAAATAAGAACGGTATATTAATGCATAAGCATCAAGAAGAAAGAGTTTTTTTGGATGATCTTGAGTCATGTGAATAGTTTATTCCTGCGAATATAGCAATTTGTCCCGATAGCTATCGGGATTGAAGATGTGCTAATTTAATAATGAATTGTCACAACTAATGAACGGCAGGGAAATAATTTGAAAATGCACTCAGTTGAAGATTTGATAATGAATTGCTCTATATGATAAAGTACATTATTTAACGATTTGAAAAAATACTCTCCATTTCCAAATTAACTCATTACCAAATTTTCAAATTAATTATGGATTCCGCTCATTGTATCTTGATATGAAGTCAACGATCTCATTGTAGTGCATCTCCAATCCTTCCATTTCTTTGGTCAGTTCCTTATCATCTGAAATAAATGGTTTTAATTGTTTTTTTACTTTAGAATTGGGAAAAATCTGAACCATTTCATTTTCTCCGCCTTTCATTGCAAAATACATACTTTCCATTTTTTCATTTCCCATAGAAACAGGTGGTTTGTATTCGTAAAACATGATCTTTCCTTTGCAGATAATTTGCATAAAAACCCAGATGTCGAAATACTTAATAGATGCATAATGCCGCTCTTCAACACCATAACCGTGTATTTTGGCCGGCAGATATTGTTTGCCGTTTCCAACAGGTTTATTACGAAAGAACATCTTCACATAATAATCCATCTCGTTTTTAGTGAACAATTTTACTTCACCTTTTATTGTATCATTCTTTGGTCCAATGATATAACCTTGCGCAAATTCGTTTTGGGATTTGGCCGGAATTGTGAATGCCAAAATGAGTAATAATGTAAAAGTTAATTTCATCCAAAAACAATTAGGCTTTAAATGTAAGAATTTCCTAATCCAAATTCAAAGACAAGATTTGTTCCAATTATTTTAATCCTATGGTTTATTGCAGTGAAAGGTGAAATTTTCATAATACCAGCCAGATTTAAATCAAAAATTCGGCTAATTATTGATTACCTAAATCGAATTTTAACCCGAATCAAATTGTTAATATCAGATAAGTTATAAATCTAAACCAATTTAGTAACGGAAAAGGTATACGATAACTAAATTGTTATTTGCTGTTGCTACACAATGTATTAAATTTATATAAGTATTTATACCTATGCAATGTGTAAGTATTTATACCTGTTAATTTTTCCAACCATAAAAGTAAAGTTATGAATTCAATTTTTCTCAAGTTTTTGTTTGCCACTATATTAATTGCAGCAACATGTTTTGGTGTTTTTGCTCAGGAACCCGTTAAAAAATCAGATCCAAAGCAAAGCCTTTCCACAGCCAAAAAAATTCCGGCCAAAAAAAATAAAATAGCAGAGAAAAAAATGGATAAAAGTGAATTATCTCAAAAAAAACAACCTAAGATTACTCCCGAATCCGGACCTGCTTCTCTTGAAATGAAGAAGTAATATCCAAATCTAAAGTTGTAATAATTTAATTGAACTTTCCCTAAATAAAATTAAGTTACTTAAACCAGAACCTAACATAATATCAACATCGACTAAAATTTCAATTGAATGAGTATAATGATTACTAAAAAGAAAGCACCTAATTTAAATTGGTTATTACTGATCGTTTTTTTGTTATCAGGAATTGGCAGCTCGGCAACAACATATTATTCGAGAGCAACCGGAAACTGGAATGTGGCAGGTAGTTGGTCCACAGTAGCCTGCGGTAATGCAACTAATACGGGAACTTTTCCCGGAACCGGAGATGTTGTATTCATTTGTGCCACACATACCATTACGCTTACGGCATCAACTGCTGCTAACGTTGGAAACGTTCAGGTAGCCGGAACATTATTGTTTTCAACAGCAGGTGCAGCCGGAAAAAACCTGCAAATGGCAGCCGGTAGTACTTTAGAGGTAACAGGCACAGGCACTGTTGATATGGTTGGAAGCGAGGGAAATATTACAATAGGCGCCGGATCTTTTTTTATAATTAGAAATGGAGGTACATTTATATGGCAACCTTCTACTAATACCGCAGCTGGCACAACCATTATTACAAATACTACAGAAACATTTGAAGCAACAAGTAATCTGAGAATTAATGATTGGTACAATACTGCAATTCCATTAGGAACGAATGTAACAGGTGATTTTGGAAATGTGATTTTGGATGCCGGTGGGGTTTGGGATCAGGATGGACAGTTTGGTCCAAATAGAATAAAAGGAAATTTCACACTTGTTTCAGGACAAGTAAACTTTAATGATGGTACCGGAGCAAGCAGTGATGTTACTATTGGTGCTGCGGGTACAGGATCTGTGACGGTAAACAACGGAACTTTGTTTTTTCATACGGGTACAGATAAGAACTTTACTGTTACAACCGGCAGTATGAGTATTACATCCGGAACGGGGTTTATTTGTTTTCTGATGAACGGAGACGGAAGCGTTACATGGAATTGTAATGGATCTGCAAGCATTGCGGATAACTTTACTTATGTAGATGCCGGAAATAATAGCCAGGCCATTAACTCGGTTGTTAATATTACAGGAGATCTGACAATTTCAGGAGGATTGTTTGATTTTCATATTGGCGTTACAAACGGAGGAGCATTGGATGTAAATGTAACCGGCAATATTAATTTATCGAGTACCAACGGTGCTGATTACACTTATTTTTTAAATAGCACTTCTTCCGGAAACATGACTGTTGATTGCAATGATTTAAATATAACCGGCATACCTTCCTTTTTAAGGTTTCATGGAGGAACCTCCGGATCAACAACCATAACAACGGTTGGTAGTTTTAATGTTAATACACCTGGAGAGTGGACTGATGTGGTTTATGGTACCTCCAATGCCGGTGCTTTAATCATAAATATTGGTAACGAGTATCGTCAGGTTGCAGGAGATGTGTATTTAAACAGTGGAGATGGTAATGTAACTTTAACCACTACCAATAACTTTGAATTGGTTGCTGGAATTTTTGTAGGCACCTATTTTGGCGATGGTAACTGCACATTAAATATCGGGGCTAATTTTGATATGGACGCAGGTACATTTTATGGTGTTTATCAGGATGATGGTGATTTTTCCCTCACAACAGGCGGTGCTCTGGATCAGGATGGAGGAAATTTCCGCGGTATCTATAACAACAGTACTTTTACCGCCGGAAACGTAACGTATAATTTGAATAGTGTAGATTACGACGGCGGGTCATTTTTAGGCCAATACTGCTGCAATCCTTCAAATGAAACAGCTATTTTTAACGTAACTAATAATTTTGATCTGGTACATACTGCTACCACTCAATTTTGGATTATTGGTTTGGCAACTCTTACCGCAACCAATAACACTACTGCCCTAACTATGACCGTTGGAGGCGATTTCATTATTAGCGGAAATACTGCAGGAAATTTTATGTCTAGCGACGGTGGCGGTAACGAAAGTGTTACAATAACAGGAAACGTAACAGTTTCAGGTGGATCAAACAGTTTTAACGTTGTAAAATCATCCGGTGTTACTACCGACCATAATATTGCTGCAACCGTTGGAGGTAACATTACCGTTAGTGCAGGTTCTCTTTATCTTTCTGCAGAAAATAATAATTCTGTATCCCCGGCTTGTACGTGGGTTGTAACAGGTAACGTAGATGTTTCAGGCACAGGAAATTTAGTAGTAAAGAGTGATGATGGTGTAGCCACGCTAACTGTAAATGGTAATTATTCAGAAACTGCAGGTACTTTCTCTTTACATGAAAACAACACAAACGCCACAGCAAATGTTGTAGCGGTTGTTGTTAATGGAACTTTTTCGCATACAGGCGGCACTTTAAACTTTGATGATAATACAACGAGTACCGCTATTCATACCTTCACCTTAAATGGACCTTCCTGTACAATGGGAGGTACCGGGGTTATTACACATGCCAGTGCAGGTACAGGTACCGTTTTTGGCGAGTATTACTTTAACAGGGCCGGTACTATAACTTTTGACAGAAGTGCATTAACACATCAAATAAATCAAACAAGACTTATTGTAAATTCTATTTGTACAGTAGATGCTTCTGCTTCTACCATAGATATGCAAATTGCGTGCAATAACGCAGCTGATGATGCGGTGCCACCAACAACTGTTATGCTGGATATTAACGGTGTTTTAGTAATGGGTACAAAATTGATTCATGGGCGCAGTGAAAGTGCAACGCAAAGACCTACATCTCTATATGTTCGTTCGGGGGGTGAATTAAGAACTGCTAATACTGTTGGTATGTACGATGGAACCACCAGTGCTACTTTTGTTCACTTTACACGCAACTCTGCAAACACCGCAAATACGGTAAATTCGTTTAACTGGGCTTTGGATGCTGCAAGTATTGTAAGATATAATAGCACTGGAAACCAGGTGGTAACAGGTAAATTTCCAACAAGCTTTGCTGCAGCAGTAAACAACGACATTGCTGCAGGAACTGCTGCAACCTACAAATACGGCTATTTAAACATTGATAATCAGGGTACATTAGGAACAAACTACGCAAACCCTGCAACCGCTGCAAGTACCGGAAATGTATTTGTAAGAACTTCTTTGGTACTTACCCGTGGTGAACTAAACCTTGCGGGATCAGGTACCGGGCAAACCATTACAATTGAAAATGGTGCAACTACAGGTATTACCCGTGATGGTGCAACAACCAACGGCTACATAAAAAGTGAAGAAGTAAATGGAGGAAACAATCGCGCCAAAGTGTTTTGGATGATGACAACCAATACAGGTGCACATATCTATCCTTTCGGAGTAACAACCGGTGCAAGTAACTATGTTCCTTTTACATTTAATAAAACTACTGCGGGCTCTTCTAATATAACCGTTTCTACCAGAGCGAGCGCTGCTGATGACAATTTACCATGGGCTGTTGCAAGTAACGTTGCATTAGTAAATAGTATGCAATCCAATGCAGGAACATTTTATGCAGATGCAACTGTACCTTCGGTTGTGGACCGTTGGTGGGACATTACAGCATCAGCAGCTGTAACAGGTAATTTAGTTTTCTCATACAGAGGTGTTGAAAATACGACAACTGATAATCCTACAGGAGAATTAAAAGCGCAACACTGGGACGGAACAACCTGGGAAGCACCTGTAGGAACAGGAACAGGGGTTACAGCAGGAGTAGGAACTGTTGCCGTTACAGGGGCTTCTACTTTTTCACCCTGGGTAATTTCTTCTTTAAATATTCCGCTTCCTGTAGAAATTTCAAAGTTCTCAGGATCATGTGAAAAAAACAAAGTAGTACTTAACTGGACTTCTGTAATGGAATCTAATAATCAATATTACACCATTGAAAAATCTTACGATGCGAAAAACTTTTTTGAATTAAGCAAAGTATTTACAAAAGCAAAAGATGGAAATAGTAATTCCGCCTTAAATTATATACTTGAAGACAAGTTCCCTTCAAAAGGGGTTGATTATTACCGTTTATCTCAAACAGATATTTCAGGTAAAACCGAGATTGTTAAAATGATTTCTGTTTCAAAATGTTCAGCGAATTCAGAATTGATTAACGCATACACTATTGATAAAAATATAACAATAGATATTGCTTCTGAAGCGGAGGAAACTTTTGATGTTTCACTTTATAATTCAATCGGGCAATTAGTTACAAGTAAAAAAATCCAAACAAAACAAGGTAATACTCAAGTCATACTTAATGAACTATCTGTTGAAAATGGAGTTTATTTCATAAACATTTCAAGCGATAATGCTACTTATTCTAAGAAGCTTTTATTAGTTGACTAAGAACGAAAATAATTAAAAAGAGGCTGTCTCAAAAGTCATTTTTCTTCCCAAATGTCACTTCGAGCGAAGTCTAGAAGTGTTGGTTATCAGAGTGCCTGGTTCTCTACTTCGCTCGAACTGACACTCCTAGTGGACTTTTGAGACAGCCTCTTTTTTTGGGACTAAAACACCCTCTCTTGGATATCGTTCATAGTAAGTGCACCCGACTCCTTCCATTCACGCAAATCGTTTTCAATCACAGTCGGATGCCTATAATTAAAACATCATCAACCTGTTCCAAATTTCCTTTCCACTCTTCAAAATTCTGATTCAAAATTCCTTGTTGTTGATTCAATGCTAATTGATGATTTGTAAGAAGCAATTCTTCAAGCTGCTTGTACTTGTATTTTTTTCCTTTAGGACCGCCAAATTGATCTGCATACCCATCGGTATAGAGGTACAGCATCGATCCGGGCTCTGCCTCAACTGTATATAAATCGAATTCTTTGTCGCTTTCCCCTATTCCAACCGGCATTTTATTAAAGGGTAAATGTGTTATATTTCCTGCCTTAACCAAAACCGGGTTATTATGCGCGGCCGCGTAGGTAATTGTATTGGTATTCTTATCTATACAGAGCACGATTCCATCAAATCCATCCTTTTGCCCCTCGTTTGAAATATTATCTACCAAACGTTTCCTAACGTAATTCAATACTTCATTGGGTTTATAAATTCCTTTCTCGTTTATTGCTTCACTCAAAAAACCTATATTCAATAAACTCATAAATGCTCCCGGAACTCCATGTCCTGTACTATCGCACACCGCCAAATAAAACTTATCACCTTGTTTAGTTGCCCAGTAAAAATCACCACTCACAATATCCTTTGGCTTAAACAATATAAAGTGCTCGTTCAGGTTTTTTTGCAAAAAGTCCTTATGCGCCAATAAGGTATATTGAATACGTTTTGCATAATTAATACTATCTACAATTTCTTTTTGTTTCTCTTCAATTATTCTGTAAGCGATTTCAATTTTTCGATTTTTTATATCCAACTCCTTATTTGCATTTCGTTTTTGACGATATGCATTTAAGGCTATGAAAACCAACAATGTGAGCAATACCAAACCAACAATAAACACATAAATAATGATTTTTTTTCTGGTTAATTCAAGGTCTCTGATCTCCTTTTCGGAAATGAGTAATTTTATTTCTTTTTCTTTGGCACCACTTTCGTACTTGGCTTCCAGCTCGTGAATAATTTTTACATTTTCGCTATTATATAAACTGTCCTTTGTTCTTACATACAGGTCGTAACAATCATAAGCCTTTTCAAAGTCCTTCATCCGATAAAAGGAAAGGGACAAACTATTGTATGCATAACTTAAAAACTGGGTATACTTTTGCTTTTTACATACTTCAATTCCTTTTTCATAATACAGAACCGATTGGGAATAGTCCTTTTTAAGGTAGAACATATCACCCAAATTGATCAATGCCAGCGCTTCATCCTGCATATTATTAGCCCTTTTCGACATAGCCAGAGCCCTTTCAAAATACTCCTCCGATTCCTTAAATTTATTCTGATTCATTCTTATCACTCCCATATTTATAAGGGTTGACGGCATACCGGCTGTGTCATATGCTTCTTGCTTGAGCTTGATAGAGATTTCGTAATTTTTTATTGCTTCGTCATATTTATTTGTTTCTTCTTTAATTGTCCCAATATTGTTATAACAATGTGCCAAACCAATTTTGTCGCCTGTACTTTCATCTATGGCGATTGACTTTCTAAAATAATTTTCCGCTTGCTCATATAATTTTTGCCGCTGGTAAATAGTGCCAATGTTATTATAGGAAACTGACAACTGCTTTTTGTATTCAACACTTTTCATATAGGCTCCGCTTTCATTTTCGAGTGATTTAGCTGCGGATAAATAGCACATGAGTGCCCTGGTATTATTCCCTTTGTAAAAATAATTGGTCCCTAAATTATTATTGGCATCTGCCTCGCCTTTTGAATACTTAATTTTTACTGCCAATTGTAGTGCCTGCTCTGCTATTTTGAAAGCGGAGTCACTATTATTTACATTAAAGAAGAAAAAGAGTTTATTAAGACTATTTACTTTTTGTGTGTCGGAATTAGCTGCATTTACCTTATTCCATAATGAGTCGATTTTTTGTTGCTGTGAGTAACAACAAGAAAAGTATATAACCAAAAGTGCTGAAATAAGGGTTCTCACACTTTAAAAGTAGCATTTAATTCTGTAAATAAAAACCCGATATTACTCTACAATCTTCACTTTAGCGAACTTCAACAGGAGTTGCTTAGCCCCTCCAACCGAAAACTGAACGGTTGCTTTAATATTGGGATACTCTCCTTCCAATAGTTCAACCCTTCCCTTTCCAAAGCGTTCGTGTTCAAGAATAGTTCCTACAGTAATTCTCTTTAAAACTTCCGCATCCACTCCTATGCTTGGCGGAGAAGGTTTTTGAACATTTACACTGATTAATTTTTTTCCTGTTTGTGGGTTGGATGGCGTTATTGCCGGCTTTGATGTACCGGTAGTTGGTTTAGTTTTTGGAGCAAACTTATTTTTAAATGTTATTTCTTTTGGATGTTCGTCAAAGTAGTTATCACGTAATTTATCAAACACATCGCCCTTAAAAGCATTGGTAATCGGCTCTTCAGGATACTCTACATAATCCGCATCCAGTTCGTCCAAAAATCTGCTTGGCTCACAATACAAAATGTTTCCGAAACGATAGCGCGTTGTTGCATAGGTTAAAGTAGCACGTTTTTCTGCACGTGTAATGGCAACATAAAACAATCTTCGTTCTTCTTCCAGATCCGCTCTTGAGTTCACGCTCATTTGAGAAGGAAAAAGGTTTTCTTCCAATCCAACAATGTACACATAAGGAAACTCTAACCCTTTTGCCGCGTGTATAGTCATCAGGGATACTTTGTCTTTATCATTACCGCCCTTTTCTTCCTCCTTATCCACATCCGTCATCAGGGTAATATCCTGCATAAACTCATCTAAGGTTTTCAGTTTAGAAGACGGAGTCTCCGTTTCAACCTCAGCAAAAAGATCGGTATTATCTGGAGCTTGATCCAAGCCATCAACAATGGCATCTTTCAATTCCTGCTCCTGGGGCGTTCGCGCTTGTTCAACAAAGTCTTTTAAGCCATTTAATAATTCCTGAATGTTTTCATACCTGCTCAAACCTTCCGGAGTTTTATCTGTATACAGATCCTTTAACAAACCTGTGTTTGCAGCAATTGAATTACCCAATTCAAAAGCATCTTTTAGGTGCAGTTGAAGTGAGAATAATTTTATCATGGTAACAAAATCGTTGATCTTGTTAGCTGTGCCTGTATTTATCCCCAGACCAAAATCTTTGAGGTTTTCGCATACAGTAAAAATACTTATGTTATGTTCGGCTGCCGTAAGGTCGAGCTTTTCAATAGTTGTATTACCTATCCCCCGTGTTGGATAATTGATAATACGCTTTAAAGATTCATCGTCGTTTTGATTGATACTTAAACGAAAATAAGCCAACAAGTCTTTTATTTCTTTACGTTGATAGAAAGAAACGCCACCATAAATTTTATAAGGAATATTTAATTTACGCAAAGCCTCCTCCAGGGATCTGGACTGAGCATTGGTTCTGTATAGAATTGCGAAATTACTATTGAAGGCCTGCTCGCGAAGTTTAGTTTCGAAAATAGAGTTAGCTACTTTCATCCCTTCTTCATTATCTGTATTGGCTCTCACAATTTTTATCTTCTCACCTATTTCATTCTCTGTGAAAATATTCTTTTCGAACTGATCTTTATTATTAGAAATAACAGAACTAGCGACCTTTACAATGGTTTGAGTTGAGCGATAATTCTGTTCGAGTTTAAATGTTTTCAAATCAGGGTAATCCTTTTTGAAATTAAGGATATTCTGAATGTTAGCGCCACGGAAGGCGTAGATACTTTGTGCATCATCACCCACCACACAAATATTTTCGAAACGTGCTGCTAATTGTTTCACAATAACATACTGCGAAAAATTGGTGTCCTGATACTCATCCACCAAAATGTACCTAAACTTGTCCTGATACTTTAAAAGCACGGAAGGATGATCGCGCATCAGTATATTGGTATTGAACAATAAATCGTCAAAATCCATCGCACCTGCTTTAAAACAACGTTTCGCGTAGGCTTCGTAAACCAATCCCATCAAAGGTTTTTGAGAATTACGATCTTCGGTTTGTATGGTGCTATTGTTTAAATATTGTTTTGGAGATATCAGGTTATTTTTAGCAGACGAAATTCTGTTCAAAACTAAAGATGGTTTATAAATTTTATCATCCAGGTTCATTTGCTTCAATACTTCTTTGATAACATTTTTGCTATCATCGGTATCATAAATTGTAAAATTAGAAGGATACCCTAATTTCTCTGCCTCAAAACGAAGAATTTTAGCGAAAATACTATGGAAAGTTCCCATCCATAAAGCCTTAGCCTTGTTCTCTCCAATAAGTTTGCCTATACGTGATTTCATTTCACGCGCTGCTTTATTGGTAAAGGTAAGTGCAAGAATATTGAAAGGATCAACACCCTTTTCAATAATATGGGCGATCCTGTACGTAAGCACACGTGTTTTACCCGAGCCGGCACCAGCAATAATCATAACCGGCCCTTCGGTTGTTATAGCTGCCTGCTTTTGAACAGGGTTAAGTTCGTCTAAATAATGGAAATCTGGATTCATTGTTGCAAGTCACAAAGATACGGTAAAAACAGATTTATTTGCCAGCTCATTCCGCGCTTTTAATTAACATAAAGCAAAACGCCCCGCACTTCGACAAGCTCAGCGACCGGGGCGTTAAAATAAAGTTCAAACACTATTTTGGGTCCAGTATCTGAATAAATCCTGTGAAATCAGTTTTGGTATCATCCAAACTTGTGGCTACAATAGTACAGAAATATGTTCCGGCAGAAACTCCTGTTGGTTTCCAAACTGCGGTATTAATATCGCCTTCAAAACTGGTTACTTTTCTTCCCCAACGATCAAAAATACTAATATCCAAATGTTTAAAATTAGTGCCGCTCAATTTGAACTCATCATTTATTCCATCTCCGTTTGGAGTAATAATGTTTGGAATAATTAGAACAGGTGGTTCAAAAACAGTAACACCATACCAGGCCGTATCAGAACAAGCAAGCACATTGTTATAAGCTATTAATTGAACTACATAAACACCGGGAGTTGTGTATGTTTGTAAAGGGGGATTAAATGCCGTAGAAGTAGTTCCACCATTTCCAAAGCCCCATATATAACTGGTTGCTCCCGTTGATGTATTCTCTAAAGTAACATTTAAAGGATAAGGGCCCGATATAGGCGTAGTATTAAAGGATGCGGTTACATTGATATTACTACCAATATAGAAAGAGTTGATCAAACTTACGCAACCATTAACATCCATCGCAACTACAGGATAGTTTCCGGAAGCTAAACTGCCAAATGAATTGGATGCCTGAAAAGTGGTACCACCATTTATTGAGTATGTGTAAGGCGCATTACCTGTTGTTGGTACCTGTACAACTAAACTACCTGTTGGAGCAGCACCACAAACAGTACTCGTTAAAGCTGCGGTATCAACTACAACAATATCTAATTGCTGTGGAACCAGGATCACATCTGTATCAGTACAACCACCAGCATCAGTAACTGTTACTGTGTAGTTTCCTGTAACCAAAGAACCAAATACATTAGATCCCTGAGAAATTCCACCGTTTATCGAATAAACATAAGGCGTTGTTCCACCTGTTGGAATTGCTGCCGTAACTGAACCATTGGCGGCAGTACAAGTAGCAGTTGTTGCCGTTAAACCGTTCATTACAGGAGGGTTTTGTTGCGTAACACTTCCATCATCAGAAGCAGAACAACCATTTGCATCAGTTACAGTAATAGTATATGTTCCAATAGCCAGGTTTGTAAATGTGTTGGAAGCTTGAGGAGTTCCCCCGTTTAAAGAATATGTGTAGGGAAGTAAACCACCTGTTGGAGTTTGCATTGTTAAGCTCCCGGTTGCAGAAGTACATGCCGATAAAGTTGAATCCATTAAGCCGGGAATCGGTGGTGCTGCCTGAAGTATATTTGCATCATCAGAAGCTGAACACCCATTTGCATCCATAACTGTAATAGTATAATTTCCTACAGATAATCCGGTAAATGTATTTGAAACCTGTGGTAAGCCCCCATTTAATAAATAAGTATAAGGCACTGTTCCACCGGTCGGTATTTGCATTGTTAAAGTTCCATTGGCAACAGTACATCCGGCATCTGTAGAATCAATAATACCCGGAACGGGAGGTAAAGCCTGAACCACATTAGCGTCATCTGATCCTGAACAACCATAAACATCTGTAACCGTTAACGTATAATTACCTGCGGTTAAACCTGTAAACGTGTTAGAAGCCTGAGGAATTCCTCCGTTTATTGCATACGTAAAAGGAGCTGTTCCAACAGGTGGTGTTTGCATAGTTAATGTGCCTGTTGCAAAAAGACAACCTGCCAGTGTAGAATCTATGACTCCAGGTACCGGATTTGGACGGGGAACTGCCCAAACACTCGCCGTATCTTTACATCCGTTTCCATCAGTTACGGTAAGTGTATATTGTGTAAGGGAAGCTATATTAGTTGTAGGATTTTGTAAAGTAGCATTATCTAAACCTGTGGCAGGCGACCATAAATAACTACCTCCGCCATTTCCGTTTAGTTGAGCACTGGCAGCAGGGCAAAGGTTTACATCAGTTCCAACTGAAGCTATTGGAGAAGTATACATATTTACAGTAACGGTGCTCGTACTTACACAAGACCCATTTGCCGCAGAAGTAGTAAAAGAAACTGTATACGTTGTAGATCCGGTAACCGAATTATCAGTATTAGTATTTTGAGAATTAGGGGAATCTACAGATCCTGTGGGTGTCCATGTATATGAAACTGGAAACGGAGCACCTGCAGGTGTTGCAACTAACAAGGTGGAATCTCCCGGACAAATAGTCGGGCGTTGAGCCATAACATTTACTACAGGTAAAGTCCTGTGACTGATTGTAACAACATCGCTTGAAACGCAACCAAATACATCAGTTGCAGTTAAGCTGTATTGCGTTGGAGTTGCTGTAGGTGTAAATGCCGGGGCAAGAATGGTTGGATCGCTTATTGTTCCTGCAGGTGTCCATACGTAAACAAATGGTGAAGAGCCTGTTACTAAAATTGAAGCAGGTGTTACAGAAGAACCCGGGCACA
Source organism: Bacteroidota bacterium (assembly GCA_030684395.1). Lineage (GTDB taxonomy): Bacteria > Bacteroidota > Bacteroidia > B-17B0 > Aurantibacillaceae > JADJDM01. The sequence goes on along the minus strand of JAUXTT010000019.1, from coordinate 43,594 downwards.
CAAAAGTATTTGTTCCCGCATTTACCACCGGTAAACTCCTTACCGTAACTAACACTGTATCTCTGTCGATACAACCTAAACCATTAGTAACAGTTAATGAATAGGATAAAGACGATGGTGGATTTACAGTTGGGTTTGCAATTGTTGAGTTGGTTATATTTGTTGCGGGCAACCAATCATAAGTTCCGCCTCCGGTAGCCTGCAAGCCAACACTTCCACCTGCACAAAATGCAGTATCAACCCCTGCGTCAGCTAAAGGTAAAGGATTAACCGTTATACTAAAAGTTGTAGATGTGCCAACACACCCACCATTATCTGCAGAAACCACAACCGTAGAAACAACAGGGATTGTATTGGATGGATTTACTGTAATAAACGAATTAATGTCTCCATTACCACTTGCAGCCAACCCTATAGAAGGATCGGAGTTTGTCCAGAAAACCGAAGAGCTACCCGGTGTTGGAACAAAGTTAATTGCTACCTGGCTTTGACCTGCACATACTGTATAGTTAGAAACCGCTGCAACAGTAGCTGCCTGAGCAACAATTATATCTACAGTTGTATCTCCTGAACATCCGCCAACATCATAAGTTATGGTATGTGTTCCGGCACCTGCAGTTGCCGGGTCAAAAATTCCGTTTACAACATCTGTTATACCTGTACCCGACCATACACCACCTGTTGGCGCGCCTGTTAGACCAAAGCTTGTACCATTAGAACAAATTGGAGTAACTGTTATAGTAGATATTACCGGAGGAGTCGCCGGTGTATAATCAAAGAAAACTGAATCCACTTTAGGGCAACCAAAATTTCCATCAACATTCATATAAAACCAGGTATCGATAGTTGGATTTGGCGAAACGTTTGGAGTTAATGTAGCAGCATTAGTAATTACTGTTACCGGATTAGATGTCCAGTTAACAGTAGGGATATTTGTTAATGTAATTGGAATTGTATCCGCATCAACCACTGTAAATATAGAAGCTGTGGCAGAAGAACAAGTATTATCCGCAATAGAAGCACTTAAACCATTAGATGTATAAGTGACCGTTTGAACACCATTGGTGAATGAAATAGTTGCATCGGTAAAAGTTCCGAAATCTCCGCTAATACAATCATAGATCTGAACTGCCCAACCTTGCTGAGCGGCATCACATCCGTTAAGTGTCGACCAATCGATCGGTGTTACTCCCGGTCCATAAGAGCTATAAGTTCCACTTAACGTAAAAGGAGCTCCTGCACATACATCCAAATTACCGGCAGCGGTTGTTGTAAAACAAAGATTTACCACATCATTACCACCATTGCATATTGTGCCTTGCCCAATTGAACCCGGATTTGGCGACAATAATATATCCGGACTTCCACAAGAAGGAGGTCCTACAAGGTGGAAAGCTAAATCTGAAACCCAGGTATGAGTTGCGTTAAAACAAACAGAAATGGTTGTTTGACCAGGTCCGGGTACAGTTACAATTGGCATTACTTCAGGCGGAGGATTGTAATAGCTAAAATTATTTGTCCCATTGTCTGTTATTGTTCCGGTCATAGAAAAGTCAGTGCAACCCGCAGCAAGAGTACCTGCATCAGCTGTTAGATCTATGTTCCAAACCCATGCAATATCGGTTGCAACTGTTGCGTTTAATGCATCTTTGATTATTAGATTATAACCACCGGATGGTAAACCGCTTATAGTAGAAGATAAAACTGCATTGTCGACCAAATAGGGTGTTGTTGAAAAACGATGCGTGCTTGGCAAATACATACTCCAGGTAAATGTGTATGGAGCAGTTCCTCCCAAGCCTGTTGAATTTGCGCTTAAAGATGCAATTGCACCCGGATTGCAAAAAACAAAGACAGAATCATCGGGCGAACCATCAGTATATGCTGTTAATTGTTTGCCGGTTTCATTGCTCGAAAAAATTGTTTGCGAAAATGAAACAACCGGAACAAATAAACAAACAAGAAATATCCTAATAAATTTATTCATATTATACTTTGCGATAATCTATAGTTAAAATGAAAACTCAGCTAATGAATTATAAGTGGTTCCATTGTATTCAACACGGCTAATTCCCATTTCAGTAAGTATTGCTCTTATTTTTTCCGACAATTCTTTTTTGTCCTTTGCGAAAAAATTAACTTTAACCAACATTCCTGAACTTTTGTCTACATCAATAAATTCAATTTCCTTTATTGATGTATGTTTTTTTAAAATAGTTTCCTTTACTTTAATTTTTTCACCTGCATTGAAATTAAAATCTTTGGTTAAAAAAGAAGAATTAAAGTCAATATTTACTTCGCCTCTTTTGTCAGGGTTAAAACCAATAACCGCTCTGGGGTTAGTTCCAACAATTTGAGCTTGTAATGTTGAAAAACCAATCACTAATAAAAACACTACTATAATCTTTTTCATACTTATTAAATTTAAAAAGGGCGGTTACCCGCCCTTTTGATTTATTAATTAATACTGTTTCGCAACTTTTATCACTTTCATTTCTCCATCAATAGATAGTTGAAGATAGTAAATTCCATTTGCGTACTCAGAAATGTTCACATCGTATTTCTCGCTTCCTTTTAATACATCAGAGAAAAGTAATTTTCCATCAGCGCTATAAAGATCAGCTTTAACAACATTTTCTCTTGCAGCAGTTAAGATCGAGAAATAACCACTCGTAGGATTTGGTGCTACCGAAATGTTTGTAGTAGATGTAACTTCATTTATTCCTATACAAGGATCAACTGTTACCATTTGATTAGCTGTAGCATCACAACCGGTTACAATATCAATATATGTATAACTGATGATAGCTGGTCCGGCACCCGGTATTGAAGCATCGAAATTAGTACCAAATACACCTGCACCACTATAATTACCACCAACAGGTGTTCCGCCTGAAAGTGTATTAACAGTTGTATTAACACAAGTTATTGAGAAAGGTAAACTTAAAGTAACTATTGGTGAATTGTCGGCAAACACAACTGTATCTTTTGCAACACAACCCGAAGGAGAGGTTACAGTTACATAGTAGGTCCCCGGACTTGATACTACTAAACTTGAACTTGTTGAGTTATCATTCCATACATAGTTAGATCCCGGGTTTTGAGCGTCGAGGATTACACTTGTACTCAAACAAACAGCAGAATCATTACCAAGGCTTACCGTTATTGCAGGAGCAATGGTAACATTGATGGTATCTTTTGCGGAACAGTTCTGAATGTTTGTTACTGTAACAAAGTACTGACCTGAACCAGTGATATTGATTGTTTGTGTAGTTTCTATGGTATTCCATGCGTATGATGCACCTGCATTACCTGCATCCAACATCATTGATGTTCCACAAAACAATGTATCGTTCCCAAGGTTAACAACCGGAACCGGATTAATAGTAATCATGATAGTATCCTGATCAAAACAACCCTGTGGTGTAGTAACTGTAACATTGTACTGGCCGGTAGCTAAAGCTACCAGGGTTTGATTACCCGAAGCATCGTTCCAAAGAATTGTGTTTCCAACATTTCCTGCATCTAAAGTAACTGTACCACTACAAAGTGTTGTATCATTGCCTAAGTTAACCGTTGGTGCTGCATTGTAAGTAACTGTAATGGTATCTTTAGCAACACAACCATTACCATCCGTAACAACAACATCATAAGTACCTGAAGTTGCGGCAGAAATAGTTTGTGTTGTTTCTGTTGTACTCCATACAAAGCCTGCAGTTGGATTCGAAGCATCCAAAGTTAATGGAGTAATAGATCCAACATAACAAATGGAAGTATCAACACCCAAATTCACTATAGGTAAAGGGTTTACGGTAAGATTTACAGAACCTGTAGCAGAACATCCGATAGATGAAGTTGCTGTCACTGTGTAGTTTTCAGACGTTGCAGCTGATAAAGCCATCGGATTTGCAATCAAAGCATTATCTAAATAAGTAGTTGGTGACCACGAATAAGTTACAGACGCAGGAGTAAACGTATAAATTGTTCCACTTACCGGCTGATCTGCGTTTGCGTTATTTGCAACCGAGGTGCTGTTGGTATTACCTGTAATCGTAACACAATTAAAGTTAGTTACACCGGCAGTTAAACCAACCGAAGAACTCATTGCTGCAGAACCCATTGTTCCGTATCTGAATTCGATCCTACCATCTATTTCGTACAACCACGCCTGGAAAGTAGAGTTAGCAGGTCCACCTGTAGCTCTTGGAACGGTAACAAACCATTGAACAATAAAGATTCTGTTAGGAGCGGTTCCTGCAACCAATGTTTTAACATTACCATCTGTTCCTGTTGCAATATCATCCCAATACGGGTAAATTTTCGGAGTATTTGTTGCATTGGCAACTGCATTCGTAAATTGATTAGCAGCTGTAGCACCACCTAGTAATATCCAGCCATCAGGGGAAACTGAGTATTGAGTATAATCAACTCCGTTATAATTAAATGTAAATCCAATTGCCGCAGGAGCAGCTGTAGGAGTATCATCATTACCTGAATTTAAAACCTGAGTTGCACCAGCCATCGGATCTAACGTTGCACCGGTTCCTGAAGAGAAAGAAAGAGCATTAACCAATGTAGGTAACATTGAAGTTGCCAGTAACTGTGAATTTCCTCCTGAACAAATTGCTGCCGGAGTAGCTGTTGTACTTGTAATAACAGGATTGCCTCCTGCGGTGATTACCACTGTATCTGTTGCAACACAACCGTTAACATCGGTTCCAGTAACTACATAGGTTGTATTAATTGCAGGAGAAGCATTTGGTGTTGCAGAAGTAGGTATATCTAAACCAGTTGTAGGTGCCCAGTCGTAAGTAGAAGCTCCCGAAGCCATTAATGCAACTGCTGTACCCGGGTTACAATATGTTCCTGTAGCCGGAGTGGCAGTAACAACAGGTAAATTATTTACTACAATTTGAACTGTTGCGGTAGTTGAAGCCCCACAATTATCATCAACCTGAACAGTGTATGTTGAAGTTGCAGAAGGAGTAACTGAAACAGTATCTGTTGTAGCTACAACAGGAGTCCATCCATAAACATAAGGAGAACCTCCGCCTGTTGGGATTGCTTTAATTGTTACCATTGTTCCTACACAAACCGTATCGTTAGGAGTAGCTGTAAATGTTACACCCGATAATGGATCCACCGTTAAAGGAACTGCTGATGAAGTTGCAGAACAACCATTAGATGCACTAACCTGAACGGTATATGAAGTAGTAGCGGTTACAGCATTAGCCATTGGGTTTGCCAAAGTAGGGTCGCTTAAGAAAGTAACCGGAGACCAAGCGTATGTTTGAGTAATTGGAGTAAATCTCCATGCTTCCGGTGAAGCAGGATTTACGGTCCATGTTGCAAAATTGTATCCTTCCGGGGTAACTGCAGAAGTGCCTGTACCATTTTCAATACCTAAAGTTCTGTTAGCTGTAGATGTTCCGGCATTAACCTCACCCACATGCAACTCAATAATATTTGAGGTTTCAAATAACTGAATATAGAAGTTAGTATTTCCTGTGTTACTATAAAAAGGAACGTTATCATAATGAACAGTGAAAACTCTGTTGGGAGCACTGCCTGTTGTATAAGAACGAACAACTGCTGCACCCGTTACGTTAAGATCGCTAAACACACCACCAATTATATTGTTTGGAGCCGCTGCTGCCGGAATATTTTGACCATAAGTAGTTGTAGATCCCGAACCAGTACCTAACTGAACAAAACCATTGGTATAAGCAACCAATTGAGTATACGCGGTACCATAAAAATCAAAAGAGAAAGGAATTGTTTGAGCTGCAGAAACAGCATCATCACCGGTGGTAATAGTTGCTCCACCAGGATCAGTTGTTGGTGCATAAGCAATAGGAGTAGCATAGTATCCACTGTTGGTTGCATTAACCAATAATTGTGAGTTAGCTCCCGAACAAAGTGTTGCCGGAGTAGCTGTTGCTGAAACAATTGTTGGATCACTTGTAACTGTGAGGGATGCTGTTGCTGTTGCAGTACATCCATTTACATCAGTACCGGTAACAGTATATAGTGTTGATCCTGTTGGGTTAGCAGAAACCGCTGCACCTGTAGATGGGGTTAAACCTGCTGTTGGAGCCCAGGTATAAGTTGATGCACCTGAAGCTAATAAATTTATAGCTGCGCCTCCCGGTAAACAGATAGAACCTGAATTTGGAGTAACTGATACTAAAGGAGCTGCATTAACAACTACTGTATCTTCAGTTGAATAACCTGTTGAAGGTCCTGAAGAACAATCAACTTTTAAAATATAATAGTATGTACCCGCTGTTAAATTACCCGTAGTGTAAGTTGTAGTAGTTGCACCTGCACCACCTGTTACGTTAACATATGGACCACCTGCTACTGTAGAAACCTGCCACTGATAAGTAATACCTGTACCAGTGGTAGCACCCGCATTTGCAACTGTGATAGTTTGTCCTTCACATCTAACAGCGTCACTTACTAAAGAAGTACCACCAACTGAACCAACACATACAGAAGGAACAAATTCATCAGCACCCATATCAGGAGTTGCTGCGTCACGTGTTTCACCGTCAATGTCTAAAGTGTAGCCCGCTATTGGAGTACCAAGATTATTGCTGGGAACATTAGTATTTGCAGGCAAATGTAAATCTATACCACCTGCAAAGTTTGGTAACACACTAATAGAGTTTAAGTTTGAGCCAAAACCTGCTTGAATTGCAGCTAAATTAGCTCTGCTACTTCCAATGAATCCTATATTTGGTCCGGAAGTGTAATAATTATTATAATCAATAGCAGAAAAAACTGTATTAGCAGCACCGCTATAAATTACATAGCGCTCTGTACCGGTAGTTTGTGTATTTACAAAGTGGTTATTTCTTAGATTTACTGCACCTGCAGCAACACCTGAAACAACGTTAAACGCAGCAGGTAAACCTGTTACATCAGTTTGATTAGTGTTCATTAACACAGTATTATAATAAACATTGTATCCTACACCGGCTGTTACAATAATGCCATAACCGTTATCCGCAACGCCACTACCATTCCATCCATCACCTGCAACGTCTGATATAAAGTTGTTGTAAACATTAATATTTGCAGTTACAGAATTTGAGTTTAAATAAATACCATTAGCACCATAACCGGTAGCATTGGTGTTTTTAATATCAGAGATATTATTGTTGAACACAGATCCTGTTGAACTTGCTCCTCCAATTAAGATACCGGAAGATGTAGTAGTTGTAGATGTAATTGCACCTGTAATAATATTATTACTTACAGTAAAGTTCTGGGCATTTTGTACCGCAATACCTCTAAGACCCATTTTATCTGCAACAACTGAAGTTGATCCGATTGTATTTTGTGTAATCAACCAATTTTGATCAGGTGTAGTTGCATTACCAATTGCAAAAACACCGTTCTGCATTTTGGTAAAAGTACAAGACTGAACTGTCATATTATTATTTGATATTTCAGCAGCAGCTCCTAAAGTTACGCCACTGCTAATAACAACTCCCGAAACTGTTGTTGTACTACTGTTACCGGTAAAACTTGCGTTCTTCACTGTACAGTTTGAAGCTGCATCGCTTACAGAAGCATTTCCTATCCAAACTACTGCACCTGTTGTTGCTGTATTGGTATTTGTAAGAGATAAAGAGCTACCTCCTGCATTTACACCATCAAGTGTAATATAATCAGCACCACTAAGTTTAATAATTGAAGATGCATTGTTCCCGGAAATTGCCACAGCAACACCTGTAGCAGGCATAATAGTTAAAGTATTAACTGCACCTGCATCCATATTATTCATAAAAACAATAGGGAATGTTTCACCCGCACTGTATGAAGGGTCAATTAAAGAGAAAATAACCGGACCACTTAAACAACTTGTATTATATGCATTTGCTGCAGCTGTTAAGGTAGGGTATGTTCCTGCTGCGCCTACAGTATAAGTTCCTGATAAGAAACCGGCAACTGTCCATGTTGATGGAGTTGTGGGATCAGTGGTAACTGTATTAACGTCGGTAGCAACTAAACCTGCAGAAGGATTAGAAGTAATATTATTATTTGCTGAAGCGTCCTGTGCAATGATGTAGTAAGAGATCACATCACCAACAATTGCTGTATAAGTAAGGTTGAAAGTCCAGGTTCCGGATGCACCGGTGCCTGAAGTAAGGGTTCCCTGAACACTTGTATAAGCACCAGCACCTACCTTATAATAACATCTTGGTGCTAAAACCCCCGATGCCACGTTTGATGCATCGGATATAACTGCGGTAAGAGATCTTGTTGTAAGGTTACATGCATTCCCTACGAAAGTTGCAGCAGAAATAGATGGGGCAGTAAGATCATTCGGAGTGTAAGCACCTTCCCAGGCTCCAATATCAGGAGTGGTTGCGTTGCGAATATTTCCATCATAATCATCAATAATAGAAGGAGTTCCAATTGGTTGAGCTGCACTTTCAATTTGTGTTGGAGATACCAAATCAACATTTAAATAGTTTAAGTCAGATCCCAATGTACTTTGCCATACAACGTTCTCTGTAGCAGAAGCTGCGTCACGGGTTGGTCCTACACGTGTTTTGAAAGCCGCTAAAGTTTGATCACTATTGGTTCCATCGTAGAAAATCAAATTAGCTGCTCCGGGAGTTCCTGCATAATATAAGTTATTATTAGAAGATGCACCATAATTGGTTAATGCTGTAGCACTTCTTCTGTAAGCAACAGTATAACCTGTACCCAGTGGGGCAGAGTTATTTACAAAAATGTTGTTTCTAACGGTGATTGTTGTAGGTGTTGCATTTGTAGATAATGCCGAAGAACCAAAATTTGCCCCTGAACTTGTACCGTTTAAATAAACAGTATTGAAATAAATATTACTTGTAGTTCCGCCGGTGATATTAATACCAATTAATGGATTAGCAGCACTTGCTGAAGGTGTTCTTAAATCACCCACAAGGTTATTGTAAATTGTGTTGGTTGTTCCTCCTGACATTTGAATACCAAACACAGAAGAAGTAGCATTATTACCTGAGATGTCATAGATCTTATTATTGAAAACGCTATTGGAGGCGCCACCTGAACATAAAACACCAATATTTGTTCCACCTGTGCCCGCAGTGCTATTTAAAGAATAAATTCTATTGCCGTTAATAGTTATAGTACCTGTTGAAACAGAAATACCTACCAAAGGCGCTCCATTTGTAGCTGTAAATCCATAAATCTGATTGCTTTGAAAATTTTTATTACCGGCAACACCAAATTCTCTGATACCTATAATTCCACCACCTGTACCGGCGTGGGTTAAATTTCTGATAAAATTACTGTTTCCTGTAATATTAACGCCACTGCTCAAACCGTAGATACCAACCATAGAACCTGTTGCGGTAGCACTTGTTACCGTATTATTTTCTATAGTATTTCCGGAAAAAAAGGCATTCGTAGGACTCGTCATTCTGATAGCTGTAAACTGCCCGGAGTTTCCGGTTTTTGAGTTTCCGGAGATAGAATTATTAGTGGCATTAACACTTGCCGGCGAACCACAACTAATCATATCTAACTGACCTGTACCGGGAATTGTGTTATTAGTAATAGTATTATTATTTATATTAACTGTTGCAGCACTTGAACTATTCAGAATACCTGTAAAAATACCTGATGTTGCTGTAGTATAAGTACAGTTTTGAACAGTATTGTTATTTATATTAATAGTGTTGGCAGCAGCAGTAGAACCGGAAGCATTTTCAATTGCAGTAAGTGCACTGGTAGTTGCCCCACCATTAACAGTTACAGTATTATTGGTTACGGAAGCGGAAGCACTTGTGGCGGTATTAATATGTATACCACGTAATGTAGTAACATGGTTTGCACCTGCACCGTTGTTGTTGTTAATTGTATTATAAGAAACATTTAAACCATACTGAGCTAAAGTACGAATACCTGCTGCAGGGTTTGTTGCACCAGCTGCACCACCATAATTAATAACCGTATTTCCTGTAGCTAATGAAGCTCCACCAATATCATTGTTTTGATCAGCATTTAAGAAAGGAGTAGCATCAGCATAACCAATCATAACAATACCGTAGTTACAATTTTGAATAGTGTTTGTGTACACTTTGTTTCCGGAGTTCGCTCCGGAAGAAGCTGTTACTGTTAAAATAGTAGTAGCCGCAGTTGGAATAGCGTTAGTAAACTCTATTCCCCTTGAACCATCAACCGCAGGGTTTGTACCTCCTGCATTATTAATTCTATTTAAGGTGATTGTACAATTTTTAACGGTGTTGTTTTGGCAACCATCCGTTGCACTTCCTTTATAAAAAGCGTAACCATATTCCATAGTTGCCGGATTGGCAATGTTTGCAGCATTTTCCATCAAATCTATCCCATCAATGGTAACATAATCTGACCCTACAAATCTGAAAATACCGTCCTGAACAGCCGATCCCGGAGTTCCTGTTCCACCTGTGTAAGATGTAATTATAGGATTTGCTCCGGCACCACTCTTTTGAAAAATAATTGGATCAGCTAAAGTACCGGTAGCGGTTAAAGATATTATTGCAGTGGCAGTTTCTGTATGACCACCTGCTACATTAAAAGTTACCCCGCCAGCTCCAACACCCTGAAGATTTAAATCGGCAACGGCCAATTCAACGGTTGCGTAATCGCCCGGAATGTTTTTTGGTCCTGACAACTGAGCTTTTAGGCTATTTCCAAAGCCCATAAACAACATTAAACAAATAACGGAAAAACCCGTAATCTTTGTCCGATTTGAACTTAATTTGTAATTGTTCATCATTTTATATTTATTGTTTGTAGTTTAAAAAATAAAATTCATCGTCAAAACATTAGAAAGCCCATGTTTTTAGAGCAAAACAAAAATAAGCCATTTTTTTTAAACAGGTGCCTGTTGTTAACTAAATGATTGTAAAAATTCTCCGTTTAACTTAAAATATCAGATGAACCCCTTTAAATATTCCATGAAACACAAAATCTAAATCGATAAAGAAAAATGAAATTTTTACTCTTTATAAGGCTAAAACGGATAGCGGATGTTAAAAAAATAAGAGTGTTTTTATAAAGGTAGGAAGCAAATAAGTAGGATAAACAAAAAAACATCTCCTTAACTATATAAGGATGATATAGTTAAGGAGATAGATTAAATGAAGAAAATATAACAGTGACTATTTTTTAGGCACGAATCCCAGTTGTTCCGATTTTTTAACATCGGCAGCCGATCCTGTTTTATCGCCTTTGTAGTTTTTGCACTGACCTCTGTAGTAATATGCTTTACCCAAATCACTCTTTAGTTCAATTGCTTTGCTAAAATCTGCAATAGCATCATCATCTTTAGCCAACATATAGTTACTCATTCCGCGTTCCATATAAGCACTGGCATAATCATTTTTTAAAGCAATACTCATTGTGTAGTCTGATTTTGCTCCTTCATAATCTTTCAACATATATTTTGTATTTCCTCTTCCGTAATACGCATCGTATGACGGTTTTAATTCAATTGCTTTAGTATAATCTTCTTTCGCGCCTTCATCGTTTGCTTTGGCATATTTCACCAATCCTCTAAAATAATATGCTCTTGCACTATTTACATCAAGTGCCAATGCTAAATTTAAGTCAGCCAATGCTTCATCATCTTTTGAAAGGCTATATTTTGAAGCACCTCTGTAAACATAGGCATTAACATAATCCGCTTTTAATTCAGCTGTTTTATTAAACTCGCTAATTGCTTCTTCATATTTTCCGGTATTATACAAACACAAACCTAAATTATAATGTGCATCATACATTTTTGGCATCAACTTCAGCGACATTTCGAAATCGGTTTTTGCCTTAGCATAATCTCTTAAGGAGAAATGCGCTAATCCTCGGTCATAATAATAGTCTGCATTATCAGCCTCTAAATTAATTGCTGCATTGTATTTTTGAATCGCTTCTTCATAGCTACCGTCGCGATATAAACTAGCACCGGCCAAATAGATTTCTTTTGCGGTTTGTCCGTATGAAAAAACGGAAATAAGTAATAAAAGGATTGTAATGATCTTTTTCATCTTGTTGAGTTTTGTGATGTGAAATTAATAAATTCCTTTTAATTCCAACACAAGTTTTATTCCAAATTTGAAAGATCGGGTTTATTTACTTTCACCCGTTTTTGCTCATATTCCATAAAAACCTTTCCCAGCCTAGACAGATAAGGTAAAGCAATAGAATTGTATTCGTATTTACCGGTATTAATAATATCTTTTTCGTTTGCATAAATCACTGCCGACAACATAAATTCGGTCTTACTTTTTAAATCAACTATATAGGCGCAATCAACCATAAAACCGTACGATTGCCCTACAATATTATAGATCCTGATATTTGTGTCGGTGACCGGTTTTTTACTATCTCCATAGAGAAAATACTTTTTATAGGAATCCTGAAATTTTTTAGGGTCATATTTCGGAAAATCAGACTCACGAGGGTACATGCGAAGGTATTTCATTAAAAATGCCTGATCATCGTTTGTAATAGCAAACCTGTTTTTCGCGGCAATATCAGTATGAAAAACAGTTTTTAGCAAAACACGGTGAATATCCCACAGGCTCATATAGTTGTAGGTACTGAAATCCTTTGGGGCATTTACTTTTTTGCCTCCTGCATCAATATATCCTTTTCCTACCAAAGCACTTGAAATTGGAAATTGATAAGTTTTTTTAGAAATGGATTGATCTTGCTGAAAAATTAAATTACCACCGTTATCTAAGAAACGTACAGGGTTAGCGGTAAGGTTCTTGATGCCTTTACAGCCGCCATCAAAACGATGCACTATCCGCATGTTAGGTAAACCATAAAATTTCAAGCGGTCATGTATATAGTCGGGAGTAAGAAATTCATATATTCTTCCAAAAGCAAGGTTATCGCTTATAAGCAACATTCTTCTTATATAATGGGCAACAGAAGGGAGTTTGTTGGCTGATGTGGTATCGGCAGTAACCCTTTTTTGGCACAGCATTGTGCTATCTGTAAACATGGTTGTTTCTTTCCTGATGCCTTTATCTTTTAAAGAATTAATTTTTTCCAATGCCAGTATAGAACAAGGAAGTTTTACCAAACTGGCGCAATAAAAGTAATTAGAACTGTCGTACAAATAATAGTGATGAGTGAACTTAGGAACATTGTTCTTGTCGCGGTTGATTTGCGTGTAAATGATTTGAATTTTGTATTTTTCCGGATTGGAAATAACTGAAGAAATATCCTGGGAAGTGTTCTTAACAAGCGAATCTATTAAGTAAGAGTTTTTATACTGCGCAGGTAATAATTTTGTAAAAAACAATAAAACGAAACTGAACAATATTGTTTTTTTTATTTGAACCATATAAGAGCGCATAAGGATTACCACATGCCTCTTAAATGACCTTATATGCTTTATATGGTTCAATATACTAATTCCTTTATGGTTTGTACTTCGACTTAGCCAAAATAGTTTGTGCATCCGTTGTTCTCATAAGATCTTCCAAACTCACTTTTTCATTCTTCTCCATATATTTTCTTACAATTTGCCAGCCTATCCACATTGCAATGCGCGGAGGGCAATCCTTACTTATTGCAGATGTAAACGGACCTTCGGAAGTATATTCTGCAACCTGTTTTAGGTCGCTGGTATACAAACGTTCCTTCTCGGTAAAATATCCCCACAATTTTTTCTCGTACATTTCACAGTATTTCATTTGTTCACCGGTGTAGCCTATCTTAACAGAGTCGGGGGTTTCACGTAACACTGCATCCATGCAATAATATATCTTTCCATAAAAAATCATATGGTTCAATAAATTATTTACAGGTTCATTATTATCAAAACTGTTTACAATCCAGCCTTTCATTGCATCTGCCACCAAATACTCTTTACTTAGTTGGTTTACCTTATATTGGGGCCATTGCAGCATTTGGTAAAATTTATTTTGCGAACCAAGATACATTTCTAATCCAATACCTAAAGTAGTATCGGCAGTGGTAATATTGTAGTTAAAACCCGATTGAAAAGCTATAACCTTCCCCGGAAGTGGCTGCTTGGGAAAATGATATTTAAAGTATTTGAATGATTTTTCCAGTTCGTCTCCTATTTTATTTATTTCTTCGTCGGTATAGATTTTATTCACATCTGCGTTCATGGCTTTCATATCCGGGTGCTGAATAAATGTAGAAACAGCCTTATATGCGGAGTCTTTTACATCGCCTGTATTTAATATTCCAAATATAAAGGTTGAGTAGAAGTTGCCATATTTCTTACTCATTTGGGGTGTATATGAGGCAATTTTGTTAGTATCCATTGCAAAAATGTCCTTATCAAGCCTGAGTATTTCTACTTTACCAACGTTCAAATCCTCAATATCAACATCTAAGCGATTGGAACCGCATGAGAATATTAAAAACACCGGAATCAGTAGTAGTAAAAACTTCAATTTTTGCATATCAAATAAAATATTATTTTTGTTTCGGTTTTAATCAGAACAAAAGTAAGGATTGAATCCAATATAAATATTTATAAAACAAAAATTATGAAATAGCTTTGTTTAAAATTAAGCAAACTAAAAAAACAAGGTGTATTCCATATTGCAATTAAAACAATAAAAATTAAATTATGAAAAAGACATTATTTCTTGCCGCTGCTTCTCTAATGATAGTTAAGGCTTCTTTTGCTCAGGTTGATAAAAGCGTTCGTTTTGGTATCAGAGCTACACCTGCTGTAAACTGGATGACTCCGGATAACGATAAAAAAGTAAAAAAAGGTGGCGCTGTTATGAAAGCGGGTATGGGATTGGTGTTGGAATTTAAACTTTCAGATGTAGCAACTTTTCAAACGGGTGCCGACTATACAGGTGCTGGTTTTAAAGCAGAGTACACAGGCACTGATACTGCAGGCTATTTGTATAAAGATGACGCAATTGTTGAAGCTGAAATAAAAAACGATTCTATTAATGGAATTACTGCATTTATGACTGGCGGTGGTGCTTCACATCGTTTGGCCACAAGAAAATATAATCTTGGTTATTTAAATATTCCATTGACTTTTAAATTAAAAACAAAAGACATTGGGGGAATTACTTATTTCGGACAAATTGGTGGTAACATCATGTTTAGAATGAAAGCCCGTGCAAACGACGAAGTATATGTAACTAAATATACAAGCGGATCGTATGTTACTGCTACCAGTACAACTGAAATTGAAAAAATTGACATTGCAAAAACAATGAATTTAATGACTGCTGCTGCTAACGTAGGAGGTGGTTTGGAATATAACATTTCCGGTTCAACATCATTGTATGGAAGTATTCATTACCAACATCATTTTATGTTTGCTACCAAGCAGGATTCAGGATATTTGATCCGTTCAAAAACTGAAAACAATAAATCTATCCAAAGCGAATTCCCTAATGGAGTTCGTCTTCGTCAATTTGTGCTTGCTGTAGGTATTTTATTTTAATTCATTACAAATAAAAAAATCCCCCCGTTCTTCGACAAGCTCGGAATGACGGGGGGATTTTTTTATACCTTACAACCATGAAAAAAAAGGAAATTATAAATCATCTTGTAAATTGGTTAAAAGAATATTCTGACAAATCGAAAACAGACGGATTTGTTATAGGCATTTCGGGAGGCATTGACTCTGCGCTCACTTCTACACTTTGTGCATTAACCGGAAAACGATGCATGGTGTTAAAAATGCCCATCCGCCAAAGCTATGAAGAGCATAACAGGGGATTGGAGCATGTTGAATGGCTGAAGAAAAATTTCAGTAATGTTGAATCACATATTGTTGATTTAACCGGAATGCTCGAAAAAATGGAAAACGCTTACCCAAAAGATATACAGGATTTTCTTACGATGGCTAATACACGCGCACGTTTACGAATGACTACCTTGTATGCTTTTGCAGGGCACCATAAACTATTAGTTGCAGGTACCGGAAATAAAATAGAAGATTTTGGAATTGGTTTTTATACCAAGTATGGCGACGGAGGTGTTGATATTAGCCCAATTGCGGACCTTATGAAAAGTGAAGTATATACTTTGGCTGCCGAGGTGGGCGTGGTTGAGAGCATTTTAAACGCACGGCCAACAGACGGGTTATTTGCAGATGGAAGAACCGATGAAGATCAGATTGGGGCTACCTATGATGAGTTGGAATGGGCGATGCTATACATCGAGAACGAACACGAATACATTTTGAACGAGCGCCAACAGGAGGTGATGAAAATATATACCAGCCGAAACAAGGCTAACAAACACAAAATGGATCCTATTCCGGTTTGTTTGATACCAAAGGACTTGAAATCCCGATAGCTATCGGGATGAAATGTGCTAACCCGCCTACCGGACGGGCAGGTTTGATAATGAATTATTCATTTCCAAATTCCAGCCATTTTCAAATTATTTTAACTCCAGTTTCTCTTTGGCTTCACCTGTAAAAGCTAATTGATAAGTGGTTGCCCAAAATATAAATTCTTTTATGAATTCTTTTCGCTCATTCTCTCCTACCCTTTCTGTATCAATCATTCTAAGTTGATCGTTTTTTAGTGTCAGATAAAAAATATTGTAACGGTATTCTATCTCACTCACGTGTGACGCAAAGATTCTTCTTACTTGATCATCATTAAAAACAATTGCCTTTTCTTCGAAATAAACATAATACATTTTGTTTTTCAATTTCACCCATAAGTTCAGAATCTCAGTCAACAATACTGAAAACAATACAATACCGAATAGCAAAACTTTCATTCCTGAAAATAAAAGAATACCGGAAGCAATCATAAAACCACCAATACGAATTGCTTTTTTAGACATGGTTCCCTGAGTGAAATAAGTAAATATTTTGCCTGAAGCCTTTTTTTGTTTTACTGAATAAAAGGATTCAATAACTGCAACAAGCACATAACATGCAGAAAATAATGCTACTCCATAAAACATGGTCCAGGTAAAGGAATTTTTCACCAACAGAACATACACGCTTAACAACAGGGCTGCCAGCAAAAACAAATACTTTACAATAACGAACTTCATAAATAAGTTTAGTGATTAAATTCTAAAGCCCGGAGGCGGAGTAGTTGGCATAGTGGTGGTGGTATTACCATGCAGGAAATTTCTCTTTTTCTCGCATCGTGCAACCGATTCCATAGCAATATCAACAGTTTTATTATCAAAGGTTTGAGCAATAACTTTACGGTAATTTACAATGGCTTCATCCAATTTACCCTGTGCTTCCAACATAATTGCCCACTCATTTGCAATGGTTGAATGATTGATACCCGCCACCTGTTCCGCTTTATTAAGCAGTAGAGTGAGTTCATCGTATTTTTTGAGAGTTGATAAAAGGATGGCGTAATTATAATATACTGCACAGTACTCAGGCGCATATTGAACACACAATTTGTAATGCTCTTCTGCTTTTGTAAAATCCCTGATCTTTGTTTCGTATAAATAACCCAAATGATTATGTGCTTTCCCAAACAATGGGTCATCCATTAATATCTCGTTTAAAATAGTGAAGGCATCTTCAATTTTGCCTTCTTTAATGCAAAGATCGGCATTATCCAACATCTCCTGATTTCTGAACTGGCTCATCTTTTTTTGTCAAAGATACAAATGATTTGAAGATTTGATAATGTGTTAATTTGGTAATGTTTTGATTACGTTATTAAACTAATTGAAAAGATAGGTTTAGTGAACCACCAAATGTTTCAAAATGAAAAAATCCCTAAAACCTTGCGGTTAAAGGGATTCTTAAAAAATTCTCAAAAACTATCTAGTTACTACAAATTTACCTTGTGTAGCAAAGCTTCCGTCGTTTGCGGTTACTTTATAAACGTATAAGCCTTTTTCTAATTTAGATACATTTACTTGTGCTACAGCACCTTTAGTTTCTAACTGCTGAACTAGTTTTCCCTGAAGATCATAGATTTCAACTGATACTGAAGTGCTTTTTTCTAATTTAATAAACAGATTATCGCTGGCAGGGTTCGGAAATACTCTTGTATCTGCTACTTTAGAAAATTCATTTAAACCAACCTGTGGGGTTGTAATTAACCAAGTTACATCTACATTCCCGTCAGAAGTGCTATCGATCTCCATTAATGGAAAACCTATTCCATTTGCTATGTATGTGAATTTAATAGAACTGTCAGTTGTACTACCAGCAGCGTATGGGTACCAACCTGCCGGAGGAAAAGGCCCTACCATATAAACTTCTACATCCTGCTGCGTGTGAATAATCTCTTTTTGACGAATAACATTGTAAACACCCATTGGAGTAGTTAAACTTCCCCAGGCATCAACACTTGCATCTTTTGTAGTAGTAATTGTTATACGGGCAGAATCAACTGGTGGATTAGGAAATGGTATAGCGTTTGAGCTGGCAACTGAAGTACCCGACCACGCTGTTCCCATAGTTGAAGGGAATTGAAAAATTCTCTCTGCAGGATTCAGTTTAAAAAGCAATGGATTACCTTGAAAATCTGCACCTTGTCCCACCATTTTCAAGTCAGAAGCGCTTGATTCGGCAAAGGCATATCCCTGACCTGAAATAACAATTCCTAAATTGGACGTTGGAAATTCATTAGCCCCCGGTAAAGTAGCAGGGTCAACAAAAGTAATTGTGTCTCCTCTATCATCCACAATACCTGAAAAATCCCAAACCATATTTGAACCACCGGGCCCAATTGGTGTTTCGGTAAAAGCAGTATCAATTCCTCTTGGCATAAAAAAACCAATTGGAGCAATATCTGCCTGGGTAATTGTAATTTGTGCATTCGACACTACAAAGGCACCGAAAGATAAAATTGTAAGTAGTTGTTTTTTCATTTTATAGTTTTTGAATTTGCATCCCAAATGTAGAAAAATTAAACAATAAGTTTTTCAGTATTTTGAATAAAACGTACCTTCGTCAAAAATTAAAAATCAGATGGCAATTTATCGATTTAGGGTTGTTTTTGAAGACAATGAGGAAGTAAGCAGGAATATTGAAATAAAATCAAACCAAACCTTTCAGGAATTTCATTATGCTATTTTGGAGTCGATAAAATTTGACACAAAACATGCAGCCTCCTTTTTTGTGAGTGATGATTTTTGGAGAAAAAACCAGGAGGTAACGCTTTTAGAAGAAGATAAAGAAGCGGATACCAAAATGATGAAGGATACTAAAATTGCTTCTTGTGTTGAAACTCCCTATCAGCGATTCATCTACATTTACGACAAAACAGCGCAATGGACATTTATGATCGAGCTTATAAAGATCGATGCTGAAAAACCTAAAGTTCAATACCCAACCTGTACTAAATCTACAGGGCATGCTCCCAGACAGTACAAACAAGATATTATTGCTGAAAAAGCTGCAAAAGAAAAAGATCCTTTAGCCGCATTGCTGGGTGAAGATGAGGACGAGGAAGAACTGGCAGAGGAAGCATATAAACATGCACCTGATACCGAAATGGGATTAAACGAAGGCGACCTTGATTTTGCTCCGGGTGAAGAAGGTGAAGAAGAGGAAAAAACTCCGGAAGAAGGTGGTGACGATCTTGAAGAGCAGGAAGAAGGGGAAGATTATGGCTTTGGCGAAGGAGAAGAGGAAGACAGGTATTGATTTGATAATGTTTTGATTTGATAATTTGAAAATGGAACGCTGATAGCGCAGATCTATATGATATTTACCGATGATATAGATTTATTGATCTGATGGAATGTGCTTTAATAAATTACTCTGTGCAACTCTAATAACTCTGCGCCCTCTGTGTTAAAAAAATCTACTAAAACCCTCATCATCATTGCCGGCCCTACTGCTATTGGGAAAACTGCTTTAAGTATTGAGCTTGCAAAAAAATTAAACACTGAAATTATTTCCGCCGATTCCCGTCAGTTTTATAAAGAGCTAACTATTGGAACTGCAAAACCGTCCATGCTTGAAATGCAGGGGATACCACACCACTTTATTAACAACGTAAACATTACTGAACATTACAGTGCCGGTATGTTCGAAAAAGATGTACTTGTTTTTTTAGAATCATATTTCAAAACACACGATACCATTATAATGTGCGGTGGTTCAGGAATGTACATTGATGCTGTTTGTAATGGTATGGATGACTTAACGGAAATAAAACCTGAGCTTCGGGAAGAGCTTAATAAAGCAGTAAAGGAAAAAGGACTGGTTTGGTTACAGGAACAAGTGAAACAGCTCGACCCTGAATATTATGAGCAAGTAGACGTAAACAATCCTGCACGTTTGCAAAGAGCTTTGGAAGTATGTTTATCAACAGGTATGCCCTACTCTGCCCAACGAAAAGGAACGAAAAAAGAGAGAGCATTTGAAACAATAAAGATCTTATTGAATACGGACAGGGAAAAATTATATGAGCGTATAAACAAACGTGTTGATGAGATGATGCAACATGGTTTATTGGATGAAGTGAAAAGTGTGTTAGTTTATAAAGATCTAAAAGCTTTAAACACGGTTGGTTATAAAGAACTTTTTGATTTCCTCTCCGGAAAAACAAATTTAGAAGAAGCAGTTTCGCTTATTAAACAAAATACCCGCAGGTATGCCAAAAGGCAATTAACCTGGTTCAATAACTCCGGAGGCTACGAAACCTTTGATCCGACCGACAAAACGGGCATTTTAGAGTTCATAGAAAATGCTAAAAAAATGGAATTTTAGTACAAATAGTTTACCTTTGTTATAAATTCCGAAAGAAAAAATGCCATACAAACATCAGGAAGAAGTAGACGTAATGGATTTGGAAGAGATCCAAAGCCTGTCTAGCATTGTGCTTTATAACGATGATGTGAATTCGTTTGAACATGTGATCGACGCACTTGTAGAAGTGTGCGAACACAATTTATTGCAGGCAGAGCAATGTACCTACTTAGTTCACTATAAAGGAAAATGTGCAGTTAAATCAGGAACCTTTGATGCCTTAGAACCACTTTGCACCGCGCTTTTAGACAGAGGGCTTTCTGCGAAAATCGAAAACTAAAATTAGTTGTTAGTTAACTAGTCTGATTTATAGTAGATAAGTAAATCACGGTTTCAAAAATAATTCTAAATTAAATTCAACTGCGATTTGTCCTGCATCTCGCATTCCTGTGTCCTAGCTCTAAAGTGATAGTGAAATCCCATATTAAACCTATCAGCGAAATGTGTAAATACCCCTTAAAATTCAAATCGATTATTCTCTATCTTTAAGGCATGAAAAAAACTTTCATTAAAATTATTGCAGCTGCTCTATTGATCTCTTGTGTTCAAAAAGTTCCTATTACAGGGCGCCGACAGGTGAGCCTTATTCCTGAAGCGGAAATAATGAGTATGAGCTTTACTGAATACGATAAGTTTAAAGCTGCTAATAAAATTTTGCCTGCAAATGATCAACGTACTATGCAGGTTCAACAAATAGGTAAAAAAATTCAAACAGCTGTTGAGACCTTTATGAAAAGCAAAGGTTTAGAAAAAAGAATCAATGGATATAAATGGGAATTTAACGTAGCCGATGATGCAACCGTAAATGCGTGGTGTATGCCGGGCGGAAAAGTGATTGTATACACAGGGCTATTACCCGTAACACAAGATGAAGCAAGTTTAGCCATTGTTATGGGACACGAAATTGCACACGCTGTTGCCCGCCATGGTAACGAACGTATGAGCCAGGGAATGGCTGTACAATTAGGAGGTGTGGCTATATCGGTAGCCATGCAAAATAAGAGCAAAGACGTTCAGAATCTATTTATGCAATCATACGGTTTAGGTTCACAGTTGGGAATGCTTAAATACTCCCGCACTCATGAAACAGAAGCTGATAAAATGGGGTTGGTGTTTGCTGCAATGGCTGGTTACGATCCTAACAGTGCAATTGGTTTTTGGGAACGGATGGCTGCCCAAAGCGGAGGGCAAAAACCACCTGAGTTATTGAGCACTCACCCAAGCGACGAGCAACGTATCAACGACCTAAAAGCTTTTATGCCGGAAGCGATGAAGTATTATAAGAAAAATTAAATAATTTGAAAATTTGGTAATGCGTTAATTTGAAAATGATGAAGCGTAAAAAATAAAATTTTACATTTTCAATTTTAAATTATTAATGTTACTTCTTCTTCGTAGTATCCGTTGGTAGAAACTCTATAGAAAGAGAATTCACACAATACCTTTGTCCGGTAGCTGTAGGTCCATCATCAAAAATATGACCTAAATGTCCTTCACAACGCGCGCATACAATTTCTGTACGAACCATTCCGTGCGTCATATCTTTTATTTTTTTTATACGGCTTCCATCTCCAATTTCTTTATCAAAGCTTGGCCAACCGCAATGCGAATCAAATTTCATATCAGAAGTAAATAGTTCATAACCACAAGCACCGCAAGTGTATTTTCCTTTTTCCGAATGCATATTGTATTTACCGGTAAATGGAGCTTCTGTACCTTTTAAACGCAGTACATTGTATTGCTCAGAGCTCAATACTTTTTTCCATTCTTCTTCGTTTTTTATTACTTTATTACTTTCCATTGCAGTTGGTTTTTTAAATGTGCTATTCGTTGTTGATGTATTGTTGTTCTGACATGAAACAGCCATAGTTATACAACACAAAATTATTAATAGATTTATCTTTTTCATTTGTAAAGACTTTATACATAGTTACGAAAAAATGATGGGGGCAGATGTTAAGAAAGATTAATTGTCAAGCCACCCAAAAACCAGTTAAAAATCTACTAATTAAATGATAGGCAATCACATTGTTTACAAGGATCAGAACAATGGTAGCTATTAATGAAATGTATTTGTTTTTATTGGTAAGTAGCAAAACTCCCGACAAAATAAGCCCTACAATGGCAAAACATAATAAATTATGAATGTGAGAATAACTGGCAAACAATGTAGAAAAAATAATATATCCAAAGAAAAATATAACACTTTGCTTTATAGTAAAGGAAAACTTAGCAATGAAATAAGCAAGTGCAACTATAACAAAAGGTGTTGCATAAATAAAACGATTGAGGCTAAATAAAAGTCCACCCCGGTACAACAAAACAACTCCTGTAGCCCCTGCCAAATATGCGAATGAAAATACTACATACTTAGGGAAATTAAATTTTTCTCTCAGGCGTTTATTAAAGAGAAGTAAAATAAGCATTACAGCACAAACAACACCTATCAAAAAAGCACTTGATTCATATCGTTTTATATTATCGCCTCCCCATGTATGCAAGGGTAATATGGGTATTCCAAATTTATTGCCCCATTTTTCCTGCGAATCAAAAAAAGTAAACCACTGCCCTGTTCCGACTTTTTGAATGAAAAAACTTAACATCAAACCTGCAACAAGCACAAAAGCTGAGATAGCAGAGTTAACAAAAAATTTCTTCCTCCCGATAGCCCCGCCTGAATGACCCAGTCGGGCAGGTATCGGGACCTTTGCCTCATTTTGTCCAACAGAAAAATAATAAACAATAACAATTGCTGGAATAAAAATAAAAGTAGTTGGTCGGCACAAACTACAAAGGAAAAGCCCCACAACTGTTAACCACAATCTATCACGCTTTAATCCAACAATAGCAATTGTTCCGCTCACAAAGAAAAGAGCTTCGGCGTATGGCAGAAACATAAAAAAAAGACCTGGAACCGATAATACTAATAATGTGTGTGTGAGCTTCAATTTCATTTCTGTACACAACAAGCTAATAGCAGCTAAAAACAAACTGAAATTAAGGAAGCCAATTCCAATAGGTGATAGCTTAACTAATTTCCAAAAAAAAGGGAACAACGGAAAAAAAGCAGTATTAACCGGGTCGTAGCCATGCTCTTTCACCGAGAAATAATGAGCAGCATCCCAGTTTAAAAAAGAAGTATTGGAAAATATATTTAATTTACCTGTACTATACAGTACAATAAATAAGAGGGAAAAAGCAGTAAAGTAATAGAGAAAAGCAGTCAATAAATATTTACGGTATTCGCGTAAGAATATCATACCTGATTAGTATTTAATGAGTTTTCCGCTGCTTTCTAATTTGTTTTGAGAATACACATTAAAAAAATACATTCCCTGCTGAACATCAGTTATGGATAATTCGTTTATGCCCTTTTGTAAATTTGTTTTGTATACCAGCCTGCCACTAATATCCTTCAATTCAAAGTTGTATTGTTTTGCGTCGTTTTCATCATCCTGCAAATCGATGGTGAGTTTATCGGAAAAGGGATTTGGGTAACATTTTATTAATCTTTCTTTACTATCAAGCTCTTTCAGATCAACAACGGCCAGGTCAAGTGTATCACAAAAGTACTTGTTGTTTAATTTAGAGTTAGACACGAAATGCTGATTACGGTTCATTATATAATACATATCCTGATCGCCACAACCATAACTATCTGAGCTTCCTACAAATGCCAGGTGCTTGTTAGAAGTTAATGCCAGCCCGTAACCGTATTCATTACCAAAGCCTCCAAAAACGTCGGCAGCAAGGTAAACGCCATTACTATTAAAGCGTACCATAAACAAACCCAGCCCACCATTACCACCATTAGTGGTTCCGCAAACTACAATCTCATCAAATTCTACCGTAACAATATCATCAAATCGTTTTGTACCATTTGTTCCTGCAGGAACACTGTAATTAAAAACCACATTCCCCAAAGTATCGGACTGTATCATCCAATCGTTAATATCATTAACTCCATCCGGATTTACGTAGCCTCCAAAAATTAATTGAGAAACAGAATTGGCTGTGATACACATTAGTTCCTGATCGGAATTGGTGTTGAAATTATAAGTAATAAGTGGTGCCACATTCCCGTTAAGATCAATTTTTGCCAGCAAGCCATATTGATGCCCGCTTACAAAAGAAGAACCAACTGCGTACAATGTATTATTAAGTAAAATAATCTTATTTAATTTATCATCATTAACTGTTCCCACATTTATTGCCCAGATCTGATTACCTGCTTTGTCAATTCTAATAACATAACCATCTCCTCCTCCAATTGCATTTCCATATGTTTCCCCGCATAATACAAAACCACTGTCGGGCAACATACAGCTTCCATAAATAAAGTCCCAATCGTCGGTTCCGTATACTTTTTGCCACATAAGGTCTCCGTTTGCATCTGTTTTTACAACGTACGGGTCGTAATTGGAAGAAAAAGAGTTAGAGAAACCGGCAAGTAAAAAACCATTATCCATGGTTGCTTCAACTGTGTATGCCCATTCACTGTTAAGACCTCCATAATTCTTCGACCACAGGTGTCTGCCCATACTATCAGTTTTAACCAGGTACATAGAAGTGTTTCCCTGACCGAAGCTGGAGGTTGTTCCCCCAACTACAAAGCCTTTATCGGGAGTTTCTTTTACATCGCGTGCAATATCCATATTAACTCCACCATAAGTTCTCACAAATGCAGAATCCTGGGCAGAAATCACAAACGGGGTCATGAGCACCGCAATTAGTATGTAAATTGTTTTTTTCATTACTTAAAATTTGTAAGAAAGTGAAAAATATGCCCCTTGTCCTAAACTCTTCTTTGGCGAAACATAAGCCTGAATATAATTAGATCCAAATCTCATTGCAAAATGATCCTTTATTTTCAGGTTTACGGATAAACCACCGGTAAGTTTCCCATAACCACCAAAACCAATATGAGTGGTAGCATTAATGCTTTTGTTAATATAAAATGTACCTTCTGTAAACAAATAAGGTTTGTAATTGGCATTAAACAAATGGCGAAACCCGGTGGTGAACTCAAACAAAGATGAGAAGCGTACTTTATGAATAATTAAAAATGTTGTTGGCAAATTGGTAGAAGTATGCGTTCTTTCCAAATAAGTTGAATTGTCTACAATTGAATCGAGTGATATGGCATTAAGTGTTGAGTCCTGCAGGTCGAAAACATCGTCAATGTGTACCCCGGAAAATACAAATGTAGAGTCGGTTTTATAATTTAAGGTATTATTGTTCCAGCGTATGAACCCAAGATTAGAAACAGAAAGAAAAAACTTACTTGGTCCAAGTTTGGATTTATAAGGTGTTTCCGTAAAAAATTCCGCACTCATTCCATTGCCGTTAAAATCGGTCCATTTTTTTGAAGCGGTATCGCTGATAGATAAAGAAGCATTAGTTGTAAAATCGATATAAGAGGCATCAGCAGCGGTATACAAATCAGTATTGTTTGTTCTTAAGCGATAAAAATTCTGGCCTTTTAAATAAGCTATGTTCATTCCCATTATAGCCTGTGTTGTATCTACTTTGTCAATTAAAAAGCCAAGTTTAATTTCCTGAAAAGTATAGGCGTTAATTTCTGATTGCCCCAGGTTGGCAGATTTCCCCTGATACTGTTTATTTCCATAAAACATCAGTTTATAAGCATCGTCCGTTACAGATGCATTAAAAAACTGCTGGTGGTTTACACCCAACATAAAACGTAATTTGCTGGAATCTTTACCAAAAAAAGCCGTAAGATTGGCATTTAATAAGCCTCCCACCACATTGTAACCTGATGTGCGTTTTAACTGATCATCTTTAATGCCTTTATCAATGTAACCTCCACGATAAAAACGATTGATGAAATTGTTTGATAAAAAATCAGAATTGATTTCATATTCACCTCCTATGTTAATGCTTCGTTTGTTGTCAGAATACAACATAAAATCATTATCAAACTGCGCATTAACAGCAAACGATAATAAACATAAAAAGGTTATGTAACAGCTCGTTCTCACTTATTTACAGAATAATTAAAATCGGCGGTTAACAACAGATCTAACTTATACCAGTTTAAAAATGCAACAGCATTAGGCTGATTGGTTGTGTTAAAGGTGATATAATATGCAATTTTTCTTGCCTTTTTAATGCTTTCAAATTTTCCTTTATCAAAATAGATCTCAATAATTGTTTCCTGAGGGGCAACAACCACATTACTTGCATTTACCACAGGTGCATTAACTAAATTGTTTGGGGCACTTATCAGCGGTTCAATCGGTTGATTGTTCTCATCGAGCAAAATACCTGTTACTGCTAAACTGAAAGGATAAGAATTAGTTGCCTTCAATATCAACTTTCCTTCATTTACTTTATCAATTTCTTCACTTAAGGCGCTAACATTAAATTCGGTTGTGTCTCTTAAAACAATATTATTAGCAGAAAACCGAAGAGGTACGTGCGCTTTAAGATCAGCTTTAAAATTTGTTCCATAATAAACAAAATCATTATAACCTGAAATGTTTCCCAGTGGATTGATCTGTGAACTCAATGCATACGAAATACTATTCGGTAAATTGCCAATGAACTGATTTATATTAGAGTTAGTATTGGTAAATGCTATTGTTTTATTATACGGAGTAACAGGAGATGCCGGATTACCTGTGGCAATGGCCCGCCCCACATTAAAAGAGGTTCCTATATTAGAGCCGGTAAGGTTAACACTTGCATTTATGGGACTGATAGACTGAACAGCAGTTAAATTGCTTCTTAAATCAACACCAAATTCATTTTGCATCTGCACCTGTATGTTTGCAGAATCGAGGCCAAGTGAACCAGAACTGATTTGATTGAATACATCAAAAATAGCGGTATCGGGTCCTAAAGTAAGTGTTTGATTTCCAAAATATCCTCTGCCGTAATCAGGGATAAGGTCCACAAAAGTAATCAGCGATTTTAAGGTATCGCCGTACTTTAAGGTATCAGTAACAGCATTTGGGGCAATTTTAAATATTAGGCTTTGGCTTATGGTATTGGTTTTAGTACCATCATTTCCTGAAAAATCAACATGATAATTATCTACAGTAACAAAAGTATCTCTATATGCAGGAGAAGCCTGTGTGCCTGCCGGAACCGTAAGCGAAATAAGCAAAGGAACCCCGTTAAGCTCTGCTGATCCTACAGAACAAATAAATTCTGTTGGTTGGCGCAAAGGGTTTCTTACTTCCAAATGTACTTTACCACTCCTTATAACAGCCTCTTTTAGTTTAATTCCGTTTGCTATCTGAAAACTAACCAGGTTATTGGCACTTGAATATAAAGTTTGTCCGGGTTGGTAATTAAAATAGCCTCCCTGAAACATCACCGGTCCAAAAACATTTTTAAAAGAAGTGTCAGGTAGTTCAAGCAAAGTATCAGCTGCTAACCTAAAAAGTTCCGCTTCGAAATTGATACTTAATTGCCCTCCTGAATTAGCTTCCAACAAAGTATCAGGAAACAAATTTGACAAACTCAATGAGGATGTTGCAACGGGCGCAACAATATCGGCATCCCAATACGTTTTTTCTTTTCGGCAGGACAAAAAAGAAATTGCAAGAAAAACTAAAAAAAATATTTTTTTCATGACGACTATCCGGGCAAATGTAAGGAAAGATAATGGAAATTCCCTCCTCATTTATCTCTAAAAAAGGTCGTTGACCGAATAGTTTTTTTGTTAAAATAAACTCAGTTTGTGCCGTAATAAACCGGATCTCCAACTAAATCCTGTATATCATGCTCAAACCTCAACATCAACTCCTGTTCTGCAGGAGTTACCGGAGGGTAGGCTTTTGCAACTTTTTGCATCACCTTTATGAAGGTTTGCTTTAATTTCGGGCTCAAATAGTGGCTATTTACTTTTATTTGATGCATAGCGGCATCATAAACACTTTTCGAGTCTTTTTTATCCTTGTCCATTATTTGAAAAATGATATCCGAAATATCAAAGGCATAATCCTTATTTCGTAATTCGGCTTCAACAATGTTGTGAAATTTTTCGCGCTCCTCTTTTTGAATAGCTCCATCGGCATGTGCTACTGCGTAGGCAATTTCTCCAATGGCATAATGTAAATTTTCTATAGGTGTCATGGCTTTATATTTTTAGCTAAGTTGATGAAAGTAGAATTCTAAAAAAATGATTTCAAACATTAAATATTCAAAATCAATAATAAAAAGCTGATCTTAGTTAACTTTGAGCTCTTTTCCCGAAAATAATAAGTAGTATTCAGTAATATCCGAAGAAAAACAGTTTTTCTGTAACCTTTGCTTATGCAAGCAGATCATTGACTTTATTCCAATTCACCACATTCCACCAGTTATTGATGTAATCGGCCCGTTTGTTTTGGTACTTTAAGTAATAAGCATGTTCCCAAACATCTAATGCTAAAACAGGCTTACCTTGAATTTCAGCATTGTTCATTAGAGGGTTATCCTGATTGGCAGTAGAGCCAATTTTTAAAACACCACTTTCTAAGTACGCCCAGGCCCAGCCACTACCAAAACGTTTAAGTGCAGCATCGGTAAATTGTTTTTGAAATGCTTCAAAGCTCCCAAATGTTTTATTAATCAGTTCAGCTGATTTTCCTTCCGGAATACTTTTGTATCCTTCGGGATTGGCTTTCATTAATGACCAAAATAGTGAATGGTTATAATGCCCGCCTGCATTGTTACGAATAGCGGCAGGTAATTTAGAAACTACTTTAAAAATATTTTCAAAACTATGAGGAGATTCAAGATCCTTTCCTGTATATGATTCCAATGCTTTATTGAGATTATCAACATAAGCCTGATGGTGCTTTGTGTGATGGATTTCCATCGTTTGTTTATCAATAAAAGGTTCCAACGCATTGTAAGCGTAGGGCAATACGGGCAAAGTGTATTTACCTCCGTCTATTGCTGCTAATTTACCAAGCTGGTCCAGTTTATTCAAACCCTCGTTTCCCACAGCCGACGAAGCCAGGGTTCCTAAAGAGAATAAACCTGCATTTCTTAAAAAATTCCTGCGACTGTTATCCATTTTGGGCCTATTTAAAATTCAATTAATAATTGATTCTTTTCTACCGCAATTCCTTTTTGCACGGCAATTCTTTTAATAACGCCATCTGTTGGAGATTTTAAAATATTCTCCATTTTCATAGCTTCTAAAACCAAAAGAGGATCTCCTTTCTGAACAGTATCACCTTCTTTCGCAATAATATTTAACACCAGCCCCGGCATAGGTGCTTTAATGTTGTTCACTTTTTTAGCTGCTAAACTATCCATTCCAAGATTCTTTAACAACTCATCGAATTTATCGGTTAGCTTTACTTCGTATTTATTGCCGTTTACTTTAATTAAAGCAGTTTTATCTTCTTTATTGATCTTAATAATATCAACTGTATACGACTTATCGTTTTTGATAACGTGAAACTCGCCGGGAGATATTTCGATTGAATCCAGTTCAATCGTTTCCCCATTCAATTTCCATTGTCCACCTGCCTGACCGGTAGACAAGTCTTCTTTTTCTATTTTATAAGAAGTGTTATTTACGTTTGCTGTGTACATAGTGCAAATATACGTTTTTAGGCGGAAATGGTCAAGAGCTGGCTAAGGCTAAAAAACTGTTATTTCGTTTCGTGGTTTTCCTGCCTGCAAAGAAGAGATGCTTCATTCATAATAGTTATAATCCGACTGGGTTTAATTCCTACTTCATCCAACAGGGTTTGCTTTTCGAGTAACTCCTTGCAAAGCACAATTTTGTTTTCCAGCAATTTTTGTTTTTCGTACCCGGTAAGTGAGGTGAGGCAGGTAACAGGGTAGAGTTTTAATGAATCTATAAGACTTCTGAGACTTTCTCCATTAGGATAGTTCCAGCCAACTAATTTAAGCCCAACGCAGGTTCCATATTGCACGGCGTCTGTAGTGAACTTTGTATTTGTAACAACCCAGCCCTGGTGAAATTTTGAAGCATATTTGGGAATTTTTAACCAGGCTGCTTCCACATCTTTAAACCTTGATTGTATGTAAAGGGGAATTTTAACATCCGAAACTCTCCCGGGTGTATTATGATATTTACATTCAATCATAAAATGTGCATCTTCGTTTTCAGCAATCACGTCCACTTCGTGACTTACACATTGTCCCTTTACAACTTGCCCTACCTGAGTTTTATATCCCTGACGGTTTAGTATTTCAGCTACAAATTTCTCGAATGGATATCCTGATGGCCCCAACTCCATAATAGCTCCCTTAAGCTGGTATTTCGCAGCAATATGTTTAGAGCTTGCTTTTAAGAGATTAAATGCTTCTCTGTATATTTTTTTTGTAGGGATTCCCTGATACAATTTATCGGATATCTGCGCTACCACGGTCTCAATCTGTTCTTTAGAAGCTCCTGCCCGCATCATCGAGTTTTTTAACTTTGAAACGGAGAACTCTACAGATTCGCCCGATGCTTTAGTTACATATATTTTTTCCCTCTTTTTCATTTTAACTTTTATTCAGACTGCTGTATTAATTAGTTGATACAATGTACACACCATTTGTTATAAAACAAAACGTCCTGACAATAGTGTCAGGACGTTTAAAACAACTGTAAAAGAGCAATTAAGCTTCTTTATTCAATGCTGCTGAATTTTCCATTGAAATAGCCGACTTAACGATTTTCAATTTATTTCCGCCTTCTACTTCAATTGTATAGGCATTATCGTGTACTTCAGAGATCTTCCCGATGATTCCACCAATGGTAACAATCTTATCTCCTTTTTTAATTTCTGCCTGAAATTTTTTCGCTTCCTTTTGTTTCTTCATCTGAGGACGGATCATAAAAAAGTAAAATACCACGATGATCAATACCAACATAATGATCTGACTCATTCCTCCTCCACCTGCTGCCGGTGCCGCTTGTAATAATGTAAAATTCATTTTTTTGTTTTTTAATGAAGTGAGCTACACTCTACTTCTTTGTTGTTATGTTTGTTTTTATTTAGTAGCCGGTTTGGTTGTATTAGGGTCGTTGCTAACCGGAACAATGATATCCCCTGTAATTTTTAATATTTTGGTATTAGGGTCACAATTAGTAATAACCGTGATCTGCTTATCAAACTTTCCTGATTTTCCGTTACTGTCGAAAGTAACATCAATTTTACTTGTTGCCCCAGGAGCTAGTGGTTCTTTGGGTGGTTTAGGTACTGTGCATCCACAACTTGCCTGGGCAGAAGAGATGAGTAGGTTTGACTTGCCTGTATTAGTAAATTTAAAGCTGTAAGAAACTTTTTCACCCTGGGTAATTTTTCCAAAGTCGTGTGATTCTTCTTCAAATTTAATTTGTGGCATATCGCCGGCTCCACCAATATTAATATCCTTTGTGCTTGCACCATCACTATTATTGCCGCAAGAAGTAAAAACCAACAAGGCAGAAACAAATAAGATCGCTTTCTTCATTCTGTTAAAATTTGGCTGCAAATATACGAATGATTTGTTGATTTGATGATTTACTAATGTATTGATTTGGATATTTGTTGACATCTTCACGCTGAGCCACAAAGCCTTATGCTCATAGAAAGGAGGAATTTCTTTGTAGTACTTGTGTTAAACTACGTGAAAAACATTAAAACCGAAAACCTGCGGTTAAAGAAACAAAGTTCTCCTGTAAATATAAATCATTAGGAAAACCACTATCACCTTTATAATGAAACCTGTTGGTTGATTTTGTATAATTTAATGCTACAAAATACCCGGCTCTTTTCTCGCGGAAGTTCTTATCAAATCCCAAACTCAGTAGCAAAGTCCCTGAACTTTTTTTAGAAACATAACGGGCTGTAAACTCATTACCTGCGCTTCCTTCATAAGCCGAAAAACCATACAGTTGTGAATTCACATTTAAAAAAGAACTCACTCTTTTTCTGTAGCCCCAGCCTACTTCAGAATAAAAACAACTTGCCTTTTGTTTATTCACTCCGAGTTTTATTTTTAATGATAATGGAATAATTATATCATGAAACCTGCTTTCGTACGTATAATTAAATTCTTCATTATACAAACGCAAAGTACTATCAGGAAAATAGTAAGAATTAAATGTATTGGAATGAGTAAGGTAAGTTATACCTGTATTAAAAGTGGCTGTTTGGTTTATTCTGAAATTTCCTTTAACAGAAGCTGTAAAAGCCATTCCGGCCTTCATACCGGAAGTGTGTTTGTTATTATGCCCGTAAATTGAAAGAACCGGTCCTAATTGAATGGATGTTTGATAAAAAGGGTCCTTTTTTTGCTGAGCTTTCATCAGAAAACTACCAACAACAAAAATGCTCAGCAACCAATATTTACAATTTTCTTTTATCAAAATGTGTTTTTTATCCTTTGTAAAAGATCCATTTACCTAACTCTTTCCAGCTTGTTTTTTTTCCGTACATCAATATACCTGTTCGGTATATTTTACCTGCCAACCAGGTGGTAAACAAAAAGCCTACCACTAATAATAATAGTGAAACAACAATTTCCCACATTGGTACCCCAAACGGGAGCCGAACCATCATAACAATGGGTGAAGTAAATGGAATCATACTTCCCCAAAAAGCGATATTACTTTCCGGGTCCTGCATAATTCCTGCAGACATTATGTATCCGGCCATGAGTGGGAGCATGACGGGCATCATAAACTGCTGTGTATCGGCTTCGGCATCCACAGCAGAACCAATGGCTGCAAACAAAGCGCTATAAAGCAAATACCCCCCGATAAAATAAAACAAGAAACAAATTGCTATCTGAGTGAAATTAATTGTTTGAAGGTCTTTAAAAACATTCATTGCCTCCATACTATTATTAGCCTTCTTAAACTCACTAAAATTAGCATTACTGCCTTGTTTATATACCTGCTCCTGCTGTTCGTCCATTACCTCAACATCTGCTGCAATGCTCTTTAAAAAGAAGGAAGAAGATGCGCCTGTTAATGCTGTTGACAATATCACCCAAAGAATAAATTGGGTTACACCAACCAATGCAACGCCTATAATTTTCCCAAGCATCAATTGAAATGGTTTTACGGAAGAAACTATTACCTCAACAATACGGCTTGTTTTTTCTTCCATTACGCTTCGCATTACCTGCATACCGTATAACAACACAAACATGAATATCATAACACCACAGGCAAAACCAATCCACATTGCATTTTCATTACGTGTCTCAATCTCCACTCCCTTTTCATTTAACTTTTTCGTAACAACACTTACAGGTTTTCGTGAGTTCTTAATGATCAAAGGATCAATTTTGTTTGCTGTTAATCTCCATTCAAAAAACTTCTTCTCTAATTGTGTACGAATATAATTTTCGGTAGAAAAGCCCGGAGTTTTTTTACAAAACATTACCGGCGATTGTGTTTTGGTAAAAACATCATAAGGAATATAAAGTATGCTGGTGAAATCTGTTTTGTAAAAGTTTGCCCTTGCCTCTTCCAATGTACTTTCAGGGTAATAGAATTTAATGAGTTTATTATCGGGGATTTTGTTTAATCTGATAGCATAAGATTCATCTATTACCATGATCTTCTGCTCGCTTTTATCCGCGTTAGGCAACCAAACCATCAATGTAATAAAACCCGCAACCAAAATAGGCCCGAGGATCGACATGATGATAAATGTTTTGTTACGTACACGTGTTATGTACTCACGCCAAATAATAATACCTATTTTTCCCATATTCAGGACTCTTTATAAATTTTATCTAACCTAATTAAATCATATCCATTAATGACCCTTTTTTCTCTCGCTTAATCCCGGCTCAAACATCCACCGGATGTTTGCCCTACTCTGTATAATTACTTTTAGTTCCTAAAGCCTGCTCACCTTGCACCGACTGAATAAAAATATCATTCATAGAAGGAATTACTTCGTTGAAAGAAATAATTTCTGCCACCGGTAATAATGCCTGCAATAAAGCATTAGGTGCTACCTTTTCCCTGATCTTTATTTTAGCGAAATGTGTTTCTTTATCTTCACTGCTATGTTCTATCAGTTCTGCTCCTGTCCATAAAGCATTGGTAAAACCTATCATATTTCCTTTAAATGAAACTGTGTAGGTGTTTGTTCTGAATTGTTTTCTTATCTCTTTTACAGATCCATCCAGGATTTTTTTCGATTTGTGAAGCAAGGCAATATTATCACATAACTCTTCTACCGATCCCATATTGTGCGTTGAAAAAATAACAGTAGCTCCGTTCTTACGTAATTCAAGAATTTCGTTTTTGATCAGGTTTGCGTTGATAGGATCAAATCCGCTGAAAGGTTCATCTAAGATCAACAATTTAGGTTCGTGTAAAACAGTAACAATGAACTGCACTTTTTGTTGCATACCTTTACTTAATTCTTCTATCTTTTTGTTCCACCAACCGCCCATTTCAAATTTTTCGAACCAGGCTTTCAGTTTTACCTCAGCATCTTTTTTACTCAAACCCTTTAAGCGGGCTAAATAAACACACTGCTCACCTACCTTCATCTTTCTGTACAAACCTCGCTCTTCGGGTAAATAACCAATAATGGCAGTATGCTCGGGTTTTAATGGCTCCCCTCCTATCAATATCTTCCCTTCATCGGGACCGGTGATCTGGTTAATTATCCTGATTAAAGATGTTTTACCGGCTCCGTTAGGACCTAACAAACCAAATATAGTTTTCTCGGGAACTTCAATTGAAACATTGTCCAATGCAACATGTTTTGCATAACGCTTAACAATGTTTTGTACAGATAATAAGCTGCTCATAATAATTTATCTTCTGTAAAAGTAAACAAAAAACGTCCTGACGATGCCGTCAGGACGTTTAATATATTATCAGTACTATGTTGGTATTACTTTATGATCTGAAAGAAACTGCTCAAAACACTTTCCGGTCGGTGTCCCTTTACTTCCAGAATATAGTAATAAGTGCCTGATTCGAGATCGGCGCCATCAAAATTATTGTCGTAGTTATTCTTTTCGTATACTTTTTTACCCCAACGGTTAAAAATGGTGATCTTGTTTTCTTCAAAAAATTCAAGCCCTCTAAAGTTCAATTTTTGATTTATATTATCTCCATTCGGGGTAATGATATTTAATAAAGGAAGGTGAACTTCCACTAAATGATTAACAGTTACCGTATCGTAGCATCCCTTATTTGATTTTACTATAAGAGTTACCGGATAATCACCCGGAGTAGCATAATCGTGTATTTGCAGGTTTCCTCCTAAAGTAGTATCACCGTCACCAAAATACCAGGAAACAACACTTAGGGTTCCTCCGGTTATAGTGCTTGTATTTTGGAATAACACAGGTACTTGCCATTCTGAAACTGAATCCGGTTCGTCAGTAAAATTAGCAACGGGCTCAGGAAAATAATTTACACTATAAGGCTGAGTAGCAGTACAACCATAAACGTCATCTGTTATGGTTACACTGTAAGTTCCTGATGTGGTAGCATAAACAGTATCATTTGTTCCTAAATTTGCAGGATCCCAGCTAATTGTGAATGAATTGGTTGAATTACCAATAACAACTATTCTTGCTGTATCTTCACCTCTGCAGATCAAAGGATTTCCAACTAAAGCAATTGTAGGCTGATTAAGAACAACAGTAATAGAGTCTTTATCCTTACAACCTTTTGAATCAGTCAGATATAGGAAATATTCTCCCGGCTGCGTGATTGTAAGTGTATCATTTGAACTGGAAAGAGGTGACCAAGCATAAGTAAAAGGAGGAGTTCCACTTGTAATGTTATCTGCCAATAACTTCTTTTTATCCTTATAACATAAAATGGTATTATACGGATCTAACTCATCATCAACAATACTTCCAATGTTCGGAAGTGGGTTTGCAAAATATGCAGTCACTGTTTCTGTAGCACTTGGGCAAAGCCCTCCACCAGGTGCTGTAGCTTGTACAGTATATGTTTGCCCGGGAATAGGAGGTGCAATATAATTAGCTATTATTCCGCCCGGGTTCCAAACAACATCGGCATTGCTAGGGTTTGCAATTGCCTTAATGGTATCCGCTTCACCTGCACAAAATTCAGGATTAATAAAACTTAAAGTTACAGCCGGTAAAGGCGTTAAAGTTATACTACTCGAAGTATTACAGCCACTAACAAGTGCGGTTACAGCACAATTGGTTGGAACAGATGGGCCTGTTACAACAACAGATTGAGTAGTTCCGCTTGCTCCACCTGTCCAATTGTAAGAAGTAGCTCCGGCAACAGAAGCCGTAAGCGTAACCGGTGTTCCGGGACAAAAAGTAGTTGGGTTTTGAGAAATAGTAACCGCAGGAACCGCATTACTTACAGTAACCGATGCAGAGCCGGTACAACCAATATTATCCGTAATAATTAAATTAACCGCTCCCGGGTTTGAAACATGAACCGTTGAAGCACTAGTTGATCCGGGAACATCCCAGGCATAATTTGTAATTGTTGATGTAAGCGGAGTATAAGTAGCGTTTAAATCGGTTCCTGCTGTTCCGCAATAAAATAGCGGTCCATTAATAGTTGGAACCGGGTTTGGATAAATCTTAAGACTGTCAAAAAGTGTTCTTTGGCAACCATTAAGCCCTTTAACAGTTACATTCATTTTATTAATAGTTGGCATAATATTAGAAAAAGTATGCGTACAGGTAGTTGTATCATCCATCCATAAAAATGAAGTATAATCAGCACAATTTGGCCCAATTGAAACAGTAAATGGCGCATTGGCCGAACAAACCGGGGCAACCGGCATTACAATGGAAGGCTGGAAACTTGGGTCATTCAAAATATAAATCACTTGGGATACAATGGTAGTATCAGCCGGAGAGCCATTATCAATAGACCTGTAATCAATAATATGATAACCTAATAAAGATGGGTCTGCAAATATTTTTACCTGA
Organism: Bacteroidota bacterium; assembly: GCA_030684395.1. Taxonomy (GTDB): domain Bacteria; phylum Bacteroidota; class Bacteroidia; order B-17B0; family Aurantibacillaceae; genus JADJDM01. The sequence continues at coordinate 5,988 of JAUXTT010000019.1, read as the reverse complement.
ACATCAGAAGTAGAGCCTGGAGTACCATACACGACCTGCAAATTAGTAGCAGGTAATGTAGCACAGGTAACCGTAATAGTATTGGTTTGACTGGGTTCCGGGGCAAAGAACTGGCTTGACAAGTAAAGTGTATCTGTTGGATTACATATTTTTATAGTATCGCAAAACGAAATGTTGGAAGCAATTGGGGCAATATTAGTAGAACCTCCGGATGTACAAATATTAAAAAAGAACACTTTATAATCTAACCAATCAATACCACTATTGGTGGCGGTATTAGAAACAAAGGCTCCACCCGGTGAATCAAATCTTCCCACCTGAACAAAAGTGGCTCCGTCTCCCTGGTTGATACCCACAGTTGCCGCTGTACCTCCAAATCCATTTGTTCCGCTTGAAGCACTACCTGTGGTCCAATCCATGTTTTCATATAAAAAGCCAACATTATAACCAGCTGGTAAAATAGGATCCGTTCCTTCGGTTATGATTAACTGACAAGTATTACGTTTATCTGACTGTTGATTGTAATAACCCATAGAATCCCAGGTAATAATAGCGGCTGTGGAGGTTATTGATATTCTGGCAACGCCATTATTATTTGGTCTGTTATCAAAATCCGCCCAAAATGGAGCAATCATTCGCGGTCCGGTGGTAGGAAAACCGGAGGCAGTAAAACCTGTGAATTGTGATCCAAAAGTAATGTTGCCGTTACTGTTCAGATAAAAATCGCCATAATTGGTTCCATAAAAACAAAAAGTAAAAGGAATATCAATTAAAACCGATTCATCATCAACTTCGATATCTCCTCCAAACGAAACCGCAGGAACTGTGGACTGATCGATTATATTACACGCAATATTTCCACTAAGAACACTGTTATTTTTAACCGGTTTAATTTTATTTGCCTGAGCATTATCTCCCTTTAGTTCAATCTCGTAAGTATATTTATTATAATCAATACTTCCTTCGGATTTCAGACGTGAATAATCTTCCTTTGACAGCTTAATAACCTTGTTTTGTGACTTCAATGAAATCGTTATCACTGAAAAGATGATCAAAAATGCTGATAATTTATTTCTCATAGTTTTGCTTATATACTTATGATTAAATTTTGAACGCCAATATTACGAAATATGGATTGGAATATCAAGTTTAAAAGATGCGCTTTATTGGATTATTAGCTTTTGGAAATGGCTTTGTCCTTTAGAATCCGAAATAATCATTGTATAAACACCTTTTGGTAAAAACCCTATTCTTAGACTAAATTGATTTTCTGATGGATTAGCTTGAAAAAATTCGTTACCAATTGAGTTATATAGCTTTAATGAGTTCATTTTTGTGTTTCCTTTCAGTTTAACCGTAAAATTACCTTCTAATGGATTTTGGAAAAGTCTTAATTCATTCTGTGCCGAAGAAAGTCCGTTCCGAATCTCAACTTCATAAATGGATTTACTGAGATCAATCTTGCCTTTATCTTTAAGATAATTATACCCTATCTTTACTTAATCTGATCACATCAATTTAAGAATATGTGAATATGCAAATGCTCAACATAACAAGGGTTAGTATGTTTCTGATGTAAATAGGTTTTTAGCGAAGCCCTAAGTTATTTAATTTAAGCCGAATATCAAAATTTTTCGTATTTTTATAAGTCTTTTAAAGCATATGAGCAAAGCTAAACCACATATATTATACCTTGTGTTTTTGTTGTTGCCCGTTCTTGCTTTTTCGTTTGTAGATACCTCAGGTGTTTCTTACCTCAACTACGCTCAAAATAAAGGTCAGTGGAATGAAAAGGTTTTGTTTAAGACTAATTTCAGGGGAGGAAATCTGTTTCTGGAAAAAAAGGCATTTACCTACCTGTTTTATCCAAAAGAAGGATTGGAAGAGTTTCATCATCACGCTCTAAAGCTAAATAAAACAAAAACCTTTCAGGCTGTAAAGATGAGTTTTGAAAATGCTTCTGAAGATGCTGAAATAACAGCATCAGAAAAACAGTCACATTACGAAAACTACTTTTTAGGTAAGGATCCAACAAAATGGGCTAAAGAGGTTTCTTTATTTAAACAGGTTGTTTACAACAATATTTATAAAGGAATTTCTATAAAAACATTTGGCGATGAGAATAATGTTAGATTTGATTTCATTGTTTCTCCACAGTCCGACCCAAATCTTATTCAATTAAAGTTTACCGGGCAAAATAAATTATTCATTAAAGATGGAAACCTGGTATTAGATACAGAACTTGGTGAAATCATTCAAAAAGCACCGATCGCTTATCAGGTTTACGGTAAAACAAAAAAACGAGTAGCCTGTTCTTATTATTTGGTGGGAAACACATTGGGTTTTTCAATCGACGATACTTACAACAAAAACCTGCCACTGATTATTGACCCTACACTTGTTTTTGCAACCTTTACAGGATCTACTGCCGATAACTGGGGAATGACTGCCACTTATGACAATTCAGGCAATGCATACACTGCCGGAATTTGTTTCAATACGGGTTATCCAACAACTACAGGTGCTTTTCAGGTAAGCTTTGGAGATGGCCCGGGAAACAATATTTTTTACGCAGGCGTTGATATTTCTGTTTCCAAGTTTGATGCAAGCGGAACTTCACTTTTATATTCGAGTTATCTGGGTGGAAACGACAATGAGGTACCGGTAAGTATTGTGTGTGATGAAAGCCAGAATTTGTATATACTTGGCAGAACCTATTCAATTGATTTTCCGGTAACAGCCGGTGTTGTTGATAACACACATAATGGTGGTTGTGACTTAATCATTACTAAAATTAATCCTTCCGGAACAGCATTAAGTGCTTCCACATTTTTAGGCGGAAGTTTAGACGATGGAATAAATATTGAAGCTGTGGAAGCAATTCTCAGCTCTTTAAAATACAACTATGCGGATGACGGAAGAGGTGGTATTTTGCTGGATCAAAACAATAATGTGTACGTATCCACCTGCACCTTTTCAACCGACTTTCCGGTTACCCCAGGGTGTTATCAATCTTCTCTTTCGGGGATGCAGGATGCCTGTGCTTTTAAAATGAATTCTGACTTAAGTGCCGTGTATTTCAGCACCTACATTGGGGGGACGGGAAACGATGCAGCTTACAATATCGCACTTGATTCTAAAGACCAGTTATATGTAACCGGTGGAACTGAGAGTGCTGATTTTCCTTCTACATCCGGAGCACTGCATACATCTTACTCGGGTGCTATAGACGGTTTTGTGCTTCACCTCAACACTACGGGTAATTCTATTTTGCAATCCAGTTTTATTGGAACAACAAGTTACGATCAGTGTTATTTCGTTCAAACCGACAAAGACGATAACGTTTATTTGTACGGACAAACACAGGGAGCGTATCCTGTGAGCTCCGGTGTATATTCCAACCCAAACAGCGGGCAATTTATTCATTGCCTTGATTCTGCTTTGGCAATTTCTAAATTCTCTACCGTATTCGGAGCCGGAAGATCAGGACTTACCGACATTGTTCCCTCTGCCTTTATGGTAGATAATTGCCAGCACATTTATATTTCTGGCTGGGGTGGAATTTTGGGCGGTTATAATGGAATGACAAGCACCACCACGGGTTTACCGGTTACTGCAGACGCTTTTCAGGCAAGTACTGATGGAAGTGATTTTTACTTCCTGGTGTTAAACAAGGATGCACAATCACTAATGTATGCAACTTTTTTTGGAGGTCCAACCATTGGGGAGCATGTAGATGGAGGTACAAGCAGGTTTGATAAAAGTGGCGCCATATATCAGGCAATTTGCGGAGGCTGTGGGGCTCAATCGGGAATGCCCACTACTCCGGGAGTATGGTCACAAACCAATAATTCAAACAATTGCAATAATGCTTTGGTGAAATTCAGTTTCAATATGGAAATAACAGTTGCGCAACTCAATATGTTTCCACAAAATGCAACAGGCTGTGTTCCTTTCATGGTTGAATTCACCAATCAAAGTATTAACAGCGTGCAATATGAATGGGTATTTGGAGACGGCAGCGGCTCTTCACTTACCCAACCCACCCACACCTATACAACAGCCGGAACCTATACCATAATGCTTATTGCAATTGATTCGAGCACATGTAATATAAGAGATACCGCTTATGCTAATATTGTTGTGATGCCCGATATAGCTTTGGATCCTTTGCCTCAAATGAGTGTTTGCAGCGGCGATTCAATTCACTTGCTTGCCAATGCCCCCGGGGCTTCTATTTTTTCATGGAACCCGGCAACTTACCTCAACAATCCTTCCGTTAACAATCCTTCCGGACTTCCTTTGTCCGACATTACTTATACCCTTACTGCGAGTAATGGTATTTGTTCCAGATCGGAAACCGCAGATGTTTTTGTGAATACAAATGACCTGCATATTTTATTAGACAATTCGATTTTATGCACGAATAGTATTATTCCCTTATTAGCCGATACTGTTTATCTAAGTTACGATTGGAGCACCGGAGACATTTTACCTCAAACAAATATATCACAAACAGGAACTTATTACCTGAGCACCGTTGACCAGAATGGCTGTGTTGGAACGGACAGTGTAGTTGTAACAGGGCTTGCAGTAGATTTAGATCCAATGCCGCCGGTAATAGTTTGTTCGGGCGACAGCATGCACTTGCAGGTACTCAGTTCTAATGCGCAATCAGTTAACTGGGACCCAACTACCTATTTAGATAGTGTTACTGTTTTTAATCCTGTTGGTGTTCCATTAACAAATATAACTTATACTGTTACCGGGTTTAACGGTAGCTGTTCCTCATCAGAAACTGTGAGTGTTACTTTAAAAACCAACCAACCCGAAATACTTATTGATCTAAGCCAGATGTGTTCTTCGAACCCAACCACTTTAAGTGCTGACACTGTTTATTCCGATTACCTTTGGAGCACAGGAGAAACAGGTCAGCAAATAGTAGTTTCTCTTCAGGCTACCTACACTTTAACTACAACTGACTTTAATGGTTGTATTGGCACCGATACTGCTTCTGTTACAAACTTTACCGCCGTGCCTGTTATGGCTTACGATACTGGAATGTGCGTAAACCAATCGGTGCAGCTATTTAATACAGAAGGTAATTATGTTTACAACTGGGCTCCATCCAATTCATTAAGCAACCCGGGGATTTTTAACCCAATAGCTACCCCATCGGTAACAACAACTTATACATTAAGCATTACAAACGGACCTTGTATAACAACAAATACAGTTATCATAAACATTTTGCCTCTTCCTGTTGTAAATGTAGAGCCTGCATCTATTACCATTATCCCCGGTGAAACTGTTGAGATGGTGGGAATAGCCGACACTACTTGCTACTGGTCTCCACCAAGGGATTTGTTATGCGATGCTTGTTTTGCCAACTCTGCCACACCTGATTCTAACAGCGTTTATTATGCAACTGTTTTCAATCAATATGGCTGTAGCAGTACCGATTCTATACAGGTATTTTTGAGCCCGGTAATTTATATCCCTAATGCATTTACACCTAACACCGATATTACGAATGCCATTTTTAAACCGGAACACATTGGTATTGTAAAGTTGGAAGTGCTTATTTTTGATCGTTGGGGAGAACTGATTTACAAGATTGAAACCCTTAATGGTGGCTGGGATGGAACCTATAAAGGGAAAAATGTTCAGCAGGATGTTTACATTTACAAACTAACTGCAACTGATTACTTAGACAATGTTATTGAGAAAGCAGGGACTGTTACGCTAATACGGTAATCGGGCTTTTCAGCCGCTCACCCTTCCTCTCCCCGAGGGAGAGAGGCGATAGATTAAGGAAAAGAAGAAAAGAGGATTGTTAGCCTTTAATTAGTCGCCCATCAAATACTACACAAACATTATTAATAAAGGAGATTCAGTCAAAATTACATTGTTTCGTATTGCAAGGAATCTTTGACCTGCTTTAAAATTCTTGCAGATATTTACCGTACACAAAAATATTTGGCTACT
>JAUXTT010000016.1 GCA_030684395.1 Bacteroidota bacterium | reverse complement strand
AAAAAAAACGAAGCCCTAATAAGACTGGCTTCGTTTTTTACGTTTTAAGAGCCTATAATTTTTTGATTGATTTTTTTTGTTTGAAAAAATGAGATTGCTGCAAAATGAGTAATTGAGCTTAAAATGCCTGTTTTTATTAACAATTCAGGGACTGGTAATGCCCGCACCTGAATATTTGCTTTTCTCGCTTTGTAGTTTAGCCATTTCTTTAAATTATACGCTATGGCGGCTCCTATCATAAATTTATTCGCACTTTGTATTCCTCGGGTCCAAATTCTGCGCATGCCTGTGAAATTTATTAGTGTTCCCAAAACTGGCTCTACTGTGCTGCTGCGTTGCTTCTTTAATCGCTTGGCCTTTATTGTTTTTAAGCGTTCGTGCATTTCATCATAAAGAGGTTTATCAATACTATTATCAATTTTTTTAAACTTGGTTTTGGCTCCTATACATTCTACTCTCAGTGGACAATTTTTACAAGTTGTTTCGCTACTGCGATAAATTTTCATTACATATCCTCTGCTATTGGGCGCTATCTTTTTTAAGGGTAATATTGCCTTATTTCCTCGTTGACATTCATATTGATCCAACTCTTTATTATAAATAAACCCTTCACGGCTATTTTTGTAGAGTCCAAAATTTGGAATATAGCCGGTAATGTTATTTTCCTTCAAATATTTTAGCGCTGCCCCACTTGAATAGCCTGTGTCGGCTAACACCTCTTTCAATTCTAAATCGTTTTCTTTCAAATTTTCTTTGGTTTGTTCTACAGCTTTTGATAAACTCTGACTATCCCGTTTATCGCTAAAATCTGCTAATATATTGGTGATCACATGGCCTTTGGTATCTACACTGGTTTGTGCTGAATAATTTAATTGGCGCGGTTTACCTGGCTTTACACTTATGCGTGCGTCTGGATCAGTTTTGCTATAGTGGGTGTGGTTGCTTAGAAATTTCGGCCGTACTAAATCCCCGAGTTCATTGAATTTTTCTTTTTTTGTCAGACCCGATGGACGACCTTTGTAAGCTTCCGATTTCCAATTGTGGTGCTGCTCTACTTCCTTTTTCTTTTGAGCGCTTACTGCTTTTTTGTCTTCATTATTCTCTTTTAATTCTGCTGTGTAAACTGCCCCATCAGCTAAAACTTCTTTCTCCAATAAACTATCCATACTTGCATTTGCCTTGATAAAAGCACTGTCTATTGCCTGACGTTTCCCCCCCACCATTCCTTTATTTACACAAAGGCTCAATATTTTTTTGAATAATTCCCTGAACACTTCTTCCCCATACAGAGCGCGTGTTCGACTTAAAGTACTGTGCCAGGGTAATTCTTCATCTATATCATAGCCTATAAAAAATAAGATATCCAAACGCATCCCTGCGTGATTGATTATTTTTCGATCGCTGTTCAGGTTTTCTAAATAACCTACTAATATTAATTTGAAGAACACTATCGGATCAATACTCTTTTGACCTTCTTCGCCATAATATGACTTGGTCAAAGGCCTTATAAAACTTAAATCTAACTCGCTTTTTAATCTGCGATAAAAGTTCTCCTCAGGAACTCGATCGCTCAGCTGAAAACTATTAAACAGCTTTTCTTGATACTCTTTATTTCCTTGCATAATGCAAAGATTTTTATTTTTTTGTTCTTTTTTATTATTGATTTCCTCCTTTTTATTCAATAGTTTTACACAGGTTGTGCAACATGCACAGTTGCCAAACGCAATCGCTAGTTTTCGGTTTATTGTAAATTTTTTTTCCTGTTTTCGTTTTCTCCTAGTGGAGAAAACTCGTTTCCAAAGCCGCGACTGCGTCTGGCAGTGAAACGTTATGCACAAAGGCGAAAAAAAACAGATTCTCTTTTATTTTTAAAATCAGATAATTACATTCAAAATATAATCAAACAGATAGCCTCCTAACTGAGGTTTGAGTTAAACTCGAGATCATTTTAATTCTTCTTTTAAGGCTTACGCACGTTTCCCGACTCCGCTCGAAATGACGGCACACACAGCCATTTCGAGAAGAGTCAAGAAAAACAGACGAGCAGGACATAACATCAGTTAATAAGATACTTTATTAAAAACAATAAAATGGAACGAACAATAGTACATATGGATCTGGATACTTTTTTTGTATCGGTATCGCGTTTACAAAACAGTGCATTAGTTGGTAAGCCTGTATTAGTTGGAGGAAGCAGCGACAGAGGTGTTGTCGCGTCCTGTAGTTATGAAGCCCGGAAATTTGGTATTCATTCAGCTATGCCAATGAAACTGGCAAGAAGATTATGTCCTGAAGCTATTATTATAAAAGGAGATTATGAAGATTACAGTAAATATTCAAACATTATCACCGATATTATAAGTGAAAAAGCTCCTGTATATGAAAAATCATCTATTGATGAGTTTTACCTTGATCTCTCAGGAATGGATAAGTTTTTTGGTTGCTATCAATGGACAACAGAATTAAGACACAAAATACAGAATGAAACAGGACTTCCTATTTCATTTGGTTTATCTAAAAACAAAACAGTTTCTAAAATTGCTACAGGTGAAGCAAAACCAAATGGACAAAGGCAAATTGATTTTGGAACGGAAAAAACATTTCTTTCTCCTCTTCCTATACGAAAAATACCTATGATTGGCGAAAAAACCTCGCATTTGCTCAGAAGTATGGGAGTTGAGAAAATAAAAACATTACAGGAAATGCCTGTTGAACTTTTAGAAAATGTATTGGGTGTAAATGGAATCAGTATCTGGAAAAAAGCCAATGCAATAGACAATACTCCTGTTGAACAATATTCAGAACGAAAATCGCTTTCAACGGAAGAAACGTACGACAGTGACACAACTGATTTGACTAAACTTAAATCCACCCTAGTTGCGATGACTGAAAAATTAGCGTTTCAGATGCGTGGTGAAGAAAAATTAACTTCTTGTATTACGGTAAAAATCCGTTATTCTAATTTCGATACGCACACTACCCAGGCAAAAATAGCATACACTTCCTGCGACCATACGTTGATCAGTAAAGTAAAAGAACTTTTTGAAAAACTATATCAGCGAAGGATGCTGATCAGATTAGTTGGAGTGCGTTTCAGCCATTTGGTTGGAGGAGCATATCAAATCAATATGTTTGATGACTCCGAACAAATGATCAAATTATATCAGGCAATGGATCAGTTAAGAAAAAGATATGGAGATGATAAAATACAAAGAGCTATTTCCTTAGGCTATCAGCTTAGGAAATTTAATCCTTTTAATGGCTTGGTATCTGGTTAAATGTATGATGGAAGATCGGGAATATGATTCTAACGATTTGTATGGATAATTGATTTTGATATTTACCAGCATAAGATTTTATTGTTGAAATAACATTTTACAAACTGATTCTATTGATAAAACAAAGTTTATACATGTCGCCCGATGGGGCTTCAATCTCACCGTCCTTTTATTTTACAAACAGAACGCTCCTAAAGGAGCTATAAAAGTCTCGTAAGGATGGCCGATTTTTAGAAAAAAAATCAACGAGGGGTATCAGCCCTTCGGGGCTACCTATTACATTGTATTTATTTTCACTCATAAAAAGTGTCATAAAAATTAAAAATACAATACTTAACTCCACCACGGTGAAGAGTTAATAATCCATGCTGTAAAGCCCTTTCATTGCAAATTTGCGTTAGGGATTGTAGCGGAAATCCTTTTCCGATTCTTTATCGGAAAAGATTGAAGCCCTTCGGCTTCGCTCAGGATAAACTCCAAGCCCGCCACTTTCTTTTCAAGAAAGTGGAACGCCCAAAAATTTCAATTATTTAATAGATTCATCAACATTTCACATAACACCTAATGTACCTGAATTGCCATACATATTATAGTTTCAAATATGGAACCATGTCGGTATCACAGCTACTGACAGAGGCTCAACATAAAGGCGTAACATCATTTGTGTTAACAGACATTAATAATACGTCTGCCTGCTTAGAGTTTATCAGAGAAGCTCCCAAACATGCGATTGCGCCAATTGTAGGTATAGATTTTAGAATTGGTGCAAAACAACACTACATAGGCATTGCAAAAAATAACGAAGGTTTTTTAGAATTGAATCAACACCTTTCAGCATATCTGTCAAAAGAAATAATATTCCAATCACAGGCTCCCGAATTTCAAAACAGCTATATTATATATCCTTTCAATGCTATTCATCCCAAATTATTACGAGAGAATGAATACATAGGCATACGTATTTCTGATTTAAATAAATTGCTTTTTTCGGAAGTAAAAAATTACGTTCACAAGCTTGTTATTTTACATCCTGTTACATTCCGGCATAAAAAAGATTTTAGTGCGCACCGTTTACTAAGAGCGATTGATAATAATACGCTTTTAAGCAAGCTTCCCCTAAAGGAGCAAACGGATATGAATGAGATCATGCTTTCAGAGATGGAGTTATGTAATATCTATGAAATCTATCCTCAATTGATCAGGAATACAAAAAAAATTATTGCTGAATGTGAGATCAGTTTTGAGTTCGGAAAAAGTAAAAATAAAAAGACTTTCACAGGTAGTATTAACGGAGATGAGTGCCTGATGAAAGAACTATGTTATGAAGGACTTAAATACAGGTACCCTGATCCAAGTTCTGCTGTTTACGAACGTTTAGAAAAAGAGTTAGACGCGATCTTTAAAATGAGTTTTTGTTCTTACTTTTTGATCAACTGGGATATTGTGAAGTATGCTCAACATAAAAATTATTTTTATGTTGGCAGGGGTAGTGGTGCAAACAGCTTAGCCGCTTATTGTTTGAGAATAACAGATGTTGACCCTGTTGACCTTGATCTTTATTTTGAGCGGTTTATAAATCCTTACAGGGTTAATCCCCCCGATTTTGATATTGATTTTTCGTGGAAAGACCGGGATAGTATTATCCAATATATTTTTGAAAAATACGGCTCAGCTCATACTGCCTTATTAGCAACCTATAACACCTTCCAATACAACTCCGTGATCAGGGAGCTGGGTAAAGTATTTGGATTACCTAAAGGAGAAATTGATGAATTGGTTGACAATAAAAAATCAAAACAAACCCCAGATAATATCACTCAACTTATTTTAAAATATAGTCAGCATATCCATGATTTTCCAAATCACCTGAGTATTCATGCAGGAGGCATTTTAATTTCCGAAAAACCAATTAACTGGTATACTGCTACCTGCATGCCTCCCAAAGGCTTCCCCTTAACACAATTCAGTATGATTGAATCAGAAGACATAGGGCTTTACAAATTTGACATTCTTAGTCAGCGTGGTTTAGGTCACATAAAAGATACCGTTGAAATTGTAAAAAAAAACAAAGGAATTGATATTGACATTCATAACATCAGTGCGTTTAAAAAAGACGAAAAAATAAAACAGCTGCTGCGTACCGGAAAAACAATGGGTTGCTTTTATGTAGAATCTCCGGGTATGAGAATGCTTTTAAAAAAACTGGAAACAGATACTTATTTAGGATTGGTTGCTGCAAGCTCTATTATTCGCCCCGGTGTTGCTCAATCAGGGATGATGCGTGAATATATTTTACGGTTTCGCGATCCTACAAGAAGAACATACATTCATCCGAAAATAGGAGAATTGATGAGTGAAACGTATGGTATTATGGTATACCAGGAAGATGTGATCAAGGTAGCGCATTACTTTGCTGGCCTTACCTTAGCTCAGGCTGATGTGATGCGCAGAGGAATGTCGGGCAAGTTCAGGGCAAGAGAAGAGTTTCAAAAAGCAAAAGAAGATTTTTTTATTAATTGCAAGAAAAAGGAATACGCGGATAATATCACCAACGAAGTATGGCGGCAGATCGAGAGCTTTGCAGGATATTCATTTTCCAAAGGACATTCAGCATCGTATGCTGTTGAAAGTTATCAGAGCCTTTATTTAAAAGCATATTTTCCAAAAGAATTCATGGTAGGTGTGATCAACAATTTCGGAGGGTTCTATAGAACCGAAAATTATATTCATGAAGCAAAGATGTCAGGAGCAAGTGTATTAGCACCTTGTGTGAATAGAAGTGAACACTTGACCACGATATATAATGATGATATTTATTTAGGTTTTATTCATTTAGCAGAATTGGAAAAGACAACTGTTGAGCTATTATTATCAGAGCGGACAGCAAACGGTGATTTCAAAAATCTTGAAAATTTTATTAAACGTGTAAGTATTTCCGTTGAACAACTTAGAATATTAATACGTATCGGGGCCTTTCGTTTTATTGGAAAATCAAAAAAAGAATTACTATGGGAAATACATAGCATACTTGGAAGTCAGAAAAAAACTATCCCTAAAAAAGAACTTTTTGAGATCTCTAAAAAGGAATTTATACTTCCTGAATTATACCATCATCCTTATGATGATGCCTTAGACGAGATTGAAATATTAGGTTTCCCATTGTGTTCTCCATTTTCATTATTAAAAGATCCTATTAAAAACAATTTGAATGTTCAGGAGCTAATTCAGCATGTAAATGAAAACATTTCTATCATTGGATATTACGTAACTCATAAACTTACAAGAACTGTAAAAGGCCAGGATATGTCATTTGGAACTTTTCTTGATTCGAACGGTTATTTTTTTGACACCACTCATTTCCCTAATGTACTGGCTAAACACCCGTTTATTGGTAAAGGATGTTATTTAATACAAGGAAAAGTTGTGGAAGAATTCGGTTTTCCAAGTATTGAAGTTAATTATATGGAAAAATTATCTTTTTTGAATAGGGAAGAATAAGCCAATACCATCAAACAAGGTCTGTTCAGTTAAGTTGTCTATCGATGCTATACAGAAATAAACTTAGCACTAAAGTTATAATTTGTTTAAACAGGTTCATTGAGCATTCCCTTTATTGAAAAAAAGGGAGGTGGAGTTTATCCAAAACCACTAATTATCTAAGGCTCCATTGTTTACCCATGTCTTTAATTTTTCTAAATCATCCGAAGATAATGCCGTTGGACCGGTAGAGTATGCTGGTGGCATTCCACCGCCCGAAGTTAATACCCTGCTTTGTATGGTTCCATTATCTACTTTTGATTTAAGACCGGCAAAAGCTGTAAAATCCCCTGGAGCTCCTTGATTTGAAGCCGTAACATGACAAGCTTGAGTGCCTTGTCCGTAGCAATAGGTCACCAAGATTGGTTTAATGGCCGTTTGATAGGGTGCCGTTTTTACAGGCAGTGGTAAATCTCCTTTATCATAGGTACATGATTGTAAATAACAAAATGTAACAAGGAGTAACAACCATAAAGTAAGAATTGAATATTTCATATTTATAAAATTTACGTATTGAAATTGTAATTTAAAAAGACCAGACTGTTTAATTGCTTATTTAACAAACTTAATGAATTAAAACTAAAACTCAAAACAGCATTTCAAAAATATCAAAAATAAAATCAGGGCTCCTGATAAACGATTTTTTTTATTTTCACATAAATCGAACAGTATAAATTTCTTTTTTACAGTTTCTTTGTGAATTAGTAGATTCTCAATTGGGCTTTTCGATTAAACCTAATAAAATTAGTATCTTTGAAATTCCATGAA
>JAUXTT010000042.1 GCA_030684395.1 Bacteroidota bacterium | reverse complement strand
TCGACGGGGGGGTTTGGCACCTCGATGTCGGCTCGTCACATCCTGGGGCTGGAGAAGGTCCCAAGGGTTCGGCTGTTCGCCGATTAAAGTGGCACGCGAGCTGGGTTCAGAACGTCGTGAGACAGTTCGGTCCCTATCTGTGATGGGCGTTAGAGAATTGAGAGGAGCTGACTCTAGTACGAGAGGACCGAGTCGGACAAACCGCTAGTGTACCAGTTGTGGCGCCAGCTGCATCGCTGGGTAGCTATGTTTGGATGAGATAAGCGCTGAAAGCATCTAAGTGCGAAACTCGCCTCAAGATAAGTTCTCTTTATAAGGATCGTAGAAGACTACTACGTTGATAGGTTACAAGTGTAAAGGCAGTAATGTCAAAGCTGAGTAATACTAATTGTCCGTAAGCTTTCTGTTATAGCACACCTTTATAGGTAGCTCTTGCATCATGTCTTTTCTTAATTTGTTAATCTTATTTGATTGATGATATTAAATTTTTGATCTCTGATATATTTATATATCTAAAATCAAAAATCATATATCAAAAATCTACGATTTTTGGTGCCTATGTCGACGGGGCCCACCTCTTCCCATTCCGAACAGAGTAGTTAAGCCCGTCAGAGCTAATGGTAGTCGGACTAAATCCCGCGAGAGTAAGTCGGTGCCAGTTTTAAAAGTAAAAAAGCCTCAGAGTAATCTGGGGCTTTTTTCGTTTATAAAAGATTGTCGTAGAATAAGCCCGAATGAAAAATCCCGCATATTCCTGTGCGGGATTTATATATCATCTGATAACTTATATCATCAGTAAAAACTTATCTGGCAAAACCTGAAAAATTAAGTTTTAGTTCATATTTTCCACCGTCTCCAGAAAACGGAATATCAGCACCAAACTCTTCTTCCCTGAAAAAGATACCTTCTAATTCCCGCTGCGTAATGCTTCCATCTGTAAGATCTACAATTTGAATACGATCATCGCTATTTTCAAACATTCCGGTATTGCGCCCTGAATTAAAAGCATCAATTATTGCCTGAAGTACTTTTGGTTTTAATGTAGCATTTGTTTCTGAGTCGGGAGCAGTGTTTATTACATTGTTAACTCTTACCTGCATTTTGCTTAAAATTGTTTTCACATTCGAATCATCATGTTCTGTTAGTAATACAAAGCTCATGAAGAAACTGGGATTAGTGAAAAAATTCCGTGCAGAGTCGATATTGTCTACCGTAGCATCTATGCTTAAATTTACAAGGTTTCCAATTTCAAAACAGGCTTCGAAACCTTCACCAAAAACGCATTGCTCGGTGGCCACAAAATCGGAGAATACTCTTCCCTTACGCATGTTTTTAAAGATTCGGGATCGTGTGATGAAACTTTTAGTCAGGTGAAACAGGTTCCTTTCCCTGAAGATTAGCACTGCATACATTACAATTTCATCCTTACCAACCTCATTGGTTTCTTCCAGACAGGTAATTTGTCTCAGGCTAACCCCGAGGTTTCCGTTAAAACGCGCCATAATTTTTGGTTTAAAGATTGTAGATTGGCTCAAATATAAAAAAATAAGTGGATGTCTAATTTAAAATATCGCGGGGATTGCAAATTTGCACCTGTTGGAGTGGTTAAGCCCTTGGAGTTAATGGTTTCTAACTATCCCGATAGCTATCGAGATGCATCCTATTAAATAAAAAAGAAAAAATATTTTATATTCTCTTAAACAGTTTCAAACTCAACTTCCGAATAATCTTTCACCGCATCATACAAAGTACTGCGCTCAATTGGTCTGTGCCCTGTTTGCTTGATTAACTCAACCAATTGCTGTGTGCTTAGTTTCGGTGTTTGCTCTTCAGCCCCGGCCATTGAATAGATTTTAGTAGTATCATCAATGGTTCCGTCAATATCATCTACACCAAAGTTTAATGAAAGTTGCGCAGTGCTTCTACCTATCATTGCCCAATATGCTTTGATGTGATTAAAGTTGTCTAAATAAATTCTACTGATAGCATAGTTGCGTAAGTCTTCTATTACGCTCACTTCGGCCACATGCGACATTTGATTGTTCCCGTTTCTGAATTTCAATGGAATAAAACAATTAAATCCCTTTGTTTTATCCTGTAATTGGCGTAGGCGCTCTAAATGATCTACACGATGCCAGAATTTCTCAATATGTCCGTATAACATAGTTGCGTTCGAATGCATTCCCATATTGTGCCACACCTCATGAATAGCAAGCCATTCGTCAGCAGTACATTTTCCTCCTGCAATTTCATCACGAATTTCCGGGTGAAAAATTTCCGCTCCACCACCCGGCATACTGTCTAATCCTGCCGCACGCATTGTTTTCATACCTTCTTCGTAAGTCACTTTAGCTTTTTTGAAGATATAATGATACTCAACAGGAGTTAATGCTTTTACATGAAGGTCGGGACGATGTGCTTTTATATTTCTGAATAATTCCTGGTAAAATGCATAATCCTGTTTTGGAACAACACCACCTGTTATATGAACTTCAGTAACTTCCTTACCATCGTATTTTTTTACAATGTCCATCATCTGCTCAATGCTCATTTCCCAGCCTTCTTCACGCTGTTTGATCAAACGTGAATAAGCACAAAATGCGCATGTATAAACGCAAACATTGGTAGGCTCAATATGAAAATTTCTGTTGAAATAAACCTTGTCTCCTGATTTTTTTTCTTTTACAAAATTGGCAAGTGTTCCCAAATAACCTAACTCTGCTTTTTCATATAACAAAACACCTTCATCAAAAGTAATACGTTCACCGGCTACAACTTTTTCTGCAATTTTTTTAAGGTCGGCATCAATGTTTGAAGCCAATATGGTTTGTAAAGAAGAATGATCTGACATGTAAGAAAATTTCTGTAAAATTACGACAATCTGCCCTATTATACAGTGTTTTGTAAATTTTTGTGCAGGAATCCAAAAAACTCAACATCTTTGTATCCGTAAAAATTAGATATGTCATATATAATCTCAGGAATACAACAAGTAGGAATTGGAAACCCCAATGTAAATGAAGCTTTTGCATGGTACAGAAAGAACTTTGGAATGGATATTCCAATGCTGAATGAAGATTCAGTTGCGGATCAGATGCTTCCATATACCGGAAATAAAGGTCATCAGCGCCATGCCATCTTAGCGATAAACCTGAAGGGTGGTGGTGGATTTGAGATCTGGCAATACAAAAGCCGTACTCCTGAAGCGGCTAAGTTTACGGTTGAAGTTGGTGATCTTGGTTTTACCATTGCTAAAATGAAGACTGAAGACGTGGATAAAACTTACGCACGTTTAAAAGCAAATGGAGTAAATATTATTACCCCGATAACTGTTGGACCCGATGGTAAAAAACATTTCTATGTAAAAGACCTATATGGCAACATGTTTGAGATAGTTGACTTCAACGATTTTTTTCACAAAGGAATGCTGGAGCAGGGTGGGCCTTGCGGAATGGTGATAGGAGTTTCGGATATCGAACGATCTAAAAAGTTTTACGCAGATATTTTGGGTTACGATACAGTTGTATTTGATAAAGAAGAAGTATTTGCAGACTGGAATGGAATAGAAGGAAGTGGAAACAAAGCGCGCCGTGTGTTATTAAAACACAGCAAACCACGTGCAGGAAGCTTTAGTAATTTATTAGGAAGCAGCATTATTGAATTGGTTCAGTACAAAGAAAAAGCAGGTAGAAAGATATTTGAGAACCGTTACTGGGGAGATTTAGGTTTCATTCACTTCTGTTTTGATATTAAAGATATGCAGTCGCTTAAAAAACATTGTGCAGCTTGTGGACATCCGTTTACGGTAGAAAGTAATCCTGATTTTGATATGGGAGAAGCTGCAGGACAATTCGCTTACATCGAAGATCCGGATGGAGCTTTGATTGAATTAGTGGAAACACATAAAATTCCGATCCTTAAAAAGGTAGGTTGGTACTTAAATCTGGATAAGCGTGATCCTCAGAAGCCGCTTCCTAACTGGATGTTGAAGACATTGAGATTTAGCAGGGTGAAGGATTGATAAACTAAACCTGTTGCTTTTACAACCCACAATTCCCAACCACTGCATTTTCCAGCCTTACTATTTTAAGAAATCGAACTTTATAATAAGGCGAAGATTTGTAAGTGGAGATGATCACTCCACCGCGTTTTGTATTGGAAGAAGAATGTATGAAGGTTAACTCTTCTCCGGGATTAGAAATTACTATTCCTACATGACCTGCATGTCTTATTTTTGCATTGGTTCCTGTAAATACTATAACGTCACCTATTTGAGCAGATTCGGGAGCAATGGTATCTTTTAATGAGCCGTAATCTATAGACGAACGAGGAACCTTAGCGTCAAATGTACTGAATACATAATATACAAAACCCGAACAATCGAAACCGGCAGTGGGCGAAAAAGAAGCGTATTTGTAATGTGTTCCTAAATAAGATTTGGCTTTGGCAACTAAAGAGTCTGAGCAGATCTTGGTTTTTAAATTATCCTGTTGAACAGTTTCTTTTGTTATTCCGACTTTCTTTGCAACTTTCTTTTTTGAGCTTGTTGAAGTCTTTTTTTTCTTTGCCTTTTTTGTAACCTGACTCTTAGTTACATTGTTTTTGGTAGACGTTTTTTCCTGGCCAAAAACGTTGGAATTCAAGCATACAAAAAGCATGATCAGGAGAAGAGAAACTATATAATGCTTTTTCATGATGCATAAAAATTTGCCTAATTATTTGAATTCAGGCTTAAAGGTTTTTGAAAACTCGTCGTAGGTTTTTGTTTGATAGTTTCCGGTTCCATAATATTTTATAATTGGTTCAAAAAGATTTGTAGGATGGTAACCTTTGATGATGTTTAAACGTGAAGCGTTTGCTGAAAGAAAAACAATAGAAGGGTAGGAGAGCTGTCCGTCCAGAATGGAATAAGCAAACTGATGCGCTGACTTAGGAGTTCCTTTTGGCGCAGCGTTCACAAATTTTATAGTTTGTTGTTTGTCTTTTATTTCTTTGATCACCCCTTTTTCACGAATAGTATCTTTTACAATAACATCCAGTTTTACGGTATCAAAACATTCTGCATCAAATTTTACGCAATAGAAATTTTTATTTAGATAATCAGCCACTTGTTTGTCGCCAAACGTGTTTTTTGTCATCAATTTGCAGGGCCCGCACCAGGAAGTATAAATATCTATCATGATTGGCCGCGGTTCCTTTTTAGCTTTAGCAACTGCTTCTTCAAACGTCATCCAATGCACAGGTGAGTTTGGATCAGATCTAAAAGCTGATAAGAAGGTACTTGCAATAATTACGATAAGAAATTTTATGCTGATTTGTTTTAACATGTTAACGAATGTTTTTTACTTTATTATCTATATAATCCTCAAATTTCATGCCTCCTATTTGTGGAGCGATGGTGTCATGCTGATATACAGCGGTAAAGAAGGCAAATTTGTCGTAAGAATTTCTGTCGAAAAGCTTAAAAAGCAACAATGCAAACTTCATTAAACCTAAAGGAATAGTTCTGATTTTCTTAGAGGCATCGACTCTTTGTTGAATGATCTCATTCAATTGTTTTCGTGTATAAATATTTTTTCCACCAGCTTCAATTGTTGTATTTGTTATACTAATGGCATCTACGCAAACCTTTGCCAGATCACCTTCGTAAATAGGATTTGTTTTTTTATCACCGCTTCCTATCGTTACCAATTTTCCATTTTGAGCCATTTTTATCATATCGATAAATGCACAAAAAATAGCAGGTGGTTTTATTATTGAATAGTTTATTCCCGACTGTTTTAGTTTTTCTGAAAACTCGTGATGCACTTTAAAGTACTCCAGATCCAAATGTTTCTCTGATTCATAAGCAGAAACGTAAACAAATTTTTTAACACCACTTTTTAAGGCTTCATTTAAAACAGCAGAGTTTGCATTCAGATCAATATCCCTGAAACTGGGTTTGCTTTTGTCGTTAGGAGAAACACTTTTTCCAAGAGCAGAAACAACAATATCAAAGCCATTGCAAATGCCAATTAAGGAATTAGCATCAGCAATATTTGCAACAACATATTTGGAAGTGATAGCAGATAAATCCTTTGCCTTTTGCTGATTACGAACCACAACGGTAAGATCATAGTGTTGGCTCACTAATTCCTTAGCGATTGCTTTCCCTAAATTGCCTGTTGCGCCAAACAAAAGAACTTTTCCTTTTGTTTCGGATTCAGTTTGTGAAAGATGATTTGCTTCTCTCATTTTGATCGGGTTTAAATTAAGCTACAACCTTTAAAGTATCTTTTACTTTTTTTGCGTATTTCACAGCCTCTTCCAGCGTGTTTGCGGTTACAGTAACGTGTCCCATTTTTCTAAACGACTTAGTGGTTTTTTTGCCATACATGTGAACATGAACACCATCCCACTTTAATACTTCGTTTATTCCCTGATATTTTGCATCGCCTTCAAATCCTTTTTCTCCCAACATATTTACCATAACGCTTGGTCGGGTAATATCAGTTGCGCCTAACGGTAAGTTTAAAATAGCTCGCAAATGTTGTTCAAATTGCGAAGTTACATTTCCTTCAATGGTTTGGTGGCCACTATTGTGCGGACGTGGTGCTACTTCATTTACCAGTATTTTTCCATCTTTGGTAACGAACATTTCTACCGCCAATAAACCAACTATCTGCATTTTTTCAGCAACCAGTTCTGCAATTTTATACGCTTCTTTTTCTTGCGTCTTTTTCAATATGGCTGGGGAAAATAGAAATTCAACTAAATTAGCCTCTTCGCTAAAAGCGCATTCAACTACAGGGAAACACTTAGTTTCTCCGCTTTCATTCCGCGCAATAATTACCGAAATTTCTTTCTCAAAATCAACCAGTCGCTCTAAAACACTTGGCGCATCAAAGGCTTTGCTAAGATCATTCGGATCACTTAATTTCACTACACCTTTACCATCATAACCACCGGTTCTTAGTTTCTGAAAAAAAGGGAAATAATCATTAAATTTATTGATCTGCGATTTGTTTTCTACAAGAAAGAAATCAGGGCTGGGAATATCATTACGTTGGTAAAACATTTTTTGGTTTCCCTTGTCCTGGATCATTTCCAGGATATGTGGCTGGGGAAATACTTTTTTTCCTTCCTTCTCCAGTTTTTTAAGAGCTTCAATATTTACGTGCTCAATTTCAATAGTGATCACATCACAATCTTTCCCGAACTTGTAAACGGTATCAAAATCGGTAAGTTTTCCTTTCTTAAATTCGTTCGCAATGTGTTTGCAGGGAGCATTTTCATCCGGGTCAAGGATCTTAATAAACAGGTTGTAATTTGCGGCGGCCTGAAGGATCATTCTGCCTAATTGACCACCTCCTAAAATTCCAATTTTAAGCTTATCGGGTTCGAAAAAATTCATGTGCAAAGGTATTGAGAAATATGGTATGGAATAATTAAATAAGTTAACAGTATTTAATGATGTTCAACACCTTGTTAATTAGCTGTTTATACTTATTGCCTGCTAATTTTTGTTAAAGCAAATTCAGTAGAATCTACAGGCGTTATTTTTGCTACATTTGTTACCCAAAAAATAAATTTATGAAGAAGATTTTAGTCGGATTTTCAGTTTTCAGTATTATTTCGCTTTCAGTTAATGCGCAAACTCCATCTCCAACCATTTTAACTATTGATGGAAAAGATATTTCAAAAATGGAGTTTGAGAATGTATATCGTAAAAACAATAACAAAGAAACGGTAACGGACGCGAAATCTCTAAAAGAATACATGGATCTGTTCATCAACTTTAAGTTGAAAGTTAAAGAGGCTGAACTAATGGGATTGGATACAGTTGCCGCTTTCAAAAATGAATTAGCAGGTTACCGTAAGCAATTGGCAGCTCCCTACCTTACTGATAAAAACGTGAACGAAGGTTTAATCACAGAGGCCTACGAGCGTATGAAAACAGAGATCAAAGCAAGTCATATCCTTGTGAAATGTGCTGAAGATGCGCTTCCAAAAGATACTTTGATCGCTTACAATAAAATAAATGAATTTCGCAAACGTGCTTTAAAAGGCGAAGATTTCGCTAAACTGGCAGAGGAAAGTGCAAAAGGAGGAGATCCTTCTGCTTCTGAAAATAAAGGAGATCTTGGATATTTTACTTCTATGCAAATGGTTTACCCATTCGAAAATGCAGCTTTCAATACAAAAAAGGGAGAGATTAGTCAGATAGTGAGAACCCGTTTTGGTTACCATATTCTTAAAGTGGTTGACCGCAGACCAAACCAGGGCGAAGTATTGGTTTCACATATCATGATCCGTTTGAAAAAAGAAATGAATGCAACCGATTCATTAAATGCAAAGAAAAAGGTTGAAGAGATTTATGCGAAACTAAAGGGCGGAGAAAAGTTTGAGGACCTTGCGAAACAGTTTTCTGAGGATAAACAATCAGCAGAAAAAGGTGGAGAACTTAGCTGGTTTTCTGCAGGAAAAATGCCGGTTGCTGAGTTCGAACAAAAAGCATTCGCTTTGCAAAACAAAGGTGAATATACCAGCCCATTCATGACGAAATACGGGTGGCACATTGTAAAAATGAACGATAAAAAAGCTTTACCTGCTCCGTTTGAAACAGTAAAAAATGAAATCAAACAAAAAGTTAGCCGTGATAGCCGTTCACAGGCAGGAAGATCAGCATTGATTGCCCGTGTAAAAAAAGAAAGTAATTTCAAAGAGAACAAAGTGGTGGTGAAGAAAAAAACAACTTTCCCTGCTATGGATGAAGTAATTTCCTTAGTTGACACCACTTATTTCTTAGGGAAGTGGAAAGGTGATAAAGCTATCAAGTTGAGTAAAGAATTATTCAGTATAGGTGATAAAAAATATACACAAGGCGATTTTGCGAGGTTTTTAGAAGCCCGTCAAACAAAAAGACCGGTAGCTGATAAGAACTTTGCTGTAGAACAGCAATACAAAAATTTTGTTGAAGAATCTGTTGTTGCTTTCGAAGAAACTCAATTGGAAAACAAATACCCCGAGTTTAAAGCATTGATGCAGGAATACAGAGACGGGATCTTATTGTTTGAACTTACTGATAGAAAAGTTTGGAGTAAGGCAGTGAAAGATACTTCAGGCTTAAAAGAATATTACGAGAAAAACAAAAACAATTACCTGTGGGAAGAACGTGCAGATGTAACAACGTACAAATGCGCGGATGAGAACATTGCCAAACAGGTTCGTAAAATGTTAGGTAAGAAAAAATCAGAGAAAGATATTTTGGCTGAAGTAAACAATAAAACTCAGCTAAATCTTTCTACTGAAAATGTAATGTACTTAAAAGGAGAAAATAAAATGGTTGATGATAACTGGAAGGTTGGTACTAGTGCAGACATTAAACAGGATGGTAAAATATTTATTTTAGTAGTGAATAAAGTACTCGCAAAGTCACCTAAACTGCTGAATGAAGCCAAAGGAATGGTTACTGCTGATTACCAAAACTATTTAGAGAAAGATTGGTTATCAAATATCCGTAATAACCACAAGATAGAAGTTAAAGAAGACGTTTTAGGTACAATTAAGTAATTTTATATTACCGTCATTTTGTTTGTTTGTGCATGCAAAATGGCGGTTTTTTTATTTTATAGTGACAAAGATTTTAAAAACCATATCCGTTCTAATAGCATTAATAATGCTTGTTCAGTCCTGCTCCTCCAAAAAGGAAGAGTCTGCTGAAAAACCGGTTGCCAGAGTATTGGATGTAAATCTTTATCCTTCCGATCTAAAAAACATTGTCCCTGTTGATATGTCAAAAAAGGACAGCTCGGAGCTAATAAAACGTTTTATTGAAAAATGGATTCAGGATGAGTTGGTGTTGAAGTATGCGGAAAAGAACCTTACCAGCGAACAGTTGAATATTGAAAAAGAAGTTACCGAATACAGGAAGAATCTGATCATATACTCTTATCAAACGGAGTTGATCAAACAAAAATTAGACACAGTAGTTACTCAACAGGAAATTGAAAAATATTATAACGAGCATTCAGCCAGCTTTGTGTTAAAGGACAATATTGTGAATGTGAACTACGTTAAGTTAAACAAAAAAACTCCGGGGATCGAGAAAGCGCGTAAGTGGTATGTTTCTTCCAATCCAAAAGATATTGAAAACCTGAGAAGTTTTTGTATCCAGTTTGCAGAGAATTATTTTTTGGACGATAAAACCTGGTTGTTGTTTGATGACATTCTGAAAGAAGTCCCTATTGAAGATTATAATTCTGAATTGTTTTTGAAAAGCAGTAAAAATATTGAAGTAGCAGACAGTTTGAGCGTTTACTTTTTGAAAATTAAAGGATATAAAATCAAAAACAGTCCTTCGCCATTGAGTTTTGAAAAGGAGAATATCAGGAATATCATCATCAATAAACGCAAACTGAAACTGATAGATGAGATGAAGAGTAATGTATATCAGGAGGCGAAAGAGAATAAAAACTTTGTAATTTATTAAAATTAAATGAAGAAATTAATAGCATATTTATTACTGATATCAAGCCCGATAATTGTGCTTGCTCAACCGCAAACCATTGACAAGGTTATAGGTGTTGTTGGAAAACACATCATTCTTCAGTCGGATTATTATGGAAATGCCCAGGAGTTTATTAAAAATGGATATACGCTTAATGATTCTTTAAAATCCAAATTATTTGAGGACCTCTTATTCCAAAAACTATTATTGGCACAAGCCGATAAAGATAGTGTGGTAGTAAAAGATGAGCAGGTAGATGCCGAACTGGAGCGTCGTATGGCTTATTATCTTAACCAGTTTGGATCGGAAGAAAACTTTTTTAATTTTTATGGAAAATCATCTCAGGCATATAAAGAAGAAATGCGTGATGATATAAAAGATCAAATGGTTGCACAGCAAATGCAAAGTAAGGTTGTTGGGGATGTTAAAGTAACACCTGCTGAGATAAGGAACTATTACAATTCAATTCCGGTAGATAGTTTACCATTGATCAATTCAGAGGTTGAATTAGGTCAATTGGTGAAAAAACCTGAAGTTTCTCCCGAAGCAAAAAAGGCAGCATTAGAAAAAATTCAAGGCTTGAGAAAACGTGTAATGAATGGGGAAAGCAGTATGACAGCTATTGCAACTATCTACACCGATGATCCGGGTTCGGCTCGCACAGGAGGTGTATATAATGGTATTATGCGTGGGCAGTTTGCCCCCGAGTTTGAAGCTGTAGCTTTTAAAATTAAGCCGGGTGAGATCTCCGAAGTATTTGAAACGGTTTATGGCTACCATTTTTTAAAATTATTATCAAGAAAAGGTGATTTAATTGATGTTCAGCATATTCTCATTACTGCAAAAATTGATAATAATGATATGGTGTTGGCTAAACAAAAGATCGATAGTATTTACGAAATTATTGTAAAGAAAGAAATTACCTTTTGTGAAGCCACTCAAAAATACAGCGATGATAAAGAAAGTAAAAATAATTGTGGAACCATGATCAATAATGCTGCCGGAACAACACGCTTTGAAGTAACTGAACTGGGAGAGATTGATCAGAACCTGGTTTTTTTGTTGGATAAACTAAATGTGGGTGATGTTACCAAACCCACCGCATTTCAAACCAGTGAATCTAAGCAGGCTTTCCGTATATTATATCTCAAAAGCAGAACGCAACCTCACATTGCCAATTTAAAAGATGATTATCAGCGTATTCAGAACATGGCCACCATCAACAAACAAAAACAAATTGTGAACGAGTGGATTTTTAAAAAGTCGAAAAACACTTATGTAAAAATTGATCCGGAGTTCCAGAACTGTAAATTTGACTACAGATGGAATTTTACTAAATTAGAGCAAAAGTAGATCCCGACTGCGCTCGATCTGGCATAGTTCGGCTTGAAAAGATATAGAACGTAGTCAAAAAAACATATTTAACAGCTGTCACATCTAGCGAAGTCGAGATGTGACAAAAAAAAACAGAATTATGCAAGAATATAAATCAGACGTTGAAGCAATTGATGCATTTGTAGTAAAATACAAAGAACTGAACAAAGAAATAGCAAAGGTTATTGTTGGGCAGGAAGACACCGTAAAAAACGTACTGATCTCCATATTTAGCCGTGGACATTGTTTGCTGGTGGGTGTTCCCGGTTTAGCCAAAACCTTATTGGTAAATACCATTGCAGATGTATTAGGTTTATCATTTAATCGTATTCAGTTTACACCTGATTTAATGCCAAGCGATATTGTTGGTTCGGAGATTCTGGACGAGAGCAGAAATTTCAAATTTATTAAAGGGCCTTTATTCGCTAATATTGTATTAGCCGATGAGATCAATCGTACTCCCCCAAAAACACAATCAGCATTGTTGGAAGCAATGCAGGAAAGACACATTACAACTGCCGGAAAAAAATATGAATTGGGAAATCCATTTTTTGTATTGGCAACTCAAAACCCGATAGAGCAAGAGGGAACTTACCCTTTACCGGAAGCTCAGCTCGATCGTTTTATGTTTAATGTTTGGCTGGATTACCCTAGTTTTGAAGAAGAAATTAATGTAGTAAAGGCTACAACAAGTGATACAAAAATTGTATTAAATAAAATCATTTCAGCAGAAGAAATCTTGTTTTTCCAAAACCTGATCCGCAAAATGCCGGTTCCTGATAATGTTTTGGAGTATGCTGTTCGATTATCAGTTAAAACCCGTTTAAATTCGCCGCTTGCCCCTGAAATAACTAAAAAGTATTTAGCGTGGGGAGCAGGACCGCGTGCCTCACAGTATTTGGTAATTGGAGCTAAGTGCCATGCTGCCATCAATGGAAAATACTCTCCCGATATTGAGGATGTAAAAGCAATTGCCCTACCCATTCTTCGCCACCGTGTTGTCAGAAACTACAAGGCAGAAGCCGATGGTGTTAGTATGGATAGCATCATTCAGGAGTTGATGAAGTAAATCATATAATGAATTAAAATGAAAAAAAAACTACTTGCCTTTTTAGCATTGTGCAACCTGAACTTCTTTGCCCAAACTTACACCTCTTATTTTACCGGGAACCCAGGCAATATTGATTCAAACCCTTCCGGAGGAATTTGTATGA
Source organism: Bacteroidota bacterium (assembly GCA_030684395.1). Lineage (GTDB taxonomy): Bacteria > Bacteroidota > Bacteroidia > B-17B0 > Aurantibacillaceae > JADJDM01. Next base: position 216,035 of record JAUXTT010000042.1, on the reverse strand, counting down.
TGGGCGGCGCCACCGAACACGATGAAGCTATGAAGTGGTTTTTACAACGGAGTGATGGCGGAGATATTTTGGTATTAAGAGCAAGTGGATCTAATGGATATAATAATTATTTATACAGCGGACTGGGAATTACAGTTAACTCCGTTGAAACCATTGTGTTTAACAGTGCAGCCGCTGCTAACGATCCGTATGTACAACAAAAAATAAGTCAGGCAGAAGCAATATGGTTTGCAGGTGGCGATCAGTGGGACTATATTTCGTATTGGAGAGGTAATAAAATGGATAGCCTCATTAACGATGGCTTAGTCAACAGAAATATCGTAATCGGTGGAACCAGCGCTGGAATGGCTATTCAGGGTAAATTTTATTTCTCTGCTGCAAACGGAAGTGTTACGACAGCAGAGGCTTTGATGGATCCGTACAATATTTATATGACAGTTGATTCAGCATCCTTTCTTAAAAATAGGTTTTTGGAAGAAGTTATAACCGACACGCATTATGATAATCCGGATAGAAAAGGAAGGCATGTGGCTTTTTTAGCACGTATATATGCTGATTGGGGAATTGAAGCTAAAGGAATTGCCTGCGATGAATATACAGCAGTATGTATCGATGCCAATGGGATTGCCCGTTGTTACGGAGACTATCCGGCTTATGATGAAGATATTTATTTTCTGCAAACCAATTGTGAATTAATTAATGTTGGTCCCGAAAATTGCAGTTCAGGAAATATGCTGGATTGGAACCAGGGAGCTCAGGCAGTAAAAGTGTATAGGGTAAAAGGAACGCAGGCAGGAAACAATACCTTTAGCTTAGTTGATTGGCAAACCGGAGTAGGAGGCACTTGGGAAAACTGGCATATTGATAATGGGACTTTTTATTCTGCAAGCGGCAACCAACTTAATTGTGCTGCTGTTTCACTGTTGGAAAAAGAAGCAGGAGCCATAAAGATTTATCCTAATCCAATAAACACCGGAACGCTAAGTATAGAAGTAGAGAACGAATTCATTACAAAGGCTACACTAACTGATATTAGCGGGAAACAATTACTATCACTTCCTGGAAAAATGCCTGAAAAATTATGCATTGATATTTCCTGGATAAAAGCAGGCTTGTACTTTCTTGACATTGAAACAGCTACCCACAAAATGAAAAGGAAGATTGTGATAGAGTAATTGAACTATCTTTTGAGCTAATTAACAAATCACGAACAATTTTCCTGTTTTTTTCATTACCTGTTGAAAGAAAATTGTGGAAATGAGCCCTCACAATATTCTCATAACATCCTGTTTATGATTTGGTAATAAAAGCAGCTTACTTTTACCATAGTTAAAGAGAGGCACACAATACTCACGCCCCGGGACCGAAAGCTTAAGCTCAGGTTGGACACGGTAAGCACAATGCCATCAATAAATTGTTTTTTGAAAGCCGGGCCTCTCTCCCGGCTTTTACTTTTTTGAATTAGTTGGTCACGTTCAGGAAGGTGAAATTAACTAAAGAATTATTTATCAAGGATCATAAACTCCGTTCTACGATTTTTCGCTTTGCCTTCAATGGTTTTGTTGTCAGCAATTGGTTTATTAGGTCCGTAACCTTTCGCAGTAATGTTATCGGAATTAGCACCTTTTTCTATCAGGTATTTCATTGTGTTGATAGCACGCTCCTGCGATAGTTTTACGTTTTCCGCTGCTCCGCCCACATTATCCGTATGTCCCTGAATTTCTACTTTCATATTTGGGTGGTTTATTAAAAATTCCGCAAATTCATCCAGTATCGGAAACGATTGAGGGTAAAGATCCGCAGCACCCGTTGCATAATAGATATGATTAATTACAAATGATTTCCCTTTCTCAGCTTTTTTAATTTCCATAGGGTCAACTACCGGTGGTTTTTTAAACGACACATCGTCTTTTATTTTAACCAATTCAGCAGTAAAGGCATGATCTTGTGCATTTGCCGTGATCATTAAATCAGCTTTTCCATTCTTTTTTAAATTAACGGCAGCCATATATTGTCCGGTTGTAGAATCAACTACCGCTATTGTTTTCTCATGCGTTTTCATGTTTTTTATTTCCACTGTAAAATTAGTTAGAGGTTCATCATTTTCTTTTTTGATTTCACCTTTCACAAAAACAATCGAATCAGGGCGGGCCTCTTTATATAAGTCAAATTGAAAAACATCGTATTTACCAACACCTTTTCCTGCTACTTTACCTTCGTTACTATATGAGCAAAAATATCCCAATGTTCCATCAGTGCTTACAAAAAAACCACCATCATCTTCCGGCCCGTTTATGGGAGAGCCAATGTTTTCCGGTTTTTTCCAAACACCTTTTTCATCTTTACGAACATAAAAAATATCACCCATTCCAAAACCATAATGCCCGTCGCTGCTAAAATAGAGCGTTTCAGAGTCGCTGTGCAAAAAAGGTGTTTTTTCGCTTTCAGGAGTATTAATGGTTGGTCCCATGTTTTTAGGTGTGCTCCATTTTTTTGAAACCGGATCTTTAGTTGTGATATAAAGATCCAATTTCCCGTAACCACCCGGGCGATTACTTACAAAAATGATGGTGTTCCCATCAGCCGAAACAGTTGGTTGTGAATCCCAATAAATAGGATCGTTTACTCCGGGTAATTTTTTTATCTCATCCCAATCGCCACCAATGCTGGTGGTAAAATAAATATCGGTATTCATCTGTGCTCCACCTTCGTTTACACTTTTAGCGTAGTACAAATATTTATTGTCGATGGTCACAGTTGCCCCACCCTCATTAGAGGATTGATTAAATGGATGAGGCATAGGTGTTCCTGAATCAAATAAGCCATCCTTCCCTTTTTTTGACATCATAAATACCTCCTTTTCTTTATCAGTAGTCCAGGCAATTTTGTGTTCATTATCATCGGGCATCGTACGACTGTATAAAAACAATTCCTCATCAGGAGAAATGTAAGGAAGGTACTCGGAGCGTTCGGTGCAAATCCCTTTTACAACTGAAGGATTGAAAGGAACTACTTTTTTGTTTAATGCAATTTCTTTTTTTGCAGCCTTTATCATTTCTTTAGCCTGATACATTTGAGCTTCGTATTCTGTTTTCGAAAATTTATTCTCGTCATCATCTTTGAATTTCAAAAATTTATCTAACCAATAAATAGCCGAATCGTTTTTCATTTCTTCGTAATAATAAAAGCCAATGTAATAATAGGGTTCCGAATGTATTTGCGGGCAAACTTCTACTGCCTTTTTAAAACTTGGTACAGCGGGAGCAAATGTGGAATTGTTTAGTTTAGAATAAACCAGAATTTCCATCGAATATTTTAGGTGAGCTTCAGCATAGTCAGGTTCCAGCTCAATGGCCTTTTTTAAGAACTCCAAACGTTCTGCTTTTACCTTGTGTTTTTTCTTATCCAAAGCCTTTTCATAAAGTGCGATGGCTTTTTTATTTTCAACAGGAGGACAACTATTTTTATTCTCATCTTCTTGCCCAACCAACATAAAGGAAGAACAGATTAAAAATAAGGTGACAGGTAAACAGGTTTTCATGCGCATATAGTGCAATTTTTGTGGTAAAGTTACAGTTTTGATTCAAAAAGTATACCATCGAGGATAGTATTGAGTGTTTAGTTTGGAGTATAGAGTTAGAAGTTCGTCGTTTTGAATATTTTATCACAAATTCCAGCACTTCAGTACAAAATTCAAGCTTTTTAACTCAGAACCCTTAACTCAGAACTCATGACTTTCAACTCGAAACTACTAAATTTTAGTATCTTTGCACGGTTATTGCGTTATTGTACAAAATTAAATTTATGAAGCTTTTATTATCAACAATTCTACTTTCTTTCGGTGCTATATTGTTTGCACAAACAGCTACAAACACTACGGATGCGAATGGTTTAAAACAAGGCTACTGGGTTAAGTTGAATCCGGAAACCGGACGCCCGGCTTATAAAGGAACATTTAAAGATGGTAAACCGGATGGTTTGTTTAAATATTACTACCCCGAAGTTGACACCATGCATTCAATCATGGATTTCAGAAACGGTGGTAAAGTCGGATACTCTTCCATGTTTTATATGACAGGAGTAATTCAGGCAAAGGGTAAATATGTTGATGAGAAAAAAGATTCTACCTGGAATTTTTACGATGAAGGAGGAAAGATCCTTTCAGTGGAAAATTATAGTGCAGGTAAAAGAAATGGAAAATCAACCATTTATTTTCTGAATGGGCTTGTTTCGGAAGAGAAGAGCTACAAAATGGATCAGTTGGATGGTTTGTATAAAGAATATTATGAAAGCAAAAAAGTAAGACGCGAACGTAATTATGTAAACGGAAAACAGGTTGGAAAAGAAGTGGTTTACTTTCCAAATGGAGTGGTTGAATTAATTGGTGTTTACAACAAAGCTGGCAAAATGCATGGCGTATGGATTACCAGTGATAAAACCGGAAAACAGTTAATAAAAGCAGTTTATGATAATGGTAAGCGTTTGAGCGGTAAAAAGGCAGAGGAATGGCTAGAAAAAAACAAAGGTAAAAGCACTCAGGAACCTAAGGAAAAACCTAAAACAACTACAAAACCTACAACTAACAAAGACACAAAACCAACCGGCAAAAGCGGAACAAAAAAATAAAATGAACAAGAAAGGAAAAGTGCTGGTGGCAATGAGTGGCGGAATTGATAGCTCCGTTACTGCAATGATGCTTCATGAACAAGGTTATGAAGTAATTGGCATTACAATGAAAACCTGGGATTATCAATCATCAGGATCAACAAAAAAAGAAACGGGATGTTGCAGTTTGGATTCTATTAACGATGCCCGTCAGGTAGCTGTAAATTTAGGATTCCCACATTATATTTTAGATATCAGAGGAGAGTTTGGAGATTTCATTATCAATAATTTTGTGGATGAGTATTTGGCAGGAAGAACTCCAAACCCATGTGTATTGTGTAATACCCACATTAAATGGGAAGCTTTATTGAAACGGGCTGATATGTTGGAATGCGAGTTTATTGCAACCGGGCATTATGCGCAGGTTCGTGAAGAAAACGGAAGATTTGTGGTTTCAAAAGGCCTGGATCTTAACAAGGACCAATCGTATGTTTTATGGGGTTTATCTCAGGAAAGTTTAAAAAGAACTATTTTCCCTTTGGGAAAATACACCAAACCCGAGATTCGTAAAATGGCGGAAGAATATGGGTTTAGTGAACTCGCAAACAAACCTGAGAGTTACGATATTTGTTTTATCCCTGATAACGATTACCGGGCTTTTTTAAAGAACAGAATGCCTGAACTGGAAGCAAAAGTGGAGGGAGGAAGTTTTTTGTATAAAGGTAAGGAAGTAGGTAAACACAGAGGTTACCCTTTTTATACTATTGGACAACGTAAAGGATTGGATATTGCTTTGGGAGAACCGGTTTTTGTAAGTGAAATCATTCCGGAAACCAATACAGTTATTTTGGGTGATCAGGAAGATCTGGAAAAACAACATATGAGAGTGAGGGATTTTAACCTTATTAAATACGCTGCTTTACCTGAGAACTTTCAGGCTCTGACAAAAATCCGATACAAAGATGCCGGTAGCATGAGTACCATCAATATTGACGGGACCAAACTGGATATTGTTTTTCATCAGGCAGTTAAAAGTATGGCTCCGGGGCAGTCGGCCGTTATGTATGAAGGAAATGACCTTATAGGAGGTGGCTTTATTGAGCGCCCTTCGACAGGTTCAGGACACGAAAAGTTAGAAATAATTAATTCAATTAAAAATTAAATAGACATGCCAACAGCAGAAATACACACAGTTAAAGGAGTGATGAAAGTTGAATTTTTTGAAAATGATGCGCCTTTGGCGGTTCAGAACTTTGTTAAATTGAGTAAACAAGGATTTTACAACGGACTAAAATTCCATCGTCTAATTACGGGGTTTGTCGCACAGGCAGGTTGTCCGGAAGGTACCGGGGCAGGCGGACCGGGTTACACAATTAAGTGCGAATTAAAAGGCGAAAATCAGTACCACGACAAAGGTGTTCTTTCTATGGCTCACCGTGGGAGAGATACAGGTGGCTCTCAATTTTTTATATGTCAAAGTCGTGAGCAAACAAAGCATTTAGACCGACAACACACTTGTTTTGGGAAGGTTACCGATGGAATTGAATTTGTTGATAAAATCAAACAAGGCGATATTATAGAAAAGATTGTTATAAACGAATAGGGTTTTGCGACCTAAACTGAATTAATTACAGATGAGTATTAATTTATTTTAGCGGTAAAATTTCACAAATAATCTAAATAATTCATATATTAGCACCTTAAATTTTAAAACAAGAACCCAATTATGATGAGAAAGTTATCCTTGACACTAGCTTTCACCGCATTTTTAGCGGTAGTTTCTTTCGCTCAAAAGAACTTTTTAAAAGAAGCAGACAAAGCTTATGATGCAAAAGAATTCTTTAAAGCAGTTGATTTGTATAAGAATGCTTATACAAAGGAAAAAAAAGCTGACAAAAAAGCGAAAATTCTTTTCAGAACCGCTGAGTGTTACAGACACATTAATCAGATAAAAGAGGCTGAAACTTTTTACTCAAAAGCAATAAAAGCTAAATATCCTGATCCAATCAGTTATTTCTATATAGGAGAGATCAAAAAAGAGCAAAAACTTTATAACGAAGCTATTGCTGAGTATGAAAACTATAAAAAAGAAGTTCCTTCTGACCCTCTTACCGAGGCAAGAATAAAGTCTTGTGAATTAGCTCAGAAATGGGTAGATTCTCCTACTCGTCACAAAGTAGAAAACATGGCCTTATTTAATTCTAAGGAAGCAGATTTTAGCCCTTCTTTCTCTGATAAAAAAAGCAACAAATTAATGTTTACTTCTACTCGTCAGGGTTCTACAGGTGGAGTGGTAGACGGGTCTACAGGTCAGCAACACTCTGATTTGTTTGAAACTATTTTAGATAAAAACGGAAAATGGAGCACTCCGGTTCCTATTGGAGCACCTGTTAATTCAGATGTAAACGAAGGGGCTGCAGTTGTTTCTAAAAAAGGTGATATGTTAGTTTTTTCCCGTGTAAAAGAAGTTAAAGGCGCGAAAGAGCGTCCTAACTTATACGTGTCTAAAAAAGCAGGTGCAGGTTGGGGTGAACCAACTGTAATTGGTTTCTGTTCAGATAGTATCAACTTTGCTCATCCAACTTTAAGTACTGATGGGCAAACAATGTATTTTGCATCTAATATGGCAGGTACTTTAGGTCGTGCAGATATTTGGATGTCACATTTTGATAAAAAAGCTAAAGATTGGGGCACACCGGTAAACATGGGTTCTATTGTAAATACTGCCGGAATTGAGTGTTATCCTTATATTTCGGCTGATGGAAAAGTATTATACTTCTCATCAGATACTCATTTAGGTTTGGGCGGTTTAGATATTTATAAGGTAGCATTGGATAAAGATGGTAAACCAACCGGTCAGGTTGAGAACTTAAAATACCCAATGAACTCTGCATTTGATGATTTTGGTATCATGTTCGAAGGAACAAAAGAAAGAGGCTATTTATCATCTAACCGTGAAGGTGGTAAAGGTGGTGATGACATTTGGTCATTCGTTCTTCCTCCATTATTATTTAACGTAAACGGTACAGTTAAAAGTGCAAAAGATCAATCAGTTATTCCTAACTGTTCAATTATCCTAAAAGGAAGCGATGGAACATTAGTTCAGGGAAAAACAGATAAAGAAGGTAATTTCACCATGGCTTTAAAACCTGAAGTTACTTACGATATTTATACATCTACAGATAAAACAGTTACAACTCCAACTGCAAAATTAGGTTTTCTTGCATCTGATGACCACGGTAGCTTTACTTCTGTTGGGGTTCAGGAATCTCAAAATTTCCAGAAAGATTTTTCACTTACACCGGTTGAAGAAGAGATTAAATTACCTTTAATTTTATTTGACTTAGCTAAGTGGGATGTTAAACCACAGTTCCAGGATTCATTGAATTTCTTATTAAATGTATTAAATAAGAACCCGTCAATCATTATTGAGTTAAGTGCACATACAGATAGTCGTGGTGCAACAAAAGCCAACGATGAGTTATCTCAAAAACGTGCACAGTCTTGTGTTGACTACTTAATTTCTAAAGGCATTCCAAAAGAGCGAATGACAGCTAAAGGTTGGGGCGAGCGTAAATTGAAAATAAAGGATCCACAAATTACTAAGGAAAAAACCAAAGAAGGTAAAGAGGCATTGCACTCTATTAACCGTCGTGTGGTATTTAAGATCACAAGTTGGGATTATGTAGATCCAACTAAACCAAAAGTTGAGATCCCTACTTATCACCCTCCTGTAAAAGGTGAGGAAGATTCAGAAAAGCTGGAAACGGTTACTCCTGATGGAAAATAATAATTGAAATCCTTCAGCTTCCTGTCTGAACTAGAACGGGCAGGCACTGAAGAATCTTAAAATAATTTAAACGGCTTAGGGAAATCTAAGCCGTTTTTTTGTATATTCACGTTAAATAAAAAAATAATTATTATGAAAAAGTACTTTTTACAATTTGGTTTATTAGTTACACTAATGTTGGTATTAACCGCTTGTCCTTACAGTTCAGAAACAACAATTGATAAGGCTTCAGTGAAAATAGATGAGAAATTATTAGGAAAGTGGGAAAGTAAAAGCAGCACAGATTATCTTTACACGGTTTCAAAAAAGGACGACTTTACATACCAGATCGATAAAAAAAGTAATTCATCAGGAGATGTAACCACATACAATGGATTCCTTTCTAATATTGATGGAACAAGATTTATGAATGTGGTAGAAGTTGGTTCATCTTCAAAAACATATTATTTCTATAAAATTGAACTTTCTACAAGTGGTTCTAAAGTTACTTTTTCTCCCGTAACAGAAAACATAGATGAGAAGTTTGCTTCTTCAGAAGAGATGAAAGCATATTTTAAAAAGAATATGGGCTTGAGTTTCTTCTTTGATAAAAATGAAGACGTTTATATCATTCACGATTAAAACTCTATTTGACATCTGCAATTATTCTTTATGAAGACTTTATTTATCGGTTTGATTGGTTTGTGCGGAATCTACTCCATAGCTTGTACAAACGAAAAACAGGAAGAAAAGATTAATGCAATTGAGATAAAGAAAACAATTTTCAATCAGATGATTGGAACCTGGGTGGCAGATTATGACAGCACAAAATATATAGAGAGTTGGACATCAATGTCTGACTCTCTTTTTATTTCTACAGGATGCATGCTGCAAGGAACGGATACTTTGTTCAGCGAATCGGTTGAAATAAAAAGAAATATGGGCAAGTTCTTTTATATTCCTGCGGTAAAGGATCAAAACAATGGGCAAGCGGTTTCTTTTGAAGTGAATAGCTTAACAGATACTTCTTTTGTAGCCGAGAATTTAAAACACGATTTCCCTCAGCGAATTTCTTACACACTCAAAGGTGATTCAGTAATTGCTTTTATAGAAGGCGAGAATAAGGATAAAGAAATTCGTAGAGAATATTTTAATATGAAAAAGAAGAAATAAAGTTTATTTCTTATTCATCATTTCCAGGTAAACATTTACCTGTTTCAGGTAATTATCAATACCATCTTTTTTATTTACACTAATCAGTATGTCGTGAATGTGTTGATTTTCGGGAATGTCAATTCCAACTTTACACTTTGCATACGACATGGCAGAAATGTATCGTAAGGGAAATTTGTTTTTAAGGTTGACGTCTATAAGAAGGTCTCTTAATTCAGTAATAAAGGTTTTGATGTAAGGACTGTTAGGTGTTCCCATTCCCTTTAATTCCTTTACATTAAAAAGATCAAAATCAGCCTTGGTATAAGAAATATTTTGCGGAGTATGTTTGCTATCGAAAAATCCAATGGCGTGAACACGCTTTCCCATCTGTTTCAAGTCATTCACGTATTTTTTCACCAGCTCAAAATCATCTCCGTCAGTTGCTTCAAATACAATTCCAATAGAGCGTATGTCTTCTATGTTCAAAAACTCTTTCTGACGAACATGAATTTTTAAAGCACGTTGTAATTGATTCTCTCCCAGTCTCTCTTTTATCCTTCTAATCATTGCCTAAATCTACGAAATCAAATTTAAAAAATCATCTTCTGATATTATCTTAACTCCCAGTGCTTCGGCTTTTTTTAGTTTTTCGGGTCCCATATTGTCACCTGCAAGCACATAACTTGTTTTTTTTGAAATAGAACCAGTGTTTTTTCCACCGTTTTGTTCTATCATGTTCTTCAGTTCATCTCTGCTATGCTTTTGGAACACGCCCGAAATAACAAAGGTAAGGTCTTTTAGTTTTTCTGTAGTGTTTTGTAATTGTTCTTCGCTTAAACTAAATTGCAAGCCTTTTTCAATCAAACGTTCTACAATTTTTTTATTTGTTTCATTCGAAAAATATTCCTGAATACTTTTTGCAATGATCTCACCAACTTCGTCTATTTGAAGTAATTCTTCTGTTGTTGAATGCATAAGCAGGTCAATGCTCTTCACCTTTTTCGCTATTTTTTTTGCAGTAGTTTCGCCCACATGTCTTATTCCAATCGCATACAAAACACGTTCAAACGGTATTTGTTTCGATTGTTCAATTCCATCAATCAGGTTATTGGCTGATTTCTCTGCCATACGTTCCAAAGGAAGCAACTGTTCTTTTTTCAAATCATAGATGTCAGCAATGTTTTTCAGCAAACCTGCCTCATATAACTGCTCAATGGTTTCTGCGCCAAGACTTTCAATGTTCATAGCTTTGCGACCAACATAATGTTCCATCTTACCTTTGATCTGTGGAGGACAACCATTTTCGTTTGGACAAAAATGATTGGCTTCACCTTCGTTTCTTTTAAGTGAAATTCCGCATTCAGGACATTCGCTAATATATTCTACGGGAGCAGAATTTTCGTTTCGTTTAGTGAGGTCAACACTAATAATTTTTGGAATGATCTCACCACCTTTTTCTACAAATACGGTATCACCAATTCTAACATCCAGTTTGCTTATGATATCTGCATTATGCAAAGAAGCTCTTTTTACTGTTGTGCCTGCCAATAACACAGGTTTAAGGTTAGCTACAGGAGTAATAGCACCTGTTCGCCCCACCTGATAAGAAATACTTTCCAGGATAGTAGAAACCTGTGCTGCTTTAAATTTGTATGCAATGGCCCAACGTGGAGATTTGGCGGTCATTCCCAGTTGCTCCTGTTTCCCGTAATTATTTACTTTAATAACTATGCCGTCAATATCGTAAGGAAGCTTGTAACGTTCTTTATCCCAAAATTCAATGAAATCAAATACTTCGTCGATATTCTTACATACTTTACTTTTTTCAGAAATTTTAAATCCCCAGGATTTTGCTTTATCCAGATTTTCTGAATGTGTTTCAAAATGCAGGTTTTCACCTAACACATAATACATAAAGCAGTCTAATTTTCTTTTGGCAACTACCGAAGAGTCCTGCATTTTCATGGTTCCGGATGCTGCATTGCGAGGGTTAGCCAAAGGCGCTTCTCCAATTTCTTCGCGCTCCTCATTTATTTCATCAAATACATTGCGTGGAAAAAATATTTCGCCACGTATCTCAAAAGCAGGAGGGAAATCACCTTTTAATTTTAACGGAATAGAGCGAATTGTTCTTACATTGGTTGTTACATCATCACCCTGCACTCCATCTCCGCGGGTTACAGCTTGTTTTAACTGACCATTTTCATAAATGAGTGAAATACTTAATCCATCAAATTTTAATTCGCATACATATTCAATATCAGGAGCAAACAATGAGTTAGTATCAAGTTCAAGCCCTTTTTTTACCCTTGCATCAAACTCCTGCATTTCTTCCTTGCTGTAACTGTTGGCAAGAGAAAGCATTGGGTATTGGTGCTTAACCGTTTTAAATGTTTTTGTAATTTCTCCACCCACACGTTGAGAGGGAGAATTTGGTAACAGGTATTCCGGAAATTCCTTCTCCAGTTGTATTAACTCCTCCAGTAACATATCAAAATCGTAATCGCTGATAGTTGGGTTTGAAAGAACATAATAACTATAATTGTGTTGTTCGAGTACCCTGGTAAGTTGTTCTATGCGTTTTTTTGTTTCTTCTTTTTGCATAGTTCAAAAATAGCAGAAATTCCTGATTTTTTTAACCGAAGAAGTAAATCAATACTTATTATATTTAGAGATTAGAATATGAATTTGTTAACAAGAGTAATTGAATATATCAATATATGAAACCACCTAAAAAATGGAAAATGGCGATAATAATATGGGTCGCTATTTATCCGACTATTACAACTATATTCTTATTATTTGGCAAACAACTAATGACAATAAACCCATTACCATTAAGAACATTATGTCTTACTTTGGTGATTGTACCGCTTATGGTGTTTGTATTGATTCCTTTGCTACAAAAATTATTTGGTGATTGGCTGAGGAAGTGATCAAAGTCTGATGCCAACAACTGTGATGTCATCGGTTTGCTCGTACTTAGCATCCATCCCGTTAATCCATGTTTCCAGGGAATCATTAAGAACCTCTCTTTGTTCGTTCATCGGTTTGTGGTTATGCTCAATTATCAACTGCTTTAAATTTTTCGTCAGGTATTTTTTTCCTTTCGGACCACCAAATTGATCCTGATATCCATCAGAAGAAAGATAGATTGTGTCTCCTTTGTTTAGCTGAACACTATGATTGGAGAATGGATGCATGTGTGCATGAATAGCAACAGGCTGTTTATCAGGCTTTAATTCTTCAATAACAGATGTATCAGTACCATTGGTGTCACGAACGATCCACATTGGATTATTGGCGCCTGCAAATTGCATTTCGAGTGTATTCATATTTATAACACATAGAGCAATGTCCATTCCGTCTTTTTGTTCGCCGCTTTCACCTTTTTGTTTCAGTGCATCAATAACGGAGGCTCTTAAATGATCCAATACATCCGAAGCTTTGGTAACTTCTTTTTTTCTGATGATCTCATTTAAAAATGAAATTCCCAACATACTCATAAAAGAACCGGGAACTCCGTGTCCGGTGCAATCTGCAACGGTTACCACAAACCACTCATTAACTCTGGTAGCCCAATAAAAGTCGCCGGAGACAATATCTTTCGGGCGGAAAAGTACAAATAGTGTATCAGCGTATAATGAAGGCGTTGTATTCGGATTTTCAATGGTTTCAGGATACAGACTATGGTATAAATTCAATTCACCGGGCATTACTGCGGTCTGAATCCGTTTTGCATAATTGATAGAGTCTTTTATTTCTTTTTGATGTTCTTCTATAATTTCTTTCTGATGTGTGATGCTGTCTCTTTGATAAGTGATTTCTTCTTTTTGTTTGGTGATCTCTATATTTTGTTGTTCAAGTTTCACATTGGCTTTTTTCTTGTCACGGTAAGCTATAACACTTCCAACTAAAAGGATCAGAATTAAAACTGAAATACCGATGATTGAATTGCGTACTATTTTTTGACGTCCGATCTCTTTGTCTTTGATTTCTTTGTCTTTGTTTAAAACAAGAATTTCCTTATCCTTTTTTTCTGTTTCATACTTGGTCTGCATTTCTGAAAGTTGTTCAGACATATCAGAGTTAAATATACTGTCATTCAAACGAAAAAGTAGTTCATGTGTTTCAGCCGATGACTTATAATCACCCATTAAATAATAATTCTCAGCTGCTGACTTTAGAAGACTTATTTTTAGGCCTGCATCTCCAATTGAATCAACAATTGCAATGGCAGTTGTAAAATACTCGCCGGCTTTTTTGTAGTTTTTCTTTTCCTGTTCAATATAGGCGAAGTTCTCGTATATAATTGCAATTCCTTTTCGATCGCCTGTTTCCTGTTTTATGACCAATGATTTTTTATAATAATCTTCCGCTTTGGTATATTGTCCTACATCATAATAAACTGCCCCAATATTGTTGAGACACATACTTTGCCCTTTTTTGTCGCCATTTTTAATGTCAATTTGTAGAGCCTGATTATAATATTCCAGAGCTTTGTTTTTGTCTTCTGTTTTTTTGCTATCTGAATAAATATTTGCAATATTGGTAAGAGCGCGTCCAATCCTTCTGTCATCGTTTATTTTTTTTGCAAGGCTCAATGATTTTTCAAGGTAATCAAGAGCAAGATCATTGTTTTTCAGATCGTCGTATATAAGCCCAATGTTTACAAGACAATCAGCTTGACCTTCCTCATTTTTTACATTTTCATTCATCTTTAAAGCCTTAAATAAGGTTTTAAGAGCCAATGGATAATCGCCTTTTGATTTATGTACGTTCCCCATGTTGCTATACAACATGCACATGCTAGTGCTGTCTTTTAATTTAACTGCTAATTCCAAAGAGCGATTGTAATAATTCAGTGCCTCATCATAATTACCGGTAATTTTTTCAAGTATACCCATTTTGTTATAGGCTTCAGCCAGACCTCTTTCAAATTTTAGTATTTTTGAAAGTTCTATGGCTGATCTGGAATGTTTTTTTGCCTCATCAGGATCATCTAAATAAAACTGCCAGGAAAGTTTATTGTATAGATTTACTTTGGAGGTATCTTCTTTAGCTGTTTTTAAAGCGTTGAGCAATGAATCCGTTTTATTTTGGTTTTGACCAAACAAAATCACGATTAGAAAGCAGAGTAAAAAAGTAAGAGTAATGTGTTGCCTTTCAATTTTCATTAATCGGATATATTATGTTGGATAAATAACGTAAGCAAGTAGTTAACGCAATTTACTATGAAGATAATATTTTTTACTCTTCCCGCAAATTCGGGTTAAAAAATAATTTTCGGAGCTACGAAACCTTTTTAATGTTTCATATTTCAGTTGTTTTTTATCTACAAAGTGCGGTTTGTAATTCTTTCTGCATGCAGAATAACTTTTCTTTGATGTTGCCGTATCAGGAAATAGTATGTAAACTAAAACCGACATATTATATCTTTTGTTTTACAACATAAAATGTAGAGGAGTATGCCACATGAAATTTAGAACAAACAAAATGAAATTTATAAACTCACAAAAAAAGCATTTTTATGAAAGCAATTTACACCTTAGTGTTGGTGATCGCTGTTCAGGTAATAGCAATGAGCCAAACGCAAGAGAACCGGATCAGTCAGGCTAAAAATCCGTTGATCTCCACAATAAAAAGAAACACAGAAATGAAGGAAAGTATTTCCACGCCTAAACCGGATAACAATTCGCAATTTTCAAAGAGAATAGAACAATTGAACGAGCAGATAATTGAGCTGGAGAGCCTGAAAGGGAAGATAAATGATGAGATCAATAGTTTTTTTATTACACAGCAAAAACAGAAGGAAGAAAATGATTTTGTAAGAAACAGCTCGCCGGAAACCAAAACAGCTTCGTTATCAAAAGCTGAAATGATCATCTATCTTTTAAAGGAAGCTGATGAGCTAACTAAAAAAGGTTCTCAACTTAGAAACGAAGCCAGAATTGCATACGGAATTCAGAAGAAACAATTCCTGACTGCTGCACAAAAAGTATTTGATGAAGCCTTTCTTAAACAGATTGAGGCATCGCAAATTTCCGGGGTTATTGCTAACGGGAAGTTCCGGGAGAATCAACAACTCATTAATGATTTACTGAGTTCAAATCAGGACAAATATTTTTTATGTGCTCAGGTAAAAAATATTGTTACAGAAGCTGAAAGAGCAATGAAGCTGGCAGCAGAGATCCGGGAGGAATCAATGGCTCTGGAAAGTGCAGCTAAATTAGGTGGTTTTGGGAATGCGGAAGAAAAAGAGTTCGTAGCGCTGGATAAACAGCAAGAGGCGTTAAGTTTATTTGATGAATCGTATATTGTTCAAAGAGATTAGTTGTAAGAGAAATTGGGTCAACTAATAAAGGGTAGTGAATTAAACCTTAGGAGTTTTTTCTTCTGAGGTCTTTTTCTTCCATTTTACGCCTTTCGGGATTTTCTTCGCTAAAGTTTCGGGTAATAAAGGATGAAGCAATTGCCCGATATAACTTTTTGGGAATTCTTCTTTAATGCCAAATTTTTCAGGTTCCTGACCAGGGCAAACATAGGTTCCGAAAATAATATCCATTAAAGGTGATATGTTTGCATAATTTCCGGCATCCCTGTTCAGGTCATGATGCCAGTGATGAAGCTCGGGTGCGCCTATAAACATCCTTAAAGGACCAATAGGTAACCTAACATTGGAGTGAATATAAATAGCCCAAATTCCTCTGAAAGCAATAAATCCTGCAAGTGTTTCGAGTGGAAACCCCAAAATGAAAGCGGGTAAATTAATTAACCCGACTGTATAGATTGAATCCAAAGGATGTTCACGATGTGCGGCTAACCAATCTAAATGTTCAGCACTGTGATGTACTTTATGAAAACGCCACAAGAACCCAACTTTGTGTTGAAGTCGGTGCCCCCAATATATAATAAAATCACTTAGTATAATTACTTCTATTGCCTGTAACCACCACGCTTGTGATGCAACAGTTTTACGGAAAGCTGATGGGACAATGTCATCTAGCCAAAAACTGAAATAACTCAATACCCACAATACCAATGCTCCCCACAATAAATATTGCCCAAGGAAAAAACAGAGGTCAACAAACCAATAAGGTCGGAGAATTTTTTGTTCGTATCTGGCCGGAAAGATTTTCTCCATGGGTACAAATACCAAAAGCAAAAATAAAATGCTCAAACCGCTTGCTTCTATTACATTATAAAAATCCATGTAATTATTTTTTCGGTTTCTTTTTACTAGTATCCTGCTTTGGAAGAATGATTGCGCCGGATTTAGAGCTTCCCATAATTAATTCACGCAGCAATGCTTGTTCCAGTAAAGAATCCTGTTTGGCAACTGTTGCTGAATCATTTTTACTATTCAGGTCTTTTGTTAGTTCATCATCCACTACTATTCCTGATTTTGAACTTGACATGATCTCAGTTGATTTCAGAATATTGTCGGAGTTGTTTTTTTTCGGTTCAATAACTTTTCCGGATTTAGTACTGTTCATTATAACCGGGTTCACGGGAGGAGGGGTATCTGCCAGAGGCTTTTCACCTTTTTCAGGAATAGGTGTTTTAGTGTCGGTAAATGCACCTGAACGATAAGCAACGAATCCGGTTATTAGAATCAGAAAGCAGGAAACTGCCACTACTTTGATTATAGGATTAGTTGCTTTCATTTTTATGTTTTTGGTTTTAAAAAATCTCCATCAATGATCAATAATTTTGCCCCGCCTTCAGAATAGGAGCGATGTGAACTCAGATCATTTGAAACTATGTAAGACATCCCTTTTGTTAGAGTATCTTTTTGTCCGTTCTCTAGTTCACTTACAAATTCACCTTCCAAACAATGAACTATGTGACCTCTTTGACACCAGTGATCAGCTAAGTAACCCGCTGTATATTCTACAATCCTTACACGAAGTCCATCTGCCAGTATGGTTTGCCAAAAGGACGTGCCCTTTTCACCTTTGTGTTCCGTTTTTTCGATCTTATCCCAATTGAGTGTTTGAAAGGGTAGCGTGTACATAGTTCTTTGCTTTAATTACTAAGTTAAGCAATAGGATGTTAATACGAAGCAGATATGGCAATTATTTATCTATCGCTTGAAAGCTGACTTCCCTGATGCCATGTTTCCATATTTTTTCACCGAGTGACTTTAGTAAATGCATATCTTCGTCAACAACCTTTGCAAAAATATTACAGCAGTCAAGTCCTTTTCCTTCGCCATAATAAATACCCATACAATTAGAGGTTTTTGCCCTTGATGGTTTTAAAGGACCAAACACCACTTCTCCCGGTTCGGTGAATACAGATGCATTTTCCTGAATAACATCAAGCGGAGGAGCATTGTCAATCCAAATCTCCTGACCCGAAACTCTAGCATGCATGAAGGTACGTGTAAAAGGAAGGAGTTTTAGAAATGCTTTGCAGGTAACAGGTGCTTCTTCAGTATACAATCTGAATTTGATTATTTTGTTCTCAGAGGTTTTTATGATAAATCCCTTCATACATTTTACATTTTTTTTAGTAGATCTGTTTTTTTGTAAATATTTCCGTTTAAAATGGTTGTTTCAATTGTTCGGATATTGATAATATCTTCAAGTGGGTTTTTTCTTAAAATGATCATGTCTGCATCTTTCCCAATTTCAATAGTTCCCCATTTATCCTGCTCATTAAAAAACAGAGCCGGGTTCGTAGTAGCTGATTTCAGAATGGTGTAATTGTCAATTCCGGCTTTTGACCAATTCAACATTTCCTCATACATATTAAAACCTTCCATTTGAAAAACACCTCCAGGGTCGCTACCTACTATTAATAAACAATTGTTTTCATAAAGAGCTTTAAGTATTTTCTCTTTGTTTTTGAAACTGGGTAAATACTTCTCCTTTGTGGCAAGTATTTTTTCCTGACCTGTTTCGTTAATAGTTTTGTTGTATTCGGTTTCCCAACGATGTAAGTAGTGTTTGGGAGCATTGTAATAAATCAGGCGGTGTTTATACTCTCTTGGATATTGAAGGTTACAAGCCATTATATCCCAATCCAGGGTAGGGCAGTTAAATACTTCCTTTTCTTTAGTATGCAGTATACTAATTAACAATGCGCTTGAATCCCTTATTTTATCGAGTCCGCCCACATGTTCAATACTTTTGAAACCACTGTATATAACCTTTTCAATATTTATCGATCCCGGGAAATGCCCGCAAACTATGACCTTGTTTTTATTTGCAGAGTTCATTAAATTATCAAATGTTTCTTCGTTGGCAATACTGAATAATTTAATAAAACTCAATCCACTCTTTTTTATTTCCAGCATTAAACTGTCGAATTGTGCTTCAGTGTATTTATTGTCTTTTGTAAGAATAAAACTATAATGCAGTTTTGGGCTTATACTTTTGTCGTTACTTTCCAAACGTTTTTTTAATGCTACTTGATCCAGGTCTGCATTCATTACTCTCAAATGAGTTACGCCGGCAGCCACGTTTCTTAACAATACGGTATCAGCTTTGTTTTCATCAGGCAAATGGCTGTGCATTTCTGCAAGTCCGGGCATCAAGAATTTACCTTTTGCTTCAATAACTTTGCAGTTTTTGTCTTTTTTAATCTTATTAAAATCATCTATCTGTAAGATCTTACCATTTTTCACGGCCACACTTTTATTCATAACGACGGTTGAGTTGGTCATTGAAAGTATGTTGGCATCTTTAATAATGAGATCGGGAGTAGACTGGGAAGACATACATACACTTGCAACAAGGAAGAAGAGTAGTAGAAGGTTTTTCATTTTAGATTTTTTACTTAACTAAGATACTTAATCTTTAGCAGGAATTCAAATGAGTTTTCTCATAAACATGGGGTAATTTTAGTATTACGAATCTAAGAATTTCCCTTAAAAAGAAAACACGCTTTAGGGCGTGTTTTCTTTTTAAACTATTTTTTGTGATTTTGTTTAGTTATCAGTGATCACCATTTTTTTTATGGCAATTTTCCTATTGTCTTGTGATAAAGAAATTATATACATTCCTGTTGGCAGATCGTCTCGTTCTATTGTAATTTCTTCCCCAGAGATGTTTCTTATCTGCTTTACTTCCTGACCAATGGAGTTATAAATTATCAGGGTAGCATTTGAAAGCACCCCGTTCGTTTTCAAGGTTGCAGCGTAAGAAAACGGGTTGGGGTATACCGAAACACCTGTTTTTTCTATGTTTTCTGCGATATCAACGGTTCCGCTTATACAGTTTTGATCCTGAATAAAAGTTGCTCCCAACAAGGTTCCACTGTTTGCACTCGCAGTAACATCAAAAATAGTAGTTCCACTTCCTTCATTCATTTTCCAATAGCCTGTTAAACCTGTTTCATTTGCAGGATTAAGATAAGAGCATTGTTTCTGTTGGATCTCAGGTTGTGAAAGAGTTCTATCCCAAAAACGTACTTCATCCATTCTACCGGAAAAGTAGCGCATCGACAAATCTCCCCATCTTCCTAAAGCTGTTATTTCATTTGCAGGTGGTATTGAGGAAGTATAAGGATCCGTACCTGTTTGCAGAGCTCCATTAATGTATAGTTTCATTCCTGTCACCACATCAATTGTTCCGCATACATGATACCAGGTTCCTGCTGTCCAGGAATTATTGTTGGATGATACATAATAATAGTTGCCGTTATCAGAAAGATAAAAAGTCACCTTACCTCTGTCTGCAGCAGGATATTCGGCTCCTTCAACGTAAAATCCATATTCATGTAATTCTGTTGCATCATTTCTTCCGATAAACACATTTGTTTGACTTATTGAAGGAGTTATGGTTGTTGTTGGTTTGAACCAAAATTCAATACTTCTGATATTACTGCCAACAGAGTTTCCCATGTTAACATAATTGCTACTACCGTTAAAATTTAATACGGTGTTTGTTTGAGCTTTTACAATTGTGCATAGCAGTACAATTCCAAGCAGGAGTTTAATTTTCATAGGTTTAGGTTTTTAGTTTTAGTGCTGATAAAAAACTCTTATCAGCCTAATAAAAGTAACACTTTTTTTATATAGCAGCAAAAAACTCTGGAATCCTGGTAATAAGAAAATTGTTAAAGGTTGAGATCCTAATTGAATCTAATTATAACAAGAAGTATAAGCCTAGGCAAGCACTCCCGGCTTCTCTTTTTTTCTCAAGATTGCCGCTGCTATCAAAGAAATAACTATCCCTAAAGGGAAAACCTCTGAGTAAGTAAGGAGTATAACAAAGATCGGATTTTTGTACATTTCTTTATAACCCTCCATTTCTGCGGTTTGTTTGGCAAGTTCTGCAGCGCTTGCCCCTGAAGTTTTTGCCTGATTCAAAACATGTTCACTGTATTTTTCCATAAAGTCAGGCATAAATGCATAATACTCTATCAACCAGGTAACCACATAAAAAGTAGAGGAAATAAGGGCAATGAATAAACCTACTTTAAATGCTTTTCCAAATGTGATTACTCCGTTATTGTATTTATCTCTGTAGTTTTTTATTCCAACAAAAATAAAGGAGAAGGCAATAAGCATAGAGGCATAACCAATAAGCATACTTCCTTCGAAATTTGAACTCTTGTAACACAACATGGTAGAAATTACCATTAGAGCAGTGATAATTAATCCGGAGATTGAACCAAAAACTAATACATTCTTTTTCATATTCTATAATTTTTTATTTGCCTGCCCTGAAGCAGGCGGGTTAATATTATGAGGGCAAAGGTACTTTCGCGCCCTGCTGTTTCCTTCATACTTTAGCATGATTTTAGAATTAAAACACTCTTTCATCCTAAAGTACTATCCAAATTATCTAATGATACTCAGTCGTTTAGCTTTTTCCACCGCCTGAGTCCTTCTTTTTACGTCCAATTTTACAAAAATATTTCCACTATGTGTTTTAATGGTGTTTAATGAAACAAATAATCGTTCGCCAATTTCCTGATTACTGAATCCTTCCGACATTAACTCCAAAACTTCTATCTCCCTTTTACTCAAACCAAGTTTTTCAATTTCTTTTTCGTTTAATGTAAAATCAGGGTTTTCTTTAATGTAGATCTCCTTTTCTACAATTATTTCTTTTTCAAGGTAAATTTCTTTCTCTACAAACACCTCTTTTTCTACTATAACGGTATTCACTTTTGGTGTACTCAGTTTCAGTGCCAGCCAAATTCCCAGTAAAGTGAAAATAAGCGCAATGGCACCAATGTATATTTCCATGGCATGGTCCACAATCATAAAACGCCATTCAAGCCATTTTAAGAGCAATAATAAAACAGCGGAGGAAATTCCGTAGATGAAGATGGCTTTGTTTTTATGCAGGAAACCTGTTTTTTGCATGGCAGATAAGCAAAAATAAGATTTTTTATGGGAAGACAGGCTTCAGTTTTTTAGCCGCAGACTCACGCGGATTTCACAGATGGAGAAATTAAAATTTGGTGCCTGATACCTCTATTGAAAATAATAAGTCAAAAAATCCGTGTAATCTGTGAAAATCTACAGCTAAGCAATCTTAACCTGGGTCAAATTTTCTCTAATGGTCGTAACTGATCACCCTTGAGATTTTCCACTGCTCGCCCTTTTTTTGCCAGATCATCACAAACTTAAAGTTCCCGATTTCTTCTTTTCCATTTTCTATATGGCGAAATTGATGAACACCAATTTCAATTGCTCCGAAATCTTTGATAGGATGAACTTCCAGACTACCTTTTACCAATTGCCTGGTTAGTTTAAAATCTTTTTTGAAGGTGTTTTCAAAATTTTTAAAAACGGTTTCATATGGAATTAAGCCACCATTATCCTGATACCATTCAAGATCTTCAGTAAATAAGGGTTTAAACTGATCCATGTTTTGTGTATTGAAAGCTGCAAACAGAACACTATCCATAAAGGCAATTTCATTATACAACTTTTGCGTTGTTGGCGCAACTTTCTTTTCCTGTGCAGTTATAGGATTAAGAAGTGTTAGAAAGATAATAATCGAAAGAGTTATGTGGGAGAATTTAGCAGTGTTCATACTATTTATTCGGGTTTATTAATTTAAGTGATCTCTTTTTTCTATTGAATTTTATTTAGAGCATAAAGCTACAATTTTTTTAAGGCCAGATGTGTGGCTTTGATTTTACAAAGGAAGCTAAATCAAAACGCAGGCAATTCTCCTTGCATAAAATTCAGGTCTTCTGTACGTTTGAAATCAAGATCTTCCTGCATTTCTAGGATGGTTTCGGAAATCCTTAGAATTACTAATAAATTTCAAGCTGCTAAATGCTTAGCTCTTTAGTTTAATTTCTCTTATACAATGAAAGGTTTGATCGGTAAAGTATATTTTTCCGTCTTTGCTAACCGCTAATTGCTTTGCCTTATCAGAACCTATACAGCCTTTACAGTCTTCTCCGTCAACTACTTCTGTAACACCTCTGTATTCGCTTTCATTGTGACTGTTGCAGAAAATTCCTGTATAGACAAAACGAATTGTTTTTATATCTTCACTTATTTCATAAATACATCCTTTGTCGTTTGAAATAATGAATTTTCCGTTCGGGAGTAATACCATTTCGCTAAATACACCAACATCACGCACTCCATGAAAAGTACCGTCGTCCATTTCATAAGTGCTTTTTGTGTTTTTGATTAATGCGTCAAAAGGCAATGTGCTTACAATACCGTCCGGGCTTATTTTTCTGATTCGTTGAGCCGCATCACAAATATACAAGTTGTCAGACTTATCGATTACCATGAATTTTAAATTCCAAAATGTTGCATTTGCAGCAGGTCCGTCTTTAACCTCTGTTTCATACTGAAGCGATGCTTTTTTACTGCCGGCAAATGTGCTTACAACACCTGCACTTAATTTTCTTATACAATTATTGTTGGCGTCTAAAATAAAAAGCTCGCCTTTACTGTTGGATACTACTGATTTTATCCCATCAAAATTTGCATCACCTATTTCGCCATCTACATAACCGGGATAATTACTTGCCTTAACAGGTGTGGTTACTTTTCCTTCTTTGTTGATCCTGCGAACAGTGTTGTTATTTTCTACCACATAAAAATTCTTCTGGCCATCATACCAAATATAAAAGGGTTGATCAAAACCTGCTTCTTTTCCCTCACCATTTTTTGTTCCGCGTTCGCCTGAGCCTGCAAAAGTACTTACTTCTCCTGTAGGTGTAATTTTTCTTATGCAATGATTGTTTTTGTCTGCAACATAAATATTTCCATTTTCATCTGTTGTTATACTTTCGGGATATTGAAATAAAGCATCTTTTCCTTTTGCATCCTTAAATCCCATTTCACTGGAAGAACCGGAGCCTGCAAGTGTAACAATTGTATTGCCCGTTCCATCAAAAGGATCTTTTCCTGTATTAAGAATTTTAGTATCAGAAGGTGTATTTATAGCGCTAGTATTTCCCGAATTAGTATTTGTATTAGAAGAGTTTGAAATGGTTTTATTGGCTTTATCTTTTAGTTTGCCAAGATTTATTTGCGCATAAGTTGATGAACCCGCATAAGTTAACAAAACCAAACAAGTGCAGATTTTTATATAAGGTAATTTTGTCATGGTAAATAGTTTTATTTTTTCACTTTAGCTCCATCAACTAAAAAACAATAGTTGAAACCATTTTTATCACGAACAACATCTAAAGGATAGTTAGCATCACCTGTTGTAATAGGAACGTGCGCCTTAATATATGGTGCTGCGTATTTCCCTCCGCCCTGGTGAGTCCTGATCAAATAACCTGCATTAGCTTTGTAATAACCATCTGTATCTTTAAAGATAAAGTAGAAAGTGATATTTCCAACTTTTGCACTTGGCAAACCATAACTGTCCTTCTCAATAAAAAAATCGCCCTGTTCTTTATTTTCGCCATAAGTAAGCATATAAACTTCGGTTACTTTTAAATACGATTTAATCATTTGAGTAATAACTGCGCTTGGATACTCGGCGTATCCTGCTTTTGATGCTTGGGAGAAAATTAATGGCAAAGGTAATTTTTTAACCATTTCAGCACCTTCAGCCAAAGCCATTTTATCTGCATTCTTAATGGCAGCTTCACCGGTAGTTTTTCCTGATTCCCAAAGCGCGCCAACCTGTGTACCTGTTAAACCTGTATAATCTAATTCTAATGGTCCAAAACCTTTTAATCGTGCAAACGAAGAGTTGTTATTTATTTCTTCCAATTCTATTTCAAAACTCACCACTTTGTTTGGCGCTTCGTTATTGGAGAAAAAACTAAAATGAAAGCCCATATTGGAATCATAAACATCTTTTGCATCCGTTGCTGTTGGAGTAACATCAAAATCAATATAGCTATTCTCCAATTCGGATGGACGTAATTTTTTTTGATGGCTCAAGCCGTTAATAGAAGTGTAATTAAAACAATTTACTTTAATGTAAAGCCACTTAGCTTCATCTACTTTTAAATACTCCTTTAATGGTTTTTCTAAAGTAACCCTTGCGTAAATAGGTGTACCTGCTTTAAATTTTGTTGCTACTTTATGAGCAGGGTTTGAAAATGGTAAGTTAGCAAATTCGATGTTTGCTTTTTTTCCCATTTTCTTCTTATTCTCTGCAATACGATCCTCGTTACCTGATTTTTCAATTTGTTCGTTCCAGGCATTTATGTCAAGTTTAGGATTCGAATAATCAATCATAAGAGTACCATTCAAGTTTTGATTCTCTACTTCCGATCCATTATCATCCAAAAAGTAAGCAATAATTTTAATTTTTCCCTTTTCTCCTTCTTCTACATAAGGAACGGAATTACTTGCGATAGCGTTTGCAAAGCCTGTACGGTATGCGTCTCTTGATTTATTTAGGGAAGGAGCAACATCAAAATCAATATAATTGCTATTCAAGTCTTCTTCACTTAACAATTTTTCGGCAGCACCGAAAACTGTTTCACCATTCTTTTCATATTTTACTTTAAATACCAATTTAGCTGCACCTTCACTGGTATTCACTTTTAATTTTGCACCTGAAAAATAACCCTTCAACATATCCTTTACAGGTTTTTCAAATTTTATACGGGCATAAATATCGCTTCCGGCTTTAAAATCTGTTGCAACTTTATTTCCGCCATCAGCACCCATAAATGGTTGATCGCTAAAAACGATCTGAGCTGTCAATTCATCATCTTGGGCCAACAAAATGCTATTAAAGCTGAAAAAGCTTAACATCACCAATAATAATCGTGATGTGATAAATTTAGATTTAATTTTACGGATCATATTTATTTTTTTTACAAATTAAAGATAGCAATTTAATTGAATCTGGTGCTTCTGTTTTTTATCAGTTTTTAGCCGCATATTACCGCGGATTTCGCGGATGAGTTAATTTAGAATTGATTTTTTGAAATCTATATATGAATATTACATCAAAAAAATCTGTACAATCTGTGAAAATCTGCGGCTATTCAGCTTAACGGATTATCAACCTAAACCCAAACACCGGCAATTCACCCTGCATAAAATCCAGGTCTTCCGAACGTTTGAATCCAAGGTTTTCATACATTTTCCAGGCGGTTTGCATGGCTTTGGTGCTGTGAATGATCACCTGTGAAAGTTGTTGGGCTTTTGCTTTGTTGATGCATTCTATTGTAAGTAGTTTACCAATTCCCATTCCCCTTGTGTTAGGATCTACTGCCAGTAAACGAAATGCTGCAGCGTTTTGTTCTTTGGTGGCTGTTCCACCCGAGCCGTAGTATTGCATATCGCTGAAATACACTACGCCACCTAACAATTGATTATCCTCTGAAACTGCCACTAATAATTCGGTTTGTGGTTTAGTGGCGAAGTCTCCAATATTGGTCAGCATATTATAATAAGCAGGTTGTTCATCTGGCTTAGGAAATCCTTCCAATTGGGAATATACAAGTACCATAAGTTTTCCGAGAGCTTCAAACTCGGAAGGCTGGGCAGGGCGGATGGAGTAGGATTGGGGCATGATTAGTTTTTACAATTTCATTTTACTCAACTCAGCTTCTAATCTGTCAAAGTTCTCTTCATTCTTATCTACCGCAAACTTCTTTACTTTATCGCATTCTCTGGCGGTATCAAATACCATCCTGAATAAAACTTTTGTTTGCTGCTCTGCCACAATTTCGAAGGTAGCCACTACTTTGAACAGGGGTTGAGAGTGTCGTTTCCAAGCAATAAGCGTCGGTTTTTCTATTGCCACAAACTCGGCCTGATTATGATAATGACCTTGCTCGGGGCCATGCATAATAAAATCCCATTTGCCACCAACTCTTAGGTCGAACTCATTAAATGTATTGGTAAAACCATTTGGACCCCACCAGTTCTTTAAATGATCGGGATCGGTCCATGCTTTAAAAACTAGTTCTATCGGGAAGTTCACAATTCTTGAACTTACGATCTCGCAGTCGGGAGTGGTAGGGAAGAGGATCTTACTCATGTTTTATAAAATTTAAGAGTTTTTTATATCAGAGCTTAAAGATAAGAATTTCATGTTTTGTCAAACGGATTGCAAATAGTTGATACCCGGATAAAATTAATGACCTTATTCTATTTGTAACCCATTTCTGTAGTTGTAAAGATTTGAAACAGTATCCGGTTTTTGAATCATAAGAATGTCCGTAGGATCTCCTGCTAATTTAGATACACCAATTTCAAAATCGGGGCAGGTTGTTTCTGCTAAATAATAGTTTTGATTGTCCCATTCAAAAACGTATTTATTTTCGTTTTTAAAATTTCCTTTTGTAATTACACATATATGCCCTTTTAAGTAAGCTAACCTGTATTCGGCTCCAATTTGCTCTAAGAGTGAAGCATATAAAATGGTTTTACCGCTGCAATCCGATTTTTTGGTAAGCAGCACTTCATTTGCCTTTTTCAAAACATCGGTTGTTATCATATATCCTTCTATACTATCATAAGCAATTTCGTTGGTAACAAAGTGAAGTAAAATTTGTATTTGTTTTTCTTTATTTGTTTCGTTCCCAATTAATTTATTCACAAATCGTTTAAGCGATGGTTCAATACCTTTGGTTACAACAGCTGCGTGGTTTGCGTTATATGCATTGTCACTACTGAATTTTTTGAAATATAGCTCGCCACCATACACGCTTTTGTATTGAGCATAATTGATTAATTCTGTATCGGCTATACTGTATTGAATGTTTTTATAATCAGCTGTAAAATTGCATTGCTTTGGAAGAATTAAACAGCTCACCGGAAAACTAAAGAACTTACAACTATCACAAACCACACTATATTTACCTAATTCTTTATTCCTGTTTGGACTTGTTGAATACTTTACTGAATCGGGATAAGCACATAGTTTAGAGATCACATCTCCTTTGTTGAACTCATTTTCAGAAACAGAAAAATAGATCACTTGCTCATGCAGATCAAATATCTCAGGTTTTGCATTGGTCGCGGTTAGTTGTTTGCAAAAATCATCGTTTCTAAAATAGGGCTGCACCAAATAGGCAACAATTGCGTCTCTTTTATCCTTTTCGGTATTTATTTGTTCGGAATTGGAGCAGGAAACAAAACTGAGATTTATTAATAGGAGTAGTAAGGGGAAATATGATTTCATCGTTGGTTAATTTGTAAAGTCTGGGTTAAAAATTGTAGGTGAATGGGATTACAAATCCTGAGTTCCTACATATTCCGGAGGATTGCTCTTCAAGACATCCTGCGGAGCGATAGGCTGTTCCACCCGAGCCGTAGTATTGCATATCGCTGAAATACACTACGCCACCTAACAATTGATTATCCTCTGAAACTGCCACTAATAATTCGGTTTGTGGTTTAGTGGTGAAGTCTCCAATATTGGTCAGCATATTATAATAAGCAGGTTGTTCATCTGGCTTAGGAAATCCTTCCAATTGGGAATATACAAGTACCATAAGTTTTCCGAGAGCTTCGAACTCGGAAGGCTGGGCAGGGCGGATGGAGTAGGATTGGGGCATGATTAGTTTTTATTGTACGTATTACAGCACGAAAGGGGGAACCTGCTGTAATATCTGTATTATAGTATTTATTTTACCTTTTTCTTGATTTCCTTTACTATCTCCAAGAACACTTATTTAAACAATTTTTTCACTATTATATCGGACATGTCCGTTATTATGTCTGATAACAGCATTTTCTTTACTTCTATTTGCATCACTATATCGGACATTATTACCTTCCTGTCTGTTATTTCTTTAAGAAGTATCTGGTTCCTTTCTTTTCACCTTTTCTATCTAATATACCTTTATCAACAAGTTCATTTAGATGCCTTGAAGCTGTTTTAGTAACACCTCCAAATTTTAAGGCATAATCACCTGAAGAAACTTCACCTTTTACTTTAACAAATTCAATAATGTCATTCATAGTGGGTTCTAGTTTAGTTTCTGCTTTTTTCCATAGCGTTACTTGTAGATATGGTTCATTGTATTCAATTGTAGGTTTATGTACTCCCATCAATTCTGAAAATGTTCGAAGTTCTTCCATTCCAATATTTCTTTTTTCTATGAACTTCATCTGATAAAATACATTGGCAATCTTTGGGTTTACGCTGAAAGTAGGGGCAGTAAAATTTTGAAGTTTTTCTATTGGTACTAGTGGCTTACCTGGGCTTTCTACAAATATTTTTTCATTACCAATTTTAACATTAATATTGGCTTGTTCAATAGAGTAATCACGGTGAACGATTGCATTGATAATTATTTCGCGAAGTACTTCAAAGTAAACTTCTTTAGCTTCTTTCCTAACAAACGATGAACGGTCAAGGGCTTTTGGAAAATTGATTTCAAGAAAAGATTCAATTTTTTCAGGCATCAATACCAATGGACCATCAAAGTCGATGATTTTTGGTTGACCTTCACTTTGCGTTTCTACTGTAAACTTAATCAATGATTGTGGATACTTTATCTGCGGGTTTTTCCCGAATAATAAAATACCCAAACCGGTAGGGTGCGCAATATTTGTCTTTTTATCGATCCTTAAGAAATTCCATTTGTGAAGAACACTTCTGAAATCCTTTGAATCAATAGCATAGCTGAGTTGAAGTTTTTCCCTGAATTTTTCCAAAGCATCTGAAGAGAAATCTTTTAAGTCATAATTTTCAAGCGATTTATCTAATTCGGTATAAGCAGGCTCTACCTCTTCAATTTCCGCTAATTTGGCTCTTTTAGCGGCTTCAGTTAAAAATTGTATGTTAGCTTCAAGTATTTGTTCCTGTAAATCTTTTTCAAAAAAGTCAATCCCAATTTTATTCTCAATCAAATAGGCAATCCCGTTTCCTTTTACTTTCGGGTCAGGATCTTCAATGCCTATATAAGCTTTTTTGATTCTTGCATTAATTATTCTTTCTGCACAACCCAACTTGGTAATACTTCTTGCTCCTGGAGCACAGGGTTCAAGTGTAGCGTATATTACCATTCCTTCCAATAAATCTGTACGATGTTTTCGTTCCAATACAGTAAACTCGGCATGATCGCCTTGCCTCAGTTCACCTCTAAAAGCAGTATTCACAAGTGTACCATCTTCTTTTGCCAGTACCGCACCTACCTTTGGGTCTGCTCTGTCTGTATGTTCCGGAATAGAATCATGCATAAGTTGAACTGCTAATTCCATCAACTGGCGTGAAGTATATTTTTTCCCTATTTCGTATTTCTTTTTTGCCATGTCAATCAATTATCTTCATTTTTAATTATGCTTACTTGAAACTTACTTAATAGTATTAAAGTTATGATGTAACCAAACATTAATTACAATATTTTATTAATTTTTGTGGGACTATTTCTATCACGAATCTAAGAATTTATCCTCACAAAAAAACACGCCCGAAAGCGTGTTTCCTTTTTTATATACTCCCAAAATTATTCCTTTATTATTTTTTGTACTTCTTCTTTCTCTTTATTAGAAAATTTGATCATGTAAACACCTTTTTCTAAATTTGAAATATCTAATTCAGTTTTAAGTTGCAGGATTGGTTCTTTTAATAACGAATGTCCATATATATTACAAATCGAAACATAAGCATTTTGTAGATCCTGACTTCTTTTTAAAGTAAATGAGATCTTTTCATTTGCCGGATTAGGATAAATTTGAAAAACAGAAGAAGCTACTGTTTCTGAAGTTTTTATTGACACCATAGATCCGATATTACAACTTGCCAGATCATACCAATCACCTGCAGGCATAGGGATAGGAGTGCCTAAAAAAGCCGAATCCGGAGAAAATGTAACCGGTACCAGGGTGTTTGGATAAACCTGATTAAAACTGCCTAAACCCAGGTATAAAGTATTGTTAAGTATGAAGTTACCGTATAAATGATTTGAGTTAAACTCCAAATTATATCGTTTTATTAAGATCCCCGCCGGAGAAATTACATCAATGAATTGAGTTTGAGCTGACGAGCCTGATCCTGTGAGAAGGTATATATTACCTGCATTATCAGCGCTAATATCCGCTGCCGTGTTTATTACTCCATTAAAATTGTAATGAGTTGAGAATATAGTTCCATCAAATTTTACCAGACTTGATGTAGTTATAAAGTATAAATTATTATTGACCCCACAGGAATTAGAAATTGAATAGGAGGAGAGCTGAGAAAAACTACTCCAGGTATTATTTCCATCGTAATAAGATACGGAGTTCCCGGAAAAACCGGTCGTATAAAATGTAGGGGATGTTGGTCCTCCGGTTAAATTACTACAAATGGCCAGTGAATTCCCGGGTACTCCTGAAGTAATGATGCTATCCTGAACAACGCTATTGCCATTGAGATTGAACTTTATTATCTGTCCACTGCCGTTAATGGCCCAGAAGGTATTGCTTTCACATGACAACGATGTGGTTGCATTTGGACCAATTGAATTATATTGAACCGATAGCGCTTGATTAGGATCTGTGATGTCTTTATTTGCGTTGGTTGCAGGATCGATCTGGCTGAATGATTGATTGTGAAAAATAAAAAACAACAAGAGCAATCCGTTACAAGGTAGGTTTAGTTTCATACTGTTGGTATGTTATCGAGGTTAGCTAATACAAAAGTTAAAAATATTTATTCATCATAAATTGGGATTAAAAAATACGGTCATGTAAATTACATGACCGTATTTCTATAGTTGTTTTAAAGCTTACTTAGCGTAATTAGTAGCTCGTGTTTCTCTGATCACCGTTACTTTGATCTGACCAGGGTAGGTCATTTCAGTCTGGATTTTTTGAGAGATATCGAAAGAAAGTTTCTCTGCAACTTGGTCAGTAACTTTTTCGCTTGAAACAATTACACGTAGTTCACGTCCTGCCTGAATAGCGTATGTTTTTTCAACACCGGGGTAGGATAGAGCCAAATTCTCAAGATCCTTCAAACGTTTCATGTATTGCTCTGCAACTTCACGGCGAGCTCCCGGACGTGCACCTGAAATAGCATCACACACCTGAACGATTGGAGAGATCATAGATGTCATCTCGATCTCATCGTGATGGGCACCAATTGCATTACAAACTTCCGGTTTCTCTTTATATTTCTCAGCCAACTTCATACCTAAGATAGCATGTGGCAATTCCGGTTCCTCATCAGGAACTTTTCCTATATCGTGTAATAGACCGGCACGTTTAGCAACCTTCACATTTAAGCCTAATTCAGCTGCCATGATCGCACAAAGGTTTGCAACCTCTCTACTATGTTGTAATAAATTTTGTCCGTAAGAAGAACGGTATTTCATTCTACCCACCATACGAATTAACTCAGGGTGTAAACCATGAATTCCTAAGTCGATACAAGTACGTTTACCTGTTTCAATAATCTCTTCTTCTAATTGCTTTTTAACTTTCTCTACAACTTCTTCAATACGGGCAGGGTGAATACGCCCGTCCGTTACCAAAGTATGTAAAGCCAAACGAGCTATTTCTCTTCTGATCGGATCAAAACAAGAGAAGATAATTGCTTCCGGAGTATCATCTACAATAACTTCCACACCTGTTGCACCTTCAAATGCACGGATGTTTCTTCCTTCACGTCCGATAATTCTACCTTTTACTTCGTCGTTCTCAATGTTGAAAACAGTAACTGAATTCTCAATTGCTTGTTCAGTAGCAACACGTTGTATGGTTTGAATTACAATTTTCTTAGCTTCTTTGTTGGCAGTTAATTTAGCTTCGTCCATAATGTCTTTGATATAAGACATTGCTTCTGTTTTAGCTTCTGCTTTCACGGTTTCAACCAATTGAGATTTTGCATCTTCTGCTTTTAAACCGGAGATAACTTCTAATTGTTCAACGTGACGTTTATGCGATTTATCAAGATCTTCCTGCTTTCTTTGATTCACTTCCAACTGGTGAGCTAATTGTTGTTTTAATGCATCAACTTCGTGAGATTTACGTTGAGCATCTTCAATTTTTTTAGATAATTCCTGATCTTTTTGTTTAATGCGTTGTTCGTTCTTAACGATCTCGTTGTTTTTTGCAGCAACAGCTTTATCGTGTTCCGATTTTAATTGCAGGAATTTCTCTTTTGCCTGCATGATCTTTTCCTGTTTAACAGCTTCGGTTTTCACTTCCGCTTCTTTTATCAGGTTTTCTTTCTCCATTACAGCGCTTTTGTTAAGTTTGGAATTGGAAAGAATAAATCCGGCTACAACTCCTCCTATGAGTGCAACTCCTATTATTATAATGGCTACTATCAGATCCATGTTCTCTTTTTGTTTTTACATCTCGCCCTAAGGTTCGACTCGGTTTGTTAATCTATCAATATAAAAAAACGCATAACTAATACTGATGTTTAGTTCAGCACTACTTATGCGGGAATAAATTCTAAAAATGTAAAAGGAAATTAACTTACTTTTTGCTGATGTTGCTTCACAAGCTGCTGCAAATCCTCCAGAAGTGCCTTTAGTTTATTGATCTCGTCCGATTTTTTCTCGTCTTCCTTAATAAACTCGCTAATGGTTTGTACTAAAACCATAGCTAACACATCTTTTTTATCTGTTACCGTGTAGTTTTTATCAAACTCGGTAATCTTGTCTTTAATAAATGAGGTAGCCTTATTCAAAATATCCACATCCTGCTCTTTTATCTTCAGGGGATATTCAGCTCCGGCAATTTCTATTTTAACAGAGACCTCGCTCATTAAATCTATTATAAATCAGTAAATTATTCCTGTACACTGAGTAATGCTATGCACTTGTCTACTTCCCGCACTAACTCATTAATTCTCAGCTTCAAAGCGGTTTTATCCGATCCGGAAGCCAATAAACTCTGCGCTAATTTAATCTGTTTATTTGTCTCTTCCAAGTTTGAAATGTCATTTTTCTGGTTTTCAATTACTTGCGTCAAATTACTGCACTTTTCCTGTAATTCGGATACGGCTGAGTGCGCTTCCTCATTTTCCGTTTGGACCAGCAATTTCTCGTCGTTCAACAGATCTATTTGTTTGAACAATTTATCTATAAAAGCATCATCGGCATTTGAAGAAGAGCTTTCCGAAACCGGTGTTTCTGACTTAACCGAAAGCTGAGATTCCAGATCTTCCAGTTTTAAGATCAGATTACTTTTCTCAAACTCTAACGCTTCTATTTTTAATTTAGAAACTGAATTGCTTTCTTCCAGTTTGGCAGAAAGTGTAGTCAGTTCCTCGTTCAATAATTCAATTTGTGAAGTGTAAGCACTTTCATCTACACCTGCTACTTCATTACTTAATTGTTCAACTAATGAACCTAATCTGTTTTTCTCTTCCGTTAAAGAAAGAATGATCTCTTCTTTGGATCTTAGCTCACTCATTGAGTCAGAGAACTGATCAACCTGTGCCTGCAATTCTTTTACACTTGCACTTAATGTTTTTTGTTCAGCATACAGATCTTCATTTTCTAAAGTTAATCCTGCCATTTCAGCTATCAGATCCGCATTATCTTTTACAATAAGATCTTTTTCTTCGTAGAGTTTATCTAAACAAAAAGAAATTTCGCCCTGATATACCTGAAATTGATTTTCTGATTCCTGTGCAGCTTTGTTTTGTGCATCAATTAATTCGAATGCAGTGATCAATTGAGTTTGCAATAAAACTACTCTTGATTTTGTTGATTCTAGTTCTTCATTCAAACCAACAATAGTATCTTCTTTAGCTTCTGCACTTCCAACAGCATCTGCTAATTGAGTTTCTAATAAGATAATTTTGTTTTTTGTTGTTTCTAATTCTTCGTTCAATGCAGAAATACTTGCTTCAGTAGAAGATGTATCAGCAAGGTTAAATTCTAACTGACTTTTTTCCGCATTACTTTTCTTTAATGAATCACGAAGAGAAGTATTTTCTTTTTCTAATTTCTCCTGAACGTTATTTTGTTCATCTATATGGAAGATCAATTCACGGATCTTTCCGGCAAAATGATTGTTCTCTAAACTCAACTTGGTAGCTTCTTCTTTAAAGGAAGAAAGATCGCTTTGTTCAGCTTTTAATTCTGCAATTACATTTTTAAGATCTTCTATTTCAGAAAGGAAATTTTGTTTGCTTAATTCAAATCCACTTCTCTCAGCTTGAAGCAAGCTCTGAACTTTTTCTATTTCTGTTTCTCTTGTTTCAAGAGCATGTTGCTTTTGAGAAACAGTAGAACGTAAGCCAAGGATCTCAGATTCTTTAGCTTCTATCAGTTCGCTATTCTTTTTAGTAGATTCAGTTGTAAGGAATACGTTCCTGCGCATCTCCTGTAACGACTGACGATTGCTAAGATCTTCGCTTAACAATTTCTCTAACTCTAGCTTTAATTCGGTATAAGACATAGTTATAATGTTATCCTGATGTGAGGATAAAATTAAATAATTGATAAGGTTGTTTTGAAGAGGCGATTGTTTGTTATTAACAATTGACTTTTAATAGCGGGATAATTACGAATGATAAGTCTCAACTTCGCTCGACCTGACATTGCACTTCAAACTATCATTTCGAGCGAAGCCGGGAAAAACTGTTTGAAACTATGATTTCTTTGAAAGTAGAACTTACTTCGGTGTATAAACCGGCTTTTCTTTTTTGTTTTCTTTGTGAACAACGTTATCTTTTTTGTTTTTGATATTCTTAATATCCACATCAGGGACGTATTTCCATTTGCCTTTGCTGAGATCGAATGCATCATAACTGAAATCAGGACCGTAGTATTGAAACATACCTTCCATCAAAGGATCACGTGGAGCCAGGTGATCGAAGATGATCATTTTCTTTTCTTCGTTGTAATGTAATGACATAGCTATTTCGGAAGAATATTCAAACACAACACGTCTTGGATTTTTTTTCGGAATCTTATTGAAAATATCTTTTCCGAAATATGGATCGCCGTTATCTTTAAAATAAAGAACGTCGATAAATTTTTTCTGCGTAAGTTTATCGTTTCCATCCCAACCAAGTAGAGTGTAGGTATCGCCTGATTTGATGATCTTATAATAAAGCATTCCAAACCATTTGTCGGGTTCACCAATATAAGTTTCCGGGTTTTTTACTGTGGCAGATTTATCAATCAACTTAAATAATTCGTATTTCTTTTTCTTCTTATCGTAAGTTTGGATGAAACCGAAGTATTCATGACTTCCATCATTGTTGTAGGTATTCCAGTTGATGATACGGAAAGTCTCGTCAGGAGAAACTAACCTTCCAACCTGATTTAATGAATCGAAAGGATAAAACCAGGACAGTTCAGCTGAAAGTGTTTTCTCCCACAATTCAACAAAGTCTTTATTCAGTTTGGCTTTTATAGAATCATGTTTAGTAGCGAAGAGTTTTTTCTGAAGAGCTTGTAATTCGGCTTCGTTCTTTTTAAAGAAGTTCAGGTCTTTTTCAGGTAATTCAGTTTGAGCGTTTACCGATACAGAACAAAAGATCAGAACAACAAGGCTCCAGCAAACAAGAAAGGGTTTTATGATTGGTTTTCCGTTCATACTGTACTAATAACGAGTAATTCACAAATTTAGTACAAATAATGAGCCGATATTTTATAACCCTATTCTTTAACCAATTTTAAAGTTTGGAATTTCCCTTCAAACTGGACGCGAACAAAGTAGATTCCGGCTTGAAGTGCAACAATATCAATCGTTTTATCTGAAGTGCGAATCAATTCTTTTCCCTGTACATCAATAATTCGAGCTTCCTCAAATGAACCAATCAGTGTTATGAAATTGCTTGCAGGGTTAGGGTAAAGGCTGCTGGGGAGACTGAGCGGAGTTGAAGTTAGCCCAACACTTGGCGTCACAAAAAAGTAATCCAATACATTGCCCATCATCACATTTCTTGCTGCTGCCGGATAAACTGTTTCAAAAGGAAAAGCCAGGTAAACCAATTTACCATTTGCAGTTCCTGAAGGAAACATTCCTGAAAAAGAAACTCCTGCAATATCAGAAGCACTACTTGTATAATACATTTCCGGAGAACTGCCATTTGCACAAGCAAGCACATCCGGGTAATCTACATTGTAAGTTCCGTTTGAACCGTTATCAAATGTGATGGTGTTTCCACTGTTAAAGATCCCACTTGCTTCTTCTGTACAACTATACCAGATAGAAGCCTGATTGTTCGGAGCATCCATTACATAAGTTGCCTTTAGATAATTATTGTAAAAAGCTTTATCACCTGCAGAACCCGCTTGATCCAAATCCCAACCAATCTCAGAACCGGAGGTAAAAAAATAACCTCCCTGTTTTAAATAATCGCTCACTTTGGTTTGTTCTGTTGTACTGAATGTTTCGTTGGCTGTACTTTCTTTTCCACTGATCCAATCAACAGCTTTGTAAGTATTCAAATTGATCAATCCTGTTGCAATAGCTTCGTTGCTTGCTGAAGAAAAATTATATCCCGCATTTTTAATTGCATTTCCGTGTTCTATCACAAAATCGTAAGTGTTTCCTGTTGATGCACGATCAAATCCGTTTACAATTAAAATACTATCCTGCCAACTGCAAGGCACCGCAGCTAATAGTTCGGAAGTGGATGAAGTAATGTTATTGGTTTGATTGAAAGCTGCAATTTTTACAAAGTAAATTTGATTTGGAGTCAAACTGCTTAAAGTAAGAGCTGTTTTAATAATTGTTTGCGGAGCACCGAATGTTGTTCCATCAGTACTCGTATACACTTTGTAATGTGAAGCATTATTATCATTGGCAACTAAAATACTTAGTGTATTGTTTCCGTTATTTTTAATCGCAAATGAAATCGGAGTCGCTAAAGATGTAACAATAGTTGAATAAGGATAATTAGGCGTGCTGATTGTTCCTTCATCACTAAGTAATGGATTGAGTGTTGATGATTGTAGTATCGCCTGAATTGTTGTTGGATTGCCATTATAAACAACCGAGCTTTGAATTAATCTTATTCCGTGACTGTAATCCATATACGTATCAGAGTGTACATTACTCGAGGGTTGGATAGGATTACCAACTGATTGATGCCATCCGTAAATAACAACTCTTCCTGCTGTTGTATAAATGGAATTGGCGATGATCACATCTTTTTTATCACCACCAACCAATTCTCCTAATGGATGACTTCCCCAGGTTGCGTTGTTTCTTTGAATACGAACCGAATCGTTATGATCATCAAATACCGGAACGGTTGTCATTTGTCCGCTTGCCGGAATAGGTTGTGGAGTAAGTTTAACTGTTGCAGCAGCGTAAATATCATTAACCATTTTACGTGTTGGTAAAGTTGTGCCCGTTGCATCTCCAATATGCGTTGCAATAATGGGCGACATAGGACAAAGAAAATAATCGGTATCGTGCCCAACAGCAATATAATCGGGAGTAACATAATAAGTAACCGATTGTGGCGAACCGCTCACGGTTCCTGTTGAAGTAACAGGTTTTAAGGTTCTGTAAAAAGATGGAACGTTCCCTGCTAATATTTCCTGTTCCACCATTGTTTCGCGTGCGGAGAAACTTAAGCTCGTGATAGCAGCAACAAACTGAGTTCCATTCATAGCTCCCGGATTACGCGCAGGTAAATTCCAGATTTGAGCTGTTGCGGAATGGATAAGAAATGCACTAACAATAAGGGTAATTATTCGCTTCATCTTACGAATTTACAAAAACTAAAACTGTAAACAAGCCTTGTTAATGTATTGTAAAAGAATATTTTGTCTGTTTCGTTTTAGTTAGATTTGTTGGGAGGTTTTAATCACAAAGAACACAAAGTTTTTCACGAAGAACGCTAAGATGTTTTGAGAACTTTGTGTTTTTTACTTAGTGACCTTTGTGGTTGAGTTTTGGAATATGATCCGCTTTAGAAACATATTTATTATTCTCTTCAGTTTATATTTGGGCTGGGCATTATTTGGCGGCTTCTATTTTAGGCAGTTTGTGAGCTATAGATCAACAGGTGTGCGAAGTAATGTTGGCTTTTCTGATAAATCTGTTTTTGATCTTGCAACTAATGAAAATGATCCGGAAGAAATAATTGAAGAGTCATTAGCGTTAACATCGGAAACACTTCAATTCACCTTTTCCAAATGCGATAAGGATCCCAACAAACTTTTGAAAAGCAAAAAAGCGAATTGTATAGGATACGCAGCTTTTTGTTCAGCTGTTTGCAATCAATTATTTGAAGAAAACAAAATGACGGACTGGAAAGCTAGTCCGCAAATTGCTAAGATCTACGTTCTTGGAATTAATGTTCATCAATATATCTCATCACCTTTTTTCAAAGACCATGATTTTGTGAAAAT
This sequence comes from Bacteroidota bacterium, assembly GCA_030684395.1. GTDB lineage: Bacteria > Bacteroidota > Bacteroidia > B-17B0 > Aurantibacillaceae > JADJDM01. The sequence continues at coordinate 176,869 of JAUXTT010000042.1, read as the reverse complement.
TGAGAATATAAAAACTGGTGAATGTTATTTTGTTGATCCTAGTTTGTATGATTATACGGGGATAGGGTGGGTGAGGGGAAGTTGATTATTCGTAAATATGTTTTCTATGACCAACTTTACGGATTTCAATGATTTCAACTTTATCCTGAATGTCATAAATGACACGATAATCTCCAACTCTTACTCTCCATAAATATTCTTTTTCGCCTTTTAGTTTTTTACAGCCTTGAGGTCTGGGATTTGAAGCAAGGTTCTCGATTGTTTTGGAAATTAGTTTGGAGGTTTTTGTGGGTAATGAAAGAATCTCCTTTAAAGCATGTTTGGTGATTTCAATTTTGTACATTAGATCTTACCTTTTTTCTTAAGAACTTTTTTTGCATCTTCCCAACTTACTTTCTCGTCGTTTTTGCGGCTTTCTGCAACAAGCACATCTATAAATTCATGAACGTCTTCATCGTGCAGTTCAATTGTTTTTAGATCAATTACAACAGCGCGTCTTTTGTTACTTCCATCAGTTATGTAGCTTATCCCTTTCATGATTTTATTATGATTATTACAAATTTAATCAATTATTCGAAAATAAACTGAGGAGTAAGGAGAATTAGTTAGTATGCCTGTATCAATGACTCTAAAGGAATGTTTAGTTTCTCATGAAGATTACGAACCATTTCAAGAGTTAATTTACGTTTACGGCTTAATATCTCACTCACACGGCTTGAGTAACCCAAGATTTCTCCCAGTTCTTTTTTAGAAAGATTCATTTGCGCCATTTTGTACTTTATAGCTTCAATTGGATCAGGCGCATCTATTTTGTAATGAGTGTTCTCATAATTTTCAATGACCAAAGCAAGTAACTGCGCCTCTTTCCCTTCTTTAGTGTTTGATTTGGCTAAAAAAATCTCTTCGAAACGCTGTAAGGCTTTCTCGTATTGTTTTTTATTTTTTATGATTTCAACTTCCATTTTCTTTATTTTTAATTTTACTTCTTTGTTGATTTGTAAAGATCAATTGTATTGGCATCAATCCTATCATATTGCTGATGAGTGCCAATGAACTTTATGAAAACCCACTTGTTCTCGTAATTGATAGCAGCAACCAACCTGTAATCGTTTCCTTTTATATCAAAAACCACTCTACTATTCTTCAGAATACTTACACTTCCTCCATAACTTTGTTTCAACTCATTAGGCGATTTCCAGTTTTTCCCGAAAACCTCCTCATACCATATCTCCAATGGGATTTTTGAATCCGCATGTTTCTTGAAAAATTCAATAATGGAACTCTTGTTATAAATATTCATACAAATTGCCTACGCAAATATATAAAACAATTACCAATCTGGGAAATATTTAACCAATTTGGGAAAATTGAAATCCTACTCGAATACATTGGAGGTAGGAATAATGAATTAACTGTTCTCTTTAATGAACTCCAAAATTTTCTGGCTGCCTTGCTCTATCAGATTTTCAGTAGCAGAAATGATCTCGCTGTCAATAACGCTAGAGTTTTCATCAAAGGAAAATTCATTCGTCGCCATCAATTCTTCAGATGATTCACTCTTTTCCAAATAAATATCAGACATTAAATAAAAGGCATCATTTGTTTTATTATTCCGCAAATGCATGAAATGAGATTGGTTTTGACAGTTAGTACTAAGAGTCATGCCTATTTCATTATCCATATTTACAGTCTTTTTAAGATATACAGAAAGCGTGCAATTAAATCCCGGATTTCTTTGTTTGGTAAGGTCAATTAAAAATTTTTGGCTGTGTGAATCAGAAATAAGAATAACTATGTTTTGGTACAAAGGTTCAATTAGTTCATATAATTTGCTCACATTTTCCATTACTTTTTTGACAAATATGTTCAACTCTCAAACTTCACATCCACACTCCAAGCCTCAGCTTTATCAGCAAACAAAATTTTGGTTTGATTCCAAACATTGATGAAGAGATCCGAATCTCTGTATTTGTTTAAATGTTCCACTGTATCCCAATGACTGTATGTGAAAAAGATAGTAGCATCATCAATGCTTTGCAATAATTTTAAATGCGTACAACCTTCAAAACCGGCAATGCGTTCTTTGTTAGCGTCAAATACCTTTAAGAATTCATTAACTCTTTCGGGAACAAAGGTCATTTTTACAATACGTGTGATCATGATTCAAATTCAACGGTTATATTAAAATCAGTGTGAGAATGCATGTTTCTCGGGAACAACAATTGCCTCGCCGCTCCTTTATTAATGGCTATTTCCAAATGACCTGCACTATTGAAGATCGCTAACGCATCGCTGGTTGGAACGTCATCGTAGTTACTTGCAATTTCTTCAATACGGATGTTTGGTAAATGAATGGTAAACTTTCTGTTATTGCGGGTCGATTCAAAAAAGCCCTTCTTGATATTGGTTACCACATTTCCGTATGAATCAATGTAAACACATTTCCCAACAATAGCATCGGTTCCATAAGTTGGTTGAAACATGAGTGCTTGCAAATAATCGTCTGTTTTATCAGCAATATCTTCTGCCTTATTTGTCTTTAAAAACTCAACGGCTGCTTTCAATAAAGTATCCCTAACAAACAAAATTGTAGATGGAAAAAGATCTGCTTTCAATTTATAAACTTCATCTCTTTGCCCATCTGCAAACAGGCTGTAGATCCCGTTATCAGGGCAAAATATGAATTGATCATTGTGTTTAATGAACAAATTGTCTTTACTATCCACATTTGCCGATTTCACGCCCAAAATATGAACAGTGTTTTCGGGGAAATGTTCAAATGCGTTTCCGAAAATATAAGCAGCTTGTTGAACGTTGTATTTATCAATTTCATTAGAAATATCAATGATAGCAGTACCCGGAAGGTTTTTAAGGATATACGCTTTTGCCAGAGCCAAATAATTGTCCTTGGTGCCTAGATCGGTGGTAAGCGTAATAACAGGCATGTTTACAATGTTGGAAAAATAGTATCGTGCATTCAAAAGTAATTAATAAATTTACCTGCTTTATGGGTGGCTTCACCTATTTCATTAACAGAATTATAAACAAAGAAATTGAGCGAAAAGATAATAGCAGTTGAATCCGTTGAACCTGTTGAATTATACGGTGTTAACGATCACAAGCTGAACCTGCTGAAAAAATATTTCCCGAAATTGCGCATAGTTGCAAGAGGCTATTCCATCAAATTGATCGGTGATGAAGCGGAAATTGAGCGTTTTGAAAAGAAACTGGAGTTGCTGGTTGATTATTACCACAAAAACGGTGTGCTTTCTGAAAACGCAATCGAACGTTTGTTGGGACAAGCAGGAGATAATATCATTGAAAAGCTGGAAGATGCCGGAAATGATGTGATAGTGTTTGGTAACAGTGGTATGGTAATCAAAGCCAAAACTCCGAACCAACGCAAAATGGTAGACGGCATCATGAAGAACGACATGCTTTTTGCTGTTGGCCCTGCAGGTACCGGAAAAACTTACACCGCAGTTGCATTGGCAGTTCGTGCGTTAAAGAACAAAGAAGTAAAACGTATCATCCTTACCCGCCCTGCAGTTGAAGCTGGCGAGAATCTTGGTTTTTTACCGGGTGACCTGAAAGAAAAACTGGACCCGTATTTACAACCATTGTATGATGCATTGTACGATATGATCCCGATGGACAAGTTGAATCAATATCTCGAAACAAAAGTTATTCAGATAGCACCGCTTGCATTTATGCGTGGAAGAACTTTGGATAATGCATTTGTAATTTTAGATGAGGCGCAGAATACCACCGAAAGTCAGATGAAAATGTTTTTGACACGTATGGGAGCAAGTGCAAAATTTATTATTACAGGTGATGGCTCGCAGGTGGATCTTCCGCGTAACCAGCCTTCAGGATTGCCACAGGCTTTGCGTATTGTAAAAGGAATTAAAGGAATTGAAGTAATATATTTGGATGGAAGTGATGTGATTCGTCACCGATTGGTAAAAGAGATTGTTGCTAAATACGATACGATGTTGCACGATACATCTAACAAACCGCCGGTGGAAAAAAGACCTTATCATAAGAAGGAAGAAGAGAAGAAGTAGGGGAGACGCAAGACTATTAGACACAAGATTCAAGACTGATTGAGGAATATAAAAACAACTCTGTGCAACTCTTTAAACTCTGAGTGCTCTGTGTTAAAAAATTGAATGTAAAAGAAATGAATACGTTAACAAAAACAGATTTTGAATTCCCGGGACAAACAGCAGTTTACAAAGGGAAAGTACGCGATGTATATACAGTAAAACAAAAATACCTGGTAATGGTTGCTTCTGACCGTATCAGTGCATTTGATGTGATTCTTCCAAAAGGAATTCCTTACAAAGGGCAAGTATTGAATCAGATCGCTGCTAAGTTTTTAAAAGCTACTGAAGATATTGTTCCTAACTGGTTATTGATGTCGCCTGATCCTGTGGTGAGTATCGGTAAAATGTGCCAGCCTTTTAAAGTAGAGATGGTGATCCGTGGTTACCTTGCAGGACATGCAGCACGTACTTACGCTTCAGGTTTGCGCACTTTGTGTGGTGTAACATTACCGGAAGGATTAAAGGAAAGCGATAAACTTCCTGAGCCTATCATTACTCCTACAACCAAAGCAGCTGCAGGACACGATGAAGACATTTCACGCGAAGAAATTTTGAAACAGGGTATTGTAAGCGAAGAACACTATGTGCAGATAGAAAAATACACTCGAGCATTATATCAGCGTGGTTGTGAGATTGCAGCTAAACAAGGTTTGTTGTTGGTGGATACTAAATACGAATTTGGTTTGTACGATGGTAAAGTTGTATTGATGGATGAAATTCACACACCTGATTCTTCCCGTTATTTTTATAAAGAAGGGTACGAAGAGCGTCAGGCAAAAGGTGAAGAACAAAAACAATTAAGTAAAGAGTTTGTACGCCGTTGGTTAATTGAGAATGGTTTCCAGGGTAAGGACGGACAACAGGTTCCTGAGATGAGCGAACAATGGATCAACGAAATATCTCATCGTTATATTGAGTTATATGAAAAAGTAACCGGAGAAAAATTTGTGAAACATCCTTTGGAAAACATCAGCGAGCGCATCGAAAACAATGTGGTTAATGCTTTAATCTCATTGAACTAAGTTTTGATCCATATTTTTCTCATAGCCTTATTTGTAATTTTTGCTTTGTGCATTATGCACACGTACATCTTTTATCCATTATGGATCATAGCTTCTACGCCTAAGAAAAAACAGAATGAGGAATTGTATTTAGAAACAGATGAACTTCCTACCATTGATGTTTTATTGGCAGCTTACAATGAAGAAAAGGTGTTGGAAGAGAAGATCAATACTATGTTGAATACAACTTATCCAATTGGGAAATTGAATATTTACATTGGCTCTGACGCTTCAACAGACAGAACGAATGAGATCATAAGATCTTTTGTTGAGAAAAATTCGAATGTACATTTGGTTGAATTCCCCGGCAGAACAGGTAAGTCAGGCATCATCAATAAACTGGCAGAGAATGCTACAGCTGATTTATTCGTATTAACAGATGCTAACGTAATGTTCTTTCCTGATACATTCTTTAAACTTGTACAGCATTTCAAAAACCCGAAAGTTGCTCAGGTGGCAGCTAATATTGTGAAGGTTGCTCCTAAAACAGAAGGCATTGCCAAACAGGAGATCAATTACATACAATTCGAGAATAAAATTAAATACGCTGAAAGCCTTCGTTGGAAATCAGTGATGGGAGCGGAGGGAGGCTGTTATGCTATTCGTAAGGAATGGTTTGCACCTGTACCTAAGAATTTTTATATGGATGATTTTTACATCACCATGAACGTAATTGAAAAGGGTGGTTACGCTTTATTTGAACCCGAAGCCATTTGCCACGAAGATGTACCAACAAGTGGTGATGAAGAGTTTAAACGTAAAGTAAGGATCTCCATAGGTAATTTCCAGAACTTAAACAGATACAAAGGTTTATTACTTAACGGAGGAATTGGTTTTGCATTTATCTCACACAAAGTATTGAGATGGCATACACCTTTCTTTTTGATCTTTTGTTTTATACTCAGTTTCATTTTATCTTTTTACAATAATCTCTTTTTCTTCTTTTTTGCGATGGAGCTATTATTGCTTTTATCTCCGGCCTTCGACGCCATCTTTTCTTCCAAAAAAAATCCAAGCGGCTTGTTTAGATACGCCGCTCACTTCGTAAAAATGAACACAGCTTTACTTAAAGGTTTCTTTGTTTGGGCCTGGGGTGTAGAGAGTAACATTTGGACTCCGACTAAGAGGAGTGTTTAAGCTGTTTGATATTTCAAGTTTCTTGTTTCAGATTTGATTGTTATATTTACTATTGGCACAAAATATTTACTCAATGAAATCTATAATTAAAGGCGATATACAAGGAATATTTGCCAATCAATCAGAGGAGTTGTTAAAAGCTTTTATCGGTTCAATTTCTATTCTTGAGCCAGAAAGAGCACATCTCTCTAGCCGTAAAGTTGTTGAAGGGGTGGATACAGTTGTTAATCTGTTTACTGAAATTTGTGATGATGAGTTGTTTACGGAAGTGATGTCTATATCACTGAATTCCATTGTTTTGAATGAGGGCAATTACCAGAAAATTAAACCCAATATAACTGAAGAAATAGGAGAGGAAGCTGTTAAGCGCCTAGAAGAATTCATTTGTGATTTTTCAAAAGCAATAAATTTTATTAAAACCAGAAAACATCCTATTAAGCAGACTTTAAGATCAATAACAACTGTATACGAATTATTTAAATATTCATCTGAGCGGAGAAGATACTTCGTTACCTACCTTAGTCTAATTCCTCAATTTGCAACGGGGTCAGTGGTCATGTCTGATGCGGAATTTTTCGAATTCGAAATTTTTCATCTTGAAGTCTATATGGTTCAACTTACGACTGTGAGAAACATACTTTTACAGGAAATGTGCTATGAGGATTTTGAAATGTATAATAACCAAGGAGTGATAACCTGGAATAAAGAGTTTTCGCACCTTGAGGACCTTTCCTTAGAACCTCAACGTCTTACACTTATAGATCAAATTGAATTTAGAAATATTGATTGTTTAAAGGGATTATCATCTTCAAAACCAAATAATCAAATGTTCTCATTTAACGAAGTTGAAGATTCGATTGCTCTGTATGAGTGTGTATTTAATAATTATGGAGTTGACAAAATTGCCATATTTGTTGAAATTAAAAAAATTACACCTTTTTTAAGAGAATTCATTTGTGAAGATTACAGAATAGTAATTCCTGAAAGTGAGTTTAAAACATTGCAACAAAGGTTTTCAAACCTAGCATTAACTTTAGAATCTAATGATTATTTAGATCATCTTAACTCATTTTCTCCCTTTTCATATTCAAATGGTGAGTATTATTCTAACGTAATGTTATTTGTTAGATTTATTACGAATAGTTTAACAATTAAATTAGAAAGGAATAAAAGATTTCAAATCCATTCAGGTTTCATATTTGAGGATAGAGTAACTAAAATTCTCGAACGTTATGGTTTTGAGAATAGTGGAGTAACTAGGATAAATAGAAAAGAATTTGATTTGGTGATGACAAGAAACGGTGAAATTCATAATTTTCAATGTAAAAATAACTTATTTGAAATTTCGTTGATTGATTTGGATATAAAAAGAACTGCAAGAATTAATTCCAAATTATGTAAATATTATGATGATGCATACGCAAAAGAGGTCAGTAGAGAGGATTTAATAAAGAATAAGCTTGGAATGAATAATATTACTCATTATATTGTTTCTAGATTCCCTGTTATGTCAAATCAAAATTTCGTTGTTTGCTTTAAAGACATCGAGGATTGGCTTAAAAAAAACAGTAACAATTAATTGCCTTGTAAGCACGAATATTTATGAAAAAACTCTTCACCAACACCCTCCTAATAACAATCCTCTCCTTCACCATCTCCTGCCAATCGCCAACCGACAAGGCAAATGAAGTCACGGACCTTGCTATTAAAATGAATGAAGCCGTAAAAGATCAGCCGGCAACCGGCAGCGGAAAACTTTCGGAAACTTTTGCACAAGATGCAGTATTGTTAGATACCGCTTCAAAAAAATGCCCACCTCAAGCTTTAAAAAGTGAATCGGTTAAATTGACTGAATCAAAAAACGAAAAGGATGAGCCTATTAATGATTATCTCACAGAACAACTTAAACCTATCAGAGAAAATTTTCATAAGATAAACTCCATTTCTCAATGGTCTTCAGTTGACAAGCGAAAACTTGAATTGACGCCTGAAAATGGTCTTGCAGAGTATTATTATATTGATGGTAAACTCCAAAAAATAATTGCTCGTTATCCTAAGACAAAACAAATTTCTGAGTATTATTTATTAAATGGGCAATTATCTTTTGTTGTGCTGAAGTCGGTTCAGTTTGAAGGCAATTCTGAAGAATTAATTACAGATAAAAACTATTTCAAGAACTCAAAATTAATACACAAGATTTATAGTCAGGATTGTGGAGCGCCTTTTGCAGATGATTATCTTGTTGAAGAGCAAAAACTAATCCTTGGGGCTTTTAAGAAAATTAAGGCCAGAATTAATAAATAAGATCTTGCACATAGAAGTTTATTACCAATCGCTAAAATTATAGATAGCAAAATGATTTCGAGAAAAATCCGAATAATAGACATACTCTTTTGGGTTGCTGTAATTGGCTCCGATATTTTAGTTTATGTGATTCTTGGTGCCTTGTTGATGAGTTACGAAGACAGGTTTGATGATTCAAAAGGTGAATTTTGGAGTTTAGCAAGTATGGATACAAGGGAGAAGATCATTTATATTTCTTACAGAGGATGGATGGTTTTGAATGCTATTGGAATTATTTATATTGTATACAGAATTTATAAAAGAATTAAATTGCGGAAATGACAGAAGAAGAAGCAAAAGCACTCCTCCTCGAGTATTGTAATAAGGAATATGGTAAATATTCTCTGCTCTCACTTAAGGAAAGAGAGATCACGTTAGAAATCACTGAAATTATGCCATCTTGGAGAAAGGATGCTAATTTATCTCTTCCTGCAAATATTAGTTTTTCTGAGCCTTCAAAAGAATTTGTTATTGATCATACTGGAATAAATTTTAATGGCAAATTACTGAAATGGAATGAGGTCGCTTTAACTGCAATAGCTGTGCATTTTAAGTTTGTAGGAAAAAGAAATTATGATTCGGAATATTACTTTATAGGCTGTTTGACTAACGGTGAAACAATAGAAGGTAGTATTGGTAATATAATTGCGGTTCAAAAAAAATATTCAAACCTCCTTGGACATTTTATCGAAATGTATAAAAATCAGATGTATTAATCACTTACTGCTACCGATCTTGTAAAAAATCCATGAAAAAACTCCCCATCTACACACTCCTAATCTCAATCCTCTCTTTCACCATTTCCTGCCAATCAGACACTGATAAGGCAAACGAAGTTTTGAATCTCGCTATTCAAATGAATGAAGCCGCAAAAAACCAACCGGCAATTGACAGCGGAAAACTTGCCATTCAAAACTCCACATATACAGCTCCGGTAACAATAGTACCTACCCAGCAGGAGCTTATCAAAAAACACAAAGTGAAAACCATAAAGGAAACTTATGAAGGAGGCTGGACAATATCTACTTATGATAAAAAGGGAAACAGGATAAGTGAAGAAACCGATTATACAGGGAAAAAGACATATACTTATGAGTTCGATAAGAAAGGGCAGGTAATTAAGGAAAAAACTAAGTATAGAGATGGAACCACATTTAGTTACCAATACGAGTACAATGAAGAAGGCAAAGTAATAAGTAAAACTTTTACTGATAGCGATGGGAAAACTTCTGTAACCAAATTTGAATTCAATAAAGATTTAGGCACACGTATCGAGTCCTCAAGTTCCGGAACCGATAAAGAATTTTATGATAACCGTGGTCTGCGTGTAAGGTTTGAATCTTATGACAATAACAAAAAACTGGTAGGCTCCGGTGAAGCTCAATACAATGAAGACGGTTTAAAGATCAGCGAAAAGGCTTCGGTGTTTGGAATGAGTACCAATGATGAATTTGAATACAATGAGGCGGGGCAATTGATAAAACAACACAGAACAGGGATAGTAGATACATACTTTCTGTTTGAGTATAATGAGAAGGGTTTAACGACCAGCTCTAAGAATGTAAAAGGTATGCAGGAAGATGAAACAAAATATGAGTACATTTATTATTGATAAACAATTAGCGCTATTATAAAATGAAACGCCAGACTTTATTACTTCTCGCACTTGCTTTGTTCTCCTTAACAAGTTTAACCTGTTTAGATACCAGACCTGAGTTTTCATATAAAGTTTATGGCAATATTGCCAACTATTTTGAAAATGAAAAGGACCTGTTAAGCTTCTTTGAGTTTAAGAAAGGCGATGTTGTGGCGGAAATTGGAGCACTGAAAGGTGAAAACATTGGCGGACTTGCTCTTTTAACCGACAGCATTACATTTTATGTACAGGATATTAATGCAAAGACTTTAAACCAAAAAAACTTTAATAAAGTCATCCGTAAATGCGAAAAGTATAAAAAGCCCTTAACAGCTAAGTTTAACTTATGCATTGGAACAGAGAAATCAAGTAATCTTCCCGACGCTGCTTTTGATAAAATAGTGTTAAGTGCTACCTTTCATGAGTTCACATGTATGGACGAAATGGTAACAGACATCAGTAAAAAACTTAAGCCAACCGGAAAACTTTATATTCTTGAATCGCATTGTTTTGGTAAAACACATATAAACTATAGGGTAGATGAAACAACTGCAATAATGAAAAAGCATAATTTCCATTTAGTAAAAAAAGATGGAAAGGACTTAAATGGCGGCACAGGACTTTATAGGGCAATATACGCTAAGGATAATTAAGTAATCCGGCAATCCAAAGATCGATGCACAACCCATTCCTAAATAAACATAATCGCTAATGAAAACATTCCCGGAACTAAATACAAGCAGATTAAAGCTAAGAAAGATACAATTGACGGATGTTCCTTCATTGATCAAGTATGCCAATAACAAAAAGATCTCTGATCAGATCTTTAATATTCCTTATCCATATCGGGAAGAAGATGCCATCTTTCGGATCAATTTTGTGTTACAGGGATTTAAAAATGAAGAACGTTATGTTTTTGTTATTACAGAAAAAGGCAAAGAGGAATTGATAGGAGAGATAGGTTTGCATTTGGATAAAACAAATAACAGCGCGCAATTCGGGTACTGGATCGCTGAACCTTTCTGGGGGAAAGGATATGCTACCGAGGCTACGGCAGCTATACTTAAATTCGGTTTCGAAACAGTTAATTTGAATAAAATATATGCAACCCACTTCCCGGAGAACGAAGCATCAGGAAAAGTAATGCTCAATAATAAAATGATTAAAGAGGCAGAGTTAAAAGAGCATTATAAGATCGATGATGTGTACAAAAGTGTGATTCAGTATCGCCTGACCAAACAGGAATATGAGGAATTGAATACTGCAAAATAAAAGTAATTTGTTGTATCTTAGTTACTTATTTAGTTCTCAGATAAAATGAAAAAAATCATATTTGCCCTGCTTGTTGTATCCGGTGTTATAAAAGCGCAGCACCCTTCAAGCTGCCAGTTATCAAAACATCAGACTCCCAATGTTTCGGTATTTACTGCACCCGAAAATCTTAGGAGTGATACTGCAGATATTCTTCAATACACCATTTCACTCAATATTACTGATTTCGCAGGGCAAACCATTTCAGGAAATACTTTTGTAAAATTCAAGCCAAATATGAACGGCTTAAATTATTTATGTCTCGATCTTTTGCAAATGACCATCGACAGTATTACTTATAATAATACGCTGCTCACTTATTCGTACAACGATACTTTATTAAAAGTAAATTTGCCTTTGGCATTCAATACTACCGACACATTGGATCTTGGAGTATATTACCACGGTCATCCTCAAGGCGATCCAACCGGCTGGGGTGGATTTTATTTTAGTGGTGTTTATGCTTTTAATTTAGGTGTAGGTTTTGGTGCTAATCCACACACCTACGGACGTGTATGGCATCCTTGTTTTGATAACTTTACTGAGCACGCAAAGTATACTTTCAATATCGCTACCAATGGAGGAAAAATTGCTTATTGCAACGGAGCGCTTACCAAAGATACAACTGACGGAAGTGGCTTACGCACTCGTACATGGGTTATGAATGATCCTATTACATCTTATCTCGCTTCTGTTTCGGTTGCACCTTACACACATGTTAACTGGAGTTTTAACGGGCTCAATGGAAATGTTCCGGTTATGTTAACCGCGCTACCTGCCGATACAACAAATTTAAAAAGTTCATTTATTCATTTGCCAAATGCCTTTGCAGGACACGAAGATCATTATGGTCCCTATCCGTATGGTAGGGTAGGTTATTGTCTTGTTCCATTTAACAGTGGGGCAATGGAGCATGCAACAAACATTACACTTGGAAAAGCTTTCGCCGCGGGGCCTATTACGTATGAGGCTGAACTGATGGCACATGAATTGGCGCATCAATGGTGGGGCGATCATGTTACCTGTGAAACTGCAGGTGATATGTGGCTTAACGAAGGAATGGCAACTTATTCTGAATATTATTTTACCGATTATATGTATGGTTATGCAAGTTACCTGGCAGGAATAAAAACCAATCACGAGGACATGGTACATCACGTACATAATCGTGAGGGATGGAGAGCCGTTTCGGGAGTGCCTTCAGAAATTACTTATGGAGACATCACTTATAAAAAAGGAGCTGATATGGCTCACACCATGCGTGGGTATTTGGGCGATTCGCTTTTTAAAGTAGGATTGCGTTATGTGCAGCAGCAAAAAGCATTTCAAAATATGAACTCAGTCGAGTTTGGAAATTTATTGACTACCGCAACCGGTGTAAATATGAACCAGTTTATGACCGATTGGGTATTGAACCAGGGATGGCCGCATTTTTCAATTGATTCAACTACTTCTGTCCCGGCGGGAGGAGGAAATTATGATATTACTGTTTATGTGAGACAGCGTTTGTTTGGTGCGCCAAACTATTTTACCAATGTGCCTTTAGAAATTTCTTATAAAAGCGCTACGATGTGGCACGATAGCATACAAAGAATTTATATGTCGGGTCCGTTGGCAAGCTTTACGATTACCCTTCCTTATGATCCTGTAATGATTGCAATGAATGTTGGTTCAAAAATTTCGGATGCCATTTCTTCGCAATACAAAACAATAAAAACATCGGGAACACATAGTTTTGTCCCAGCTAACCTTTCTTTAAGTGTTCTTGCCGCCGGTATCGATTCTTCTGTAATAAGAGTTGAACACAATTATGTAAAACCCGATTCGGTTAAAAACAATATAAATAATTACCGCCTCAACAATCAGCATTATTGGAAAATTGACGGTATACTATGCCCGATGTTCCTCAGTAAAGCTACTTTTTGGTTCGATGGAAGAAAACAAACAGGTGGCGCAACAGGATATTTGGATACACTTTTAACAACAACTAATGCCGACAGTGTAATTTTATTGTACAGAAAAAATACGGCAGATGACTGGCACGAAGTGGATAAATACAGCAAAGTGAAATTAGGTGGTGTGAATGGTAAATACGGTTATTTTACTGTCGACACTTTACGCTTAGGGGAGTACACATCTGCAAATGGTGTGAGCGCAGTACTTGTTGGTGTTAATGAAAATGAAAAAGAGGAGAGCACAGTTGTAGTTTTCCCAAATCCCGCAAAAAATTATTTTACTATCTCAACCGAAAATTTTAACCCAAAGAACTGTAATTACGAAGTGTATGATCTTTTAGGAAAAAAAGTATTGGAAGGAAAATTAGCGAATCAACAAACACAGGTTCAATTAAACGGCTTTTCCAACGGACAGTACATAGTGAAAGTTTTTTCCGGCAAAGAAAAGCTAAGTACGCATAAGATTGTGGTGATGAAGGATTGAGGTTTGCCTACTTGATACCTGATCGTGTTGTTATACTAAATTAGCTTTGAGTTCGTTATTTAGAAAATTATTAATGGCACTTCGAATTTTATGATCACTAAAACCCGTGTACTGTTTCTTTTGTTGTTTATGAATGCAGTGGCTTCTGGTCAAACTATCAGAGGAAAGGTTGTTGATTCCATTCAAAGCCCGATTCCTTTTGCTACCATCGCAGTTTTAAATTCAATCGATAGTTCATTGGTTAAAGGGAGTATAAGTGATGATAATGGTAATTTTAATATTCAACTGAATAGAAAAGGTTCTTATTTACTTAAAATTACTGCATTAGGTTTCAATACAAAGTGCTGTGATGCAATTCAGGTTGATTCTACGTCTGTTGTTGACCTGTCTTCCATTATCTTACATTCAGGAGGGATCAACCTCGAAGAAGTTTCTGTATCCGCTATTAAACGAACCATCGAATTCAAAAACGGGAATATCATTGTAAATATAGAGAACAGTCCTTTGGCAAAAGGAAATACAGTTTATGACCTGTTTTCTAAATTACCCGGTGTAAGTATTGATGATAATGTGATACAACTGAACGGTAAGACCGGTGTGGTAATTATGTTAGATGGTCGTGTACAGCAATTATCAAACACACAATTACTTAATATGCTTAAAAGTATGAATGCTGAGTCGGTTGAGAAGATAGAACTGTTTAAGAATCCTCCTGCTAAATATGATGCCGCCGGAACCTCGGGTATGATAAATATAAAAACAAAGAAGACGAAACTTGTTGGCTTTAGTGGAAATGTTTATACTTCAGCTTCGCAGGGATTTTATTTACGTTCACTATCCGGTGCCTCACTCAATTATAGATCTGAGAAAATAACTATTTTCTCCAACCTTGATTATAATTATGGGTATTATCAGTCCTTAGCAAAGCACGATAAAAAATTCAGGACCGATTCAAGCCTAACTGAGTTCAATGCTATCAATACAATTAAAGACCTGGATCAAAGTATCAATTACAGGGTCGGAGCAGATTGGTTAGTTAATAAAAAGAATATTATTGGTTTTAAAATCGATGGTGGCCCGGGTTCTTATATTTCGGATGCTAATGGAACCAACACCATTACCAACTATAATAATTTGAGCTTTGATCATTTGGATGCCCTTGTTTATACTCCCGACAAATGGAATATAAACAACTACAATATAAATGCAGAACACCAATTTGATAGCTTAGGAACAGTTCTAAGCTTTACTTCCGACTATACACACTTAACAGAAAAATTATCCAGCTCTATTCAGAATCTTTTTTCAGATGCTAATGGTCAGCAGGTGCTGCCACCTAATATTTACAGAAGCAGTAATATAAGTGCTTCAGATATTCTGGCCTCTAAACTCGATCTTACTAAAGTTATTGACAGTCTTTCTTCCTTCGAACTGGGCGCTAAGCTTGGTTTTATCACCACTTCAAATAATTATCTGTTTGAAAGGAAAGATAATACTTACGGAAACTACTACAGTGATGCCACTTTATCAAATGATTACACTTACGCCGAGCAAACATACGCTGCCTATTTTAATTATATCCGCGCTTTCAAAAAAGGAAGCATACAACTGGGACTTAGAGCAGAGAACACCAATTTGACCGGGCGCAACAAAGAGAAGGTATTTGAATTGAAACGCAGATATTATAATTTGTTCCCGAATATAGCTCTTGAGTACGCCGCATCGGAAGACCATGCTTTTCAACTGAACTTAAACCGACGGATCGATCGCCCCGAATATGGTAACCTGAATCCTTTCCAATACTTCAGGGATCAATATGACTATTTCGAAGGAAATCCTTTTCTCTTGCCCCATTACAGTAATACTATTGATATTACACACAGTTATAAAGAACTCCTTACTAATACTTTTACCTATACCCGGATCGATAATGTAATGATGCCATACACAGAACAAAATGATAGCACTAAGATTTTTAAAGAAACGATCGATAATATGAAATTCAAAAACTATCTGGCTTATTCATTCTTCATTCAAAAAACTTTAAAGCCATGGTGGGAACTATCTGCAAATGGCCTTGTTTCTTATATTGAGTATGTTGGAAAGGTAAGCGGCATTCCATTTAAAACAGCTTCTTTTTATTACACTCCTTCATTAACCAATACTTTTACTGTACCCAAAAACACTAAAGCAGAAGTGATGGTTTTTTACAGGAGCGGAAAAAATAATGGACTGGTGCAGGTTAGATCAAGATGGATGCTTTCATTAGCAATTAAAAAGACTTTCTTTAAAGATAAACTGGATTGTAGCATAGGACTTAATGATGTATTCTATTCCGCTTATTTCCGCACGGGAGTTAAGTTTGAAAATCAGGACTGGAGCTATAAAGTTCTGCAGGATAGCAGGAGGTTTACCATAAATATCAATTACAATTTTGGAAAATTAAAGATCAATGAGCGTAATGTGGAAAGTAACGAAGAAGAAAAGGGAAGGTTGAGCCATTGAGCTGCAGGATAATCCTTATATTTAATCCTTCGTTAACAATCAACAAAAAATGACAGCACAAGAATTTAAAAATGTATGGGAAACAAGTGATCATTCACTTCGTCCATTATCAATAGACCGATTCAAAGGATTGAACCTTCAACAAACTACCATTGATTTTTTAACCATAGCCGGACTTCCGGCTAATGTGGCACCTTATTTATCCTTTGTAAGAGATACCAGCGATATTTATGATGGCATCAATCGCCTGACCAAACAATACGATACACTTGAAAAGGAGTTTGATAAGTATGTAACTATTGGTGTAGATGGAAGTGGAAACCTTATCGTTTTAAATACGGAAATGAATGACAGGGTTGAATGGCTCGATCATGAAGATTTCTCACCGCGTTACATGAACAATTCTATTAACGAACTGGGAGAACTCTTAATTGTATACAGAAGCTTTGTAGACCAAATTCAGCAGGAGAATGGAGAAGATGCATACTTAGATGCGAATTTTACTGATACTCAATTGGAGACTTTAAAACAAAAAATGGAACAGGTTGATGGTAATGCTTTAACTGAAGATGGTTTCTGGAAAGTGGAAATTGAGATGTTGTTGGAGAATAGGAAAGAATTTTTTTCGAAGGACCAGAAAGTATAAAGATTTAATTCCTTATCAACTCATTTATTACCTGCAATCATTTTTTTAGCATTTTTTATGGCAAACAAAGCCAAGAAACCTTTGTGAATTCATTGGTCGGACTGAAAATTTGTATATTTGCCTAGCTTTTAAAATTCATAAAAGTTACCCCTTATCACATCTTGCTGTAAAGAATAAATTGATCAACGCCAATAGCTCTGTTGCTTATGGCTGAACTTATATTTAACCCGTCTGCTTTCGTGCAGGCAATTAAAATTTTAGCAAAATGGAAACAACACAAAAAACGGCAATTACAGTTGAAGCAAACATTAATGCTCCTGTAGAAAAAGTGTGGAAACTCTGGATTGAGCCTCTGCACATTATGAGATGGAATAACGCATCTGACGATTGGCAAACACCACGTGTAGAAAATGACCTACGGGTAAACGGAGATTTTATTTTTAGAATGGAAGCTAAAGATGGAAGTTCCGGTTTTGATTTGGAAGGCACCTACACGGATGTAAAACCACTCGAACGAATTGCTTACGTTCTTAAAGATGGAAGAAAGGTAAGTGTAAGTTTTACCGGTAAAGGAATCACAACTTTTGTGAAGGAAACTTTTGAAACAGAAGAAAAAAATTCAACCGAATTTCAAAAGAAAGGCTGGCAGGCAATTTTAGACAACTTTAAAAAGTATGTTGAATCACGCAAGGAATTGGAAACAATGCATTTTGAAATTAAAATAAATGCAAGTGCCGACAAAGTTTATAAAGCCATGCTCGATGAGAAAAAATACCAGGAGTGGACTGCAGCTTTTAACCCTGCCGGTTCATATTATAAAGGCTCCTGGAGAAAAGGATCAAAAATTGAGTTTCTGGGACCTGACAAAAAAGGTGAATTGGGCGGAATGGTTAGCCGGATCAAGGAAAATATTCCAAATAATTTCGTGTCCATAGAACATTTAGGTGTTATAAAAAATGGCAAAGAAATTATGAGTGGCCCTGAAGCAGAGACTTTTGTGGGATCTTTGGAAAATTATACTTTTAAAGAAGATCATGGTAATACATTGTTGTTGGTTGATACCGACTCTAATCAGGAATTAAAAAAAATCTTTTTGGATGCATGGCCAAAAGCACTGAGTAAGGTGAAAGAAATTTCTGAAAAAGCATGAGTTAAACAAAAGAGATTTTGATTTTATTTATAGAAGCAGAGATCCAAAACCCTCTGCTTTTTATTTGTTTGCTCTGCACTAAATTCTTCTTGTTCTAAACTTCTAAACTCAATATTTTGGCTACTTAGCTATTAATTCATTTATTACCTGGAGCAATTTTTGCTGGCTGAATGGTTTTGATATGTATGAGTTCATTCCCAGGTTAATACATTTTTCGGCCTCAGAACTGGAAGCATGAGCGGTTAATGCAACAATAGGAATCGAATGAATGCGCTCGTCCGGTATACTGCGAATAATAGTTGTTGCCTGATATCCATCCATCTCGGGCATTTGAATATCCATTAAAATAAGATCGTAATAATTGTTTTTTACTTTCTCTACGGCAATTTTTCCGTTTTCGGCAATATCAAGATTATGGTGCCACTTCTCCATGATCTTCACAACAAGTCGCTGGTTGAGCAATACATCTTCTGCAAGTAAAATATTAAGCTTTTTTGTGGGCTCGGCAACACCGTTTACTTCCGTTTGTTTGTATTCGCTTATTGTTTTTTTGTGTCGCACTTTTTTTAAACGTAGCTGGAATAAAAATTCAGAACCTTCCCCTTTCTTACTTCGTGCGTGAATGGTTCCTCCCTGCATTTCTACCAGGTAACGTGAAATGGTTAAGCCCAGTCCGGTTCCGCCATACTTACGTGTAGTTTCAATACTCTCCTGAGTAAAGCGCTCAAAAATGGATGAGATCATATCCTGAGAAATTCCTATACCGGTATCTTTTACAATAAATTCACAAAGCACAGTATCTTCGTTTTCTTCGAGCAAATGTGTGGAGATGCTCACTTCTCCCATTTCTGTAAACTTAATGGCATTTCCAACCAGGTTCAACAGGATTTGGCTTAACCGGGTAGCATCAAAATACAAGGCATTTGGTATAGCAGGGTCTTGCGAAATAACCAACTTCAGTTTTTTTTCTTTTGCCCTCAGATCTACCAATTCTATTACTGATTTAATTGTATCACCAATATCAGACTCACCTTCATCAAATTGAAATTTACCGGCCTCTATTTTCGAAAGATCCAATATGTCATTTATAATCACCAGCAGGTTACGGCTTGCAAAATCTATGCTCTCAACAAACTCCTGTTGCTCCTCATCCAATGTTGATTCTTTTAGCAACTGCTGAAATCCTATGATAGCATTTAATGGTGTACGGATTTCATGGCTCATGTTAGCAAGAAAAAGTTCTTTGGCAGTTTTTGATTCTTCTGCCGAAGTTTTCGCCTTTTCCAGTTCGCGATTAATCTCCATGAGTTGTGCAGTGCGCTCCTGTACCCGTTCTTCCAGTTCAGTATTTAATTTTTGAATTTTTTCATCTGCGATCTTTCTTTCAGTTATGTTAATCAAAAAACCTCTGAGTGTAACGGGAACATTATTAACTAACTGAACAGTTACTACATCATGAAGCCATACAATTGATCCGTCTTTTGCTACCATTCTGTATTCAAACTCATAGTTTTTCTTTTCTTTAAACGCTTTTAAACAGAATGCAAGAGTATCTTCTTTGTCATCCGGATGAATATGATCCGGCCAGAAATCATTGGTATACCATTCTTCAACAGGATACTCCAATATCCGCTCAGCCTGTGGACCAACATAAGTAAACTGAAATGTTTTGGCATCTGTTTCCCAGGGAATAATATCTGTTGACTCTGCCAATAAACGAAAACGTTCTTCATTTTCCTGTAATTCAATTTCAAATTTCTTTCGTTCGGTAATATCAATTAAGTACCCGCGTAACATGTGTTTGCCATTACTAACTTTTTCAATAGAAACAACATCGCGAAACCAGATCACTCTTCCGTCAGCACCTACCATGCGGTATTCATGGTCGTAATTGGTATCTCCAATTTGGTTTGTTACAGCTTCTTTAACGGTTCTAAACCGATCATCAGGATGTATGTGATTAGGCCAAAAATCTTTTTCGTACCACTTTTCAACCGGATACCCTAAAACTGCCTCCGCCTGCGGCCCAACATAGTCAAGCCTCGACATTCCGGCATCGGTGGTCCATGGAATAATATTTGTTTTTTCAGCCAGTGACCTGAATCGCTCCTCGTTTTTTTGAAGCTCCGTTTCAAACTTTTTTCTTTCGGTAATATTTTTTACTGAACCAATCAGTTTTGTACACTTTCCTGTTGAGTTAAAAACCGGGGTAAGCCCAACAATGCCGGTAATTTTTCCGGAAGGGTAGTCATTTGTTTCTTCCCAGATAATGGTTTTTCTTTCTTTTATGGCACTTTCATAATAATTTAAAAGTACCGTGAGTGACTCCTGCGGAATAACTTCTTCCACCTTTTTGCCAACTATACTTACGGTATCTATTCCGGTAGTTATGCCAAATGCCTTGTTAACCGAGTTAAATGAATATCCTCCATCATCTAAAACGTCCAGTACAAAAATTACATCTGCTACGGTATTAAATACAATGGATAACTGTTCTTTACTTGATTTTAGTTCCAGTTCAATTTTTTTTCTGTCTGTAATATCTTTAACCGAACCGATCAATTGTGTACAATTTCCATCCTGATCATACAATGGTGCAATACTTACAATGCCTGTAAGCGTTCCTTTAGGGTAAGTATTTGTTTCTTCCCATGAAACAACTTTTCTTTCTTTTATTGCCAGTTCATAGCGATCAAGCACTAATTGCAATGATTCTAAAGGCACGATGTCACGCACTTTTTTTCCAATAATTTGAGTTGGGGTAAACCCTGTAGAATTTATGAAAGCCTGATTTACAGACGAAAATTCGTAGCTGCCATCTTTATTAATATCAATAACAAAAATCACATCGGCAACTGCATCAAAAAGAGTTCGAAGTTGTAGTTCCCTTTCCTGAATAGTAATATCACTTTCTTTACGTTCAGTAATATTAATTGCTAAACCTATGCAACCTGTAATTTCATTATGAATATCTTTCAGAGGTTCAAGGTATATCTGAAAGATCAGGTTATTTAGTTGGTATTCATAATTTGCCGACTTACCTGCTAATGCGCCCATGTGATGAGCATACGCTGCATCATTAGGGTCAGTATTTAAGAATTCTGAAATTGTTTTTCCAACAATAGCATCTGACTCTAGTCCCAGATCCATTAAGCCTTTGCCTCTGGATGATGTAATAATAAGGTTCTTGTCCGTTGTCCAGAAGATTACAGGCAATGCAGTAGATGTGAGCCCATATCTTTGTTCACTTTCTTTAAGGGAGTTGTAAACCTTCTCTTTGTCTTCCGTCTCAATAGTTAGCCCTAAAATATCAGCAGTGGTGAAGGCAAACAATTTTTCAGTTTCAGACCACACTCTTTTTTTACCAATATGTTCATGACAAACCACTCCAATAATTTTGTCATAAACCCTTATTGGTACATCCAGCATAGAAGTAATTCCTAATGGTTTTAAGTATGCTTCTGAAAACTCAGAAGTACATGGATTAGTAAGGGCATCATCGGCAATAATTTCCCTGTCTAATTCCAAAGCTTTAAAATAATTGGGAAAGTCAGTTTTTTTTAATGTGAGTCCCAGTAAAAAGGTGTTGTCCTTAAGAGAATAAATAAGGTCTGAACTTACAGACTCACGATCTTTATCATACAACCATATACTTACCCTTGCTATATTATTTATTTTAGCAATAGATTCGATTAATTTACGTTGTTTTTCGCTAAGGAACATAGCAATGTTTTTTAAGGCACACGTAACATATTAAAGATATTAATTTTTTCCGTCAAATCAAATTCAATAAGCATTAAAAGTCAGTACTTTACAGATTTGTAACAAAATGATAGCAACTATTCAGGCATTTTGTATCTTTACTCTGCTAAACAAACAAACAATGATTAAAAAGTTACTGGGTATTTTTTCTTTTTTACTATTCCTTACTAATTCTTTCGCACAAAGTGATTATCTCTTAAAATGTGATTTTAATCCGGGGGACCCTGAGTGGACATCTTATGATCAGGATAATATAGTTACTGAAACACGTGACGGCCGTTTTTTAATGCAGCATTTAAAAGATGAATCTTCCTGGTATCAGTATCGTGAGGTTTATGTCAACCCAAATGAAGATTTCGAGATAGTATTATCCCAAAAACAATATCGTGGTGAAAATAATCAGGGCTACGGTTTGGTATTTGGTGCAAAGGACTTAGATAATTGTTATGTGTTTGATATATCATCCAATGGTTACTTTGCAATATATAAAAATGTAGATGAAAAATATACTAAAATTGTTGACTGGACCAAAAGCAAGGAAATTAAACCGATGCTGGAGGTAAATATTTTGAGCGTTAAAAATACTTCGGGTAAGTGGCATTTTTTAGTTAATGGAAAAGAAGTATACAGCATGCCCGCTCAAAAAACTTATGGATTTTATTATGGCTTTTATGTAATGGGGCTTAATTATGTGGAGTTTGATTATTTATATATTAAACAAAAAGCTAAGCCGATTAATTTAATTGATAAGTATAATTCTTTTGGTGATAAAGTGCATTTAGGTTCAGCCGTTAATTCGACACACACCGAAATTTCACCTGTAATTTCAACAGATGAGCATACATTGTATTTTACCCGTGATGAGCACCCACAAAATTTGGGAGATAAAAAGGAAGATGATATATGGTGTTCAAAATTAAACTTAAAGGACAGCACCTGGGGACTCGCAAAAAACGTTGGTGCTCCCTGGAATACGAAGGACCGTAATTTTTTAATCAGCATTAGTGCGGATAATAACACCGCGTTGCTTGGTAATAAATATGACAAAACCGGAAGTGTTACCGGAAAGGGAATATCCATTTCGCACAGAACCATGAAAGGATGGACCACTCCAAAATCAATGACAATTAAAAATTATTATAACTATAGTGAGTACACAGAGAGTTGTCTTACTTCTGATGGAAGTGTTTTGTTGATCACATCCTACCGGGATGATACTTATGGCGATAAGGATATTTATGTTTGCTTTTTGCAGGCCGATAGTTCGTGGTCAGAACCAAAGAATATTGGGAAAGTAGTAAACTCCTTTGCCAGTGAAGTAGGACCGTTTTTAGCGGCAGATAATAAAACTATGTATTTTTCCAGTGCGGGGCATCCGGGTTATGGAAGCAATGATATTTTTATGAGCCGCCGGTTAGATGATACCTGGACCAATTGGTCGCAGCCAAAAAATTTGGGGCCAAAAGTTAATTCAGCAAAATGGGATGCTTATTACACGGTTCCCGGATCGGGTAAAAATGCTTATGTTGTTTCTTCTACAAAAGGATCTTTGGAAGATATTTATAAGATCAAACAGCCGGAAACTGCGAAGCCACTACCTTTGATATTGGTTCATGGTGTTGTTTATGACAGTGAAACAAAAAAACCAATGGCTGCCGATATTACCTATAGTGAATTGGGTTCATCAAAGGTTTTAGGGCATGCAACTTCCAATCCTGAAACAGGAGTTTTTCTTATCTCTTTACCAAAAGGGAAAAAGTACTCATTTCATGCTGCACATGAAGGCTATGCTGCAGTTCATTACAATACTGATGCAACGAAACTGAATGCTTACAAGGAAGAAAACATAGATTTATACCTTACGCCAATAAAAGAAGGAGCTTCTATTGTAATGAACAACTTGTTTTTTACTGCAAACAAATATGACATATTGCCAGAGTCGTTTCCGGAGTTAAATAAACTTTATTCTTTGCTGAAAGATAACCCGACTATAAAAATTGAGATCGGGGGACATACCAGTATTAACACATCTGACCAAAAATTTAACGAAGAATTATCTAGCAACAGGGCCTTAGCTGTTAAAAACTATATTGTTGCAAAAGGTATTGATGAAAAACGAATTACTTCAAAGGGTTATGGGTACTCTAAACCACTTTATAAAACCAATAAAGAAGAAGTTCAGGCAAAAAACCGTAGGGTAGAGTTTACTATTTTGGAAAAATAAATGCCGCTATATTATTGTAATTTATTAAATTAGCCTCGTCTAAGAATAAATTACTTTAATATGAAAAAAATAATTATCTGTATTCTTTTTTCGTTACTTACGGGCAGGGCCGGGTTTGCCCAAAGCTCTTTCGGTAATGTTGAACCCAATGGGTTCAATTATCAGAATGGATCAATTACGAGCATGAAGACTTTTCACGGAAAGCTTTATGTAACAATGGGCCACACGGAGGCTAGCATATATCGTTCGGCTATTGGCGATGCAGGGACTTTTGCAGGTGTTTATAATCCGGTAGGATATTCAGCTACTTCTCATCTTGTAGTATCAAACGAGGGTTCCGGATATTTATTTGCTTCTGTTGACGCACCTTTTGGAGGTGGAGCAAGACACGGACAAAATATACTTGGCGCACCTTCAAACCGTAGTAAAATTGTGAGAACAATGGATGGTGTTAATTGGGAAGACTATTATGAACTACCTCTTTCAGGTCAAAGTTCAGCAATTGTTGCATCAAGCATAAATGTTTTCAAAGGAACCGGAGCTGTTGATTCTGTATATATTTCCTTTCTGGATGAGTTTGGCAACGGGCATGTGATACGTAATGCTGTAGATGCGAACGATTTTGCAAACTCATCCGCATGGCAGGAAGTATGTAATTTTAATACATTGTTTGGGGCTACCGGACAAATTACTTCAACTGTTGTATTTGGAGGAAAATTATATTACACTATTAATAACCGGATGTTTGAAACGGCTGATGGGGTTAATTTTACTGAAAATACTAATTTTTACACAAGTATGGGTGGAGGCTCACTTTCACAAAACATACAGGTTCTGAGTATGGCTGTTTATGGCCCTGATCTTTACTTAGGAACACAAACATTTAATGCTAACGGAGCTCAACTTTGGAAAACGAACGACGGAATTGTTTTCGATTCACTTTTTGCCATAACAGGTTTTGAAGAAATAAGAAACCTTACAGCTGTTGGGGCAAAACTTTGGATGTTTACCAACATTGGAGGTGATTTTAAAGTAGGTTCGTACGATGGTGTGTCATACACTGTTGAAGACAGTACTGAATTTGGTGCAACCGGATTAGAGATTCAGCCCAACGCAGCTATTGAAGAGTTTGATAATCATTTGTACATTGGTTGCAAGCAGTATGATGGTGGCGGAAAAAGAATGGCGAATAATCCCCATAACCAAATTTTAGATTTTGGAAGTTCAGGAGGGCAGATCTGGAGAAAATGTTTACTTGGCCCTTTACCTAATATTGCTATAATAAGCGGGGCAGATACATCTGTGTGTGAAGGAACATCTGCTACATTGGTTGCTTCTCCCGGTTTCCCATCTTATCTGTGGAATAATGGCAATACATCTCAGTTTCTTTCTACTACCATTCCGGGCTTTCATGCGGTTAGCGTTGTTGATGTAAATGGTTGTAGAAATTCTGCCGGTGCATCAATCTATACAATCACTACAGCACCTGTGTTATTTTCGGATAGCTCAAGTGTTTCTTTTTACTCCGGAATTACGGTTTGTAAAAATGATACAAGTTTTAAATTAAAGGCGCACCCTGAAAGTGATGTTAATGCGCTCGCTTATTACGGGCAGAGCAAAGGATTAATTACCCCACTCTCAACTGCTTTCGCCTCACGCCAATTAACAATTGAAATGTGGGTAAAGCCCGATAATAATACAGGAGTTATCATGACTCAATATGATACAACAGTATGGGCAAATAACAACCACGATATTATTGAATATTACGGCGGAACATTGTATTTTGAATTGCCGGGTGTAAGTGAAATGTATGTAGGCACTATTGCGCCTAATCAATGGAGCCATATTGTTGTACAATTTGATGGCAATAATTTTACCGGATATGTGAACGGAGTTCAGGCAGGAACTGGTGCAGGAGTATGGGAGCTTCCACCAAGCGGAGCTGATGGTTTTAAAATAGGTTATCCTTCTGCGGTAAGTGATTATGGTCCCAGTCCAAATAATACCGGGTTTATTCGTGATGTAAGGATATGGAACAGTGTAAGAACCATTGCTGATATTAATACTAACATGAATGGTTTGCTTCCCGGAGTTTATCCTGATCTTATTTATCATTACGAGTTACAAGAGGGAAGTGGAGTTATTGCTTATGATTCAAGTATGTATGTTAATGACGCAACAGTGACAGGAATATTTGTGAGCCCTCAGGTAGTAACAATTTCGCCTGTTGCAGGAACAATTGATTACGGAAATAATTTCTTTGAGTTTCATCCTTTGCAAACAACAGTTTACACTGCTACTTATACAAGCATTATGGGGTGTAATGCAACAAGCACATTTACTGTAACTGTTCCTTTCGTTAATTTTGCAGGAAGCAATACTGCGGTTTGTGGAGGCCTTGATGCCAATATTTATATGGCAACTCCCGGATCATATACAATTACACCTGGTGTGATAGATCTTAATCCTAATTTTACTCCAAGCCCTCAACCTGTAGTTCCAACATGGTATTATGCCAGCGGTTTTTCTGCTGATGGAGGTTGTGCTATTAATGATTCGATTTTAATAAATGTTGGGCCTGCATTTAATTCAAATGTTGGGAACCCTCCACCAATCTTTGCTTGTGAAGAAACTGATGTAACTGTTGATGTAATGGCATCAGGAGGAACAGCTCCTTATACATTCTACTGGCAAAAAAACGGTTCAACTTATATTGATACCAATTATGTTGACAGTTTAACATTTTATTTAGGAGGTCTTGCTGAAATAGTAACTGCTACAGGTATTGATGCTATAGGTTGTCCTATGAACCCTCCGGTAACATTTACCGTTTCTCCAACCTTAAGTAGCGATCTGAGAGGGCATGTAAGTACACCTCCACCTTCATCATTAAACGTAGATGAAGGTTTGGTTTACGTGTTTAAACATCAACCCGGTTATGCCGGCTTTGATACTGTGGGATACACTAACTTAGATGCTAATGGCGATTACTTTTTCTCTCCGCTTTATGCCGGAAATTATTTGATAAAAGTGCTTCCAACAGAATCAGCTTTCCCATTTGCTGTTCCAACTTATTATGGAAATGCGTTTCAATGGGATTCCTCTATGGTTTATGTGCATGGGTGCGCGCAGGTTGATACTGCCAATATTCAGGTGGTAGAATCGGATACAACAACAGGAACAGCAAGTATTTCAGGTTATATTTTGGAAGGCGATGGTTTTGGTAACAATCGTTATGGAAACATTGGAAACCCTAATATGCCTTTTGCTCCGGGTGGACCATTAAAAGGAGTGGATGTAAAATTGGGTAAAAACCCGGGTGGTGGAATTCAGGCACGTACTATGTCGGATTCAACCGGGTATTATGTGTTTGACAGTGTTCCTAATGGTGGTTATAAAATTTATGTTGATATTCCGAATTTACCAATGGACTCAACACGCGAATTGACCATTTTAATCGGGGACTCAAGTATTCAAAATAATTATTTTGCCGATTCAGCAAGCATCTATATTAATCCTGATACCATTAGCTCAGTTGGTATTTATTCATCAGATCTTAAATACGCGAACAAATTCAGTATCTACCCAAATCCTGCTAAAGATGTATTGTATGTAAGTTATGAATTGGAAAAAGAAGGTAAGGTAGCTTTTGAAATTACGAATGTATTTGGGCAAGTTATTAAATATGAACAAGCCCGTAAGCACCCCGAAGGAAAAAACATCTTTATCTTTAATATCGATCAGTTGAATTTGCAAGGCGGCGTTTATTTCATCAGTATTCTCAACGATAACAAGAAATACACGCAGCGTGTAGTGGTAATTGAATAATGAAGCTTTCGTGAAGGTACTCTGGTATCAATAAGAAAGGCTGTTCGCCCCGATGCTTCGGGAGAACAGCCTTTCGTTTTTAAGATCAAGGTAATGTTCAAGAAATTCAGGCTAAGAACAGGAGAGTGGATTTTACTATTTTAGTCGTCCCTCAAATACTCCACAAACATTATTAATAAAGGAAATTCAGTCAAAATTATATTGTTTCGTATTGCAAGGAATCTTTGACCTGCTTTAAAATTTTTGCAGATATTTACCGTACACAAAAATATTTGGCTACTCTGTAGCCTTAAAACTTTGATTGCTTGTAATATTATTGTTTTGCTCCTCTGGAGCAAATTCTTACAAAGCACAGCTCCAGCGGAGCCAAATAGTAGTAATTTAATGTTAATAGATGAATGCTGGCCACAGCGTGGCCAAACAATTATGCGGGAAAAGATAGGTCTTTTATATCGCTAATTTAATATGGATATTTTTTGAGGGACGAGTATTTTAGAGAAGTAAAAGCGAAATAGAGCAGTAGATTTATTTTGCTACCAAACCTGCCAATCATTATTAATATTCTCTACACGTGAAGTAGGCCTTTGTTTTCCTCCCGTGAGTTCAGGAACTGTTTTTTGAAGATATTGTTGAAGTTCGGAGATCATAATCTTTCCATCTTTATCCATATCAGCTTTTTTTTCTTTTAATCCTGATAACAAACAGAAGGTAAATACACCGTTGTTCCATTTAGCACTTTCCATTGCATACTCCGCACCACCAGCACTGGAGATCACTGTAGCTCCAATCCCTCTTCGCAGATCGGTAAATAATTCCTTCATCAACTCAAACGAACTTTCTCTGCTTAAACCTTGTTTCTTTACAACTGAATTGGTTCCGTTTCTGAAAACAAGGTCACCACTTTCTTCTTTCTTCATAGTGGAAAGTTCAACTTCATCTTTATCCAGTTCACCGGAGTGACAGGCATCCATAAACAAAACTTTGTAACGTGCAGGAATACTATCCAGTAAGCCTTCCAGCCTTTCGTAAGACAAACCATTTTTGGAAGGGTCATTAAAATTTACATCGTGCATGGCAAGGTAATAATCCAGTTTTGAATCCAGTAAACCATGCCCCGCTAAAAAAACGATTACCTGATCATCAACACTCGTGTTGAGTAATTTTGTTTTTACCGCTTCAATGTTCTTTGCCGTTGCCTGAATATTAAAAATGGTATCGGCGTAAACTTTATCGTATTGTTTTTTATTGGAAGTAAAAAGTTTTGCGATATCCGAAGCATCTTTCTTTGCGTACTTTAAATTCATTTCTTTAGTATCATAATTAGAAACACCTATACTTACAATGTAGAGATTTTTGGTTGATTTATCTTTTTGATGTAGTACTGTTCTGGTCTCCATCAATGACTCACCACCTTTGGTATTAAGTACCGATACCCGGATCACATTTTTCCCGTTTTGCAAAGGAATTACCAACTGACGTGCAGTTTCTTTAGTATCTGATTCCTTTAGACTTAATCCGTGGCTACCATATACAGGAACGTCATTCACGGTTACAAAGATCCGATCGAGTGTGTATTTAGAATCTGAAGCGGAGAGAACCAAGAGGTAGTTATCTTGCGATTTTTGCCCGCTTATTATATTTACTTCCGGAACATGGATATCGGTGGATAAGGCATCTTCTTCAAAATGCATTTTCTTCAACCTTTTTTTATGAGCGAGGAGGTAAGCTTCCTTTGTTGCAGAATCCGCAATGGCTAACCTATCCATCATAATATCCGGGCGGTTGAACTTAAGATCGAATTGTTCGAAGGGGTAGAACTTCGCATCTTTATCGTAACCGTTGTTCACATGATAACCAATGTATTTTCCTCCGCGCTTCGAACTGGTGAAATACCCGTCGTTGCACCAGATCACCCATTCATGATCTTCGCTGATAAAAATACTTGCTACAGGAAGAATATTATCTATTGGCATCCATGAAACATAATTGTCAAGTGCATCTGCATCAAGGGTATTTCCTTTTTCTTTTAATGTGTTGATGATTTTTTCCCAGGCCGTTTTTGTTTTTTCTTTTGAAAGATCTGTCAGGCCTAATTCTGCAAAATATTTTGCCCACGATTCGTGTATGTAAACTTCACTTACCGACTTATAAGGTTGTTTTACTTTTTTTCCAATTTCATCTGTTCTCCATATTTTTATTGTTTGATCGGATGTTCCGGAGATCAGATATTTTCCGTCGTCAGAAACAGCTATTGACCATATCCTGCCTGTATGACCATTAAAATAAGAAAGGATGTTTCCCTGCATATCATAAGCACACAAATAGCCATTGTCTCCTCCGGTAATCACATATTTGTCCTGAATTAAAGTATAACTGTGGTGTCTTATCCCACCATCTACTTTTGTATAGATATCACGTTTTATTCTTCCAACTTCAATTCCATCTTTTCGAATAACCAGATCAGCATCATCGTGATCAACAGTACCGCCTTTTTCATGTTTTATAGTGTATGGACCATAGCTATGGACAGGCCCGGCAAATTTTAATCCGGAAACTGAAATCGGTTTTAATTCATGTGTAAACAAATCGAATGTTTGATCCAATGCCGATGAACCGTAATTCCCGGTTTTATTAACAGTAAACCCGATTGTTCGTCCGGTCATTGCAACACCCCAAACACTATGTCCTTTTCCTATTAATTTTTTTACAACTTTTGTTTTAGCTAATTTTCCGGAAACAGGCTTTCCCCAGGTCCAGAAAAGAATTTCATTGTCTTCTCCACCGGCAGTTACGGCTGTGCTATCGTTTAAGAATCGGGTAGCTAATACGATCTCTTTATGCTCTTCAAAGTTGGCAAACAGTTTTAATTTCCCTTCTTTAAAATCGTACAATTGGCAGTGCTGAGCTCCTTCTTCAATAAAGCCCAATAACACTTTCGAACCATTAGGAGAAAATTCAATGGTTCCGGGCCTGATATCAGTAGAAATGGAATTAAGAAGGTTTAATTGATTGTCGTAAACATTTATTTTTTGATCATAGCCAACACTTAAAATGTATTTACCATCGGGAGAAAAATTAACGAAGTATACCAAATGGTTGTGAGCTTTTCGAAGTGTCTTTATCTCTTTTCCCTGATAGATATTCCAAAGCATGACAGTTGAGTCGACTGATGCAGTTAATAAAAGGGAATCACGAATTTGAATGCATAAATCCCGATAGGTTGGAACTGCCCAGGTAGCGGCAACTTCTCCACTTTTCATTTCCCAACCGGTTATTTCTTTATTATCTGTTCCGGCTACCAGATAGCGCGAGTCGGATGAAAAGGTCATTGAGAAAGCAAATTTGTCTTTTTGAACCGCAGGTCTCAGGATTTTTATCAGTTTTCTTGTTTTGAAATCATAAAGACGAACGATCACACTGTATTTATCATCCATCAAAGCTCCGCCAACAGCTAAATATTTATTATCAGGCGAAAGAGCCATACATAGTATTTTTCCGATCTCACCTTCCTGGCATTCACCAAAAATTTCCTGGTCCAATTCGCCAGTCTCAATGTTCCAAATCTTAATTACCTTATCATCACCGGTACTCACCAGGTATTTACCATTCTTGCTCACAGCCATATCTTTAATCAGTGATTTATGTCCACCAGTGTTAATGGATAAAATGGTTTTGTATTCCTGGGCGAGAAACAGGAATGGGCAAAGGAGAAAGAATAGGAAGAATTGACCTGACTTCATAATAGATTAAAAATAAGAAAATTTAGCTGAGAATTTACTCTCATTAATAATTTCTCTTTTTCTTGAGTTATTTTATAAATTCATTTTAAAATATTTTTGTATTATTATGATATATTTATTTATGAAGTAAAGACCTGATGAAAAAAAACTAAACCTAATAAATGAGAAAATTATCTTTTTGTTTTACTGTAGTTGGTTTTACACTACTAAACGTATGTTCCTTAACATGTACTGCTCAAACATTTAGCTGGGCGAGATCTATGGGGGGATCTAATAACGATAGAGGAAAATCTATTGCTGTCGATAAATCAGGGAATGTTTACACTACCGGCGAATTTTTCGGTACAGTAGATTTTAATCCGGGACCTGGTGTTTTTAATTTGAGCTCTTCAGGTTATGCTGAAGTTTTTGTTTCTAAACTGGATGTTTCGGGGGATTTTGTATGGGCAAAGCAATTGGGCGGAGGAACTTATGATGCAGGTAACGGTATAGCAGTAGATGATTCAGGAAATGTTTATATCGCAGGTAATTTTAGTGGTATCGCTGACTTTGATCCTGGGTCTGGAACATACAATTTAACTTCTGTAAGCAATACTGCGGATATCTTCATCTCTAAATTGAATTCCTCCGGAAACCTTGTGTGGGCAAAGCAAATTGGATCATCTGATTCCGATGCAGCGAATGCTATTGTAATTGATGATTCGGGTTATGTTTATACAACCGGAAGTTTTTGGGGAACAGTGGATTTTGATCCGGGTTCAGGAATATTTAATTTAACCTCTGGTACCAGCTGGGATGTATTCATTTCCAAACTGGATGCTTCTGGAAATTTTGTTTGGGCAAAAAAGATCGGATCATCCGTTAATGATAATGGATGTTCTATAGCACTTGATGAAGCAGGTGGTATTTATACAGCAGGTTGGTTTGGAGGAACAGCGGATTTTGATCCGAATGCAGGCGTAATTAATTTAACGTCGATGGGATCTACCGATATTTTTGTTTCTAAACTGGATGCTTCCGGAAATTTTGTTTGGGCAAAACAAATGGGGAGTACGGGTGTTGATGAAGGACAGGACATAGTGCTGGATGATTCAGCAAATGTATACTCTACTGGTTATTTTAATAATACAGTTGACTTCGATCCGAATGGTGGAACTTTCGATTTGACTTCCGCAGGTACTTATGATGTTTTTATTTCCAAATTAGATTCAGCGGGTAATTTTGTTTGGGCAAAGAATATGGGGGGAACGGTAGCTGATTATGGTTCCTCACTGGTGGTAGATAGCTCAGGGAATTTAGATATAATTGGAACTTTTTCAGGAACAGCAGATTTTGATCCGGGAACAGGGGCATTTAATTTAACATCGGCCGGTAACACAGATGTCTTTATTAGTAAACTTGATACTTCAGGGGATTTTATATGGGCCATGAAAATGGGAGCATCGCAGGGTGATGTTGGGATTTCTATAGCAACTGATACTTCGGGAAATATTTACACAACTGGTTCTTATAATGGGACAATCGATTGCGATCCGGGAGCAGGAACATACTATTTAACTTCATATGCTATTAGTGATATATTCGTACATAAGATGTCTGCTGAGTTAATTTCCATTAATGATTTACAAAACGATCCATTGATGATAACTATTTGTCCTAATCCTACCAATGGAAAGATGAGGCTTGAATATCAAAATAATTCTGAAGAAATGAAATTGGAAGTATATAACATGATGAGTGAAAGAATTTTGCAGCAGCAGATCTCTAATGAACTTGACCTTTCCAACAGCCCTAAAGGAATGTATTTTGTGAAGATCTATGAGGGGACGAAAATCTGTACGAAAAAGATCGTTGTTCAGTAATATATCAGTCGTGTATTTTGATTAAATCAACACCCGACAAAAGCCAGGTGTTGATTTGTTATATTAAACAGTGTTACATCTTAACAACAGCCCCAAGGGCAGCAGCCTGATGTATGTGTGCAGATAAATATTGCTCCTGCAACAGCTACTGCTGCTATAATAGAGCCAATTAATACTTTTTTCATAATAAATGGTTTTAAAAATTAATACTGATTTGATTTAATTGCTGGATTAATTCAGATCAGTTCGGGCGGCTGCCAGCAATCTCCACAAAACGACGATGTTATTTTATCGTTTTGTGGGGAAGCATGTTTGGTATTTAAAACAGGAAATGAAGCAAACAGAACTTCTGCTTCATTAACACAATAGCAATGACAGCATTGTATGTTACAGCATAAAGATGTGGAGCAACTATTGTCAGAATCGCTTCCGTCTTCCGAACAGCCGGATGATTCTGTGCAAGCTTCCTGGTCACCGCAGCTGTATTCGCAACTTATCTCTTCTTCTGTAAACGAAGCAATAGCACATGGCATAGGAGCTATCAGCAATATGCTGAAGTAGGCTATTAATATGCTTGCAATTAATTTCATTCGTTACAAATGTAAATTATTTAATGAACGAACAAAACACCGTTTGTGTAATTGAGAAGGTTAATTCCTAAAAAATGTTTAAAAAGGGGGAGAATATTAATTACCTCCCCAAAGCCCTTAACAATCTCACATGCGAACCAACTGCTCCGAAAAAAGTGCGGTTTATATTATAACGTAATCCGAATTCTTTAGCTGTTTTTTCTACAATCGGTGATATGGCTCTGTAATGGATGTGACAAATGTTGGGGAACAAATGATGTTCTATTTGGTAATTTAAACCTCCTATCATCCATCCCAATACGCGGCTCTTTCTTGAGAAGTTGGCGGTTGTTTCCAGTTCGTGCACAGTCCATTCATTATCAATAACTCCCTCCGAATTTGGAAGTGGTTGTTTTGTTTCCTCAACAACGTGGGCCAACTGAAACACAGTACTCATAAATAATCCTGCTACAGCGTTCATAACAAGGAAACCCAATAAGATCAACCACCAGCTAAAACCGGAGAACATCATTGGAAAACCGATGACAATGAAAAGGTATGCTGCTTTGGTTATAGCCATACGTATCATTTCTTTTGTAAGTGTTGTTCCCATTGTTTTGGTAATTCCTAATTTGTTGTACTTAACAATCCGGAAAAATTCACTCACAATCCTTGATAAGGTAAGGAAGCAATAAAGGAAGAAAACATAGATGTGTTGAAAACGGTGTATTTTTTTTAAAGGAGTTTGTTTGGAAAAACGCATTGATCCTTTTGGTTCAATATCCTCGTCGAAGCCGTCTATATTTGTGTAGGTGTGATGGAGAATATTATGTTGCGCTTTCCATGCAAAAGTATTACCACCTATAAAGTACATGGTAGTACCAAATAGTTTGTTCAACCATCCTTTTTGTGAGAAGGACCCGTGTACAGCATCATGCATTACACTCATTCCAATTCCTGCCATCCCAATTCCCATTAATACGGAGAGTGGAAAAATTACCCAACTGTATAGAGGTAATGTAAGTATCAGTACAAAAGGCGCGAAATAGGCACTTAACATAACTGCTGATTTAATGAGCATCCAAAAATTTCCTTTAGTTGAGATCCCTTTTTGCACAAAATAGTCGTTTACGTTTTTTCTTAAAGTGGCCGTAAACTGCCCCTTGTCTTTGTTGACAAATTTTAATGGTTTCATTTGTTGATTTGCTTGTATGATAAATTACAAGGCTTGCTTTGTTCCGATAAACTTCTTGATTAGATAAGCTTTGTATAGGGAACAAAGACTAATTGATTTTAAATAAACCGGTGTTTTGGTTTTTATGTATAACTTCTTACACAAAGATAGACTATATATGATGGAGTTTAACGTAATGGGTTTTGTGTTTGTGCATCTTTAACGTAAGCACATCTTTTGTTAAATACAGGAGTAGGTAACACTTAAATTAAAGAATGGGATAAATGAGCTTGTTACGTTTTTAGGGCACCTCATTGTAAAAGCGCTCCTGATGATGTTATGAGTTAATAATTTATATTTCATAATATCCGCTGTTTAATTATATTTACTATAAAACAATACATATGGAAAAAGTTAAACGGATCTTAAGACTTGTAAAATATTTTTTATTGTGCTTTGTTGCGCTTTATGTGTTTCGGTTTATATATGGATATACCGATCCTAATATGAAAGGCTATGAAGAAAATGAATACATAAGTGATTACCTTAATAACATAGAAGCGAAAAAAAATTATGCAAGCTCACAATGGAGCCGCAAAATGGACATTGGGACAAAGGACAAAGTGGAATCTGTGAAGGAAAATACAAATGATGATGGAGGCAAAACGGATGTACAAACTGGAGAGCAGAAGTTTGAGAAGATCGCTTCACTCAAAGCAAAGTCTGATAAATTTGAGCCAGATGACAAAGCTATTCGCGAAAAGGTTAAAAAGTACAATGCGTTGATACAATACGAGCACACCGAAGGTAATCCAGGAAATCGGGAGTTACATTTATCCATTGGAGTTCCTCCGGAAAGCTTTGATAGTTTTCTTGCAGAGATGAAACAGGTTGGGAAATTAAAATCGATACAGGTAACTAAAACAGACAAAACAAACGAGTATCGAAATCTAAATGCCCAAAAAGCTTCTCTTGAAAAGACCCGCAATACTTTAATTGAATTAAAAAATAAAGAAGGAAAGATAGATGAGTTTATTGCACTAAGCAACCGTATCCTGGAGATCGAAGAGCAATTACAAGGACTTGGTGTTTCGCTTGGCGATTTCGATGCTGAGAATGAATTTTGTACTGTTCAGTTTACTTTAGCTGAAGGTCGTTTTATACCAATTAGTTTTATGCACCGTGCTAAAGTAGCTTTGGAATGGACCATTAATTATTTTTGTATTTTTATGCTGATTGTGTTTTTTGCATCAGGCGCCTCTTTCTGCATTGTATGGATCTATGATAAGTTAAAAGGGCAGAAATAAGGCGGATAATTATAATAGACCATTTGAGTTAAAATTTATCAGAATAACGACTATATGGAGTTGTGTTTTAATGCGTTTTGTTCTGACCTGAGATTGATCATTCGTACGATAAAGACAATTCTTAATAAGAATAACCAATGGGCTTTTTTAAGCAAATACTTTATATTCAATCCCTATTGATTAGTCGCCCCTCAAATACTCCACAAATACTATTAATAAAGGAGATTCAGTCAAAATTATATTGTTCCGTATTGCAAGGGATCTTTGACCTGCTTTAAAATTCTTGCAGATATTTACCATACATGAAAACATTTGGCTATTCTGTAACCTTACAAACTTTGATTGCTTGTAATATTATTGTTTTGCTCCTCTGGAGCAAATTCTTACAAAGCACGGTTCCAGCACCCGCCTAGCGGACGGGCGGGGGCCAAATATTAGTAATTTAATGTTAATAGATGAATACTGGTCACAGAGTGGCCAAACATTTATGCAGCAAAAGATATGTTCCTTGTATCGATAAATACCTGAATACTTTTTGAGGGACGACTAATTACAGAAAAAACGACATTAAGGTTTTTTAGCCATAAAATAAACATGTAAAAAATCATTGATTGGGATTTTATATGTTTTTTCAAGTGGATCTACAAGTACATTAGGCATCTCTACCCAGTTAGCCGTATCATTAAAAGTGACAGTTTGAACATTATTGTTTGCGTTATATTTAATTTTATATACACTTGCTCCCGTTAAGTC
Source organism: Bacteroidota bacterium (assembly GCA_030684395.1). Taxonomy (GTDB): domain Bacteria; phylum Bacteroidota; class Bacteroidia; order B-17B0; family Aurantibacillaceae; genus JADJDM01. The sequence goes on along the minus strand of JAUXTT010000042.1, from coordinate 139,310 downwards.
ATCCGTATTTTGATAATTGAAAGTTAGATAAGCCGGATTACGGAATTCTTTATCGATTAATGAAAAAGTGGTGTAATAAGCTCTAAACCTCAGATCTGTTGGAGAGTTTTGATTGATATAAACATAATAATTAAAATAGGGATCGGTCGTAAACGTGCTATCGCTTATTTCAAAAATAATTTCCGGGCGGATTCCTGTTGTATCTGTACCCGGTGACAGAATAAATACGTGTTTTGAAGGGTCCGGTAAAGCTTTTGTATCGTCATGTACTATTTTACTGCAACCTAAAAACAATTGCATAAAAAGTAACAGTACTAAAGTGTTTATGAATATTTTCATACTATTTTTTATTAAAGTAAAATTTCGAAAACTGGTAAGCCACACCACCTTTTATATCTGAAAATTTTCCCATTGTTGCAGATTCACTCGGGGTATTTAGTTGACCTAATGTTTGACTACAGGCGATATAAATAAGGAGATTATTGAACTTGTAACCAACAGTAGCACCTACGCCTAATACTTGTTTTTTTAGAGCAAGGTTTTGTCGAAACCCGGGATATTCGATCATTTCTACGGTACCGGTTCCTCCGTCAACACTAATATCATTATCTACGTAAGTCCATCTGTTGATCTGAAGTCCAGCTTCTGCAAAAAGAGAATTCTTTTTGAAGCTGTTATAGCACAATGATAAATTAACTCTCAGGTGTCCTAATTTAGTTTCCATTTTGGATGTATTGTCATTAATAGGAATATAATAATAAGTGTTAGAATGCGCCTCGAATAACCCTCCCTCTAAAATGCCCTCTTTCTGATATGTAAATATTGTTCTGTTTTGATGAAACGTATTTTTGAACCAAAAGGATTTTCTTAACTTCACCTGATATCCCAAACCTAGGCCGGGTAACTCGCTTACTTCAGGTGACTTGGTAACATCAATCTTAAGATATCCTCCCCCGCTAATTAAAAATTTATCCTGATAGCTAAATTGACTTAACCTGGCGTAGATCTTTCCTTCAGAAAAGACAATGAATATAAGCTTTGCTTTCGATCCTGAAAGTTTGGTTTTTGAGTGAGTAGTATTTTTTGATTGATATTGTGTTCGCAATAAGTTCTTCTTAAATAAACAATAGGAAACATCAAATTGAAGTACTGATGTATTTTGTGTGATCCCAGTAGTGTTTTTAATAAAGGGATTCAGCGTGAATTGTAAATGTGTAGACAATCTGCCTTGCTTTAAACCAAAACCGGTTACAAATCCAATATTACTTCTCTTCAATTGCTGGTAATAAGATTGAATCTTTGACGCATCGCTTTCATAATGTGCCATGTTTTCTTCTTTACCCGGGGGATTTGGTGTAAAGGAGTTCAGGTTTTGGTTCGAGTATTGTAAACCACCTAAAAGATAGAATTTCCCTTTTTTGGTTTTTGGAAAATCATACCCGATCAATAAATTGGTTATTCTTTTTTTATATTGAAACTTGGTGAATCCTATATCACCATCCTGATTAACTTCTCCATTGGTTTTGATGGTGTTATATTCCTGAGTGTAGTTATGCTCATAAACCATTGAGTAATAGTCCTGCATAAAAAACAGATTGTTATTAGTAGGATAAAATTTAGCATAAATACCCAAAGGAGATTTTACTTTGGTGAAGAGCATATTATTGTTTTCGACACTTATCTGCGTTACTCTATCAACTAAAGGCGCAATAACTGTATTTTCATCAATTTTTAACTTATCGTTTGTAAACGCTATCTTCAGTCCAATTTCGAGGCTCTGAGCAATGGAATACTGTTTTCCAAGTATAAAAAAAAGCAATACTAAAGTATAGCAGTGTGATCTTTTTACCATATTCTGAAGTCGTTTTGAAGATTTTCCGCTCTGCTGGTTGAAATTTGTTTACCATCCGTTAGATCAGATACGGTAATTGAAAGGTATTCCTGTAATTCGCTTAGTGAAATTTCGCCATCACTATTTACATCAGCTTTTTTCTTTTTTAATCCTTTCAAAAAACAAAAGGTAAATGCACCGTTTTTCCATTCTTTACTTTCCAACGCATACTCTGCGCCACCGGCAGATGAAATAACGGTTGTGCCATTGTTTAAGCGCATATCAGCAAATAATACTTTTGATAATTCGAATGAACTTTTTAGTTTTATGTCTCCTTTCTTTTTAATGGATGTGCCGGCAGCCCTGAATGTTAACTTATCATCCGATTTTAGATTTTCTTCGGGTTTAATTTCTACTTCATCTTTGTCAATTTCACCACTATGACATGCATCAATCAACAATACTTTTTTTCTGGACTTAATGTTATCCATTATATTATCTAAAGATTCATATGAGATCCCTTTCCTGGCAGGATCAGCAAAGTCAACATCATAAGTAGATAAATAATAATCAAGGTTCTTATCTAATATACCGTGACCTGCAACAAATAATATTACAATATCATTTATTTTAGCTCCCGAAAAAAAACTTTTAACTTTTTCAAGACTATCCTTTGTTACAGATGCATCGACTAGTAATTTGGTGTATATGTTTCCATAGAGTTTAGATTTTTTAAATAATTCAATCACATCTTTTGCATCTTTTTCTGCATACTCTAGATTAAAGCTCTTTTGTTCGTAGTGACCCGCTCCAATACATGCAAGATAAAGATCGGGCTTTTGGCTTTTAGATGTTAATATGATCTTAAATGACTGTTTTAAGGAATTAGCTTTGTTCGAATTTGTGACATAGACCTGAATATTATTTTCGTCGGCATTTAGTTCCAGGCTTATTTTTTTATTGAGACTTTTTTGACCTATATTTTCACCATATTTATTTCCAACAGGCACTCCATTAATACTAATGAATAATTTTTCGAGGAGCAAAAGTGTGTCCTTTGCATGAATGGTGAATTCGAATTTGTCTGATTCCGTATAAAGATTTGCCGGGAGGTCTATCTTAATAGATGGTGCATTTTGATTTACAATAATATCTTCCTCTTTCAGGTCGCTTTTTTTCAAACGCTTGTAGTATGCACTTTTATAGCTATTCAATAAAACTGTATCAATGTGTGGAAAGCCTCTTAAAGCCAAATCGGGGCGATTGTATTTCAGATCAAATTGATCAAAAGAAAAGATGGAACTTTCAATTCTATAACCTATATCTTTTAATGCTCCCTTGGAAGTATAGTAATAATTATCTTTATTCATCAATAAGAAATCTTTTTCATTGAAAGTGCCCATGATTCCGGTTAATTCGCCGGACATGCTCCAGTTTTTAAGCATTCCATCTTTACCTACTGTAGTAATGTAATTGTAGGCCTCATTGAATGCGATGCAATTGATCCCGCCTTTATGTTTTGTATTGATCGTTAATACCGGATTCAGTTTTTTGTCACTAAACAATAGGATTTCGTTTCCTTTGTACTGTGCCGACATTTTAGTTTTAAAATTATAGGCAGTTTCTGTGGTTTGGTTTGATTCGAGTAAATTTCTGACATTGTCGTTCTCAGAGTATTTTTTCTTTTTATAATCGCTAATCGATGCTTTGTTGGTTGTTATGTCCCAAATAACTTTGTAGCAGATGACTTCTCTAAGAATAGTTGTGCGCTTAAAGGTTCTGTAAAATGCCGCATCGAGAAATACTTTTGTATCAGAAACCGAATCGATCTTCATTAAGTTGTATTGCCAGCCTTTTTTGTTTGAGCTTAAGTAATAATTTACAAAGGAATTAGAGGTCAGATTCCAGTACTTGATTTGTCCTAACTCAAATGCTAAAACCAATCCCTGCCCGTTTTTTGTATAACCAATCCCTGCAATATTTTTAACGGCACCTTCTATGGTACTGATTAATTTTCCATTACTTGTATTCCAAACATAAACTCTTTGATCCTCACCTGCGCTTAGTAGTATCTTACCGTCATTACTTAATGCCATACATTTCGGGTTTTTTGTATGTCCTTTTAAAATATGGTTAACTTGCCCCTTCTTATTATAACAATAAATCAATTTCTCTTTATTTGCCATATAAAAATTAGAAGAGTCGGATTCAATTGCATATATCAGAGAGTTTCGTTTTGAGTAGGTTTCTACTAGATTGTAATTTGGAAATACTGTAAAATTGTTTAAATCCCACATTCTTAACTCACCTTTATTATTTGAAGCGTAAAATCGCTCGCCGTCTCTGCTAAAACGAAGAGCATTAATGTTGTAAGGTAATTTTTTAATCAACTGATTTTTGGAATAATCGAATAAGAAGAAACTCTTGGTTGTTTCATTTCCAAAAACAATTTGGTTTTTTGATGGATTAATATCCAGACTTGTTATAAGATCAGGTGAAGCAAAATCTAATGAACTTACACTAGTTGATTTTAAGTCAAATACATAAATAGAAGAGGAAGCAATAAATAGTTTATTCTCTTTTTCATCTAAAACGACCATTTTTAGAGGAGCTGAAGCTATTTTTTCTTCCCGGATAATTTTCCCGTTCTTCCAATCCCAGATAATTAAATAGCCGTCGTCAGCAACACTATATAACTCATCCTTTTTTGAATTGAAGTGAATCGAATTTACCGCAGCTTTGTGACCACTTAAAATATTGATTTGTTTACCAGATTTGAATTCCCACAAAATAATGGTGTTATCTATAGAGGTAGTAGCGAAAATGGTATTATCAGGGCTAAACTTAATAGCATTGATCGTTCCGGTATGTCCGGTTTGTACAGATAATTCAGGTGTTTGAGAACGTAAGGGACCTAAAAAAATGAAAAGTGAAATGGATAAAAGTAGAATTTTGATCAAAATAGTAGGTTTTGAAGTGCTAAAGTTGCAGCGTATTGACGCAAACCTAGGCTATTTTGACAACATTTTGGCGTTTTTGTAACAAATGCTAATAACATTTATTGATACTGATATAAAGAGGCTATACATTCTGAAATAGGTAAGTATTGGATATTAAAAAAGCCGACCAAACATTTGCTTGATCGGCTTTCAAATATAATTGTTAATAAGTCTTTACACTGTTTCTTTGCTAGGCACTTCCGCTAACATCTTCAACAAATGTTTCATATTCACCTTCTCATCTATCATTGCTGGGATTGCAGAAATGGCAACACGTTCCTGTAACATGGTATCGCGATCACGGATAGTAACTGTATTGTCCACTAAACTTTGTTGATCTACCGTAATACAATACGGAGTACCGATGGCATCCTGTCTGCGGTAACGTTTACCAATATTATCTTTTTCTTCGTAAGTGACATTGTGATCGAAACGTAATGTATTGAAGATCTCCATCGCTTTTTCAGGCATACCGTCTTTACCCATTAAAGGAAAGATCGCAACTTTAATGGGAGCTAATTGCGGCGGCAAACTTAATACGGTACGGGTTTCTCCGTTTTCAATTGTTTCTTCTTTAAATGATGTTGAAAGAATAGCAAGGAACAAACGATCTAAACCAACCGATGTTTCTACTACATAAGGAACGTAGCTTTGATTTAATTCAGGATCGAAGTATTGCAGTTTTTTTCCACTGAATTGCTCGTGTTGTTTCAAATCAAAATCACCACGTGAGTGAATACCTTCTAATTCTTTAAATCCAAACGGAAATTCAAATTCAATATCAGCAGCAGCTTTTGCATAATGCGCTAATTTAATATGATCATGGAAACGGTATTTCTTTTCGCCTAAGCCTAAAGCCTTGTGCCAAGCTATACGTGTAGTTTTCCATTTCTCATACCATTCGCTTTCAGTTCCCGGACGAACAAAGAATTGCATTTCCATTTGTTCGAACTCGCGCATACGGAAAATGAACTGACGAGCAACGATCTCGTTACGGAAAGCTTTACCTGTTTGTGCAATGCCAAAAGGAATTTTCATCCTTCCTGTTTTTTGTACGTTCAGATAGTTCACAAAAATACCTTGTGCTGTTTCCGGACGTAAATAAATAATATTTGAGTCATCGGTAACTGCTCCCATTGAAGTAGAGAACATTAAATTGAACTGACGAACATCGGTCCAGTTGCGACTTCCGCTAACAGGGCAAACTATTTCCAGATCTTCAATAATCTTTTTTACTTCTCCGAGGTCGTTATCTTCCAATGCTTTTTTAAAGCGGGATTCGATCTCATCTTTTTTTGCCTGATACTCCAATACACGTGCATTGGTGCTTCTGAACATAGCTTCATCAAATCCTTCAAAACGCTTTGCAGCCTTTTCCACCTCTTTTTTGATTTTGTCTTCGATTTTAGCCATGTGATCTTCAATCAACACATCAGCACGGTAACGCTTTTTACTGTCTTTGTTATCTATCAACGGATCATTGAAAGCATCCACGTGTCCGCTCGCTTTCCAGGTAGTTGGATGCATAAAGATAGAGGCGTCGATACCAACGATGTTCTCATTCATTTGCACCATACTGCGCCACCAATAGTCGCGTATATTCTTTTTTAGTTCAGCTCCGTTCTGACCATAGTCATAAACTGCGCTTAAGCCGTCGTAAATTTCACTGCTTTGAAAAATAAATCCATACTCTTTGGCATGGGAAATAACATTCTTAAATTGATCTTCAGGTGTACTCATAATGGGTGCAAAAATAGGGATTTTTTAGGGATTAGAGTGGGATTCGGGTATTTTATTAGAGAGAATTTCTTAACAAATACTTGCCTGGTTTCCAAAATATCTTACTAAAGCCATATTCCGGTATTAAAGCAATCTGTAAGTTTGGTTATCTTTGTTTATATGAAAAGAATTATGCCATTTACTTCCCGGATCACGCTCGTTTTTATACTTCTTCTTCAATCCGGTGTTTTTGCACAAACCTGGAATCCTGATGCAATTACTTCTACTTACACTTACTTAAAAAAAGAAAATGGGAAGTATAGATTAGTAAGATCTCTGGGAGATGGAACTAAGGACTCTCTCAGTACCACTTATGATCTTATATACAGATATAATGATTACTTAATGAAGCCGGGGTATGTTGGGAGAAAGGACACTGTCTGGTACTTATTGGATTTTGATAAACAACCGTTTTTAATTCCGGCTCAAAAATATATCGGGCAGGATTTTTTTCTTGTAAACAACGGGAAAACATTTTCTGTTTATTCGATCAAAGAGAAAAAAATCATTATAGAGAATATTACTCATTACAATACCTACCTGGCTGATAGCCTGATTATGGACAGCACCTCTAATGAAATTCCTTATTATAAACTGAATACGAATAGTAGTTATACTCAACTTTTGGATGGGCATATCTTTTGGGTAAGAAATAGCGATAAAATTACTTATTGGCTAAGTGAATACGGTTATTTTAATATGAAAAATGTAAGTGTCTTTAGGAAGAAAAGCGGAGCAAAATCACTTTACGGCCTTCAGGTAGTTGCATATGAAAATAGTGTGTATGAAAACAAAGTGATCATTCCTCCTGTGTATGATTCTATCTTTGATTATGGTCAGTTTACTTTTGCTAAAAAGGGAAGAAAATATGATGCTTATAATAGCTTAATGATGAAGGTAGCTGCTGATCTGGATGATTATTTTTGTTTTACAGGTGATGACGGCTTAATGAGTGTGAGAATTGATGGAAAGATAGGTTTAAGAACTTTGTTAGGTACAGAGGTTCTGAGACCGGTTTTCGACTCGCTTGTGATAGACAGGTTGATCGTTGCACAAAAAAATGATTCGATGTTTTTTTATGAGCCAGGTAAGTTATTGAAATCAATACCAAAGAAGAAGGGTGCAAATTATGCGGTTGATGGAGGCTATTTATTTTCGCCGTTTTACATATATGAATATTATGCAGGAAGTTCCAAAACTTTTTTTCTTTATAACCCTTATAAAAATAACATACTTAATACTTCTATGTATGAGGATGTATTTCTGTTTGATATTCAAAATGGAAACTACTTATTAACTGCTAAGAAGAACAATAAGTATGGAGTTATTGACCTAAATAATAAAGTCATACTACCTTTTGAATATGAATACATCAGTTTAGGTTTAATGGAAGATTACTGGTCAGGCGGCCGCTTTTTTGTTGTTACCAAAAATGGCAAAACCGGTTTCATAAATAGTGAGACAAAAGAAATAGTGCCCATTGTGTACGATGGCATTGGCATTCTGGACGTAAACAGTAGAATGATTCCGGAAAAGATCAGTTTAAAAAGAGATAAATTGTATTACCTGTACAACTGGAAAACAAAAAAACTTAGCGAGTATGGATATGATACTCTCGTCGTTGGAAAGTATGTTCATTCCTCATGGGGTCAAAAACAGGCAGGTTTTCTGGGAACCCAAAATGGAGTTGTATACATGGTTGATACTACCGGAAAAAAAATCTTTGACTTCAACAATATCGAAGCAAAAGAGAATGGAGCATATGTAGTTTTGGAATACAAAAGTTTTAATAACAAACTTGTGAATATTTGCCCGCTTGCATCCATAAATCGTTGCGAAGAATTAAACAAAGAGCATCATTACGCCATAGTGTTTTGTTTAAACAGGTATTTTGTAGTAAATAAATACGGAGAAATGAGTACGCCATTTGAAGGTTATCCGGAGATTTATCATCACGATCATCAATTATTCTTTGGTGCCAAAACAAAAAAACAAGTTGGTTTATTTGATATGAAAGGAAATGAAGTAGGGAAGCTGAGTAAGTACAAAGTAGCTTATCCTGAATATGATATGAAAACCAATGAGTGTTATTATATTTTCCAGGATTCGAAAAAGAAAAAAGGAGTGATGAATATGAAAGGGGAATTGTTACTCGAATGTAAATATGCCGACATTGGCTCTATTACCGATGGTAAATGTATGGTTTGGCCAACTACAAAAACGCAGGAGGAAGTTGATTTAAAGAAGTTAGTCCCTTTGAAATGGGAGAAATAAATTAATTAGAAGTTTTAAAAGGAATTTTCATTTATGTCAAAGAGTAATAAGCAGATTAGCATTCCGTCATCTACATTCGAGTTTCTGAAACTGATAAAGAAGAATAATAACCGCGATTGGTTTGCACTTCATAAAGAGGAGTTCATTAAAGAACAACAATACATTGAAACATTTGCGGACGCGTTGTTAAAGGAAATGACTTTACACGACCTGATTGAAACACAAACAGGTAAAAAAGCATTGCACCGCATTTATCGTGACACCCGGTTTTCAAAAGATAAGATTCCATATAAAACCAATTGGAGCGGTAGTTTCCGAAGAGCCACCAAACAACGTCGTGGAGGATATTATTTTCATTTAGAGCCGGGCAATAGTTTTATAGCAGGTGGTTTCTGGGGGCCAAGTCCGGAAGACCTTAAGCTTATTCGTGATGATATTGCTTTTGATGCAGCTCCTTTAAGAAAGATATTGAAGAGCAAAACATTTGTTTCCACTTTCGGTGAATTGAAAGGTGAACAATTAAAAACCACACCAAAAGGATTTGATGCTGATAACGAAGGCATAGACTTACTTCGCTACAAACAATTTTTAGTAGTGAAAAAGTTTTCTGACAAAGAAGTGATGAGCGAACCCTTTTTGAAAGAAGCAAATCAAACTTTTAAAAATATGCGCCCTTTCTTTGACTACATGAGTGAAGTACTGAGTACGGATATGAACGGAAGAGCTCTTTAGATTTTTCTGAAAATCCTTCAATCACCAATGTGTGAATCATGTAAGGTATTCCAAGCGTTCTGTAACCTATTTAGTTTTTAGTTGTGGATGTTTGTACTGCAAAATTTAAGTACAAATAATCCAAACAAAATGAAAAAACTAGTAGTAATAAGCGCATGTTGTTTAATGACCTTAGCAGCATCTTCGCAAACGGAAGAAAAAAAATGGAATATTGGGTTTCAAGGTGGTCTCATCCAGTATAAGGGTGATTTGGGAAATAATTTTTATAAAACAGATCAGGCAGCGTATGGCTTTGCCGGAATGTCTGTTTCCAGATACCTTGGAAAGCATTTCGACGCTTCGCTTAATTTCACAAGAGGTGAAGTAGGTTATGTTAATAAGAACCCTCCGGCTAACGCTTGGGAAACCACTAAATTCAAGTTAAGACATAATACTGTGAATTTAGTTGCAAGGTTTAATTTTACCGGGCCGCAGGCAGTAGTCAGACCTTACATATTTGCAGGCGGAGGAATTATGTGGTTCGAATCTGTTTACAAACAAAAAAATGAGCGTTATGAGTATGCATTTCCTAATTTAGGTGGAGGTTTTACATTTAATCTTAGCCCTATTGTTGCATTGCAATTGCAAGAGTCTTTTATGTATTCAAATGCAGATGACTTGGATCGTGTAGATGACGGAGGAGACAACGATATGTTTCTTTATCACAGTGCAGGTTTCACTTTTAACTTAGGTAAAAAGAAAGATGCCGATAAAGATGGAGTTTCCGATAAAAAGGATAAATGCCCCAATACACCTACAGGTGTTACTGTAGATGAATTTGGTTGTCCATTGGATCGTGATGCAGATGGCGTGTTGGATTATCAGGATGCATGTCCGGATATTGCCGGAGTACAATCTTTAAAAGGATGTCCTGATAAAGATATGGATGGGATCACTGATAAAGAAGATCGTTGTCCGGATACAGCAGGCTCTATTGAAATGGCAGGATGCCCTGATACTGATAAAGATGGTGTAGTTGATGTTGATGATAAATGCGCCGGAACAAAAACAGGTTATAAAGTAGATGCAACAGGTTGTACACTTGATAATGATAAAGACGGTATTGTTAACGAAGACGATTTATGTCCTGAATTAGCTGGTACTATGGCATTCAAAGGTTGCCCTGATACTGACGGAGATGGTGTTTCTGATAAAGAAGATCGCTGCCCACTTGTAAAAGGAACTATTGAAAATAAAGGTTGCCCTGAAATTCCAAGAGAAGATATTGTTAAGATCAATGTGATCGCAAGCAAAATTTATTTTGAAACAGGAAGTGCAAAACTTAAATTGATTTCTAATTCGCAATTGGATGACCTTGCTACAATCCTTAACCGTAACTCAGCTGTTAATATGACAATTGAAGGGCATACGGATAATGTTGGTGATGATGCTTACAACATGGACCTATCTCAAAAAAGAACAGAATCAGTTAGAGATTATTTGATCTCAAAAGGTGTGCCGGCAAGTCGTTTAACTGCTATCGGATATGGTGAAACAAAACCGGTTGCTGATAATGCAAAAGCTGCAGGTAAAGCAAAAAACAGAAGAGTAGAATTGAAAACTTCTTTCTAGTTCATTAAATAAGTTCAAAGTGAGAGAATCCTCCGTTCATGCAAAGGCACAACGGGGGATTTCTTTTGTTATTACTTTTTTAGTCTCTCCTCAACACTTTCCTTATAACTCCTACCAATTGGAATTCGAATTTCTCCTATCTCCAGCTCCATTGCACTGAAGGCAGTTATTTTCTCAGTGTTTACAATGAAAGATTTGTGTACGCGAATAAAACTATTTTTATCCAAATTGTTTTCCAGTTCACCTATCTGAAATTTGGTAACGAGTTTTTGATTGTTTGCATGTATCTTCACATAATCTTTAAGGCTTTCTACAAAGAGGATCTCATCTTCATATACCTTTACCTGTTTTTTGTCAACATTAAAGAAATGGTATTTCCGTTCATTCGGATTGTTTGTATGTTCATTGCCAGTGGCAGGCTTCATTCGATCGAAGACCCGGTTCACCGCTTCTAAAAAACGACTGAATTCAATTGGTTTCAGAAGATAGTCAACCGCATTTACATTAAAACCTTCCACTGCATATTGATGATAAGCCGTTGTGAAGATTACCTGGTAATTTCCTTTTAATGTTTTTACAAAATCGATCCCATTGATCTTTGGTAAATGAATGTCCACAAACAAAATATCTATCTGTTGCTGGCGCAGTATCTCAGTAGCCTCCACCGCATCTTTGCAAACAGCAGAAAGATTTAATCCCGGAATATCATTCACGTAATCTCTCAACACATCTGCTGCGAGGCGTTCATCTTCCAGTATCAAACAATTCAGTTTCTGCATAGCTGTTTAGATCAATCTCTAAGGTAACCGTAAAAATGCTATTTTTTTCTCCGTAAGCCAAATTAAAATGCTTGTACAAAAGTTCGAGTTGTCGTTTAATATTCCCCAATCCTATGCCTTGTTGTTCTTCGCCCGGAACAGAGATCTCAGCAACTGGATTACTTACAAGTACTTTCAGTTTTGATTTCTTTAATTCAATAGTCACACTAATCATTGCTTCGCTTTGATTACTATGCTTGTAAGCATTTTCTATCAAGGGTAATAGAAGCAGGGGTGTGATCTGAGTGTTTTCATCATCGATGTTTTTTTGTATTTCTATTTTTACTCTGTCATCAAATCGCAATTGCTGAAGCAGAATGTAATCATCAATTACTTTTAATTCATCATGAATAGTTTTAGTAGCATGACTCGTTTCATACAACATGTAGCGAAGGATTCTGGAGAGTTTCATTACAGCATCCGGAGTTTGTTCTGATTTACTTCTGCTAAGGGAGTATATACTGTTAAGTGTGTTAAACAAAAAATGTGGATTGGTTTGTGAACGCAGGTGTTGCATTTCAGCACTTAATTTCTCTTTTACCAATTGCTTTTCTTTTTGTACGGCATTCAATCTCATTCTGAAAAGTTTGATGGCACTGGCGATTGCTGTTATTTGCAACAACTCCAATAAAGAATAAAAAAAGCGGGCAATTACCTGACTTACAGTTAATGTTGGAGCAAGTTCTTTGTAAATAAATTTCCAAACGATCTGCTGAGTAATGATTCTCATCAAAAAAGTACCAGCTACAAGAATACCGATTCCGAGCAGGTAATAAAAAAATTTTGTTTTAGAATCAATCCAGCGAGGAATCACCAAATATAGAAACGTATATACAACTATAATTTTCACTACATACAATGATCCCAACGAGAGCATACTCTGTAACAAAAGGATGAGAGTAGGGTGTAAGGTAAATGACTGAGAGAGGTACAAGTCATTATACAAACTGATGGAATAAAAGACCAACCAAAAAAGTATATGCCGAATCCATTTATTTCTCATCCATACAAATTTGCGAAAAAGGATCAGTAATACATTCTTTAAACAGACAAACTACTTGTTGTTACCTACAAACAACAGTATCGTTTGTCGTTTTTCATTTGTGTGTTGTTAATTGCTTTGTGTGGGTAGGAGAAAGACATTATAATACTTTCAGAAAATGCTCCTTGAACACTTCCTAAGTTTATACCATAAAGTAAAAGCCATGAAAAAAACAGTAATTACATCCATAATAATCGGAGCCTTCTCTTCAGCCAATGCCCAATATTTTACAAAAGTCTTCAACTCGCCATTGGCAAGTGATAGTGGTGATTCGCGCAGTGTAAACTGGATTGATGTAAACAACGATGGTTTTGTTGATTGTTTTATTAGTAATGGACCTTTTGGCGGACAGAACAATCAATTATATATCAACAACGGAACAGGGAACTTTACAAAAGTGCTGAATGATACTATTGTGAAAGACGGCGATCCATCTGATGGAGCAACTTTTGCAGATATAGATAATGATGGAGATGTGGATGCGTTTGTTGCCAATTGGTATAATGTAAATAACCTTATGTACGCTAATGAGGGCTCAGGGAATTTCACTAAAGTTGGTACAGGCATTCAGGTAAATGATCTTGGCTATTCTGAAACTGCTTCCTGGGGCGATTACGATAAGGATGGTTTTGTAGATCTCTATGTATGTAACAGCGCAGGTGCCAGAAAGAATTTTCTGTATCACAGTAACGGAAATGGAACATTCACGAAAATTACAGCAGGAACAATTGCCAATGACCAATTTTTCTCCCGTTGTGCTAATTGGGTCGATATAGATAGCGATGGAGATCTGGATATGTTTGTAAGCAACGAGAACAACAACAATGAAAATATTTACCGTAACGATGGCGGAGGGACATTTCTGAAACTGACAACGGGGCCTTTACTAACCAATGGAGACAGTACAATGAGCGGGAGTTGGGCTGATTACGATAATGACGGAGACCTCGATGTTTTTTTAGCTAACGACAGAAGTTACAATGCATTATTTCGTAACGATGGTAATTTTGTTTTTACAAAAATGATCAGTGATACGGTTTCAAGAACACGTTCCAATTCATTCAGTTCGGCATGGAGCGATGTGGATAATGACGGGGATCAGGACCTGTTTGTTACCAATTCATTTGCAGCTACTCAACTCCTGAATTATTTTTATATCAATAATGGCGATGGCACTTTTTCGAGAAACAGCACAGATGCAATTGTGGCTGATTCTTCCTGGTCGTATGGTTGCGCTTTTGGAGATTATGATAATGATGGTTTTGAAGATCTGGTGGTGGCCACCTGCAGATATAATAACATCGACAGACCGCATTTTATGTATCATAATAATTCCAATAGTAACAACTGGTGTACCTTTACTTTAACAGGAACGGTAAGTAATAGATCTGCAATTGGAGCAAGGGTTTATGTAAAGGCAATTATCAACGGAAATACAGTCTGGCAAATGAGAGAGCTTTCTGCACAAAGCTCTTATTGTGGACAAAATGATATGCGTGCACATTTCGGTTTGGGAGATGCTACACAGATTGATTCAGTAAAGGTCGTTTGGCCTCTTGGATTAACTGAGTATTACACAAATGTATCATCCAATCAATTTGCAACTTATGTAGAAGGAGCAACGATTGGTATTTTTGAGAAAAATAAAAAGGAAAGGATTCATATTTATCCCAATCCCTCAGATGGAATGATTATAATTAAAATGGGAAAGGACTTCACTGCAAATGACAAAGTGGTGATCACTTCAACAGATGGTAAAGTAGTAGCAGAGTTTCATACAGGAAACGTAAAACAAATCAGCATCGATACAAAAAAATATAATTTGAAAACAGGAGTTTATAATGTGATGATTGTTAGGGGGAATTCTGTTACAACCGAAAAATTGATTCTGAAGTAGCAAAAAAAAGTTTGGCTACTCTGTAGCCATGAAAAGCACATCTTTCTTTTTATAATAATCTCTGGCTGCGCTGCAGCCGTTAGTTACAAATAGCAAAATATTAATAATAAATAACACAACAAAAAGCGGCTACAGAGTAGCCGAATATTAGTTCTCCATAGTCGGTGATAGTGATACAATAATTTGTTTTAATTTTACTAATTCAGCGATCTTAAAAGCAGAAACATAAGAAGCTGCCAGTCCCTGAGCGGAGTCGAAAGGGGCGGCTTTATTTTTTTTGCATCCACTTATCAACCTTCCAAACTAAAAAGCCTGTCCCTATTCCAATTACCATCCCGCCTAATACATCGCTTGGATAATGAACTCCTAAATACATGCGTGAATAAGCAACACCGCTTGCCCATGCATAAGCAGGTACAGCCACATACCATTTTTTAGTTGCAAGTGTTAAAGAAGTAGCTGTTGCAAAAGCAGTTGATGTATGTCCCGAAGGAAAAGACAAAGGACCTACATGTGCTTTTTTATGAAACAGATCAGGGTATTTTACAAAGGGGCGTTTGCGTTGTATGCTGTATTTTAAGCCAACAGACAATGCAGAGTTTAGTATAAAAGTTGCACCGGCTCTGTAACCTTCTCTTTTTAAGGCTTCATCTTTATTTATAAACCCGGCAAGTATCAAACCTGTGGGAGCTGCAATTCCAATGGGCACAACAGTTGGGCTGATTCCTTTATAAAACTTGTCTTCAAAAACAGTACTGTCTCTATGAATTTTATGCATCAAGCGTACTTCAAAGGGCTGGGCAACTATTTTTGCAGCCATTAAAAACATGCTTATTAAAAATAATACTCTCATTATTGTACTAATAAATTACAGCCTCTTATATCGCTGTTATCAAATCTACCAATAATTTCGAAATCGCCGTTTGGTAAAATTTTTCCCAAATCTTGTGTTGCAATAAATGGGCAGCTGTATAAATTAGCTAAATCAATTACATTTATTCCACCCGATTTGTTTGGCTTTGTTTTAGAAAAAGGATCATTTACCTCTCTTGTTGAAACCTGCATCCACGGAGGACATTGATAAATACCATCACCTAAACTATATGCCTGGGACAACAACTCGGTCATCCCATATTCCGAATGTATCTTTGAAATCTTAAAACGTTCAGCTAAATACCGGTGTAATTCTTCTTTCAGTAATTCCTTACGTTTACCTTTCATACCGCCGGTTTCCATCACTATAAAATTTTCATTCAATTCACAACCACTATCTGCAAGATCCATCAAAGCATAGGAAACACCTAATAAAATGGTCTTTTGTTTTTTCGCTTTTAATTTAGAAACAGCAGTTTTAAGTTCGTTAATATTATGAAGATAAAAACCACTTCCATTTTGTTTACTTTTTTCGATCAGATTCAGAGCCATATAAACAAGCGATGAACCTTCTCTTTCCAGATAGGAGGGAAGCAGTGCAAGTATACAATAGTTGGCAGGATCACCGTAAAATAATTCGAATGCTTTTGAAAAACTGCGTTCATATATTGAAATACCGGCTACAGGATGTTTTGAAGTTACCATTCCTGTAGTTCCAGAACTCGTAAAAACAATTTCTTCCTTTTTGGAAGATGCATAAACGTGATGACTCTTGAAAAATTGTATGGGTAAAAATGGAATTTGCTCTGTTTGTTTTACCATTAATGGATTTATGGACAAGTAGGAAACAAATTCTTTGTAAACAAGATTGTTTTTTAGCTGAAAATGAAAGGCCTCCAGAGCAAGCCTTTCAAATTCCTCCCTGGTTCTAATGTTAAAAATCTCATCAAAGTAATTTGCCATTGCTACAAAATTAATTTAAAAAATTACAATAGTGCTTTCTTGCTCGTGAACATTTTTAATTGTATCTTTAAACTCGTAATGACAGTACGTATAGTAACAGTAATAACGCTGATTGTTTTTTTGGTTTCGTGTAAGAAATCAAAAGAAGAATATCCTATTGAGCCTGTGTTGGAATACAAAAGTTTTGTAGCCTATAATAAGTATGAAGCTTTTATGGTATTGAAGTTTACCGATGGAGATGGAGATATTGGCTTGAAATCTTCAGACACAACCGGTATCTATGATAAATCTACCCCGTACTATTACAATCTGTACATAAAAACCTTTTATAAGGCAACCGACGGAAGCTTTAAAGATACTGCCATTTACGATCTTCAAACAAATACTATTGATACGGGTTTAATCAAGCAGCGTGTTCAGTTTGTTGAAAAAACCAATAAGGAAGATTATTTAAAGGGAGAGTTTGAGATCAGCCTGAATGGCTATCGTCAGCTTACTTCCCATAAAGTAATTAAATACAAAATCTATTTTTACGACAGGGCATTGCACCAAAGCAAGGTTTTGGAAACCCCGGAACTTGTAGTACCATAGAGTTTAGAGTTTTAGTTCAGAGTTATTAGAGACTATAAACTCATATTTTCAATACTAAAAACTACACTTCTCTTCCTCAAAACTCTCAACTAAATACTACCAACTAATAAATAAATTCTATCACCTGTTTAATGTCAGGATGAATACTTTTTGCTACAGGGCAGGTATATGCAGCATGTTCCAGTAATTTACGCTGTTTTTCGTCGTAATTTTTTTTTGGCATCACAAATTTTACATGAATCTCGCCAACTCTTCTTGGTTCGGCGTACATAACTTTTGTTACCTCGGTTTCTGTTCCTTCTATATCTATTCCGTCTCGTTTGGCAACAATTCCCATAATACTTAACATACAACAAGATAATGAAGTAGCCAATAAATCAGTTGGGGAAAACGATTCACCGTTTCCCTGGTTATCCTTTGGGGCGTCTGTTATGATAACTGTTCCCGATTCTAAATGTGTAGCTTCCGTGCGAAGATTACCTTTATATATTACTTTAGATGTAGCCATTTTGGTGTTTTTTGATCCGAACAAAGTTAAGGGAATAATTTATGTTGTTTATCTACAAACACCGGCTTTTATTATTATATTTGTTAAGGTTAATATGAAGCAAATTTTCAGCATAATTTTATTTTTCTTTTGCATTGGGACTTTTGCTCAAAGTGCAATAACTGCTGTTGCTCAGGGTGAAGAAATAAATGTTCTGTACCGTAACGAAGCAACAGGCGGAATCTTTGCTCATTCGCGTGGTTTTGGTGCAGAATACAAGCGGCTCAAACACGTTACCGGAAAGAAAAAACGTTTTATGGAAGTTCAGTTATTGAACATGAAACATCCTAAAGAATTTAAAGTTCGTTACGAAGGAGTAGGAGGCAGCAAAAGTTTTTATTATGGTAAGCTGAACAGTTTATTTATGTTAAGAGGCGGGATTGGATTTCAACGCACATTGTATGAGCGTTCAGAACGTAAAAGCGTTGAGATCAGAATGAGTACTTCTTTTGGCCCTAATTTAACATTTGCAAAGCCCGTTTATTTATACGTTTTTAAAGAAAACCTAACTTCTCCGGTTATTGAAAAATACGATCCTGAATTGCACACTCTTACTAATATAGCAGGCAGAGCACCATCTTTATACGGCTTTGGAAACATGCGAATCTATCCGGGCGCCTACGGAAAAATGGGTTTCAGCTTTGAGTATGCCGATTATTCAAACGAGGTAAAGGCTCTGGAAGCAGGTGTTGTAGTGGATGCATTTCCGGTTCCGGTTCCTACCATGGCAAATGTAAAAAGAGAGCAAGTTTTTGTAACTTTGTACCTTGGAATTGTGTTTGGTAAAAAATGGTTTTAAACCTGTGTTGTTACAATGGAAAGTTCAAGTTCTCCTTCTCAAGTTATAGAAAGACCTCGTAAGCCTGATTGGCTGAGGGTAAAATTACCTACTGGTAAAGAATATTTACAAGTAAGAGAAATAGTTTCGAAACATAAATTACACACCATTTGCGAAAGTGGTAATTGTCCAAATATGGGCGAATGTTGGGGTGCCGGAACAGCTACCTTCATGATTCTTGGAAATATATGTACCCGTTCATGTGGGTTTTGTTCTGTTGCAACCGGTCGCCCTCGTCCTGTTGATTGGGATGAACCAATGCGAGTGGCAAACAGTGTGAAGTTGATGAATGTAAAACATTGTGTTATCACTTCTGTAGATCGTGATGATTTAAAAGACGGTGGTTCAATTATTTGGGCAGAAACCATTAAAGCAATACGTGAATTAAGCCCTGAAACAAAATTTGAAACTTTGATCCCGGATTTTGCCGGTAAATGGGAAAATTTACAGCGTGTTATTGATGTAAAACC
The DNA here is from genome assembly GCA_030684395.1 of Bacteroidota bacterium. GTDB lineage: Bacteria > Bacteroidota > Bacteroidia > B-17B0 > Aurantibacillaceae > JADJDM01. The sequence goes on along the minus strand of JAUXTT010000042.1, from coordinate 120,045 downwards.
CGATATCATTTCGCACAATATTGAAACAGTAAAACGTTTAACACCGCAAGTTCGCATACAAGCAAAGTACGATAGAAGTATGGAAGTGATCAAACGAATTCATGATGCAGGTTTAAAAACCAAATCAGGAATTATGGTTGGTTTGGGTGAAGAAGAAGAAGAAGTTTACGAAGCAATGGATGACTTACGTCGTTCGGGTTGTGATGTATTAACTGTTGGGCAATATCTTCAGCCAACCTCAAAACACTTGCCGGTAAAGGAGTTTGTTCATCCCGATAAGTTTGCACGTTTTTATAAAGCGGGTGTAGAAAAAGGTTTCCGTTTTGTAGAAAGCGGACCCTTAGTGCGTTCTTCGTACCATGCAGAGAAACATGTTTGGTAGCTTCGGCTACGCTCAGCTACCGGATAATGCTAAAAAAGGAAATTATGGTCGACTGTGCTCAACCATCGGTGTAACGAAATCAAAGGTGGCTGAGCGGAGCCGAAGCCACTAAAACAAAATCCCCTTTTCATTTGTTTGAAAAGGGGATTTTTAGATCATGGGGATATGTAGTTTTATTCCACTCTTTTAATTGTACAGCCAATTGATTTACTTTCTGCTGTTGCAGGTTTTTTACCATCGCCTACTGCTGTTATCGCGTCTTTTAAATAAAAATTCTTTACCGCTTTTGGATCCTTTACATTATCATCAATAGCGCCTTTGTATACTAATACCCCGTCTTTATCAAACAAAAAACATTGTGGGGTACGGGTAGCACCAAATGCATCAGCTACTTCCGATTTCGCATCAACAGCGTAGTAACACGCAAGCTTTTGATCGGCATAATATTTTTTCATTTCATCCATGCTGTCGTCTTCGGTACGCTGTGCTTCATTACTGTTTAATAAAATAGCACCAACACCTTTTTGAGTACATAAGTCGGTATATTCTTTAATACGAGATTCGCTCAAACGAACATAAGGGCAAGTATTGCAGGAAAAAATTACCAAAACCCCTTTTGCAGTTTTAGCAGCACCTAAAGAAACCTCTTTCCCCGAAACATCCGTCATGCCTTTATCTGCTTTTGGCATTTTTGCACCAATAGCCAGTTCTGCGATGTCAGTGCTGTTAATCATGAAGCTCATAGTGATAACCGCTACAAGAATGATAGAAGAGACAATACTTAACTTTCTCATTTTAAATTGATTTAGTGAACTACAAAGTTATGAAAAAAAGAGGTGAATTTGAAAAAAATCACCTTTTGTTAACATCTAATTAATATGATTCTAGAAAAATTTAACCTATATTTGTTTATACATTGAACCGGGTGAATATCCTACAGGTCATTTTGTTACATGAAAATTTGTAATACAAAATACCGAAACCACAGAGCGGTCGCTTTAGATATTTTATGGTAGCTGAGTGCATGTCCTGAGAGTAGTTGAAGGGTAGCCGAAGCTAGAAGATTTTTAAGAACATATTAGAGGTTGAACTCCCTACAGGTGCTTGCTTTTTATAAGTGAGTCTTCCGAAACCAACTTCGTTTAAATTAATATAGAATTTATACGATGGTGAAAAGTTTCAAAAAAATTCCAAAGACATTTCTACTTACCCTGATTGTTATTATTGGTATTTGCAATTCGGCTAAGGCGCAGGCTACCGATTTGTTTATTTCCGAATATGTTGAAGGTAGTTCTAACAATAAATATATTGAAATTTATAATGGAACAGGGGCGTCGGTCAATTTAGCTGATTATGAACTAAGGTTATATGCAAATGGAGCTGCGGCTCCAACCACTACAAATGTTTTATCCGGTACTTTAGCCAATGGTGCTGTGATTGTGTATAAAAACTCAGCAGCAACTATTTATGGAGGAGCTGCTACAAATGCCACTGCGGTAGGATTTAATGGAGATGATGCAGTTGCTTTGTATAAAATATCCACAACTTCATTTGTAGACATTTTTGGTAATATAGGTTGTGATCCGGGTACGGCTTGGACCAATACCAACACAACTTTAGACAAGTCCTTAAGAAGAATAGTTTCCACATGCACGGGTGTCTTAACGGATGATGCCACTAGCTGCCCTTTTGCAACTTTGGCGGCACAATGGACTCAGGCAAATATTGATGATGTAAGTGATTTAGGAGTTTTTGGCTCAACTTGTAGCTCAAGTCCACTTTTATCTGTTTCTCAAACTACTTTAACCGGTTTCACTTATGTAGTAGGTTCAGGTCCATCAACCTCTCAAACCTATAATTTAAGCGGAACAAATTTAACCGGAGCACCTGGAAATATCACGGTATCAGGCTCTACCAATTATGAAGTTTCTACAGATAATGCTTCTTTCGCTGCTTCGGTAAACGTTGCTTATGCAAGTGCTACTTTAGCTTCAACTCCTGTTTATGTGCGTTTAAAAGCAGGTTTATCAATTAATACATACAACGGAGAAGCAGTTACAAATGCCGGTGGCGGGGCAACTACACAAACTGTTACTTGCAGTGGATCAGTTACCGCTTCTTCTTTATCAGATATTATAACTGCAAATGGCGAGTCGGCAACTATATCTTCTGTAATCAATACTGCCGGTCCATTAACCTCAGCTCAAGGAACTCAGGTATGGCAGTTTACAGTTCGTGATGGCGGGGCAAGTTCTCCTGATGCCGATAATTTATCAACTATTGTAAATAGCATCACATTTTCTCAGGCAGCCGGAGATGCTGTGGGTGATTGGTCTACTGCAATACAAGCAATCGATCTTTTTGATGGAGCAACAAATGTTGGCTCCGGTGTAGTAACAGCTAGTCAGGTTGCTTTTACAGGATTAAATATAAACGTAGCTGATAATAGCACAAAAATAATAAGTGTTAGATTAACTTTAAAATGCCCATTAGGTGCAGGTAATTTAGATGGTGATGATTTTGGTTTTCAAATTTCCAATGGTAACGTTACCTTCAGTGCAGCAGGTTCGGGCAAAATTGCATTTGCAGCAATCAGTACAACAAACGGACAAAACACAATCGCAGTTGTTGCAACAGCTTTAGTATTTACCCAACAACCTACAACCTCAGGAACGGGTGCTAACATGTCACCAAGTGTTACATTAACTGGTACAGATGCATGCGGAAATGCAGACCTGGGCTTTACCGGAGCTGTAACTTTAACTTCCACAGGAACTATGACAGGAAGTCCTTTGGGTATTAACGCAGTTGCAGGTGTTGCAACATTTAGCGGCATCATTCATACAGTTGCCGGAACGGGATTCACATTATCCGCAACTGCAACCGGCTTAACAGGTGCAACCAGTTCAACATTTGATATTTTTGTTGCAACCACATTAGCTGGTGGCGATATGGCAATTGTTGGAATGTGTGTGAATCAGGGAGCTTGTGGTGGTGTGGGGGGTGAAGATGAAATTAGTATTGTTTGCTTTCAGGATATAACTCCGGGAACTTCATTTGATATTACTGATAACGGATTTGAAAGAGTAGGTTGTGGAACTAATACCTGGGGAGATGGAGAGGGTGTTGTTAGAATTACAAGAACTACCTCAACTGTAACTGCCGGTACAATTATGACTTTTAGAATAATGAATAATTCGGTTTTTTCAGGTCTTAGTCCCGATAATAACTGGACTGTTTCATATCCTGTAGGAAGTAGCTTCAATCTCAATAGTAATGATGAACAGGTTTATTTAATGCAAGGTGGTACTTGGACAAATCCGGGCGGTGCAAGTGACGCAACATACACAGGAGGAACTTATATGTTTGCAATAAATACATATACAGCATGGTCATGCAATGATAATACAACAACAAGGGGCGATCTTCCAATACCATTAAAATGTTTAAGTATTTTGCCGTTAACGGGTACTGTAAACGTAAAATATACCGGTGCTGTTACTCCCGCCAGTCAAAAAGATTGGATCGACAGGTTGAATAGTCTAGGTAACTGGTCTGCATCTACCGATTGCCCTACCTATAATGGTCAATCTCCTGATTATGCCAGCGGTTATTCTTTTTCAATTATTGCCGGCGGATTTAATAGCGGTTACTGGACAGGTGCATTAAACACTGATTGGTTCGATTGTAATAACTGGCAAAATTTTAAAGTTCCTGATTCATTAGCAAATGTTACTATTGATAATGTAGCTAATGATCCTATTATTGGAGCTTCTCCGGTTTTATACCCTACCGGCGCGTTTTGTAATAATATGTCAATTACAAATACCAGTGGTGCTGGAATACTCACAATCAATAATGCGCTTAGTGTGTTAACTATTAAAGGAAATGTTACCAATAATGGAACAATTACTGGCTCTAATGGTAATGTGGAGTTTCGTTCAGCAGTTGCTCAAACATTTGGAGGATCCGGTACAACTACATTGTACAATATGTGGTTAAATAATACCAATGCAAGTAGTTTAACCTTATCTCAGGATATTACTGTTTCTAATCAATTAAGATTTACCAATGGTGTTTTAAACACAGGCACTAATAAATTAATAATCACCAATACAACTGTTCCTACTATTATTGGGTATGGTTCTACGAAATTTATAAATGGTAATTTACGGCATTCAATCGCTAATAATACTTCCACCTATATTTTACCTTTAGGCTACAGTTCTGCATCAACCGATTATCATCCAGCTAATTTTATAAATGGAAATATTGTTGGGCCTACTTATATTGATACTTATGTGAATTCAATTACGGAAGCAGGAAATAATATTGATTCACGTATTGTTACAACCCAATCGGGAGTTGCAATTGCAGATGTTGTAAATACTGCTGAGTGGAATATTACCCCTAGTGCAGTTGCTACTTCCGGAACTTATGGAGTTGATTTGTATGTAACCAATATTGCAGGTTTAACTGATGATCAGTTTTTTGTTGTTAAAAGAGATAATGCTTCAACTGATTATGCCGACTGGAATACTTTTGATGGTACAACCTGGGTTCCTGTTGCAGGAGCTGCAGGGAGAATTACCAGTGCTGGTGCAGGTTTTGCTACCCGTGTTAATTATTCATCTTTCTCCAAATTTGCAATTGCTAAAAGTGCCCCGGTATTTATTTTGCCAATTGAATTAGTGAGTTTTACTGGTAAAAGAGAAAATAAGTCAATTGTATTAAACTGGGAAACAATTGCAGAGGTTAACCTTTCGCATTATGAAATTCAAAAAAGCAGTGATGCGGTTACTTACGAAATTCTTGGAACTGTTAATTCATCAATTGATGGGCGGGGAGCTTCTTATCAGCTAATTGATGAAAATCCGGTTAATGGAATTAACTATTACAAATTGTTTAGCATTGATGAAGATGGTAAACGTGATTATCAAAAAACGATTAGCGTAAATTATCTTAACGATGTAGAAGAAGATTATATCATAAGTTATACTGATGATAAAGTATTGGTGTCTTTTAAAGAAGTAAGCAAACAAACCGAAGTAGGGGTTTATAGTTTAACAGGTCAATTGGTAAAAGAATTTTCTTACGAAGGGGTAATGAATGGGATGTTGGTCATTAATAACAACGACTTTGCTAAGGGCATGTATATTTTAAGAGTGGGGCAGAAGTATACTTCTTCAAGTGATAAAATAATAATCAGATAAATTTTATGAAATTAAACTACAAGTTAACACTAGGTTTGCTTTGTGCAATGGTATTGGGTAATAAGGCTTTTTCACAAGCCTATTCAATGGTTACTGCAAGTGGTACTTACACGCAGGATTTTAATACCTTGCCTACAACAGGCACTACAACAGTATGGGCAGATAATTCCAATATTGCGAACTGGTATTCCCAAAGAACAGGAACCGGAAATACTATAGCGGCTACAGCCGGAACAGCAACCGGAGGTAATTTATACAGTTTCGGTACAGGAACAACAACAGAAAGAGCAATTGGGGCATTAGGTTCAAGTAATGCAACAGCAGGTAGTTTTGCACACGGTGTTCAATTGCAAAATAATACGGGTGCTATTGTTACCTCAATGAATATTGATTATGTTGGTGAGCAGTGGAGAAACTCGGGTGCAGGAAATGTAAACACAATTACTTTGTGGTATAAGGTTTCTGCAAGCGCTATTACAGCTCTAACTCCTAATACCAATACAGGTTGGACACAAATAACCGGAATAGATTTTTCTTCACCTATAAATTCAGGTGCAGCAGGAGCTTTAGATGGTGATTTAGCAGCAAACAGAACTGCATTAACAGGGAGTATTTCAGGAGTTAATGTGCCCGATGGTAGTTTTATAATGATAAAATGGGAAGATCCCGATCATACAGGAACCGATCACGGTTTAGGTATTGATGATGTGAGCATAACCTGGAATACTACAGCTCCATGTACTCCTCCATCAACACAAGCAAGTGTTTTTGCGAGCAGTTCAATTACAAATTCTTCTGCAACAATTAGCTGGACAGCAGGTAACGGCGGAAATGCAATAGTGCTTATTCATCAATCTTCTTCTGTTAATACAGATCCTACAAGCGGATCTACTTATACAGCAAACAGTGTTTATTCTTTAGGTACCCAGTTAGGAACAGGTAATTATGTTGTATATGACGGAACCGGAACTTCTGTTACTGTTACAGGTTTAAACTCAGGTACAACCTATTTCTTTGCAGTTTATGAATATGATCCTAATGGTGGAAGTCCGTGTTACAACTTAGTAGAGTTAGCAGGGTCTATAACAACCACAGGAACACCTGCTACTTGTTTCGAAATAGAAAGTATTTTAGTTGATGGATGTGATGGTGGCAACGAAGGCCAAAACGAAATGGTTCGTTTTAAAGTAGGTAACACACCTTTAAATGTAGCTGACCTTACTGTTAACTGGCCAAGTAACCCTTATTTAAATATATGCCAGGATGCGACAACCGCAAATGGAGTAGCAACTATTAATTCTACTATTTTAGGATGTGGTTTTGTAAAAGAACCTATTGCGGGAATATTACCGGCAGGTGCAGAAGTTATTTTGGTAACAAGTACCTTGTTTAATCCACTTGCTCAAAGTTTTCAAAATTTGAACGATACAATTTATATGATCTTTCAATGCGCAGGTAACACCTTGGGGCATTTTGGGAACTACAGTTCAGGAACAGGAATAAGAACGCTGTCAATGACATTCAGTAACCCTGCTTCATGTACTGATGTTGTTTCTTATGATAAGTCGCTTCTTACCATGCAAAACGGAAATATCGGAGGGCAAGATGGCGGGGCTGTAGAATTTGATCCTGCGGGAACTGCAACTTATGTGAACAGAGGTTGTCAGGCTCCTTTTGTACCTTTAGACATAGAGGCGGGAGCAGACGTTTCAGTATGTTTTAACGGAACAGTAAGTTTATCCGGTTCTACGTCGAGTCAGTATACATCATTGGCATGGTCAGGCGGTACCGGTGTTTTTAGCGCGCCAGGATCATTAGCAACTAATTACACACCCGGAGTTGCTGAAACAAGTGGTACAATTAAAATTTATTTACAACTTAATACAAGTTGTGGATCATTTATCAGGGATAGTTTAATAATAACAATTAACCCGGCACCAACACCAACTGTTACAGCTGATATTGCAAGTGCAACTGTTTGTAATGGATCACCAATCACATTAACTGCAAGCGGTGGCACATCTTATTTGTGGAATACTACTGCAACTACAAATACTATTACTGTAAATCCAACAACAAGTACTGAATATACAGTTGATGTTACTAATTCCTGCTCTACTACACAGGCAACTTTTTCGGTTACTGTAAATGATTTACCGGTGATTAATGCAACTAACTCAGGAGCTTATTGCGCTAAAGATTCAATTCATTTAAGTGAGACTTTAACAACAGGCTTCTCTTATAGCTGGGCAGGTCCGAATTCTTTTTCAAGTTCCATCCAAAATCCATTTATAGCTAACGCAAGCACTGCTGATGCGGGAACTTATTCATTAACTGTTACGGATAATAACACTTGTCAAAATACGACCACAACTACTGTTGTAATAAATGCTTTACCAACTTTTAATTCAACAGGATTAACTATTACTCCTGCAACCTGTGGTTTAGCCGATGGTGATATTTCGGGTGTTGGAGCAACTGGTACTAACGGTACAAATTATACTTATTACTGGACTGCATCAAACGGCGGTATTATCACACCAATGGATTCAATATTAACAGATACAACCGGAGGAGTTTATTATTTGGTAGCAACTGAAATAGCTACAGGTTGTAAAGACTCCACTTCATTTACTATTCCAACTTTGGGTGGTCCAACGATTCCTGTATTTGCTGCAATTAACCCTGTGTGTGAAGGAACCGGGGCAACTTTAAGTTTAACACCCGGATCTATTACGGTTGGAGCAACTTATATCTGGACCTTAGGAACTGATACCTTGCAAAATGGAGTAGATCTTACTTCGTTGGTTTTGGATACAGCAACAGCAGGACCATATAATGTAACTGTTATTAGTGGAGGCTGCGGAAATTCTGCCGACACTACTATTACTATAAAAACCAAACCAATTCCAACTATTACCGGAACACTTTCTTTTTGTGCCGGAACAAATACAGTTTTAGATGCATCCACTTCATCACCTTCAACCGGTAATACTTATCAATGGTATTTAAATGGAAGCCCAATTGGTGGAGAAACTGCTGCTACCTATTCAGCAACAACTGCCGGAAATTATCAGGTAATGGTTACCAATACAGGTTGCGATTCATTGTCGGCTGTTACAACAGTTTCTGTAAATGCTCTGCCTGTAGTAAATGTAACATTATCACCTGTTGTTAATACAGATGCAGGATGTGGATTAACTAATGGTTCAATAACACTGGCCTCAGCGTCGGGTTCAGCTCCTTTTACTTATCAATGGACCAATGGCTCCGGAACCTCCTTATCTTCTGATTCTACTTTATTAAATGTGGGTGCCGGTACTTATTATTTAGTGGCTATTGACGCAAATGGGTGTAAAGATTCTTCTTCAACAACCGTAAATGCTACATTACCCCCGGCTGCCGCTACATTTGATCAGGCACCAAGTGTATGTGAAGGAAGTACATTTAGTTTGTCGGTTAATAATGATTTGGCAGGAGCAACTTATTCATGGGCAGCTACAGGGGTTCCAACTCAAACCGGAGTTGATCTTACATCTATAACAGTAAGTGATGCAAGCAGTGTTAATGTTGGTGTTTACACTGTTTCCGTTACAGTGGATGCCTGTGTTGCAACTTCAACTGTAAGTGCAACATTTAATCCACGCCCTGATCCGCAGATTACCAGTGATTCATCGGCTATGTGTACAGGAAATTTTATTGTTTTAGACGGTAACCCAACTTCGGGAGTTTCTTACCAATGGTTGCTGAATGCAAGTAATATAGCAGGAGCAACTGCCTCAACATTTTCTGCAAATCAACCAGGTAATTACTCATTGTATGTATTGGATCTCAATGGTTGTGATTCAACCTCTGCTTCTTTTGCTATAACTGTTCACCCTGAGCCGGTAATTAGTTCAAATGACGATCAATTTTGTTTAAATAGTTCAATAGCAGGATTAACAGCTAGCTCTTCTGATCCCAATATTGTTTATTCATGGAACAATGGTGCAGGAACAGGAAGTACTTTTCCTGTTAATTCATTAACAGTTGGAGCAACCACTTATACAGTAGTTGGTGTAGATCAAAATGGTTGTGATGATACCGTAACTGTAGTGGCTACCATCCTTGCAAACCCTGTTTTTGGTTTTTCAGCAAATGATTTTTGTTTAGGTGTTGCAGGTACTTTATCTACCGACAATTCTAACCTGACCTATTCATGGGACAATGGCACTATTTCTTCCGGGAACTCTGTTTCGGTTCCGGCAAGCTCTGCAGGATCTACCACTTATACAGTTACCGGTACTGATGGCAATGGCTGCGAAACGGTTAACACTATTAATGCTGTAGTACATGATTTGCCAATTATAGAAATTCTTAATAAAATAAACGGAGACACTACCATTTGTGGATCTGCGGCTATAGATCTTTTGGCTAGTGGTGCATCCTCTTATGTTTGGAGCACTACTGAAACTACAAACCCAATAAGTGTGGCAACAACCGGTACGTATAGCGTTACCGGAACAGACGCATTTGGTTGCGTTAACTCAACATTGATAAATGTATCAGCAGCACCCGGACCGGTAATTGGACAGATTTTCGGCACACCTACCATTTGTAATGGCTATCAAACTCAACTTTCTATTGATTCTACATCAGGTTATACTTATTCATGGGTAAATAACATTGGTAGTGTATTGTCTACAGATACTATTGTTACTATAGCTACAGCCGGAACATACTCATTAACAGTTACTAATTCATGTGGAAGCACTACAACGCCAATAACCATTGGTTCAGCTTCTATTAGCATATCTTTTGAAGCTGACACAACTATTGGAATAGCCCCACTTCAGGTTCAATTTACCAATACTTCTTCCGGAGCCAATTCCTACTACTGGCTTTTTGGCAATGGAGATACTTTGGCAACAACCGTTTATAATCCTGTTGCGGATCTTAATCAGTATTATACCACTCCAGGCACTTATACGGCTTATTTATTAGGAGTAAATAGCTTAAACTATTGCTCAAACTCTACTACCGTGGAAATTATTGTATTGGCGCAGGAAATTGCTGTTGTGGTTCCAAATGTATTTAGCCCCAATGGAGACGACCTGAATGACTTTTTTGGAGTTAAAAGTTATGGTATAAATGAGTTTAGTTGTGCCATATTTAACAGATGGGGATCTCACGTAGCTGATTTGAAGAGTGTTACTGATAAATGGACACCTTCTCCTGATGTGAGTGAAGGGACTTATTTTTATATTATGAAGGCAAAAGGGATTGATGGTAAGGATTATTCCAACGAAGGTTATGTTTTACTTGTAAAATAACGTTAACTAAATGGTATGGAGTTTGTCAGTTCAAAAAGAAGTTTTGTCTAAAAAAAATTGTCAGGCAAGTGGATAATAGTTAAATTTACTATACGATTTAATGACCTTTTAGTGCTTATTTAACATATGACTCGGATTATTAACAAAATCAAAAATTACCGGATTACAGAAGTACATCAGATACAAAAACTTACTTTTTGGATAAGTTCTTTTATATTTGCAAGCTTTTGTTGTATTTACTTTATCCTTACCTTTTAAACACATGTTAAGAAGTACATATTTACTCATATTTATAGGAATCTTATTTCTCTCTTCCGGATTAAAGGCTCAGTACTTTATGTCGTCCAATTCGTGGAAAAAACAGAGGCATGAGGTTTATTTTGGGGGCGGAGCAGGTAATTTTTTAGGCGACTTAGGAGGTAAAAATCAGATAGGAAAGGACTATAGTTACGCTGATTTGGAAATGTCGCTTACACGACCTTCAGTTACCGCAGGTTACAGATACCGCTTAGCAAAGCATTGGGGTTGGAGATCAGACCTTAACTACATGCGTCTTTGGGGTAAGGACGCTCTTACAGAAGAAATTTTTCGTAATAATAGAAATTTAAGTTTTAGGACTGACTTGGTTGAATTATCTACCAATTTGGAATTTGCGATTTATATTAACAAAGGCGGTAATCGTTACCACATTAAAAACACAAGAAAGAGAAGGTATAAATCCAATTCTCATTATATTTATTTCTTTGGTGGGGTGGGGGCTTTTTATTTTAACCCTAAGGCTCAATACAATGATCAATGGTATGCTCTACAGCCATTATCAACAGAAGGACAGGGATTGCCGGGCGGACCGAAAAAATACAAACGTGTGTCGGTTTCTATACCAATGGGTATGGGATACCGTTTATCTTTGTCTAAACAATGGACAATTGGTTTAGAATATAATTTCCGTAAAACGTTTACTGATTATATTGACGATGTTCACGGTACTTATTTTGACCCTGAATTATTATTTCAATACAAAGGTCCCGTTGCTGTTGCATTGGCAGATCCAAGTAAAGGTGTTATTCCAACGGCAACAATGCCAAATTCTGATGGCACCGGAGCGCAAAGAGGAGATAAACAGTTAGATTCTTATATGGCCCTTGAGATAAAAGTTGGCTATATCCTTAAAACTAAAAAACGTAAGAAAACAAGAGCCAAGTTCTAATAAAGAATTTTTGCGGCTGATCTTTTAACAACTCTCTAATTATTTTGTATATCCCGTTATGGATGTTTAAAATTTATTCTATTTTACAGCATTACCATCAATTGATACTGCAAATAAAAAGAAAATATAATCCATGGATTAAAAAGGAATCTGTTTCTTAATTTTCACGATAGGAGATCGTTAGCAAATACTTGATAAATTTATCATAGAGTAGAATAAAAAACGAGGTTGTCTCAAAAGTCCACTATGAGTGTCAGTTCGAGCGAAGTCGAGAACCAGGCACTCTGATAATCAACACTTCTCGACTTCGCTCGAAGTGACATTTGGGAAGAAAAATGACTTTTGAGACAGCCTCGTTTTTATGAAATTAGTTTACTTTAATTCTTCAAAATAGTAAATTCAACTCTTCGGTTCAATTGTTTACCTTCGTCATTGTCGTTTGAAGCTACCGGTTTTGTTTCACCATAACCTAATGCTTTAATTCGTTCAGCTTTGATGCCTTGCGCAACAATATACTCTGTTACTGCTTTTGCCCTTTCATCGGATAGTTTTAGGTTTGCATCAGCTGATCCCACATTATCCGTATGCCCCGAAAGTTCAATTTCCATTCCTTTGTTATCAGCCATGTAGCTTACCAAACGATCTAGCTCCGGAAATGATTCAGGTCGTAAGGTTGCTTTACCAAAATCAAAGAAAATATTATTCAAACGAATGGTAGAGCCAACTTCCAATGGAACAAGGTAAAGATCTCTGGTTATCTCCTGATAAGCTGCAACATTGGTAAGATCCAAGTTATCAGAAACAGGAATAAATTTATCTGCCGACCCTTGAAACCCATAATTTTTTCCATACGGTAATACAATTTTATATTCTCCGGTTACTGAGTTGGAGTTTGCATAACCTGCATTTTTACCATCAACTAAATTCTCGTATTCAATTCCTGCTCCAATTGGTTCTTTGGTTTTTGAATTGTAAACCTTGCCTGAAATCAGTACAACCGGGTTTGGTTTTATTTCTTCGGTCAATTTAATTTTTACAATATCATCGCCTCCTAAAGAATTATGATCGGAAACTATGTATGCATATTCAGCTTTTGCATCCACACAATAATAAGCATCTCTTCCTTTAGAGTTTACCTTTGGGCCCAGGTTTACAGGTGTGCTCCAGTTTTTCCAGGTTTCATCCAAACGTTTAGCCATCCACAGATCCAGGTCTCCTTGCCCGCCCGGACGATCACTTGCAAAATAAAGTGTTACACCGTCAGAAGATAAAAAACAATAAGTTTCGCTGTATTCTTTGGTGTTGAGATTACCGATTTTTTCAGGTTCAGTCCAGGTATTGTTATTTACAGCTTTACTTAAGAATTTTCCGAAATCTTTTAATGATTTACCTTTCGACCATTTTTCTTTTTCTACCAAATGGCTAACGTAAATGTTTGCTTTTCCACCTTCATTTTCATCACACAAATAGATCAGAATTGTTTTCCCGTCTGAACAATAATAGGCTCCCATGCAAGAAGCAGCATCTGAATATTTTTTGTAGTTTTTAATATCAAGTTTTTTTGGATCACCCCAATTGCCTTTTTTATTTTTTTTGATAATAGAATATCCCGCACCTTCGTATTCATCATCTACGTAAGCACCTTTCACGATCAAAGTGTTTCCGTCGGGCGATACATTACAAACGGAAGTATTTTTCCCCTGATTTAACGGGCTTGGAGGATGCATAGCCTTGCTCCAGGTTCCGTCTGTATTTAGCGTTGAATACCAAATATCTTCTGTAGCCATGTTTTGAGCATGACCGTTACGGATCATATAAAGAGTTTTCCCGTCAGCGGAAATAATGGGTTTTAATTCATCCGCTGTTGAATTGGCTCCGGAACCAAGATTTTCGTGTTTCAGCGTTTCCTGTGCATTAGCCGGATATGTTGCCAGGCTTAATGAAAGACTCAGTGTGAGTGTTTTGAATAGATTCATACTAATAGATATTTACAAAACAAATTTATCTTTTGTACATATCTTTTTAGTACGTGCTACTGGGTATTTTTGCATTCGATGTCCGGTACTATTTCTTATTTTCATAAAAAAAACAAAAGGCCCGGTAAAAATCGAGCCTTTTGTTTTTATCTTTTTGTATTATTGATTAGCATCAAAACGTTCTTTATTTAATTTATAAAGAAGCTCCATTCTTTCCAATCTTCTTTTTCCTTTACGAGAAGGGTCAAGTGTTTTTACCTTATCTATATAAGCTTTAGCATTGATATAGTCATCTTTCCATATATAAGCTTCAATAAGGTTAAGAATAGTAATCTCCGTTACATCTCCGTCAACACGAGCCTTTTTATTGTTTGGTTGCGACTCCTTCATTGCATTTTCCCATAAACCAATTGCTTTGCTTAGTTCAGGAAATGCATCTGATTTATTTGCACTCGAGCCAATTGCCTTGTACCCATTCTCAGCGGCAACGTACGCTTCTTTGTAATCCTGATATCCTTTTTTCTCATCAACAACACTCAACAAGGTAGCATAGTTCATTTTCATAAAACCATATTTATCGTTGATCTTTGTATTAATGTACTCAAGATTTTCGAAAACCGATTTATCCTGAATTTGTTCCAGAATCTTGCTTTTGTTTTGTTCCCAGTTAGTTACGAGGTATTTTACACTGTCAAATTCATTTGTTTTGTATTCCGAAAAATTATCCAGTTCCGCAGGGAATTGCTCGGTAACCGTACCTTGCCCGGGAACATCAATTTTATACGACATCATGTGTTTGTAATTGATAGCGTAATAATATTTTTTCACTTCAGGCTTGGCAGGCACAGTGCTTGTTGCAGCAGTAGCTTTTTGTGCAATACGTTCTTTCAGGATAGGGTTTTCAGAATTAAAACCATAAAGTGAAATTGTAATGGTAACTGCATTATCGTTCACATTATTGAATCCCTGTAATTTAATGTATTTGCCTGCTAACAACTGTGCATCGTATGTTTTTGGTATTTCGGGTTTAGCAACATCTCTTTTGGTTGGAGTAGGGATGATGCTGCGTTGTGGCTTTTGAGCAGAATATAAAATTTGTTCTGCCATCGGTTTTTTGTTCCACGCTTCCATATCTTTGGCATATTTATCATCAGCCATTTTCTGCAAAAGTGTTTGTGCTTCTTTGGCTTTTTGAAATTCAGTTTCGGCAGCAGCAAGTTCTGCCAGATATAGTTCTTGTTTTTGCTTAACAATGTCTTCAAATTTTTGAACTATAACGCCCTGATAATTCTTAATTGTTTTACTCAAAGGGGTTAAGGGTAATTGTGTATAAGTAAACGAAATATCGTTGTTGTCGATGTCCTGAGCAAAGCTTGCTGCTGTAAGTGTTAAACCGATGAATAGAGATAGTTGTTTGATCATATTATTGTTTTTTGTGGGGCTGTTTTAATTTATTTTTATTAGTCTCGAATACGCTCGACCTGACTTATTTGGTATTAATTATTTTTTATAAGAATCAATTGCTTTCCTAACGGAGCCGTATTGCAATAGCAAATCTTTTGCCAAACTAAGATCAACGCCAATATTTTTAGCAATAATAATAGCTCCGCGTTCAATTAGTTTGTTATTCGAGAGTTGCATATCAACCATTTTGTTGCCTTTTACATGTCCTAATTTAATCATTACCGAAGTAGAGATCATGTTCAATACCAGTTTTTGAGCTGTGCCTGATTTCATCCGGGTAGATCCGGTAACAAATTCGGGACCTACAACTACTTCAATGGGAAATTTTGCTGTTTGAGCAACCGGGCTTCCCTGATTACAGGTAATGCATCCGGTAGTTATATTTAATTCGTTGCATTTTTTTAAACCGCCAATTACATAAGGTGTGGTTCCAGATGCAGCAATTCCAATCACTACATCATTTGAATTAATAGTATAAGCTGCGAGATCATCCCAGCCTTGTTGTTCATCATCTTCTGCAAACTCAACCGCTTTTCGGATGGCAGTATCTCCACCTGCAATAATTCCAATTACTCTGCCATGCGCAATGCCGTATGTAGGCGGGCACTCAGATGCGTCAACAATTCCTAATCTTCCACTGGTTCCGGCACCGGTGTAAAACAAGCGGCCACCTGAACTCATTTTTTCTACTATTACATTTACTAAGGCTTCAATTTTTGGAATTATTTTTTCAATTGCATCCGGAACTGTTTTGTCTTCTTTGTTCATATTTACCAAAAGCTCCTGAACACTCATTTGTTCGAGGTTGTTGTAATAAGAATCGCTTTCGGTTGTTTTAGTGAAAGTATGGGTCATTAATGAAATGTCTTTTTATATTTTTTGTTTAGTTTGGTTCATTGTCGAAGACTTTGATAATGTTCTTATCCCTGTGGTTCTTCTTCCCTTCACGTGTTTTTTATGGCAGGAAGTAACAAACAGTGCACATGCAATTAAAATAAAGGCGAGCTTTTTCATTTTGAAACGACTGAAAAAAACTTCAATCCTGTTCAATTTATCATGAAAAGAAGTAGCATATTCAGTGTGGCGTTCGTTATAACGTCCGCATGTTTTTTCGTTTGTAGGAACTTTGAAGAAGTCTTGTATCTCTTCCAGCGTTTTGTTGGTGAAATCTACTACCGGCGTTTGACAGGATAAACAATGCCTTTTACTTCCGTCAATCGGGGCCATTTCATTCCATTGAACAGAACATGGTTCGGGTATATTTATCTTTTCTTTCAATGCATGATAAAGATAAGGGTTTTATTGAAATGTTAAAAACCTTTTTTTGCTATTGCTTGTCTCTTGGCAGGCAGAGACAAAATTGATTAGGATTTCCCAATGGGTTTGCTAAATTTGTTATGTACAACAAAATCCATGCATGAAAACAATATTCATTTCTTTAATTCTAACGTCGTTTATCTTTAACATGCATGCTCAAACTAAAAAAACAAAACCAAAATATACTGCCAAGCCAAAACCAAGTGCGAACGCTGCTTTTATTGTAGGAACCTGGGATCTGATGCAAATGCCTACAGGAGATGGAATGAATATATCGCGAACCTGGGAGTTCACCAAAACAAATTTTGTAATGGCCGGTTATCCTCCCTTAAATCAAAAAGGAATATATAAAGTGATAAAGGAAAAAGGCGATACCCTTACTTTGAAACTATACCAACAGGAAGGTGATATGGGAAGAGAAGATACGGAACAGAAGATAATTATCAATAAGGAAAAAGAAACTATAACTATTGAGTGGGGGCAGTTTAAGAGAAAAAAATAAAATTTATTTTCTCAGTTCATTCCACTTCTCCCTATCTATCTGATAAATAAAATTCAACTTTTCAGGTTCTCCGTAATATTCCATTTCAATTTCGGCAACTTTTACAGCTCCAAGTTTTTCGATTGCTTTTTGTGAGCGCACATTAACAGCTCCAATGTGAAACACAACATGATCAACAAATTGAAATGCGTGACCAAGCATCAGGGATTTTAGTGCATGGTTATAAGTGCTTCCCCAATGATCGCGTGCAATAAATGTATAACCAATAGCGACGGTGTTTTTTTCTTTATCCCAATCATAAAAACGTGAACTGCCAATTACCTTTCCACTGGCTTTATCAAAAACCAAAAATGCCCCTTCTGATTCTATAGCTCCTTTAAAGAAATTCTCAAACACTTCTCTTTTGTATCTGTCTTTATTAGGGTGTTGCTCCCAAAGCAACCGGTCGTTTGCAACAGCATAAAGAATTTCAAAGTCTTCCGGTTTTAGGGGGCGAATACTTACGAATTGATTTTCTAAAGTGGGTTGAAGCTTAAATTCCATTGAATTTTCTTTTTTATGAATATTTCCACGTTGGGCCGGAAACAAATTTATTAAACTAATCGAAAACAAGTGATAATTAATAGCTCATAATGATCTATTCTTTGTGAATAGTGTGAAAAGAATGAAATAATTGTAAAACTGAAATCCAAACGGGTAAGCTCAACGTATTTATTTATATAGGTGGAAAATTAAATAAGTTTTTATACTTTTGAATTTGTGTAAATGCTATTTTGCATTTTTGAGGCGAAATGAAAAACAGTAAAGAATATATAGAAAGTGGAATTCTGGAATTATATGTTCTTGGGCTAACATCTGAGGAAGAAAATCTGGAGATTGCCAAACTGATTGAAACTAATGCAGAGATAGCGGAAGAAATTGAACGAATTACTGAAAGCCTTATACAACACTCAGAAAGTAACGCTCCTGATTTGGATATTACTATAAAACCAATGGTACTGGCTACTATTGATTATTTGGAGAGAATTACAAATGGCGAACAAGTAACTTATCCTCCTGAGCTTAACGAAAACACTTTAATTTCGGATTTCTCCAGTTGGTTGGATAGGGAAGACATGGTTCTTCCTGACAATTTTGTTGACTTTTATGCAAAACTTATTGGTCACCAAAAAAATGCAACAACAGCAATTGCCTGGCTGAAATTTGGTGCACCTCATGAAACTCACCATAAACTGATAGAAAAATTTTTAATACTGGAAGGAACTTGTGATATTGTTACCGATGATGGAACTATATTTTCTTTGATCCCCGGTGATTACTTATCTATTCCTTTGCACATGGGTCATTATGTGAAAGTAACGTCAGAGATGCCTTGTAAGATAATATTACAGCGGCTTGCTGCTTAAAAGGCGGATAGAACAGGTTGATTTAGGCACAAAAAAATCATTTAAAAAATATTTTTAGCAAAAAAATTAACCATTTCGTTGTATTATTGTACAGTTATATGATTGAATCTAAATAGGAGTTTGAAACAACATTTACCATATAGTACCCGCGAATTAGCCGAAAAACTTAAGCAAAAAGATAAAGCTGCTTTTGCTTTACTTTATGATAATTATTCCAGGGCACTTTTGGGAGTAATAAACACAATTGTAAAAGATAGTGAACTCGCCGAGGATATTTTACAGGATGTTTTTGTGAAGATCTGGAGAGGTATGGACTCATACGATAAAGAGAAAGGTACTTTGTTTACATGGATGCTCAATATTGCAAGAAACACTTCTATAGATTCATTAAGATCAAAAAATAAAAAACAATCATCAATCAAAATTGAGGACAACGAACAACTTATAGATTTTCATAATAATACTTCCATGAACACTGATACTATTGGTGTTAAAAGCGTTGTTGCCAGGCTTAAGCCGGAACATAAGGACCTAATAGACCTCGTTTATTTCGGAGGTTACACTCAGGAAGAGATCGCTCAAAAAAACAATATTCCGCTTGGCACAGTTAAAACAAGGATCAGTTGGCTTTAACAGAGTTGAGAAAAATATATACCGAAACGGGTAAATAGGTTGCTGAAAGCCTTTTTACTTTGTGCTCTATAATTCTATTAGGCTTACCCTTAGATAGTTGAGTAATAAATCCTGTTTATCATTTATTTATACCTATGTTTGTACTCTTCTGTTGAAGATTGTATCTCAATCTGGTTTGTAGTTCAAATTGCAATTCGATCCTTTTTACATTTTTAATAGCGGCGGGCAAAGGCATGATTTATCATCCCGTTTGTAAGATAGTACAAGTAAATAATCCGCTCAGCAACTATAAATTGGTGGGCACAAAACAACAACAACAAAATGGACAAAGGAACAGTAAAATTCTTCAATGAAGCTAAAGGATTTGGTTTTATTAAAGGTGACAACGGACAAGAGATTTTTGTACACGTATCAGGTTTAACTGAAGAAATTCAAGAAAATGACGAAGTTATGTATGATACTCAAGACGGTAAAAAAGGTCTTAACGCTATCAACGTAAAACTAGCTTAATATACTGAGTTTTTAAAAAAGAAAAAGACTGTCTTGTGAAGGACAGTCTTTTTTTGTGCAGTGAGGTTTCGATTTCGCTCAACCACCTTCCTACAACTTTAACCTGATTCATTTTTAGATGTTATTGAGGCAAGCCTTGAGAGTATTCAGAAAAATCCAATCGGGTATCAGCTTCGAAATAATTATTTCAGAAATAAAATGGTTTATTCACTCCCTTATTGTTTGGTTTTTGAAGTTGTTGAAAAAATTGCCTTTTTCTATGTTTGTAATAAATTGCTCGAACCAATCTACTATTTCAAGTATCAGTAATCGCTACGATCCTCACCTTAACGATACCATAGTCGAGCAGGTTTATTATTAAGTTTTTATAGTATTTTTTTTCCAGGTTGCACAACTTTTAGCCATAAAATTTGACAGATAGTTTTTTCATATATCTCTATTAATTAGAAAGAACTTTAGTACATTTATTCACATTTTTAAACAACGGAAAATGAAGTTATTTGCTGCTTTTTGTTTTATAGGATTAGGTTCCCTAATGGCTCAACCTGTTTTTGTAAAAGATAGTTTGGATACATATATTGAGCGTGAAATGAAGAAATGGCAGATTCCTGCTGTTGCTGTCGCAATTGTAAAAGACGGTAAAGTAGTTGTAAGTAAAGGTTACGGAACTACTGAAAAAGGTGGAGGAAAAAAAGTAGATGAAAATACTCTATTTCAAATAGCATCTAACTCCAAAGCTTTTACGGGAACGGCTTTAGCAATGCTTGATTATCGCAAAAAAATATCATTGGATGATAAAGCAAATAAATGGTTGCCTTATTTTTCTTTGCAGGACGAATATGCGTCAAAAGAAACAACCGTTCGTGATTTACTTTGTCACCGAATTGGTTTTCAAACTTTCCAAAGTGATTTCCTGAACTGGAATTGTAATCTTTCCCGGAAAGAACTTATTGAGAATATGAAAACCTATAAACCCATGTATTCATTCCGTGCTCGTTATGGATATTGCAATGCTGCTTTTTTAGCAGCGGGTGAAGTTATACAAGCTGCAACAGATACAACCTGGGATGATTATTTGAAAACGAATTTCTTCACACCCTTGTATATGTTGCGTACCAGCACTACTTATCAAACAATTAAAAAAGATAAGAATGCTGCTGTTCCTTATACATTACTGAAAAATAAGCTAACCAAGCTAGAATACGCTAATGTAGATAACTTAGGACCTGCTGCATCTATCAATTCCTGCGTAAAAGACATGAGCCATTGGGTAATGTGTCAGTTAGATTCAGGTAAATATTTAGGGCATTATATTATTCCTTACGCAGCATTAAAAGCTACCCGCACTCCGCAGATGATAGCCGGAAGAGGTGGAATTCCAAATTTTCCAAGTAATCATTTTAGTTTATATGGATTAGGCTGGGGAATAAAAGATATGTTCGGAAAAGTAATGTATGAACACACTGGCGGTGCAGATGGTTTTGTGACTTCTGTTTGTGTTTTACCGGAAGCAAATCTTGGAATTGTTGTGTTGACCAATACTGACATGAACGAATTCTTCCTTGCATTAAGAGAACAATTGTTACTTGCTTATTTTGATCAGCCTTATGTAAATGTTAGCGACCAGTATTATCAAGGGTTTAAGGTAGATATTAAGAAGAGCATAGATGATCTAACTGATTTAGAGAATAAAACAAAACAGAAAAATAATGCATTCGCTCTTGCTAAGGAGCTGCCGGGTAAATACAGTAATGAAGTGTATGGAGAAATTGAATTGAAAAAATCAGGATCCGGATTTGTTGTTAGTTTTTCTCGTCACCCACAGGCAAAAGGAGAGATGTTGTATATGGGCGATAATACCTATTTATGCGAATACTCGTACGTAACCTGGGGTACTCAAAAGTTAAAAGTAAATATTGAAGACGGAAAAATAAAGTCACTGGTAGTTAAAGTAAACAACTTTGTAGATTATATGGATTATGAATTTGTGAAGAAGTAAGAAAATTATCCGAGTCTCTTTAAAATAAATGAAACCAAATAAAAACAACATACCCGGTATCCATAATTACTGCGACAGGTGGTGTGAACGCTGTACCTTCACTTCACGGTGTGCTGTTTTTGAGAGTACAAGTAAGTTGTCTTCAGAACAATTGGATTCGGAGAACAAAGAGTTTTGGGATAACCTTTCCTTTAATTTCACAGAAGTTGTAGATGTTCTGAAGAAAGCTGCTGAAAAATACGGAATCGATTTTAATGAAGTATTGAATAAAGAAACAACTGAGGAAGAAGAAAAGAAAAGACTGGAAAAGGATGATTATGCAAAAAATCATCCCATCACGAAGTTATGCAGAGAATATTCTAAACTGTGCCGTGCCTTTTTGAAAGACCAAACGGATTTCACTGAAAAAGTTAGAGAATTAGTAAGCCAGGGACATTTGGGGATTAAATCGGAAGAGCAAATTATTTTAACTACCATTGAGATTAGTGATGCTTATGAAGTTGTTCAGTGGTATATGTTTTTTATAGAAATGAAGATCCAACGTGCATTAAGAGGTAAACTGGAAGATGCGGAAGAAGAGGAGGAAAGTGAATTTCTGAAAGATAGCGATGGCAGTGCAAAAATTGCCTTAATAGCTATCGAAAAAAGTATGGCAGCCTTTGCTAAATTGCACACATACTTTCCTGAACAGGAAGATAACATCCTTCAGGCGCTTTCTACTTTGCAGCAATTAAAACGTAATACGGAGACCGAGTTTCCAAATGCTTATGCTTTTGTAAGACCTGGGTTTGACACGATAAATAAGTCTTGATAGTTAACGTGCTATTTGAATTATTATTCGTTTTTCGCTCAACCAAATTAACCACCGGAAAATCTTAACCACCTGTATTTTAACTATATAAATTTTACGTGCTAAATTGCTATTTCCATCATGCATTTTTGCTATAAATTTAATGCGTAATCCCTTGAATAAAGGCTGTTTAATTTTATGCTAAGAAATAGTATCATCTTTTTTTTACTGATCGCAACTAAAGTATTTTCTCAGGTTGAAAAAACTGAAGTATTTACAGGTTGTGCCAGTGGCGAACTTTTAAAAAAAAATGAAGCGTTAAATAAGGTTCAAAATTTATTGGACAATGAAGCGTATAAATATTTTTCGAAAGGAAGTTTATCAACTCAAAGAGGCATTAATTCAATTGCTAATATTCCAGTTGTGGTTCATATTATTCATAATAGCGGTCCCGAAAATATCAGTGATGCACAGGTACAAACTGCCATTGCGCATTTAAATGCAAACTTTGCTTTAAGTAATAATTATCAGATTCAGTTTTGTTTAGCTCAGCGCGATCCAAATGGAAATGCAACAACAGGTATAACAAGGAATACGTCTCCATTAACTACAGAAACAATGGAGGTGGATGATATTGCATTAAAAGATATTAATCGTTGGCCACCCACTTGTTATCTTAATATTTGGATAGTGAAAGAGATCCTGAGCCAAAGTTCGGGTTCGGGTGTTGTTGGATATGCGTATTTCCCTTCAGCAGCCGGTCTTAATATGGATGGAATTGTAATTGAAGCTGATTATTTTGGAACCAGTGTAGCAAACGATGCCGTTGGCACCCATGAAGTTGGACATTATCTTGGACTGTATCATACATTTCAAAATGGATGCAGCAATAGTGACTGTTTACAAGACGGTGATAAAGTATGTGACACTCCACCCGATCAAACAACATTTGCATCCTGTAATCCATCGAGCAATTCTTGCAGTACAGATGCCGATGATCTAAGTACCAACAATCCGTTTACAACAGATGTTGCAGATCTTGGTGAAGATTATATGGATTATAGTAATTTTAGTTGCTACAATCAATTCACTCCTGGGCAATACAGCCGTATGGAGTTTTTTCTTACTACAACCCGTAGCAGTTTGCTTGGATGTTTAAGTTGTAACACACCTTGCCCTAATCCGGTTATAGCAACTATCACATCACCGGCAGCAGTAAATAATATAACAACCGGAACAACACTTAACTTTACCGGTACAGCAACAAATTCTGTTTCCAACCAATGGTATTTGGCGCCTTCAACTATTCTCTCAACAAACTTAAGTACATCTTATACATTTAACACAGCCGGCACTTATTGGATGAAATTTAAAGCGAACAGCGGAAATTTAGCTATGTGTACAAACGATATTGATTCTGTAAAAATTATTGTTTCGGAACCGGTTGTTGCAGCTTGCGGAGGCTCATTGTTATTTGATATTGATAATCCTGCGGTTGCTTTACCTTTAAATAATCAATACTACAGTGGTGATAATGGAGGTTATACCTGGGAGTGCTGGTTTAAATTAAACCAACCGTTTGGAAGTGCCCCACGTGTACTGATTGCATCTGTTGATGGTGTTGTTTTTGAAGATCAGTGGTTGGGATTTGGGTGGCAGGGAGGTTTTTTTAATGAACCGGTTACTAAACTTGTTTTTAGAGTTGATGGGCCCAATAGTACTATGCCATCTGCACCCAGTTGCAGCTATTCACCACTTGGTGGATTTATTATAGGAACCTGGTACCATGCTGCCGGGGTAATGAATTATACAACACAACAATCCAAACTATTTGTGAATGGTGTTTTGGTTGACACAAAAAGTGTTACGACTCCGCCTATCACTAGAATTATTCCAACTGAGTTGAGTTATAATTGGTCAGCAAGCCCTTTGCCTTTATACGGTAATATGGATGAAGTTAGAATATGGAACCGGCCTTTATCAGATGCTGAAGTTGCCAACGGATACAATCAATGCATGTCTGGAAACGAACAGAATTTACTGGCGTATTACAGATGCAATCAAACTGCAGGATCATCAGTGATGGATGCAACAGCAAATAGTCTGGACGGAACGTTTGAAGCAGCAACCGGTTGGGCAACACCTGAGCCTCAATTGATCAGTGCTAATTGTATTGCTGCCTGCCTTGAAATTTGTGGAAACGGAATTGACGATAATAATAACGGACAGGTAGATGAAGGCTGTGCATGCCCAAATGTTGTTGCAAGTAATGATACCATTGTTTGCCAGGGAGGAGGCGTACAATTAAATTCGAGCTCGGGATTTACTACTTATTCATGGTTGCCAACTGCCGGACTGAATGATGCAACTGTTGCTGATCCAATTGCATCTCCATTGGTAACAACTAGCTATACCGTAACGGCTACTACACCGGGTGTAAATTTAGTAGTGAATCCTGACTTCAGTTCCGGAAATGTTGGTTTTACAAGTGGGCATAATTTCACAACTTCCTATGCGCCATGTAATTATTTTGTTGGACCTAGCTTCTTTAATGTTTATCCACAACTAACTGATCATACACCTACAACTGATAATATGTTTATGCATTTGGACGGTTGTACATCAGGCCCAACAATAATTTGGGAACAAACCGTTTATGCATTGGCAGGTAATACCAATTATGCTTTTTCATTCTGGGCCTCGCGTTCCGACGTTTCACAACCTATTTTCGAGATTCATTTTATAGGCGATGTTACCGGAGATGTTGTTGTTGCAATAAATCAGGGGATTGTTTACACAGGTGTTTGGGCTTACGATGAGTATGGGGTTCCTTTATGGAATTCAGGTCTTAATACCAGCGTTACCATTAAGGTAATAAATACTTCAACAGCCGGAACAGGAAATGACTTTGGTTTAGATGATTTTTCTTTCAATAAATTATGCTATTCAACCGATACGGTAACAGTATCAGCTATCAGTACAGTAGCACCAACACTCGAACTGGGTAATGATATATACATGTGTGCATCTGCCACCCACACCTTTGATGCCGGTGCCGGATTTAAGGAATACCATTGGAGTGATGGAACTACAGAACAAACATTTACAGCTTTTGGGCCCGGTACTTATTCGGTTACCGTTAAGGATTCATGTAATAATATTCAAACGGATATTGTACATATTTATCTGATATCGGCACCTACGTTATCTGTAGCTAACGATGCAACTCTTTGTTTAGGAGATAGTGTTCAATTAAGTTTTACTTCAAATGGAGTTTTTACAAATCTTTTATGGTCTCCTTCTATAGGTTTAAGTTGTACGAATTGTGTAAACCCTTTTGTTAAAACGAATGTTACAACAACCTATTATTTAGTCGCTTCCACTTCTGAAGGCTGTACTGTTATGGACAGTGCTGCTATAACCATTTACAACAACATCCCGCAGACAATATTAACTACATTGCCATGTAATACATCCAATGGAACAATTGAATTAAGCGGGGTTAGTGGTGGAGTTCCGCCTTATCAATACAATTTCAATAACCTTGGATTTTCTTCTGCTACAATATATACCGGACTTAATCCATCAAACTACCCTTTAACCGTGAAAGATGTAAACGGCTGTGCGTTTGATACTACATTGGTCTTTATCAGTAATCCTTTGTCTCCAAGCAGTGTTTCTTATTTAACCACTGATGCTACCTGCACACCTAATGGGTCAATCACAATTCAATCAGTCACCGGTGGAATTCCACCATATGTATACGACTTTAATAATTCAGGATTCAGCAGCACTACCTATTATTCGCCACTTAATGCCGGAACATATACCCTCGTTGTAAAAGATAATCAACAATGTACATTAGACGTATCTGTTACAGTGCTGAGTGCCTCATCGGGCCCATCTGATTTATTTTTTATAACAACTGAATATACATGTGAAGAAGGAGGAAGTGTTACCGTTAGTGTGAATGGGGGAACCGCACCTTATCTGTTTAGTTTAAACAACACTTCTTATACAGCATCAACTATATTTTCCAATTTGAATGAAGGTATTTATTCTATCAGTGTAATAGATGATAATAGTTGCATCTATGATTCCAGTTTTACAATTAAAGCACTTATAGATGAAGAAATGGCTTATATCCCTAATTGCTTTACTCCTAATAGCGATATATATAACGAGAAATGGTTTATTACCGGTACTTGTATTAAATCGATCAGCTGTAGAATATTTAATCGCTGGGGAGAAGAGATTGCGGTTCTGAATAAAATAACCGATACCTGGGATGGCTTATATAAAAACAAAATTGTTCAGGATGGGGTATATTTCTACATTGTAGATATAATCTTTTATACTGAAAGAGAAGAAAGAAGATCAGGTTCAATTACTTTATTGAGATAATGTAAACTATTAGCTGCTGAACATCACGTTCTTTTCCAGGATCTCTTTTTGATAATCAAATAAACTTCTTTTAATTACTTCAAAAGCTTCGTCTTTACCATAAGTATGAGTGATTTCACAAACAGGTTCAGTTGTTCCTGGTATATTCTTGTAAGTAAGGAAGTAATGTTTTAATCGTTTGATGATAGATTCAGGAACTTCGCTGATGTCGTTGTAGTTGGAATAAATTTCGTCTTTCGCCATTACAGCAATGATCTTATCATCGATCTCATCTTTATCAAACATTCGGAAACCACCAATTGGTTTAGCTTCCATAATAATATCTCCGGTAGTGATGATATGTTCGGTTAAAACCAAAATATCCAATGGATCTCCATCACCTTTTGCCGTTGCCCTATTCGCTTTTGTAGTAGCGTATTCGGCCACACTTTCTCCGCAATAAGTTTGAGGAATAAAACCATACAATGCAGGGACAATATTCGAGAATTTCTGAGGGCGGTCTACTTTTCTGAATCCTGTTACTTTATCGATTTCGTATTTGATAGTATCAGTAGGTACAATTTCTATGTAAGCAGTAACCGTTTCAGGTGCATTTTTACCGGGTGCGATGCCGTGCCATGGATGAGCTTTAAATACAGGGATATTCATGTGTGTTTATTTTATAAATTTCTTGAAAACAAAATAGAGTAGGAGCAAACTTCCAAGTGAGATTCCTATTAAAAGTAATGCATTTGAACGACTTGGCAATTCGTTTCTGTGAGATAAAAAGGCATTCGCATTTTCTTTTAATACTTCATGTGTTCCTAAATTGGTTCTCAACCATTCTACTTCCTGTTGAAAGCTGTAATCGGAAGGAATAAAATTTGTTTGTATTTGAATTTCATTATCAACCAACTTTCTACTTCGCGAGCAAAGGCTCACATCGGGCTTTCCAACCTGAGCATAGTTTGAATAAATGATCCAGGTTTCACCTGCACTAAAATTCATCGGACACTCCTTACCACAATCAAAATACACATCAATTTCTTTCGGGCTTTTTCCTTTGTATAATTCTTGTACAATAAAATGTGATTTTGCAATTCCCTCTTTACACGGTGTAACCGATTTTACAGCACCTTTAAAAATAAAGGCGTATCCATTTGTATATACTTTATCTAAACGTGGTGCAGGCGGACAATTACAAGCGCTTATGCAATAGAACATATTCAGGAAAAGAAACAGGAATATGTATTTTACTAATTGCATGTTTTCTATTTTACTAATTGTAGCTGTCAGTTCGAGTGCAGTCGAGAACGACAGTGTGCTTCTCTTCAACTGTTTCGACTGCGCTCGAACTGACATTAGTTTAAATAATGTCAATCTACGTTTGTTTTCTTTACAAATTGCAAAGCTGCTTCCATTTCCTGATACATGATCTTATCTTCTTTTATAAAAGGAATAGTAGTTCTGAATTTTTTTACGAATTTCTCGATCTTGGCAGACGATTTCAAAGGTCTTCTGAATTCTAATGCCTGCGATGCGTTCATTAATTCAATTGCAATGATACGCTCTAAATTAGAAACCACCTGAAAACATTTTGTAGCAGCATTTGCTCCCATGCTTACATGATCTTCTTGGCCGTTTGATGAAACAATACTATCTACAGAAGCGGGAGTACACAATTGTTTGTTCTGACTTACGATACTTGCAGCTGTGTATTGAGGGATCATGAAACCTGAATTTAATCCCGGATTCGCAACCAGGAATGGCGGCAAGCCTCTTAAGCCCGCAATCAACTGATAAGTACGACGTTCAGAGATACTCCCTAATTCTGCTAAAGCAATACAAAGGAAATCCAGAGCTAATGCTAAAGGTTGTCCGTGAAAGTTTCCTCCTGACAAGATCTCATCTTCTTCAGGAAAAACAGTTGGATTATCAGTAACTGAGTTGATCTCCGTTTCAAAAACTGATTTTACATAATTTACTGTATCCTTTGTTGCACCATGTACTTGTGGAATACAGCGAAAAGAGTAGGGATCCTGCACATGCTCTTTTTTTCTTTCGATCAATGCACTATCTTTTAAAGTATCTCTTACAAATTTAGAAGTAGAGATCTGTCCTGCATGTGGGCGAATAGTATGTAAATGA
The DNA here is from genome assembly GCA_030684395.1 of Bacteroidota bacterium. GTDB lineage: Bacteria > Bacteroidota > Bacteroidia > B-17B0 > Aurantibacillaceae > JADJDM01. Next base: position 90,803 of record JAUXTT010000042.1, on the reverse strand, counting down.
TTTTTGAAGGGTTCTATTCTGCCATCAAATGCTTCCAAAGAAACACAAGCTGTAGTATCGGCAATTTCATTCAAACGTTCAGCACGTAACAAACAATGAACTCCGTAAGAACTCATAAACTGTGTACCGTTCAATAAAGCCAAACCTTCTTTGGATTTTAATTTTAAAGGAGAGAGTTTTAGTTGTTTGTAAACTTTTTCTGTTTCCTGTTTTACACCTAAGTAATATACTTCACCTTTTCCTAATAGTGGTAAAGACATATGTGCTAATGGAGAAAGATCTCCGGAAGCACCCAAAGAACCTAATTGATAAACAACAGGGAAAATATTATTGTTATATAAAAACACCAACCGCTCAACGGTATCAATATGACAAGCTGATTTCCCGTAAGCGAAAGCCTGAATCTTTAACAAAAGCATTAAACGAACAATCTCCGCAGGAACTTCTTCTCCCATCCCGCAGGCATGAGACATAACCAGGTTCTCCTGCAATTTTTCGATTTGGTCTGTGGGTATCTCAACATTACAAAGTGATCCAAAACCTGTGTTGATACCATAGATTGGTTCTTTTTGCTTTTTCAGCTTTTTATCTAAATAGTTTCTACACTTGTTTATTTCCTTAACAGCATTATCTGATAATTTTAGTTTCAGATTTTTGCCAAGGATGTTTTTAATATCACTTAATGTAAGTTTCTTTTTTATATCGATCGTATGATGCATATTACTATTTCTGGTTTCAGGTTCGCTATTTCTAGTTTTGGTACGCGATTCAACCAGAAACTTGAAACCTGAATTAATTTAATCAAAGCTGAATCCTATTTGTCCGTCACCACTCATGAAATTCTGAGCGCTGTCCTTACTTATTTTTTCCATAGCCCTGCGGTGCAGTTCCATTGGCGAAAGTCCGGTTTCGTCGCCGCCATCCTGATCTAAAAATGCTTTCGCTTCTTTGATCTCCTGAGGGATACGTAAACTGATGTCTTTCACTTTATAAGAAGTAAGTTTTTTTCCTTTAGCTTTCATTTGAACCATTGGAGCAAACTCTATCATATTGATAGCCTCATCAGGAATTTCTTTATCTTTTTCCTTACCGAATTTAATTTCAACTACCGGATTAACCTGAGCTGTAACCAATTCAATACGAGAAGCATCGTGTTCTGTTATTATCAATGCTTTAGTAGAAATATTCTCCGGGTTAAAACGTTTCGTGAAATACGATTTGCTTTCTCCGTCAAAATAGATCACTGATAATGTTTGGTTAGGGAAGTATTTTTCAATAAAAACAATATCTTCATCAAAATGGTTCAATAATTCAAACGTATATAGCTTATAGAATCCTTTAGTTGTTATGGTAAGGATCTTATCGTCACCGGCAAACTTACCTAAGTAAGTTCCGTATTCGTTCTTATTCAAACGATGTGTTGCATCATCAAACCAATAATCTTCTGCACCTAAAGTTGACTTACCTTTTGAAGTAAGTATCACTTTTTTAACTGCATACTTGGTTACAATGTTACCTGTAGACCCACGGCCTTTCACTTCAATGTCAGCAAAATTAATATCGATCTCAAACTTACGCAAGCCTGCAACAGGTTTTAAAATCACCTGTACTTTTTCAGCCTCACCGTTTGGATTGATAGTAAACCAATGTACTGTTGAATTGGCAGTTCCTTTAGTAAGATCGTATTCCTTATCTCTTGTAACACCTGTAACATTAAAACGTTTCATAAAGGTTATTCCTTTAGGTCCGTCGGTATAGATCATGTTATAAGTAGTACGTTCATCATTTTTCTTGAACACTGCAATATGAACAATGTCTTTCCCAATAAATACTTTATCGGCAATTTTGAAGACCTTCATCTTGCCATCTTTTGTAAAGGCTATGATGTCATCTATATCACTACAGTCACAAACGAACTCGTCTTTCTTCAAGCTTGTTCCCGCAAAGCCTTCCGCACGGTTTACGTAAAGTTTTTCGTTAGCTAAAACTACTTCTGTAGCAACAATCGTTTCCAATTGTTTAGTCTCCGTTTTACGTTCCTTACCTGCGCCGTATTTCTTTTTTAGGTTTTTGAAATAATCTACAGCGTATTCAATTAAATGCTCTAAATGATGTTTAACCTGCGCGATCTTCTCGTCCAACTCCTTCATATGTGCTTCCGCTTTGATGCTGTCGAAACGAGTGATACGGATCATTGGGATCTGAGTCAAACGATGAAGATCTTCATCACTTATTGCACGGATTAGTTTCTTTTTGAACGGAGAAAAACTCTCATATAAATATTCAAATAAACTTTCTTTGTTACTGTACTTCTTAAAGTCGATGTACATTTCTTCTTTAATGAAGATCTTCTCTAAAGAAGAGAAATGCCATTTTTCTTCTAACTCATGTTTTTCGATCTCTAATTCGCTTCGTAAAAGATCAAGTGTGTTTTGGGTGTTTATTTTTAAGATCTCCGACACCCCTATAAACCTTGGTTTCTGTGCTTCAATTACACATGCATTCGGTGAAATACTCATTTCACAATTAGAGAAAGCATAAAGCGCATCAATTGTTTTATCAGGAGAAATACCTGGCTGTAAATGGATCAAAATCTCTACATTCTCTGCAGTATTATCTTCTACCTTTTTTACTTTGATCTTTCCTTTATCGTTTGCAGCAAGAATAGAATCGATCAATGAACCTGTTGTTGTTCCAAAAGGGATCTCAGTGATCACTAATGTTTTTGGGTTCAATTCTTTGATACGTGCACGAACTTTTATTTTTCCACCACGCAATCCATCATTATAGTCAGCAAAATCTGCTATACCACCCGTTGGAAAATCAGGGTAGATATAAGCTTTCTTGCCTTTTAGTATCTGGATAGAAGCGTCAATTAATTCATTAAAGTTATGAGGAAGAATTTTACAAGCCAAACCAACCGCAATACCTTCAACACCGTGTGCTAATAAGATCGGGAACTTTACAGGAAGTGTGATAGGTTCTTTATGTCTCCCATCATAACTCATTCCCCAATTTGTAGTTTTTGGATTGTAAATAACTTCCAATCCAAATTTCGATAAACGAGCTTCAATATAACGAGGTGCTGCGGCGCTGTCTCCTGTTAATATATTACCCCAGTTCCCCTGCATGTCTATCAATAGGTCTTTCTGCCCGATAGCAACCATGGCGTCACCAATACTTGCGTCACCGTGTGGGTGATACTTCATGGTGTTACCGATAACGTTCGCTACTTTATTGTAACGACCGTCTTCCATCTCCCACATACTATGCAGGATACGGCGTTGTACGGGCTTCATGCCATCTTCCATGGCAGGAACCGCACGTTCTAAAATAACATAACTCGCATAATCAATGAACCAGTTTTTGAACATCCCTGAAACGTGGAGTACGCTGCTCAAGTCATTGTGATTATCGTTGGCGTCGTTATTTTCAAATAAATTTTTGTCTTCCATTTTATATCTAAAGTTTTTATCTGAATTATGCTTTTACTAATTCTTCTTCAACATCCACTTCTACACGAAGATTATCTATGATAAATACCTGACGATCCGGTGTATTCTTACCCATGTAGTAATTTAATAATTGCTGAATTGATGCCTGTTGATCTAACAACACCGGCTCCAAACGAATATCTTTTCCAATGAAGTGTTTGAACTCATCAGGAGAGATCTCACCTAATCCCTTAAATCGTGTGATCTCCGGTTTTGGTCCCAGCTTGGCAATCGCTGCTTTTCTTTCTTCATCACTATAACAATATGCCGTTTCTTTTTTATTACGTACACGAAACAATGGCGTTTGTAAAATATAAACGTGTCCGTTCTTTACCAGGTCAGGGAAGAATTGTAAGAAGAAGGTAAGTAACAACAAACGAATGTGCATACCATCCACATCGGCATCGGTTGCAATAACTACGTTTTTGTATCTCAATTCCTCCAAACCGTCCTCAATGTTTAAGGCTGCTTGTAATAAGTTGAACTCTTCGTTTTCGTACACAACCTTTTTCCCCAAACCAAAACAGTTTAGAGGCTTACCTTTTAAACTGAATACAGCTTGTGTATTTACGTCACGTGTTTTGGTAATAGATCCACTTGCTGAATCACCCTCACAAATGAAGATCGTAGTTTCATGAGCACGAGGGTTTTTTACTTCATCCAAATGAACTCTGCAATCACGTAATTTTTTATTATGTAGAGAAGATTTTTTCGCACGCTCTCTTGCTAACTTCTGAATACCTGATAATTCTTTACGTTCACGTTCGTTCGCAAGGATCTTTGCTTCAATAGCTCTGGCAGTTTCCGGGTTTTTATGAAGGTAATTATCCAGTTGCTGTTTCATAAAATCATTTATGAACGAACGCATGGACTGTCCGCCGGGAGCAACTTCCTGTGAACCTAATTTTGTTTTGGTTTGTGATTCGAAAACAGGCTCCTGAACCTTTACTGAGATCGCCGCAATGATTGATTTACGAACATCAGTTGGGTCAAAATCTTTTTTAAAGAATTCACGAATTGTTTTTACAACTGCTTCTCTGAAGGCAGCCTGGTGAGTACCACCTTGCGTGGTGTACTGACCATTAACATAACTGTAATATTCTTCAGAGAAATGCTCGTTACTGTGAGTCATTGCCAACTCAATATCTTCACCTCTTAAATGAATGATAGGATAAAGAATCTCACCTGAAATATTTTTCTCTAATAGATCTTTTAAACCATTATCCGATTTATATTCCTGTCCGTTGAAGTATAATTTTAATCCTGTGTTTAAGAACGCGTAGTTCCAGATCATACGATCGATATACTCATGTATGAAATGGTATTTTTTGAAAATCGTATCATCGGGGCGGAACTCAACATATGTCCCGTTGTTTTCGCTTGTTGATTGTAATTTGTGTTCCTTAACAACTTCACCTCTTGTGAATTCAACTGTTTTGCATTGTCCGTCGCGGTATGAAGTTACTTTAAAGTTTACGGATAAAGCGTTAACAGCCTTGGTACCAACTCCATTCAGACCAATTGATTTCTTGAAAGCATCGCTATCGTATTTACCACCGGTATTGATCTTTGATACAACATCAACCACTTTACCTAATGGAATTCCACGACCGTAATCACGAATAGAAACAACACCTTCTTTTACATTGATCTCGATTTTTTTTCCTTCGCCCATCATGAACTCATCAATAGAGTTGTCCATTACCTCTTTGATCAACACATATATCCCATCATCAAACGCGGAACCATCTCCCAGCTTTCCAATATACATTCCCGGACGCATACGGATATGCTCTTTCCAATCGAGGGATTTAATACTGTCTTCGTTATAACTTGAATTTTGTTTTGCCATTTATTTCTTAAATTATTATTTCAAATGATATGGTTTAATATGTAGGGACAAGTCGCGACTTGTCCCTACATATTAAACATTAAACCTAAAATGCATCACATCTCCATCTGCTACCACGTACTCTTTTCCTTCTATTCTCAACTTACCAGCTTCTCTACAAGCAGCTTCCGAACCTAAGGTGATGAAATCATTGTAAGCGATTACCTCTGCTTTGATAAATCCTTTAGTGAAATCAGTGTGGATAACACCCGCAGCATCAGGAGCTTTCATTCCTTTTGTTATAGTCCATGCACGAACTTCTTTTACACCCGCAGTGAAATAAGTTTGAAGATCCAATAACTTGTAAGCAAATTTGATTAGCTTGTTTACACCCGGTTCATCCAATCCCATTTCTCCAAGGAACATTTGTTTTTCTTCATATGTTTCCAAAGATGCTATCTCACTTTCCATTTGTGCAGTGATTACTAATATTTCGGCACCTTCGTTTTTTACTGATTCTCTTACCGCCTCAACGTAAGCATTTCCTGTTTTTGCAGAAGCCTCGTCAACGTTACACACATACATTACTGGTTTGATAGTAAGTAAATGCAGATCTTCCACAAAGGGAAGTTCGTTTTCTTCTAATCCAGCAGCTCTTGCTGATTGCCCGCTTTCCAACACTTGCTTCATTTTCAAAAGTGTATTGTAGGTTTTTACAGCTTCTTTATCAGCACCCACTTTAGCGATTTTTTCAAATTTTCTGATCTTAGTTTCAACACTTTCCAAATCTTTCAACTGTAATTCAGTATCAATGATCTCTTTATCACGAACAGGGTTCACAGAACCATCCACATGAACAACATTGGGATCATCAAAACAACGTAGTACGTGAAGAATAGCATTACACTCCCGGATATTTCCTAAGAACTTATTTCCTAAACCTTCACCCTTACTCGCACCTTTTACCAAACCGGCGATATCAACGATCTCAACCGTAGTAGGCAGGATATTCTGAGGTTTTACGAACTCAGCAAGTTTATTTAAACGCTCGTCAGGAACGGTGATTGTCCCTACATTCGGATCAATTGTACAAAAAGGAAAGTTTGCAGCCTGCGCTTTCGCATTACTCAAACAGTTAAAAAGGGTTGATTTCCCAACATTCGGCAACCCAACAATTCCACATTTTAAAGCCATATCTAATTATATTTTGAGTCGAAAGTCAGGGGCCTGAAGCCACAAAAACTTCAAAGCTGGAAAAAGCTGAATCCGACTGAATTAAAAACCTGCAAATATAATAAAGCTAAAGCCTAGTAAAACCGACTAAAATACTTTGATTAACATAGTTTTTAACATAATAAGTTCTTTATCAACAAGAAAAAATCCTACGGGTGAATAATAGTACTTTTGCACAAATTACACTATTTATGGCTGATACAGCGCAATTACAAAAAATATGCTCGCAAGTTCGACGGGATATTGTTAGAATGGTTCATGCAGTAAATTCAGGGCATCCGGGTGGTTCACTGGGCTGTACCGAGTTTTTGGTGGCTTTATATTTTGATATAATGAAGCATCAACCAAAGCCCTGGGATATGGATGCAAAGGGCCAGGATGCATTTTATTTGAGTAACGGACATATCTCTCCTGTGTTTTATAGCGTTTTAGCACGTTCGGGCTATTTTGACGTTGCGGAATTAAAAACCTTCAGAAAGCTGAATTCAAGGTTGCAGGGGCACCCCACTACACATGAGCATTTGCCGGGTGTACGTATTGCCAGCGGTTCTTTAGGGCAGGGCATGAGCGTGGCTATTGGAACAGCCTTGGCTAAAAAGATGAATAAGGATAATACCATTGTTTATTCTTTGCATGGTGATGGTGAACTACAGGAAGGTCAGATCTGGGAGGCAGCTATGTTTGCCGCAGGAAATAAAGTGGATAATTTGATCTCAACTATTGATTATAATGGCCGTCAGATAGATGGTGACGTGGATAAAGTATTGCCTTTAGGAAATCTGAGAGCTAAATTTGAGTCATTTGGTTGGAAAGTATTGGAAATAAGCAAGGGTAATGATATGGATGCAGTACTGACAGGTATGAATGAAGCTAAAGCTGCAACCGGAAAAGGACAGCCGATCTGCGTGATATTACATACCGAAATGGGTGCAGGTATCGACTTTATGGTTGGTTCACACAAATGGCATGGCGTTGCTCCAAATAATGAGCAATTGGCTCAGGCATTGGCACAACAAGTAGAAACAGAGGGCGACTATTAATTAACGTTAATTTTTTAGGGTTTACATTCTTTCGGTTCAAACATTGCAACGGACTTACGTTATTATGTAGTTGGCAGGTAAAAAAAATGATATGATCAAAAAACAAAAAAGTAATTCAAGGTTTCGTGCATTTGCGCAAATGACTGCTGTACTTTTATGTTTCATATCCATTTCCGGATTTTCTCAGGTAAAAAAGAATGAGGCCAAAGATTTTACCGGAGGCAAAAAGTTTGACCCAAATGCCACAACACGCATCCTTTTCATTTTTGATGATTCCTACAGCATGTATGGTAATTGGAATACAGGGATGAAAATCGAGATCGCTCAAAAATTAATGAGTGAATTTCTGGATAGTTTAAAAGGAACAAAAAACCTGGAAATAGCTTTGCGTTGTTACGGGCATCAAACACCTTTTCGCCCAACCAGAAACTGTGAAGATTCTAAGCTAGAAGTGCCATTTGCTCCGGTTGAAACCAACGCTAAAATTGTAAAGGATAGAATTAATAAATTAGCTCCAACAGGCACAACACCAATAGCTTATTCGTTAGAACAATGCGCAGCTGACTTTCCTGAAAAAAACAATGTCAGAAATGTGGTGATTCTTATAACAGATGGAATTGAAGAATGTGGCGGTGATCCCTGTGCAGTTTCAAAAGCATTGCAAAGTAAGAATATTTTTTTAAGACCTTTCGTAATTGGAATTGGGCTTGATGTGAAATTTGCTGATGTATTCGGATGCATGGGTAAATTTTACGATGTAAGTAATGAAGCCAATTTCAAAAATGTACTAAAGCTGGTAATGATTGAAGCCTTGAACCAAACAACTGTTCAGGTAAATCTTAACAACATTACAAAGAAGCCTTTGGAAACAGATGTAACTATGACGTTTTATGAACAAAAAACAGGGAAAATAAAATACGATTATGTTCACACCCTTAACCATAGAGGCAATCCTGACACCCTGGTATTAGACCCCGGTCTTACTTATAAATTAGTTGTACATACTGTACCGAATGTTGTAAAAGAAAATATCACTATCGAAAAAGGAAAGCACAATACTATTGTTTTAGACGCACCTCAGGGAATGTTGAATATACAGGTTAATGGTAATAGCCCAAATAAAAATTTGAATTTCCTTGTTAAAGAAAAGGGAGGAAAAGGCACTTTGAATGTTCAGAATATTGGTAAAGCTGAAAAATATATAGTAGGGAAGTATGACGTGGAAATCTTAACACTTCCAAGAATAAATTTAAAAGACGTTGAAATAAAACAAAGCTCAACGAATGTTTTAAAAATACCTGCGGCAGGGCAAGTACTTATAAGTAAAGGAGCAGAGGGGTTTGGAAGTATTTATCTGGAGGAAGGAAAAAAATTAACATGGGTTTGTAATTTATTGAACGGTACACAAAACGACATTATTTATCTCCAACCCGGCAAATACAGAAGTGAATTTCGTTTAGCTACTCAACCAGAGTCGGAAAAAACAATTGAGAAAAAATTTACAATAGAGTCTGAAAAAAGCATATCATTAAAATTATTTTAAAAACATACGATTATGATCACAATGAAAAAATATACCTATACTGAAAAAAAAGATACACGTTCGGGCTTTGGTGCAGGACTTTCTGAATTGGGAAAGAAAAACCCTAATGTAGTTGCTTTGTGCGCCGACCTTACCGGTTCGTTAAAAATGGATGCTTTTCAAAAAGAGTTTCCTGAACGTTTTATTCAGGTTGGTATTGCGGAAGCAAACATGATTGGTATTGCGGCAGGTTTAACTATTGGTGGAAAAATTCCATTCACCGGTACTTTTGCTAACTTTAGTACAGGTCGTGTATATGATCAAATCCGCCAATCAGTTGCTTATAGCGGAAAAAATGTAAAGATTTGTGCATCTCACGCAGGTTTAACGCTTGGCGAAGACGGAGCTACACATCAGATATTAGAAGATATTGGTTTAATGAAAATGCTTCCCGGAATGACAGTGATTAATCCTTGCGATTTTAACCAAACCAAAGCAGCTACCATGGCAATTGCAGATCATAAAGGTCCGGTTTATTTACGTTTTGGAAGACCTACTGTTCCTAATTTCACTCCGGCTGATCAAAAATTTGAAATCGGTAAAGCAGTGTTGTTGCAAGAAGGTAGCGATATTTCCATTTTCGCTACAGGACATTTGGTTTGGAAGGCAATCGAAGCTGCCGAACAATTGGCCGAAAAAGGAATTAGTGCCGAAGTAATAAATATTCATACAATAAAACCTTTGGATGAAGAAGCTATATTAAATTCGGTTGCAAAAACAAAATGCATTGTCTCAGCAGAAGAGCATCAAATGAATGGAGGCTTAGGTGACAGCATTGCTCAGTTGCTTTCAAGAAACACGCCGTATCCACAAGAGTATGTAGCTGTAAATGATAGTTTTGGTGAAAGCGGAACCCCGGATGAGTTGATGACTAAATATGGTTTGGATACAGTTAATATTGTTGAAGCAGCAATGAAGGTCTTTAACAGGAAATAATTTATTGATTCAGTTTCTTTCAACTAATTTTTACATGATAAATATGAAAAAGTATTTAGTGATATTGTTGGCTCTAGTTGCTTTTACATCCAAAGCACAAAAGTTCTCTTCGTTTTCAGAAGACTCTATTAAGTATGTAAAAGAGCTTGAAGCTTATTTTCAGGATAACTCTGCCAACAAGGATGAGGCAAAAAAGTTTACCGATGATTTCGCGAAGTTTTGGAAAACACCTGCTTTTGAAAAACAATATAAGGATAATGTGTATTTGATCAGTAATAAAATGTTGCTGAAAAAATTAAAGCCCTATCCGTTTTTCCACGATTACCTGGTGGCAGTTGCTAATTATATTGATGGAGATAAAACATATCAGGGATTTGCAAGTTGGCAGGTATGCCTGGAAAAAGCACTGGTAAATAAAAACACAAAAGCACTTGGAGAGTTTTTAGAAACAAGTTTAAACTTATTTGAATCAAATACTTTTTATAAATCAAATTCCTTCGATTGGTATACAGAGCAGGGTGAATATAAATTTGAATATGATAGTGTAGCTAAAGTTGTTTTCCCGGCGTTTACTTTGAAGTGTAGAAATGGAAAACAAGATTCGCTCGAAATAAAAGGTATTTCGGGAATTTATTTCCCTTCTACAGGAAGATTTATTGGTAAAGGAGGGAAAGCCAGTTGGGCCAGAACCGGACTAAGTGCTGATGTTTATGCCGATTTGAAAAAAGTAAATATTGATTGTAAAACTGGTGGTTATATCTCAGATTCCGCTGTGTTTTATAATCCAATGTATTTCGATAAATCGCAGTTGGGTAAAGTTCAGGACAAAGTTTTGCAGGAAAACAAAGGTGATACTTATCCGCGTTTTGATACATATACAAAACGCGTGTTAGTAAAGAATGTATTGAAAGATGTAGATTACGAGGGCGGATTTTCCATGCGGGGCCCAAAATTTGTTGGAAGTGGTGATGCTAAAAATCCTGCGAAAATTTTATTTAAAAGAGGTGGGGTGAACTTTCTGCAAATGAGTTCAAGAAATTTTGCAATGAGTGCAGAAAAAATCACCTCCGATAATGCTGCTGTTAAATTTATTTTAGATAAAGACTCCATTGTTCATCCCGGATTAAGTTTTAAATATTTGGCGGATAAGCGAATGGTGACACTGATACGTACCCAGGATGGGTTACAGAAAACCCCGTTTTATAATTCTTTTCATAAAGTAGACATGTATGTGGAAGAAATTACATGGAAAATTGATTCTGCTAAAGTAGATATGGGCTTTCTTTTTAATAATAATCAAGGGCAGGCGTTTTTTGAATCACAGGATTTTTTTACAGCGGACCGATGGCAAACGCTTTCGGCAGGAGATGTAAATCCTATTTCAAAAATAAATCAATATTATGAATCTAAAGGTAAGAAACGAGTTTTTACAGCCCAGGACCTTGCAGTATACATGAAGTGGTTGGCTGTTGATCTTCGCCCTGTATTGTTTAAAATTGTTCAGTTCGGCTTAATAGATTTTGATGTGGAAACAGATGAAATTAAAGTAAAGGACAAATTATTTAATTACATCAAAGCAAACAAAAGGCAAATTGATTATGATATTATTACCTTCCATTCCATCTATCCGGGGGGTATTAATGCAACCCTGAACCTCTTAAATAATAATTATGACCTTCGTGTTCGGGGTGTTAAACAAATTTTACTTAGTGATACTCAAAAAGTTTTTGTTTTCCCTGCAAAACAAGAGATACTTCTGAAAAAAGGAAGAACATTTGCTTTTTCAGGAATGGTATCAGCAGGAAAATTTGAGTTTCACGGAAAAGAATTTACTTATAACTACGATGATAATAAAATTGACCTTAAAAATGTGGATTCCCTGAGAATTTATGTTGCATCATTTGAACCTGACATCAATGGGAATTATTATTACAAAAAAGTAGAAACGGTAATTCAAAATATTAACGGAGAATTAATGGTTGATGGAAAAACCAATCATGCCGGGTATAAACTGGCACCGCAATTTCCTATCTTTAAGAGTTTCAAAGAATCTTATGCGTATTATGACAAACGATCTATACAACGAGGTGCCTATAACAAAGACAAGTTTTATTTTAAACTCGATCCTTATACTATTGATAGTGTAGATAACTTTAGAAATGAGTCATTAATCTTTGATGGAGAATTTGTTTCAGCAGGGATTTTTCCAACCTTCAGAGAAAAACTTTCTTTACAAAAAGACTATTCTTTAGGTTTCATCAGAAAAACCCCTCCCGGAGGATTTCAGGTGTACGGCGGCAAGGCAAAGTTTGAAAATGAGATACGTTTGAGTAATAAAGGTTTGGGTGCCGATGGTGATGTTAGTTTTGGACCATCACTAACACATTCCGACAATTTTATTTTTTACCCGGATTCGATGAATGGTATTGCTCAAAATTTTGATGTAAAGGAAACCGAATCCCCTGATGAATTTCCGCAGGCACATGGCGAAAATGTTTACATACATTGGATGCCATACAAGGACCTGATGCAAGCATCTGATAAAGCAACACCATTTAGCGCCTATAATAAAGGAGCCGAATTCAGAGGAACATTTGATCTTTCACCAACTGAATTGTATGGAAAAGGTAAAGTGGATTTTGAAAGAGCAGATCTTATTTCTCATAAAATTCTGTTTAAGCAGAGGAAGTTTTTTGCTGACACAGCCAATTTCCATTTAAAAGCATTTGATGAAGAAGGGTTTACTTTCTCAACTGAAAACGTAAATGCAACCATTAATTTCCAGGATCGCTTTGGTCAGTTCATTAGTAACGGTGAAGGTTCTTATGTTCGTTTTGATAAGAACCAGTATATAGCCTTCATGGATCGGTTTAAATGGTTTATGGATGGAGAAAGTATTCAGTTAGGTGATGAGAAGAAAAAATTGGATGCTGGTATTGAAAACGCATTAGATTTGGAAGGACCGGAATTTATTTCAGTACATCCAAAACAGGATTCTCTTCGCTTTTTTGCTCCGGCAGCTAATTACAACTTACGTAAATATGTTATCCATTGTTTAAATGTGCCTTTCATAAATGTTGCCGATGCACGTTTGTTTCCCGACAGTGGAAAAGTTACCATCTATAAAGGAGCTGTAATAGATACTTTAAAAAATGCAGTGATACTTGCCAATACGGTTACAAAATTCCACAATATTAAAAATGTTCAGGCAAATATTTATGGTAAAAAATCGTATTTGGCTAATGGAGATTATACTTATTACGACGAAAACAATTCGCCTTATCTGATTAAATTAGCGAAAATAGCTCCGGATACTTCAGGACAAACGGTTTCAGAAGGTCTTATTCCTGATTCATCCAATTTTAAATTCAACCCATACTTCAGTTTCGCCGGAAAGGTTAAACTTTTTGCTGCTAATCAATTCTTAACTTTTGATGGAGGTACCAGGATTGTTCACGATTGTGGAAGAGTTGGGAAGTCTTACTTGAAATTTACCGGCGAGATCGATCCAAAAGATATCTTCATTCCTATCTCAAAAGAATTAAAGGATGTAAAGAATAATGAAGTGGGATCGAGTATTATGTACAGCAACGATTCCTCCAAGGTATATTCCGCCTTTATTTCACCGGTCCCGGGAAGAAAGGATAAAGAAGTTATTTCTGCGGATGGTTTCATGTTCTTCGATAAAGAAGCAAATGAGTACAGGATCTCTTCCAAAGAAAAATTAATAGAGAACTCTTTACCGGGTAATTTTATGAGCTTAAATACAACTACTTGCGCAGTATACGGCGAAGGTAAACTGGATATTGGCGCTGATTTCGGACAAGTAAAACTAAATACAGCCGGTTCGGCGGTTCATTACACAGTTAATGATTCATCTTCTATCAATATGATGATGACAGTTGATTTCTTTATTGAAAACAAAGCCATGAAAAAAATGTTTCAGGATATGGAAGTATACCTGAATACACTTGCCGCGGTTGATTTTGAGAAACCCGGCTTCGAAAAAGGATTGCGCGAGATATTAGGAAAAGAAAAAGGTGATAAAGCTATTGCTGATCTCAATTTGAATGGAGGCTTTAAACGTTTTCCGGATGAATTGGAAAAGGCATTATTCATTAATGAAGTTACCATGCGCTTTGATAAAGATTCAAAATCCTTTTTAAGTGAAGGAAACATTGGAGTAGGAAACGTTTATAAAAATGAATTAAACAGATATATTCCCGGAATAATTCAAATCAAAAAACAACGTTCAGGTGACCTGTTAACTATTTACTTTGAATTAGACCAAAGTACCTGGTATTATTTCAGTTACTTTAAAGGTGTAATGAGTTGTGTTTCCAGCAATCAGGAATTCAATACTATTATTAAGGAAGTGAAATCCAAGAATAGAAAACAAGATGTGGATAAAGGACCATCTTATCAATACAACATTTGTGGACCTGCAAAAAAGGATCAGTTTTTGAAAAAAGTGAAAAGAACAGGTCAGAAAGTTGATGATGAATAACATCAAACTTTAACCACAAAGAACACTAAGTTATAACGCGAAGGACTCAAAGGATGCAAGCTATCTTTGAGCCCTTTGTGATTTCTTTGCGATCTTTGTGGTAAGAAAAGTGCAGCATTCCTCTTTTTTGTATCTTTATGCCCGTGAACAGGTACTTTTTGGAATTATCCTATTTTGGTAAAAATTTTAATGGATGGCAGATCCAAAAGAATGCGGTTAATACAGTTCAGCAGGTTGTAGAAGAGAGTCTAAGCACAGTTCTACAGGAAAAAATAGAAGTAGTTGGTTGTGGAAGAACGGATGCCGGAGTTCATTCAAAAAATTATATCGCCCATTTCGATTCCAAAAAAGAAAATCTCCATTTAGAAACCAGAAAGTGGCTTCATAAACTCAATCAGATCACGGGAAAAGATATTGCATTTCATAGTATTAAGAAAGTAAAAAATGAAACCAGTGCCAGGTTCGAAGCACTTTCGCGTACATATCATTATTTTATACATAAACATAAGGATCCTTTTTTAAGCGATTATTCATGGCAATGTGGAATAGAGCTGGATGTGAAATTAATGAATGAAGCTGCTTCTTATTTATTGCAATACGAGGACTTTACCAGTTTTTCGAAAGTGAATACTCAAACCTTCACTAACAATTGCACCATTCATAAAGCCTTTTGGAAAGAAGAAAATAATAAGTTGATTTTTACCATCTCAGCCAATCGTTTTTTGAGGAATATGGTAAGAGCGATTGTTGGGACTTTGGTTGCAGTAGGAGAGAAGAAAATTACGATTGAACAATTTAAAGAGATCATAGAAAGTAGGAACAGAAGTAATGCAGGTAAATCAGTTCCTGCACACGGTTTGTATTTGGTTGAAATTATTTACCCGAAAGATATTTACCTTTAATTGGAAGCAAAGAAGCCACACCAGCCTGCCGGTAGGACAGGTAAAAAAGTTGACCTGAAGATTTTCTCCAGGATTTTTGCTTATGTAAAACCTTACAAAGGAAAATTTTTCGCTGCTGTATTAATTACACTTTCCCTATCTGCGCTGGCAATTGCCAGACCATTGTTGATCCAAAAAACCATTGATAAATACATTGTTGCAAAGGATGCGGATATGTTGTTGAACATGATCCTGTTGCTGGTAGGAATTTTAGTGTTCGAAGCACTTTTACAGTATATGAACATTGTTATTACATCTTTGCTCGGACAAAATATCATTCGCGATATGCGCAAAGAGATATACAGCCACATCATTAATTTACGTACCCGTTATTTTGATCACACTCCAATTGGAATGTTGGTTACACGTGCAGTATCGGATATAGAAGCTTTATCGGATGTGTTTTCACAAGGTTTTATAGTTATTGCCGGAGATGTAGTAACACTTATAGTATTCGTTGTAGCTATGTTATTAGTAAACTGGCAATTTGCTTTGGTGGTGTTAACAACTGTTCCTTTGTTATTGATAGCAACCAACTTTTTTAAACGTGGAGTAAAAACTACTTTTAATGATGTGCGGAATGCAGTTGCTGCTCTTAATACATTTGTACAGGAACATATTCAGGGAATGAAGATCGTTCAGGTATTTAACCGCGAAGAAAAGGAATTTGAAAAATTTAAAGAGATCAACAATAAACACCGCGATGCAAACATTCGTTCGATCTGGTATTATTCTATTTTCTTTCCGGTAGTAGAGATCTTGTCCTCACTGGCAATTGGTTTATTGATTTGGTATGCAGGAGCCCGAATTGGAGAAATCACCATTTCTCCGGGGGAGATCACGTTTTTTATTATGTTGACGAATATGTTGTTCAGGCCGATTCGTATGCTGGCTGATCGTTTAAACACTTTGCAAATGGGGTTGGTATCTGCAGAACGTGTGTTTAAGGTGTTGGATACAAACGAACAGATCAATGATGTGGGAAATCTTGAGTCTAGCAGTTTGAATGGAAAAATAGAATTTAAAGATGTATGGTTTGCCTACAATGATGAAGATTATGTATTGAAGAATATTTCTTTCTCTTTAAACGCAGGAGAAACAGTGGCATTGGTAGGAGCAACCGGTTCCGGAAAAACATCCATCACCAATTTACTGCCTCGGTTTTACGAACATAATAAAGGAAGTATTTTAATAGATGGTGAAGAGATCAGCAATTATAAACTGAACAATTTACGTGAGAATATTGGTATAGTATTGCAGGATGTATTTTTGTATTCGGATTCCATCTTAAACAATATCACTCTCAATAACCCTGAGATCACTAAAGAACAGGTAATAACAGCAGCAAAAGCTGTAGGAGCGCATGACTTCATTATGAACATGCCGGATGGTTACAATTACAATGTAAAAGAACGCGGGGCAACCTTATCTGCCGGGCAAAGACAATTGATCTCTTTTATCCGAGCTTATGTTCACAATCCTGCATTATTGATATTGGACGAAGCAACTTCCTCTATAGATACTGCGACAGAAATTCTGATCCAAAAAGCAACTGACACCTTAACTAAAGGACGTACTTCCATCATAGTTGCACATCGCTTAGCTACCATACAAAAAGCAGATAGAGTAATTGTATTGGAAAAAGGCGAGATAGTAGAGCAGGGAAGTATTCAGGAATTACTGGGTAAGAATGGGCATTTCAAGAAACTTTATGATTTGCAGTTTAAGGAAGAGATTAGAAAGACAGCATAATATAATTGTATAAAAAACTCTATAAGTTAGATCTGAAAAGCCAGTCTTTCCTATAGAGTTAATTTAAAATCTGCGTCCATCTGCGAAATCTGCGGGGTACTTTTACTGCGCATTCCAACCACCGTCAACAGGCATAGCTGTTCCGGTAATGGTTTTTGCTCCTTCAGATGCTAAGAATAAAGCTAATTGTCCTAATGTTTCCACAGGTACAAAATCTTTTACAGCTTGTTTGTATAGCATTACTTTGTTAACTACATCTGCCTCACTCATATTATGTGCTTTTGCCTGATCTGCAATTTGTTTATCAACCAAAGGAGTTTTTACATAACCCGGGCAAATTGCATTTGCAGTAATATTAAAAGGTGCACCTTCTAATCCTAATACTTTGGTTAAACCAACAATACCATGCTTAGATGTTACATAAGCTGATTTGAACTCAGATGCAACCAATCCGTGAGCTGATGCTATATTGATAATGCGCCCGAATTTTTGTTCTTTCATTTTTGGCCAAACTGCTTTGGTTAAATGAAAAGCAGATGTTAAGTTGATCCCAATGATCGCATCCCATTTTTCAGCAGGAAAATCTTCAATTGGGGATACATATTGAATTCCCGCATTACAAACTAATACATCTATTGCCCCGAATTTCTCAGTTGCTTTTGTTACCATGTCTTTTAACTCATCCACCTTCAGCATATTGGCAGGAAAAAACATAGTTTCAATACCATATTGTTTGCCCACATTTGCTGCAATTTCGGCTCCGTTTGGCTCTAATCCGTTGAAAACAATGTTGTATTTTGCTTTTGCAAATTCTGTAGCTATGCCCAGTCCGATCCCGCTGGTGCTTCCTGTAATAAGTGCTGTACGTGCCATAATAATTATTGATTAGTTTTGTTGTTAAAGTATTGTATCAATGCTACTTCGTGGTTATTTGTTTAGTTAAATGTACTCTTTTTGTTTAGATACAAATGTATTTTCTACTTTTATTTTTTTAACACTGGAAAGCCAATTTGTCAGGAAAAATAGATTGGATTAATGATTGATAAACCAGAATACGAAGTATATTTATAAAAAATTAAATCATTAAAAACATTTATCATGGCATTAGAAATAACTGACAGCAATTTCGAAGAACTCGTTCTTAAATCAGATAAACCCGTATTGGTAGATTTTTGGGCAGAGTGGTGTGGACCTTGCCGTATGGTAGGACCAATTGTAGAAGAATTATCAAAGGATTATGAGGGAAAAGTAGTGGTAGGTAAAGTAAATGTAGATCATAACTCTAACATTTCAGCAAACTACGGAATAAGAAACATTCCTACTATATTGATCTTCAAAAACGGTGAGATCGTTGACAAACAAGTTGGAGCGGTTCCTAAAAATATTTTAGCGGGTAAATTAGACGCGCAATTGTAATTTGATCTTAACATTCCCGAAAACAATTCGGGAATGTTTTTTTACGGCTGTATAGTTACAGCCTTTTGTATTATATAAGTATGAGTATATTCCTTCACCACCAAAGTATCCGGCAATTTTCGAAACTTGAATTACTTGCTAAACAAGTGGTAGAAGGTTTTATTACAGGTTTACACAAAAGTCCGTTCCATGGATTTTCGGTGGAGTTTGCTGAACATCGTTTGTATAACAAAGGCGAATCAACCCGTCATATAGATTGGAAATTATTTGCCCGTAGCGATAAATTATTTGTAAAACGATACGAAGAAGAAACCAATCTTCGTTGTCAAATAGTAATTGATTCTTCATCCTCCATGTACTTTCCTTTTATTGAAGGTAAAGACAATAAGGTTCAGGAGAACAAGATCATTTTCTCGATCCAATGTGCAGCAGCATTAATTGAGTTATTAAAAAAACAACGTGATGCAGTTGGATTAAGTATTTTTAGTGATGAAGTAAAAATACATTACAATGCCCGTTCCAATGCTGTTCATCAAAAATTACTGTTTACTGAATTAGAGAAGTTGGCAGAAACACATCAACCGGAAAGTCTTCGTACCACAAACGTTGCTGATGCATTGCACCAAATAGCAGAAACCATCCACAAACGTTCACTGGTTGTATTATTTAGCGATATGTTTGAAAGCAAGGAAGACAGTGAGCATTTGTTTTCCGCATTACAACACTTAAAGCATAAAAAACATGAAGTAATTCTTTTTCATGTTACCGATAAACAAAAAGAAATCGATTTTGATTTTGATAACCGCCCGCACCGTTTCATTGATATGGAAACAGGGGAGGAGTTGAAGGTAAATCCTACTGATGTTCGTCAACAATACTTAGAACGTATGTCGGTTTTTCATGAGGACCTTAAATTAAAATGTGCTCAATATAGGATTGATCTTGTTGAAGCAAATATAAACGATGGTTTTGACACTATTCTGAAAGCTTATCTGGCAAAGAGAAGTACGATGATGTAGCTTCGACTTCGCTCAGCTACCTTAATTCCAACTATACTCAGCTACCTTAAATCCAGCTATGCTCAACTACCTTAGCAGGTTTCCCGAAATTGTATAGTAAAAGTTGGCGAGCACCTGTCTTGAGCGATGTGGAAGTGGAGTCGAAGCCAACATATTTAATAATACTGAGCAATTTCTTTTTTCATAAACTCCAATGCAACCTGACTTGGCATTTTATCTACGCTTGAAGCTATCTGTAAAATAATACCGGCAAGATCTTGACTTTTAGCATTTTCAGGAACTTTGGATGTTGAAATATTAATGAGTTTCAGGGTTTCTTCTTTAGCTGTTTTCACCAATTCCCAGGCGCCGTGACTCATATAGATTTGTTGAGAAATATTGTGTTCGTATTCTGTTTTTACTGTTTTTAAAAGTTCTGCGTGAAGCTGGTGAGAAGTCATACCTACTTTATTGGTTCGGATCACTAAATTGTTAGGGTGCAAACGTTCCAGGAATATTACTACGCGCTCGTAGGCTTGCAAGCGAATAGGTGCCACTATCGAAAGGGAAGCTTTTCTTATTTCCATTTCTCTTCTACGATTTTCATTATTCAAAAACGTTTTGATCATGAAAAGAGCCATTGCAAACACTGCACCTGCAGGAACAATAATTAATACTATTTGAAAAATGATTTCCATAGTTCTTTTTTAAGTGTGGGTAAATATCGAAATTTTTTTAATAATGTCCCAATTTTAAAAAAGATACAATAATTTTGGGTTTCAATTAAACTTTGGCATACATTTAGTCTCTAACCATTAAATCTTAAAATTTAATATTATGAAAAAATTGATCTTATTATTTGTTGTATTACTTACTGCAAATTCAACTTTTGCACAAGATGAAGCAAAAAAGGGTAAAGGAAAAGGTAAACTTCCGGTAGAACAAAGAGCTCAACGTTCGGTTGATAAACTGGATAAAGCTGTTACTTTAACTGCCGACCAAAAAACAAAAGTTTATGACCTTTCATTGACAAGGGCTAAAAAGCATGACGAAATAAAAGCAAAATACAAAGGGCAACCGGAGAAAAAAGAAGAAGCAAAGGCAGAATTTAAAGCAAACCATAAAGAATATCGTACTTCGGTGAAAGCTATTTTAACTCCTGAGCAAATAGCAACTTTAAAAGCAAAACACAAAGCAAAAAAGGATGCTAAAAAGGCCGGAACTAAACCTACAAAAATTCAGAATGAACAAGAACCTGAAGTTGAAGAAATGATTCCGGTAGAAGATTAAGAATAAGTAAGATAATAACAACAAACCCCGTCTTCGTGAGCTTGTCGAACGACGGGGTTTGTGCGTTTATATACTTTCCACCTTGTTCAGTTCATTTTTTTAAGTATCTTTAACTGATTATTAATCAGCGCTATGGAGAATAAGATAAAAGAAACTGACTCTCTCAATTCAATTATACTCAACAATATGTCGGAGAGTGTTTTTGTATGCGATAGTACCTTCGCAATCATTGAGGCGCATGGTTGGCTTTTCACAAATCAAAAACTCAACCATACTTCTATTACCGATATTTTTCCGGAAGGCTCTGTTTTTCTTGAACCAAAACTTCATTTCAATGAAAAAAATCAGACTAAATTCTTACATGATTTTATTTTAAAAGATGGATCTGTTATCCATACAAAAATTAGGGTTCTTAGTGTAGGGGATAAAATTGAAAGAAAACTTGTGTTTTATGTAAAGAATAATACAAAAGCCAAATCACAGAGAAAAGTTATCATTAAAAAATTTCTTACCATTGAGCAACTCTCTAAATCAAGGATGATAAGGGAAGGAAAGCTGGATGAGGCTATTTATGAGATCCTGGAACTGGCAGCAAAGGCAACTGATACACAAAGGGTAAATGCCTGGGTGTTTGATACAGAACATACACAAATAAAATGTATTGGCAATTTTGACCTGAAACTAAATAAATTTGTTGATCAGGAAGGTTTGCCAAGAATTGCCATGCCTAATTATTTTAAACTTTTCGAAACAGAAAAAATCATTCACACTTCTGATACCTATAGTGATAAAAAAACAGAGGAGATGCTGGAATTTTATCTAAAACCACATAACATCCGCGCAATGATGGACATTCCTATACGTATTGAAGGTGATATGGTTGGGGTTGTTTGTTTTGAGAAAACAAATTCTACACACGAATGGACTTTGTTAGAACAAAAATTCGGCTTGGTTGTGGCGCAAATGATTTCTCTGGCTGTTGAATCACATTCTAAACTTACTAATCAAAAGGATTTGGAAATGGCGGTATCCGAACAACGTATATTGTTACAGGAAGTGCACCACAGGGTAAAAAATAATTTAGCTATTGTTTCAAGTTTAATAAACCTTCAGGCTGATAAAGCCAAGGATGAATACCATAGAGCTTTGTTTGAAGAATGCAGAAATCGTTTAAACTCTATTGCAACGATTCATCAAATGCTATACAGAAGTAAGTCGTTCTCTAAGATAAATTTCAAAGATTATTTGGGAGAAATTGTAAATAATCTGTATGATTCTTACCGAACCGGGGATAAAGAAATAGTTATTACCAGAGATCTCGAAGATATTAATGTAGATCTTTCAACAGGTATACCACTTTCGCTTATTGTGAATGAAGTAATCACTAATTCATTTAAACATGCTTTTAACGGTAGAAACAAAGGAGCAATTCATGTTGAATTAAGAGCTGCTACTAGCAAAAAGAGAACTCTTATTATTAAAGATGACGGACCGGGAATTAATCCCGAAAATAAAGACGACTATTCCTTAGGAATGGACATCATTTCAGGATTGGTAGAGCAGATAGAAGGTAAATTCCGTTTTGAGAATAAGGGCGGGGCAGTGTTTGTGTTGGAATTTTGAGAACTGTAAATTTTAACACAGAGTTTTACTAATTAATAATAAAACAAATGCCCACTTACTTTTCCTTTACTCAGCTCCAAAGCAGGGAATGGAACTTTAATAAAATTTACTGTTTTAAAAATTGCTTTTAATACTTTCGATTTTGTTTTAATTCTCGAAAGATCCACATCCAGGGATAACAAACATCTTCTGTAGCGATTGTTTCCTATAACCTGTCCGTCGGATTTTATAATAACAAAATCGTCGTGACCACTGATCATTCCGTTTGCTCCATAGCCAATTGCAACATTCAGCCATTTCGGGAATTTAGTTTCTTTTTTCATAAAGGAAGATGGATTAACGGAGAGCCAGTAACTTTGCCCATTATAATCTTTCAGCCATTGCTGTCCTAGATTTTCTCCTAATAAATTTGGTCGATACTGCCAATAATTTGATTGATGAAAAGAGAATTTTAATTTGATGCGTTGTTCTTTCCAGAAATATTGTTGTGAAGTAAATAAGCCCGCACCTAAAGTATTACATCCCATATCGCCCCAGGAGAATCCCCAGCCTTCCGAAAAGCCATCCATTACTTCAATGATTGTCAAGTAAGCAAAACCACTTGTTCCACCGATCAGGATACTTTTATTTTCCGCCATCCCACTCCATTTGCAGGCATGATAACCGGCATTTCCAATTTGAAAAGTAGTAAGCGTGTGTCCTGCCTTGTCCATTTGCAACCACTCAGTATTATCGTTAAAACCATGAAAGCTTCCTGTATTGTAGTCTTTGTACCATGCCTGATAGAGTGTGATACTTCCAACAGTAGCGGTTGTAACTGCGCCAATGCCGAGAAGAAGTTTACGTTGCTTGAATTTCTTTAAGGAATCTGCCTGCGAGCATACCTGTTTCCAACATCCGGTAAACATAAGAAGTATGAGGAGTATGCGCATAAGGCAAATTTAATTTTTTTTATTGGAACCCCTGTTGTTTAATTCACTAACTTGAGGTATGCAAATTCGCATCTATATTGTTATCAGCCTCTGGCTGTTCTTTTCTGGCATTAATTGCTACGGGCAGCGCTTTATTGCAATGGATGTTTCTAAAGTTACCGGCTTCAAACGCATAAAATATTATATAGGCGACGACATCCGTTACAAAACCGTAGAGACCAATAAAAGATACAAAGGGAATATTGTTGCATTAAGCGATTCACTGATCTTTTTCGAAAATAAAACCGTAGTAAATATTAAAGACATAAAAGTTGTTTACCGCGACAATGCCAATTTTGTTACCCGTGGACTGGCAAGATTCTGTTTTGTATTCGGTCCGGGATTTTTAGGATTAGATACATTCAATAATCTTATCAATAAACGTAAGCCAATAATAAACGACCTTGCAGTTCAAGAAGGAGCAGCATTTATTGGAGCAGGATTGATTCTTGATAATATGATGAAAAGGCGATATAAAATAGGGAAGAGAAGAAGTATTAAGATTATGGATTTGGATCTGAAATAAGGAAAGTTCGTTTTTTATGGAGGCTATTTTCTTATATTTGATATTGAAATTAACAGCCTACACGATTAAATGACGGAATTTATAATAGCTTTAGCTGCATTTTTAGGTTCCGGCTTGACACTTTTTTCTGGCTTCGGGCTCGGAACAATTTTGGTTCCTGTTTTCGCATTATTCTTCCCAATCGAATTAGCAATTGCCTTGACTGCAATTGTTCACTTCTTAAATAATATATTTAAGCTGGCATTACTTGGCAAAAATGCGGACAAAAAAACTATCATTCGTTTTGGCATTCCTTCTATAATTTCAGCTTTTATCGGCGCATACCTGCTGACCTTAATTAGTGAAATGGAACCCTTACTAAAATATAGTATGTTAGATAGGAGCTTTCAAATTATGCCTGTTAAACTAACAATTGCGATTTTACTTGCAATATTTGCTTTGTTCGATATAATTCCACGACTATCAAAGCTTCAGTTTGACACAAAGTATTTACCACTCGGCGGACTTTTAAGCGGCTTCTTTGGAGGACTTTCAGGAAATCAGGGTGCTTTAAGAACTGCATTTTTGATTCGTGCCAACCTGACAAAGGAATCATTCATTGCTACAGGTATTGTTATTGCATGTTTAATTGATATTTCTCGCTTATCAGTTTATATGAGGCAAATTTTTAATCTTGGTGGGCAACTAAATTATACACTTATTCTCATTGCAACATTATCAGCTTTTGCCGGCGCATTTATTGGTAATAAATTATTAAAAAAGATAACAGTTACAGCACTTCAATATATTGTTGCGTGTATGTTATTGATTTTCTCTTTATTGTTAGGACTTGGTATTGTATAAGAACACCAAAACAAAAACCCGAACATCTGCCCGGGTTTTCTTAATACATATTAAATTTTCCTCTGTGTAACTCATTACTCTCTGAGTCCTCTGTGTTGAGATTAGCTACTCACCTTCAAGCTATCAATAGCCTCGTTCACCAGTTTTATTTTTTGCTGAAACTCTTTCAGTTTGTTTTTCTCAACTTCGATCTTGTTTTCGATCTCAATCATGAAATCACTTTTCCCTTTTGAGTTCTTAAAGAATCCCATGTTATTCTCATAAGTCCTGATATTATTATTGATCTCATCAAAACTCTTACGTAAGAAATCTTTTTCTTTTCTCAATAAATTCTCAGCATCAGCAGATCCTTTGAAACGCTCCAGTTTGTTCTGGAATTTAATCGCAAACTTCTCTGCCTGATTTGTGATCAAGCTATCATATAATTCATCCAAACGTTTGTAGAAACCTTCGTTCAAACGTTGTTTTTCTTTAAAGGGAACCATTCCTGCAGCATTCCACTCATCCGAAAATCCTTTCAATGAAGCTCTGTCAGCATTTGCATCATCGGTAAGTGTAAACGCATTTACTTTTGTAAGTATAGCTTCTTTCAGTTCTAAATTACCTGTGAATTGAGCGTCCTGCGCATCAAAATGAGCTTTCTTCGCATCAAAGAATGCGTTACATGCTTTTCTGAAACGTTGAAACAAACGTGATTCTTCTGCACCTGCATTTGCCAGTTTTTTCCAACTATCCTGCAAACGGATCAATTTCTCAGAAGTTTCTTTCCAGGTAGTTTCGTTTTGAAGAGCTTCAGCTTTTTCTATCAAAGAGATCTTTTGTTTTTTGATCTCACCAACTTTTTCTTTCAATACACTGTAAAACTCTTTCTTTCTATCGAAGAACTGATCACAAGCTTCACGGAACTCTTTGTAAACAACATCTCCAGCAGGTTTTTCTGTATAACCGATCCCTTTATATTCTTCCTGAAGTTTTAAAAGAGCTTCTGTTTTTGTTTTCCACTCATCTTCACGTTCAGGTGTAGTATTCAAAAATTCTTTAGCCTTTTCAACTAAAGCTTTTTTCAATTCTAAATTATCTTTTTTACGACCTTCAATTTCATTGTAGAAACCTTTTACTTTTGCGTAAATAGCATCAACAACTGTTTTGTAAGCAGACTTAAGTTCTGTCCAGTTTTCCTGTGCTACAGGACCGATCTCTTCCCAATCGTTACGGTAGATTTTAATAAGCTGTTCAATTTCTTTTACATTTTCGTTAGCCAGTAAAGTGTTCATTTTAGTTAACACTTCTTGTTTCAATTCCACGTTCTTTTTTAGATCGTGATCCTGCAACTGACGATAAATGTTAAGGTTGTAATTAAAATTTTCAACCGCTTTACTGTAATCAGCTTGCAGTTCCTTGTATTTGTGAGTTGAAATTGCACCGGTTTCTTTCCATTTTAATTGTAGTTCCTGCAACTTTTTTATTGCGCTTCCTACATTAACTTCCAGGCCACTAAGTGAGTTTATATCGTTTATGATCTCCTGTTTAATGATCAGGTTTTTACCTTGTTCATCAGCGATCTTGTTGTCGTACTGTTTTTTCAAACTTCTGAACTTGTCAAAAAGATCAATGATCTTAGTATCTTCAACCGATTTACTGTAGATAAAATCACGCGCTTTGCCACCTTCATCAACAAATTCCTGCTTGGCTTTTTCCATTTCTTTAGAAAATGCTGTTTCGTACTCACGCTGAATATCTTTGATCTTGTTAGCTACCGCACTTATATCGACGTTAGTCAATAAATCTTCCAATTTTGTAATAATGTTTGCTTTCATTTCCGCTTTCTGTTCTATTTTTTTACGAGGAACAAATATATACAATTGTTTTTACCCGTTTTATGCTTAATCCATAAAATTGCCTGTTAAAGTTACCGAAAACAAAGTTTTATGATGATCTGTTTCTTTAAATATCAGCCGCAGATTCACGCAGATTACACAGATACTAGGTGATACATTGTAAGTGGCATTTAAAAATCCATTGAATATGCGTAAATCTGTGGCAGAGAATTGTGTTTCATGACAAATAAAACTGTGTTAGCATTTAAGATTCAAAATCCTCGTTATTTGAGCCATATTTCTTAAATTTGCGCTATATTTAAGACTTAAATGGCAAAAGATAATTTAATACGTTGTTCGTTTTGTGGGAGAGATAAACGCGAAGCTAAAATGCTTATTGCAGGACAGCAGGGACATATTTGTGAAACCTGTGTCTCTGAAGCATACAAAATAGTTTCTGCAGATGCTGATTCGAACCGTAAGGAAGCTTCCAAGCAATCACTGAAACTACTTAAACCTCATGCAATTAAGGCTTACCTTGACGAATATATTATTGGTCAGGACGAAGCTAAAAAGGTGATCAGTGTGGCAGTTTACAATCACTTTAAACGTGTTTCTGCAGGAAAGACCAAGGACGACATTGAGATCGAAAAATCAAATATATTATTGGTTGGAGAAACAGGAACAGGTAAAACACTATTAGCTCGTACTATAGCTAAATTGTTAAATGTTCCGTTTTGTATTGCCGATGCAACTGTCTTTACGGAAGCAGGTTATGTAGGTGAAGATGTAGAAAGTATTATTACCCGTTTATTGCAGGCTGCTAATTATGATGTGGAATCAGCTGAACGCGGAATTGTGTTTATTGATGAGATCGATAAAATTTCCAGAAAAGGAGATAATCCATCATTAACCCGTGATATAAAAGAAGGAACTCAACAGGCTTTATTAAAATTGTTAGAAGATTCAATTGCAAATGTTCCACCACAGGGAGGAAGAAAGCATCCTGATGCAAAAATGGTTCAGGTGAATACCAAAAACATTTTATTTATTTGTGGAGGAGCTTTTGATGGAATTAATAAGTTTATTGCCAGAAGAATGAATACTCAGGCAATTGGCTATGCAAGTTCTTCTGATGATTCTATTGATAAAGAAAATTTATTGCAATATGTTTCTCCTCAGGATATGAAATCATTTGGTTTAATTCCTGAGTTGATCGGGCGTTTGCCGGTGCTAACTTATTTGAATCCATTGAACGAAGCAACATTGCGTTTGATATTAACTCAACCGAAAAATGCTTTGATCAAGCAATACGAATATTTATTTGAACTGGATGGAGTAAAATTGGAGATAGAACCCAAAGTACTTGATTACATTGTAAAAAAAGCAATTGAGTTTAAACTGGGAGCAAGAGGTTTACGTGCAATTTGTGAAGCAATTATGGTAGATGCCATGTTTGATATTCCATCCGACGAAAACAAAGCAAAGGAATTTACTGTTACTTTAAAATTTGCAAAAGAGAAATTAGAGCATTCGAAAATACTTAGTTTAAAAGCTGCCTAGATTCTATTAGTCTATCAGGATGAAAGCTGAAGGTTGCCGCGGATTTTGTGGATTTAGATTAAATGAGAAAATATGAATTTTGAATCTTCTTATTCCGCGGCAAAAAAAGTAAATTAGATCTTAATCAATTTATGAGTTTAGAAAAATACACTTACACCGTTACCGATCGTTTTTTACGTTACGTAAAGATTGACACTCAGTCTGATCCAACATCTCCAACAACTCCTTCAACAGAAAAACAAAAGAACCTTGGAAGGCTTTTGGTTCAGGAGCTACATGATATGGGGATTGAAGATGCGGAACTGGATCAACATGGTTATGTATACGCAACCATTTCGGCAACTACCAATAAAAAAGTACCGGTGCTTTGTTTTTGCTCGCATATGGATACTTCTCCGGATTGCAGTGGAAAAGATGTACACCCCATTTTTCATGATAAATACAGTGGGGGAGACCTTATTTTACCTAATGATACAAGTCAGGTAATCCTTTTTGATGAACATGTTGCGTTGAAAGATCAGATCGGAAATGATATTATTACGACAGATGGAACAACTTTGCTTGGTGCAGATAATAAGGCAGGTTTGGCTGAAATAATGGATGCCGCTTATTATTTCATGAAACATCCGGAAGTAAAACATGGAAGAATAAGACTTTTATTTACTCCTGACGAAGAAATAGGAAGAGGTGTTGAGAAAGTAGATATGAAAAAGCTGGGGGCTGAGATCGGTTACACCATGGATGGGGAAACACTGGGGCATGTAGAGAACGAAACTTTTTCTGCTGATGGTGTAACGATTACCATACATGGTTTTCCAACACATCCGGGGTTTGCAAAAGATAAAATGCAGCATGCTATTAAAATTGCTGCATCCATAATTGAACAATTACCAAAAGATAAAAGCCCTGAAACTACTGAAAAGAAAGAGCCATTTATTCACCCAACTTCCATCAACGGTGGATTGGAAACAGCAAAGATCCAGTTTATCATTCGCGCTTTTGATACTGCAGGACTACTTAAACTGGAAGAAGACTTAAGATATATTACTGCAAGAGAAGTTGGAAAATACAGTAAATGTTCTTTTGATTTTGAAGTAAAAGAGCAATATCGCAACATGAAGGAAGTATTGGATAAACAACCTGAGATTATTAATAACGCATTAGAAGCAGTGAGAAGAGCAGGAGTGGATCCGGTTTTGTCGAGCATTCGTGGTGGCACCGATGGTTCCCGGCTCTCATATATGGGTTTGCCTTGCCCAAATATTTTTGCAGGAGAACATGCTTTCCATAGTAAACAGGAATGGGTGAGTGTACAGGATATGCAAAAAGCTGTTGATACAATTGTGCATCTTTGTCAAATTTGGGAAGAAAATTCGTAAGTTTATCGCTTTAAAATCTGTTATGTTTTCTTTCAGATCATATGTTTTTATTTTACTCTGTGCTCTCCCTTTTATTGGAATGACACAAGTTGTGAGTGAAGCTAATGCAGGTGTGAGTTCTACAAAGCCTTTAAAGTGGGACACTAATTACTACAGAAAATATTCGGAACGTTTTATCATTGCCGTTTATCAATCCGAACGCAGGTATAACATTGAAATGGATCCGCAAAATCCATTGGATACTCTAAATGTAAAATCAAATTATACGGCTGATGCCAATAAAGTAACTGGTGTTGAAGTTGATTTTGATAAGGTATCTTTATCTGTTGGGTTTAAATCTACCCCGCCTGAAAATGTAACACAGAAAGGAAAAACAAGTTATTCCAATTTTGGGTTTTCGTTTGGAGGAAATAAGTGGCTACTGGAAACTTCTTACCGCAAATTCAAAGGTTTTTATGATCAAAACACTTCCAATTATGATACAAGTTATCAGGCAGGGAAGCCTTTTTATCAAAACCCTTCAATGGTGAATGAAAGTGTGAAGGCTAAGTTTTTTTACTTCACCAATAATAAAAAATTCGCTTACAAATCTGCTTACAGTTGTGTTTATAGGCAAATGAAATCATCTGCATCCTGGGTGCTTACCGGAAATGTGTATTACAATAGTATAAGAACTGATTCAAGTTTTGCCCCGAAACTGATCAGACAGTATTATGATTCGTACGCTTACCTGAATGGAATGAGAATGCTTGGAATATCTGGCGGTGGTGGCTTTTCTGTAAATATAATTTTGTGGAAAAAATTATTTTTAAACATAACGGGAATAGGGAATATAGAAGCGCAGTGGAGAAAAAACTCCTGGATCGATCGACCAAAAAATCTTGTAAGCTATACAACTATGTCATTTGACGGACGCGTTGCTTTTGGATACAACAATAAAAACTTCTTTATTACGGTGGGTTCTTTAAACGATGTTAATTTATATAACAGCGGCAAGCTTTTAATCACTTCTAAATTTTTCTCCGGTAATTTTACATTTGGTTACCGCTTTAAAGCCAAGCCACCTGCCTGGTATAAAAAAATTCAGGCAACCAAACTTTACAACATGATCTAAGAGAAGGTTTCAACACAGAGTGCACTGAAGGAACAGCGTTACACACCTGCCCGCCCGTTCAGGCGGGGAGTTTTTAGTAAAACAAGCATGGAAAATTCAACATACACAAAATTAAAGTATATAGCCTTTAGTACCGTTAAATGTATTCAGAGAGAGCTTTTAGAAAAAATATTTTCTTTGTGCACCTCTTTAAACTCTGAGTTCTCTGTGTTAAAAAAGAGTTTTTCCAATGAAGTTTGAAATTCATCCGGATTCGTTTAAGTCTTCTTTCTTAGAAAGTTTGCTCGAGTATTCTAAAACTCATGAATATTTTGTGATCCTGAATTCGAACGGTACCTCTGAAGAATACGATATACTTGCAGGTTTTGGCAGAAAAGAAAATATAGGTGAATTTAACCATTTTAACTCTTACCCTAATTTATGGAAATTTGGTTACTTTGGATATGACCTTAAGAACAAATTCGAAGATTTGTACTCTGCAAACCATGATAGAATTGACTCCGCAGATATTGAGTTTTTTGTTCCACGTATAATAATATCCCTGAAAGGAAATGTGCTTGAGATAAAATCAAATAATGGTGAATCAGATAAAATTATTTTTGACCAATTAAAACAAGGAATTTTGAGTAAAAAGGGAAATTCTTTCCCCATAAAACTTACACCTTCTTTAAGCAAAGAGGAATACATCTCAAAGATTCTTCATATAAAAGGAAGAATAAAGCAAGGTGATATTTATGAAATGAATTTTTGCATGGAGTATTTTGCAGAAGGTATTCATTTGAAGCCGGAAGAACTTTATTTAAAATTAAATACTATCTCAGAAGCTCCGTTCTCTTCCTTTTGCAGGTTTGGCAGCATATTTATGATGGGATCAAGCCCGGAACGTTTTATTAAAAAACAAGGAAACAGGTTAATTACTCAACCCATAAAAGGGACCGCTCCAAGAAACGCAGACATTGTTGCAGATTTTAAATTAAAAGAACAATTGCATTCAGATCCAAAAGAAAGAAATGAAAATGTAATGATTGTAGATGTATCCAGAAATGATCTTTCCCGGATTGCAAAAAAAGGGACTGTAGAAGTGAATGAACTATTTGGTGTTTATTCATTTAAACAAGTACATCAAATGATTTCTTCTGTGAGCTGTGAAATAGAAGCTACAACAGATTTGCAAGACATAATGCACGCAACTTTTCCGCCTGCTTCCATGACCGGAGCTCCTAAGATTAGAGCCATGCAAATTATTGAAGAAACAGAAAACTTTAAAAGAGGAATGTACTCAGGTGTACTTGGATCTATTTCTCCAGAAAACGATTTTGATTTTAATGTAATTATTCGAAGTATACTATATAACGAAACAACCCATAAAGTTTCTTACGCGGTAGGAAGCGCCATAACTGATAAATGTGACCCCGAAAAGGAATACGAAGAATGTTTACTAAAGGCTGAAGCCATGAAGCAGGTTTTAGAAGGATAAAAAGCTAAATTATCTCTTCCCAATTTGTATTCTTAATTGAAGAGCAATAGTAAGTATTAATAATTCTCATCAGCGAAAATCTGTGTGATCTGCGGGAACTTTTCTTACCACTTAGCTCCCGGAATTGCTCTTGGAAGATATTGCATTTCTGCTAAAATATATCCTAAGTTCTCGGTGTGTTTACCGTCGCGGCTCCCACGTTGCATGTATGCATTTTCCGGTACAGATACTTTTGATGTAGCAAGAACTTCACTAACGTGTTTTTCCCATTTGCTTTTAACAGCGTTCAGGTCAACAGCAATTCCCTCTTTAATTAAGAGTTCGTCAACCGCAGTCATTTCAAATAATTCTCCGGTGAATCTCCAAAGATCATTGATCGCATTTTGCAAGCGTTCGTGACTTTCTTCCGTGCCATCACCAAAACGTACCATCCAGCTTGCTGTGTGGCGTAAATGGTAAGTGATTTCTTTTACTGATTTAGCAGCAATACCGGCTAATGTTTCATCCTTACTTTTTGTAAGTTCCGAGTAGAAATAATAATCAAAAGCATCTATAAAAAACTGACGTGCAATTGTTTTTGAATAATCGCCGTTTGTTTGTTCAACCAATAATGTATTGTAGAATTCTCTTTCGCCACGTAAAAAAGCAAGATCATCTTCTGTTCTTCCTTTATCTTCAACTTTTGCGGCATATTCCAAAAAGGACCTGGATTGCCCTAAAAGGTCTAAAGAAATATTGGTAAGAGCCAAATCCTCTTCCAAAAAAGGTCCGTGACCGGTCCATTCTGAAAGACGTTGAGAAAGTATCAAACTATTATCTGCTAAACGCAGTGTGTATTTAAAAAGAGCTTCTTGTTTGTTCATTGTTTTAAAATTTCACCACAGAGGTAATGAGTATTTTGTTGTCAGGTCGAGCGAAGTCGAGACTGACTTGTACTTTCCTCCGAAATGGTCTCGACTTCGCTCGACCTGACATTTCGTTGTTTTATTTTTCCTAAATATGCTTAACTCCTTCAGGAATTTGGTAGAAGGTAGGGTGTCTGTAAACCTTATCGTTTGCAGGTTCAAAGAATGGGCCTAAGTCTTCAGGTGAACTTGATACTATTGCACTGGAAGGCACTACCCACAAAGCTGTTCCTTCACCTCTGCGTGTATAAAGATCTCTCGCGTTTTGTAAAGCCATTTCCTTATCAAATGCATGAAGACTTCCGCAATGAACGAATGGTTGTCCCGGTTTTTTTTGTATAAATACTTCCCAAATTGGTCCTTGTGAATCAGACATATCCTAATCTTAATTTTAAATTATATAATTCTAAATTTTTAATTTCCGTATTACGCAGCAAATTCCATTTCTTTTGTTTTGTCGGCATGTGCTTTTGCAGCAGCTCTAACCCATTCTCCGTTTTTATGAGCATCAACACGTGCTTTTAAACGCTCTCTGTTACAAGGCCCGTTTCCGGCAATCACAGACATAAATTCGTCCCAGTTTGGGGATCCAAAGTCGTAGCCTTTTTTCTCTTCATTCCATTTTAAATCCGGATCAGGAACTGTTAGTCCAAGATATTCAACCTGCGGTATGGTTTGATTGATAAAACGTTGACGTAACTGATCGTTACTTTCACGTTTGATCTTCCATTTAATAGCGTTTGCAGTATTTGGAGATTTATCATCCGTAGGTCCGAACATCATTAATGTTGGCCACCACCATCTGTTTAATGCATCCTGAGCCATTTGTTTTTGCTCGGTTGTTCCAAATGCAAGGTGACACATACTTTCATAACCTTGTCTTTGGTGGAAACTTTCTTCCTTACAAATTCTCACCATTGCCCGCGCGTATGGACCATATGAAGTACGTTGCAACATTACTTGATTCATAATGGCAGCTCCGTCCACTAACCAACCCACAGCTCCAATATCAGCCCAGGTTAGGGTAGGGTAGTTAAATATAGAAGAATATTTAGCCTTTCCAGTGTGTAATGCGTCCAATAATTCATCACGTGAAGAACCGAGTGTTTCAGCTGCTGTATACAAATACAAACCGTGTCCGCCTTCATCTTGCACCTTTGCCATTAAAACGATTTTAGCTCTAAGGCTTGGGGCGCGGGTGATCCAGTTTCCTTCAGGCAACATTCCTATAATTTCAGAATGTGCATGCTGAGAGATCTGACGAATAAGGTGTTTGCGGTAATTTTCCGGCATCCAGTCCTTAGGTTCAATCATCTCATTTTTTTGAAGTTTGGCATCAAACCATTCTTCCATATTTGTATTTGAATTTACGTTTTCCATGGATAGTGAATTGCTGCAAATATAGGGTTTTATGAGCAAAACATCAAAGCAGATTTATCACCCCGATTTGGTTAAGAAATCATTTCATAAAATAACAAAAATCATAAGAATAAGGGGCTTAATTTGATACCTTTGTAGCCGATTTATTCTAAGGAAATATGATTACTACAGATATAGCTATTATTGGTGCAGGTCCGGTTGGTTTATTTGCCATTTTTGAAGCGGGATTATTAAAAATGCGTTGTCATTTGATTGATTTTCTACCTCAAGCAGGCGGACAATTAACAGAGATCTACCCTAAAAAACCTATTTACGATATTCCCGGGTTTCCTAGTGTGTTAGCACAGGATTTGGTTACTAATTTACTGGAACAGGCAAAACCTTTTCACCCAAGCTTTACTTTTGGAGAGCGTGTTGAAACCCTTGACAAACGTGGAGAAGGGGATTTTATGCTTACCACCAACATGGGAACTCAAATTCATGCAAAAGCAGTTTGTATAGCAGGTGGACTGGGATGTTTTGAACCAAGAAAACCGGAAGTTGAAGGATTGGAGCAATTTGAGAATGGTAAGGGAGTGAGTTACATGGTATTGGATCCTGAAAAATACCGTGGAAAGAAATTGATTCTTGCCGGTGGAGGTGATTCTGCCTTAGACTGGGCCATTCATTTATCGGATATAGCAGAGAAACTAACTTTGGTTCACCGAAGTGAGTCGTTCAGAGGTGCACCGGATTCTGTTAGTAAAGTTATGAAGTTAGCAGAAGAAGGGAAGATCAACCTTTTATTGAACACCAATATTTTGAATATTAATGGTAACGGGCATTTGGAAACAGCTACAGTTAAGAATGCAAAAACAAATGAAGAAAACACGTTTGAAGTAGATAACCTGATTCCCTTGTTTGGGTTAAGCCCTAAACTTGGCCCATTAGAAGATTGGGGATTTGATATAGAAAAGAGTGCTATTGTTGTAAACACGGATGATTATAGTACCAATATTCCGGGTGTTTATGCAATTGGTGATATAAACACTTACACAAATAAATTAAAGCTAATCCTTTGTGGTTTTCACGAAGCAGCTTTAATGAGTCACAGTGCTTATAAATATATGAACCCGGGAGTTAAATATACTATGAAATACACTACTGTTCAGGGGGTGCATGAGTTTTAGTATTTAACCACAAAGGCCGCAAAGTCCTGATAGCTATCGGGATCACAAAGAACACAGAGTTTGATTGTATTTCTTTGCGAACTTAGTGCATACTTAGTGTTCTTTGTGGTTAATGCATTCGTGAGTATTTCCTTTTGTATCTGTTACACTTGTAAAGTTATTATTTCATAATCTCCTTTCTTGCTGCATTGCTATTGCTTAAATTTGTTCTTATAACCCAAGAGCAATTTATAAATGAATCGCAAGGAATTTTTAAAAGCAGCGGCGCTCTTCCCATTTGCAGGTGCAATTATGAACTTACCCGAACTAGATAAGCTTTCCGAATTGGAAACTATCTCCGAAAAAATGCCCGTTCTTTTTATGGGACATGGTAGCCCGATGAATGCTATTGAACTGAATGAGTTCTCCAAAACCTGGCAAAAATTGGGTAAAGAGTTAATTAAGCCCAAAGCTATTCTTTGTATCTCCGCTCACTGGGAAACCAAAGGAACTTTTGTAACAGCAATGGACAAACCGCAAACTATTCACGATTTTGGTGGATTTCCTCAAGCTTTGTTCGATGTTCAGTATCCTGCTCCCGGAAGCCCTGCCTTTGCAAAAACAACAAAAAACACTGTTACTTCTACTACTGTTGGATTAGATGAAAAATGGGGACTCGATCATGGTGCATGGAGTATCTTAAAACATTTATATCCTGCCGCCGATGTTCCGGTTTTACAATTAAGTATTGATTATACAAAAGATGCACGATATCACTATGATCTTGCCAAAGAGTTGAGATCCCTTAGAAGCAAAGGCGTACTCATAATTGGTAGCGGTAATATGGTACACAATTTAGGTATGGTAGCATGGGATAAAATAAATGAGCCTGATTATGGTTACGATTGGGCATTAGAAGCAAGGGCTAAAATGAATAAATTTATTTTAGACAACAACCATCTGGAATTAATAAATTTCAAAAAACAAGGAAAAGCTTTTGATCTTTCAATTCCAACACCGGAGCATTATCTTCCATTGATTTATACACTTGCGTTACAAGAAAAAGATGAAGCCGTAAGTTTATTTAATGACAAGGCTTTGATGGGCTCTCTTACGATGACCTCTGTAAAGATAGGCTAACAAACATTTTCAATGTTATCTGTTCGCCCCGATAGCTATCGGGACACTTTTCAATAGAGCAGGTCGGAATTGAGCATTGAAAAGTGATAATTGAAAACTGAAAAGGTATTATACTTACCTTTGCTATAATGAGAAAACTCTTTATAACAGGTATTGGAACCGACGTTGGAAAAACCTTTGTGTCAGCCATTTTTGTGGAGTGTCTTAAAGCTGATTATTGGAAGCCTGTTCAATGTGGAAGTTTAGATAACACGGATACTTCCTTTGTAAAGCACATGGTTACATCTAAAGAATCCGTTTTTCATCCGGAAGTTTATTTGCTGAAAGAGCCAATTTCTCCTCATGCAGCATCAGCTTTAGAAGGTATTGAAATTAGTATCAATTCAATGAAAATACCTTCAACTCAAAACATTTTGGTGATAGAAGGAGCAGGAGGTTTAATGGTTCCATTGAATTCTGTTAATCATGTGATTGATCTTATAAGCGAATTTAATGCGGAAGTTATTTTGGTGGTGAAACATTATTTGGGAAGTATTAATCATACTTTACTTTCCATTGATGCTTTAAAGTACCGGAACATTCCTATTGCAGGTATTGTTTTTAATGGGGAGCGTAACCAAGCCTCTGAAAGGGTGATTTTAAATTATTACCTGTTTAAATTTGTTGCTTATGTTGATCAGGAAACGAATATCACCTCGGGTACGCTTCAAAAATATTCAAAAAAATTTAGCACAATTTAGTTCGCTATACTTATTTGTATAAATAAAAATTGCTCTTAAC
The DNA here is from genome assembly GCA_030684395.1 of Bacteroidota bacterium. Lineage (GTDB taxonomy): Bacteria > Bacteroidota > Bacteroidia > B-17B0 > Aurantibacillaceae > JADJDM01. The sequence goes on along the minus strand of JAUXTT010000042.1, from coordinate 53,117 downwards.
AAGTAGATGTTAATTACATTCTCCTTTAACCTAAAATAGAGACATGAGCTTTCTTTACTTTAGTGCTAAATTGTAAAACCAGTAAACGTGGCAAACAAAAGCACCATCAGTAAATTAAAAACTTCTTCTGCAACAGTAATTGTAAGTTTATCTTTGGTATTGTTTATGCTGGCTTTGGGTGGATGGTTCTTGATCAACACAAAAAAACTTACCGGTTACTTAAAAGAGAATATTGGTTTTCAGATCTACTTAAAGGAAACCGCAAACGAATCGGATATTGAGAAGTTGCGTAAAGATATGGATGCAGCTATTTACGTTAAGAGTGCTGTTTACAAATCGAAAGAAGAAGCGGCAGAAGAAATGAAAAAAGAGACAGGTGATGACTTCGTTGCTTTTTTAGGTTACAATCCACTTCCGGTTTCTATAAATGTAAATTTGAAATCGGAGTATGCAAACCCCGACAGCGTGGCGTGGATTGAAAAAGAAATTACAACTAACAGAATTGTTCGGGAAGTTGTTTATCAGAAAGTATTGATAGATAATGTAAATGATAATGCAAAAAAAATTGGCTTGATCGTTTTGTTCTTCTCAGGATTGCTTGTGGTTGTTTCGGTGGGTTTAATCAATAATACCATTCGTTTATCTATTTACTCTAAGCGTTTTTTGATTCATACTATGTATTTGGTGGGAGCAACACAAGGATTTATTCGTAAACCATTTATATTAAAAGGAATTCGTAACGGTGTTATTTCTGCTGTGTTGGCAATGGGAATGTTAGCAGCTTTTATTTATGTGGTTACGCGTTATATACCCGAATTGTTGGTTGTGCAGGATGAGAATTGGTTATTGATATTGTTTGGGATCATTATTCTTACCGGTATTATTATTTCGGGATTAAGTTCGGCACTTTCAGTAAGAAAGTATTTACGATTAAAAGCAGAAGATCTTTACTTCTAAAGGTCCTCATCAGATAGAACACAACTGCCCGAATGAATTCGTTCAGGCGGGGATTTACCCTGAAACAAATTGATTAATGGCCATTCTTCGGAGCAATTATCTATATTAACTATTTGAATAAAGACATATTTGATTTCCTTCGCTATCAATAATTTCTGCGTAGTACCCAATATTTCCATCTATCAGATTGTTGCTGATGGTCATGGCTCCACCTGAAGCTTTTTTCTTTAATAATGTTTTGCTTATAATAATTTTTCCACCAGAAACTTCCACTGCCTTCATACTTTCACTTAGGTCTACAGTATAAAAAAACAATACAATTCCGTGACATGGTTGATGATTTTCCTTTAATGCTAAAACTCCTTTCAGCGAGCCTTTGTCCTTGTTGAAAATCGCATATTCTTTGTCAATAAATATGGTCTTTTCCATTTTAATGGATAGAACATTCGAATAAAATTTCATGGCTCTGTCTAAATCGCTTACAGGGATTTCAAACCAGGTTATTTCCCCTTGTATCATAAAGGTTGTTTTATATAGATTTCAAATAAAGAATGGCTTTAAAGAAATAGTAATTATTTAATAATAGAAATGCGTCCGTAGTATGAATGCTTTTGCCCAAAAATATCTGATAAATTTACTTTCCAAACATAAGTATCTATTTGGGCAATATCGTTGCCGTTATTGGCTTTTCCATCCCAACCTTTATCCGGGTCATCTGTGGTAAATATCATGTTTCCCCATCTATCAAAAATGTTCATTTTAAAGGTTTTTTTATTCCAACCTGTTCCAAGTGGTAAAAATGTTTCATTTGTATTATCACTATTTGGACTAAAAGCATTTGGGGCATAAAATGTATAGATGTCATTCACCACCAAAGGTTTTTCTATTATATCTATACAACCATTATTGTTTTTGGCAATAAGGGTAATAGTATAAGTACCGGCCAGATCATATACATGATTCGGGTTTAATAATGTTGATGCATTATTTGCAGGCAGTGAAGTACTATCTCCAAAGTTCCAGGTATAAGTTGTGGCATTCAAAGATTGGTTTATGAACTGGACGTTTGGCACAAGCATTTCTCCATCTGTAGCTTCCGTTAAAAAATCAGCTTCAGGAAGAGAAAATACAGTAATCATATTATCGTAATTATATGTTTTAACGCAACCCTTATCAGATGTAACGGTAAGGCTAACATCATAAATTCCGGGATCATTAAAACAATTGGAAGGATTGTGAATGGTTGCTCCGGGTGCATGATTTCCAAAATTCCAGTTCCAACCCACCACAGTACCACTTGGTATGCTGGTAATATCAGTAAATTTAACACACACAGGAGCACACCCCTGTTTAATATCCGAGTTGAATGTTACATTGGGAACCGGATTTACAACCACAGGGCAAAGGGCAATATTAACGCAACCATTTAATGTTCCTGTTACAGTATATGTTGTATTGCTTGTTGGATTTATGGTTATTGAGGGAGAAATGGAGCCAGTGTTCCATAAATAGCTATCAGCTCCACTGGCAATAATGGTTGCAGACTGCCCGCTACAGATTGTATCAGAGGCAACTGTTATAACAGGTAAACTATTAACAGTAACAATACTTATAGCGGATTGGGAGCACCCATTGGTTGTTCCGGTTACAGTATAACTTGTTGTTGATATTGGGCTTTCGGTTATGAAAGTGCTGCTTGAACCGGAATCCCATACATAACTTGTTGCTCCGCTTGCAGTTAATGTAGCAGATTGACCCGTGCAAATAACCGGAGAGTTTACTATCACTGCCGGAAGCGGAGTTACGGTAATCGTTATAGTTGCAGATGAAGAACATCCGTTACTTGTTCCTACAACCGAATAAGAAGTAGTTGTAGCAGGGCTAACAATAATTCCAGGAATACTTTCTGTTGTATTCCAAATGTAACTTGTTGCCCCGGTCGCAGAAAGAGAAGTAGTTTCGCCCTCACATATTATTGAAGGATTAGCATTAATGCTAATAACAGGTAGTGGATTTACCGTAACACTGGTAGTGGTTGTATTTATGCACCCGTTGGCATCTGTACCTGTTACCGTGTAAGAGGTAGTTGCTAAAGGGGTAACATTTATTGATGGTGTTGTGCTCCCATCATCCCAAATATAAGTAGCTGCTCCGTTTGCGTTTAAAGTAGCAGGCTGTCCTTCACAAATTGTTTGCGGTACTATATTGATAGCAGGCAATGGATTTACTGTTATTGTACCTACAGATGATGTCGAGCAACCAGCGTCGGTACCTACTACGGTATAACTTGTAGTTGAAGATGGGGAAACCGAAATTGAAGTAGTGGTTTCAGAGGTACTCCATAAATAACCGGTAGCACCATTTGCAGTAAGCGTTGCCTGTTGTCCTAAACAAATAGCTGTTGAATTTACTATTACTGTCGGAGCAGGAATTACTGTTACCGTTGCTGTTGCTGACGATGAGCAGTTCGCATTAACACCTGTAACCGTATAAATAGTTGTTACGCCCGGAGAGACATTAATTAAATTATTGGTTTCACCTGTATCCCAAATGTATCCCAATCCACCGGATGCAGTTAATGATACTGTTTGACCACTACATATTGTTTGGGAACTAACCGATATAACCGGAAGCGCATTTACAGTAATGGTTGCGGTAGCTGTATTTACGCAGCCATTAGCATCGGTTCCGGCAACTGTATATGTTGTTGTACTTGCAGGTGCATCTGTAAGTGTATTTCCTGTAGCACCTGTATGCCATAAATAGTCGGGAGCACCGTTGGCCGTTAATGTTACACTTACTCCGCTACACACGGTTTCAGAATTAACAGTGATGTTCGGTAAATCATTTACAGTAATAGTTGAAGTGACAATATTTACGCACCCGTTTGCGTCAGTTCCAGTAACGGTATAATTTGTTGTAGAAGCCGGAGCATCGGTCAAAAGATTGCTTGTTGATCCGCCATTCCATAAATAACTTGTTGCGCCTGTTGCTGTTAAAGTAGCACTCGTTCCTAAACATATGGTTTCTGAATTAACCGCAATAACCGGTAAGGCATTTACAGTAATAATTGAAGTTGCCGTATTTACACATCCGTTTGCATCCGTTCCGGTCACAGTATAATTTGTTGTAGAAACCGGAGCATCAGTCAAAGGATTGCTTATAGATCCGGTATTCCAGGAGTAACTTATAGCCCCCGCTGCAGTTAGTGTTGCGCTTGTGCCTTCACATATTGCAGGAGAGTTGACCGTAACAACCGGCAACGGATTAACCGTAACAGTTGCAGTGCCAGTTCCATTACACGCTCCATCAGTTCCCGTTACAGTGTAAGAAGTTGTTGTAGCAGGGTTTATGAAAATTGTAGCACCTGTACTTCCGTCACTCCAGGTGTAAGCGGAAGCACCGCTTGCATTGAGCGTTGCGATTTGACCTATACAAACTGAAGGAGAATTTATTACTATTGCTAAAGATGAGCTGACGGTAACAGTAGAAGTTGCAGTGTTCACACAACCATTTGCATCAGTTCCTGTAACAGTGTAATTTGTTGTAGAGACAGGACTAACAGTTAAAGGGTTGCTGGTAGATCCTGTACTCCATAAATAGTTGGTAGCGCCCGTTGCAACAAGTGTTCCACTTGTACTTGTGCAAATAGTAGGAGAGTTAACAGTTACATTCGGTAACGAATTAACAGTAATAATAGAAGTTGCAGTGTTCACACAACCATTTACATCCGTTCCTGTTACAGTATAGTTTGTTGTAGAAACAGGAGTTTCAGTTAAAGGATTACTTGTTGATCCGGTATTCCATGAATAACTTGTTGCTCCTGCTGCGGTTAAAGTTGCATTCGCACCAACGCATATTGTTGCCGAATTAACAGTAACAACAGGAAGATTATTTACAGTTACGGTTGAGATAGCAGTATTCACACATCCATTTGCATCAGTTCCGGTAACTGTATAATTTGTTGAAGCAACCGGGTTATCTATTAAAGAATTACTTGTTGACCCTGTATTCCATGAATAACTTGTTGCGCCCGCAGCGGTTAAAGTTGCATTAGCCCCGGCGCATATTGTTGCTGAATTAACAGTAACAACCGGCAGTGGATTAACCGTTATAGTAGAAGTAGCAGTATTTACACAACCATTTGCATCGGTTCCGGCAACTGTATAATTTGTTGAAGCAACCGGGTTATCTATTAAAGGATTACTTGTTGACCCTGTATTCCATGAATAACTTGTTGCACCCGTTGCGGTTAAAGTTGTGCTCACACCGACGCATATTGTTGCCGAATTAACAGTAACAACGGGTAAGGGATTCACCGTAATTGTTGAAGTAGCAGTATTTGCGCATCCGTTTGCATCCGTTCCGGTAACTGTATAGGAAGTAGTTGAAGCAGGGGTAACAGTCAATGGGTTGCTTGTAGAACCCGTATTCCAACTGTAAGTTGAAGCACCCGCTGCAGTTAATGTAGCACTTGCTCCTGTGCAAATTGCAGGAGAGTTTACCGTAACAACCGGAAGATTATTTACCGTTACAATTGAGATAGCGCTTGTAGAACAACCACCCAATGTATAGGTAACTGTATAATTAGCAGTAGATGCGGGATTCACACTGATGGTATTTGTTGTTGCTCCTCCGGGAGACCAAGAGTAGGTGCCACCACCGGTAGACGGAGTGGCAGTTAAAGTTGCGGAGGAACCATTGCAGATAGTAACAGAATTAACAGATACAGTGGTTGTTCCTAAAGAGGTTATAGTAACCTGCGCTGTATCCGGGCAACCTATAAACGATGTTGCAATCACGTTATAAACCCCTGCACACAGCCCTGTTGCGGCCGCAGTATTTTGCCCGATAGCATTATAACCTGCATCGTACCATGAGTAGGTATACCCGGCTACTGATCCAGAAGCTGTTGCCGTGGCTGTACCATTACATGTGCAACCTGCATTAGTTGACGATGCCGTTACCAATATAGGAGTTATTGGTGTGCAACCATTATTAAACTGGGCTATATAAGCGGCATTGGCGGCATTGTTAGCAAGCCCTGGAGTTTGAGAACTGGCTGCGCTTCCGGATGCCCAATTTGATTGAGTAAAGGGATCACCGTTATTAAAATAATAGGTTGTTCCGGATCCGGAACCAGAAAAATAAATAATTGTATTTTGATTATCAGTAGAACCATAACAAACCGAAAACACTTCACATCCTGCTAAATTTACAATACGGGCGCAATCGGAAGTGTTAGCTAAAGCTGTGTTTGTCCAGTTGCCACCTGCGGTCCATCCGGTGGCGGGATAAGAGCAAGAAGAAGCTGCCGGTGTTGTAGCGTTTACTTCAAATAAACTAGTGTTGCTAATTGGGGCAATAATCTGACAATTGCCATCAGAGAGTAAAAGGTCGTTTGTAGGTAAAGAAGTATTTGGATCTGCATCGTTGTAAATAACTATTATTGTTCCTAATGGAACGCATGACCACATTGGGTCGAAAGAAAAACGTATGGCTCCAGCCGCAATACCACTTGTTCCATGCAAACCACTATTGTCGTCAAAAATCCAGCCGCGAATATCAATGCAAGGAGGAATAGGTGAATTACAATCATATGTGACTGCATTGCTTACAACAACAAATTCAACGTATTCCTGAGAGCCAGATACTCCATTCGATACTTCATTCATTATCAGCGTTTGCGAATAAGTGCGTGACTGAATAAAAAATAAGAACAAAAAAACTACTATGCAAAACTTCTTCATAATATTTAATCTTATTTAGATTGAACTTATGAAGTGGTTAAGGAATGTAGATAACAACCTTTAGGGTATTCACCTCAAATTTGACTTAGCAAATATATAATAATTCACGGAAAATGCAAGTTCCCAAGGCTTTATGTTTGGGTAAATTAATTGTTATTTGATGGATTCCGGGAACTTTTAAATCTAAATGCATTAAGAAACAAAAAAATCCCCGCTGGCTGGCGGGGATTTCACAATTCAAAAAAAATCCATTCTAGCGTTGCAGAATAATTCTTTCTGTTTTTTCAAAAGTAGGACTAACTACTTTTATAAAATAAACACCGTTAGTTAATACGGTAGGGATAGAATAATGAATAGATTCTCTTGAGTTAACTAAAAGATTATTTGCAATTACAGCTATTTTTTTACCCATTAAATCATATAATGAAATATTCACAGTTTCCTTCTTTTCGGTGTTTATTAAAATGTCGAGTTTACCTTCGTTTGGATTTGGATAAACACTAATAGAATTTATAGATATATTTTTACTTAAACCGATAGTATTAATGATAATGTCAGATGACATTGAGGTGCAAGTGTTGCCGTCTGTAATTTCTACTGCATAAATTCCATTTTGTGTTGCGGTATAATTTTGCGAAGTTGCACCGCTAATAATAGTTCCGTTAAAGTACCACTGATACTGAACTCCGGTACTTGTACAATTAAAGTCGAACCCTGTTTGGCTAATTGAAGGTGCAGCAGGAGATCCATTAACAGTAACTGTTGTATAGGAAGATGTGTCGCTACAAATTCCATTGTTAGTTGCAATTAAAGCGTACATTCCGGAATTAAATATCATTAAACTAGTATCAGTGGCGTTTGTAATATTTCCGTTCGCATCAATCCATTGGTAGGTATAAGAATTGTTGTTTACATCACTCAACAACAGCGAGTCAGTATCACAAAAAGTTGTGGAACCATTTGCTATTAGGGCAAAGAAAGGAAGGCTTGCGGTTTGTGTGTTTACAATTGAAGAAGTGTTTTCACAACCGCTTGCATTATAAGCAAACAAAGAATAGTTGCCTGCTTGTACTGCATAGTAGATTGAATCAGTTGCATTGTTTATAGCAGTTCCGTTCATCATCCATTGATAAACATTTGTTGAGATGCTGTTTGAATTGTATAATTTAACCGAATCGCCTGCACAAAAATTTAAACTGCTATTGTTTGCAACATTTGCAAGCCCCGAAGCTAAACATGGGTTCACTTCAAATATGGTTAATGTACTGGATGTTTCATTTGATAAGATCACCAGGTTTTTTCCATTCGGACTTTCAGAAGAAGGTATGAAGATAATGCCTTCAGCACCTCTGTCAGGGCCTCTATTGTTGGCGTATCCAACATAAGCCGGCAGTAAAGGATTTGTAATATCATAGATCATAACTCCGCCAATTCTTTCCAAAGCGATGAATGCATATTCGTGTCCGTTAATACTTCCTGTTGCAACTCCTTCCGGCTCTGGGCCTTTATCATCACTTCTATCCTTTTTTGTAATACCCGATCCATTACTTGCGTTAAACATAGAAGAGTAGGTGAGGTGAGTTGAAGTAATTCTTTCAAAATCGTCACCACTGTCGTATATAAGTGTTGCAGCATTTGCATCCCATATTGAGAATGAACGGGATCCATAAACATAGATCTCATCAAAATCCCCGTCGTTATCAATATCACCAAGTTTATTTGTTGTTTTAAGTTTTCCCAATACTGAATTGTTTTTTAAGTCTGTTGCATTTGGAAATAAAGTAGGGTCCAGAATATATGAACCTGATCCTATTGTTGTTTCTTCGTTCATTCCGGTCCAGGCTCTGGAATCACCTTCGTTGGCAGTTAATAAATATAAGTTTGATCCATTCGTGTAATGAGCAATTGCATCCGGCAAATACATTCCTTTTACCGGAAAATTAGAAAGGTTGACATCGGAGGTTGAGTTAGATGCATCCAAAGCATTTGCAACAAGATTATGATCTTTTGTTCCCAATGGGATTAAACGAACCACGGTATTATTGATAAGATCAAGTTCTGCCAAAGCATTATTTTCCTGAAGTGTAACCCATGCTTTAGAATCGTCATCAGAAATAGTAATGTATTCAGGTTCAAAATCTTTAGAAGCCATACCTGAAATGCCATAAATGCGAATGCCTTGTGAACGTAAGGTAGTTTCTTGCCCGTTAAAAGAAGTAAAAGTGATGTGTGAAACATTGGATGAAGTGATACTTGCAGCACCTCCTGAGATATCTATAATACTTACCGATCCATCAGGATCGTTGGTATAATCATCACTCGGTTCAGCTTCATTTGCTGTATAAACCTTTGTTCCATTATGATTAAATGTTATCATATCAGGCAAAATGCCAACTACTACCTGGCTTATCAATATTCCATTTGTATCCAGGAATACTACTTTTCCTGAATCCTGTCTGTTAATACTGTTTTCAATAGCAAGGGCAACTAATCCGTTTTTTACAGCTACACTGTTAATAGCACCATAAGGAGTAACATCAATGGAGTTTATCAATACCGGACTTGCCGGGTTCGAAAAATTAACAATATCTAATTTAGAACCAATACTGTTCGCAATAAAAATACGTTTACTCATTACGTCGTATGCTGAGATCTCAGCTGAATTGGAAGCAGGAGCACCGTTATTAAAGCTTCCTAATAAATTAAAATTTAATTGATTGGTCGCCACTGGTGCCATTCGGTCATTGTCTTTTATATATAAAGTATGTTGAGCAGTTGCAGCAAAATTCACATTTACACCATTGGAAAGTTTACAGATAAGGTATTCATCAGATTCATTTACCGCATCATCATTAATGGTAATACTAAATGCAATGGTGTCGTTTACTACCAATGTATCTGAAACCGGAATTGTGGTTGATGCAATCGTAAGATCTGTAGCATCAGCATTGCTGTAATTTGATAAACTCAAATCAACTGAACCAGTTGTGTTTCCAGCTGTTGTTACCTTTAACCATACTTTAGCTGTTCCCGCGTCTTCACTTACGGTTTTATCGGATTTAAGAAAGGCTAATGTATATGGAAGAACAGTTGGCAGGCTTTGAATTTTTACCAAATCAAACCTGCTTGTTCCTGCTGTTGAATAAGTACTTGTAGAACGTGCTGCAAGGTATTGCCCTGCAATTTGGTCGAAATCAGAAACAATTCTAAAAGCTACATTTGGGTTATTGTTTAAAGCAGTTACTGAAGTGAGATTAAAAGTTCTGAAATGCCATGTATCGCCTGTTCCGGTTGCCGCCGGAATAAACGTAAATGTTTGAGCATCCACCCAAACAGGAGAGCCGGCAGTAACATCGCTGGTATATTGAAGCACCCACGTATTGGCTGCGGTATTACTCAAACGTTGCTGAAATTCGATTCCTATATTTTGTAAACCTGTTGTATTTACATCAATTTGAATTCCGGCTGTTTTTTGATTGGTTGATTGTGCGGGGTAGGTGGAGGTATTATATCCTGAGTTATCAGTCGTATTGACATCAGACGGATTACCTGCAGCGAACGTAGTAGTAATTCCTCCCAGAGTCGTAATAGTTCCCGCCCCTGTTTCTGGTAATAATGTTCCTGTTCCTGTAGTCGCATCATTTGGATTTGAGTTAAAATCCCAATGTGTAATGGTTGTTTGTGAAATAGCAAGCGAATAGATTGAGCCTGCAAATAAGGAAAATAGAAATTTCTTCATGTTTAATTCTTTTTTGTGCAAGGTTAGCATAGTTGTATGGCTTTGCCAATACATATACATTACCATTAGATTAAATAGAAGTGCCTAATGTTGTGATAATGTAAATTGAGTTTTATTGATTAGCAGAGTAAGGTTTTAGAAAAAAGGCGAAATGTAATTTTGTAGCTAAACAAAACACTCTATGTAAATTAATTGTATTATAAAATGCAGTTTTATGTTTTCTTTCAGTTTGTACTTTGTACCTTTATCAAAATAAAACTCTTATATGAAAAAAGGTGGTAAAGAAATGCTAAGAACAATTCTTAGTAATCAGGAACTAATAATGAAGGCATTAAAGATAGAACTACCCGTTAAACAAGTAGTATCTACAAAGTCTCATGGAAAAAAGGCTGTAGCGAAACCTGCAAAATCGGCACCAAAAGCAAAGCTTCGCAAGCCGGTAAAGAAAATCGCAGCTAAATAATTCTCTTAAAGATTCTTTAATCCTGAGTTTGTGTAACTCAGGATTTTCTGTTTTTAACGGCTACTAAGCCTTAAATCCTGATCCCTAATACACACATGTCATCTGTTTGTTCTTCAATTCCTTTCCAGCAATTGAATTCATATTCAATTTTTTCTTTTTGCTCTTCTATAGATAAGTGAAAGCTTTGAAGAAGTAGGTCTTTGAATCGTTTATTGGAGAATCTCTTTTTTGATAAAAAGCCAAATTGATCTTTGAACCCATCCGAGTTTAAATAAAGCATAGTTCCTTTTTCAATTGGTAGTACATGAGTTGTGTATACCCTGTTTTTTTCTAATTGCCAGCCACCTATCGGATACTTGTTTCCCGCAATTTCTGTTAACTCTCCATCCTTATTAATGCACACAAGTTTATTAAAAGCGCCCGCATACTGAAGTTCGTTTGTTTCTTCATTTATAGAGCAGATACCTATTTCCAGCCAATCGTTATTATAACCATGTTCCGACCCTTGATGAAATGTTTCTATCCATTTTTTATCCAGTTCCTGTAATATTTGCCCAACGCTTTCAAAATCTTTACCCAACACAATGTAATTTAAAAAGCTAAGTGCCAAAACCGAAAGCATAGCTCCACTTATTCCATGGCCGGTGCAGTCACCTACGGCAAAGTACTTGACTTTCCCTTTTTGACCGATCCAATAAAGATCACCGCCAACAATTCCCTGTGGTTTGTATAAAATCAAATGCTGGTCAAAGATCCTTTTAAAGTGGCGTGCATTGGGCAATACACCTTGTTGAACAGATTCAGCATAATAAATACTGTCTATCAGTTCTTTGTTTGTTTTATAGAGTTTATCGTATTCAAATTGAAGGTTTGTTTGGCTTGCTGTTTCACTCATAAATAGATTTTTATTTAATTTGGAAAGTGGTTTGGGATTTTTGACCCATAAGATGTTCAATCAAATTGTCAGGACAAAATTAGTTAGTGAATATTTTCTTTCGTACAGATGAGTATTATATTAATGTGAAATGATTTTCGGGTTTATCATGAGTGATTACTTAAGAATTGATTAATTCCTTGATTGGTCAGCCCTGGATGCATCAAGAAGGAAAGGTTTCAGTTATTTGTCTAATTTGATATTTATTTAATATAGCATTTTATCGCTTCTAATAAAATTCTTAGATTTGATCAGGTATCTAAAAACGTCTTTTAATATGAAAAGAATAGCAGTATTTTGTGGTTCCAGTTCGGGAACAGATGATGTGTTTGAAAAACAAGCTTATTTGCTTGGCCAAACATTGGCTCAATCAAAAATAGGAGTAGTGTACGGAGGTGCGAGCATTGGATTAATGGGTGCAGTAGCCAATGGTGCTTTGAGCGAGGGAGGAGAGGTAATAGGTGTTATTCCTGCTTTTTTAGGTATAAAAGAAATTGCTCATAATAAACTTACTGAGTTAATAGTAGTAGATACTATGCATATTCGTAAAACAAAAATGAGCGATTTGTCAGATGGTTTTATTGTATTACCCGGTGGAATTGGAACTTTGGAAGAATTTTTTGAGGTACTTACCTGGGCGCAATTAGGGCTTCATCAAAAACCAATTGGAATTTTGAATGTGAACGGTTTTTACGATGAAATGATAGTGTTTATTAAGTCAATGGTTGCCAAAGGTTTTTTGAAGGCTATTAATTTGCATATGATATTGGTAAGTGAGACTATTGAAGATCTTCTTCACAAAATGGATACTTATGTAGCGCCCGCAGTTCCAAAATGGATCACTAAAGAAACAACTTAAATGGTTATTCGTAATTACACAGCCGCGGATAAATACTTTTGCATAGAAGTTTTTAAAAGCAATTTACCTCAGTATTTTGATCATGCTGAATTGCCACTTTTTATTGCGTGGCTAGAAAAACAGGATTTAGGTGAACCCGGGCACAGCGGATCAATAGAAGATCACTACTATGTTGTTGAATTGCCAGAGAAAGGAATTGTTGGATGTGGTGGTTTTTATGTGGCAAAGGATATAAATGAAATTCGTTTTGCTTGGGGAATGATTCATTCAGACATACATAAACATGGATTGGGAACTGAGCTAAGTAAATTCAGGATCATGAAAATGAAAGAAGGATGGCCCAATCATAAAATAACATTAGGAACAAGTCAGCATACGTTTCCGTTTTATGAGAAGATGGGAATGAAAGTGGTTAAAATTATTCCGAAAGGATACAGCGAAGAGCTTGACAGATATGACATGGAATTGTAATCGCTAATTTTATTAAAATCAAATTGATTGTTAATAAAAAAACCTCCGTTAGTAGTATTACCAACGGAGGTTTGAAAGTATGTATGGCCTATTTGTTTAAAACAAGCTTAATGGTTTTGTTTGAATTCCCCGAGTTTAATAATAAGAAGTAAACTCCATTGTCAAAATCGGAAAGATCAAGTGAAGTAGCGATCGCATTTTTACGTGTATCAACGCTTGATGTTTTCACAATTCTTCCTCTTGCATCTGTTACTGTATAATTTACAAGATCAGCATGCACACCGTTTAGTTCAATTGAGAAAATTCCGTTAGAAGGATTTGGGAAAACAGATAGTTCCATTCCTGCAAATGTTTCTTTTAAACCAATACAAGGATCAACAGTAACTGATTGAGTTGCTGTATCGCTACATCCGTTTGCATCTGCGTAGATGTATGAAATAATATGAGTTCCTGAACCCGCAGCAGCAGGATCGAAATCTGTTCCTGTTACACCTGTTCCACTATAATTTCCACCTGTCGGAGTTCCACCGGAAAGACCTAAAGGCGCATTATTAACACAAGCCGTAGTGAAAGCAAGAGATAACCCTGCAGTTGGAGGAGTGTTGATAGTAATAGTAACAGTATCACTGTTCTCACAACCATTCATGTCGGTAACAACAACATTGTATGCTCCAGAAGTTGAAACTGAAGTTGTTTGGGTTACATCACTATTACTCCATGTATAAGAACTGAACGTTCCTGCATCTAATACAATTGATCCACCACACTGTGTTGAGTCAGTTCCAAGGTTTACAACAGGTAAGCTGTTTACAACAACAGTTATAGTATCGCTGTTTATACAACCGAAAGAATTGGTTACATCAACCGAATATGGCCCTGACATAGCTGTAGTTATTGACGGTGTTGTTGCGCCTGTATTCCACATATAAGTGTCTGTTCCTACACCTGCAATTATTGTTGCACTATCACAGAAAGAAGAATCATTTCCTAAAGCTACAACCGGTTTTGGATTTATAGTGATCATAACTGTATCAGTGATCGTATCACAAGGCGTTATTACATAAGCGATGTAAGATGCAGACATAGTTGCATTGATCATTTGTGTTGTATCACCTGTTGACCATAAATAAGTTGATTGTGGGAAATAACCTGCATTCAACATTACTCCGTTTGCACAGGTAGTTGAATCAAGTCCTAGAGTAGGAGCAGTTAATGTATCAACTACAACTACATAAATGCTGTCTGTTGTAGTACAGGTAATATCTGCAGTTATTGCAACTGTGTACCAACCTGTAGTGTCAACCGTAAGATTATCTAAAGTTGTTCCGTCATTCCATAAATAAGTTGCTGATGGATTACCATGATAAGCATTAAGCGTCATGGTTGCAGGATCACAAATGGTTTTGTCCATTCCAAAATCAGTTCCGTTGAAGATATGAATATCATCAAAAGCAACACCATCATCAGTAACTGAACCATCTGTTCCAAAAGAAATTTTGATTTTTACATTTGACATACCACCTAAACCAACAAGACGGTGACGGGCATTAATCCAGCCTCCTGATCCGTTTGTGGTAGAAGCTCTTCCTGACCAACCGGTCTGAGAGCCACCCGGTGCACCAACAATAGTATTGTCTGTGTACCAATTCAATGGATCGCCGAAATCTCCAACCAGATTCCAGGTTGTTCCTCCATCAGTTGAAGTCATGATATTCATACCGTCCCATGAGAATTCTGAATTATACCATACGTTTAATGAGATAACCGGATCGCATATAGTAGTGAAATCAAAACAAGGACCCTGAACATAAGAATTTTCAAGATCATTATAAAATCCTGTTCCAAGTCCGCCTGTAACAAAAGCGTTAAGCCCGGAAGCAGCACCGATAATCGTTGTTTTTGCCGGAGTACCAAATGCCCATGTTCCTAAAGTTCCACTATTTATTAACCACCCGTTTTGCCCGGTTTCAAAATCCTGGAAATAAGGATAAGAAGTAATAATCGGAATTCCGAAAGTGGCATTAGTTGTTGTATCATTCCCGAAAGAAACATCCGGTGTCCATGATGTCCATGCTTTAATAGTAACTTGCCCCGGACCTGAAAGATCTGCAAAACCTGTTTGGAAAGTATAATTAAAAGTATCTGATGCTGCAATGATCCCTGTTGTAACAAATGTATCTAACACAGTGGTAGTATTAATCATAAAAGCAAGCGGGATTGGAGTTCCTGCTGGTATTGGATTAGAGCCAGCGTTGATCATAGTTAAAATTACAGGAGTATTAATGCTGTTTCCACAACCACCACCTGCTGAAACATTGTGAGCATTAAGGTCTTCTGCTAATGGTTGAAACACTTCAATATCATCTACTGCCATATCAGAAGTAAAACTTGTTCCTGTCGTAGAACGAATGCGTATACGAACGTTTGGTTTTCCTGCGAAGTTAGATAATGAAACAGTTTTTAATTGCCATAAATCAACATTGTCAGTCCATGAAGGTGTTATATCCAATACCCAGTTTCCAAGGCCAGATGTATCTACATCAACATGCATGGTTCCCATGGTTGCTCCAAACATATGATACCAGAATTTAATTTTTGGAGAACTTACGGCAGTAAAATCATAAACCGCACTTACAAGGTGTGCTGTTACATTATTGCATCCTGAAGTTTCTACATAAGCGTATTTACCTGTTGCGTTACCAATGGTATGGTCAATATCCGGACCTGTTGTGGTAGAAGGAGTTGATCCGTCTTCGGCGAGCCAGTCAGTACCTGCCTGAGGAAAACCATATTGATCCCCGTTTTTCCAGTCACCTGTTAGGTCACAAGCTCCCGTACAGGAAGTTCCACAGAGTGCTTCAGTTTCAAAGTTAGTAGTATGTGGGAATGTGCTGATCTGAGCAAATAATCCGTAGCCTGTTGTAAATGCGGCAAAGCACGTAAGTAAAAGTTGTTTCATTTAAAATAGATAAGTGGCGAAGGTAGGCTTTTAATGACGATAACCCTTTATTTTGTTGATAAAGTAATTTGAAAAAAACAATTCCGGACTTAAGTGTTGTTAAGTATACTGTTATTGGATACAGTACCCAACACCTTTAATCGTTTTCACGATTTCATAACCAAGTGTTTTGCGAATATTACGGATATGAATATCAATGGTGCGTTGTTTGGAAACATTTTCATCGTTCCAGATTTCCTCAGCTATTTCTTTTCTGCTGAAAACCTTATTAGGGTTAGAGAATAATAAATTTAGCATTTCAAATTCCTTGCGGGGCAATGAAAGAGATACATTATCTTTTATAATCCGGTAACTTTCTTTGTCTATTATAACTCCTTTTCGGGGCATTGCCTTTGCAGCTATTGCCTGTTGCCCTCTGCGAAGCATTGCTTTAATCCGGGCAGCTACAATAACAGGTTTTAACGGTTTAATTATGAAGTCATCCGCTCCCGAATTAAAAGAGGTTATTTGAATAAAATCTTCTGTTTTTTCGCTGTAAATAATAATATAAGGTTGTTGAATCTCTTTTTTTGTCCTGATTTCCTGACACAAAACAATTGCGTCAGAATCGTCGAGAGTAAGATCCATTAACAATACATCAACCTTATACCGGTTTAGAAAATCGTATAATTCTTTTTTTGAAACACAAGTGATAACATCAAAGCCTAATTCAACCAATTGTTCCTTAAGGGCAATAAGAGTGTAAACATCGCGGTCACAAATTAATATAGAAGAGGAGCTTGCCATTAATGTTAGTAGAACAATTAATTGATTTTTACTTTACTTGGTAATTTAAAGAAAAGCCCCTGCCTTCAATTTCGTTTAGGGTCAGGGGCTTTAAAATAGATTACTTATTGATGATAAGTTTTACTGTTTGCTTTGTAGAATTAGTTGTAATGCTTACAAAATACATTCCGTTATCAAAAGTTGAAGTATTAACAGAAAGTGTGTGAGTCCCTTCATTCAACAATTCATTTGCATAAACAGTTGCTACATTTTTTCCTGTAATGTCGTAAATGTTTACAGAAACAGTTTCAGTTTGCACCATGTTTAATTTAACCGATACATTATTTGCAGCAGGGTTAGGATAAACTTTTACTGAAGAAACAGTTTCGTTCTTATTTTCTTTAACTCCAATAACATTGTTTGCAAAAGCCGGATGGTTAAATGAAGCACCTGAAATTGCAACAGAAGTAGGATCTAATCTGTAATCAGGTACTGAACTTAAGTTAGCTGCAAAACCGTTAACGAAATTGATCTGAGCATTTGTACTTGCAGTATCAATAGACATTAAAGCTGCGTATGTGTTATAGAAAGTAGTTGTAGAGTTAGATGCTCCGTCAATAACAAATGTGGTTGCAATATCAGAAGAGATAATATTATTTGCAAAACGGGTTGAATCTGCAGCAAAGTTATCATTAGTAACAGCATCTTTTACATGCCATCCTTTTTCCCATGAAGTAAAAATGGAATTGTAAATACCAATGTTTGTGTTTCTTCTTGTGTAAACTGCACGCTCAAACTTTTCAGTTCCGGGTAGTGTAACTGTTCCATTACGCAGTGGTCCAACCATTGTTATGTTAGAAAACACAAGACTTGTTTTTGGTTGAGCCAGATAAGGAGAAGTTCCCTCATTGTCAGATTCAAATCCATTTGAATCACCTGCTGCATCCGATAAGTCTGCATCTCTTACAGCTAAGCCAAACTGAACATTTCCTTTTGCTCCAAAGTCTGTATCAAAATCATCATCCAGTGAACGGAAAGAAATAACGTATTTAGTATTGGTGTGCCCGCCAAACCACTCGATTCCATCATCACCCGAAAATGAAATTTGAATGTGATCTAATTTAGTTCTGTTACCAACAGCAGCTAACGTTAAACCATTGGTTTCTTTGTTAGGCTGCAAAGCAATTCCTGAAAACTCGATACGGCAATAAGAAAATACTCCTGATGAATCAGAATTATCATTTCCACCATATTGAGTATCTGAAGTAGCAGTTAAACCTTCCACATTTGCAACACCACCCGGTTGGTTTAAGATTCCGTTTCCTAAAATCAAAACTCCTCCCCAATCTCCGGGAGCACGATCAACATCGGCCTCAGCTGATGTGAAAACAATAGGAGCCTGAGCAGTTCCCTGAGCATTAATTTTTGAACCACGTGTAATTATTAATGTACCCTGTGAAGCTTTTTCACCACGTACAATAACACCTGGCTGAATAGTAAGTGTAGCACCATTCTTTACATATATTTTATTTTGTAATAAAACTATGCTTCCTGTTGTCCAGGTTGTATTAGCTGTAATGTCAGAACTTACTGTTACAGTTGGAGCACCATAAGCAGCATCTTCAGGAGAAAAGTTTGTCCAACCCGCAGTCCAGTCGTTTGAAGCTATTCCGGTTAAACCATCTGTTTGAGGAAAAGCTCCTCTGTAAGAGGTTCCTGTCCACCAACCTTGCGCATTAACAGCACCTGCAACCATAAGTGCTAAAGCAGAAAAGTAAATTTTTTTCATTTTGTGTTTTTTGATTTTTAATTATGCCACAAAGCTATTGCTATTACATTTTATTAACTTAAGCTAAAGGTTACGATTTGCTTACTAGTGTATTATGGCAATGTTAATAAAAAAGCCCCGCTTTGAGCGAGGCTTGATTGTTGGTGTTTTCTTTTAAAACTTGTAACTAATTCCAAAACTAAAAGTAGGGGCGTATTTTATTTTCCAAACAACATCATCTTTACCTTCCTGGTATTTGCTGTTTTTACGTTTTTGTTTGTCGCTTAACGTAGAGTCGTTCTCATCCGTGTTTTGATAGAAAATCTGGTCCTGACCAACCATATCACGAACATTGAATTTTAGTTCCAGTTTTTTCTTAAAGATTTTGGTCATTTGGAAATCTACTACATTACGTTGTTTTTCCCAAATGTTGAATTCCTGAACATTACCTACCACAAAAATTCTTTGCCCAACTACATTGTAAGATAAACTTACCGACCAGTCTTTGTCAGGATGTAAGAACTGAATCCCTGCATTAATCAGGTAAGGAGATTGTCCTTGCAATGGTCTTTTTGTTTGACCAATAACATTGGAATTATTTACTTCAGATTTAATGTAGGAGAAATTAGTGAATACGGTAGTGTTGTTTAAAAACACAGACGAATCTTTTTTGGTAAATGCACTTAATTTAATTCTGTATTCCAATTCACCTCCAATATTAGTTACACCCGGTACATTTGTGTAATACAACTCAGGATCACCTGATACACCTGTTCTTTGAACAGCTTCGATTGGTGAATTTAAATTTTTATAGAAACCGGTAACTGATAAAACCTGCCCTGCTCCCGGATAAATTTCATAACGAAGATCGTAATTATCAATTAAAGCTCTTTTTAAATGTGGATCACCCGACCAGATATTTAATTGAATGAAATTATAAAATGCAAACGGGGCTAATTCTCTGAACTCCGGGCGGGAAACCGTTCTGTAATAACTTGCACGAAGGTTCATTGTTTTAGAAATAGAATAGATATAATTAACAGAAGGTAAAACATCTACTACATTTGTATCAACCGAAGTTGACTCGTTAGTAGCTTCCTGAACATAATCAAAATGTTGGTTGTATGATTCAATACGTGCGCCCCAAACAATTCGATGGTAGTTGAAAAACCTGGTGTCGAACATTGCATAAGCTGCATGCAACACAGAACCTGCATTATAACTATCAGATGCTTTTGTGATTTCGTTCAATTTAAATCCGCCGTTGTATGGTTTTGGCGCATTAATAATGCCCATGTTCTCTACGGCAAAAATCTCAGCATCCGGTAAATACAATATAGAGTCGTTAGGCTTAACACTAATTCCTTTTTTGTACGGAGCAAATTTGAAATTACGGGCACTGAATTCCCTGCTTCTTATTTGATGGTACGCACCAATTTTTATTTCGTTATTTATTTTTTTAATATTTGCAGGGATAGTAAAATCATAACGTAAGCTCAGGATTTCTTCATTGGTATTGGAAAAAAACATATTACCTCCACCCTGTGGATCACTGTTATCAATTACCTGTGCAATGTATTTTCCTGTACTGTTGATCTGATAAACATTTCTGTTCATGGCAGGAACGGTACGTTTAACACCACTATAACCACCAGTCCATTTTAGTTTGATCTTTGATTTTCCGAAGATATGATCACCTGTTAATTGAGAAGTGTAGAATATATTTTGTGTGAACCATCTTACCGATGATTTTTCATGATACGGGTCCGGATCGTTGGCATTACGTAATCCCCAACGAACTGTAACACGATCGTCGCTATTAATGCTGGCCATGTTTTTTATGCTGATCTGATTGTTTTCGTTAAACTTATAGGCAAAGTTTAGCAGGGCAGAGGAGAGGGTATTTCTGTTAGAAACAGTATCATTGAATTCGAGTGTTTTTACCGATCCTGTAGGAGTTATATCATATTCGCTTCTTTGCTGATAATTTGTTTGCAAATTGTTTTGATAGGTGAGTGCAAATAAAAGGCCTGTTTGTTTTTTGAACAGTTTAAAATTTTGTGCAAGAGTGTATTGCAAATTCATATTTGGCATTGCCTTTTTTGTTTTAATGCCCCAATCATACATCATTTTTTTCGCGTACTCCGTTTTCTTTAAATTATCGGTTACTTTTTTATAATCTTCATAAGAAGGCATATCTTCAGGTAAAGCTCTTTTCCCATCATCCAACCCTAACCAGGCGTATTTGTTTTTTGCATCACGAACATAAAAGTCTTTACCAGTAGTTAAACCGTTGTATCCACCACCAATGGAAATGGTTTGCTGGTTTTTATCCGGGATGTCCTTAGTATTGATCATAATCACCCCACCTGCAAAATCCCCGGGCATATCAGGAGTAGCGGTTTTTACAATGATCAGGTTATCCAGCATATTTGCCGGAAAAATGTCAAATGAAAAAGCTTTGCGATCGCTCTCCGTACTTGGCAATGGGGCACCATTAATAAATGCAGCGTTGTAACGATCATTCATCCCTCTAATGATTGCAAATTTATTATCCTGAATACTGGCACCACTTACACGCTTTAATACATCACTTGTGTTTCTGTCCGGTGTTTTTTTAATATTTTCTGCTGAGATTCCATCACTTACACTGGCATTGTTTTTTTGCATAATTAATACAGCATTGGTGTTTTCCTTGCTCATGGTAGCTGTAATGGTTACTTCACCTAATGTATCTCCTTTGGGCTCTTCCATGGAGAAATTAACGTTGATAACATCCCCTGCTTTTACTTCAATATCTTTAATTACTTTATTAGAATAAGAAACATATTTGCAAATAACATTATATATTCCGGGCTCCAGAGTAATACTATAATTACCATCAAAATCAGTTGCCGCACCTTTTGTGGTCCCTTCTATCAATACGCTTGCCCCGGGCAAAGTTTCACCCGATTTGGCATCTATTACTTTTCCGGTAATTTTGCCTGATTGAGCAAGCAGCGTAGAAGCAGAAGTAAGAAGAAATACAAATGATAAAAAAATGCTTTTCATTGTTAAATTATTTTCCACAAAATTCGACCATTTACATCAGGTAATTTTTAAGGCAGTGTTACCTATTGGTTAAATAAGTGTAGATAAGAGTATTTTATCGTAACAATAAGTTAACATTGGTTAATTGGGATTTCCCTTGCATTTCCTTTTAAAAGTATATAAAAAGAAATTTACCAACCAGCTATTCCTCTTAAAAAGGTGATTTTTATAAAATCATTTTTTTTAGTTAGTTTAGCAAATGATACACTAAACCATATTGATATTAAACACTAACCCTTAACCTTTTTTGTATGAAGTACTTTGCCTTATTTTTCACGATTATTCAATATGCAATTGCCCAAACTCCCGGAATTCAATTGCCTTATAAATACCTGTATCCTTTACCTACGGGCATCTATCAAAATAAAGTTATTGCCCTTAGTGATAGTAAATTTTTGATTGCCTCGCGTAACTCTACACTCCTTGTAAGCAACGACACAGGTGGAACATGGACTCAAAAAGTGTATAATGATGACTGCCTGTTTTTGGACGCTTCTTTTTGTGATAGCTTAAATGGTATTGTGTTGTCGAGGAGCTATGGTAAAGAGTATATTTTAAACACACAAAATGGTACCTTGACCTTTGATACTATCTATTCCGGAAATTCATTCAATCTTACCGTAATTCAAAAATTAGATGATTCTACAAACTTTTATTGCTCATCAGACACGTTGTATAAAGATTTAAATGGAACCTTGTTTAGGTACAAACACCCTGTTTCTGGATGGGCTCCCATGAAGGTGAATTTTTTGAACAGGGATACAGGTTTTATAGCATTTTCAAATGGTACTTTATACAAAACCATAGATGGGGGGATCAATTATAATCTCAGTAAAAATGTAGGACCTACATATCAGGCAATTGATGTTCTTTTTCTTAATGACACCTTAGGTTTCTTTTACAGCGGTGATGGTAAAATTTTTAAAACCAGTGATTTAGGGAATTCCTGGACTCAGGTTTATTGGGGAAATTCAGCTGTGGCGTTAGCATGTAGAAAAAACACAAAAATATTTGCCCTGTCAGGCCAGGGAGATGTTTATACATCAACCAATTATGGAACAAGTTGGATAAATGAAGCTACTCCAAATTTTTTCACAACAACTTCCATCTGCTTTTCTAATGGGGGTTATGGGCTTATTACCGGAACAAGAGGTGAAATAACCAAATACGACTCGTTGTTACATGAGTGGAAAGATTATGCGCCACACAATCATATCGGCGATAATTCAGTTATTAAATTTTATGATTATAATTTTGGATATGGGATTGATGGAAATGATTATAATTTTTTCAAAACAAATGATGGCGGAAATACCTGGTCTTACAACTTTGTAACAAGTTCAACATTAAGAGATGTACATTTTGTAAACCAAAATGTTGGATTTTTAACTGTTGGAAATGGCCCAAATAAATATTATAAAACAACAAATGGAGGCAATAGTTGGACACCTGTAACCATAACAGGAGCAACATTTAATAAGATATATTTCTATAATCAAAATCTTGGTTTCATTTATGGAGATTATGGCACCGTATATAAAACAACAAATGGAGGAGCTACCTGGTCTAATAGATCCTTTTCTGCAAGCACCGGTCTTCAGTCGATGTGCTTCGTGAATGACACATTAGGTTTTATGGGATCTACGGGCCTTGTTATCTATAAAACAATTGATGCAGGCAATAATTGGGTTGCCATTAATAACTCCCCGATCTCACTGCATGATGTAAGGGCAATCCACTTCATGAATAAAGACACCGGTGTTGTTATAGGATATTCTACTTTATATAAAACTATTGATGGAGGAGCAACCTATTCGCAAGTATTATCGCCAGGTCTGGGCTTACCACTTTTCCATTTTTCAGACAAAACCAATGGGATCATGTATGGAACAGCTCCTAACTATAAGGAAGATACTTACCGTACAAGAGATGGTGGTTTAACATGGGAAAAAAACTATTACCCTTTTGAGGCATTAGGAGCATTTGTATATGATACATCAACAGTTTTTTTATGTGGGGCCAACCATTCTATTGTCAGGTTCGGTCCCGAACCACAAGCTCCTGGAGTAAGTATACAGGAAATTAGTTCAAACATCAATAAGATAGATCTTGTTGTTTATCCGAATCCGGTGAAACAAAAATTTAAGATAAAATCTCAAAACCTTCACGAAAAATCCGTTTCGTTTAAGATGTTTAATTCTGTAGGAAATATAGTAATTGAAGGTAAAGCGAATTACGATGAGTATATTGATGTTTCAAGTCTTAAAAACGGGATATACTTTATAGAAACAAAAAATGGAAATGCTAAAATATTAGTAATGAATGATTAATATTGTATTTATTTTGAAATCTCACTTGGAATTAAGATGTATTCAATAGAGTATTTTCATAACCCGTATTAGTTTTGATTTACAAACTATCTGTTTCTAATTAAATGCTTTTTAACTATAATTAGCGATGTGTATTTAAACGAAATATGTATTTTTGGGAGGATGAAATTATCTGTAAAATCAATAGCTACCTTGCTTTTTGTGTTAGTTTTCTGTACGCTTAACTCACAAACAGCCACTTCCAATAAAAAAGACCTGAAAAAACTGGTTCAATTTTCAGGTGTTGTTGTAGAAAGTGATAGTCTACGTCCGCTGCCATTTACCTCTATTATAGTAAAAGGAACAACTCATGGTACTATAAGCGATTTTTACGGCTTTTTCACTTTGGTTGCTTCTCCGGGTGATGAGATAGAATTTTTCTCTGTTGCGTATAAAGACGGTATTTATAAAATTCCTGATACACTCAGTTCCGCACATTATTCTATTATTCAGGTTTTAAGAAAAGATACCGTTGAACTCCCTACGGCTACAATTTATGCCTGGCCCAGCAGGGATGAGTTTAAAAAAGCATTTTTAAAACTTGATGTAGCCCACAACGATTATGATCGTGCGCAAAAAAACCTGGAAGAGGCTGAAATGCGTGAACTGGCAAAGGGAATTTCGATGGATGCACAGGGTAATTATAGTTACGCCATGCAACGGCAATACACTAAGTTGTATTACGCAGGCCAGTACCCTCCAAATAACTTATTGAATCCTGTTGCCTGGGCAAAATTTATCAAATCCTGGAAAGAAGGTAAACTGAAACGTAAGTAGTTTTACCTCTGTTTTTCAATGGATTATCCCTTTTTCGATGTTAATTAACATTGATTTCTTGTGGCATTAGAAAAAAATCACTAAAATTGTTCTAATCATTTAATTTAATCCAAGGAGGAACCATAGGCAAACATCTACTTTTTACATTTTAAGATTTCAACTAATTAAGTAAAAAATGTGCCTATGAGTAAGCGATTAATTGATGACAATCAGCTGGTGTTTATGTACGTAAATGGTGATGAATCGGCTTTAGCTGAATTGGTTACCCGTCATAAAAGGAGAGTATATTCTTCTATTTATTTGATTGTTCGGAATAAGGAGTTAACAGAGGATATTTTTCAGGATACGTTCTTTAAAGTGATAAACTCTTTGAAAGCCGGGAATTACTACGAAGATGGTAAATTTTTACCCTGGGTTATTCGAATTGCACGTAATTTGGTGATTGACCATTTTAGAAGAATCAAAAAAATGCCGACAATTCCAAATGTGGTAAACGATGAAGGGGAAGAAGTTGATATATTTTCAATTTTGAATATTCAGAAAAACGATAGTTACACTATTGAAAAAAGTGAATTTAAAAAAACAATGCGTCAGTTGGTAGATGAATTACCTCCTGAACAAAAAGAAGTACTTATAATGCGAATGTATTACGATATGAGTTTTAAGGAGATAGCGGATTTTACCAAGGTAAGTATCAACACCTCTTTAGGCCGTATGCGTTATGCTTTGATTAATTTAAAAAAGATGCTGGAAGACAAAAACGTTGAAATACCTGTTTAGTTAACATTCTTTGCTTTGGTTTTTGTTTTTTGAAGCATGCCCCGGTGGAAACATCGGGGTTTTGTTTTTTAGAAGATCCGAGCCTTTTTTAGCTAAACAATCCTTTCAGTTTGTTTATTACTTCTATATTTTGGCAATTCGTTACTGCGTAATTGTAAGCACCTTCAGAGAGTATAGAGTACTCTTCATTGTTTAAAGCCAAAGCTTTTATAAGAGCTTCCACAGTTGGTTTTTCATTTGCGATTGTAACATCCCAACCTGCATTATTAACATCAAGATTTTTCCAGGGTGTAGTGTTACTTATAATTACGGGAAGGGAAGAAGACAAGGCTTCTACAATTGAATGTCCAAAGTTTTCACTGTAACTTAGTTGTATTAAAAAATGATAGTGTGAAAATGTATCACGGATCTTTTCAGGAGCGATCATACCTTTATAACTAACTTTAATAGTTGTAGGAAGCACATGAATCAGTTTTTCACACTCGTTCCAATAACTCAGGTCTTCCATGCTTCCATAAACATCTAAAGACACATTCCCTTTATCAAGGTTCTTAAGGGCTTTCAAAATAAGAATCAAATTCTTGTTTTCTGCAATTCTACCTAAATAAACAAGCTTCAACTCACCGGATTTTTTTTCAATCGGATGTATTGGTTTGTTTGGATGTATATCGGAAACATTTTGCGCTTCGCAAATAACCACATTGTTTCCAAAAACCTTTTTAATATCATTGGTTTCATCTGTTTTTGTAGAATGCCAGGTCAGATTTTTGTGCAGACCTGTTATTTTTGAATAGCGAATAAATAATTTTTTTTTGAATGGCTTTATACGAAGTGCCCCTTCAGATAACATACCACGTGGAGCAAGAATAACCTTTGTATTTATCTTGTTTTTCCTGATCAACTGAAGTGGTAAAATGGAAAAGTGTTTTGAAAAAAAACTGTTGATGTAAATAATTTCAGGTTGAATTTCATTGATGCTTTTCAAAAGTGCTTCTGCTCCTAAGCTGCTTAAGGAAAGATAACAAACCTTAGTGTTCTCTGAATAATCGATCCATTTATTGGAAGTAATATTTTTGTAGGGAGCATCTTCACCAAAATCTGTATCTGTAGTCAGGATATAAAACTCAAAAGAATCGCTTAGTTTATTCACCATGGCTGCAACTGACTTTACCGGGCCGCCTGCTTTTATGCCGGGCAGGAACCAATCAATCAGTACCAGTATTTTTTTCTTTGTCGCCAATGATTTAGTTCTTTTCGAATTCCATTTTGTTTAACCAATGTCCCAGCACTACTAAATGCCAGATCCTCGACCATGTAATGAGTGGATCGTCATTTAAAAAACGATTCCACAAGCCTTGTAAATATGTTTTGTTGATCGAACTCTTATTTTGCAGGTGAGTGAGGTTGTCTTCACAAAATTGTTTTAACTCGTTTTTCATCCAGTGTTTCCATGGAAAAGTGAAACCCATTTTTTTGCGGTTCACAATTTCCGGAGGTAACAAATCTACCAGTGAATCAGTTAATAATTTTTTTGGAGTAACAGGCTGCTTGTATTTGTCGGTTAATCCTAAAACGTATTCAACCAGTTTATAATCCAGAAAAGGAACACGCACTTCTAATGCTACAGCCATACTCATTTGATCAGCATCACGTAATAACACATTTTGCATGTAGGTACTCATTTCTGCCTGTGAGCATTTACTTAATAAATGATTTTTTTCATCAGTAGGAAGTTTACGAACGGTTTTGTAAACTGCATTAAACGGCAACTCATTTTGTCCTGACAACATTTGCACCTGAGTATCATTATATACCATCCTTGAAAGAGGGTAGAAGTAGTCGAAGTTTAAAATGGGTTTTGACAAAAACGCAGCTTTTTTTTCTCCTGCTATCGATTTTTTGTTCACGAAGCTTGCACCTCCAATGCGGAACATCCGAGGGACTAAATTCATCCACGATTTACTTTTTATTTGTAATGCACGGGTAAACACATCGTATCCGCAAAATAATTCATCACCACCCAAACCGGAAAGCGCCATAGTGATCCCTGCATTCTTGGTTGCTTTTGAAACAACATATGAGTTTGGTCCATCTCCACCTGGGTGGTCCATTGCTTCCAATGCTTCCGGAAGTTCACTCAAAAAATCATTTACCGATAAACGTATGTTGTGATGCTCGGTATTAAATTTTTTTGCTACGATGTCTGAAAACTGTTCTTCAGAAAAGTCCTGTTCATTAAAAGTGACTGAGAATGTATTTACTTTTTCAGTTGAAATACCACTCATAATACCAACGATAGCACTTGAATCAATTCCACCTGAAAGAAATGCACCAAAAGGAACATCGGCAACCAATCTTCTTTCAACTGCTTTATGCAAAAGATCGTTTACATTTTTGCAAACTTCATTGTAAGGAGTTTTTCCTTCACCATTTTCCGCTTTCTTTTTAATATCCCAGTAACAAAATGTTTCCTGTGAATTGTTTTTCCAAATACAATAATGCCCCGGCATCAGCATATACACATCCTTTACAATGGTTAAAGGAGCATGAACCGTTTGGTATTGAATGTATTCGACTAACGCATTCTCATCAATTTTTTTATCTACAAAACCTGATTGGATGATAGGGCGGATCTCAGAAGAAAATATAAACTGGTGGTCGTTGGATGTGTAATAAAGAGGTTTAATTCCTAATCTGTCACGGGCAATAAAAGTTTCCTTTGTTTGTGTATCATGAATAGCCAATGCAAACATCCCGTTAAAGCGTTCAATGCATTCCTTTCCCCAACGGATATAAGCAGCAAGAATCACTTCTGTATCTGAACCCGTTCGGAAAACATAAGGTAAACTACCTTGCATAGAGCGTTGTAATTCAAATTTAAGATCTTTGTAATTATAAAGTTCTCCATTGTATACTATCACATATCTTCCGTCATTAGAAAGCATTGGCTGGTTGGAAGATTCTGAAAGATCAATAATAGATAGACGTCGATGCCCTAAAAACACCTGTTGTGAATTCCAGCTTCCTTCAGCATTTGGTCCCCTGTGGGCCAAAGCAGTATTCATTTTTTGAAGTTTTTCTTTACCTTCCTTTTCAGTTAGTTTTGAACTGAGTATTCCGTTAATTCCACACATTACAATCCAATCGCTTTTTTAAACCGGTCGTCATTTATCATCATTTTTATACCTGCGTCCAGCGTTATCAATTCTCTGCCAAGTATTTCTCTCATTTTTTCATTATCAGGCTGTCTTCGAGTCATATCACCATCTTTTAAAGGAGGTAAATGCACGATTTTCGATTTAGAATTAGTAACACTAACAACTAACTTTGCAAGCTCCAAAATGGTAAAGAGTTTATCGTTTCCAATATTTATCACATCATTTACGATTTTATTTTCGTAAAAGCAGTTCAAACATGTAGTAACAGTATCGTCCACATAAGTAAATGTACGTGTTTGAGAACCGTCTCCGTAAATAGTGATATTTTCACCTTTAAGTGCTACTGCCAAAAATCGTGCAACCACAAAATCAGTACTTTGGTTTGGGCCATAAGTATTAAAAAATCGGAAAATGGTATAATCAAGGTTATACTCCTGATGATAACTTTTACAAAAACTCTCACCTACATTTTTTACTACTGCATATGGAACACGTGAGTTGAGAGGTGTTGTGTGCTCGTGCTGAGGAAGAACAACAGGTTCTCCATATACTTCAGAAGAGGAAGAAAAAAACACCCGTTTCACAGCGGAATTTTTGGAGAGATTCAAAATATTTTTTATTCCTTCAATATCCTTTAAAACGCTTACCGGATTATCCTGTGTTCTTTGTACTCCAACAACAGCTGCAAAATGAAAGACATAATCGAATTTATGAGCTATCATTACCTGGCCAATATCCTGAAGATCATTTACGTTACATTTAATAAAGTGCCAACGGTCATGATGTTTTTGAGGTAGTTTTGAAAGATATCCGGTTGAAAGATCATCAACAATGGTTACGTGATTATAGGGATTTTCGATTAATTTTTCAATTAACGCGCTGCCCACATTTCCGGCTCCACCTGTTACGAGAATTTTAGTTTGCATTATTTATAATGGTTAAAGCTGTGTGTGCCCATTTTTCAGTTGTTAAAGCTCCAGCCAGTTCTACACTTTTTTTGCTCATCAAATTTAAGCTTTCATCTGATAAAGTAATGATGCTTTTTAATTTTTCTTTTAAATCAGTAATGTTAGCAGCTTTAAAAAGGAAGCCATTCTCATTTTCTTTTAGAAAAACGTCAGCTGCACCAACTTCTGAACTTAATATCATTGGAAAGCCTGCCGCCGCATATTCATGCACAACAACTGCCCATGGTTCAAACCGGCTGGGTAAAATAAAAACTCCGGTTTCTGCAATATACTTACCCAAATCGGTAGGTTGAACAAAACCAAAATGTTTGATTTTCGGGTGATTTATAGGTTCAATATCCCCCGTACCCAAACACCATAATTCCCAATCATTTGGCAGCTCGCTCTGCAATGCTATAAAAGCGGTCCAAATATCGGTGATGCCTTTAAAATCGTAGTATCTACCTACATATAAAAAGCGTTTTGGAAAATTGGAGGATTTTTTTTCTTTATATAGAGCAAAAAGATTTGAGAAGAAAGTGGTATCAGCACAATAGTATCCCAAGGATATTTCATGGTCTTTAAATCCCAATTTTTTCGCATAATTTTTTTGTTGCTCTCCTGGAACCCAGGCGTGTGAAAAATTAGACTTTAAAACAAATGGAGAAACAAAAGTTGCTATACGCTGTTTTATTGTTCCTTTCCATTTGGTATCCATACATAATACCGTTGGAATTTTATTTTTATAAAGGGAACAAATTTTTAAATAATCTTTATCTATCCATCCGCTGCAAAAAATGGCATCAGGTTTAATAGTTGAAACTAATTTTTTCAGCCCTTCTAAATCGAGCTCTTTTCTTTCGTAATATTTTACAGAGTTTGTGGAGTTTTCAAAAGTAAATGGAGCCTCTTTGTTAACAGGATAACGCACCACATGAACTTTGGCTGATTTTTGAAGTTCATCACAGCATGCAGTGAAGTAGGTGGCAATTTCCGTATATAAAAAAAGAATAATCATTAGTGAACTTCAAATTTACGTTTAATTCCAAGGAAATATTTTTCAATAAAGTGATAGGAAAAACTTGAAATAACAACCGAAAACAAAATGCTAAAAGAATACACCAGGATGTTATTAATTATACCTGAGCCATTGTAACTAAAATATGTTTTAAATACAAAAACAACAAAAGGTATTATCATTAAATGATACATGTATAGTCCGTATGAGATTTGCCCCAAATAATCCAGGACTTTATTGCTTAGATTAACCCTGCATGACTTGTTGGTTGAAACATTAAGGATTATTACCAGGAACATGAAGGAAATAACAATATGTATCCCATTTTGAAGGCTTGTATTAAATAAATAGTAATTTAATGGGAGAAAGAGCAGAATGGAAAAATAAAATATCCATTGATTATAAATGATTGAAAGGAGTTTTTTTTTGTTTTCGTAAAATATGTATGCTCCCCATGCACCAATCATCATACTTTCAAACTTGCTCATAGCAACGTACTTTTTTATATATAAAATCCAGTGTGTGTGCGGATATTTTATAGAAACCAAAAAAATTATCACTTTAAAAATACAAAGAAGTGTAAAACTCCATGTTATTAGACGTAAAATTTGTTTGGATTTTTTTACCAAAACAGGCCAGAATAAATAAAATTGTTCTTCAACGCCAATCGACCAGCTTTGCCCAATGTGTGGTACGGCCGGGTAAATAGAAAAAGCAACGTTTGGAAGGATTAGTAAATAAAGCCATAGATTGTTGTAAAAATTAGATTCTAAATGCCTTTTAAAGTATGGAAAATCAATAATATGAATATGAGTTAAAACAAAGAAGCCCAGAATCAATATTAAATAATATAAGGGCCAGATTCTAAAGATCCTTCTTAGATAGAATTTTTTGAGAGAAATACTTTTTGTATGATTCTTTTCTTTCAGCAGTAAATAGGTAATAAGAAAACCACTTAAAACAAAGAAAAAGTAAACTCCATGACCACCAAAATTTAGCCTTTCATAGAAATGGGAAATATTATCGACCCCCATTATAAATTTTATCAATTCAATATGGCCTATAATTACACTTAGGGCAGCAAAAAAACGCAAGGCATTTAGTCCGGGAAAAAAAGCGATATTTTTATTATCAATCATTTTGTAATTTTTCTTTGTATTCTTTAAAATTTACCCAGTTGTAATAATACAACCATACAAAAAACGGAAATCCATTAAGAAAATAGTTGCCTTGCCGAAAAAAGTACAACAGAATAATTACAAGTATTGAACTCGACAAAAGCCAGCTGATGTTGTCACTTCCCACATTTTCTTTAATTACAAAGCACTTAAAAACCAAAATGAGTAAAAATAGTACGCCAATAATTCCCATTTCGGTGAGCACTCTTAAAAATAAAGAATTTGCGTCCTGAGAATTAAAATCAAAACCCGTTTTAATGATAAAGTCAGAATCTTTTGTAAGAGAATATTTTTCATAAGCAAAAGAATACGATCCCATGCCTGTGCCTCCAATAGGGTGATTTAAAAAGCTGGTTGTTGCAACGTGAAAATTATTATACTGAACAAAACTTGAAGAGTTAATGTCGTCCAGGGTAAGCTTGTCTTTATTAATAATATTTAGGTATGCATCTGCCCTCGACCGAAAGTCATCTACATTGTTATAAAGAAAAACTACCCCAAAGGAGAGAAGCCCTAAAATCACAAATACATCAAGTATCTTTTTATAATTGATAGCAATCAAAATCCCGGAAATCAAAAAACCTAAATAACCGGTTGAAGATGTAGAAAGAACTAATGATAATAAAACAACAAAGCAATTTACCTTAGATAAGAGAAAAAATTTCCTGGTTAGAAGATTGTACAAACTAAGAAATATTAGTGGTGATACTACGATTGCAAACTGCGAAGGCTCAGAAAAAATTGAATTTACACGAATACCTACTAAACCACCTTCCAATATATTCCATTTATTAAAAATCCAAAGGAAGTTATAGCCAGGCCCAAATTTAATAAGAAAAGATACTGTTTGAATTAATCCTATGTAACAACATATTAATGCCCCATTTATATATAATTTGAATAATTTGATTGTGTTATAGTTATAATGCACAAATACATAGTAATAAAAAGAACAGGAGAGCAGTAGGCCCATGAAAATTTTAAAGAAATTAAAAAAGGAGTTATCCCCTGAAACAACGTAGAAAATGCTAATGATTGTAGGAATTACCAGTAATTTTAAAGTAGAGGTTGGTAACCCGTATCTGGAGATAAAAATCGGTAAATAGATTATGAAAATAATATAATGGAAATATCCTTCAAAAGGGCTTTTAAAGTAAACAATACTACTAATGAATATACTTAAGGAAATTAGAAGATCTTCAATTTTTGATGCGGAAATACTTTTCACAATATCTTGGTCCTTTTGGAAAATATCGTAAATTTAAGCAAAAAGGCTAAAATTCGGTTAAAAAAAATCGGGAAAGCGCACTTTCCCGATTAGTATTAAACATTGTAAATAGTATGTGAAAAGAAAATTAATCTTCCTTTTTCTTCTTCTTCTCAGGTTTTGGTTTGATCAAAGTAACAACAATCTCTTGCTTTTCCTTACTGAAACCAACTTCCAATATATCTCCTTCCGCAGGATTTGACTTAATAATCTCTTCTGCTAACGGATCTTCAACATATTTTTGAATAGCTCTTTTTAAAGGACGGGCACCATACTGAACATCATATCCTTTTTCTTCAATAAAATTCTTAGCGTCTTCAGTAAGTTGAACTGAATATCCTAAAGAAGTTAAACGTCCGTATAAGTTATTAAGTTCAATATCGATAATTTTGTGGATCTCTTCTTTACCAAGAGAGTTGAACATGATCACGTCATCGATACGGTTTAAGAACTCAGGCGCGAATGCTTTTTTAAGCGCGTTCTCAACTACACCTTTAGCATTTTCATCCTTATGTTCAGTTTTTGCCGCGGTTCCAAAACC
Organism: Bacteroidota bacterium; assembly: GCA_030684395.1. GTDB lineage: Bacteria > Bacteroidota > Bacteroidia > B-17B0 > Aurantibacillaceae > JADJDM01. The sequence goes on along the minus strand of JAUXTT010000042.1, from coordinate 19,327 downwards.
AACACCTTGTCCAAAATCTTTTAGCTGACGTGCTCCAATATTGGATGTCATAATGATGATTGTGTTTTTGAAGTCAATTTTTCTGCCTAAACTATCAGTTAACTGACCATCATCCAACACCTGCAATAACATATTAAATACATCCGGATGCGCTTTTTCAATCTCATCTAATAACACTACTGAATACGGGCGACGGCGTACCTTTTCTGTTAACTGCCCTCCCTCTTCATATCCAACATACCCCGGAGGCGCACCAATTAAACGGGTAACCGCAAATTTCTCCATGTACTCACTCATATCAATACGGATAAGAGCATCGTCGTTGTCAAATAAATACTTCGATAATATTTTAGCCAACTGAGTTTTACCAACACCGGTAGGACCAAGGAAAATAAATGATCCAATTGGCTTGTTAGGATCTTTTAAACCTGCACGTGTACGTTGAATTGCCTTCACAACTTTCGCAACAGCATTATCCTGACCAATAACTTTACCTTTCATCTCTTCTGCCATCAAAAGAAGTTTATTGGTTTCATTTTGGTTAACACGTTGAACCGGTATTCCTGTCATCATTGAAACTACGTCTGCCACATTCTCTTCGGTAACTGTTACACGGTTGTTTTTTGTCTCTTCTTCCCAGGCTTTTTTGGCAACCTCTAATTGATTTTGCAGATTTTTTTCTACATCACGCAATTTAGCAGCCTCTTCATATTTTTGGCTTCTAACTACTCTGTTCTTCTCTTCTTTAATATCTTCTATTTTTTGTTCGATATCAAGAATGTTTTGAGGAACATGAATATTTGTAATATGAACACGGGATCCTGCTTCATCTAAAGCATCAATAGCTTTGTCAGGTAAATGTCTGTCGGTTACATAACGCGCTGTCAAAGTAACACAAGCTTTAATCGCTTCGTCAGTGTATGTTACATTGTGGTGATCTTCGTATTTTGACTTAATGTTATTTAATATCTGAATAGATTCTTCCTGAGTTGCAGGTTCAATCAATACTTTTTGGAAACGACGCTCTAAAGCACCGTCTTTTTCAATGTACTGACGGTATTCATCTAAAGTTGTGGCACCGATACATTGAATTTCTCCACGAGCTAATGCAGGTTTGAACATGTTGCTTGCATCCAATGAACCGCTTGCTCCACCTGCTCCAATAATTGTATGGATCTCATCAATGAAAAGGATCACATCCGGAGATTTTTCCAACTCAGTCATTACAGCTTTCATACGTTCTTCAAACTGACCACGGTATTTAGTACCTGCAACCAATGAAGCTAAATCCAATGTAACAACGCGCTTTCCGAATAACACACGGGAAACTTTTCTTTGAATAATTCTCAAAGCTAAACCTTCTGCAATTGCTGATTTACCCACGCCCGGCTCACCAATAAGGATTGGGTTATTTTTCTTACGACGTGATAAAATCTGAGAAACACGTTCAATTTCTTTTTCACGACCTACAATAGGGTCTAATTTTCCGTCTTCTGCCATTTTAGTTAAATCTCTTCCGAAATTATCTAAAACAGGAGTTTTTGACTTTGATTCGCCCGGTTTTTTAGATTGCGCACCGGTTCCGCTGCCACCAAAATTTGCATCATCGGCATCATCATCGTCAGAAGTTGGGCCTTCCATACGAATATCATCTGAAGGATCCTTAATGTATTCATCTAAAGATGCTCTAAGTGTATCATAAGTTATATCGAAACGAGCCAATACTTTAGATGCGATATTATCATTGTCTTTTAAAATACAAAGCAACAAATGCTCAGTACCAATTTCCATTGCTTTAAACAGTTTAGCCTCTAAATAAGTAAGCTTTAGTGCTTTTTCAGCTTGTTTTAAAAGTGGAATATTTGAAAGATTGTTTACCTTTTTTGCGGAAACACCTATGGCAAGCTCAATTTGCTTACGAAGTTCCTGAAGGTTGATACCGTTCTTTTTAAGCAATTTAATGCCTAATCCATCCCCATCCCTGATGATTCCCAACATCAAATGCTCTAACCCTATATAATCATGCCCCAAACGTAACGCTTCCTCGCGGCTGTATGTGATTACATCTTTTACACGGGGTGAAAATTTTGCTTCCATAAAATATGCTTTCTTTGGTTATTACTTAATTTTAATATATACACTAATTTACACAATTAATGCCAAATTCAAAAGTACTATTTTGCAAGTGGTAAGATAAGCTTTTTAACTGTATTTATCAACAAAAAAAATGTTGATAAGTAGGGGTCTGTAATTATTGATTTTTCTATATCTTCGACCTTCTTTGTTAGAGAAAATTTCATTCGAAAATCGAGGTGAAATCAGCGAAAATACAGGCATGACAAAATTGCTGTAAAAAACAAAACAGAGACAAATTAGTAAGAAAATTTAGATAACAAGACAAATATGGCAGGAGGAGAAAAAATTATTCCGATTAACATTGAGGACGAAATGAAAACGGCATACATCGATTATTCGATGTCGGTTATTGTATCACGTGCTTTACCTGATGTGAGAGATGGTTTAAAACCGGTTCACAGAAGGGTTTTATACGGTATGTTGGAGTTGGGGGTTTTACATAACCGCGCGTATAAAAAATCTGCACGTATCGTTGGGGAGGTTTTAGGTAAGTATCACCCGCACGGTGATTCTTCGGTTTACGACACTATGGTTCGTATGGCTCAGGATTGGAGTTTACGTTATCCTTTGGTTGACGGACAAGGAAACTACGGTAGTATGGATGGTGATCCACCTGCTGCTATGCGTTATACAGAAGCTCGTTTGCGCAAAATAGCTGAAGAGATGTTGAATGATATAGACAAAGACACGGTAGATTTCCGTCCAAACTTTGACGATTCTTTAACTGAACCAACAGTTCTTCCAACTAAGATCCCTAATCTTTTGATTAATGGTGCGTCTGGTATCGCTGTAGGTATGGCTACTAACATGGCACCACATAATCTTACTGAGATCTGTAATGCTTGTATTGCTTACATCGATAATAAAGAAATTGATATTGATGGTTTGATGCAATATGTAAAAGCTCCTGATTTTCCTACCGGAGGAACTATCTATGGTTTCTCAGGTGTTAAAGAAGCTTTTCACACTGGAAGAGGAAGAATTATTCTTCGTGCAAAAGCAAGTATCGAAACTTATAAAGACAGAGAGAGAATCATTGTAAACGAAATTCCATATCAGTTGAACAAAGCTGAGATGATCAAAAAACAATGGGACCTTTGTAATGATAAAAAAATTGAAGGAATAACTGAAATTCGTGATGAGAGTGACCGTGACGGTATGCGTATCGTTTATGAACTAAGACGGGACGCTGTTTCAGGAGTAGTATTAAATAATCTATTTAAATACACTTCTCTACAGACTTCATTTTCAGTAAACAACATTGCTTTAGTGCATGGTCGCCCGATCATGTTGAATTTGAAAGATCAAATCCATCATTTTGTAGATCACCGTCATGAAGTTGTTATCAGAAGAACAAAATATGAATTAGCACAAGCAGAAAAACGTGCACATATTTTAGTAGGTTTATTGATAGCTATCGATAACCTGGATGCTGTTATCCGTATCATTCGTGAATCAGCTTCTCCTGATATTGCAAGAGAAGAATTGATGACGAAGTTTAGTTTATCAGATGTCCAGTCACGTGCTATTCTTGATATGCGTTTAAGAACGTTAACAGGTCTTGAGCGTGATAAATTAAAAGATGAGTATGCAGAATTAATGAAACATATCGATTTCTTGAAAAACATTCTTAATGATGAACCGTTACGAATGAAGATTATTAAAGATGAACTTCTTGAAATAAAAGATAAATACGGTGATGGAAGAAAAACAGATATAGTTTACGCAGGTGACGATATTCGCATGGAAGATATTATTGCAGATGAGAATGTAGTAATCACTATCTCTCATATGGGTTATATCAAACGTACAAGTTTAGATGAATACAAAGCTCAAAACCGTGGCGGAAAAGGTTCTAAAGGATCTGCAACCCGCGACGAAGATTTTATTGAACATATGTTCATTGCATCTACACATGCATACTTGTTATTATTTACCGAAAAAGGGCAGGTATTCTGGTTACGTGCTTACGAAGTTCCTGAAGGAAACAAAACAAGCAAAGGACGTGCAATTCAAAATCTATTGAATATTCCGGCTGATGATAAGGTAAAAGCATTTATTAATGTTAGATCATTGTCGGAAGAAGAGTACATTAATAATAACTTCATTATTCTGTGTACTAAAGAAGGTATTATTAAGAAAACATCTTTGGAAGCTTATTCACGTCCAAGAGCAAACGGTATCAACGCAATTACTATCCGAGAGGGAGATCAGTTGTTAGAAGCTGCATTTACTAATGGTAAGAATGAGATCATGATTGCTACCAAATTCGGTAAAGTTTGTCGTTTCAACGAAGAAAAAGTTCGTCCAATGGGAAGAAATGCTTCAGGTGTAATCGCTATTGATCTTAACGATGATGAAGGCGATAAGAATGAAGTAATTGGTATGATCTGTATTGACGACCTTCAATCTAACGTGTTGGTAGTGTCTGAAAAAGGATATGGTAAGCGTTCTGAAATTGATGAATACCGTATCACCAACCGTGGTGGTAAAGGTGTGAAAACTATTAATATTACTGATAAAACAGGACATTTAGTAGCTATCAAATCGGTAACCGATCAAAATGATTTAATGATCATTACCAAAGAAGGTATTACTATTCGTTTAAATGTGTCTGCCCTTCGTGTAATGGGACGTGCAACACAAGGTGTTCGTTTGATCAACATCAGCGAAGCAGATGAGATTGCAGCGGTAACCAAAGTTGATCACGTAGAAGAGGAAGAAGAAGGAACAGAAAATAATTCTACTGAAAATTATGGAAACGAAAACCCTGATGCGTCTGATACTGAAACGAGCAAAGACAAAGAAGAAGGACCAACGGAATAATTTTTGGCAAGACTATTGCTTAACAGTGTAAAATAAAAACGACCCTTCACTTCGAGTACTTCAGTGTAAACTCAAGCTCAGGGTAAAAAAGTAAAATAGGAAAAACATGAATATTAAAAACACATTAATCGGAGCGCTATTAGTAAGCGCTCCTTTTTTGATAAATGCTCAAAATAGCAAGGTACAAACAGCATGGAGAAACATCAGCGATTACGAAAGTAGCAAAGATGCCGCATCTTTAACAAAGGCAAGAGAAGCAATTAATGCCGCTATTGTTCATGATGATACAAAAGGCAAAGCAAAAACCTGGGTTTATAAGGCAAAAGTGGAGTATTATACCTATTTGGATAATTTTAAAAAGGAAGAAGCAAAACTTACCGAAATTACCGATAAAGATGAAAAGAAAACACTTGCTTACGGAAACGTGTCTTTAGCTGAATATGAAGAAGCAGGAAAAGCAATGCAAAAGGCTGCCGAACTTGACAAGGACAAAGCTTATCAAACGGATATTTCCATGTTAGGAATCATGATGATGAACGATGTAAACAACTTAGCTTATGGGCGCTTTAAAGTAAAAAAGTACGAAGAGGCTGCTGATATGTTTTATAGTTCTTTCCTTACTACAAAAATGATGGGAAAGAAAGATACTAACTCTTTGTTTAATGCCGTATTAAGTTCTCAAAAAGCAAAAAAGGATGAAGATGTAAAAAAATATACGGAAATGATGATTCGTGAAAAAGTTGCAAATCCATATACATACAATACTTTGTACGACACAAAAATGAATTTAAAGGATACTGTTGGTGCTTTTGAAACCTTAACAAAAGGCAGAGAAGCATTTCCTAATGATATGGATTTAATGAACAAGGAAACGGAATATTACTTAAAACAAGGAAAGCAAGATCAGGCTTTAGCTAACCTAAACAAATCGATTGAGAAAGATCCAAAGAATTATATTTTTTATTTAGTTAGAGGTAACATTTATGATAACCTTGCTAATCCAAAAGACAGTAATAATAAGGACAAAGATAAACCTAAAGATTATGATGATTTAATGGGAAAGGCAGCAGCTGATTATTCAAAAGCAGGAGAGTTAGATCCAAAAAATTTTGATATATCTTATAACACTGGAGCTTTGTATAATAACTGGGGTGGATATTATCAAGGTAAAGCAGATGCAAGAACAAAAATGGATGCTGAACAAAAAGCCTTAAGTGATAAAGCCCTCAATTATTTTAAAATGGCCATACCTGCTTTGGAAAAAGCTCTTTCATTAAAAGATACGGATAAAACTACTATGCAGGCATTACGTAAGTTATACCTGATTACAGGGGATACAGTAAAAGCAAAAGAAATGACTGATAGAATGAAAAAATAAATTGGTTTACCTGATTAACAAAAACGCCATTCAAATTTGAGTGGCGTTTTTTGTATTTATAAATTAATGCTTGACAATCTTTGAAGTGTTTTCCTGCAATCGCTGATGATTTCTTCTACAATTTCAGTGGCAGGTTTTATTTCTTTTATAGCTCCCGAAACCTGACCTATTTCCAATTCTCCCTCAGTTAAATTTCCTTCGAACATTCCTTTTTTTGCACGCGCTCTTCCTAAAATTTCTGCCAATTCTTCTTTGCTTGCACCATTAGATTCGGCAGCCTGAATCTTTTCACAAAATTCATTTTTAATTAATCGAACGGGTGTAAGTTGTTTCATTGTTAAAACAGTTTCTCCCTCTTCTGTATTAATTACTTTTTCCTTAAAATTTTGGTGTGCTGATGATTCGGGAGTGGCAACAAACCTGCTTCCAATTTGAACGGCATCAGCTCCTAAAGCCAAACAGGCAGCCATAGCTTCACCGGAGCCAATTCCACCTGCGGCGATTAAGGGAATGGATACAGCACTTCTAATTTGAGGAATAAGCACCAAAGTGGTTGTTTCCTCTCTTCCATTGTGCCCGCCGGCTTCAAATCCTTCTGCTACAATTGCATCAACTCCTGCTTCCTGACATTTTAGGGCAAATTTGGTGTTAGAAACCACGTGAACCACCTTTATCCCATGTTTTTGGAGATGTGGTGTCCATATTTTAGGATTTCCGGCTGACGTAAATACAATTTTTACACCTTCTTCAATAATAATTTGAATATGTTTATCAATATCCGGGTAAAGTAGAGGAACATTTACCCCAAAAGGTTTATTGGTGGCCTTTTTACATTTTTGAATGTGCTCTCTCAAAATTTCGGGATACATAGATCCTGATCCTATAAGGCCTAAACCACCTGCGTTACTCACTGCAGAGGCCAATTCCCAACCACTACACCAGATCATACCGGCTTGTATTAAAGGATATCGAATGTTAAAAAGCTGGCAAATCGGGTTATTCATATAAAAGTGTTAAAAAGTCGATTAATAAATTGATTTGCACGAAAGTATAAATTATTTATATTTGTGATTGCTTACGAAAGAAAATATATACTTATGATACGTAAAATACGGCTGATTCTTATTCTTGTTATCACTACCTTTAGTTTTGAAGGGTATTCACAGTATGTGTTTGAATACGGTGGAAGTGTTGGCCTTGCTAACTATTTGGGGGATATTGGAGGAAAAGAAAAAACAAGACGCGATTTTGTTGCTGATATGAAATTAGCGAAAACACGTCAGGCGGCTTCAGGTTTTATCCGTTATAAATTTGGCAGAAGACTATATGCAAAAGGTGAATTAATGTATTTACGTATTGCAGGTGACGATAAATTATCTACCAATCCCGGTAGAAATGCCCGTAATTTGAGCTTTACAAACGATATGTTTGATTTAACTGCTCAAGGTCAGTTTGTGTTTAGTGAAATTACTGATTTAGGCTCTGATTATCGTTTTCGTTTAGCGTTTAGGGCATATGTAGGATTTGGTGTTGGAGGTTTTTATAGTAATCCCAAAGCAAAATTAGATGGTCAAAATGTAAAGTTACGCCCTTTGGAAACAGAAGGAGTTGCCTATAAAGCTATAGGGCTTAATCTTCCCGCAACGATTGGATTTCACTTCACTTACCGTAAAAAGCATCGTTTTGGATGGGAATTGAATTGGAGAACAACATTTACTGATTATTTGGATGATGTGTCTCAGGGTTGGGGAGATCCTGCAGAAATGACTACTATAGGAGCAGCACTTTCAAATAGAACTCCTGAATTAGATCCGGATCTTTTTGTTGATTCACCGGGTTTTTTAAATAATTTCGGTTACGACCCGGTACTTAACCCAACAAACAAACGTGGTGATGCTACCCGTAATGATTCTTATATGACAATGAATTTCTCTTACAGTTATATACTAAGAGGTAAAAGTAGTTTCTACCGTTCTCGTTACGGTTCTTTCTTTAGTAAAAAGAAAAGGGGAAAAATGAGAAAAATCAGAGCAAAATTCTAAAGTACAAACGTCCCGTAAGAAACTACGGGACGTTTTATTTTTGTTTTCACAAGTACAAAATCTACCTTTGTGTCACTATGTTATTTCCCTATTTAAAACTTTACGATTCCACAACTATTAAAGGCATCACCAGAAAAAGATCTCAGGAAACCAAACTTGGAGAAAAGGTTAAGGTGATTGCAAATTTCCCTGATGACCTAACAACTTGTTCTGCAAAATATGTTTTAATCGGATTGCCTGAAGATGTTGGAGTGAGGGCAAACTTTGGCAGGGGAGGTACGCAAACGGCCTGGAAACCTGCTTTGGAAAACATCCTGAACTTACAAAGCAATTCTTTTTTAACAGGAGAAGATCTAATTGTGTTGGGCCATATCGATTTCGAAGATGTAATGAAAAAAGCTGAACATCTGAATCCAAAAGAAAAAAACAACACCGAATATTTAAGAAAGTTAGTTGAGTTTATAGATGCACGTGTTTATGAAATTATCAAACATATTATAATAGCCGGAAAAACTCCAATTATTATTGGTGGCGGTCATAACAATGCTTATCCCAATATAAAAGCAAGCAGCGACGCATTAAAACAAACGGATAAGATTAGGCAAAAAGGGATTAATGTTGTTAACTGTGATCCACATACTGATTTCAGACCATTGGAAGGAAGGCACAGTGGTAACGGTTTTAGTTATGCTTATGAAGAAGGTATCTTGAGAAAATACTCTGTTTTTGGGATTCACGAATCGTACAATACAGAATCAGTAATAAGAAAATTTGAAGGCGATAAAGAGTATTTGTATTTTAATACGTTTGAAGATATATTTATTCGTGAATCCATGAGCTTCCAACAAGGATTAGACAATTGCATTAATTTTTGTCAGGATAATTATTCAGGAATAGAACTGGATCTTGATTCAATTACCAATGTTCCGTCCAGCGCAAAAACCTCCAGCGGGCTTTCTCCGGTTCAGGCAAGGCAATATGTGTATAAAGCGGCAAAGGGCTTAAATGTGTGTTATTTACATATTGCAGAAGGTGCGCCCGTATTAGCTCACATTAAAGCGGATAACAAGACGGGAAAACTGATTGCTTATCTGGTGGCTGATTTTATTAAGGGCTGTAAGGATAAATAAGCTACTTTACTTGTGAGAGTGCGAACTTTATTTCTCCGTAAGAAATATCATCACCAACCAATTGTTTGATAGGAGTAGCAAGTGTAGTGTCTAATTCCTTTTGAATTTTAAGAATTCTGTTTACTTTCTCTGAACTCACTAATTGTTCGACCTTTAATTTACCTAACTTGAGGTAATGAAGCAAATGATATTCGATAGTTCCGGTAGTAAATCCCTGAGCAGCTGCTATTTCCTCAATTGTTTTTCCTTGCTTGAATAAGTTGAAACTTATTTCTTTTGTATCAATTTTTTTAGGCTTTTCTTCTGTACTGCTCTTTGTTTTTGACTTCCCGGAAAGTGTTTTTATTTTTTTATCTGAGGCTTTCTTTTCCTTTACGGTGTCGCTTACCACTTTTGCTTCTTCTATTCGTCGTTCAATATTAGTGATAGCTTCACTTTCTTTTTTTGAGAATTCCTGTCCCTGAATGATAGCATTACAAAGACCGACAGCTTTTTTGATGCGTTTGATCTGTTCAAAATACAATACTTCCAGTTGTTGAAGTTCTTTTGCATATTGTTTGATCTTCTTTTCATCTTTTAGCTTATCGAGTAAATTAAAAATACCTGTTGCAGATTTTTTTAATAATGGTTCAAAATAATTAGTGGCATCATTTACTCTTTTAAAAATGGTTTGCAGGTAATCAGGTTGCTTCTCTGTAAGAATCCGGTTTATTTGATTAAGGAACTTGTCGGCATGGTTCTTTAGCTCGTTTGTGTTTTCCTTTAACTCCTTGGCCCATTTGTAATATTTTGATTTGATACTTTTTTTATCACCCTCTTTATAGTCAAATACATGCTCGTTGCAGGCATTAGCTAACCAAGCGAAATCAAAATTGTTAAGCAGGTAGTGCTTTAAGAAAGCCATTGTTTCTTCTTCCAACTGTCGATCAGGGTTTTCCTGCTTACTTGCGTTGGTAGAAAATTCTGAAACTGAAATATCAGCAGAAATACTGCTGTAGTTTACACGGGTAGTTAAAGTAAGCCCGCCTAAGGTTCTTAAACGCGATAACGCTACATATACTTGTCCGGGAGCAAATGCTTGTCCTACATCAATAATTGCTTTGTCAAAAGTTAGCCCCTGGCTTTTATGAACGGTGATTGCCCAGGCAAGTTTAATGGGGTAGTGGATAAACTTTCCAATTGTGTCTTCATCAATTTCGTTAGTGACGCTGTTCAAGGCGTACTTTTTATTTTCCCATTCATATTTTTCTACCTCCATTATTTTGCCATCCTCAAACTTAACTTCAATTCCTGTTTTGCTAAGATTACTTACCGTCGCGATTTTTCCATTAAAGTAACGCTGATTTCCACTATAGTCATTTTTAATAAACATTACCTGAGCTCCAACTTTTAAGTGCAGTGTTTTCTCCACAGGATAAGAGAATTCACTAAAATCATCTTCTACACTTGCATCATAAGAGAAGAGGGGAGTGCTCAGTTTTTCCAGATGTGCTTTATTAATGGCGTCCGCTTTATTATTGTGTGTAGTAAGTGTTATAGTGCTATCGTTTGAATCTATCAGGTATCCGGGCTTGTAGTGTTTGTTTAATAATTCAACATCTTTTTCGGTAACTGTGTTGTTCCTAAGATTATTTAAAAGATCAATAAATTCACTATCGCTTTGTCTGTAAATTTTATCTAACTCAATATAAACAGGTTTGTTATACGTAAGAGCAACGGCATCAAAAAAGAAAACACTTTTGTAATAATTTCTGAGAACATACCATTCATTATCCTTTATTACAGGTGGAAGCTGAAGGAGATCACCAATAAACAATACCTGAACTCCCCCAAAAGGTGTATTATTTTTTCTTCTTACAACTCTTAGTACTGTATCAATGGCGTCTAAAATATCTGCACGTAACATACTCACTTCATCAATAATAAGTAATTCTATTTCGCGCAACAATTGTCTTTTAGTTGCATGCATTTTATTGTTGGAAGCAATGGTAGTAATGTTGTTGAATAAACCACTATCAATATGAGTGAGTTCTGATTGATGTTTGGGAATAAAACTTCCAAATGGCAATTGAAAAAGTGAGTGAAGAGTAACACCTCCTGCATTAATAGCTGCAATACCTGTAGGTGCAGCTATAACAGCTTTTTTATGAGTGTTTTGTATGATGTGTCGAAGGAAAGTAGTTTTACCGGTACCCGCTTTACCTGTAAGAAAAATATTCCTGTTGGTTTGATTAATAAACCTTGATGCAAGTAAAGCAGCTTCTGATAAAGACGTAGTAGGTTCCATTAAGAATAGTATTGTTTAACCACAAAGAGTTCACTAAGTCCCGATAGCTATCGGAACCACAAAGTACGCAAAGATTTTAATAATTTTCTTTATAAACTTTGCGTCCGCTTCGTGCCCTCTTTGTGGTTAATTTACTTAATAAGCGTAATCATTTAGGTATTCGAATGCTGGCGTTAGTTTACCATCTTTACAAATAGAAGCTCTTTCAATAACACCATCTACATCTTCACCAATAACGTTTGGAAGTACACGTTCAACAAGGTCTTTACCGAAATCATCACTTGCATCACGGGGCAATTCACATGGTAAATTATCCACTGCCATAATACAGATAGTGTCTTTGCTGAAAGGAACATCTTCTTTTCCGGTATGTGCATTATAACCGTAAAAAGGTTGGTCAATGGTACTTGCACGTATTGTTGTGGGCACAGATCCATCAATATCACAAGTTATATCAGCTATCACACTAATATGAAAATCTTTTGCCTGCATATCTTCATGCGTAAACATTTTTGGAGAACGGGGATCCCAGAAATGTGCTGAAATGAAGATGTCTGTTTCCTTAGTATAAACAGGGAATTTTGAAACAAAGTGCTCAGGGTGTTTAAAGAAATCGTGCAGGTCGAAGTTGTGATCGCCTTCACGTTCTACATAATCGCGTGGATTTAACTGACAATATACAGGTTCTCTGAAAGACGACATTAAATATTCTTCAGGAGTAACTTTACGCAAACGCAGGGCACTTAATGTTTCTATAGCACCATTAGCTACACGTCCACCACCTGTTAAAGCAATTTTTATGTTTGGCAGTTTAACACGTTTCAACTCTTCTTCCATTTCAGCGCGGTCGCGGCAAAGGTTTGCCGGTTTTATTCTAAACAAATCATATTTTCTTCCGTAGCCTAAAATTCCATTATAAGCCCCAACAATACCTGCGTAACGGCCAAAACCAATGATACGGTTATGGTTTTTATCAGTTAATGTTTCGTAATCTATCATTTGAATTTTTTTCTCTATTAGAGTTTTCATCAGCTTCACATTGTGCGGCTGTTTTTTGATAGTATGAGAAAAGAAAAAATACTTTTTTCCGGGAATTAATTTATCCTTTGGAACTTCCTTAACTCCCATTAAAATATCACAATCGCTTAAATCTTCCTTCATTGTAAGACCAAATGCAAGGTATTCATCATTACTATAGCAACGAATATCACTTGGTTGAACAGCTATTTCGAGTTGAGGGTATTTTTTTAATAATTCGGCACAAATAAGTGGTGTTAAAGGAACACGTTTGTCCGGCGGGCTTTTTTCTTCTCTCAGAACGCCTATTTTTATTTTTTGCATAAAATCAATCTTTCGCCAAAGATAAGGTTTTCCGATTAAATTTGTGTCTGCAAACAAATGCACATTTATGTATCAATGGTTTTATAATAAAATCTCCGCTAAAAAAGCTGTTGCTGATGATTCAGTTTATTTATTGAATGATGAAGAGATCAGATATGTAAAAAGGCGCGAGAACATTACTATCTTTTTAGCTGCTCTTATTGGGGCAATAATGGTTTTAGTATTGTATCTTCCGCAGTATTGGTTGCCGGGTTTGTTCCCTGTTAGCACTTTTAAAGTACCTTTTGTAGATGAACCTATTGAGTTTGGTGTAGTGTCCTTTGTTTACGGTATGGTGCTTGTTTTTTTGGAGATCGTTCTTCTTACCTTCTTAAACATCTATTGCACACATCATATTGCTTTTTCTATTGGTTTTATAAATAGGGAAACCAAGCATGAAAAAGATAAGAAGTCATTATTACTTAGCATAGGGCAGGAAAAGAAAAACAAGGACATTAAAAATCTGGGCATCGATCCTTATTACGGACAAAAGAAAAGCAGTGTATTCCTTATGAATACATTATTTACTTTAAAAGCAACCTTGAGTAATTTACTAGTGAAAATTTTAATTCAGCGTGTATTAGGAAGGTACGCGGTTCGTGAAGTGATGGATATGTTGGGTATTCCCATTTTCGCTTTTTGGAATGCCTGGGGAACCCGACAAGTATTGCGTGAAGCCCGCATTGTTATTATGGGCCAGAACTATTTGGACTATTTCAAAGAAGAATTACAAAACCACAGGAAATTAACCGACCGCGAAAAAGTAATAATCTATGATACGCTGCAATATGTTGCCATGAGCAAAAGGGATTATCACAAAAACCATTATTTGTTATCTAAACTTATATTAGAACAGTTTGAAGTTTCAACGGTAAAGAACCACATCATTTCCAAAGAATATTACAAAGAACTAAGTGCTACAGAAAGTGATTTTAAACTTTTGAACGAGAAGATCATATTGTTAGGATTTGCTCTTGACGGTTCACTTTCTGTAAGAGAAAGGAAAAATATTAAAGAACTGAATAAATTTAAGATCATCAGCCAGTCTCCGGAAGAAGTGAAGTTGTTGGTGGAGAGGTTTGTTTACGGGAAAGGATTGTTGTAGTTTCGGCTACGCTCAACTACCTTTTAATATTCTCATAAGTTTGCACAGCCGGGTTTTATAATTCGTGTGAATTATAGATGTTAGCGAAAGAAATTGGTAAAAAATTTGTTTAACCTGCGCGAATCCCCGCCCGAACGACTGATCGTTCAGTTGGGCAAGCGCGGCTAAAAGGCACCTCAATCTACTTTTTAACAACTTATCAAACTCCTTCATTCCCGCTCTTTTTCTGCGTAATTTTAGCCCTTTCTTTATAAAAACAGAATCATGAGCGCAGATGTATTGTTAGGATTGCAGTGGGGTGATGAAGGTAAAGGTAAGATCGTTGATGTTCTTACCCCAAAATATGATATTATTGCCCGTTTTCAGGGAGGTCCAAATGCAGGGCACACTTTGGAGTTCAACGGAATAAAGCACGTTTTGCATACCATTCCGAGCGGCATTTTTCATGATAGCAATATTAACGTTGTTGGTAACGGTGTAGTAATTGACCCGGTTATTTTCAAGAAAGAGATTGATGCACTTAAAAAACTGGGTGTTGATGTAAGCAAGAAATTACTGATCTCTAAACGCGCTCATCTTATTTTACCTACTCACCGTTTGCTGGATGCTGCCTCTGAAGCAGCTAAAGGAAAAGATAAGATCGGTTCTACACTTAAAGGAATAGGGCCAACTTACATGGATAAAACCGGAAGAAACGGTTTACGTGTAGGTGATATTACGACTCCTGCCTTCAAACAAAAATACGATACATTGGTTGCGAAACATAAACAATTATTGGCTTTTCATAATTACGAATACAATTTGGCAGAATTAGAACCTGCATTTTTCGAAGGAATAGAAGTGTTAAAAGAATTACAACACATAGATAGCGAGCAGTACATCAACAAAGCAATGCGTGCAGGTAAAAAGGTATTGGCAGAAGGCGCTCAGGGCTCTTTATTGGATATTGATTTCGGAACTTATCCCTTTGTTACTTCGTCAAATACAGTAACTGCAGGTGCTTGTACTGGTTTAGGAGTTGCTCCAAATAAAATTGGAAACGTTATCGGTATCTTCAAAGCATATTGCACACGAGTTGGTAGCGGGCCCTTCCCAACTGAATTGAATGATGAAACAGGAGAGAAGATCCGTCAGGTAGGCCGTGAGTTTGGTGCTACAACGGGTCGCCCGAGAAGATGTGGTTGGTTAGATCTTCCCGCTTTGAATTATGCTATTATGATCAACGGCGCTACAGAATTAATGATGATGAAAGCGGATATCCTCAGCGAATTCGATACTATCAAAATATGTACACATTATAAATTCAAAGGTGAAACCATCGACTATCTTCCATACGATATTGTAGATAATGCTATTGAACCGGTTTATATCGAAATGAAGGGTTGGAAAAAAGACCTTACAAAAATGGACAATATAGATCAGTTACCCGTTGAATTAAAAGATTACGTTGCATACATAGAAAAACAAACAGGTGTTCCTATAAGTATTGTATCTATTGGACCTGACAGAAAGCAGACCATTTTTATGGAGCATGCTTTGGTTAAGTAAATTTAACCACAAAGCACGCAAAGTATGCACTAAGTCTTCAAAGGGTTAGTGTTTGACTGGACAGGTTAAATCTAAAATCATAATTCACACATCAAAAATCCTGAATGCAGGCGTACTTCAACAGATTAAAATTCTTGTTCTTATCGCTTAGCTTGGTATTACTCTGCTATATTGATTGTAGCATTCTTTTTTATTTTTTTAATAAGAATAGTTTTCAGGATATAGGGTTTGGCAGTTTCATGCAAACACTTTGGTACAGCTTGAGTTTCGATATTTCAGCTGTTCTTTTTACTAATGCAGTTTTTATTTTATTGGTAAGTTTCCCTTTTAGTTTTTTCAGAAATAAGTTTTATAGGATTCTGACAAAAACATTGTTTCTTTTAGTGAACGGGATTGCAATTTTTGCTAATTGTTCTGACTTTGCTTATTTTTCTTTTATTCACAAGCGTACCACATTTGATGTATTCTCATTAATGGGAACACAAACCGATATGGGAGAATTATTACCCGTATTTCTAAGAGATTTTTGGTATGTATTTATAATCGCTATCCTTTTTATTTTAGTCCTGCATGTTTTTTACAACAGATTATTTATCCGCTTTGTTTCCAATCAGCCACCTGAAACCAATCAATTAAAACCATTAATTTACCGATTTGTTGGTTTAATTTTGGTGGCGGGTTTTACCGTGATTGGTATGCGGGGCGGATTTCAATTAATCCCTTTGGGTATTATGAATGCTGCGGACAATGTGCCGGCTGATAGAATTGCTTTGGTATTAAATACTCCATTTTCCATTATGAAATCCGCTGAACTCGGAAGGCTGGAAGAGAAAAAGTATTTAAGTGAAATAGAATGCAAAAAACTCTTCAATCCTTGTAAAACTTCAAATGACACTGTTGCATTCAGAAAACTGAATGTGGTGGTAATTATTTTGGAGAGCTTCTCTAAAGAATATACTGGTTTAGCCGGCAAAGAGTCATCTACACCCTTTTTAGATTCGTTAATGAAAGAAAGTCATACTTTCGTAAATGCCTACTCAAACGGAAAGCGTTCTATTGAAGGTATTCCGGCTATTCTTTCTTCCATACCATCCGGACATGAACCTTATTTAAATACTTTGTATGGGGGAAATAAAATTCAGAGCCTGGCAAGTATTTTAAAACAAAAAGGATATTCCGCTTCTTTTTTTCATGGGGGCAATAATGGAACTATGAGTTTTGATACTTATTGCAACCTTGCCGGATTCGATACTTATTTCGGAAGGAACGAATATGCGAATGATGCAGATTATGATGGAAGTTGGGGAATTTGGGATGAACCATTTTTTGAACGCTATGAAAGTGAACTAAGTAAAATGAAAGAACCTTTTTTAAGTGCCATTTTCTCGCTAAGTTCCCATCATCCTTTTGAGGTTCCTGAAAAATATAAAGGTAAATTCAAAGAAGGAAAATATCCAATAAACAAATGTATTTCTTATACTGATTATTCATTGAAACTCTTTTTTGAAAGCGCGAAGAAAAATAAATGGTTTTCAAATACACTATTTGTTTTAGTTGCAGATCATACAGGACCATCAGCTGACCTGTTTTTTGCGAATCAAGCCGGAAACTATAAGATTCCGATTTTATTTTATCAGCAAAACTCTCATCTGAAGGCAATGGATTCTACTGTTATTCAGCAAGCCGATATCATGCCGGGGATATTAAGTTACCTGCATTATGACAAACCTTATTTTGCTTTCGGGAATGATCCTTTTAATAAGCAGGAACCTCATTTTGCAGTGAACTCCTACAACGGTTTATGGCAATACTTTTACGACAGCTATTTGATTGAATTTAACGAGAAAACAAATAAGGAAAGACTGTTTTCAATAAATGGCAATAACTGGAATGAGATATTAAAGGCAGGCCCTGATTCTTCCAGAACGCAAGCATTAAAACGCCAAAAAGCATTTATTCAAACTTACAATAACAGATTGATCACCAACAACACTATTTGTGAGTAAGATATTCTGTGTTGGTTCAATATTTTATTAATTTTGTAAAAAACAAGTTAAGCCATGTCTCATTTAGTTGCACCATCAGTACTTTCTGCAGATTTCGGGAATCTTCAACGTGATATCGAAATGATCAACTCAAGCGCTGCAGATTGGTTTCATGTGGATATTATGGATGGTGTATTTGTTCCTAATATTTCCTTTGGTTTCCCTGTTTTAAAAGCATTGAAACAACACGCTAAAAAACCATTGGATGTTCATTTAATGATTGTGGACCCTGACAGGTATGCACAAGCATTTAAAGATGCAGGAGCTGATGTACTAACTGTTCATTTGGAAGCGTGTACCCACCTGCACAGAAGCATTCAGAATATTAAAAATCTGGGAATGAAGGCAGGAGTTGCTATTAATCCGCATACCTCCGTAAATATGTTACAGGATATTATTGAGGACATTGATCTGGTTTGCGTAATGAGTGTGAACCCGGGATACGGCGGGCAAAAATTTATCGAACACACCTATAAAAAAATTTCTGCACTAAAAGAAATGATTATTCAATCACATTCTAAAGCATTAATTGAAATTGATGGTGGAGTAGACCTGAATAATTATGCCAAACTGGTTCATACTGGTGCTGATGTTTTGGTTGCAGGGAATACAGTTTTTTCAAGTAAAGATCCAAAACAAACTATAATTGAATTAAAAAAAGAAGGGCTTTAAAAACCCTTCTTTTTTTTAAGATTACCCTCCGCAATTTATTACCGAGGTAGCCGTAATACTTAGTTTTTTGATTTTATCCGTTGTAATGGAACCCGTAATAAATCCACCGCCATTATTGTTTCCAATAATTAGTTTATTACCACTACTGAAAACCACATTACCTTTTACTACACCTTTATTTACAACTCTTAACAAAGAACCATTATTGATATTTACATTACCTTTAATTGTTCCCCCGCGGCGGAAAGTAGCATTGCTTCCTTCTCCTACACTAAGATCGCCTCCTTCAATAGCACCATCATCTTCAACAAATAAAGAGGCGTTATTAGTTATTAATACATTGCCTTTAACCACACCACCTCTTCCAATTCGGATTGTTTCACCCGGTACAGAGCTAATTGGCCCTTCAACCGGACCGTTAATTACTCTTTCTGTAGGCACATATTTTGCGAGTTCTGTAGCTACCGGATTTTTTTCCTCATATGCAATCACAAAAGTTACAAGATCTCCAACTACCAAACCTTTTTCTTTGAACAGAGGGTCGTGGTAGTTGTATCTGTCATCTGTTTCTGCCTCAATAATTGTTCCATACTGAGCATCATTCGGGTCGATTGATTCAATTTTTCCTAAAGCCATAGTTTGATTTTTTAGTTGTTTTTAAATGGTGATTCTACTACAATTATAACAATAGAATTTATTATTTGAAATTTTTTTTTACTTTTAGGCAACATAAATAATTTATGAGGCTATCCATAGTAGTTTTTTTTCTTCTATTCAG
>JAUXTT010000038.1 GCA_030684395.1 Bacteroidota bacterium | reverse complement strand
TAAATGTGTGTTAAAAAAAACGTAAATACATCAATGCATAGACATTGAATTTCAAAATTAGCCAAGCAGGTTTGCAACCAAATCTGTAAAAACTACAACTAATTGCAACACACGTACAACAAAAACTACTTTATCTAAGCGACCTTTGTTGTTCAGGAAAATGCCAATCGAAATTTTACAACCTTTCAATAAAGCACCAAATAATTTAAACAAACCATATTATGGACAACGGGAAACTAGTTATATGCGTATTAGCCGGAGCAGCTGTAGGCACATTATTGGGTGTATTATTTGCGCCCGACAAAGGATCTGAAACCAGAAAAAAGATTTCCGGAAAGAGTTTGGATTCCGTTGATGACATAAGAAATAAATTAGCGGATCTAATTGGCACATCTTATCAGGAAGAAGCCAGTGATTTCTATGAAAAGGGAAGAAAGGGCGCAAGTGATTATACAAGCGGGATAAAAGCAGGAATGCGTTAGAGATAAAGTAATCCACTGCACTAAAAAACAAGAAGAGCTCGATCTTCCGAAACAAGCTCTTCTTCAATCATGAAATAATTAATTTTAAATTAATGGTCATTCAGAGGTAAACCTCTTTTTTGCCATTCGATCCAGTTAATATTTTCAGGTCCTTTACGATGTTCTTCCATGGTGATACAATCTTTCACCGGGCAAACAATTTTACATAAGTTACAGCCTACACATTCTTCCTCTTTAATTGTGTATGTGTTGTATGGGTTTCCTCTAACGATATCGATTGATTGATGAGAAGTATCCTCACAAGCTATGTAACACAATCCACAATGGATACATGCATCCTGATCAATTTTAGCAGTGATATGATAATTAATATCCAACTCTTCCCAACGCGTTACTTTTGGAACCGATAAACCAACAAAATCGTCAATTGTTTTGTATCCTTTTTCGTCCATCCAGTTATTTAATCCGTCGCACATATCACGTACAATTCTGAATCCGTAATGCATAGCTGCAGTACATACCTGCACATTGCTTGCACCTAACAACATAAACTCAGCTGCATCTTTCCAGGTACTGATCCCTCCAATTCCCGAAATAGGAACTTTCTTCGTGATCGAATCCTGAGCTAATGTGGTTAAAAATTTTAATGCAATAGGTTTTACCGCCGGTCCGCAATACCCACCAAATACAGATTGCCCGCCTACATTCGGATTTGGAACCAAAGTATCCAGATCAATTCCGGTTACTGACTGAATAGTATTAATCAATGACAAACCATTTGTTCCACCTGCAATTACAGCCTGTGCAGCCGGAACTACTGAATGCACATTTGGAGTTAGTTTAGTGATCACAGGAATTTTTGCAACTTCCATTACCCACTCAACAACCATTTTTGCAATTTCCGGATCCTGTCCAACAGAAGCACCCATACCACGTTCCACCATTCCATGCGGACAACCGAAATTTAATTCGATCCCATGAGCACCAGTGTCCATGGTTTTCTTCACCATATCATGCCATGCTTCGCGATTATTGTCTGCCATTAATGAAACTATCATTGCACGGTCAGGAAATTCACGAATAACTTCTTTTATTTCTCTTAAGTTGATGTCTAACGGACGATCAGAAATAAGTTCAATGTTATTAAAACCTACTACTTTTTGCCCATTATAATCTAATGTTGAATACCGTGAAGAAACATTTTTCACTTGCGATCCTAAAGTCTTCCAAACAACGCCACCCCAGCCTGCTTCGAAGGCACGCATTACATTTATTTTTTTATCTGTCGGAGGAGCAGATGCTAACCAAAATGGATTCGGTGATTTTATTCCGAGGAATGTTGATTCTAAATTTGCCATATTTTTCAATTTGATGATTTGAAAATGTGTTAATTTGAAAATGTTATCTGCGATTAGTGCATTACCAAATTTCCAAATTGTTGCATTATCAAATTAATTATTTTATTCCCAAATAAGTTAGTATTCCCTTAGCTCCATTCTTACCTGCTTGCACCGCATCAACTACTTCTTTCCCTCCGTTCACTGCATCACCGCCTGCGAATACACCTTTTATATTGGTTTCTCCTGAAGCAGCTATTGCAATTTTCCCGCCTTTGTTTTGAAGCGATGATTTAGAAACTAAGTCTTCGAAAGGAATTTGCCCAGCAGCTTTAATTACCATGTCAACATCGATAGTAAATAATTCGCCTGTATCAACGGGTGCTCTTCTACCTGATGCATCCGGTTCTCCAAGTTTCATTTTACTGCATACCAGTTGTTTTACCTTTCCGTTCTCACCCTTAACCTCTTTTGGAGCAGCTAACCAGATAAATGAACAACCATCTAATTTAGCAATGTCCAATTCTACATCGGTACATGGCTTTTCATTTTCGGTACGGCGATAAATCATTGTAACTTCTTTTGCACCTAATCTTTTCGATTGAGTAGCAGCATCGATTGCAGTCATGCCCATTCCGATAACCGCAACTTTATCACCTACTGCAATTTTTGAATAATCGTTCGTACGCAGATTATAGATAAACGAAATCGCATCTACTACTCCATCCATCTCTTCTCCGGGAATTTCCAATTCTCGAGCTATCCCAACTCCTATTCCTAAAAACACAGCATCGTATTGTTTTTGCAGATCAGCCAAAGTAATATCCTTACCTAATTCCTGTTTGTATTTAATATCTATACCACCAACCGAAGTAATATAATCTACTTCCTCTTTACAGAAAGTCGGAGTTACTTTGTAAGCCGCAACACCGTATGTCATCAAGCCGCCACCTTTTTCTTCTTTCTCATACACAGTAACGTCTATTCCTTGAAGAGACAAAGTATGAGCGCAAGATAAACCTGCAGGTCCCGCTCCAATCACCGCAACTTTTTTTCCGTTAGAAGCTTTTCTCTCGAACAACTTCCAATTATTTGCAATTGCTTTCTCGGTTGAATAACGTTGAAGTTTTGCAATGGAGATAGGTTCTTCTTCCAAGAGATTATAAACGCATGATCCTTCGCACAATTTTTCTACCGGACAAACTTTAGAGCATCCTGCTCCCATAATGTTTGATGAAAGGATTGTTTTTGCAGATCCTTTTACATTTCCGGATGCGATCTGTTTGATGAACATTGGGACATCAATACTTGTCGGACATGATTTAGTACAAGGTGCGTCGTAACAGTTGATGCAACGGTTCGCTTCTATAATAGCGCCTTCTTCGTGCTCGAAAGGCGGATGTATATCAGAGAAGTTGTGAACCAACTCCTCATGCGATAAACGATTATTTTGTATTGGCATAAATATTAATTTAAAATATTCTGTGAAAAATCTATTCTTACAAACGTACTAAGTCACCGTAAGTTTCAGGGCGTCTGTCTCTGAAGAACTGCCATGTGTTGCGAACTTCTTCGATCATATCGAGATCAAAATCTGCGATCAACAATTCATCATTATCTCTCGATGCTTGTGCAAATATTTGTCCGCGCGGATCAACGAAATAAGATTGTCCGTAGAACTTACCTAAATTCCAAGGCTTCTCTTCACCTACACGATTAATACAACCCATGAAATAACCATTAGCAGCTGCATGTGCAGGTTGCTCCAGTTTCCATAAGTATTCACTTAATCCGGCAACTGTTGCAGAAGGATTGTAAACGATCTCTGCTCCATTTAAACCAAGTGCTCTTGCTCCATCAGGGAAATGACGATCATAACAAATATATACACCTACTTTGGCATACTTTGTTTGGAATACTGGATAACCTAAGTTGCCCGGCTTGAAGAAAAATTTCTCCCAGAAACCACTTGTATGAGGAATGTGATTTTTTCTGTATTTACCTAAGTAAGTTCCATCAGCATCAATAACAGCTGCGGTGTTGTATAAGAAACCTGCCTGTTCTCTTTCATACACAGGAACAATAATTACCATGTTGTATTTTTTTGCGTAGGTTGCCATTAAGTCGGTAGTTGGCCCCGGTACTGATTCCGCTGATTCGTACCATTTTTTATCCTGACCCGGGCAGAAATACGGTGTATTAAAAATCTCTTGCAAACATAATATTTGTACTCCTTTTTTTCCTGCTTCATCAATTAATGGAAGATGTTTTTGCAACATGGCATTACAAATTTCCTTGATAGTTCCTTCTCCTTCTGTCATTGGCAGACTCATTTGAATAAGTCCTGATTTGATCATTCTTGGCATAATCTTGTAGTTTATTAGTTATTAATTTTGTTGATGATTCTATTTAGATTGTAGGCGTTATTTTTTTACGTCTGATAAATTTTCCGTTTCCTTTAGTCAGTAGTAATTTTTCGTTTTCAACTGCAACTTTACCTCTGAGAATTACCGTTTCACATTTACCCGTTACTTCCCAGCCTTCGTAGGCTGAGTAATCAACCCTCATGTGATGTGTTTTTGCAGAGATCGTATGTTTTTTATTCGGATCAAAAATCACAATATCAGCATCGGTTCCAATTGCTAGTGTTCCCTTTTCAGGATACATACCGAATATTTTTGCTGAGTTAGTAGAAGTGATCTCCACATATTTTGAAAGAGAAATTTTATTCTTGAGCACACCTTCTGAAAATAGAAACTCCATACGATGTTCAATTGCAGGATGTCCGTTTGGTATTTTAGAAAAATCGTTCTCTCCCATTTTCTTTTGCTCCCACATAAACGGACAATGATCGGTTCCAACTGTTTGAACCAATCCCTGATTAATTCCATTCCACAATGCAACCTGATCCTTCTTCTCACGCAAAGGCGGGCTCATTACCCATTTCGCACTTTCAAATCCTTTGTCATACAAACTGGCATCTATCATTAAATATTGTGAGCAGGTTTCCACATATACTTTCTGATTTCTTAATGTTGCCCTGCGTACTGCATTCAACGCTCCTTCACAGGTCATATGCACAATGTAACCTGTGCAGCCTGTATAAAACAACATATCTGAAAAACGCGCTGATGCTTCTGCTTCAGTAACTTCAGGTTGCGACAAATAATGATAGAGCGGAGATAATTTTCCTTCTTTACGGTGCTTGGCAATTAAAGCGTCAATCATATCTCCGTTGGTTGCATGCACGGTAACAAGACCCCCGTTTTCTTTCACCACTTTCATCAGGTTTACCATTTGTCCGTCGTCAATCATTAAAGCTCCTTTATAAGCCATAAATGTTTTGAAAGAAGTGATACCTTCCTTCTCTATCATCTCTACCACTTCCTTAGCAACGTTCTCATTAAAATCAGTTACGGCCATGTGATATGAATAATCACTGATCGCGTCTTCAGATCTTTTTTGCCATGCCTTTAATGCATTGTGTAAAGTATCTCCTTGTGTTTGTAAAATGAAATCGATAACCATAGTAGTTCCACCATGAAGAGCAGCTCCGGTACCCGTTTCATAATTATCACTGGAAGATGTTCCCATGAAAGGCATATCCAGATGCACGTGTGGATCGATACCACCCGGAAAAACATATTTCCCGGTTGCATCAATAATTTTATCGGCTGAATATTTCAGATCCTTACCGATCGCAACAATTTTTTCTCCTTCAATAAAAACATCAGCAACAAAATCTTCCGCTGCTGTAACTACATGGCCATTTTTAATAAGTATTGACATTTCTTTCCAATTTTTAACCACAAAGGACTCAAAGTCCCGATAGCTATCGGGATCACAAAGAGTCACAAAGCGCCATTTATAACTCGTTTTATTCCGTTCTTAAGTCTAATCACATTAAAATTAATTAATAAACCCAATTTATAGTCGCCCAGTTTCAAATACGTTAATGTTTGAGCCAGATGCACATCTGTTAAGGACTCCACACTTTTCAATTCAATAACCAATTTATCTTCTACTAATAAATCTATTCTATAACCGCAATCCTATTCTACTTCTTCAAAGATCAATGGCATAACTTTTTCCTTTTCAACTCCAATGCCTTCTTTCGCAATTTTATAATACAAACATTCTTTATACGCGTTTTCCAATAAACCAGGGCCAAGAGCATCGTGAACTTCCATAGCCAAACCAATTATTCTATTGGACAATTCATTCTCATCCATTCTTCTTTCAATAACTCTTTATGTTTCTTTGTGTTGCATTTCTTTGTGCTCTTTGTGGTTAAACTACAGCTCGCCAATATCTTCGTTCCACAATTTTGGATTTTCTGCAATAAATTTGTTCATCATATTGATGCACTCATCACTATTCAAATCAATGACCTCAACACCATGAGACTGCATAAATTCTTTTGCACCAAGAAAAGTCTTTGACTCGCCCGCATATACTTTTTTAATTCCGAATTGAACAACAGCACCTGCACATAGATAACAGGGCATTAATGTAGAATACAAAACTGCTCCCTTGTAACTTCCAACACGACCTGCATTACGCAAACAATCAATTTCAGCGTGCGTCATCGGGTCATTATCTTGCACACGTTTGTTGTGACCGCGTCCTACAATTTTTCCGTCTTTCACTAATACGCTTCCAATTGGAATTCCTTTTTCACTTAATCCAATTTTAGCTTCGTCAATTGCTGCTTTTAAATATTCATCCATAACACTCAATTAGATTTTAAATTTTGCTCCAGTATTCTCTTTTCTTCTTCTCGTAATGTTTTATCAAAAATAAACGTCGCAAAAGGAATTAAAGATACTATAAAGGCAATCCCTGTTTTTATTATTGACCATTTGTTAGAAATCACAACATTAACTAATGCAAAAACATACATTATAAAAAGAACGCCGTGCATCCACCCCATCACTTTTATTACATTACCCGCGCCTAATAAATATTTTGCAGGCATGCCAATAAATAAAAGTAAAAGATAGGAAAAACCTTCGGCAATTCCAACCAATCTAAATCTTCCTAAAGCCGTATTTGAAAATTCTTTAGGCATACTTCATTTCACTTCTTTTATTCATAAATAAATAATAGGAAAGGCCCGAAATAATAAATCCTACAAACCATGCGTAATGATACAAGCCCGAAAGCCATGACCATACCGCATCCTGATCAATAGCTTTTATAGTAGTTAAAAATCCGGGGACGTTAGGTAGTATTCCAATCAATAAAGCAATAAGGGCGAAAACATTAAATCCATTCTTATAACTGTACTCGCCTTTTATAGAATACAAATCCTTTACATTCAATGTTTTTTTCCGGATGAAAAAATAATCGACGATCATAATTCCGCCAATTGGTCCTAACAAACTAGAATATGCAATTAACCAGGTAAAAATATAACCTGTTGGATCAGCAATTAATTTCCATGGAAAGATCAATAGTCCTAAAACACCGGTGATATATCCACCTGTTTTAAAAGTAATTTTTGAAGGTGCGAGGTTTGCAAAATCATTTGCCGGACTCACAATGTTTGCTGCGATATTCGTTGCAAGAGTTGAAATCGCAACAGCTATCATCGCTATACTAACCAATAGTTTACTTTCAAATCTTCCTGCTAACACCAAAGGATCCCAAATAGTTTCTCCGTAAATAATAAATGTAGCAGATGTAACAACAACACCAATAAAAGAAAAAATCGTCATTGATAAGGGTAAAGCAAACGCTTGTCCCATCACCTGCGCACGTTGACTTTTGGCATAACGTGTGAAGTCAGGAATATTTAATGAAAGTGTTGCCCAAAATCCAACCATGCCGGTTAAAGCTGGAAAAAAGTAATGCCAGAACTCTTCACTCGTTTTAAATTTAGAAGGTTGAGAAAGAATCGGACCTAAGCCATTACCCGCTGAGATCGCCCAAAACAAAAGTGCGAGAGCTGCAACAGGAAGAAAGAAGGCTTTGAATACTAAAAGTTTTTTAATACTCTCAATTCCTAAATACACTACAAACATATTCAGTAACCAAAATAAAATAAATGTGATTGCCGGTCCTGTTTTTAATCCAACCCATGCCGGAAAAATTTGCGGAAGGTTTTCCAAAGAAGGAAACCAAACTTTCAGCATTAAATAAATAGCAAAGCCTCCTATCCACGTTTGAATACCAAACCAACCACAAGCAACAATAGCTCTTAATATGGCAGGAATGTTTGCACCATGAACTCCAAAACTCGCTCTTGCAAAAACGGGAAAAGGAATTCCGTATTTAGCTCCTGCATGTCCGTTTAACACCATTGGAATCAATACAACTACGTTTCCAATAAAAATAGTGAGGATCGCCTGCCACCAATTCATTCCCCCATCGATCAAAGAACTTGCAAGCATATAAGTTGGAATACACAAACTCATACTGATCCACAAGGCAGAATAGTTCCAGGTGTTCCACGAACGTTTGGCTACTGCAATAGGAGCAAGATCTTCGCTGTGCAGAGAAGAGCCGGTAATTCCTTCGGGTATGTCAACTATTTCATTTTGCACTATTTTTTAAAACCTTCTCGTATATAATTCAATACTTGTTCTTGTATTTCGAAAACCAATTTATTCTCAATTCTTAAAACTCTTATTCCAAGACTATTTAAATACTCGTCTCTTATTCTATCATTTTCCAAACCTTCCGGCGTAAAATGATGCGCTCCATCTAACTCAATCGCTAACTTTTCTGAGGGGCAATAAAAATCCAAAATGTAAGAGCCAACACTATATTGCCTTCTAAATCTTCGCCCATCTAGCTGCTTATTTTTCAGAAGCAACCATAAAGTAGCTTCTGAAGAGGTTAAGTTATTTCTTAATGCTCTTCTGTTTTTCTTTAGTTCAGTTCTGTTGAATAGTTGTGTTTTCATAATAATATTGTATACCCCCTCTGTCCTGCCGGACATCTCCCCCTTCTTAAGGGGGAGAGCCTGAAAGGTGGGGGTTATAAATTATTAACTGCAATGCTCATCAGCAATGGAAATAGCTTTGGAAATAATATCCAAACCTTCATCCATTTGATCTTTTGTAATAGTAAGTGGCGGAGCAGTAAAGATCCAGTTCCAGCGAACAAAAGTGTACATACCTAATTCATTTAATTTAGCAGACACTTTATTCATGATCTCCATTTCGGTTGGGGATGCATTCCATGGAGCCATAGGTTCTTTTGTTTTTCTGTTTTTTACCAATTCGATGCAACCTAATAAACCTGTATTACGGAAATCGCCTATGCTTGGATGTTTATCCTGAAGTTTAGCTACCTGTTGATCGATATAATGGCCCATGTTAGCAGCATTCTCGATTAGATTTTCATCTTCATACACTTTTATTACAGCATTAGCTGCCGCACAGGCAACTGCATGTGCCGAATAAGTTAATCCTATTGGGAGAGGCTTATCATTAAAATGAGTTGCAATTTTTTCTGTTACTATCATTCCACCTAATGGAATATAACCCGCAGTGATTCCTTTTGCCATACACATTATATCAGGTTCTACTCCATGATGATCAATTCCAAACCATTTACCTGTTCGTCCGAAACCACTCATTACCTCATCACATATAGTAAGGATTCCATATTTCTTAGCGATCTCTGCAATTTTTTTCCAGTAACCTACAGGATATTTAATACAACCTGAAGAACCACTTTCACCTTCCATTAAAATTGCGGCTACACTTCCAACACCTTCATATTTAATTAAACGCTCCATGTGAGCAGCAGCAAGTTCTCCGCATTCTTCAGGCGTTTTACTGTTCCATGGACAACGATAAAAATAAGGGTTCTCCGCGTGAATGATATTTGGAACACCCTGGCTGTCGTGTGGAATACCACGTGGGTCACCACCGGCACATAAAGCTCCGTAAGTTGCCCCGTGATAACTTTGGTATAGTGTAATAATTTTATGACGACCTGTGTATAAACGTGCTAGCTTAATTGCGTGTTCAATTGCTTCAGTTCCACCATTTGTAAAAAAAGTTCTGTTCAATGAGCCTGGTGTGATCTCTGCTAATTTTTTTCCGAGTAAACCGCGAGCTTCCGTTGCCATTCCGGGATTAACATAACTAAAGTCGTTCATTTGTTTCACTACTGCTTCTGTAACCGCAGGGTGACCATGACCGATGTTTACGTTCATTAACTGGGAGGTGAAATCTAAATAACGCTTTCCATTTCTGGCGTAAATATAAACTCCTTTTGCCTTTTCAATATTTAATGGATTTAATCCACTTTGTTTTGACCACGAAAAAATAGTATGATCTAAATTGTTCTTTAAAATTTCTTCCGCAGAAGATTTTGTTAATGTTGATGTACTCATGTTTGATGTATGATTTTTGATTTCTAATGTTTGTAGATTTAAGATAAAACAACAAAGGTTAAAAACTTCCATTCAATTTTCAATCTTATGTTTTTAATTCTTACTTATCTAACTCATCCAATTTGTTTTTGCTTCCGCATTCCATTTAATTGTTGTTTTTTTGTTTTGTGTCCAGAATTCGATGGAACTTTTTCCGGTAATATCACCCATTCCGAATTTTGAATCATTCCATCCACCAAAAGAAAACGGTTCGCGTGGAACAGGTACACCAACGTTTACACCAATCATACCTGCACTTGCTTTTTCCATAACTAATCTTGCCAAGCCACCGCTTTGAGTAAATACCGCGGCCGCATTTCCGTATGGGCTTGCGTTTTCTATTTTAAGAGCTTCATCAAGATCCTTAGCTCGAATAATTGAAATCACCGGCCCGAAAATTTCTTCTTTAGCTACACTCATTTCAGGAGTAACGTAATCTAAAATTGTTGGTCCAACATAAAAACCACCTTCTTTTCCTTCAACAACACAATTACGCCCGTCAACTAAAACTTTTGCTCCTGCTTTTTCAGCAGCAGTAATGTACCCTTCAATTCTTTCTTTTGCGGCTTTGCTAATAACAGAACCTAAATTTTTTCCGGGAACGATTTTTTTAGCTTCATCCACCATTTTATCAATGATGTGCTGAACTTTATCAACTCCAACCATAACAGCAGCAGCCATACAACGCTGACCTGCACAACCGGACATAGATGCAACAACGTTAGATGCGGTCATATCAGGATGAGCATCAGGAAGAACCAATAAGTGATTTTTTGCACCACCTAAGGCAACACATCTTTTTAAATTTGATGTAGCTCTTTTATAAACTATCTGCGCAACTTTCGTTGAACCAACAAAAGAAACTGCTTTAATACCCGGATGATCACAAATTGCCTCTACAATTTCTTTTCCGCCATTTACTACATTAAATACACCATCAGGTAATCCAGCTTCTTTTAATAATTCTGCCATACGCATTGCGCTTAATGGAACTAACTCAGAAGGCTTCATGATCATGGTATTTCCAAGCACTAATGCATTTGGCATTGTCCAATGTGGCACCATGTTAGGAAAATTAAACGGTGCAATGGATGCAACAACACCCAGAGGTTTCTTTTCTATTCTACACTCAACCCCTCTGCTCACTTCCTGAACTTCATTGGAAATTATCTGAGGCATTGAAACGGCAAACTCACAAAGTTCCATGCTCTTTTCTATTTCAGCTTTCGCTTCATCGTATACTTTTCCATTTTCCAACTGAACTAATTTGGTAAGTTCATCCATGTTTTTTTCGAGAAGACTTCTGTAGCGGAAGAAAATCTGAACACGCTCCTTATAAGTCATACCCGACCAAATTGGGAATGCCGCTGCAGCAGCTTTCACTGCTAAGTCAAGATCATCATAATTGGATAAAGGTAACTTTGAAATAATTTCGCCGGTTAATGGGCTGTCGATATTCATTGTTTCTCTTTGTGATGTAACGTATTGCCCACCAACATAATTTTTCACTTCCGGGTACTTCGTTGTTATTGTTTCCATTGTTTATTTTTTCAATTATTAATTATATCAAACAATACATCTATCACAGATGTTTAATTTAAATTCAAAATCGATGTAAGGATTATAGTTTTTTAAAAATGTAGGGTGTTATGAGCCCGTCCTAATAGTTAGCCGGGCGGGGATTTCATGTTTGATCCTAAAAAACTATATAGCAAATATAATTTTTAATTTCTATCAAAGCAAATTTTTAATCTTTAGATTACGACATTGTTCCGACGAATGAAAATCGTCCAAGTTAGTCGTCCCCCAAAAAAGTATCCATATTAAATTATCGATATAAAAGACATATCTTTTCCCACATAATTGTTTGGCCACGCTGTGGCCAGCATTCATCTATTAATATTAAATTACTAATATTTGGCTCCGCT
>JAUXTT010000037.1 GCA_030684395.1 Bacteroidota bacterium | reverse complement strand
ATTAACATCCGTTACGGTACAAGTCCATGTTCCTGCTGTAAGGCCTGTTACACTTACTGATCCGTCTCCGCTTGGATTACCGGGAGTCCAGTTATAAGTATATCCACCTGCTCCACCTGTTGGTGTGTTAATTGAAGCCGCACCGTTTGAACCACCATTACATGAAATATTTGTTTGAGACGCTAATGAAACTGAAATAGCACTTGGTTGAGTAACTGTAAATGTTGTAGAACCAACACCCAAGCAAGAGTTGGTAACCGTACAAGTCCATGTACCTGCTGACAATCCTGTAACAGAAGCTGAACCATCTCCGGTAGGATTACCAGGTGTCCAGTTATAGGTGAGGCCGGTTCCGCCTGATGCACTTACACTTGCAGCACCATTGCTTCCGCCGTTACATAAAATATTTGTTTGCGATGCAGGTGTTACTGTAACAGCCGAACATACTGTTCCCCATCTGAAAGCATCTAAAGCAACGTAATTAAATGGATTTGAAGTTGTAATTACCAACTGATCAATACTTGTGTTGGAATTATTACTTCCTCCGAAGGTTGTAAAACTAATAAAGGTAAAACCATTATTGGAGGCCATACTTGTATTATTGAAGGGTGATGTTTGAGATGCAGTAAATTGAGTTGCACCGCTTAACTTCCCAACGAAAGTAAGTGTTCCTGAAACATTTAAATTTAAACTATTATTGGATAAAAAGATCCATAAATCTTTTACGGTAAAGGGAACAGCACCTGAACTTGAAATGGTAAAACCCGTTCCAAAGCCAGCCACAGCAAAACCATCATTATCAATATATTTGTTATCGGCAGCGGTTCCGTTCCATCCTGTTCCGGGATATGCACCCTGAATATCAAATGGCCCTTGTGCCTGAGTTGTAAGATTAAATACCTGGCTATTGTCGGTAAACGATGTTGACCCGTTTGTTTCGGTTTCGAAAACTTCTGTGGTTTGCGACTTTAAGAAGGGCGCAAGAAATAGAAAGGATAACAGGATAGATAGTTGTTTTAAATTCATGTTTACTTGTTTTTAGAAATTATGATCGTTTATTATTTAGGTTTGAAATTATATTATAGTTAAGTTATTTATACTTTTGCAAAATCGTCTAATTAAAAAAATGAATACGAATATAAAAAAATTAAGTGAAATTACCTCCCGAATTGTTCAGGCAGCCACACCTGCTGATTCAAACGGAGCTATACTATCACTTTCGCATTTTTTTGTTTCAATCACTAAAGACGACAATTTTTCTTCATCATTAAGTACAAATAACTCTGATATTATTTTAAAGAACGGAATTGCTATATCCACTGTGGATGCAGCTTTGTGTTTGGATGATACTATTCGCACCATCACTTTTTTAAAAGGAATTCATCAGGCGGTTCATTCTCTTTTTGAACGTTTTCCAAATGAGCGCATCAATATACTTTATGCAGGCTGCGGGCCTTATGCAACTTTATTATTACCTCTCCTCCCGCTTTTTCAGGAAGAACAACTGGATATTACCTTGCTGGATATTAATGAACAATCATTAACATCGGTAAAATCTGTAATAAAGCATGCAGGTCTTTCTAACTACCATATACGTACTGTAAAAGCTGATGCAACCCGGTTTACCTATCCTTCCGAAAAAAAATTACACCTGCTTATCACAGAAACCATGTTTTATGCATTGATCCGTGAACCACAACTTAGTGTTACTGCACAACTGGCACCTCAATTAACCCAAGGTGGAATATTAATTCCCGAATCCATCGACCTTGATCTATGTTGCACATTGGCTGGTAACGAAAAAAGATTCGACATTTCCAGCGCAACAAACAAGGTGCGCATATCAAATGCTATATCAGAAAGGCTGGAGCTTGGTAAATTATTTTCACTCAGCAAGGCTAATAGCTTTTCAATAAATAAAAAAAAGAACGAATATTATTTTATCAGTAAAACTTTTGAAGTACCTGAAAACTTCAGTTCGTATCCTGACCTTTGTATCACTACTCACATTAAAGTGTTTGGTGATTATGTTCTCAATAGTGGCGAATCCGCCATCACCAATCCATATTGTATAGCATCCTTATATACTTTCGAAAAAGCACAATCGTTTAGTCTTGTATACGATTTCAGTGCTATTCCTTTTTGGCAAGTAAAAAATCAGAGGGAAGTAGATGCTCAAGCTCCCCTCTGAGTATTAATTAAGGGCGTGAAGGATAAATACCCTGCCAGCAAATGATATAATTAAGACCTAAGTACGGCTGCATATTATTATGCGGCTGACTTCCTCCTGCAGGAGAAATAGCAGCAGGACTTAACTGAGTATTTGGTGTTGAATTAACAAAACCCAATGTTGGTGTAAATGATCTTCCTGACAAAGTTCCCGGTGCTGCTATTACAGAAGCATTTGAAGGAGTTGTTTGATCTGCCTGTGAAGTGCTTCCCATTTGCATATGAGTGTGCGCCGGAATTTCAGTTTGAATTAAAGTATGATTAGTCTCTCCTGCCATTTGTCCTAGTTGGATCTCAGGAAATGGGCTTCCTGAACCTGTACCAATAGGAACACGTGATCTTAGATCTGGCAATCCAAATGTTGTATTTCCATCACCTCCATAAGTTGTTCCCAAAAGAGAAAACAAAGCAGTATACTGCGAAATAGGCAACAATTGACCATTACACAAAAACCAACCCTGCGGCGCAAAATTACCCGCAAATAACTTAACAATACCCATGTACTCGTCCATAATTTTTTTTTTTAAAGGTTTAATAAAAAATTTAAAAGCATACAAACAGCTAAATGTTGTCCTATCATTTAGTATGTTCGCATAATTTTTGGCCAAATTTATCACCCAAAACAACGCCAGTCAATACGTATAAATACGTGTTTTTCGTTTTTTTTTAGAAAAGGCAAAAAAACCGAAATTTTAATGTAAGAAGTTGGTTTTCAAGAGTATTTATTTACTATTGGTTAAACTTAACAGAACAACCAGAGTTTCCCATCAGTTTTTTATGTTCGAAACCAAAAAAGCGGATGCTATTTGCAAAACCTGCTAATCAGTTCCCCGGCATCCGGGCCATTGAACTTTTTGGCCTGAAGAAAATCCAAACAATACCCTTCAATACCCAGTTCCTTTTTTGCCTGACCCAGTACTACGTAGCCATAACCATATTCCGGCTTTAAGTCAACTGATTTTTGCGCATCCTCCCGGGCTTTCTCGTACTTACCTAATTCGAGAAATAAAAACGAACGGTAACCTAAAGCTCTGAAATAATCGGGTTTCAATGCAAGTGATTTATTAAAATCAGCTTCCGCCTCTTTGAATTTTTTTAATTTTCGATACGATAATCCTCTTTCTACATAAGCTATATAATCTTTTGGATCCAGCTTAATCCATTGACTGGATGCCTCTACCGATTTTTCGTAATTGTTCACATCAAAATACAACAGGCTCATGTTACTATACAGCAATTTTTTATCGGGACGTTTTAATTCAAGGGCATCAACATAGTCCTTTTCAGCTTTATCATATTCTTTTAGTTTGTAATAACAAAAACCTCTGTTGAGACAATAGTTAGATGAATCGGGGTGCAGTTGCATTAGCCAGTTAAAGCCAATGATCGCTTGTTTGTGCATATTAGTTTGCATCATCATTTCGGCTGCATACTGAAGTTTTATTGTTTGCGATCCCTTACATATTTCATCGGGAATGGTAATCGCTTTTTTGTAACCAAGGCTCCAAGATTTATCTTTATCAACACAGGCCGAATCGAGACGATAGGTGTAGAAATAAATTTTTGCCCTTGCGGAGTAAGCCTCTGCATAATCAGGTTTCAATAAAATGGCTTTGTTAATTACCAAAAGTGCTTTATCATAGTTTTCCTTTTGTGCAAGCAAAATAGCATAGTTATTGTACATTTCAGCTGTTTCAAACGATTTAGACATTGCCACATCATAGTCCATCATAGCCTTATCATTATCTTCTTGCCGCTGATAAATGATACCTCTCCAATAATAATATTCTGCTTCGGGTTTTAGTTCAATTGCCCTATTTAAAGAAAAAAGTGCTTCCGGAAACTCATTCATCATATTATGTAAACGCCCTTTTTCATAATAGGCGTTGGCATCATTTTTATCCTTATTCACTGCCTTTTGCATAGCGGCCTTTGCATCTTTAGTACGGTAAATGTTATTAGCGGCCTTTGCATATTTTATCCAATACGTAGAAGTTGTGCTGTCCTTTATCAGCTCACCTTCCAGTTTACGGGTAGCCGCCATGGCATTAATGATTGAACCCGATTGGGTTAGTGAATCAACTTCCTTGTATTTACTTTCTTTTATTTGCGCTTTATAACTCACAGACAATAAAAGAAAAATTATTACAACGGATATGTGAACAGAAAAGGTTTTGTATAATTTCATAACAATGCTTCGATATCATAAATATACTAAAAGGATCTATATGATTAGCAAGGAGTCTTTTATCCTGAACTTGCCACCTTCATTAATAAAGCCGTTGCTTTAAATGCAAATATCAGGTTTTATTAGTCTTACTTAAAGTACCTTTCTAAAATATCATCAAGCATTTGTTTTGTAAGGGGTTTCGTTTTAAAGTCAGAAACAAAATTCCATTTCGTTGCCTTTAGCCTATCATCGGGATTATCTGAGGTTGTAAGCATAACTATCACTACCTCACTTTGTAATGCCCTATCAAGTTTATTGTATTCATCAAGGAACTCCCAGCCATTCATTCCAGGCATATTGATATCAAGAAAGATAATATCAATCTGCTCAGCATCATTCTTTGTTTCCGATTTTAAATAAGCCAAAGCTTCCTTTGCGCTTTCTTTTGATATTATGCAATTGGCAACCTGATTCTTCCTTATAACTCTTTCGTGAAAAAAATTATCATCCGGATTATCATCTACCAGCATAATGCAGCCCAGTTGTTTTTTCATTGTATAAAGTTTGAAATTGTAAAATAAAATGTAGTTCCTGTTCCCGGTTCCGATTCAATCCCTATTTTGCCTTTGTGTAACTCAACTATTTTTTTGCAATTGGCAAGCCCGATTCCGTAACCTTCGTATTGATCTTCCGTATTTAACCGTTGAAAAATAAAAAACACTCTGTCAAAATGAATTCGTTCTATTCCAATACCGTTGTCACAAATAGAGAATTTCCATTTGTCTTTTATTTTTTCAGACGTAATTTTTATCAGAGGAGGAACATCTTTTTTCCTGAATTTAATGGCATTTGAAATGAGATTTTGAAATAATTGACGTATTTCAACTTCGTATGCATTTATTGAGGGCATTTCGCCAACCTCAATAACAGCTTCTGAATCTTTAATAGTTTGTTCAATATCCGCGCATACATCCGAAATCATTTTACCGCAAGCCACGCAACTTAAATGTCTGTTAAGTCCTAACCTTGAAAAATCCAACAGTGCTTTTATTAATGCACTCATTCTTTCAATAGCTTTATTTACTCTGTTCAGGTAATTATGTGCATTGCTATCTAACAATGAAAAGTAATCTTCTTCAAACAGCTGCATATAATTTGAAATGGTTCGCAACGGTGCCTGCAAATCATGTGAAGCTATATAAGCAAATTGTTCCAGCTCCATGTTTTTAGTTTCAAGTTCTACCTGTTTTTTAAGTGATAGCTCCTGGACTTTTCTTTCTGTTATATCAATAATGGAAGCCAACACCATATTTCCTTCTGAGGTTTCAATTGGGTTTAAACCAATCTCTACCTGAACTTCAGTGCCATCTTTTTTTAACCCAAAAAGATCACGACCCATTCCCATTGAACGAACTTGCGGTTTTTGAAAAAATGCTTTCCTATAATCAGGGTGGTGGGAACGGAACCTTTCCGGAATAAGCATTTCGAGTTTGCTTCCAATCAACTCGTTGCGCGAGTATCCAAAAAGCTTTTCAGCCTGATTATTTACCAGGGTTATTTGTGACGAACTATTAACCAATATCATAGCGTTTGGTGCCGACTCTACTACCAGCTTAAATTGTTGTTCCGCTTTTTTTCTTTCTGTGATATCAATGATAGAGGCTAGCACCAATGTGCCTTCAACTGTTACAACAGGGTTTAGCCCTATTTCAATCGGGAACTCGGTTTTGTCTTTACGTATAGCAAAAAGTTCCCTTCCTGCTCCCATCGACCGAACGGTGGGTGTTTTGAAAAACATTTCTACAAACCCCTGGTGATTTTTACTATAGCGTTCCGGAATAAGTTGTTCTACTTTGCCCCCTATTAACTCCGTTCTTGGGTATCCAAATAATTTTTCTGTCTGGTTGTTTACGTAAGCAATTTTTCCTTCTTTATTAACCAGTACTATAGCATTAGGAGAAGACTCTACTATAAGCTGAAAAGTAAGTTCGGTAAATTTGCTCGTCATATTTTCCATTATTTCTACTTTAAAGCGGCGGAGACTGATTAAGCAACAACCAATATAAGCCCAGTTCACCCACTGCTTTCATGAACTTTTCAAATTCAACAGGTTTTACGATATAACTGTTTACTCCTAATTCATAACATCTCTCTATGTCGGGATCTTCTTTGGATGATGTAAGTACAACAACCGGTATTTTCTTTGTTCGTTCGTCCGATTTAATTTTTTGCAGTACTTCAATACCATTTATTTTTGGCATATTTAAGTCAAGTAAAATTACTCTGGGCAAGTTGTCCATGTTTCGGTGTGCATAAATTCCTTCAGCAAAAATATAATCAAGGGCATCTGCTCCATTTTCCAAATGCACCAGTTTGTTTGCCATGTTACTTTTTCTCAAAGCACGGATAGTAAGTTCAGCATCACCCGTGTTATCTTCTACAAGCAGAATTTCAATTTCATTGTTTTTCATACTGATTTTCCTTTTTCTATTAATTAAGAGGTAATGTAAAATAAAAAGCAGCACCTTCATCTACTTTTCCTTCAGCCCACATTTTTCCCTCGTGTTTAGTAATAATTCTGTACACAGTGGCCAAACCAATTCCTGTGCCTTCAAATTCCTTGTTAGTGTGTAACCTTTGAAATACTCCAAAAAGCTTACCTACATATCTCATATCAAAACCTGCTCCGTTGTCCTTCACCGAAAATACAACTTCATTATTTTTAATTTCAGAAGATAGTTGAATAAGTGGGCTTTCTTTTTTGGAAGAATATTTAACTGCATTTGAAATTAGGTTAAACATTACCTGATAAAGTAAGCTATAATCACCCATCACATCATGAAGTTTGTTGATTATTACCTGAGGTTGATGCGTAATTGATTGTTTCACTTCAGCCAGCACCTCATTGGTGAGTGCAGTCATGTCAGTTTTTGTCTTCTGTAATTGTTTTCTTCCAAGGCGTGAAAATGCTAACAAATCATCAATGAGTAGCCCCATTTTTGCTGCATTCTGTTTTATGGTTTCAATAAGCCGTTTTCCTTCACCGTCTAATACATTACCATAATCCTCGTTTAGCATTTCTGCATAACCATTTACCGAACGAAGTGGTGCCCGAAGATCATGGGCAACAGAATAGGAAAATGCTTCCAATTCTTTATTCACTGCCTGCAATTGCTGCTCTGCTTTTTTGTGTTCTGTAATATCATTAAACAGTATTGCAACCTGAAAAACTTCGGGCTCTCCAACACGAAAGGCATAAACATTATACCAGCGATGTAATTGCTCTGCCTGATTCTCAAACCGGATAGATTCGCCTGTTAATGCGATTTTCCCATAAATTTGAAACCAACGCTCTTCGTGGTTGGGAGCAAACTCACGCATACGTTTGCCAACAGCATCGTGCATTCCTGTTTGTTTTTCAAAGGATGCATTGATCTCCAAAAACCGATAATCAATCGGCTTTTTTTGTTCATCAAAAATCATCTCAATTATACAGAAGCCTTCATCTATCGAATCCAAAAGCATTTTTTGTTTCTCTTCACCTGCTTTTAATTGGTGTTCTACTTCCTTTCGTTTAGTAACATTTGCTGATAATACAGCAGCACCAATTAATTCGTTATTATGATCGCGAATAGGACTATAGGTAGTTTCATAATAGCTTCGGTTCACATCACCATATACTTCCAGCATAGTGTGTCTTTCTCCTGCCAGTGCCTTATCACAATTAGCCTTTGCCTTTTCCCTGTCTTTATCAACAGTTATGCTATCAAGCATCGAAATTCCAGCCTCTACTTCTGTTCCATATGCGTACATAGTAGCGGTTTTAAAAGCTGAATTAAAAAGCAGGTAGTTATAGTTGGTATCAATTGAAAAAACAAGCACATCTTTATAACTTTCGATACTGGATTGCAGGTAAGTTTGAGCCGTTCTTAATTTTTCCTCCGCAATCTTCCTTGTTGTTATATCGCTTTGGATGGTCATATACTGAAAAAGTTTTCCCTGATCATTTAAAAAAGGGACAATACTTGTATCTACCCAATAAAAAGTTCCATCCTTTGTTCTATTTTTAATTTCACCTTTCCATATTTTTCCATTGGTAATAGTAGTCCATAAATTTTTCATGAACTCCTTAGAATGGTAACCCGAATTAATTATACGATGGTCCTGACCGATTAATTCTCCCCGACTGTATCCGGAGATTTTACAGAAATTATCATTAGCATGAATGATGACCCCATTTTGATCTGTAATAGCTACAATGGACGACTCATCCAGAGCATATTTGTAATCTGAAATTTCTCTGGCTCGTTGTTCTATTTCAGCTTCTTGTTTCATTTTAGTTATCTTAATGCTGTATTTCAGGTTTTACATATTGCATTTTAATCTTTTGTTTGAATTCACAGAAGTTATTTGGCGTAACACCTAAACCCTACCCCTTCAATCCTGCAATAGCAAATGCCACAAAAGTTATTACGGCTATTGTAAATATAATTAGCATCACATTTGTTCCTGATCCCTTTTTAACGGCTTCTTCTTCGAGCCCGCCGGCATCAAACGATCCTTGTTGTTCGCTGCTATAATGCAGTTGATATTTTTTCATGATCATTTATTTAATTGTTTAGGTCTTTAAATACAATTCACCATCGCTCCTTAATTCCCGGGTAGGAATCACGTGGCGGTCCATTTCTCCTTTTAAGGTATAGACAAGGTCTTTAAAAAATTCTTTACTCCAAAAATGCCAGGAGTGTGAGTGCGCCGCATTCTCCACCTGGATGCTATCTTTATATTTTTCGTAATACTCACTACAGTTTACGTCTACTGCTTTTTCGGGAGAGCCCATTGGTAAACCTACACGTCCTACCCTATTCTCAAGCCCTAACCGCTTTACACCGGAAAGCCCTAAAATGGAATCGTAATTACTGAAATAATTGGTAAACCTAACACACCGGTTATACACAGGTGTTCCCATCATGCCTTCCATTGAACTGGATGCAATATCACCCCCAATAAAAATAATTTGAGAGGCTGTCCAATTGTCGGATGCATAAGCTGTTTTTATGGAATCGGTAAAAGATTCGCGTAGAATAAAAGCTC
The DNA here is from genome assembly GCA_030684395.1 of Bacteroidota bacterium. Lineage (GTDB taxonomy): Bacteria > Bacteroidota > Bacteroidia > B-17B0 > Aurantibacillaceae > JADJDM01. Next base: position 83,394 of record JAUXTT010000037.1, on the reverse strand, counting down.
CGGTAGAGTGTGCAATTACATGTACATTTATTCTGCACCCATCCAGTACCTGTTGTTCAAAAAAACGCATGCCTTTGCTCACCAATTCCATGGATACTCTTTTAGCATCGTGCCTGTCTTCCAAATACAACAATGGTTCTGTGTTACTTGGCCATACAAAAGTAACTAACTCTCCGTTCCAGCCATTTTGTTGTAATCCTGCTTTTAAAATCTTGTGACGCTGCACCACGTTTTCCATATCCATGTTATACCCATGAATGTATATCAAAATATCTTTCAGCTCACGTCCGGCCAATAGTTTGGCAAGCCATGCTTTTTGCGTGGGCTGTTTATATGAAGGGCTTAATGAAGTATTATCCTCGGGTACTACCAAAAAAGTAGCTTCCCCGGGTTCGTTTCCAAATTGTACTCTGTTACCCCTTCCTTTTACATTGCGTGTGCAGATAAAATAATTGCTCATAAATTTGATTGTTTTAATTACCGAAATTTACCACAAAATATGAGTAATAAAAATCGACCTGATCCGCCTTTTGCTTATGCCCCGCTAATATGCAATTTTTCAAATCTTTTCAATCGATCATCAAATAAAAGAGGCTGGCTCAAAATCAATAAACAATTCATTTTCCATTGGAAAAATGTTTTGAGACAGCCTCTGTTTACGGTTTGTCAGGGTTTACTTAGTAAAACGTGATGCACTTGCTGCATCAAAATTATCAGTAGCTTCAAGCACCGAGCCATCATTGTTAAACATTATTGCCGCTGATCTTTCGTTGTTTGCCAGGTTAATATCAAGGATAATTCTGTTTAACACTACTCTTTGTCCGTTAATAACATAAGAGGTTGGCTGTTGAAGATCCGACATAAAATCAAGATATCCGGCTATTCCTAATGGATGCAAAGTAATATTCACAATACAATTGTCGATTGAATTTAAATGAGCAATTCCTGTATTTTTGGTGAAGTCCCAAATATAAGTAAACTCACATTTTGCATTGGCAATTACCGGGCTTGTCCCTTTAAGCAGTTTGCTTAATGTTACTGTAAATGTTGCTGATGAAGGCACAGTATTTTCTACAGTTACACTTCCGTTTTGTGTTTGTTGTTGCATGTTTTTTGTTTTTGGTTAATTATTAATTGATTTGTGAGAAAACTTTTTTTAATTGCCGCATTCGGAATCAGGATCAGGAATGGTATTGCTTTAACAAAATAATTATTTACCCACCACTTGTAATCACCTGAAAATTTTCATTCGGCGTAATCTTTATTCTAAGGCTATAAGACTTTCACAAAAACGACATTGTTTATTTAAGCAGCAAGATATAGGATATAAGCAGGCTTGTCAATACGTATAAATACGTGATTTTAAAACCTTATGATATACGTACAAATACGCATAAAGAGAAGAATCACCTCTAAAAATCGTGATGCAAAAGTTTTTTAAACAACCTCACTAAAATAGGATCAACAAAAAAGAGAATCGGAAATTGGCTTATAAATGAAGAGCCTGCGTCAAAACATCATCAGTTTGCCACGCGACTTTTCTCTTAATCATTAGATTCAGGTGCAGGTGGCACAGGCTTTACAGGTGCGGGCGTAACCGTTGATACCGTTGTGGAGGCTACTGTTGTAGCAACTGGCGTAACAGCCGGTACCACCACCGGTGCCGGTCTGCTTTTTCCCAATATAAAACCGGAGATTCCAGCAAGTATAGCTGCCAGCTCTTTCCCTTCGAGCACACCTAGTATACCAAAAAGAATAATAGCGATGATTAACACAAAAATGGTAACAAATTGTAAACCTGTATCGCTGAAAAAATAATCGGCAATATTTTTAGGTGAACGAAAAACAACTACTACAAAAATAGCCAGCAAGCCTCCGAGTAAACAAGCAAATCCTATGCTGATTGTTTTTCTGAATTCCTGGTTTTGATACTCAGGCGCCAATGCAGAGTCTATCTGATCCTGACAAAGGGCAACGTCTTTCTTTACCTCTTTTAAATTACTTTTCAAACATTCGTATTGAGCCTCTCGTTTCTTTTCTGAATCGATACAACTTTTCAGGCTATTTTTCAGATCCTTCAAATGTTGAATGCTTAACTTTTGTGTGCTGTAAATATTGATATTACAATTTGGAAAATAAACATCTATAGATCCTTCGGTAAGGGTGTTGGTTTTCATATTTTCCAACACCGCGTCTATTTCTCTGTCCTTGTCGGAAATAGCAGTAAGGTTTCTCTGAATATCCGAGTAATAAGCCATTTCCGCCTGGATCAGCTCAATAGCATTTTGTTTGCGTTGCAAATAACTTCTGAGTTTTTTGAAATTGGTTTTATCTTCATTGGCAGAGAAGACCTTTGCAAAATCAGAAGTTAAGGTATCATTCTTAAAATCCTCCTGAATATCGTCTTTTGAAGGTAGGTTATCCTGAGCATAATGTGTTACAGGCAGCATGGTAAATACAGAAACAAACAGAACAAGCAGGAAGAGATTTGTTTTTTTCATAGTTGTTATTTTTATTTTTTGTTATTATAAATTCAATTATTTATCAGGTTCATTAAATGTATACCTTACATTAATACTGGACACTAGTTTACTAAAGGGTTTGGTTTCACCCAAATAATTATTAATTCCTCCGCTGGCAATTACCCAGAATTTTTTATTTACTCTGAATTCGGCTCCCAAATTTACCAATAGGGTTTGATTAAATTTACTGATGTTTTGGTATTTGTATTGTGTTTCTAAAAAGCCTCTTACCTCACTGGTACCAATGTAATAACGCATACTGATGGCTGCATCCACTTTCCGATCAATACTATCCACAAATTCTGTACGAGGTATTTTTGCGTTAACTCCAAGCAACAACTGTCCGCCTTTATGGATTGGAAATGCTTGTGTGACCCATGCATGAATGGAAGAAAATTGCGCGTCTTCCAAAAGGGTATCAGCTGAAGAAGCAACCCAGGCAATTGCAATGTCCGTTCTGCCTGCATTCCAGCCGTTCTTTTTAAAAGCTGCAAACCGGGCATCAATATCGGCATTACGTGTTTTTATATACGAGGCCGAATCTTTCACCAGCTTTTTTGCATCAATCTTTTTAATCTTTAAAAAAGCCATCAGTTTTTCGTAAGGCAGTTTCATTGTATTGTTTTGTATTTCCTTGCTTCCTTCTGCACTTATGTATTTTAAAAACTCATCCAAATGTGTGGTAACATACTTCGCGGCTTCAGTAGGGCCTTTCTTTTTTACATCTATCACCCAGACATTTTGTAGTTCAATAATCAATTGATCTAACTCCTGCATGTTGCTACTTACTTTTGCAAGCTCATGGGTGTTTTTTAAAATATCTCCCTTTGAAGAGGTGATATTAAACCTGTAACCAACCGCCAGCTTGGAAGTGGTTGTTGCGTTATCCCTGATACTTCCGATACTAAAACCTGAATTGTACAAAATACTGTTACACTTAGAATTATATTTCTCAAGTGTCCAGTTTTTAGATGCTAATTTCCATGGGGCTATTTCCATGGCAAAATTTTGTGGAATTACCGCTTTACCTCCCGAATAAAAAGGAGTTAACATAACCGCAAATTTTTGAATATCAGAAGGTCTTGAAATATCGGAGGTTTCTGTTCCAAGCGCTTTAAATGCAGGCACATCAGGGACTGAAAAATTAAGCAGGAAATTTTCGGTGCTGTCTTTTCTGCTCTCATTTTGTGATGAAACGCTATGAGTAAAAATCAAAAAAACAGCTATTAAACAGGATAAAATCTTTTTCATAGAGTTTAAGCAACTGATTTTAATTTAATGAGTATGGATTCCGGTTTAAATCCTGCTTCTCCTACCGTACCTTCTACTTTATCTGTATCCAACAATGACGCAGTTTCAAAAGCTAAACCCTGAAGTATATTAACTTTTAAAACATACCCGTTATCATTTCCTTCCACTTTTTTTACATTGAAGCGCACATCAATTATACGCCCGGGGTAATTAGTTAAAATGTCGGTTGGATTATGATCGTTAAGCACAGGATAATGGTCATCGTGCGGAATAATATTATTCCCCTGTTTTAAGGGATTGGTTAATACCGCCGGCTCACCATTTTTAGCCGACCATAACTGATATGAGTAAGTAATCAAATACACACCTGCCATTTCAATATTGATCCACAAAGGTGGTCCGTAAGGGTTAAATAGAATTTCTTTCATAGAAGTCTATGCTTGTTAAATCGGAAAGATATACAATATACTTTAGTTTATCAACATGTATAAATACTAAATTTCTGCTGCGGAATATAACACTATGCGCACATTATAACCGCACACCTACCACCAAAACACCTTCGGTTTGTTCTGTACCTGATCTCTACTCCTTTGCAAAGTCTTTCAGGATTTTTTTCTGTTCGTACATACTGAACCCGCAAATACCTATCAAAATCTGTTTAAAACATTTAGGGGGCGAATTTTTTACCAATTTGTGGTTTTCCTTATCTAAAATAATTCGCCAGAGGAAACCCAAGGTATCTACTTTTTACGCTAACATCTGCTTTACGCTTTTTTGAGTATGCTATTATTTTGCTTATGACCGATTTTTTCTTTTTTTTTTATTACCGGAATAGGGCTTGAGGATTACAGCAATTATATTTACAATCACATTTACTGAAATAGCTAATAAAGGCAATCTTTTGCCTGCTTGCTTAGCTTTGCACTTTTTCACCGACGGTGAAATTTTCTTTCTGGCCATTTTTGCGTTTCCCATTTTTACCGATTTGCTGGGCAGGAATAACTTGTTCTCACCTGTACGAAACAAATTTATAAAATGAAAAAAAGCCAGTCAATACGTAAAAATACGTGTTTTTAAAGTGCAGGAAAATCAACAAATACTTAATGATACCAACAGGTATAGCCAATATTAAACCATTTTCCGAAAATTTGAATTGGAGAAAAAAAGCTTTCTTTTTATACGTTCACATATTTATTCTTAATGGCGTAGATTACCATTCCCATGGAAGTTTTTGCACCGGTTTTATCGAGAATACTTTTCCTGTGGCCTTCAACGGTTCGTTGACTGATATTGAGTATTTCAGCTATCTCCCTGTTTGTTTTTTCGAAACACACATAACGAAGAATTTCAATTTCTCTGTCGGTAAGCACACTTACGGCATTAGTGTTTACTCCATTATGCGGGTTAATAAGGTTTGCAGCCAGCACCTTCGATACTTTGGTATCGAAATAATATCCATCGTGGTGAGCAGAATAAATAGCATCCACAATAAGTTCAATATCCACATTTTTAGGCAAAAAACCATTTGCACCTTTTTTTATGAACTCGATAATATAAGGTTCTTCGAAGTGCATACTGATTATGATAACTTTGATCTTGGGATACCTGATCTTTATCTTTTCCAGAGCTTCACGCCCATTCATGTTTGGCATCTCAATGTCCAACAAAACCACGTCTGGTTTGTCTTCTTTCAACCGGTTCATTAGTTCTTTCCCATCGCCAACATCAAAAAGGATATTAAGCTCTTCAAATTCCTTAAGTAAAGAAACCATTCCTTGTCGTACCAACAAGTGGTCTTCCGCAATTCCTACATTTATTTTTCCATTCATAATTTTAAAGGTAGAGTTAATTTAATACTTGAAAGCGGTTTGTTTTTTTCATAGGTTAATTGCCCCTGTAAAATTAATACCCTCGCTTTTAATGAGCGAAGTCCTAATCCTTTGCTTGTTTCTGTAAGTTTTTCAATTTCCTCATTGCTTATACCGTTTCCATCATAAAATAGTTGCACATAAAAAAAAGAAGTATCCTGCTTCAACAACATAGTGAGTTTGGTTAAACCCGAATGTTTGATAAGGTTATTGATGAGTTCCAGGCAAATACGATAAACCAGTAGTTGTTCCTGTTTATCCAGGGTGAGATTAAATTCAGGTGGTAACTCATTTTTCACTTCTGTACTTAAAACTTCTCCTGATATTTTTTTAATGTGGTCTTCCAGAGAAAGTATCAATCCAAATTCCAGCAAAAAAGAAGGGATAAGTTCCCTGCATGTAGCGCGGATACTTTCTATAACCTGGTCAATCATTTTTGCATCACCCTTATACGCATCCGAATTAAATTTATTTTTTTCAAATGCCATTCTATGCTTGGAAAGGTTCAACTTTAAAAGAGTAAGCATTGGATTAACGCTATCGTGCAGGTTATTTGCGATTCTTTCCTTTTGCTTTTCTTCCGCCTCAACAGTTGCCTTGAAAAACAGTAATTGTTGTTCCTGTTGTATAATGGCAATTTTGTTTTCTTTTTCAAGCATTTTTCGCTGATAAGTTACCACAAACACAATAATTACCATCACCAGTAAAAACATTACCAGGCAACCTACTGCAATAAAAAGGGCTAATTGCGTTTGATTTTGCATATTCCTACGGTAACGACAATATTAAATAAAACTGTGATAAATAAATAGATTACCCATAAATAATTTAAGACAGGTGAGTGGCTGTTGCGAATAATATTTTCGAATAAACTTATAAAAAACGGAGAAAGAAAGTACAAAAGAAAAGCTGAGTTAATCCAGAAAAAATAATAGGAAGTAAGTTTTGGAATTGTCATATCAACAAACACCTTATAAAAGTAAAGCAAAGCACATATAGACAGGCTAATAGCCTCAATAGAGCTTGTAAGGTTATTAGATCTTACCAAAGAAAACCTCATTCCTCCATAGATAAGAATAGCTAATGGCACGATTAGGAACAAATAATTGTATTTTGTGAGATTAAATTCTTTGTAATAAATGTAAAAAACCAGAATTGTTTCAATCAAAGTGAATGTGTTGTATATCGCGTAGTTATCTTGTTCTAAATAAATACAGGCCTCTCCTGAAATTTCGGTAACTAAACATACTACCAAATAAATAAACAAAGCCTTTAATTGTGAATTAAAGGCTTTGAAAAAGAAAAGTGAAGTAATAATTGGTATCAAAACACTTGATGCAGATATTCTTGAAAGAAGTGTAAATACCTGATTTAAACTCATGAATTTAACGGACTCGCGTTATTATCGCAGAATGGAGGACACGGTCTTGATTTTTCTGCAATGGTAAGGTTGTACTGATCGTTCTCTTCTGCAGTAGCACCAACAGCTATTAGTTGTTTTACCCCTTCCTCATCCAAAGCGTAGTAAAAGCGAATACCTAGGCACCCCTCCTGATTCAAAATATCCAAAAGGATATTTCTTCCAAAGAAATGTCCTTTAATGCTACCGGAAGGTACGCTATTTCTGTAATTTCTTGTCCACTCTGCAGCTGTATCCAATGGGAACTTTTCTGCCTCATCTCCTGTAAATGCCATACTTTTTTGATTTTTAAATGAATATTTATTTAACTACCATAAATATACAAATGTAAATATTGGATTTTATTTTATGAACGCATACTAATTTAAATAAAAAAAAATACCTTTTTTGAATTTCGACTGACAATCAGCGTATTAAAAAATCGTTCTTGAGTTAACGTTAATCAAAAAAAATAAAAAACACGTATTTATACGTACTCAGTATATACGTATAAATACGTATATACTTTCGGTTAAAATGCTCATTAGTTGGTTTTATAAGTGATCTGAAAATTATAGCTTGTAATGGCATATATTTAACAAATGTACTACGTACAGTCCTTAATCTATCTGACGTTGTTTAACCCGATTTAACTTACTGCGAGGCTGACACTGTTGTAGGAGTTGTTGATCTGACAAAATTTTGTTTTCGTAGGTTCAGCGGACAAATTATGCCCATGCATTTGCGTTCAATTGCTTTTATTCTTTGTTTTTCGAAAAATGCGTGCATAGCTTTATGCTGCGGGAAAGATAAGTTCAATTACAAAAACAATCAGTTTACCAAAAAGTATAAAATACCTTTGTAATCCTGATGGTTTTATTAATATGATCACGGTCCAAAAAAGATTTTACTCGTTGGTCGCTTGCATCGAACAGGTAGCTGAGTTCGTTCATCAGGGTTTCATTACGATATTGTTTTTCTGTTAGTAAGTTCCCTTCTTTATCGTATTCAAATGTGGATTTGGTGGTTAATATATCTCCGGTGTTGGATTTATAGTTTTTCTCTATTAACTGCTTTTTCTCATTGTAAGCAAACTTTGACTCCTGATTGATCCACGTAGCTGTAAATACTTCGTTCCAGTTAACGGGTTGAGCGTTTTCATTATTTGTTACTATTACTTCTTTAAAAATCCTGCTCTCATCATTTAAACACAGCTTTTTATACTGCTTATCCCCTGTTTTTATATACTGAAAACGCTCGTCGGAAAGTACAGTTTGTATGCCCATTTGAAAAACATTTTTATAGCCACTGGCATTGGTTTCTTTAGCTCTCAATACTTTGGTTACCTGGTTCTCATGATTATATTCATAATACAAAGCCTCATAATAATTACCATCATTGTACCTGCTCAATATTAACCGTTGATTAGAATCGTAATAAAAACGTGTAGAAATGGTATCGTACACATAATCATTTTTATAATAAACCCCGCCACTACTAATCTTTCTTCTTTTTTTATAAACCGGTTGTGTATGGTATTCCTGAACTACCGTTTTTGCAATAACAGTATAAAAGAATCTGGTAAGTAAACCGTTCTTATCAAATTCGTAATAATGCATCAAACCTTTATCAACTGCAACCTGCATATCTTTTTTATCAATAATATCGAATGTGATGGTTTTTACATTATGTTTTTTAATGTATTCTGGGTTAAAATTAGGGTACTTCTCTAAAGAGCTGCTCAAAGAAGGCAACAACATTTGAGCTTTCAGTGGGCTAAAAGCCAAAAGAATAATGAATGGAAGTAGTATGAAAACTGTTTTGTTCAATGTTAATGCTTAATAAACAAATTTCATCCTAAAAAGCCCAAAATATAAGGAGGGAGCGATTAATTCATCAACATACTTACGAACAATTTTCACCACACGCAGACACTGAGGTTCACAGAGCAAAGGTCATTTTTTGCTGCTTTTATGATTCATTTCAGAACTGAGGTACAGCTAATGATAAAGGAAATTACTCAATATTCTCGTCTTCCAAACTGAAGATTACGAGTCCGCTGCGCATTTTTGGTTCTACCCAGGTTGATTTTGGAGGCATGATATTATTGGTGTCCGCGATCCATTTGAGTTGTTCCATTGATACAGGATATAAACCAAATGCTGCTTTTGCCTTACCCGAATCTACCTGTAATTTAAGTTCTTTGCTTCCTTTTATTCCCGGAACAAAAGCTATTCGTTTATCCGTTTTCAGATCGTGAACGCCTAGTATTGGGGATAAAATATGTTCAGTTAATATAGCTGCATCTAAGCTTCCAACAGGATCTTCCGAGTTGTACGTTCCCTCCTTAGCTTCCAGTGAATACCAGCTACCTCCGAGGTACATAGATAATTCATGTTTGCGGCCCGGTTTGTAATCACTCTCTTTTACTGGTTTTACTTTAAAACTTTTTTTAACCAGCTCTATAAATGCACTGTCAGAAAGTCCGCCCAGGTCTTTCACCAAACGGTTGTAATCAAATATTTTTAATTGAGTTTCAGGAAAGAAAACACCGAGATAGTAATTAAAGGCTTCTTTTCCGCTTACATTTTTTCTTGTGCTTCTTTTTACTTTTCCAAATAAAGCGGAAGATGCAGAACGATGATGACCATCAGCAATATAAACAGCCGGAATAGAAGCAAACTCTGCTGCTATTGCTCTAACTGATTTTTTATCTCCAACTACCCAAAGTGAATGCCTCACTCTATCGGTGGTTGTGAAATCATAATCGGGACGTTTTGTAATGGTTGAAGCGGTAATATCATCGATCAGTTTATTATTGGGATAACAAAACAAAACCGGTTCTGCATTAAATTCGCAAACCTCCAAATAATCTTTCAGTTTCTCTTCTCTGCTGGTGAGTGTTTGCTCATGGATTTTGATAACACCATTCATGTAATCATCAATGCTGGTGCAGCCTATAATTCCAACGTAAACATTCTCGGCTTTTACCTGACGATAAATATAATAAGCAGGCGAAGGATCGCGCATAAAAACATTTTCCTTCACAAAGCTCTTGAATCGTTTTTTGATCTTTACCAATCTTTCTTTGGAACCAGGTTTTGTTTTTTCTCCATCATGGAAATCAGGATTAATAACATGCAAAAACGAAAAGGGATTACCGGCTAATTTTTCTTTTAACTCAGCAGGATTATAGCCATCCACCGAACGCGATGCCACCAGGTGAACCTTATCGTTCTCCGGTCGTATTGCTCTAAAAGGTAAAATCTTCGCCATATTTCTATTTATTATTTCTGGTTTCATGTTTCTGGTTTATACAATAACCCGAAACGAGAAACCTGCCCTCCATATATGATTTATTTATGTGCTTTCTCAACACTTAGTGTTTCGATAAGTCGTGTTGCTAATTCAACCCCGATACGTTCTTGCGCTTCGTTGGTTGCTGCACCAATGTGCGGAGTTAATGAAATTTTAGGATGGTTTAATAATGCTGAATCAGGAGTTGGTTCATTTGTGAATACATCCAAACATGCATGAGCAACTTTTCCTGAATCCAATGCTGCAATCAAGGCTTGTTCGTTGATAACTCCACCACGGGCAGCATTTATGAGGATCACTCCTTTTTTCATTTGCGCAAATTCTTTTTCACCTAATACCTCTCCGCTCGGAACGTGCAATGTTATGAAATCACTTTTGGCAAGCAATTCTTCAAAAGTGGAAGTATGAATTTTAACTTTTATATCTTCCATTCCGTGAATTTTCACATGCACTTCTCCTTCTTTGTGATGAGGATCAGATGCGACTACCTTCATTCCTGAACCCAGTGCAATACGCGCAACTTCTTTTCCGATTCTCCCAAAACCGACAATACCAATTGTTTTACCGGTAAGTTCAATTCCCTTAGAATATTTCTTTTTTAGATCATCGAATTTAGTATTTCCGGTTGAAGGCATATTTCTGTTACTGTCGTATAAAAAACGAGCAGCTCCATACATGTGAGCGAATACCAATTCAGCTACCGAGTTGGAAGATGCAGCAGGTGTGTTTATCACTTTTATTCCTTTTGACAAAGCATATTCAACATCAATATTATCCATACCTACTCCACCACGGGCAATTACTTTAAGGTTTGGACATGCATCAATAATATCTTTACGCACTTTGGTTGCACTTCTTACAGTTAATGCTACATAGTTTTTTTGATTGATCTCGTTGATCAGATTTTCCTGAGCCACTTTTTCAGTTACTACTGTAAAGCCTGCTTTTTCCAACAATTCTTTACCTAAATCATCCATGCCATCGTTGGCCAATATTAATTTGCTCATAGCTTATTTAATTGAGGCAACGAAAATACTCAATTTTAGGCTTTTAAGGAAGTAGAAAAAGAATTTTATTGGAATTAGCTACAAAGACTTATTTCAGGTACATTGGTTAATCTTTAACCCGTCTAAGGAAACTGTTTAAAGGCAAAGCGGCTTTAAAGCTTTTTGCAAGATCAGCGGCAAAGGTTTTAGACAAGATCTCCTTATCTGCAATCTTCTTTACAACAATAAATTCCTTTAGGCGCAATAGATCCAGGTTCTGATTGTCTTTTTCAAAACCTTTTGGAGCATTTTTTAAAGCACCTTCCTTAACAAGCTCTTTATAGTTTGCAACAAAGTCCTTCGCTTTTAAGATCTTTCTGAACTCTGCTGCATTATAGTCAATTTCCTGACGAATAGCTTGCAGATAATCGGGCATAGGCATGTGGCTTCCTGCGGCTATAAATGATTTTCCCGGCTCTATATGAACATAATAGCCTGCCATCTCTGCATTTTTTCCGCCTGGAGTGATGATGGCACCAAAGTTTGTTTTGTAGGGTGATTTATCTTTACTGAAGCGTACATCTCTGTTAATACGGAATAAACATTTAGCAGGATCGATACCCGTAATAGCCGGATCAAATTTATTGCACGCTGCTATGATTTTTGCTACTTCAGTCTTGAATGTTTCTTTTGCCTCTGTATAAATTTTCTTGTTCTTATCGAACCAATCTTTGTTGTTGTTTTTTCCTAAAGAGGCTAAAAATTTTAATACTTCCTGCATAAAAATGAATTTTAATTTTTACTAGTGAGGTTTTCCTGCGATTCGGGAATACTATCCGTAATTTTTTTAAAGAATTTAAAATTGACCAAAAATTCTTTCGCTATAATCCGAAGCAAGGTATAAGTTGGAATAGCAACCACCATCCCCCAAATACCTGCTACAGAAGCGGCCATAAGGATTACCAAAAAAATCTCCAGTGGATGTGCCTTCACTGAATTGCTAAAAATATATGGTTGAATAAAAAAACCATCAATTAAATTTACACCCAACAACACAAAGAAAATTTTAGTTATTACCGGCCTCACTTCTTCTATCTGACCATATTCGATGCAACCTGTAACTCCCAAAATAATGGCAAACATACCACTTATAAGTGGACCTAAATAAGGAATGATATTCATAATGCCCGTAAATACCCCTATTAGAACAGCATTTTTGATTCCCAAAAATAACATAGTTGAAGTTACCAAAACGGAAACAATCAATACATCTATAAAAAGCCCCACAAAATACTTAGAAAGGAGGCTTTTAGTTGTTCTCAAAATATCTTTTATCTCTTCTTCGTAATTAGACGGTGTCACAAGCAATACTGCCTGAAACGCCATTCTGTTTTCTTTTATTAAAAAAAAGGTGATAAACAAAACAGCCAATGTACCTCCTAAAACTGAGCCTGCTGTAGAAAACAAATCATTTAATAAAGTGCTAATGTTTTTGAAGTTAAGAGCATTGTTAACTTGTTTTGTAATAGCCAAAGTAATTTCCTGATCAGTTCCAAAATTTGACAGCAATGATTTTATTCGGGGAAATTGAGTAATAATGTCACTAAAGACCGTATTAAAATTAAGTGTGGAAAGAAATTTAATTTCGTTTATTAAAATAGGCGCAAACAACATTGCAATGCAAATAACACTTCCAATGAGTGTTAAAATAGTAAACAGTGAAACAATAGAATCAGGAAGGTGGAAATTTTTTATTTTTATTTTCGAGTACAGTTTCACCAAAGGTTGAGATACTAATGTGAGAATAGACGCAATAAGCAAATACATCACCACTTTTGTAAAAACCCAAACGAATGCAGCAATGGCCAGAATAGATAAAATGGGAATTAAATAGGTTCTGAACTTCATAGTCTCAAATTTAAGGTAAAAATAGTAATTATGACTTTCTTAGTCGCTAAAACTAACAAATTAAATCAAGCACTTTATTTTGTACTTTTGAGCTAATGCTAAAAACAGCTTCATTAAGAACCGTAAATGTAACACGTTACATCACTCCTTTAAGGGAAGGTGGTTCTTTGCCTGCACTGGCTGAAGCTGACGACGATTTTAAATATGTATTAAAGTTTAAAGGTAACGGTCACGGGCCAAAAGCATTGATTGCAGAATTAATTGGTGGAGAAATTGCCCGTACTTTGGGTTTACAAATTCCCGAACTGGTTTTTGCGAATTTAGATGAAGCTTTTGGAAGAACGGAAGCTGACGAAGAAATTCAGGATTTACTGCAAGGAAGTAAGGGGCTAAATTTAGCATTACACTTTTTATCGGGCGCTATTACATTCGATCCTGTTGTTACTACGCTGGATGCAAAAAAGGCTTCTCAGATAGTTTGGCTGGATGCTTTTATTACCAATGTTGACAGAACTTTCAGGAACACCAATATGTTGATCTGGCATAAAGAGTTATGGCTGATCGATCATGGTGCAAGTTTGTATTTTCATCACTCATGGGTAAACTGGGAAACACATGCTAAAAGTGCTTTTACTTTGATCAAAGATCATGTAGTTCTTCCGCAAGCTACTGTGTTAAATGAAGTAGATACTGAATTCAAAAAACTATTAACTGAAGAAAAGATAAGAGAAATTGTGTCCCTCATCCCGGATGAATGGCTGCAATGGGAAGGAATGGATGAAAGTCCGGATGAGTTAAGAGAAGTTTACGTTAAGTTTTTATTGATCCGATTAGATCACTCAGCCATTTTTATAAAAGAAGCACAAAATGCCAGAGCAGCACTTATATGAGTATGCCACCATACGTGTGTTACCTGTTGTAGAACGGGAAGAATTCCTCAATGTAGGAATCATTCTCTTTTGCAAAAAAGCAAAATTCATTAAAGTGCATTTTAATTTGGATGAAATTAAACTTCTTTCCTTCTCCAAAGAACTGGATGTTGATCAGATTAAATCCAATTTACATTCGTTCGAAAAAATAGCCATGGGAACCGAAAAATGCGGACCTATTGCTTTGATGGATGTTCCGGAAAGATTCAGGTGGTTAACTGCAGTAAGAAGTTCGGCCATTCAAACATCGAGGCCGCATCCCGGAATGTGTAATGATTTGGAACAGACGGCTAAGAGATTATTTGAGGAATTGGTTTTGTAATAAACCAAATGCGATGTCAGTTCGAGCGAAGTCGAGAACATTCGGAGAACTGGGCACATAAGTCCCGACTTCGCTCGAACTGACATTGTCCTCATATTGACATTACAATTTCAAGGAAAGAATTACATCTTCGTAAAAGCATCTTTTAAAAACGCCAATCCAGCTTCTTTTTCATTAGGAATAATTCCATCCAAAATAGCATCTTTCAAAGCATTCTTTAAGTCACCTACTTTTTTGCAGGGCTGCAGATCAAACATTGCCATGATTTCTTCTCCACTTACCGGCGGTTGCCAGTTACGGATCTTATCTTTTTCTTCGAGCTCTTTCATCTTCTGACGAACGATCTCGAAGTTGTGTAAATATCGTTTTACTTTATTCGGATTTTTTGTAGTGATATCCGCTTCACATAAAGTCATTAGATCTTCCACATCTTCTCCTGCCTCAAACATTACACGGCGTACTGCGCTATCCGTAATTTCTGTTTTTGCCAATACTATCGGACGTAAATGAAGTAATACTAATTTCTGAACATACTTCATCTTCTCATTCAAAGGCAATTTTAAACTTGCGAAGATCTTTGGAACCATACGTGCACCTTTGTCTTCATGTCCGTGGAAAGTCCAACCGTGATCAGGTTCAAAACGTTTAGTTGCAGGTTTTGCAATATCGTGTAGAATTGCTGCCCATCTTAACCAAAGGTCATTGGTGTTACGAGCTGTATTATCTAAAACCTCGAGTGTATGGTAAAAATTATCCTTATGAGATTTTCCATTGATGGTTTCTACTCCATACAACTTCACCATTTCAGGAAAGATCAAATGCAACAACCCTGTATCAAACAACAATTTAAATCCAACAGAAGGAACAGGTGAAAGAATGATCTTATTCAATTCATCGCTAATACGTTCTTTGGAAACAATAGAAATACGTTCTTTATTCTCAGAAATTGCTTTCAGAGAGTTTTCTTCAATAGTAAAATTTAATTGCGTTGCAAAACGAATAGCACGCATCATACGTAATGGATCGTCGCTGTAAGTAATGTCCGGAGCCAAAGGTGTACGAATGATTTTATTGTTCAAATCTTCAATTCCACCGAAAGGATCAAGCAATTCTCCGAAACGTTCTTTATTCAACCCAATAGCAAGTGCATTAATGGTAAAATCTCTTCTGTTCTGATCATCTTCCAAAGTACCATCTTCTACAATTGGCTTGCGTGAATCACGATTGTAAGATTCTTTCCGGGCACCAACAAATTCCACTTCCAAGTCATCGATCTTTATTTGCGCAGTTCCAAAATTTTTGAACACAGACAAATAAGTTTCTCTACCTATCTTTTTATGCACCAAACTTGCGAGCTCAATGCCTTTACCAATTGTAACCACATCAATATCCTTACTTTCCCTCTTCAGGAAAATATCGCGCACAAATCCACCAATTACAAATGCCTGTACACCCAACTCATCGGCACAATCAGCAATTATTTTAAAAACAGGATGCTCTAAATGTTGTTTCACGAGTGCAAAGGTAAGGTTTTTTGCTTCTTAAATTTTCAAGGATAAAAAAAGCCGTCCTTCCTTCGACTAAGCTCAGGAACCGGACGGCTCTATTATTATCAAGATATAAAAAATTAAGCTAAAACCTTAGCAGCTAATTTTTTCTTTAAGTTTTGATCCAATGCATCTAAGAAATCTTGTGTATTCAGGTAATGTTTACCTAACTCAACTTTATTTCCGTGTACACATACAGCTAAGTCTTTTGTCATTTTACCACTTTCAATTGTTTCAACACAAACCTGCTCTAATGCGTGACAGAAATTAATTAATTCCTGGTTTCCATCTAATTTACCGCGGAACTCTAAACCTCTTGTCCATGCATAGATAGAAGCAACAGGGTTAGTAGAAGTTGGTTTACCAGCCTGGTGATCACGGAAGTGACGAGTCACAGTGCCATGAGCAGCTTCTGCTTCCATAATTTTCCCATCAGGAGTAATTAATACTGAAGTCATTAAACCAAGAGATCCGAATCCTTGAGCAACGCTGTCAGACTGAACATCTCCATCATAGTTTTTACAAGCCCAAACAAAATTACCATTCCATTTTAATGCAGAAGCAACCATATCATCAATCAAACGATGTTCGTAAACAATGCCTGCTGCAACAAATTTAGCTTTGTAATCTTTTTGATAAATTTCTTCGAAAATATCTTTGAAGAAACCATCGTATTTTTTAAGGATAGTATTTTTTGTAGAAAGATACAAAGGCCATTTTTTATTTAGTGCAACATTGAAACAAGAATGTGCAAAACCACGAATAGATTCTTCTACATTATACATTCCCATAGCAACACCTGGTCCATTAAACTTGTAGATCTCATGTTCAATTACTTTTCCGTCTTCGCCTTCAAACTTCATAGTTAATTTACCTTTTCCTGGCACTACAAAATCAGTAGCTTTGTACTGATCACCAAACGCGTGACGACCAACAATGATCGGTGCAGTCCAGTTAGTAACCAAACGAGGAACATTTTGACAAACGATAGGCTCACGGAAAACAGTACCATCTAAAATATTGCGTATGGTTCCGTTGGGTGATTTCCACATTTGTTTTAAGTTGAATTCTTTTACACGTGCCTCATCAGGAGTGATAGTTGCACATTTAATTCCAACGCCGTATTTTTTGATCGCTTCAGCAGCATCAACAGTAACCTGATCATTGGTTGCATCTCTGTGCTCCATTCCAAGATCGAAGTATTTAATATCTACATCCAAATATGGAACGATCAATTTGTCTTTGATAAATTTCCAAATGATTCGGGTCATTTCATCACCGTCTAGTTCTACTACGGGATTGGCTACTTTAATTTTGCTCATGATATATAAAGAATTGATTAATTAATTCGAATTCCAAATATATATTTTTTAGGGAAATTACCACAGAAAAAAAGCAATTATTTGTTATTTTTTTTAGCCGCGGACTTCCGCAGATTATGCGAATTCTTTAAAGGTTTCATTACGGAAAACATCACTCATTAATACTACAAATTGACTCCAAAGTAATCTCAACAGCTGATTATGCGGGTTTTTGACAGCTAATATCCGCGGAATCAGCGTTAATCTGCGGCAGAAAAAGCCCACATCACTTCCTGAAATCTTTGGGACTCACCCCATATTTCTTTTTAAACTGGTGACTGAATGCGGAAACATCCGTATAACAACACATTTCAGCAATTTCTGTCCAGGAGTAATTGTGCTCCTTTTTGAGATCCAGGGCCTTTTTCAGTTTTAGATCCGTCATATATTCGTGCGGACTGCAAGAAAAGAATATTTTGAAAAAATAATAAAACCTCGATTCGCAAATTGAAACGTGAGAAGAAATATCTTTTACGGAAATTGCTTTGTCCCAATTTTGCAACATGTAATTTTTAGCCTGTTCCATTTTTTCAGAAACATCGGATTGAGTTGAGATTTTTAATCCCAAAATATCGGGATCAAAATACAATCCGTTACTTCCAATGTATTTCACATGTAGATATTGTTGTTTTTTCATTGTCATGTGGTATACATCATGTATCTCCATTTTTGTTTGTGCACTTTGGCACATGGCTATTTCATATTAAACTCCGACATATTCTTATCCTTTCATCACATCTATCAACCAGTGAGCCATTCAATTTTGCTGCACAAGTAAATAAGAGGATTTTACAAGTCAAAGGTGCGTACAAAAAACAAACTTTGTAACAAAAAAAGTATGAGCGGTTTTAAAATATATACGATCATTTGTTTGTTGACGTTCAGCGGAACAGCCCTAAAATCGCAGGACACACAAGCTTTCAAAAAAACTGTTTCAGGGAAAATTACCGATGAACAAACGCAGTTACCGCTCAGCGATGTTATTGTGCAACTCATCAAACAAAAAGATTCTTCATTAGCAAAAACAGAGTTCAGTGATGAGAAAGGTGAGTTTGTTTTTATGAATATTGATAGCGGAACGTATTTTATTCAAACCACACTTATTAATTATCCCAAATACAGCGGCGGAGCATTTGCTGTGAAAGAAGACCTCTTATTACCTATCATCAACCTCAACAAAAGCAATATCAACTTAAATGAAGTAGTGATAGAAAATAAAAAACCATTGATAGAACACGAACATGGAAAAGTGATATTGAATGTAGAGAACAGTATTAATTCAACTGGTTCATCTGCGTTTGAATTACTGGAGAAATCTCCCGGCGTTACGGTCAATTCTACAGACAACATCTCTTACAAAGGCAGACAGGGAATTATGGTACAAATAGATGGAAAACCTACACCAATGACAGGAACTGACTTAGCGAACTATTTAAGAGGAATTCCTTCTACAGCAATCGAAAAAATAGAATTTATTGCAAACCCATCTGCCAAATACGATGCAGCCGGAAGCAGTATCATCAACATCAAATTAAAAAAAGACAAACGTCTTGGAACAAATGGAAGCATTACAGCAGGTTACGGACAAGGTGTATACCCTAAAACAAATGATGGCATTACATTGAACCACCGTGGCAAAAAAATAAATGTATTTGGGAGTTATAATTATTCTTATAGAAAAGGGTTTAATCATCTTCAATTGGAAAGAGAATTTTATCAGGGCGATACATTAACCGGCTCTTTCAAACAGGATTACTTTTTGTTGTTTCCTTTCAAAAACCATATAGCACGTGCCGGAGCTGATTTCTTCATCAACGACAAAAACACTATTGGGTTTGTTATTAACGGAGTAAGCAACAAGTTTAATCCATCAGGCCAAAATCAGTCGGATGTTTATGATCACCACAATAAAAAAGTCTCCAGTTTCACAACAGAAAACCGTTCAAAGGATAGCTGGTATAATTACTCGGGCAACCTCAACTACAAACACATTTTCGATTCAACCGGAACAGAGTTGAATACCGATTTAGATTACGCACATTACGGTAATACTACGAATCAAAATTTCACTACCCGTTATTTTGATTTAGGTGGTGATGAATTTAAACCCTATTATTTATTGTACGGCGATATTCGCGGCGGATTGAACATTTACTCCATAAAAACTGACCTTAGTAAACCCTTGAAGAAAGACGCAAAGCTGGAAGCAGGACTAAAATCAAGTTATGTTATTGCAGATAATAACCTTGCATTTTATGATCAGAGCAACGGACAGAATATTTACGATTCCACAAAAAGTAATCACTTCATTTATGAAGAAAACATAAACGCTGCTTATGTGAATGTGACCAAAGATTATAAAAAGTGGAGTACACAAATTGGACTTCGTTGTGAACATACACACGTAATAGGAAAACAGATCGTTTACAATACAAGCTTCGATACCAGCTATGTTCAGCTCTTCCCAAGTGGTTTTGTTGGTTATAAAATAAATGAAAAAAATGGGCTGGAATTAACCTACAGCCGACGTATCAACAGACCCGGATACGATCAATTGAATCCATTCAAATTCTTTTTGGATCCTACAACTTATAAAGAAGGAAATCCTTATTTAAAACCACAAACAACGCATGCGGTTGAATTCAGTCATGTTTACAAACAGAGGATCTACACCACTTTTGGGTTTGGCAGAACACTTAATAATATTACAGAAGTGCTTGCACCTTCGCCTACCCTTACCAATACTACTATTCAAACCAACACAAATTTAGGAAAAGTAGATGTGTATTCTTTTGTGATATCGCTTCCATTAGAAATCAAAAAATGGTGGAATATGAATTCAGACCTCAACATCTATTATGCAAGCTATACCGGGAATGTAGCCAATACACCTATAAAAAATGTAGGAAAACCAACTTTGAATTTTAACTGGGTGAATTCATTCGCTTTCAATAAAACAACTTCTGCTGAACTTACCGGAAACTACCGCGCACGTGAGATCTATGCATACGACAATATAAATCCGATCTGGTTCGTATCTGTAGGATTCCAGAAAAAGCTTTGGGAAAATCGTGCTGTTTTGAAGTTGAATGTTTCGGATATTGCTTATACCAATAATATGACGGCAACCGTGAAGTTCTCCAATTACCGCGAAAAATTCATTGTATCAAGGGAAACACGTGTTGCTTCTGTTGCATTTACCTACAAGTTCGGAAACACGAATGTACAGGGAAGCAGAAGAAGAACGGGCGGCGCAGACGATGTGAAACAAAGAGCAGGCAGCGGTAACGGGTAATCCGGAGGTTAGAAAAGCCCTAATCTTCTACGCATCAAAGTCTTGCATCTTGTTCGTCGAAGCGAACTAACAGTCTTGATTCTATTTATTATCTTTGGCGAAATTATTTACAAAAATGAAGTTTCACAAAGAAGGTATTGCCAGTTTATTGATTGTTTTGGTATTTAGTGCCATCGTTATTTTCATTGCACATTTTTTCTTCCCTCAATATTTAATTGCTCATTTATTTGCTTATGCATTAAGTGGATTTTTAACCATTACCATTCTTCAGTTCTTTCGTATGCCAACCCGTGTATTCACGAAAGGTGAGAACCTGATTATTGCCCCTGCAGACGGAAAAGTTGTTGTTATTGAAGAAACCGAAGAAGGAGAATTTTTCAAGGACAAACGTTTGCAGATCTCTATTTTCATGTCTCCGATCAATGTTCACGTTAATCGTTATCCTATTGATGGTATCGTGAAATTTTTTAAATACCATCCTGGTAAATTTTTAGCTGCATGGGAACCAAAATCAAGTACAGAGAACGAACGTACTACTGTTGTAGTAGAACATAAAAACGGTAAGCAGATCCTTTTCAGACAAATTGCAGGAGCTTTAGCCCGTCGTATTGTTTGGTATTGTAAAGATGGCGATGTTGCTACTCAGTGTGAACAATTCGGATTCATTAAATTCGGTTCACGTGTGGATATTTATCTTCCTTTAGGAACTAAGGTGAATGTAAAGATCAATGATGTAGTGAAGGGATCTCAATCGGTGATCGCGGAGTTTTAATCAAAAAAAAAATTAAACCATATAAGACATGTAAGATCATATAAGGTTAGAGGTAATAATTATTCACTTTTATTCGTACGCAAACAGTAGACTTCTATGTCCTGAAATGCCTTATATGGTTTAAAAAGGGAAAACAGGATATTTATTTCACAATAACTCTTCCCAGCAACTTGTTTACACGCGCCTTAAAAGATTCAAATTTTCTGATCTCGGAAAGAGTTATAAATACATCATCATCGTTTGCATTATCTCTTAAACTTTCTTTCAGTTCAAAGATCATATCTTGTAATCTTTTGTCTTTATAAACGTAAAGTATACGTTCCACCATTTTTTTAATATCGTGCGCCTCGTGTTCCGTATGCACTCCGTGTTTGGCTGCCCAGTTCTCGCTTAGTTGATGATCTTCCTGGGTAAGCTGGATTGCTAACTGAGATATTGCAGGATTGGTATTCATCAGAAAAAAGCTTTCGCCGGGAATCACATCTTCACGCATCTGATGAATGAATTCATCCAATAATAACTGATTAATGGGGTTAATGAAATTTAATTCATCGTGAAACAACTCAAATAAAATAAATTCAGCAACCGAAATTTGCATAGTTACCAGATCGCCTTCAGAATTGTACACCTCAACATCTAACAACTGATTTCCGTACATGATCATTACCCTACAGATATTCTTTTCTATACTATCAAAAACATCGAGTTTCAGCTGTCGCTCATCTACTTCAACAAACTGCAACTGTTCAGGTAGAATAGAAGTAGGTAAAGCTGAATCTACTTTTACCGGTGCCGGATCTGTCGAAAATGGGTGTTGTCGGTTCTTATCTTTTTGTTTGCGTGTTTCTTTGTCTATACGAATCTTATTGACCTCCAAAGAAAGTATCTGTTCTTCTACATCAACCAACCGGCTACATTCTTTAATGTATACCGAGCGCGAAATAGAATCGGGGATTAAAGCTATATTATCTATGATGTGACGGATAAAAGCCGTTTTCTTAATCGGGTCTTTTTTTTCTTCTTCCGAAATACGTGAAGCGGAATACGTAATAAAATCGTGAGAGTTGTTTTTAATAAAATTCTTCAGCTCATCGGAACTAACTTTTTTAGCGTAACTATCAGGATCATCGTTATCAGGGAATAATAACACACGAGCGTTCATTCCCTCTTCCAATATCAGTCCGGTACCACGATCTGCAGCTTTTTGCCCCGCCGCATCACCATCATACAAAATGGTAATATTGTTGGTGAAACGTTGGATTAATTTTATTTGCTCAACGGTAAGTGAAGTTCCTGATGAAGCTACCACATTTTCAATGCCCGCCTGATGCATCGCAATAACATCTGTATAACCTTCCACCAAAAAACAGAAGCCTTCGGTTTGAATACTTTTTTTAGCGAAATAAAGTCCATACAGGATTTTACTCTTATCATAGATCTCACTTTGCGGTGAATTAAGGTATTTAGCTACTTCTTTACTGTTACCTAAAATTCTTCCTCCAAAACCAACAACATCTCCTGAAACACCGTGAATAGGAAACATTACCCTACCAGCAAAACGATCAAATAAATGAGCGTCCGTTAAACTGGTTTCATTTGCATATCGCTCAGGTAAAATGGAAAGACCCGTCTTAACTAAATAATTTGGATTGTACCCTCCTGCAATTGCTGCTTTCGTAAGAGCTTTACGTTCTTCAAATGAAAAACCCAGCTCAAACTTCTTTACAATATCATCCCTGAATCCGCGCTCACGGAAATAACTTAAACCAATGGATTTGCCTTCATCACTTTCCCAAAGGTTAGTTTGAAAGTACTTATTGGCAAAAATATTAATGATCCTTAAACTTTCTTTTTCACTTTGGGCAGCAAGTTCTTCTGCTGTTACTTCCTTCTCCTCAATATGAATATTGTATTTTTTTGCGAGATACCGTAATGCTTCGGGGTAGGTTTTCTTCTCAACCTCCATCACAAAATTCACCGAGTTACCTGCTTTTCCACAACCAAAACATTTGTAAATACCTTTTGTTGGAGATACACTGAATGAAGGAGTTTTTTCATTATGAAAAGGACAGCAGCCCCACATATTGGAACCACGTTTTTTCAAAGGCACAAAATCACCTACTACCTCATCAATGCGGGCGTAGTAAATAATTTGCTCTATGGTGTCCTTTGATATCAAAATGTAAAAAAGAACCCAAATGTACGGAATTTGAGGGAGATTTTTTTAACACAGAGGCACAGAGAACAAAGAGTTACGCAGAGAAAAATTCATCCGAGCCGATTGCTCTATAAAATAAACACTTTATATCCTTTGCTCTATATTTATGGTTAATAGTTTCGAGAAAAAGCATTAAGATTAATACAAAAAAGTCTTGAAAAACACTCAATTAAACTCTGTGTAACTCCTGAAAACTCAGATACTCTGTGTTCAAAAGCTTTTTTGCTATGTTCTTACTTTATAATACCGGTACGTTGACCGTTTTGGTAAGTAACAATAAATCCTGAATAACCTTTATTCTCAAGATCCGATTTGTGTTTCTGGGCTTGCTCTAAACTATTAAAATTGCCTGAAAGTGCTTTATAAAAACCACCTTCTTCAACAATGCTAAGATTAACTCCAGGGAACTTTGATTTAGCAGGAGAAGATGAAAACGCTCCTAATTGCACTTTATAAACCGTTCCGCTATTAGATTTTGAAGTTGATATAGTATTTGTTGGAGCAGTGCTAACTGTATTGGTTGGAGTGGTTGTAACAGTTTTGGTAGGTGTTGCAGCAACTGTATTAGTTGGAGTAGTAGCTACAGTGTTGGTTGGGGTAGTTGCAACTGTGTTGGTTGGTGTCGAACTCACTGTGTTTGTTGGTGTAGTAGCAACTGTATTAGTTGGTGTTGAAGCCACATCTCCGGATCCGGATATCTTCATTGTATGCACCGGCATTTCTACTTCTTTCTTCACATTGTTCTCCAAATAGAAAAATTTCGCGGAAATGGAACAAACATTTAATGCGTTAGCCGGTACAGCAATTTTGAATTTAAATGTAAAAGCCGCTTCTGCCGGAATTGAAACCCAAACTATTTTAACACGCTGATTTTCAAATGTAAAATTACCTTGTTTAGAATCTACGTTTGTTGCACTAAATCCAAAAGGAAGATCCATTTGAAATTTGGCAAAACCACCAATACTTCCCTTATTTAAAGTAAAATCAACATCTATCGTTTGTCCGGGGGCCACAGAAGGGGGAAGATTATGCGAGGAAACAACTCCGCCCTGCGAAAACACTGGTACCGAAATAAACAAACAAACTATAATGGTCAGTAATTTTTTCATACTTTTTGGGTTAGTACTGCAAATATTGCAATTTTCAACAAATTATCAAAACATTATTAACAGTTGGGGTAAAATTAAAATCCCCGCTCTTCATTCATTTGAGGAAACGGGGATTCATTTTTTTAGTGCGGAGGCTTATTTTCCTCCACTCATTTTCTTCATATCTTCCAGAGATTTTTTCACATATCCTTCAGTATTTACTACAAATTTTGAATCTGAAACTGCAGATGTGGAAACAGCAGTTGCTGTAAATTTCATTTTATATGGGCCCTGAGCCATTTCAAATTCTAAAGGGGCACCTTTAAGATTTTTGAATGCGCTTGCTCCGCCTCTTGATGAACCTTGCCCTACCATTGGGATTTGCTCGGTATACCAAACTGTTGTAACACTTTCTTCGCCTTTTTCGTCCTTAGATTTTATGATCGCCTTTTTACAATCGTAGCCCGCAATTTTTTTAGCTTCGTCTTTATAGTCAATTTTGGCGTCTTCATTTTTTGAGGCATTTTTTTTCGCATCCTCTTCTGTCATTTCAAAATAGAACTTTTGTCCCATTTGATCCATCATAACAGTAGTTTTTTTGCCATCATTAATAGTAACGTTAGTAAAAAATGCACTTGACATTTCAGATCTGGATTTACCATTTTTGAAGTACATTACTTGTTCCATACCACCCATCATGGCAGCTTGTTCAGGAGGTAAACCATCCATTACCACTTCATAAGTTACCGATCCCTCTTTTACCTGAGCAATTGCTGCTCCAAATGCCATAAAGGCCAAAGCTGCTGACAATATTATTTTTTTCATTTTTTGTTTATTATAATTTTGATTCTGACACTAGCTAAATTCGTACCAAAAATTACTGCATGAATTTAAAAAATTCATCCATTTCTTCTTTAGTAATTATTTTGTAAAAACCCGGGAGATCAAACATATCGTCAGCTACTTCTTCCTTCCTTACCGAAGTAGCGGTAAACTCCATTTCCATTCCGAATTTTTTCAACCGAAATTTCATTACAATACCTTTTAATCCTTCGTATGGAGTGCTGTAATTGGCACTTTTTACATCTAACTCATCGGTATAATAAACCTCAAATTTATCTGTTGGATCGCTTGCTTTGGTCGCAATTACTTTTTTACACTTATATCCTGCAATAATTTTTACTTCGGAGGTCTCTTTAAACTCCAGTTTATTATCAGCTATGTCTTTTTTAATTTCTTTATCATACTCAATACAGGCATTTTTTTCGTTCAGGATCTTTACCATAGTAGTAAAGGTTTTGTTGGTAGGATTGGCGACAAACTTTGAGTTAAACATTCCCATGGTACTCATTTCAGAGCAGTACAAATTTTTCTTAAAAAACATGGACATGGTACTTGGAGCTAAACCTGCCATGGGGTGACTTTTGTCTACAACTTGTGCGTCATATTCAATTACCCCTTCAGAAATAAACTTAGGATCATTATTACCACAAGAGCTCAGTATCATTACAAATACAAGGCTCAACAGTTTTATGAAGGTCGAAGTGTTGGTTTTCACAAATAAATCCTAAATAACAGAAGCCGAAAGTAATTATTATTTCATTGAAACTCAAAAATTACTGTTTTTAATTTGTTTTTTTGCAATTCACAATAAAATACGTATATTTGCTGCCCCAAAAAGAACAAAGATGTTAATTGTACAAGTAAAAGAGGGTGAATCTCTAGAGAAGGCCCTAAAAAAGTTTAAGAAAAAGTTTGAAAAAACCGGAGTTGTAAAGGAACTACGTGAACGTCAAAAATTCACTAAGCCTTCAATTCAGCGTCGTGAGGAAATCATTAACGCTGTTTACAAACAGAAACTTCAAAAAGGTGAAATAGAATAATATTCTATTTATCTGAAAAATAAATAGTTAAGTAAAATTAACTTTCGAATTAGAATTTAATTAATTACATTCGTTTGAGAGTTAATTTTACTTTTTTTATTTATGTGGAGTAAGGAAATACGAGCGTTTACTGAATATCTCTCCTTCGAAAGAAAGTATTCTCCTCGCACTATTGTTTCCTACCAAAATGACCTGAACCAGTTTTCAGGTTTTGTTTCCACCACATTCGAAGAAATTCCATTAAGTGAGCTTTCTCATATTGTGATCCGGGATTGGGTTTCTAACTTGAGCGAACACAAAATAGCTGCTGCAAGTATTAACAGGAAATTAAGCACTCTTAAATCTTTCTTCCGCTTTCTTCAAAAAAATCAATTAGTAAAGCACAATCCTTTATTAAAAATCATTGCCCCAAAATCAAAAAAACGTTTACCCGTTTTTATTGATGAAAGTAACCTTATAAATGAATCGATTGACAAAGGTTTTGATTTAAAGAAACCTGTTACTTACACTGAAATTTTAAAAAGAACCGTTTTTGAGTTCTTTTATCAAACAGGTATCCGCCGTGCAGAGCTGATTGGCTTAAAAGAAAAAGATGTTGACCTTTACAATATGAATATCCGTGTATTGGGTAAACGTAATAAAGTGCGCTCTATTCCTTTCTCCACCCCTTTTAAACGGGTTATTGAAGATTACATAACAGCTAAACAAAAACACAATTTATCGGGTGAGTACTTTTTTTATAATGAAAAAGGAAACCCATTGAGCGAAAATTTCGTTTACACAACTATTAAATCCGAAATTTCAACTATATCTACTATCAAGAAAAAAAGTCCGCATGTTTTACGTCACACCTTTGCAACCCATTTACTCAACAACGGAGCGGATATAAATGCCGTAAAAGAACTGCTTGGGCACTGTAGTTTAGCAGCAACACAAGTCTATACTCACAACACTATAGAGAAACTAAAGAAAGTTTATAACCAGGCTCATCCAAGAGCTTAACTAAAAAGGAGGAAAAATGAAAATCAACACTCAAACAGTACATTTTGATGCAGACATCAAATTGCTAACATTTGTAGACGAGAAGGTAAGTAAACTTACCACCTATTATGAAAACATAGTTGATGCAGATGTAACCCTTCGACTGGACAAGTCAAGTACGCAGGATAACAAAATTGCAGAGGTTAAATTGCGAGTAAAGGGCAATGAATTGTTTGCGAAAAAACAATGCCTGTCGTTTGAAGAAGCAGTAGACGCTTGTGTTGACGCTTTGAAAACACAGTTAAGAAAACATAAGGAAAAAGTTCAGGAAAAAATAGCTTAATAATATACCCTATAATAAAAGTCCCCCCGCACTTCGACTACGCTCAGTGACCGGGGGGATTTTTATTATATAATTGTCTCAAATTCTACAACTCTCCATAACCCGGCATTGATAACATTGTTTCATCAACAAATAGTTCCACAACCACCTGGCTTCATGTTCTATTTTAGGGAATTGTAATTTTCTGTGTTTTGAATTAATAGAATTTTTATTTCTGCCAGCCATTAAATACTTATACAGGCGTAGTAATAATGTAAATAAATATTATAATAATCGGAATTATTCCGATTATTAATTAAAAATTAAACAAATAATTGTTAAAATAATTGTAGATAATCGGAATTATTCCGACTTTTGTTTTTAAATATTTCATTAAAGCTTTTAAAGCTATATCAAACATGGAGTTTAGAAAAATAGTAAAAGAATATACCGAAGCGCCAATTCCTCATCATGTTGTTATGGAAATGCTTAGTGATTACCAACGACCTAATGATAAAATTAGTGAGTTGGTAAAAAACGGAGAGCTGCTTTCTGTAAGAAGAGGCTTGTATATTCCTGGTCCGGAAACAGATTTACCGGCTCCTGATTCGTTTTTAATTGCTAATCATCTCAGGGGGCCAAGTTATGTTTCGCAAGAGGCGGCTCTATCCTATTGGGGATTTATTCCGGAGCGTGTGTATGAAATCACCTCTGCAACCATGAAAACTGCGAAAAAATACAACAATTCAGTTGGCAGGTTCAGTTATCAGCATTTACCCTCTCCTTATTATTCATTTGGGATAGAAAGCGTGCGGCTAAGTCCAAAACAAACCGCCCTGATTGCTTCCAAAGAAAAAGCTGTTTGCGACAAAATAATTCTAACATCAGGAATTACTTTAAGAAGTATTCGTCAAACTATGGATCTTTTAGTTGAGGACCTTCGCATTGATGAAGAAAATCTTCGTTCGTTGGATACAACCATTATTCGTTCGTGGATAGAGGATGCGCCTAAAAAAAGTAGTATAGCAATGCTTGTTAAAACCCTTGATGAATTATGATCAAAGAATGGATAACCGAATACAAGCCGCAGAACGAGGAAGAAACCTTATCTGCGCTACGTGAAATTATGCAAGAAATAGCCTTGGCAGGATTATCAAGAACTGATTTTTTTGACAAGGCTGCTTTTTATGGTGGTACAGCACTACGTATTTTTTACGGACTCGATAGGTTTTCGGAAGATCTGGATTTTTCTCTTCTTGAGTCGAATCCGGATTTTTCTTTGGAGCCTTATTTCCCTTATATTATTGCAGAGTTTGAAGCAGTTGGAATAAAAGTTAGCATTAGAGAAAAAGACAAAAAAATAAAGACTCAGGTTGAATCAGCCTTTCTTAAGTCAGAAACTATATGGAAGGAATTAGTACTGGAAGATATTATTAAACAAGCAGGAATACAATCAAACAAATCCATCAAAATAAAAATAGAAGTAGATCGCCAACCGCCGCTTGGTTTTGAAACAGAGGAAAAACTATTGCTGCGACCATTTTCTTTTTACGTGAAATGCTTCACACTGCCTAGTTTGTTTGCAGGAAAAATGCATGCTCTTCTATTCAGAAAATGGAAAAACAGAGTGAAAGGAAGAGACTGGTACGACTTTGAATGGTATATCAAAAAAGGCATTGTATTGGATATTAACCATTTTCATAAAAGAGCAAAAGACACCGGCGATTGGAAGGAAAAAACCATTAGCCAAAAGCAAATTACCAACTTACTAAGTGAAAGGTTCAACAGCATTTCGTTTGATAATGTTAAGGAAGATGTTGTTCGATTTATAAAAGATGATACTGCACTTAAAATCTGGTCGCCGAAATACTTTAGTGATTTGTTGGAGAAAATGAAGTTTGTTTAGGGAATTATTCTTCAACACAAAAGAATTGAATCTGTATAAACAAAGCCCGATAAACAAATGATTTATCGGGCTTTTAAATTATTAAGAGACTAAAGTACTATTTTAAATTCAGCAACTCTCTGTACTTAGGAAGTGGCCACATTGCATCATCCACCATCAACTCCAACTTATCTGAATTATAGCGAATAGTATCGAAATAGGGTTTTACTTTTTCGCAATAGGCATGAGCTTGTTTTTTTGCTGAGTCTAAGTTATTTGCTTTTTTGCGTTCTTCTATCATTTTAAACACATCCGTATTGATAGCTGCAATGCGTTCAGAAATTTCTTTGATCATTTCAATTTGCGCATCAGCCGACTTTTTGAAATCAGCCGGGCTCATAAATGTTTTCATTCCTGAAACGTTATCTACCAGCATTTTTTGATATTGAATAGCTGCCGGAACAATTTGATTGGTAACGATATCTCCTATAATTCTTGATTCGATCTGAATTTTTTTAGTGTAAGTTTCCAAAGCAATTTCATAACGTGCTTCCTGTTCACGGTGACTTAAAATATTCATATGTTCAAATAAATGCAAAGTCTTTTTAGAGATGTATGCTTCCAGTGCATCCGGAGTTGTAGGAATATTATTTAACCCTCGGCGTTTTGCTTCTTTTTTCCACTCATCTCCATAACCATTTCCTTCAAAACGAATTATTTTAGAATCAACAATGTATTTTTTCAACACATGGAAAATCGCTTCGTCCTTATCCATATTCTTAGCAATCATTTTTTCCACATCGTCCTTAAACTTGATCAATTGCTCAGCCATGATGGTATTCAATACAGTCATTGGGCCTGAACAGTTTGCGGAAGAACCAACCGCACGGAACTCAAATTTATTTCCGGTGAAGGCAAACGGAGAAGTTCTGTTTCTATCTGTATTATCCAACATGATATCCGGGATTTTTGCAATCCCTAATTTCAATGCTGTTTTTTCTTCAGGGGTTAATTTACCACCGTGAACATTTTTCTCTAAATCATCTAACACTTTGTTCAATTGTTCTCCTAGGAAAACTGACATGATCGCAGGAGGAGCTTCATTCGCACCCAAGCGGTGGTCGTTGTTTGCAGATGCAATAGAAGCACGCATCAAATCAGCATGTTCGTGAACCGCTTTAATGGTATTGATAAAGAAAGTAAGAAATTGTAAATTTGTTTTAGGGGTTTTTCCCGGGCTCAATAAATTTTTCCCGGTGCTTGTTGCCAAGCTCCAGTTATTATGTTTACCGCTTCCGTTAACACCTGCAAATGGTTTCTCGTGTAATAACACTCTCAGTTTATGACGCATGGCAACTTTTTCCATAACATCCATCAACAACTGGTTATGATCAACTGCTAAGTTCACTTCTTCAAAAACAGGAGCGCACTCGAACTGAGCCGGCGCAACCTCATTGTGACGTGTACGAACAGGTATACCTAATAAATGACATTCGTATTCAAAATCACGCATATAAGCAGCAACTCTCTCCGGAATTGAGCCCCAATAGTGATCTTCCAACTGCTGCCCTTTAGCAGGAGAAGCCCCTAATAAAGTTCTTCCTGTTTGTTGTAGATCATAGCGGCAGGAGTGTAATGCAGCATCTACAACAAAATATTCCTGCTCCCAACCTAATGTTGCAATTACTTTGGTAACATTCTTATCAAAATATTGGCAAACTTCAGTTGCAGCTTTATCTAATGCACTTAATGATTTTAATAATGGGGTTTTGAAATCCAACGCTTCTCCTGTATAAGAAACGAAGATGGTTGGAATGCATAAAGTTTTATCAAAAATAAAAGCAGGAGAAGTAGGGTCCCAACCAGTGTAACCACGCGCTTCAAAAGTGTTACGGATTCCACCACTCGGAAAACTCGACGCGTCAGGCTCCTGTTGTGAAAGCTGGCTTCCGCTAAAACGTTCAATTGCTCTTCCTTTATCTACCGGTTCAAAAAAACCATCGTGTTTTTCGGCAGTGGTTCCTGTTAAGGGTTGAAACCAATGTGTATAATGTGTAGCACCTTTGTCAATTGCCCATGCTTTCATACAAGCTGCAACCTGATCGGCTATTCTTCTATCCAATGTAGAACCTTTTTCCATGGCATCCTGTACCATGTTAAATGCTTCTTCCGACAAATATTCTCTCATTGCATCATATCCAAAAACATTGGATCCGTAATACTCGGAAATTTGTTTACCTGAATTATTGAATTCCATTGGTTGGCGCTTCATTATTTCCTGAAGGGCTAAAAGACGGCGGTTGCTCATAATTTTATTAATTTTTGCCAAAAGTAGTCAAATTTTAGGGGTACAGCCAAAAAAAATTGATTTTTTTGGAGCACCCCCCCCTTTTTTTATCAACTACTGTGAAAAAAGTTGATTTTCTGACTTAAGGCTCCCTTTTTAACCACATAGGCACATAGAAAACTCTTATTTATTAAAAGTTAGAGATAGAACTTTGTTTTACACATAGCATCTCTTCTATGTGAAAGCGAAGCTCTGCTAGTACAATTCTCTTTTAAACTCAAAAAAAAACTATGTATGTGGTTAAAATTTCGGAAGCGGGTTTAAATCAAAAAGGGCGATTCCTCCCGAAACCACCCTTTTCTTCCACCTTTCTACCAAACACTATTCAATTTCGAGATCCTGAAGTTTCATACCTTTTAATTCTTCTTTGGTATAATCCTTTTTATTTACTTTTTGATCTAATTCTTCATTACTTGGAGTTTTAGCTGCGGGATCAGGAGTAGTTCCGGGCTTTTGCTTGGAAACATCGCTTCCTCCCGGACTGCTGCCATTCTTTTTATATCCATCTTCACTATAGTAGCCATTTCCTCCGCCGTTATAATTTCCTCCATACATATCGTCATCGTCCCAATCGTTATAACCTTGATCATTGATTGAACCATAATTAAAGTTCAATGATTGCCATGCTAAATATCGCGCACGGTCGGTGTGGTGTATAGCTCCTATATAGTTACCTGAATTGTACAAAAACTTTGCATACTGTTGATGTTGTACCGCACTTGATAAAACCGGGTTGTACATTCCTTCCCAGTTTGCCTGCTGAATGGAGTTGTATAAAATGTAACCGGTATTACGAATTCTTTTTCGTGCAGCCTTTCTGTAATTGTAACCGTAATAATTATAACCACCGCCATAGTTGCCATAAGCACCATAATTATTGTAACCGCCATAATAACCATAATTTGGAGGAGGTCCACCCCAATTTGGTCCACCACCCACTCCAACGGAAACCCACCATTTTTCATTGCCTTTTCCTTTTGGTGGTTTTGGGTTATTACCACCACCACCACCTTTATTAATAACTTTTGGTTGCGCCGGTTTTGGCAAAACTTGTTGAGCTGATACCGTATTAACGGCTAAACCTGCAATCGCCCAAACTATTGCAAGGCGAACTATTGTTTTCATATTTTATTTTTTTTAAACCTTTCGGCTGAAAACAATAACCAAGGTACATGCCAAAGTGTTCTTTTTATAAGATCACTTTGTAAGTGGTCGGTTTTTGGAAATAAGTGGTAAACTAAAACGGTTTTTGATTTGAACTGATATTTGGCTGCACAAAATGGAAAGCAGTCCGCTATGGCGGAACGCAGATTATTAGGATCAATTATGATTTTATCCTATAAAACAACAATACTCTTAACCTATTGGGTAAAAAAAATGAAATTTTATTTTACTTAGGAAATAATTTTTCCGTCGGCCATGGTAATAATTCGGTCGGTTTTTGCAGCAAATTCAGGGTCATGAGTAACAACTAATATGGTTTGTTTATTCTCTTTTGTGAGTTCGCTTAATATATCAAATACCAGATCGCTGTTTAATTTATCCAGATTACCGGTGGGCTCATCTCCCATTATAATCAGTGGATCATTTATTAAAGCCCTGGCAATGGCTACCCGTTGTTTTTGTCCACCGCTCAGCTGATTTGTTTTTTTATTGGCATGGTCCTGCATGCCTAACATTCGCAAGCGCTCCATTGCACGGTGTTCAATTTCTTCCGTACTGTATTTAGCAAGTTTTAATCCGGGGATCATCACATTTCTTAATACAGAAAACTCCTGTAATAAATAATGGAACTGAAACACAAATCCTATTTTCTCATTACGCACCTTTGCCAATTGCTTGTCGTTTTTCCCGGTGAGTAATTCATCATTCAAATACAGTTTGCCTTCATAATCGGTATCCATAGTTGAAAGAATATAAAGCAAAGTTGATTTTCCGCAGCCTGATTTTCCCATAATGGAAACAAACTCTCCGTGGTGAACATCGAAACTTACCTCTTTCAGGATCTTTACAGTTACCGGATCGCTAAATTCTTTACTAACAGCAATTGTTTCTATGACTTTTGTGCTCATCTTATTTCCCTCTGATTATGTCAACAGGATCTATTTTACTTGCTTTTTTTGCAGGAAACAAGCCTGCAATATATGTTGTTACAAGGGCGAAGCTTAAGCCTATCATATAAAAAACAGGATTATAATAAATCGGGAATGTTTTAATAGTTGGCAACGAAGCTGTTTCAAAAGGGATATTGTCAATTAAAAGTGATAGCAGATAACCAAAGATCAGACCCAATGTTCCTCCAGAAACTCCAATGATTACTGAAATAAAAACAAATATCCACTTTACATCGTTCCCCGAAAAACCGGTTGCTTTTAATATTGCAATTGAATCCATCTTCTCATAAATCATCATATTGAGAATATTATATATGCCAAAACCGGCTACTATTAATAACGTAACACCAACCGCATAAGAAATGATGGATCGTATTGTACTCCCGGTTTCAAACTGTGCATTGGCCGTTTGAATATCAATTGCATCCAATTGAAAGATCTCCGCATATTCTTTTGCTACTGCAGGTGCTAACATAACATCTTTCAACTTCACCTGAATATCTGTAATATAAGAAGTTGGCTTGGCAAATAATTTTTGAGCGGTTGAAAGCGAAGTATATGATTGTGTGTTATCCAAATCGGCCAAACCAAACTGAAAAACCCCGACTACTTTCAGCGAAACAAAATCACCCTGAGCCGTTGTTACATTTACAACATCACCAATATTAACAAGCATTTTATCTGCCAACCCTTTTCCTAAAAAAACACTATTACTTACTGTAGCTAAATCACGACTATCGCCTTCAACAACATAATCGCTGAACATAAATAATTTTTCTTCGGCAGCTATATCCACACCATTTATAACTCCGGCCAATTCAATATTTCCTGCATTAAAAAAAACCTGGGTATTAATTTTTGGGGCCACACCCTGTACGCGCTCATCACTCAACAACACTTTCATAATGGCTTTGCTGTCATATATTTCTTTACCGCTATCTTTAGGTTTTACGGAAGAAATAAAATTCTGATGGTTTGCATAAGCCTTTGAAAAATTAACCGGTTGGGTCTCGTTTGGCTTTACTTCATTATACAAACGTACATGAGCAGTACGATTAAGAATCAGTCCGTCGAGTAATTGATTTAAACCATTCATAAAACTCACTAAGGTGATAAACATGGTAATTCCGAAAGTCACTCCCACTCCTGCAACCACCGACTGTTTTAATCGGGCGCGCAGAAGGTTTATGGAAACATTCAGAATTAATTTTATATTCATCTATAGTGGTTTATAAATAAATTGAGTACTATCCAATCCTTCTGTGATCTCTACTTTTTTATAATCTTTTAAACCTATTTTCACTTCCCTTTTTTCCTCTTCGGAAATAAGCACGTATTTTCCATCTACTAAATACTCTTTCGGAATAACAAGTGCATTCTTCTTTGTATTTAAAACAATATTTGCTTCCAGGCTCAAATTGGGGTATAACACTTTGGGAGCTTGAATAAATTGAGCCTTCACCAAAAAAGTGTGCGTACGTTCCTTCATGATAGGGTTGATCTCGGTTAGTTTAGCAGTAAATACTTCGCCCTTGTAACTATCCATATTCACCAATACTTCTTGCCCTACCTTTATTTTAGCAATATCATTTTCATCCACTTCCATTTCTATACTGAATTTAGAACTGCTTCCTACAACAGCTAATTGAGTTTGGGGGGTTATTAGTTCCCCTTTTTCTCTCAGTACATCGTATACTTTTCCATTGATGCTACTTTTAATCACAAAATCCTTCGCCAGCTTTTGAGAAATGGAATAATTTAATCCTGCGTTCTTTAACTCTTTTGCCAAATTGCTCTTTAGCTGATTGAATTTACTTTCAGCGGTTTTATATGCAGTTCTTGAATTCACCATGGTCAATTCTTTTTGCTCTAAATCTACCTTAGAGCCTACATTTTGTTCCCAAAGTTTTTTCTGCCGTTGATATAAAGATGAATCGAGTAGGTATTTTTGATAAGCAAGGTCAACCGTTAAACCTGTCTCTTTTAATTTATCTGACCCCTTTTTATTATTCTCCTCGCTTAATTGCAAAGCAAGTAGGGCGTTTTGTGAATTGAGTTCAGAAGTAATATTATCGAGACCAAACATTGGTGTTCCCACAGAAACACTATCTCCCGGCATTACATAAATAGTTTGAAGAATTCCATTAACAGTTGAAAAAACATTGTATTGCTCCTCTGCCTTTACCTTACCAGAGGCATACACTGCTTCGGTAATATCGCTAACAATAGGCTTTACATGCTTCCTCTCCTTGGAACAGGAAAACAAGGTAAGTAATAACAAGAGGGAGAAAATGAGATTCGGTTTCATAACGGAGACTTGAGTTAGCAAAGTTAAGAATCCTCAGAACTATTGGTATGAAGTTAAGAATTATTCCTGAATTTAGTGAGAAGAATCAGTTATAAATTACTTTTATTATGCAAGGATATAATAAAAAGGATCCCAAATCTCTATATTTTCTCGCCTTCCCATTTAGCCACAACTGCAGAAGCAACTGCATTCCCAATAACATTGGTTGCGGAGCGCCCCATGTCGAGTAACTGATCCACAGCCAATAAAAGTAATAATCCTTCAACCGGGATTTTAAACATGGCTAAGGTTCCGGCAATAACCACAAAAGATGCCCGAGGTACACCTGCAACACCTTTACTCGTTACCAGTAGTATTAACATCATTTTTACCTGATCTGCAAAACTGATATCCATACCGTAAGCCTGCGCAATAAACATGGTTGCGAAGGTCATGTACATAATAGAGCCATCGAGATTAAATGAATAACCTAAAGGCAACACAAAGCTTACCACTTTATTAGATATCCCGTATTTCTCCAAAGCCTCAATTGTTTTTGGCATCGCGGCTTCTGAACTGGCAGTGCTAAAAGCGAGCAAGGTAGGTTCTTTGATCAAACCCATCAATTTGAAGAAATTGATCTTCAAAGAAAAACAAATAAGAACCAAAATTACAAATACAAAAAACAACAAACCTCCGAAGAAACATGCTATCAGATAAATATAACCCGAGAGTACATCCAATCCTTGCTGAATAACAACCGCGGTAATGGCTCCAAAAATTCCGACGGGTGCGAACTTCATTACAAAGTTGGTAACCTTGAACATGGCGTGCCCAATGGAATCAAGGACGTCAATTACAATCTTACCTTTTGCTCCAATAGATGCTATAGCAATACCAAAGAAGATGGAGAAAATAACAATAGGCAGGATCTCATTATTTGCCATTGATTCGATTACACTTTGAGGAATAACGTGAGCTATAAAATTCTTTGCTGTTTGCGCTCCGGTTTTTACTCCTGTATCAGCACCTGCCTCGGGCATTTCAAGTTGCATTTTTTTACCCGGCTCAAAAACATTTACGATCACTAAACCTATTGTTAATGATATTAATGCGGCAAACGTAAAGTACAAAATGGTCTTTCCTCCTATCCTTCCGACTGATTTAAAATCACCGACCTTGGCTACGCCCACCACCAATACAGCAAATACTAGTGGAGCAATGATCATTTTAATGAGTCGAAGAAAAATATCACTTAACAAAGAGAAACCGGATGCTGAATCTTTTTTTGAATCCTTTTCTGCTTTTTTATAAACCGCTTTTACAATAGCAAGTGCTTTATCATTTCCTTTGTAAGTCTGCTCAAACTTTGCAGCCTCTTGTTTAAAGGTTTTTGTTTTATTTGAATTAATGATTGCACCAAATACAATACCGATAACCATAGCAATAACAATTGCCAATAAAAGTCCGTTCTTCTTAAAGTTCATCTAATCTTGTTGTTTTATTTCTTAATAGGTGGTCGGCCAATACAAGCGCTGCCATACTTTCTACAATTGGAACTGCACGTGGCAACACACAAGGATCGTGTCTGCCTTTTCCGCTAATCTCTGTTTCATTTCCTTCTGCATCAACAGTTGCCTGTGATTGCACAATGGTTGCAACGGGTTTAAACGCTACATTAAAATAAATATCTTCTCCATTACTGATTCCTCCCTGAATTCCTCCCGAGTGATTTGTTTTGGTTTTAATTGTTCCTTCTTTGTTTTCGAAAAGATCGTTTAGTTCTGAACCTTTGAAATTCGCTGAATTAAACCCTTCACCATATTCAAAACCCTTAGTTGCATTTATACTCATCATTGCTTTGGCAAGATCAGCATGTAATTTATCAAACACCGGTTCTCCCAATCCCACAGGAACGCTGGAACATACACACGAAACTACTCCTCCAACTGTATCGCCTGCTTTGCGGATTTGCTCAATAAGTGTGATCATCTCTTCCGCTGCTTTCACATCCGGACAACGAACAATGTTTTTTTCTATAGAAGAAAGATCCAGTTCCTTATATGATTTGTTCAATTTTACTGATGCAACTTGAGAAACATATGCAGTGATCTGAACATTGAATTTCTTTAAAAGTAATTTAGCTATTGCTCCGGCAACAACTCTGCAAGCTGTTTCACGTGCCGACGAACGTCCACCACCTCTGTGATCACGAATACCATATTTTTGGCCGTAGGTATAATCAGCATGAGAAGGGCGATACACACTTACATTGTGATTATAATCTTTTGATTTTTGATCTTCGTTTTTAATAATAAACCCGATTGGTGTACCGGTAGTTTTTCCTTCAAATATCCCGGAAAGAAATTGCACTTCATCTTCTTCTTTACGCTGGGTAACAATATGCGACTGCCCCGGTTTACGGCGTTGCATTTCGGAAGTGATAAAATCAAAATCGATTTCTAATCCGGCAGGACAACCATCAATGATGCCACCAATAGCTTCACCATGACTTTCGCCGAAAGTGGTAAGTTTAAAGATAGTACCGAACGTATTGCCTGCCATAAGGAACAAATATAAGGTTTTTTGCTTAATGCTTTTTAACCACTGAGAACACAAAGGTCACACTAAGAGGCACTAAGTTTTGAATTACTTAAAACAAAAAAGTCCGACCAATTGGCCGGACTAATATTTATTTAGTTGAATTTTATTTTACTTCAAGAAGTTCAATATCGAATACTAACCAGCTACTTGGAGGAATAACGCCAGGGTAACCTTGCTCGCCGTAACCTAAGTGTGGAGGTATTATTAATTTAGCCTTACCACCAACTTTCATTAGTTGCAAACCTTCTGTCCAACCTTTAATAACCTGGTTTAAACCAAAGCTTGCGGGTTGCCCGCGCTCAACTGAACTATCAAACACTTTACCATCTAATAATGTACCGGTATAATGTACTGTTACATTACTTGTAGCTATTGGTTGAGCACCAGTTCCTTCTGTAACCATGATGTATTTTAAACCACTTTCGGTTGCTTTTGCATCACCGTATTTTTCGTTCAATGTTTTGTTCATTGCTTCCATAGCTGCTTTACGTTTTTCTTCTGCTTTTTTAGTAAGTTCAGTCTTGGCTGTTTCAAAAGTTGTTGTTGCAACAAATGTTTCTGCTTCTTTTCCTTTTCTTAAGATTGTCAGTTTTTTTATAGTATCGTTCTGAGCAATTGCATTTACTACTTCGATTCCCTGAACAACTTTACCAAACACTGTATGTTTACCATCTAACCAGGCTGTTGCAGTATGCGTAATGAAAAACTGAGAACCGTTTGTTCCGGGACCTGCGTTTGCCATACTTAAAATACCAGGACCGGTATGCTTAAGTGTAGTATCAATCTCATCAGGAAATTTGTAACCCGGGTCTCCACTTCCTGTGCCCAGCGGACAACCACCCTGAATCATAAAATTAGGAATTACCCGGTGAAATTTTAACCCATCATAATAAGGTGTGCCATCAGCTTTTGCTTTATTTTTAATTGTTCCTTCTGCCAAACCTACAAAGTTTGCAACAGTCATAGGTGTTTTTTTAAATTCTAACAAAGTATAAATATCACCTTTGTTAGTCTCAAATTTGGCATACATGCCATCAGCTTGTTTACTTAAGAATTCTTTATCCATTTTACTTAATTTTTGTTTTGCCTGTTTTTTCTGAGCCATCGCCCCAAAACTTAGGGTAGAAATAGCTGCAACAATTAAAAGTAACTTTTTCATATTTATTTATTTTTGACTATTACTTAGCAGATTTTATGCCAATAACTTCCATTTCGAACACTAGTGGGGCAAACGGAGGAATTGGACCTGATCCTTGTGGTCCGTATCCTAATTTAGACGGGCAAACGATTTTTGCTTTTGATCCCATACTCATTTTTAATAAAGCTTCGTCCCAAGCAGGAATTACTTGTTGAGAAGCAACTGCAAATGTAAATGGCTCCGGATGCCCTTTTGAACTATCAAAAACAGTTCCGTCGGTTAACATTCCTGTGTATTCCACGGTTACCATTTCTCCTGCCTGAATTTTAGGTCCTGAACCCTTTTTTGTTTCCATGAAATATAAACCTGATTCAGTTGGTTTTACATTAACCTTATTCTTTTTTAAATAGCTATTCAATAAGCTGTCTTCCATCGCTCCATACTGTTTCATCATCTCCTCCTGCATGGCCATTTGCTTTTTGTACATTTCTTCCTGTTGCTTTTCTATTTCAGCAACTTTTTCTTTCCCATATACGCTATCAACCTTAATACTGTATTTTAAGTATGAAGTTGAATCCATCCATGCCGGAAGTGGTTGTTTGTAGGCTTTGTCCCACATCTCTTTCGCATTCAAACAAAAAGTCATACTATCACCAACGTGCATCATCTTAATTGCGTCAAACATATCGCCTGCATAAAGTGCTTTACCAATTTTAACCGCATATGGTCCCTGCGCCTTATCCATTTTTCTTGAATCAAAAAGCAGTGAATCTTTATCGGTGTACATTACCTGAGAAATAAAAACCACATCACCTTCATTCAAGATTTTTGCTTCATCACCTTCTACATGTTTCTGATAATAGATACCTGTTTCTGTTTTCTCAAATCCGGGAAAACGATCATCGCCACTGCTACAAGAGCTTACAAAAATTGCAGCTACTCCTGCGGCCGCCATTAACATTTTATTCATTTTTTTCGATTAAATTATTTTACATCTACCACTTCTACTTCGTATACTAAAGGTGCATAAGGAGGAACTATTCCGCTACTTCCCTGTTCGCCAAAAGCAAGGTGCGAAGGTAATATAAATTTTGCTATTTCGCCTTTATGCATCACTCCCAAAGCAATTTGCAGTCCGGGAAGCAATTGTTGCTGCGAACCATAAGTAAAATCAAATGGTTTAGAGGATTGGGCATTATCAAATATACGCCCGTCTAAAAAGAATCCGGTATATTTTATGGATACTGTTTTTCCTTCTATAACGGATGAATCCTTTGTAGATATTAACTTTTTAAACAATAATTGTTCAGGTATACTATCAAATTCCTTCCAATTGGCTTTAGCAAAATTTAAGATTTGTTCTCCTTCGTTTACACTGTTCTCCTTCAATTCCAACAACTTACTATAGTTATATGCATTCATTTCAGAACTATCCATAATTGCCATCAACCTTATTTCCGCTTTTACAATGGTGTCGTTTTTGGAGAAAAAAGGGAGTTCCGAATCAAAAACCTCCCTAAAAAACACTTTGCTGTTTACCATAAAAACAAGGCTATCACCTTCCAGCATAGCATCCAGGTAACTTTGAAAACCTCTTTTTGAATTATCCACTTTTAAAAAATACCCCATCCAGGCATTGTGTCGGGAATCAAAAAACAAGGAATCTTTTTGTGTTCTGAAATTTACATTTAAAAGCACCAGATCACCTTCTTCCGGATTTTTTTGCCCCTCTCCAATCTCACACAATTTATAATACAAACCGTTATCGGCAACAGAAAATCCATCTTCACGAAGCTCCTTTTTAGTGCAGGAATAAAAGCCAATCAATGCGAAAATCCCGCAAAGCAGAGCGTGTATTTTATTCTTTCCGATCATTGAGCTTTTCAAAAATATTTTTAGTTAAAAAAGTGTAGCAAGTTTAGCTTTAGTTTGGCTTTTTCGACGAGCAAAAATAGATTTAAAAATTTAACTTTGGAACGTATTTAAAAACTAAGGAAAACTTATTGTTTCATGGAGAAATTGTTTAGTGAATTTAAAGCTGTAAGTGCTAACGAATGGAAAGCAAGGATTGAAAAAGACCTGAAGGGGATTCCGTTTGATTCGTTGGTAAAAACAGACCGCAACGGAATTAACATAAAGCCTTTTTATACTAAAGAGGATTGGGCTCATCAGGCTTTCCCTCTTTTTACTTCTTCGGATTGGGAAATTTGCGCAAGAATTATTGTAAAAAATGAAAAAGCAGCAAATAAGGAAGCTTTAGAAGGATTACAAAATGGAGTTTCCGGACTTTGTTTTGTGATTGATAAACAGTATGATTTCGCCATTTTATTAAAAGACATTTCTGTTCAGCATATCTACCTTCAGTTTATCGTAAAAGAAAATATTGCTGCATTCGTAACCGGCTTCAAAAATTATCTGACCTCAGTTAATTCATCACTTGACCAACTAAATTGTTCTATCGCACACGATACCATTG
This sequence comes from Bacteroidota bacterium, assembly GCA_030684395.1. GTDB lineage: Bacteria > Bacteroidota > Bacteroidia > B-17B0 > Aurantibacillaceae > JADJDM01. The sequence continues at coordinate 40,570 of JAUXTT010000037.1, read as the reverse complement.
GAAATTATGTTCATTCAGGAATCAAAGCACTAAATGGAAAAGAAGAGCAACTTACTTTTTTATTGAATACTCAAAACACGAAAGGCATTTATAATATTTGTGTAGATGGAAGTATTTACCAAAACGCAGGTGCAACTTCTTCTTATGAATTAGCCTGCGCTTTAGCACACCTGAATGAATACTTAAATTGGTTGAACAGGAATAAACAAATTAAGTCCGCCGAAAAAATACAAATCACACTTTCAACCGGGACTGATTTTTTTGAAGAAATTGCCAAGCTAAGAGCATTCCGAAAATTGACTACTCTTGTTTTTGAAACCTATGACATAAAACCACAATTACATCTACATTGTGAAACAAGTGGAATTTATCGTTCTCAATTTGACAGCTATACTAATTTGTTACGCGATAGTATTTCGGGAATGGCTGCAGCATTAGGCGGATGTAATAGTTTGGTGGTGCATAGTTTTAATGAAAACGTAAATGGTGGTGATGCGTTTAGTTCACGCATGAGCCGTAACCAACAATTGATATTTAAAGAAGAAGCTTATTTGAATAAAGTAGCTGACGTAGCTACCGGGTCTTTTTATATTGAAACTTTATCGGAACAAATTGCTGAGCAAGCCTGGAACTCATTTCAGGAAATTGAAAGCAATGGTGGATTGATCAAGACATTTGAAGCCGGTGAATTAAAAAAATCAATTGATCAGCAAGCAAAGCAATTGGTGGAATTATATAAAAGCGGTAAACGTGTTTTGATTGGAGTGAATAAATTTCCTAATGCGAAAGATGCTCCCAAGAATTTAAAAGTAAAAAGAACTAATTCAAAAGGCATAGAAGCTCTTTCATTAACCAACGAGCTATTTTCTGATCAAACTGTAAATGCATAACGAAACTGACATTATATAAGATGCGTAAAGATTTTTCTAAAATAAAATATTCTTCAGTCCACAAAAATCTGAAACAAGAAACAAGAAATGATAAATTTCAAACTGCGGAAGGAATTGAAGTAAAGAACACTTTCACCAAAGAAGATGTAAAGAATGCAGAGCACATAAATTTTGCTGCAGGTATTGCCCCTTTTTTGCGTGGACCATATAGCAGTATGTATGTACAAAACCCCTGGACCATCAGGCAATATGCGGGTTTTAGTACAGCAGAAGAAAGTAATGCTTTTTACAGAAGAAATTTAGCGGCGGGACAAAAAGGTTTATCGGTTGCATTTGATTTAGCAACTCATCGTGGTTATGACAGTGATCACGAACGTGTAGTTGGTGATGTTGGAAAAGCAGGTGTTGCTATTGATTCTATACTTGATATGAAAGTATTATTCGATCAAATTCCTTTGGATGAAATGAGTGTGAGTATGACCATGAATGGTGCTGTACTTCCGATCCTTTCGTTTTATATTGTTGCTGCAGAAGAACAAGGTGTGAGTATGGATAAACTGAGTGGCACTATTCAGAATGATATTTTGAAAGAGTTCATGGTGCGTAACACATATATCTATCATCCGGAAGCATCGATGCGAATTATCGCTGATATTTTTGAATTCACTTCTCAAAAAATGCCAAAGTTCAATTCTATCTCTATTAGTGGTTATCACATGCAGGAAGCAGGAGCTACAGCGGATATTGAATTAGCATACACATTGGCTGATGGATTAGAATACATTCGTATCGGCATAAAAGCCGGTTTGGATATTGATTCTTTCGCTCCTCGTTTGTCTTTCTTTTGGGCTATTGGGATGAACCATTTTATGGAGATCGCCAAAATGCGTGCTGCACGTATGTTGTGGGCGAAGATCGTAAAACAATTTGACCCTAAGAATGCTAAATCGATGGCTTTGCGTACACATTGTCAAACAAGCGGATGGAGTTTAACAGAGCAGGATCCTTTTAATAATGTTACCCGTACCTGTGTGGAAGCATTGGCTGCAGCTATGGGACACACACAAAGTTTGCATACCAATGCATTGGATGAAGCCATTGCTTTACCAACAGATTTCAGCGCTCGTATTGCACGTAACACACAAATTGTATTGCAACAGGAAACTGATATTTGTAATGTGGTTGATCCCTGGGGTGGTTCTTATTATGTAGAATACTTAACTCAACAAATTGCTGAAAAAGCCTGGAAGTTGATCGAGGAAGTAGAAGCTTTGGGTGGAATGGCAAAGGCTATAGAAACCGGCATTCCTAAGATGCGTATTGAAGAAGCGGCAGCCCGTAAACAAGCTCGTATTGACAGCGGAAAAGATGTGATCGTAGGTGTTAACAATTACATTACCGATGAAAAATCGAATATAGAAATATTAGATGTTGATAATGCAAAAGTTCGCACACAGCAATTAGAACGTTTAGCAAAACTAAAAGCTGAGAGAGATCCTGCTAAAGTTCAGGTAGCTTTAGATGCATTGACAGAAGCAGCGAAGAACCAAACAGGCAATTTATTAGAATTAGGGATTAATGCTGCAAGAGCAAGAGCTACATTAGGTGAGATCTCTTATGCTTTGGAGAAAATATATGGCCGTTATCAGGCTCGCATTCGTTCTATTTCGGGAGTGTATTCAAAAGAAATTTCTATGGATAAAAATTTTGCAGAAGCAAGAAAACTTGCAGATGAGTTTGCAGTAAAAGAAGGACGTCGTCCACGTATTATGATCGCAAAAATGGGACAAGATGGGCACGACCGTGGAGCAAAAGTAATTGCCACCAGTTTTGCTGACTTAGGTTTTGATGTTGATATCGGTCCATTATTTCAAACGCCTGCAGAAGCTGCTAAACAAGCCGTTGAGAACGACGTGCATATTTTAGGTGTATCGAGTTTAGCGGCGGGGCATAAAACGTTGATCCCAACTGTAATTGCAGAACTAAAAAAATACGGAAGAGAAGACATCATGATTGTTGCCGGTGGAGTAATTCCGCAACAGGATTATGATTTCTTGTTTAAAGCAGGTGTGTCTTTTGTATTTGGACCGGGAACAATAATTGCTACTTCGGCTCAGGAAATCTTGAAGAAGTTGATGGCGTAATTTGAGATACATATAAAGTAAAACCAAACTGCTAACCGAAATTATGACCGAAAAACACTTTGCCAACATCATATTTCTCATTAAGCAATCTAGAGATAATGCAATAAAAGCTGTTAATGTAGAATTGGTTAACCTTTATTGGAATGTTGGTGCTTACATAAATAAACAATTAAGCGAGTCTAACTGGGGAGAAAAAACAGTTGATGAGTTAGCGGATTACATTCAAAAAAGCCACCCCGAATTAAAAGGATTTAATCGAAGAGGGCTTTATAGAATGAAACAGTTTTACGAAATTTACTCATCTGACTCAATTGTGTCACCAGTGATGACACAATTACAAGTTACTGAAAATCAATTAAATAAAATTGTGTCATTGTCAATGACACAATTGGAAATCAGTGATATACGAACGACCATCCTAGCTCAGGTAAGCTGGACTCATCACCTGACTTTAATAGGAAGAACCAAAACTTCAACCGAAAGAGAATTTTACTTAAAACTCACAATAAAAGAAAATTATAGTGTAAAGGAATTAGACCGACAAATAAATAGCGGTCTGTTTGAAAGAACTATGTTAGGGAATAAAAAGACTTCTCCGCAATTAAATAATCTTCACCCTGAAATCACCAATGCTTTTAAAGACACCTATGTTTTTGAATTCTTAAATCTTCCGGAACCACATACAGAAAGTGATTTACAAAAAGGTTTAATAAAACAAATGAAGAATTTTATTCTTGAGTTAGGCAAAGACTTTTTGTACATTGGTGAAGAATTTAAAGTTCAGGTAGGGAAAAGCGATTTTTTTATTGATTTGGTGTTTTATCATAGAGGTTTGCAATGCTTAGTTGCATTTGAATTAAAAACCGATAAATTCAAGCCGGAGCAACTTGGTCAGTTAAATTTTTATTTAGAAGCCTTGGATAGGGACGTAAAAAAACAACATGAAAATCCAAGTATTGGGATATTACTTTGCAAAGATAAAGACAGTGAAGTTGTAGAATACGCAATGAGTAGAAGCCTTTCTCCAACAATGGTTGCAGAATACAAAACCCAATTACCTGACAAAAAAATATTGCAACAGAAACTGCATGAATTGTTTGAAGATAATGATTAGAAGTTTCTAAATTTGAATGGACTTCGGCTCAGGAAATATTGCGGAAGTTGATGGAATAAAAAATTGAAATATGCTAAAAATTACAGATCTCACGGAGAAAAAATTCAGAACATCATACGTCACTGGCATGACAAATGGTCGAAAACGTTTGTTGTTGACAAGGAAGAATTAAAAGAATTAAAAAGATTACTTGAGGAACAAAAACAAATGCAAAGTATCGGGGTGTAAAATCACTCCTCATCTGATTCCACCTTCCAACAGATTAGAGAAACTAAAAGGGAATTTAAAAGAGTTTTATTCCATAAGGATCAATAACCAATGGAGAATCATTTTTAAATGGAGTAACGGAAACGCATCAGAGGTTGAAATAGTAGATTATCATTAAAAGGAAGGAAAATGTCAAAATTAAAAAACATACATCCGGGTGAAATTTTGCAGGAAGAGTTTCTAATTCCTCTTGAAATAACTGCTTATCGTTTATCCAAAGACATTGGCATTCCACAAACCCGTGTAAGTGAAATTCTGAAAGGAAACAGAAGAATTACGGCTGATACTGCTTTAAGATTATCTCTTTACTTCGGTAACTCTCCGAAATTTTGGCTGGGTTTACAGGATGATTATGATTTGGAAGAAGAAAGAAATTCGAAGAAGACTGATTTCAAATCCATACTTGCATACAATCGTAAAGCCGCATAAAATAGAGGTGCACACCTCTTCCTAACCCCATTTAGCCTATCTGATTCGAAATAAGCTAGAAGCCCTTTTTAGCTTATCTGTAATTTGTGCAAATTTCTAATTTTGGTTCCTCATCAAAACAATTTCTATTATTCAATTGAATCAGGTATAAACTTATGAAATCTCAACAAAACAAAGACCGTTTGCTTTATCACATCCTTGTAATGCCATTTATCTATAGCTTAATTGTCCCGGTAATTATACTCGATGTGTGGGTAGAAATATACCATCGCATTTGTTTTGCAGCATATGATATTCCTTATGTAAGAAGAAAGAAATACATTAAGATAGACAGGCACAAATTATCCTATTTAAACATAGTAGAAAAAGTGAATTGTATGTATTGCGGTTATGCAAATGGTGTATTACACTATACTGCAGCAATTGCAGGCGAAACAGAAAAATACTGGTGTGGAATAAAACATCAAAAAGACCCTGAATTTATGGAACCTCATCATCACAAAGATTTCATTGAGTATGGAGACGAAGTGGCTTATCGAAAGATTACGCAGAAATAACTTCTTTGATCACCTTACTCCTCCCCTTCTTCTTCTTTCTCTTCAATAACCTTACCATCAATGCAATTAAAGATCTTCCATGTGTGGTAAACTGATTTATTTAGGCGGTTGCTTAGAATAATAATTACCGTTCCGTCTTTTAACCTACGCTGCAAAGCAGTTCGGAAACCATGCCACCAACCATTATGATAAATTAGTTTTTCATCAGAATTAAAATTCTTCATTCTCCAGCCAAAACCGTAATTGTTCAGTTTGCGTTCATCGCTGTAAGGTTGCAGTGCTTGTTCCATCATCTTTGTAGAGATCAGTTTCCCGGAAAAGTATGCTTCTTCAAAAAGAAAAAGGTCGCCGCTTGTTGTATAAATACCTTTATCACCCCATACATGATCAAACATATCTCCTTCTACTTCGCGTAACGAAAAAGTATAACCCTTGCATACATTGTTTTTCCCACCCAATTCATCTACAAAAAAAGTAGAAATCATTTTGCATTTATCGAAAATATTTTCTTTTAACAAAGCCTTAAATCCTTTACCCGTAGCTTTTTCAGCTATCAAGGCCAACAACATATAATTGGTATTATTGTAATTAAATTGTTGCCCGGGTTTCATATACGGCGCAGGCTTTCCACAACAAACCAATCGAAATACATCTTCATTATTGAGTTTGGTGGTTTTATCTTCTATGGTGTCTGAACAAAAATAAATGTAATTGAATAAACCTGAACGATGTGAAAGCAGCGATTTAATTGTTATGCCTTCATAAGGAAAACCATGCAGGTACTTTCTTACATCATCTTCCAGATCCAGTTTCTTTTGCTCAACCAGTTGCAGGGTTAAACAAGCAGTAAATGTTTTGGATACTGAAGCAAGTTGAAAAAGAGAAGAATCAGTTAAGCTTGCCTTGGAAGAAAAATCACTTTTACCGTAGCTCTTTTTAAAGATCACGGTATCATGTTTAGCTATAAGCACATTTCCGTTAAATTCATTGTTATGAGCAAGACGGGCAAAAAAAGTATCCAAACAATAGGCAGTTTCTTTCTGTGCTTTTGTTAATTCTATCTTTTTAATTTCCTCTGTAATTTTCAGCTCTGCCACATCCGGTTCTGTTCCACACGAATAAATTCCAAAACTTATTATAATCCCCAACAAAAGGGTAATCTTCTTTCTCATCAAATCAATTACTGTTTCGGCTGCAAAAAAACGAAAGAAAATTCAATAATAATGGGCGCTTCTCAAGTACTTTTTAACATTTTAAATCCATTAAACCAACCATTTACTAAGTCATTCTAACCACTTATCTAAAAGTAGGTGTTTGGGTGCGGTTTCGGGCTAAAAAATGCTAAATTTGCCCTCTTAGATATTAAAACCATTATGAAGCTGATTCGTCTAATTATTATATTTTCCATTTATTTAATTTCAGGTTCTTCCTTATTTGCGCAAAGTGGTGCAAATGTGAGAGGTTTTGTTTACACCAAAGATGATGGTGAACCTGTGTTATTTACTAACGTTTATATGAAAGGAACAACCATTGGTGCTTCTACAGATATTAATGGTTTTTTCTCTATCACTAAGATACCTGCAGGTACTTATACGCTAACCATTTCCTTTTTAGGCTATGATACCTTGCAAGAAGTAGTTACTGTAAAGGCAGGAGACATCACAAACAAAAAATTTTATCTTACGAAAGGTGCTGTTCAGTTAGAAGAATATACCGTAAGTGCTGATCAACAAACAAAAATTGAAGACACCAAAGTATCGGTAAATAAAATCGATCCGATTATCATCAATAAATTACCAAGTATTGGTGAACCTGATCTTGCCCAATACATGCAGGTGCTTCCGGGGGTTGTATTTACAGGTGATCAGGGTGGGCAGTTATATATTCGCGGAGGAACTCCCGTTCAAAATAAAGTGCTATTGGATGGGATGATTGTTTACAACCCATTTCACTCAATTGGGTTATTCTCTGTTTTTGATAATGATATCATTCGTAATGCAGATGTTTACACCGGTGGATTTGGCGCCGAATACGGAGGAAGAATTTCATCTATCATGGATATCACAACTCGTGACGGAAATAAAAAACGTATGGAAGGGAAAATTTCTGCTTCTACCTTTGGAGCTAAGTTGTTAATAGAAGGGCCACTTCTAAAGCTTAAAGAAAATGGGAAGGGAAGTATTTCATATTTGTTTTCAGGTAAACAATCTTACCTTCCTCAAACTTCTAAAGTGCTTTACAGATATGCTGATACAAGTGGTTTACCTTTTGGCTTTACAGATTTATACGGAAAAATTTCTTTTAACGCGAGCAATGGAAGTAAATTGAATGTGTTCGGATATAATTTTTCGGATTTTGTAAAGTATGTTGACATCGCTAATTTCAAATGGAACTCATTCGGTGGAGGAACCAACTTCATTATCATTCCTCCAAGTTCAAACACATTGGTTGAGGGTAATTTTGCTTATTCTCAATATAAGATCAGTGCTCAAAGTTCATCCGATACCATTCCAAAAACAAGTGATATCAACGGTTTCAATCTTGGATTGAAATTCACTAATTTTATCGGGAAAGATGAAGTTAAGTATGGCTTTGAAATGATTGGCTTCAAAACTGGTTTCAAATTTTTCAACGAATTTGGAAGTAAAATAGAGCAAGAAGAGAATACTACTGAAATCGGAGGTTTTTTAAAATACAAGCATTTATCTAAAAACAAAAAATTTGTAATCGAACCAAGTTTCCGCTTACATTATTACGCTTCCTTATCCAATATTTCTCCTGAGCCGCGTTTCTCAATGAAGTACAACATGAAAAAAACTATTCGTTTTAAAATGGCCGGCGGTGTGTATTCTCAAAATCTTATTGCTGCTAATTCAGACAGAGATATTGTAAACTTGTTTTATGGTTTCTTATCAGGCCCTGAAAATCTCCAGGAGACTTACACTCCAAAACCGGGAGCCGAAGAAAAAGAATTAAACACGAAGCTTCAAAAGTCGGTACATGCAGTTGGCGGTGTTGAGTTTGATCTTTTCAAGTACTTTGAAATTAACATTGAAGCTTATAAAAAATGGTTTACTCACCTAACTAACATAAACAGAGATAAAATATACGAAGACGATCCTGCGCACACAAGTTTTCCTGATGCTCAGAAAAAAGATTTTATTGTAGAAACAGGCTGGGCAAAAGGTTTGGATTTCGTTCTTAAATACGACAGAAAACGTTTTTATATATGGACAACCTACTCTTTAGGATTCAACAAACGTTGGGATGGAATAAGAGAATACAATCCTATCTGGGATAGAAGACATAACGTTAATGTAGTTACCTCATATACCTTCGGTAAGAAAAAACGATGGGAAGCAAATGCCCGTTGGAACTACGGAAGTGGCTTCCCCTTTACACCAACTGCAGGATATTATCCTAAACTAAATTTGAATGGAGATATTGATCAGGATTATACAACTTCTAATGGAAGCGTTGGGTATATTCCGGGCGAGTTAAACTCAAAAAGGTTACCACAATATCATCGGTTGGATCTTGGGGTGAAATTTAAATACGCATGGACAGATAAAATATTGATGGAAATAAACTTAGGTGTATCCAATGCATATGACAGAGCAAACATATTCTACTTCGATCGTATCACTCAAAAACGTAAAAATCAGTTGCCATTTTTACCTAACCTCAATTTCAACTTAACTTTTTAATGGCATTTAAAGTTTATACAAAAACGGGAGATAAAGGTCAAACCTCTTTAATAGGTGGAACAAGGCTTCCAAAGCATCATATTCGTATTGAAGCTTACGGAACTGTGGATGAGTTAAATTCTTTTGTAGGTTTGATTAGGGATCAGGAAATTGATGCGCAGACTAAAACCATTTTAATAGAAGTTCAGGACAGATTATTTACTTTAGGGTCATTACTTGCTGCAGATCCTGTGAAAAGTAAAATGAAACTGCCGGAGATAAAAGAAGAAGATATTACGCTGTTGGAAAAAGAGATAGATAAAATGGATGAAGTTCTACCCGAAATGAAAAACTTTGTTTTACCGGGCGGACACACAACGGTTTCTTACTGTCATTTGGCAAGATGTGTTTGCAGAAGAGCAGAACGTGCTACGCTTAAATTAGCTGAGAACGAAAAGGTAGCTGAGATTCTTTACAAATACCTGAACCGTTTATCAGATTACTTATTTGTGTTATCACGTAAACTTGCCATGGATCTGAAGGCTGACGAGATCAAGTGGAAACCCCGAATGTAATTTTTGATGGGTGATGTTTGATATCTGATTTAAATACTAAATCCCAACATATCAGAAATCATATATCTAAAATCAAACATTTCTACTTCACTCCTCCCATCAACTTCTTGATCAAAGGTGAGATCAGAATTAAAACTAGTCCGGCAATTAAAGCATACAATCCCAATTGCTTGTAGCCATCCGCGTACACATTTAGTTTATCCAGATTGCTTGCATTCTCAGATGCCTTTGCAATATTGGCTCCCAGCAGACCTGCAAAATACTGTCCGTATGCGCTTGCCAAAAACCACATTCCCATCATACCAGCTTGCAGTTTTTGTGGGGAGAGTTTGGTCATTACCGACATTCCAATAGGAGACAAACACAATTCTCCGAATGTTATAATGAACCAACCAAAGGTAAATACATTCAGGGATGTGAATCCATTAGCATTAGCAAAAAATTTTGTGAAGTAAAATACATAAAAACCACCCGCCAAAAACAAAAATCCTAGCCCGAATTTAACTATCGTATTGGGTTCAATTTTCTTTTTACTCATCCAAATCCATAATAGTCCAAGCAGCGCTGCGAACACAATTACAAATAATGAATTAGCTGAATTGTTTACCCCATTAGGATCGAGAGGAATACCAAGCAACTTGTTGTCCAGGTTATTTGCAGCAAACAAACTCAAGGAACCTCCGCTCTGTTCGAAGAATGCCCAGAAAAAAATAGAGAATAAAATAAAGATCAAGGCTGCTACAATTTTTTTGTTTTCCTGCCAGGTATAGTTTCTCATTTCAAAAAGAAAATAAGCCAATGCACACGGGCCAATAATGAACATAAAAATATCAGTGTACTGCGAATTAGAAACCAGCAATATGATAAAAGGAATAACAGCTAATGATGCCGCATAAGTCGCAAATTCAAAAATTTTACGGCGGGTTACATTAATATTCATCAAAGGAGAAAGGCCTATACTTCCTAAACTTTTTTGAGTTCTGACAAACGTAAGCAAACTCACAATCATAACTATAGAAGCTAATCCAAATGCTACATTCCATCGTAGTGCTTCAGGGACAAGTGAACTCAACATAGATCCATTTGCCACTGCTATACATAAATATCCTCCGATCAATGCGCCCACATTTACACCCATATAAAACAAAGAGAAACCGGCATCTGTTCTTGAATCACCATCTCTATACAAGCGGCCAACCATAGTTGAGATATTTGGTTTAAAGAAACCGGTTCCGATAATATTAAAAGCAATACCTAAGAAAAACAAACGTTGTGGATCAATTGCAAGAATGATACTTCCTACAATCATGAGTAATCCGCCCCAGAAAAGTGATTTACGATAACCCAAAATACGATCAGCAAACAAGCCTCCAATAAAAGTAAAAGCGTAAACAAATGCCTGAGTTGCTCCGTATTGCAGATTGGCAACTTCTTCGTTCATAGCAAGCTTAGTGGTCATAAAAACAACCAGCATTCCACGCATACCATAGAAACTAAAACGTTCCCACATTTCGCTAAAAAACAAGTACCACAATTGTTTTGGGTACTTGCCTTTAAAATTTTGTATTTCTTCTAATGAAGTGTCGGTTGCTGACATAAGGTTATTTTACTCCGTGCATCATTTTTTTCAACATTGGAGTAAGAGCCATAAGAATCAATGAAGCTGCACCACAAAGTATTACAAATACCATGAAAAACTCAAACAGGTTATGAATCTCCATACCACAGAAAACCGGATTTGATGCGTTGATCTGATTTTTATCCAAAATTGTCAACTGATCAGCTGTTGCAGTAATTTTTTTGTCGAGTATAGCCTGAAGGTCAATTCCTAATTCCTGAGCCTTTGTAAATTTGTCACCAGTTGCCGGAAGTATTGCCCCTAAAGTTCCTGCCAATGCATAACCTGCAGCATTAGAAAGGAAGAAAACTCCATATAGCAATGACGCAAAACGTTTAGGAGATAATTTACCAACTAATGAAAGACCAATTGGAGATAAGCACAACTCACCTACTGTTTGAATTAAGTATAACAAAACAAGCCATTTTACAGCTAAGAAACCACTATTTCCAAGATCTTTGACATTGAATGCAATGATTAGGTAACTCAATGCAATCAGAGCAAGACCAATCGCTTGTTTCATAGGTGAGATAGGCTCTCTGTTCTTTGCTCTTAATTTATCCCACATCATACTAAATGGAACTGCGAACAATACCACAAACAAACCATTAAAGATCTGTACCATGGAAGCAGGCATATCCCAGCCAAAGAAATCACGATTGGTTTGGTTACTCGCAATAAACGTGAGAGATGAACCGGCCTGCTCAAATGCTGCCCAGAAGAAGATCACGAAGAAGGAAACAATATAAATAACAATAATTCGCTGACGTTCCACTTTTGTTAAGGATGTGTCAGAAATGATAAGTCCGGCCAAGGTTAAACCACTTGCGTAAATGATAGGGTAAATTACGGTTTTAACAAAATTCTCGCCTCCTGTTAAAAAACGGATTCCAAAGAACAATCCAACAAATGAAAGTACTGCAACAATCAAAGCTTTTTTAGAGAACACTGCCTTTTGAGCTTCGCCTTCTTCAAAATCACTATTATCATTTTTAGATGGCAGCCCCCCGATAGGTTTGCCTTCTGGATTTACAACGTATTTATTCTTTAATACAAAAAAGATCACTGTTCCCAAAACCATTGCAATAGCAGCAGCAAGGAATCCCCATTTAAATGCATGAACATTTTGAAGCATATCAAATGTTTTACCATCTGCCAGCATTTTATAAGTCCCATCAGGTAACTTAATCTTATCCTTTACATCACCAATAATTGGGCAAAGCCACTGACTGAATAGTGCCCCCAAATTGATTCCCATATAGAAAATAGTGAAGGCTGAATCTAACTTACTTTTTTCCGTTTTCGGATAAAGACTTCCAACCATGCTGGAGATATTAGGTTTAAAAAATCCATTCCCAAAAATGATAATACCTAATGCTATCCAGGTAATAGTAGTTGCTGACCCAAGGCTACTTTCAAATATAGATGCGCTGGTAAACAAAAGTATCTGGCCAATAGCCATGAGACTTCCTCCAAGAAGAATACAGTTCCTGTTACCTAAAAACCTGTCAGAAATAAAACCACCTAACATAGGAGTCAAGTAACACAAACCTAGAAAACCTCCATAGATTAGAGAAGTGTCATCTTCCTTCATCATTAAAGCGTTCACTAAGAATAATGTAAGAATCGCTCTCATTCCATAGAAGTTGAATCGTTCCCACATTTCTGTTCCAAATAAAACCCATAAACCTTTAGGATGCTTTCTTGTCGCTGTATTACTCATAATCTTATCTTATAGTTAATTTTTAAAGTTCGCTAAAATACTCATTTATTCGGACAAAACCACCCCCTCTACTTAAACCCAAATAATTGAGGGATAAGTGGTTAAAAACAAATGTGCAATAAAACAAGGGTATTAATTAGCCGGATTTGCAGACTTGGTATCCTTAGCATTTCCATTACCAAACTTCTTGAAATTGTAAGTAAAGGTTAACATGAAGTATTGTTTCAGTATTTTTGTCTGAACATCTTCAACATAAGTTTCGGTAATATTCCGGGCTACACTGTTATTTTGACTTAAAATATCAAATACAGACAAACGCAATTCGGCAGATTTGTTTTTTAAGAATTTATATCCAAGTCCGGCATTCCACAGCAAAAAACTCTGATTAAATGTGCTGGATAAACCAACATAATTTGAATGCGTAGCCTCCGTACTTAACACCAAACCTTTCCATGGCATCAGGTTTACTTTTGCAGAAGCCATTCCTATGTAATAATTGTTGTTTGCGCTTTTTTGAAGGGAATTTTCTACTATGGTGTAATTAGGAATATAAGAAACCGTGAAATCAATTTTCTCACTGATGTTGCTTGAAAGCACTAATCCTGCATTCATGTTATAATTGGTAGCGTAGTTTATTGTGCTGTTTATTAATCCCGGAGAGTTTTGGTAATTAAAACCTGCAGTCAGGTTCATGTTGCATTTTATCTTTTTCACCGGAAACCCGTATGTAACTAAACTCTTAGCGCTGTAATAATTTTGCAGGTTAACCGGTTTGGATAATTGTGAGCCTCTTGATAAAACAACGTCATTACTGATAGCAGTATCCTGATAAGCAATAAGTGTGGAATTGGTAATATAGTTTTGTGTATAAGCTGCATTTATCCATACAAAAAGGGTTCTGCCCTTTTCAGGGTTTACTTGATTGAAACGTGTATTGAATGTGTGTGTGTTTTGTTGCTTTAGATCCGGGTTTCCAGAAGAAAGGTACTGTGGATTGCTGTTGTCAACTACATTTTGCAATTGTGTAACGGATGGTATCTGGGTTCTGGCAATGTAAAAAAGGCGAATATCTTTTGTTTTGGAGAATCGATAACGGAAAACTATTTTGGGTAACACATTATTAAATGTTTTATTCACCATGGTAGAAGAAGGGAAAACCTGTGAGCCTTGCAAATAAACATTTTGATAGTCAGCACCAATATTAAACATAGCTTTCTCTTTTCTAATCCTAAAACCAACTCCTCCTCTTTGTGTCAGTACCAGATTTTCAAATCTATTGGAAAGAACAGAATCCAATACCGAGTAGCTATCCCCGATTGTATCCATTTTATTGGTGTTTTTGTCAGAACTATTTTTATTATAGGAAGGTGAATAATTAAAAGTTAATTGTCCCGATTTTTTAACCGGTTCTGTATACATCAAGGTTCCCGAAAAGGTATAACCCTCTGAAGCTGTAAGTGTTTTTTGATCCACCACTTCCCCGGTATCGGATGCTGTATAGTATACTGAGGTAGAATACAAATTACTTCTCCCGTTTTGTGAATTCAGTTGAAAACTTGTGTTTAAAGAAAATGTTCGCCTTTCTTTCTTAAACTTATGCATGTATAACAAATTATTATTGGTGTTAAAACCATTACTTTTTGCATCGTTGGAATTTGTTAATGCGCTTATCAATCCTGCCTCTCCGTATGAAGTTAAACCCTTCAATTCATTCTTTGATCTGTTATTTTGAAAACTGATCTGTGGAGTAAAGAAGATAGTGTTCATAGTGTCAATCGTGTATTCTAAACGAGCATTTGCTCGATGATTAAAATTATTACTTTCGGAAGTACTGGTTTCATTATAGGTTTGCCCACCTTCCTGACTAAGAAAAAAGATCCGGTTAATTATACTTTCATTCTCATTATTGGTATTATTAAAAAAATAACTCCCGGATATTTTTACTTTCTTAGCCCACACGTCAGAATAGTTAATTCCAAATGCATTGGTTGCACTTATTCCACCTTGCTGACCCGACATGAAATTACTGGTTGGATCAGGAGCTTTTCCCATACCACCGCCTCTGCGGCCACCTCCGCTACTCGATTGAGAAACGCCTAAAAGATCCTGAGATGAAAAATTCTGTTGATTTATATTGTTCGTTAATCCAAGTATGGATAGTTTTCTGTCACCTTTAAAATAATTAAGGTTACCACCAGCCTGATAACGTTGATCGGTGCCATAACCAACATATACTTTTCCAAAAGTACCGTTGTTCATTCCCTTTTTGGTAACAACATTAATAGTTTTACTGGTGTTTCCATCATTAAAACCGGTAAACTGCGACTGATCGCTGAGTTTATCGAATACCTGAATTTTATCGACGATTTCCGCTGGTAAATTTTTAAGTGCCAATGCAGCATCATCTCCAAAAAACTCTTTTCCGTCAATAAGCACTTTTTTTACATCTTCGCCCTGAGCCTTTACAACACCATTTTCAACAGTGATACCTGGCATTTTTTTTACCAGATCCTCCACATTCGCATCCGTATTTACTTTATAAGCATTTGCATTAATTTCTGAGGTATCGCCTTTTTGAGTCACGCGTGTTTGAACTCCATTTATATCAACACTTTGTAAAAGTTTGGCATCCAGTTCCAACTTAATGCGCATACGAACATCTTTTGAAGCAACTGAAATTTCCCTTTGATAAGGTTTATAACCTATATAGTTAACTTTAAAAATATACTCTCCGATCTCAACCTTGCTTAATTCAAATTTCCCTAATGTATCTGTAATTGCCCATTTGATAACTGAACTATCCTGTTTACTTACCAAACCAACGGCGACACCTATCAGTGAAGTAGTATCCTTTTTATCAACTACAGAACCAGTAACAGAGAATGTTTGCGATTTCAGTGATAAAGCAAAAGAAAACGAAAGTATTAGAAAAACTAAAAAACGCATTGGTAAATTTAAGTTTTTTGGACGTATTAATTTGCCAAAGGTTTAAAATTGGCTAAAAGATTCTTTACATTTGACCAATGCATATTAAGGAAGACAACAACTCATTCATAAACACAGTATTAGGAACCATCCGTATTTCAGGGAATAGTAATGGTATTTCTGAGGTCAGTTTTTTGGAAGAGCGTTTTGATGAAAAAATACTTGTTATTGATTCTCATATTGAATGCGCGAAACAACTAAATGAGTATTTCGAAGGTAAACGTAAAACATTTGATTTTCCATTTGCCCAAACCGGAACCGATTTTCAGCAAAGAGTTTGGAAGAACTTACTTGACATTCCGTTTGGAGAAACAACTTCATACCTGGAGCTTTCAAAAAAAATAGGTGATGTAAAAGCCATACGTGCTGTAGGCTCTGCCAATGGTAAAAACAATATCGCCATTGTGATTCCTTGCCATCGCGTTATTGGATCCAATAATAAACTTGTTGGATATGCAGGTGGTTTGTGGAGAAAAGAATGGTTATTAAAACATGAAATGAGTTTTTCTCCTGTGAAGGAAGGAATGTTGTTTTAAATTCTCAACACAGAGAGCACTAAGGATTCCGAGTTGCACAGAGTTTTAGACCTTTGTTTTTTGCAACAACTATTTTCCATTAAAACTCTGTGTACCTCCAGTAACTCTGTGTTCTCTGTGTTAAAAGAAACATTATCTTCGCTTTAATGGAATCGGCCTGGCAATTTTTTAAAGACCTTTTAAATCCTGAATCAATTGTTCAGTTAGGATTACCATTACTCTTATTTGTCATCTTTGCAGAAACGGGTTTATTTATTGGTTTTTTCCTTCCCGGCGATAGTTTGGTTTTTATATCCGGATTAATATGTGCTACCAACAATGATTATTTGGGAGTTGGAATTTTTACATTGATCTTTTGCATGTCAATAGCGGCTATTATTGGAAACATTGCCGGTTATTGGTTTGGAAGAAAAGTAGGAGAAAAACTCTTTAAGCGGGGAGACTCTTTCTTTTTTAAAAGAAGGCATTTAATTGCAACCAAGAATTTTTATGAAAGACACGGTGGTAAAGCTATTATTTTAGGGAGATTTTTACCCATCATCAGAACCTTTGCACCGATTCTTGCAGGAGTAATAAACATAGATTTTAAAAAATTTATGATCTATAATGTTGTTGGAGCTTTTGCCTGGATCAGTTCTATCAGCAGCATTGGTTACTTTTTAGGTCAGCGTTTTCCCGGAATAAAAGATCATTTGGGATGGATAGTAATTGGACTCATTGTAATTACAACCATTCCCGTAATTCTTACTTATATTAAGGAAAAGAAAAAAGGCCACTCGTAAAGAGCAGCCTTTCAAAAAATAAATTTGCATCCTTATTTCTTATTCAGAATATGCAGATAACCCGATTGTTTATCTCTTTTCTTTGGCTCTACAATATAAAAATAAACGCCATCGTGTAAATCACTAGGCTTCCATGTATTGGTGTAATTCGTATTGGTATACACTTTTTTACCCCATCTGTCCATTATAGTAATGGCTGTTTCCGGATTTTCATCAATATTTTTTATGTAGAAAACATCATTGATATTATCCCCATTACTTGTTACAATATTAGGAACATAAAGTTCGCAATCCTTCGCGATTATTTTTAATGTATCCCAATCTTCTTTCAAACACTCATCCTTAACACTATATATGTAAGTACTGCTCTGTTGGATATTATAAATAATCCATGCATTAGCAGAACCGTTAGACTGCAGATCACCCGAATACCCCGCTAACCATGCGCCGGTAACAACCCCGGAACCTGTTCCCGGAACAACAACTGTATTGAACTCATAATTTTCACCTATACAAATTGTATCCATGCTTAAAGAGGTTACAACCGGAGGGTTATACAACACGGTAACAATGATCGAATCGGTTACAGTTGTATTATTACAACTTTCATTAACAGATACATAAAATGTATCGGTAGATGTTGGTATAACAACAGCACTTGAAGTTGTTATATTCACATTATGTGCCCAGGAATAAGTTATGTTTCCTCCACCACCAGTTGTTACTGCCATAAGAGGTAAAGTACGGCCTTTGCAAATAGTTGTATCATCCGTGAGATCAACTGTTAATGCAACAGGATCTTTAATGGTTAAACTCTTTACCACTTGACCGGTAACAGGTATACAAGGATTACCATTATAAGTGATAGTAATTGTAATATTCTCATTTCCTTCCGAAACAAGGTCGGGTATAGCTGACAGATTAAAAATAACCGTATCATTATTATTAAAATTAATTGTTGTAGGAATTGTTACTCCAAGATCCGACCCATCATTTTCTATCGAACCCGTTATAGTAACGTTGTAATTATTATTACCCGTTCCTGCTCCTGTTCCTTTTTCAATAAAAGTTAAGATGGCGTTCCCACAACCTTCAGTCATTGTAGAGTCATTTGAAGAACCAATTACATCAAGTATTCCAACAATATATAATACAGGGTTCACATTCACCTGAACAGTGTCTCTTAAAAAATAATGGAGGCACGCATCCCTTACCGTATATACATATTGCTGAACGGTTGAAGGGGCATTATATACGTTGTTTGTTGAAACAGTACTCATAGCCTGATTTTGCCATAAGTAGGTATAAGGTTCGGCACCACCGCTCACTACAGGCTCCAAATGAGCTGCCTGTCCCTGACAAACGGTTGTATCATTTGGAAACACCATAGACATTGGTGTGGAGTTTTCCTGAATCATCAATGTGATCTCTACAGTATCAACAATATTACAAGGGTTGGTATAAGTATAATATATGTATATGGAATCACCTGCGTCCCCAAATCCATCGGGCAAAGCGTAAATCTGCATGGTAACAGTATCTTCACCTGCAGGAAACAAAATAGAATCATTTAAACCTGTGTAATCTGATCCCGGTATTGCATTTCCCGAAATAGTTAAAACCAATGTGTCCTCAACCCCTGCAGTACTTGTTGGACGTGTGAAATTCAAAGCAAGAAAACCACAATCTTCATAAATGGTGGTAGCATCACCTACAGGTCCCATGCTTGTTCCTGCAGACGAAATCTGAAATGGCGCTGAGCTAGAAAAACTACCCGCTTCTAAAAAAACCCCTGAATCAAGTGTTCCATCACCTACATCAGCAATTACAAGTTTTATATGGTAGGTTTCTCCGCATATTACAGCATGTTTAGCTGTTAATACAGTTGTCAATCCATTGTAAGCTACATCTACTGAACTATTTGTATTATCTCTGAAAAAAGCACAATTTTGACAAGGACCAGTTGATGGAGTAGCACCACCATTATTAATATTTCCAATCGCAACAGGAAGACTAGTTCCTGGAACTAAGGCAATATTTGTAGACGTAAGAGGTGTTGTAACTCCCGACAAAATAAAAGCGAAAATATCATTGTAAGAAGTTCCCACAAACTGATTATACTCTTCAGAAGAAAAAATATAATTAAACTTAACACTATCTGATTGAGGAATAAAATCAAATTCCAAAACAACAGCGTCATATAAATTACTTAAAGGCTCGCTTGCTATTGCGGCTAAATCCGCATCACCCGGCAGTCCATGTGATGTTGATATACTACCGCCTGTGTTAGGCCCTTGTGGACCATCAACTCCTGTAGCAGCTGAGCCTGTACTCATTAGTAAACCATTTCCAAATCCCAGGTTCCCGGGGGGGGTGAAGGAAAAACTAGAAATTGCCTGTGCGTTGCCTGTAAATGAAATATTAGAAGCCGTTACTCCAGCTCCCAACAAAACGTTTTGAACATACTGGGTTGCTGTTAGTGTTCCATTGGTTATTAACTGCCCGAAAACAGTTGAATTCCCAATTACACATAAAGAAAATAAAAAGATAAATGTTTTCTTCATACTCTGTTATTTTGATTCACACGTTAATAGTTGTTAGCCGCTACACCTCACCAAGTTACGAATGTAATTATTTGATTTTAATTATTACAATTTTTTTATTTACAAGTGAAAATCGAATCCCAAAAATGTGTAATCTTACAGTTCATATTTTAACATTATGGAAATTTTAAACATTATGGAAAAGAAACAAGTAAACGATTATATCGCGACCAATAAGGATAGATTCCTGAATGAATTGTTAGATCTGTTGAAAATCCCATCAATAAGTGCAGACGGGAAATACAAAGATGATGTACTAAGAACTGCTGAAGCAGTAAAGCAACGTTTAACGGAAGCAGGGGCCGACAAAGTAGAAGTTTGCCCTACCAAAGGTTTCCCTGTTGTTTACGCAGAAAAAATGATAGACCCTAAATTGCCAACTGTAGTGGTTTACGGACATTATGATGTTCAACCTGCTGATCCATTGAACTTGTGGGATTCCCCACCATTTGAACCAGTAATCAAAAAAACAGCTATACATCCTGATGGTGCTATTTTTGCCCGTGGATCATGCGACGACAAAGGTCAAATGTATATGCATGTAAAAGCATTTGAGTTAATGATGAAAACCAATACGCTTCCATGCAATGTTAAGTTTATGATTGAAGGTGAAGAAGAAGTTGGTTCTCCAAGCCTTGGTCCATGGATTATTGAAAACAAAAAGCGTTTAAAAGGTGATGTAATATTAATTTCAGATACATCCATCATTGCAAACGACACCCCTTCTATTGATACGGGTTTACGTGGTTTAGCTTATATGGAGGTTGAAGTAACCGGTGCAAACAGAGATTTACACAGTGGTGTTTATGGTGGTGCTGTTGCAAATCCTATTAATGTGCTTTGTAAAATGATAGCTTCTTGTCATGACGAGAACAACCATATTACAATTCCGGCTTTCTACGACAAAGTTGTGGAACTAAGCACAAAAGAACGTGAAGAAATGGCAAAAGCTCCTTTTAATTTAGATGAATACAAAAAGGATCTCGCTATAAATGATATTAGAGGTGAAAAAGGATATTCTACTATTGAAAGAACAGGTATTCGCCCTACACTTGATGTAAATGGAATTTGGGGTGGATACACCGGAGAAGGAGCTAAAACAGTTTTACCTTCAAAAGCCTTTGCTAAAATTTCTATGCGCTTGGTTCCTGACCAGAGTTCGCATGAGATTGGTGAAATCTTTAAAAAACATTTTGAAAGTATTGCGCCTGCATCTGTTACAGTAAAAGTAAGCACTCATCACGGCGGAGAACCCGTTGTAGTTTCAATTGAATCAGCCGGTTACAAAGCAGCTGCAAAAGCAATGGAAGAAACTTACGGTAAAACTCCGGTACCAACAAGAGGCGGTGGAAGTATTCCAATTGTAGCTTTATTTAAAAAAGAATTAGGATTAGATAGTATCTTATTCGGATTCGGTTTGGATTCAGATGCATTGCATTCTCCTAACGAACATTATGGTTTGTTTAACTACTATAAAGGAATTGAAACCATTCCATTGTTTTACAAACACTATTGCGAAGCAAAAAAATAACCGGGAGGCTTCCTTAGAACATCGATAATTAACCACAAATCCCGATAGCTATCGGGACACAAAGTTTGATACAAAGAGCTCAAAGAATAAATCTTTGTGTCTCTTTGTGTGTATTTACTTAGTGCTTAAAAATTAAGTTAATAAAATTAGACCTTGCAGACCTGCTTTAAAACATATTGAAAACAGAATTACTTTAAGAATCTGCTTGTTGTAACTACGACCTTCGCAAAGGTTAGCTTAAAGCATACAAAAAATAAAACTTTGTGTCTCTTTGTGTGTATTTACTTAGTGTACTTTGTGGTTGAAAATTAAGGCCGTCCTTTTTTGTTTTTACCTGCTCAATTTTCTTCTTGGTCTAATATGCGAGGCTTTGTTTTTAAATACCATCCTTATGTGCTTTATTTTTATACTTTTGCAGCCTTATGGAATTAACCGTTAAAAAATCGACCTTACCTAATGCTGGAAAAGGTCTATTCACAAAAGATCCTATTAAAAAAGGAGAAAAAGTAATCGAGTATTTAGGAGAGATCATCGATTGGAAAGAATACGAAAGACGTGTAGCAAAAGATGAAGATGGGTATTTATTCTTCATCAACAAAAAACATTGTATAGATGCTTTTAATACTCCTGAACACATTGCGCGATTTGCAAATGATGCTGAGGGCCTTTCAAAAATAAAAGGATTAAAAAACAATGCTGAGTATGCAATTGAAAAGAAAACCAATCGTTGTTTTATTGTTGCAAAAAGAGACATAGCAAAGGGTGAAGAAATCTTCGTAAGTTATACAAAGGAATATTGGGATTGTATCCGTTACAATATCAAACTAAAAGCTGATCAGGCAAAAGAAGCCGCAACAGAAAAAGCTAAAGCAGCTAAAAAGGCTGCAAAGAAGAAAAAATAAATCAGGATCCCTCCACCAAAAACGGAGGGATTTTTTATTGATGTGCCTTCTATACATTTTATTAAAACACTATATTTATACTATCTATTGTTTATTATAAATGAGGCATTTACTATTTTCGCTTATACTTATTGGATTGCTATCCTCCTGCAATCTTCAAAAGAGAAAATATCTGTCGGGCTATTACTCAAACAAACCATCTGTTATTAAGGCAAAAATTCCTAAAACAAAAGACGCTTTTGAATCCATTCAAAAAAACGAAATATCCTTTTCTTCTTTTACCGCTGATAGTATTCTTGAATTAAAAAACACAGATCCACTTCAATTTGCAACAACAAAAGAAACTGTTTGCGATACATTATTCATGAGTAACGGAGTGAAAATGATCGTAAAGGTATCTGATGTAAATAAAGAAAAGATCCATTACTATTTATGTGACAGCGAAAATCAGGCGGAGTTTTATATTGAAACTCCAAAGATCAAAAAAATCTGTTATGCCAACGGGCTTACGGATGAATTAAAAAATCCCAAGGATGCACCTTACGATAATTATACTCCAAATCAAAATCAGTACAATCAGGGATATGGTCGCAAAAACTATGAATTAGAAGACGCTAAAAGAAAGGCAAATCAAAGCCTCGGATTAGTTCTAGGTGGGTGCTTCTTTTTTCCTGTTATGGTCGCCGGGTTTATTATGGCACATAATGCAAAGAAAAAACTTAAAAATCAACGCGGTTATGAATCTTCTTACCAACTGGCGAACACACTAAGCATAATTGGTTATGTATTTTTAGGTATAATTGCTTTTATTGTCTTCCTTGTAATTGTTGCGTCACTTTTATAACTTCTTCGCCTCATTCCAGTACTTATCCATTTCTTCCAGTTTACAATCACTTAATTGTTTTCCTTGTTCAGTTATCTTTCGTTCCATGTATTGAAAACGCTTGATAAATTTCCTATTGGTACGTTCGAGTGCATCTTCAGGATTGATCTTATTAAAACGTGCATAATTAATCAGTGCAAACATCACATCACCAAATTCATCTTCCAATTTATCAGCATTGTCAGGGTTCGTTTCTACCTCGTATTTAAATTCCTGCAGTTCTTCATTCACTTTTTCCCACACTTGCTCTTTGTGTTCCCAATCGAAACCAACTCCTCTTGCCTTTTCCTGAATACGCATGGATTTCACCAATGCTGGCAACCCTTTTGGAACACCTCCCAAAACCGATTTGTTTCCACTCTTTAATTTTATCTGTTCCCAATTACGTTTTACCTCTTCTTCATTTTCAACTTTCACGTCACCATAAATATGAGGGTGTCTTTCAACCATTTTATCACAAAGGCTATTGATTACGTCGGTAATTGTAAAAGAATTTGTCTCACTCGCTATTTTCGAATAAAATACAATATGAAGTAAAATATCTCCCAGTTCCTTTTTTATCTCCGGCATATCCTTTTCAATAATTGCATCACTTAATTCATACATTTCCTCAATAGTGAGGTAACGTAAGCTGTCCATTGTTTGTTTCATATCCCAAGGACATTGCGTGCGCAACTCATCCATTATCTTCAATAAACGGGCAAATGCTTCTTTCTGTGCTTCCATGTTAATTCAAAAAGAGTAAAAATAAGAGTTTCACCATTAATTTACGATAAGAAATACCACAACTTAGTAACTAAATACCCCAATTTTCGTTTAATCCTATATATGAATCTTAAAAATTTGAATGATGCGAACCTGGTTAAAAAAAATAACCTATTTGCTTTTCAAACCAATCTTAAAATTAAGGTTACGCTATTTCGCGTTCTATAAATTCGAAGATATTATTGTACAAATTCACCCCGGGGTTTTTCATCCCAAATATTACTCAGGAACAAAGTATTTATTAAATCACCTTAAACAGTTCGATCTTGCCGGTAAAACATTTTGCGAACCGGGAGTTGGCTCAGGCATCATAAGCATTTGGGCGGCCCGACAATTTGCGGATGTAACCTGTTTTGACATTAGTAAAGCTGCATTTAGAAACACAAAAGCCAATTATTTATCGAATGAACATTTGCTCTCCGGTCCGGAATATTTTAAGATTTATAGAAGCGATTTATTTGACAGGATTCCTGAACAAACATTCGACTTTATTGTAATAAACCCACCTTACATTTTTAAGGATGCACGAACCGACAGAGAATCAGGCAGGTATTGTGGAAAAGAAGGTCAGTTTTTTAAAAAATTGTTTTATCAACTCCCTGAGTATAGTGATGAGAACACTAAGATTTTTATGCTGTTAACAGAGAGTTCAGATATTGAAAAAATCAAATCCATTGCTAAAGTATTCGGATACTCAATTAAAATAGCGGTTAGTAAAAAAATATGGTGGGAATGGAATTATATCTTTAAATTAACGCTTGTAAATAATAGCCTTGAAACAAACAAACATTCAGATAACATCCTTGCAGCAGGCAGCTCTTAGTGTGCTCTGTTATTTCAATGTGTTCCAGCATCCCTTAACTTTAAATGAAATTCTTCGTAACTGTCCTGTAAAAACCACAAACAAAGACCTGGAAGAAGCGCTTGGTTATTTAGTATTAATTGATGCTATTAAAACAGACAGGGGGTTTTATTTTTTAAACGAACATTCGAATTCTATTATTGAAAATCGATTCCAAAAAGAAATCCGGGCCAAGGAAGAACTTGTCAAATCTCAACGGTATACCAAACTCATTTCTCGTTTCCCTTTTGTAAAAGCTGTTTGTATTTCAGGCTCTCTTTCAAAAGGTGTAATGGATAAGGATGGAGATGTAGATTATTTTATTATTACTGAAAAACAACGTTTGTGGGTTTGCAGAACAATGCTGATTGCTTTCAAAAAAATATTCTTACTCAATTCCCGTAAATACTTTTGCACCAATTATTTTGTAGATGTGGATCATTTGGAAATTCCTGACAAAAGTATTTTCACTGCCACGGAGATTAACCATTTAAAAGCAGTGTGCAACAAAAACCTTATAAATGAGCTGGTGGCTCAAAATTCCTGGACAAAGCATCACACCCCGAATTTCCAGAGAGCTAATGATGAAAATTGTATTACAGAAAACAGAAACCCAATAAAACGCTTTGCGGAAGTTTGTTTGAAAGGGGCTGTGGGAGAAAAATTAGATAACTACTTTTTTAAACTCACCTTAAAACGTTGGAAGAAAAAATTCCCTCATTTTACTTCAGAGGATTTCGATCTGAATATGAGAACACGTAAAAATGTTTCCAAACACCATCCACGCGGCTACCAACAAAAAGTACTTCGGGGGCAGGAAAGTAAATTAAAAGAAACGTTACAAAATTTGGCCCCGATACCTGCCCAACTGTTTCATTCAGGCGGGGGTATCGGGATAAAATCAGTGGAGGCAGCATAATTGATGAAAATATTGTTCACGCATTCTTATTTTTTGCACTTTGACCCTAAACAGGAACAAACTAAAACTCCTTTTCCACCATTAGCAACGTTATATGCTGCGTCTTTTATAAGAACCCACAATTATCAGGTAGATCTTTTTGATGTACAATTTTGTTCAAACCCAAAAGATATAGAAAACAAACTTGTCTCTTTTAAGCCCGACGTACTGGTTATTTATGATGACGGGTTTAACTACCTCACTAAAATGTGCTTAACCAATATGCGTGAAGCAGCCTGGAAAATGCAAACTTTAGCAAAAAAATATAATTGCAAAGTAATTGTATCCGGTTCCGATGCTACCGATCACGCAAAAGAATATTTATCCAAAGGAGCGGATTATATCATTATTGGAGAAGCGGAGCAAACCCTATTAGAAATACTAAACGGTATTAAAAGTGAAAAAGATACTTCTTCAATAAAAGGAGTTTACCTTTTAAAAAACAATGAAGTAGTTCAAACTGGTTCAAGAGCTGTTTTAAAAGAACTAGACGAACTCCCAAAACCTGCATGGGACCTTTTAAACATTGAACCATACAAAAACACCTGGATAGAAAAACACGGATATTTTTCATTCAATCTCGTTACAACACGTGGCTGCCCTTACAAATGTAACTGGTGCGCCAAACCAATATACGGAAACAGATACAATGCGCATTCTGCAAAATACATTATTGAATTGATAGAAGAAACACAGGCTCAATTCGGGTATACTCATATTTGGTTTGCTGATGATATATTTGGATTAAAACCAAATTGGCTAAAGGAATTTTCTGAACTGATTAAACAAAAAAACATCAGAATCAAATACAAAATTCAATCACGTGCCGATCTTTTATTGGAATCATCTTCCATTGAATACCTGGCAAAATCAGGTTGTGAGCACGTATGGATGGGTGCAGAAAGCGGATCACAGAAGATATTGGATGCAATGGACAAAGGCATTAAAGTAGAAGAGATAAAAGAAGCCTGCACATTATTAAAAAAGCATAACATAAAACCTTCTTTGTTCCTTCAATTCGGTTATCCGGGAGAAACCATGGAAGACATTCAAAAAACAGTACAAATGGTATTGGAAACCATGCCGGAAGATATTGGCATCTCTGTTTCTTATCCCTTACCCGGAACAGTGTTTTATGAAAAGGTAAAATCAGAATTAACCACTAAATCCAACTGGAGCGATAGTGATGATCTGGATCTTATGTTTGCAAATAATTACAACAAGGATTTTTACAAACAACTGCACCGCTACGTTCATTACAAATACAGAAGCAAACAATCGAAACAAATTTTCAGTAACCTGTTTTCAAAAAAATTGAACGCAGAAAAAAGTTTAAAACGGATGTTGGCACTACCCTACTACATT
Source organism: Bacteroidota bacterium (assembly GCA_030684395.1). GTDB lineage: Bacteria > Bacteroidota > Bacteroidia > B-17B0 > Aurantibacillaceae > JADJDM01. The sequence continues at coordinate 13,416 of JAUXTT010000037.1, read as the reverse complement.
TTTGCCGCTACCAAACAAAAGAATAAACTAAAGCAATTGGAATCCGATGCAGCAAAATTCTTTTGATACGTATTCCAGAGTTTACGATGAAGACTTTACTTTTTCTCCGATTGGGAAAATGCAACGGGCTCGTGTACATTATTTTCTAAACAAAAAATTGATTGGAATAAAAAAAGCATTAGAAATAAATTGTGGTACCGGTGAAGATGCCAAATGGCTTGCAAGTAAAGGCATTTTGGTTACAGCAAGTGACATTTCCGGTGGAATGATCGAAGTGTGCAAAAGCAAAGGGATTTCCGGTGTGGATTTTTTAGAATGTGACAGTCGAAAAATAAGTTCAACATTAAACGATAAAAAATTTGACCTCATTTTTTCAAACTTCGGAGGCTTGAACTGTCTTGATTCTAAAGAAATACAACAATTCCTATTTGATAGTTTATCTCTGTTAAACGCCAATGGCATTTTAGCTGCTGTGATCATGGGAAGAAAATGCGGTTGGGAGAGAATGTATTTTAAAAGAAAAAAAGATCCACGATTAAATAGACGTTATAGTAAAACAGGGACTGAGACCATCATCGATGGCCAAAAATTCCTCACACATTATTATACTCCGGAAGAGTTCTATAATTCCGGAAAAGAATGTTTTAATTTGCTCACCTGTAAGCCCATTGGTTTGTTTGTCCCTCCTTCTTATTTTAACCGATATTTCAAAAATAAATCATCCTTACTGAACATGCTGTATGGCTTCGAAAAATTAAGTCCCTTTTCTTTTTTAGCCAACAGGGCTGACCATTACCTGATTATTTTACAAAAGAAAACCGTTAACGCATCATGAAATTCCTATTGACACATGGCTATTTCATAAAGGATGATCTTAAAGAACAAGAGATCATGAAACCTTATGTGCCTCTTGGAATACTATATATATCAGCCTATCTGGAGCAGAACCAAAAAGAGCATGACGTATTTGATTCTACATTTCATTCATTTAACGATCTGAAAGAAAAAATAGAATCATACCAACCTGATTGTATAGCGGCTTATCTAAACCTGATGACACGTATCAATGTGTTGAAGCTAATCAAATGGATAAAAACTACTGAGCATTTAAAACACATTAAACTAATTCTGGGCGGGCCGGAAGTAACTCATCATGCGGAAGATCTCTTGAATTATGGTGCAGATCTTATTTGTGTGGGTGAAGGGGAACAAACTATTCTTGAAATATATTCTCATTTTGAAACCTCTGATGCTATTCCGGAACATATTGAAGGAACACAGTTCTTGAAAGGTAGAGTTTTAATCAAAAACGAAGAAAGAAAATTACTGAAAGACATCAATGTACTGCCAGCACCCAATCGAAAGAAAATAGATCTGGGCAAATACTTAAATGCCTGGAAAAGCAGACATGGCTATAGCATGATCTCAGTAAGTACCATGCGGGGTTGCCCTTATACATGTAAATGGTGTAGCAGAGCAGTATATGGAGGGACCTACAGAAGAAGAAGCCCGGAATTAGTTGTACAAGAGATTCAATTCATAAAAGAAACATACAATCCTGACAGAATTTGGTTTGTAGATGATGTTTTTACTATCAGCCACAAATGGCTAAAAGAATTTTCCGACTTACTGGTTAAGAACAATGCAACTATCCCTTATGAAATTATTACACGTGCCGATCGCATGAGTGATGAAGTAATTTCGATGCTCAAACAAAGTGGTTGTTTCCGAATCTGGATCGGAGCTGAAAGTGGCTCACAAAAAATCATTGATGCCATGGATCGCAGGGTTGAAGTGAAACAGGTTCGGGAAATGATTATTAAAAGTAAGGAAGCTGGAATAGAAGCCGGAACCTTTATCATGTTGGGCTATCCCGGAGAAACTACTGCTGACATAAAAGAAACAATTAACCATTTAAAGATCTCCGAACCGAGTTTTTATACCATCACGGTTGCTTATCCAATCAAAGGCACGCCTTTGTATGAAGAAATAAAAAATGACATCACTTCCATCACTGATTGGGAAACAGATACCGACAGAGAAGTAGATTTTAAGCGTACACATAGTAAAAAGTTTTATGAATATGCTGTAAGATGGGTCCATAATGAAGTAGCGCTGGCAAAAAGTAAATCACTTACCAACCGTGTAAAACTAAAAGCAAAATCTATTATTTCGCAAGGATTGATGAAGCTGGAGAGCTTGAAACAGTAAAAATTATCTCTCCCAAAATGTACCTTTATTTGATGCTTAAATATTTGTCTCAATTGTTTTTGAGAAGTATACAACAAACTTGGTTTCCCTGACGAAATGTTGTTTATCAGGATCTAAGATGCCCAGGTGTTGGTCCCGATAGCTATCGGGAGGTATACAAGTACACTTTTTCTTTCAAATACAATGGCACATGTTTATATTATATTTTCCCAAAAACTAAACAGATTTTATACCGGGAGTTGTGACAAAATAGAACAGCGATTATCCGATCATTTAAACAAGGTATTTACTAATTCATATACTTCCAAGGCTGATGATTGGGAATTATATTTTACGATTAATGATCTTGAATATTGCACTGCAAGGAAGATCGAAAACCACATTAAATCAATGAGGTCAAAAAAATACATTCAAAATTTAAGATCTTATCCGGAAATAACTAAAAAATTAATTTCTAAATTCAGCACTTGATGCCCAAAAAAATTTGCATCTTTGTGTACAAATTACTTAAGTGTTTGTCTCAATTGTTTTTGAGAAGTATACAACAAACTTGGTTTCCCTGACGAAATGTTGTTTATCAGGATCTAAGATGCCCAGGTGTTGGAATGGTATACAAGTACGCTTGAGGTGCGTATGCCGTAAGGTGTGGGAGTTCGAATCTCCTCCTGGGTACAAAACCTAAAACCTCAGAGAAATCTGGGGTTTTATTGTTTATGCAAGAATTAATAAAATTAAAGAATAACGCTAAATTTGTTCCTAATTGCCAAATAGATCGAACATACTCAACCCTCATAACTGGACATCAACATACGCTGATCAGTTGTTTGGCTACGCAATGAGTAAAACAGGGAAGACAGAGTTGGCAGAGGATTTGGTACAGGAAACTTTTCTTGCTGCATTAAAAGCAATGAAGAATTTTAAAGGACAAAGTAGTGAACGCACATGGTTATTCGCTATTTTAAAATTCAAAATAGCTGATCATTACCGGAAGGCTTCTACAAAGTATGAAATAAGTAATCAAAGTTTTTCGTTTGATGAAAGTTCTTATATCGATAATTACTTTACCGAAGATGGGGACTGGGAAAAAAATACTGCCCCGAACAAGTGGGGTGTAGAGCATTTAACCAGTATTGAGAATAAAGAACTGGCTAATGCATTAAATCTTTGTATCGACAAACTTCCTGATAATCAGAAGCAACTGATCCTTTTAAAATTGGTTGAAGAAGAAGAAACAGAAAAAGTTTGTAAGGAATTAAATATTACACCGACTAACTATTGGGTCATTATTCACCGGGCCAAATTACAGTTAAGGGCTTGTCTCGAAAAAAACTGGTTTAAAGCGTAACAAAATGAAATGGTAACTCCATGTGACAAAAAATTAAAAGAAAAAAACACATGAAAAAGTTGATGAATTTAATTGTTTTATCATGCCAAAAGGCTACTCTGTTAATAGAGAAGAGCCATGATAAACCATTGTCGTTTATGGACAAACTGCAATTAAATATTCATTTAAAAATATGTGATAAATGCGCAGGATATCAAAAGCAAAGCCTTATCATAGAGAATGCTCTTAAATCTAATCATCAGTCTTTCTCAAATCCTTCAGATTTCAAATTAGCGGATACTTCTAAAATCCGTATTCAGAAGGAGATAGAAGAGAAACTGAAAAAATAATTCATTTTTGTGTAAGGTTTTTAAAAGGTCTACTACTAACAAGTATAAATCTTTAAAAACATCAAAAAATGAAAAATCTAAAAACGTTTATCACAATCCTTGCTCTATTCATCGGAGCAAGTGCATTTGCGCAAGACAAAACAAAAGTAATTGCACTTGTTACCAAGGCTAATTGGTGCCCAACCTGCAAAGCCAACGGTGAAAGAATGGGCAAAGAAGTTTTCTCCACATATAAAACAGGAGAATTAAAAGTGGTTGCGAATGATCTAACAGATGATACTTCCAAAAAGACCTGTAAACAGGCTATTGAAGAGACTGGTGTAGCAAAAATAGCAGAAAGCAGCACCTCTACCGGAATTATCACCCTTATCGATGCGAAAACGAAAAAGGTGATCACCACCATTAGTGTAGCCAAAACTTCAGAAGAAATAAAGGCTGCAATAGATGAATCTTTGAAAAAGGCATAACTGCACCCATCCTTTATCATGAGGCTAATTATAACAATTACCTCATGATACTCCTTTCTTAAACAAACCAATTCAAATTATTTATGTTAACGGATAAAAAAAAGAAAATCAGAAAAATTGTTTTGCTTACACTTTTGGTTGGAGCAATTATTGGCGGGTCAATTGCATTTTATTTATGGAATATGCCACACATTGATGTTCAGGCTCAGAAAGCAGATTTTTCTGTCAGCACCACAAGTATAGTTAACGAATATCTTAAAGATGAAAAGACCGCCAATAACAAATATTTAAGTGACGAGGGAGATTCAAAAATATTTGTCATAAAAGGCACTGTAAAATCAAAAGATATTGACATGAATAATCAGGTAACCGTTCTATTACAGGAAGCCAACGACAAAGCAGGTGTTAAGTGTGTGTTTATGGCTGAGACTAATAAGAACGCAGAGGCACTACAAACCGGGCAGCAAATTTCAATAAAAGGCATAATTCGGTCAGGAGCTAAATATGATGAGGACCTGGAGTTGTATGAAAATGTATTACTCGAAAAATGTGATGTTGTAAAAGAATAGTTCAATTAAATAGTAAATAAATCAAAAAGCCAATTATGAAATAGCCATGCACCTTTGCGCGCATCCCGATAGCTATCGGGAGCAAATGAAGATCACATGGTGTATTTCCTGCCCGAGGTCAGGCGGGCATATGGCAACTTAAAAACAATAAAATCTACATATGAAAAAGTTAAAAGCAATTGTTGCATTAGTAGTAGTGTCAGTTTCTCTACTCAGTTTTAAACAAACGGATGAAAAACTAATCAGTAAAAAAAGTCAAATTGATATTTTTTCGCACACCGATGCAGAAGATATAAGTGCTGTAAATTATGCGGCGACAGCAACATTAAGTAAAGAGTCCGGAGATGTTGTTGTTTCTGTGCCTATGCAAAGTTTCGAATTCAAGAAAGCCCTAATGCAAAAGCATTTTAATAGCGAAAAATTTCTCGACACTAAAGCATTTCCGAAAGCAAAATTTAAAGGAAAAATAACAAATTTAAAAGACATAAATTTCTCTAAGGACGGTGTATATAATGCAACTGTATCAGGAGAAATGACAATCAAAGAAACCACCAATCCGGTAAATGAAAAGGGAACAATCACTGTTAAAGGAGGCCAGGTTACAGTTAATACCAAATTAAAAATTGTATTAGCTGATTATAAAATAGCTTTTGAAAAAGGAAAGCCTTCTAAAAACATCGCCAAAACAATTGATATAACAATGAAAATTGAATATTAATATGTTGAAGGGAAAACGAATATTAATTACGGCAGGTCCTACCAAGGAATTTATTGATCCCGTTAGATTTATTTCAAACGCATCATCAGGTAAAATGGGATATGCCATAGCCGAAGAGTTGTATTCCAAAGGAGCTGAAGTAATTCTTATTACAGGCCCAACAAACATAAGGTGCAATTTACCCGACACTAAAGTTGTACATGTAACAACAGCATTGGAAATGTTAAAGGCATGTCGACACTACTTCGGTAGTGTTGACATTGCTATTTTTACTGCAGCAGTTGCAGATTACAGACCATTGAATAGGGAGTTGTCCAAAATCAAAAAGAATGATGATACAATGGTTGTTGAGTTAACAAAGAACCCTGATATCGCATTTGAATTCGGAAAGGTTAAAGACCCTCACCAACTATCCATTGGGTTTGCCTTAGAAACTGACAATATAATCGAGTACGGTAAAGGGAAAATGAATAAAAAGAAATTCGATTTTATTGTATTAAATACTACCAACGAAAATGGGGAAGGTTTCGGATTTGATACTAACAAAATCAGTATTCTTTTCAGAGATCATGCTGTAAAATCCTTCCCTTTGAAATCAAAAAAAGAAGTAGCAAAGGACATCATTTCCGAATTGGAAAGCCAAATAAAAAATATCGAAGTTCATTAAGATTTAAACTCTTATCCTAATTTCATAAGACTACTATTCAATTAGTTACGATTTGCTTAAAGAATTTTTCAATTTCTGTGTAAGGAACTCTTGTTCTCTCCTACTACCTCATTAGATTAAAGTAATTATCAATTTTCTTAAAACTCATGGAGATGAAAAACATATTTATTCTTTTAGGAATCTTAGCATTAACAGTTTCTTTTAACAATAAGATAGGGGATTCTGAAACAAAGCAATACCCCAACCCGGATGGTGTAAAAAATTTGCTTTTCTATATTCAAAGAACCACCAATGCCAATACTATTGTATATACCTTAAACCAAAATTCGGAAGGAGAACTTAACGAAAAAGAACCTATTAAAGCTTACTGGATCAAATACGCGCAAAATGGTAAAATTGATCCGTTGAGTTATTTGCAAAAAAATTACGCATATGGTGTTCATTCCAAACTCATTGACGGAGAAAAAAAAACTTTTTTATTCGAGTTTGTATCTTATCACAAAAGGCAGTTTTACCTTATTAAATCAGAAACTGATAATAAATATCGTGTATACGGCTATATAAACAATAAGCTGACCATATTAAAAAACATCTTGGTAAACATAAATGGCGGGACATTTTTAGTTCCAAATATAAAACATGTAGAGGTAAACGCATTTGATCCAATAACATCAGCAGAAATAAAAGAAATTATTAAGCCATAACCTATTAAAATTCAAAATATGACCAGACACATCATCAACAATCTTGTAGAAATAAACGACCTTTTAAAAGGTTTGACTCAAGAACAATACAATCGCCAACTTGAAATATTAACTAATGCCTCCATTGGTCAGCACGTTCGGCACATTTTAGAGTTTTACCAATGTTTGTTTAAAGGTGAGCAGACTAAGGAGGTAAACTATGATGCACGTCAAAGAGATTTGAAATTGGAGACGGATGTTTATTTTGCATCAAAAACTATTGAAGAGATTATTAATGCGTTACTTGATATAAAGGTTGATTTTCCCGTAACATTTATTGCCGATTATTCAACTGTTCAAGGTCAGGAGCCTTCTCTAATTCAATCCTCTTTTTACAGGGAACTTGCTTACAACCTGGAACACAGTATCCATCACCAGGCATTAATAAAAGTAGCAATAACAGAAATGCAATTAACCACATTAGTTAAAAGTACATTTGGTTATGCCCCTTCAACAATCAGACATATTAAAACATGTGCACAGTAACTTATATACCAACACCAAACGGTTTTTATTTCACCTCAAGCAGAGACGAAAAGGCAAGCCGTGAAACTATACCGCCTGCAATTTACAATAAGGGTATTTTCGAGCTTGTATATCCAAAGGATGTGTTGGCAGGCGGAACATGGATTGCTTCGTCGTTAAAAGGAAAAACTGCATGTTTGTTGAATGGCGCATTTGGAAACCATACTAAGCAAGAAAATTATTCAAAAAGCCGAGGGTTAATTCTTTTGGAGAGTTTTAATTTTTCGAATACTAACGAATTTGCTGACAGAGTTGTACTTAATAATGTTGAGCCATTCACACTATTAACGCTTGATTATAGCTCCGGAAAGTTGAATTGTTTTTATGAATTCAGATGGGATGGCCAGAAAAAGTACATTAAGAAATTAAACGCTTCCACTTCTCATATATGGTCATCCGCAACTTTGTACAATCCATCCATTCAACAGAAAAGAAACTTGCTCTTTAACCAATGGTTAGAAAAGCATAGTGATTTTGAAGACTCAATGATTCTTGATTTTCACAACAAGAAGCATGGATTAGGAAAGTCAGAAGATATAATTATGAAAGGAGAGGGAGATTTAATGACATTAAGCATTTCACAAGTGCATTTTTCTAGTGGCGAATCGGTTTTTAATTATTTCGATATCATTAACGGAAAATCACACATTTTAAAATTAACCAAAGAGGAAATCATTCATGTATAGTGGAATTGCAATAGCATTAGCCTGGCCTGAAACATTATGTAAGCAGGCCGGAGCATGGTACGATAGTCCATTAAAATGGCTTGGTATAAACAAATCAAATTATTACAAAGTTGGTCATGCTGCGGTTGTATTAATTGAAAAATCTACAGGTGCATGCCATTATTTTGACTTCGGCAGATATCATTCTCCATATCAACATGGAAGAGTAAGAAGTTCATTCACTGATCATGATCTTGAAATGAAAACGCGAGCTGCATTCAATGAACAAGGCGGCTTAATGAATTACAACGAAATACTATGGGAGTTACATAACAACGAGTCCTGCCACGGTAACGGAAACCTGCATGCTTCCTATTGTGAGGTTGATTTTAATAAAACCTTCAGAAAGACAAATCAAATGCAATTGTCCTCACCAATTCCGTACGGACCATTTTTGCCACACGGCACTAACTGTTCGAGGTTTGTAAACACAATAATTGTAAGCGGCTCTCCAAAATGGTATTACAAATTAATTTTAGCTTATCCCAAAACACTGAGCCCAACACCAATAGGAAACGTGAAGGCACTTTCAAATTATGCTGTAATTGGGGTCACTTGCAACTCTCCCGTATTAAAACCAACACTTAGTACAATTCCTTTATCAAATGAAATAGCTATGTTCCCGGCAAGACAAATAAGAAATGATAATAACATGGCTATACCCTGTGATTATTAAAACATAATTATCTACACATGAAACAAGCAGTAATATATCATAAAATTGTTCCGAGCCCCAATAAACCAAATCACTTACCAACAACAATAAAATGGCTTAGTGGTGAAGGCTGCGGCTCATGGTTTAATATTGAGAAACAGGATAAGGGCTATATTATTTCAAGATTCAGCCCTGAGGGTAAATTGGAATGCCGGGGATTATTTAATCAGGTTTCAGGTCAATCAATAAATTTCAATGAGGAATATGAGTATACTTATTTGAGCCATTGCGCTGAAGTAAATATCATTCAAAACAACAACACATTAACGTTTAAACTAATATCAAAGAATATATGAAAACTTTTGTAATCGCATCATTTTGCCTCGTTGCTTTAGTATCCGTTTATGGGTTTAATTATCGAAACAAAGAAATTAAAGCTGAAGAAGGAATTGAATTCTTTACCGGAACATGGCAACAGGCACTAGAGAAAGCCAAGAAAGAGAATAAATATATTTTTCTGGATGCATACGCCAGTTGGTGTGGTCCATGTAAAATGATGAAGCACAAAACTTTTACCGATAAGCTTGTTGGAGATTTTTATAACAAACACTTTATATGTGTAGCAATGGATATGGAAAAAGGAGAAGGGCCAACCCTGGCAGACAAATACAGTGTGGAAGCTTATCCAACTCTCATTTATTTTCAACCTGATGGAAAATTAATCGGGAAAGCGACGGGTTTTCGAAAATCAAAAGAATTTTTAGAAATGGGCGAACAAGTTGTAGCAAAAGTAAAGTAGTATGGGTTTAAACAAAATTTTCAAATCGGCTCTCTCATATTCAGAATACAGGGAGCTGGCAAACAATTTGGTAGCGGGTGGTAAAACTACCGGAAACAATCAAAGCGAGAAATTGCTTGAGTTTACCATGTTGAACATTCAAAGAATGAACAGAATTGATAAAACGATACAATTAGTTCCGGAAATAATACAAAAACTTAATAGAAGTAATCAAAGTTGTAATTGGCTATTAATTGGAGATGCATGGTGCGGTGATTGCGCTCAAATAATTCCAGTGATCAACAAAATTGCGGAAAGTATGAAGGGTAAGGCTGTGCTTAAGATTGTTTCAAGAGACACATACCCTGAATTGATTGAAAAGCATCTCTCAAATGGAGCAAAGGCTATTCCTAAATTATTGATTCTTTGCAATAAAACCGGAGAACTTTTATGCACATGGGGACCAAGACCAAAACCTGCACAGGAAATTATGTTGGACTGGAAAAACAACAAGGGTAAAATCTCATGGGAAGATTTCGAGAAGCAATTACACCTTTGGTATGCAAGAGACAAAGGGCAAACAATTATCAATGAGTTTATTGATTTAATGGAAGTATGCGAAAGGAAAACTATTTTACAGCCCTAAAAATATCATTACTTATTGGTACGGTACTAAATACAATCAATAGTTATGATGCACTATTTAATGATGATTGGACTTTTAAATTGATATTGAAAGTGTTACTTACATATTGTGTGCCTTTTGGTGTATCCCTTTATTCATCGTGGAAAGTAAACAAACAAACTAATAAATGGTGAAACAAACTGTGAGAACAATATTAATTATAACTCTTTTAGGAAATTTCGTTTCCGCGAAAGCTCAACACATAAGCCTCTCTAATTTCTATTTGATCCCTATCCATAAAGAAGTTTTGATGTATTGGATAATAGACAGCGGTTCAACCTGCAACGGGATAACTATTTGGCATTCCACAGATAGTTTAAACTATGTAGAAATTGGTTACATTGGTGGAGTATGTGGAAGTAGTAGTTCTTCCACGCCATATAACTTCACAGATAAAAGCCCGCTTTTAAACACAGCTAATTATTACAAGCTAAGGCTTGGTTATTCTCAGTTTACAGAAGTTAAGGCCATTACCATAAAATACAATGAGCCGGGAAGACTTTATGTATACCCAAATCCATCAAACGATCAAACGACCGTTGAATTTAACAATGACTATATTAAACATTACTCAATGAGTATAACAAATAATTTAGGAAATGTAATCTATAAGAAGGATGAGATTTTCGAAAGTCAAATTTTCTTAAATACTTCAGGCTGGAATCCGGGTACATACTATATTACACTTACTGACACCGCAGGTAAATTATTAAAAGAAAAATTAATTGTTTCAAAATAAATGCCATATATAAAAGTAATTGAACATAGTGAAGCCGAAGGTGATTTAAAAGCAATTTATGATGAATTAGTTGCCAAAAGAGGGAAACTGGCTGAGGTTCATAAAATACAAAGTTTAAATCCTGAATCAATCGTAAAACATATGGAATTATACATGACCATAATGTTTGCCAAATCTCCGTTAAGCAGGGCGCAAAGAGAAATGATCGCTGTAGTAGTGAGTGTCGCTAACAATTGTTCTTACTGTCAAACTCACCATGCAGAAGCATTAAATCATTATTGGAAAGACAACACAAAAATTGACCAGTTAAAAAGGGATTTCAGTAAGTCAGGTTTACCAGAGATTGACTTACATTTATGTGAATTAGCATGGCAACTTACAAGAATTCCAAGTGTAACAACTGAGATGATTATCATAAAATTGAAGGAACTTGGTCTGGACGATAAGGGAATTCTGGATGCTACGCTGGTAATTTCCTATTTCAATTTTGTGAATAGAATGGTATTAGGATTGGGTGTTCGTTTAGATAGCGATGATGGGACAGGATATAAGTATTAATTAAATTGATACGATTATGTTGATAGAAAAAATGACTTTCTAAACTTGACCAGGTGAAAATGGCTTTATGACCCACATTATGGACACTGAAAGTAACAAAGTAGAAGGTGTCAATTTAAATGCCTTTTCATTTTCAAAACAATACCGAACGATCCGTTGCATGGCAATCCGATACCAGGCGCTAAAGCCCGAGTTCTCTTCACTATATGCAGGTAAAATTCAATCAAAACAAAAAGGCAATCGAATCTCAATATCATACATTTTCTTCATTTTTCTTACATGGGTAAGAAACTATTTAAACAGAGGACAAAAAAAAGGGGCTCCAAAATTAGTTTTGTTAAACATTTATAAACCCATAAACCTGTTCTTTATGAAACACACAATTGCCAATTTATTTAAGAGTATTTTATTTTTTAAAAATAAAAATACTTCAGGTAACATTGTTTCGCCTGAGCGAAATAATTTGAATTACTTTCACAGAAAAACAAAGCTTTCCATTCAAACTTTGTTTTTGTTAGGTTGTCTGTATTTCCATCATGCAGCCAAAGCCCAATGCCCTACACTTGCCACCAGTTATGCTTCCAATAATGGGTCCAGGGGTGTTATGTTTAATATAACAGCCACCAATGGTATCACTATTACAAGCTTTGATGCAAATTTATATGGAGGCACAACCGCTACTTATGAAATATATTACAAATCCGGATCTTATGTTGGTAGTGAGACCAACGCAGCCGCATGGACTTTGGCGGGAACGGTAAATAGTTTATATGTAGCCGCGAATAATGTTCCTACTCCCATTCCCATTACGCTCAATGTTTATATCCCGCCAGGTAATACCTATGGGTTTTATGTTACGAATACGGCAAGTGGTGGAGTAAATTATACTTCTTCTGCTACAACCAATATTACCCTGGCAAGTGATGCCAATATGACTGTAGTAGGTGGGGTTGGAAAATCATACCCTTTCGGATCAACATACAGTTACAGACTTTTTAACGGAACTGTTCATTATTGCGTGGGAAGTTGCGCTGTGGGTAGTAGTGTTTCTGCAACCAATGTTGCATGTAACGGTATGTCAACCGGATCTGCAACAGTAACTCCATCCGGAGGAACGGCACCATACACTTATTCATGGGCACCAAGTGGTGGAACAGGAGCAACAGCTTCGGGTCTTTCATCAGGGACTTATACTTGTACCATTACCGATGCAAATGCTTGTTCAAGAACGCAGACAGTAACTATCACTCAACCAACAGCACTTACCTCCAGCATCTCTTCACAAACCAATGTAAGCTGTAATGGAGGTTCTAATGGAGCTGCTACAGTATTAGCTTCAGGTGGAACAGGTTCACTTACTTATGCATGGGCACCATCAGGTGGAACAGGAGCAACAGCTTCGGGTCTTGCTTCAGGAACTTATACATGTACAATCACTGATGCAAATACTTGCTCAAGAACACAAACAGTAACTATTACTCAGCCAACTGCACTTACATCAAGCATCTCTTCACAAACCAATGTAAGTTGTAATGGAGGTTCTAATGGAGCTGCAACAGTATTAGCTTCGGGTGGAACAGGTTCACTTACTTATGCATGGGCTCCTTCAGGTGGAACAGGAGCTACAGCTTCAGGCCTTGCATCCGGTACTTATACTTGTACCATTACCGATGCAAATACTTGCTCAAGAACGCAGACAGTA
>JAUXTT010000043.1 GCA_030684395.1 Bacteroidota bacterium | reverse complement strand
GCAATATCCCAGTTCCACTGCAATCCTGTTGTGTTGCGGGTAGTATTTAAAAATTCTACGTGGGGTTCTAAAGTTGTTGGCATGGCCGGTTCGTAAACAAACTCAGGTTCCGGAACGCTGTTAATGGTGACATAGAAAGGTTTTGTTTCGTTATCTACACAACCATTTATGTCGGTATAGTTTAAGCTTACTGTCATTATGCCTGCCTGTGAATAAAGGTGAATAGGGTTTGCCATGCCTGAGCCACTGGCATCTCCAAACGACCAAACATAAGCATTGCTGGATGCAGGTGTGTTTGTTACGGTGCTTGTAAAGGCTACAGGAACACTTGGTATACAACCACTCAGGGTATCTGCACTGAAATCTACAACAGGTGTCGCATGCACAGAGACTGTTTGTGTTGCTACTCTTGGACAATTGCCTCCTGCATCTGTAGTGTAAGTTAATGTATGAGTAGTTGGGGTAAGCAAGGAAGGGTCAAATACTATTGCAGCTGCACCGTCTAATGTCCATCCGCAAGTAGTTCCCGTAGCACATATGTTTTGTACATTGCTTAGAGTAATTGGACTATCATAAGAACAATAATCAGCATCCATAACGAAATTCGGGATTACCGCAGGGTTCACAACTATCATAATAGAATCTTTTAAACCGCAAGTGGATGACCCGATTGAATATTTCACATAAGATGTTCCTAATACCGAAAGCTCCGGGTGAAAATCAACACCACCTGTGCCATTTACTACTATTCCGCCACCGGATCCGGTAGTATTATAATGCGACCATGTTCCTCCCTGTGTTCCAACAACAGCAAGTAACTGAACTGCGTCATCATTACAAAATACACTATCATTATTAAGTGCAACAACATCTACCGATCCACCGCCAACTGTAACGTTTACCTCATCTGTCCTGCTGCATAATCCATTAAGAGTTGTAACAGTAACGGTATAAGTTGTGGAGCCTACAACAGGTGTAAGAGTTGGGTCTTTGATATTTGGATTGGACAAACCTGTTGCAGGAGCCCAACTGTATGTGTAGTTGTTAGGGTTAACTGATTCAGAATAAGCGAATCTGACATTGGGGCGAGAGTTAAACACTTCTTCAGAATTTGCCTCCATGCAACCTACTGTTCCATCATTATCATAACTAACCGAAGCAGGGAAAGTAGTAGCAGTATATTCAACAACATCATCACTCGACCAATCCGAATTGTCATAACAAATTTCAATTAACAAATTTGAAAAACCATCGTAAGTGTATGGTGCTGTAAAGATAAATGTATTCCAGCCCGCAATTGGATTATATAAAGCACTACTGAACACCTGCACTGTTCCTCCTTCAAAAACTCCTACTGATAAAGAATTGGTGGCAGTACATTTCATTTTAATAGAAAAACCAGCATAACCAAGATTACTATTTACAGTTGGTATGTTTAATGCCATTGAATTTAGTATTCCTGCATTAATACTCATAGCTTGCAATTCTGATGCCCTGAATAACATTTGAAATCTACCATCTTCCCACAAGCCCATAAATGGCGTAGGATTTGGGAATGTAGTTGTAGTTGCTGTTCCGACCTGAATAGTTGTAAGTGGGCAAGTTGTTGCCGCACCAAGTGCACAGGGGGCTGAAGTGTTTAAACAAGGGAATATAACATCTAGCTGAATTGGAGCCCCCGGTAAACCAGGCAAACACTGATCATTAATTAAAGTAAAATCAGGCGGTCCTTGCTGAACAGTAACAGCTATTTGATCAGTTTTAATACATCCTGCAGCACTTGTAGCGATTACACTATATATTTGTGTTCCGGGCTCAGTAAATGAAGCAGTTGGGTTGTTAATATTTGTTTGATTAAGACCTGTTGCAGGTGTCCACACATAAGTATACACATCCGGCTGAACAGGAGTAATTCCCAACTGTACAGGGGTTCCCGTACAACCATCGGCCGTTGCCCCGGGATCAAGTGCCCAGGTAAATGTTGGGACAACTGTTAGGGTCATCTCATCAGTGTTTAAGCATCCTGCACCACCGCTGGTTTGTAAAACATAGGTTGTAGTTACTGTTGGTGAAGCAACCGGATTTTGGCATGGATTACATGAGAAGTCAGGGCCTACAGGAACCGGAGTTCCATTTGTATACGACCAGTTATAAGGACCGCCAGGGCCAGTTCCTTGCAATGTTGCCCCATCACCATTACAAATAGTTGTATCAGGTCCGGCATTCGCAGCAGGTAAAATATTAAGGAAATAATTAATCACCTGTTGCCCCGGAATAGGACAAGCATTATCACGTACAGTAACCGTTAAGAATGTATTCAGGTTCGCACTTCCTGGAGGGGCAGTCCAACTGAAATTCATTTGGATCGTATTAATTTGCCCGATAAAAGGATAAGATGTAGTGATTATTGCACCGGCTAAAGCAGGGTTGGTTGCAAGATTAGTTGTGATCAATACAGAATCAAGCGGATTTGGATCAGTAAATAAAACATTGAACGAAAACGGAATACCTTCACAAATTTGAATTTCATGCGGGTTCGCAGGATTTAATGTAGCTCCGTTTCCTGTAATATTTCCCGCTGTTAGTCCGCCAGATCCGCAAGCCATGGTTTGATTCGTACAGTTTTGAACAACCACCTGAATATCTCTGATAACAGAACCAACCATTACACCATTGGCATCAAATTCATCTACCCTAACGGTCACAACAAAATCTCCTTGTGTTGTAGGAGTGAAATTAATCTGACCTGTAACCGGATCAATAGTAATTCCTTGAATTGGCGAAGTTCCGGAATACCCGGCATTATATGTTAAAGGCAGACCAGGTCCTTCCAAACCGTCAACTAATGAGTATTGCAATGTATTTCCATCTTGTTCAACAATACCGAAGTTATAGCATACAGCTTGGTTTACACACATATAAGGTAATGGCTGAGCAGTAAAAATAGGTGAGTTGTTATTAGGTGCAGCAACATTGTTCAGATTGGCAAAAAGATAGGAGTCAGCTGTAGTTCCTCCCGAAACATTGATGATATTACCTCCTCTGCAACAGGTTGTCCACGAAAAAATCCAATCGGTACAAGCTCCAGGTAAGGTAACGATACCAACATACTCTATCATATTTTTTCCATCAACTAATCCACCATTACAGGTTGAAGTTTCAGAAGAACATATTTGAGAAATATCTATCCCATCGCCGGGTGTTGCCGTACTTTGATCAAGAGTAATTGTTTGACTTCCTAAACACCCATCTACACTAAGTGTTTGAGTAGTTCCAGGGTTAAAACCACCGGAACAATCCCAATACAATTTAAGATGCACTTCGTATTGATTATTTCCCAAACTAACATACGTTATTTCGCCACCTGCAATGTGAGAAGAATACATTTTTGCAGATAAAAATAATGCAAGAAAAAAGAGTGTTATTTTTTTCATTTTTTTCAATAATTTTAAATCGAATAAAAGTAATTACCCAAAAGAGCAAATTACTCTTATTCAATAGCATACGAAAATCGGAAAAAAGCAGGGTTATTACAAGTTTTAATGGCCCAAAACTTAGGTTTCGGAGCAAAAAAACCTTAAATACTTAATATAAAGCTATTTATATTACGAAATAACCGGAGGAGGCTCCATTTTGTGGGAACATTTTTCGCAAGTGCGTAATTTCTCACTTCCATAGAATTTCTCAAAAACCGATTGAAATTGCCCTGTGATATCAGTAAGTGTAAAGTACTCTTCAAATATTTTGTGGTTGCATTTCTCGCAAAACCAAAGGAGTCCGTCTTTTTCTCCTTCTCTTCTTCGGCGCTCTATTACCAAACCAACCGTATCCTTATAACGAACTGGGTTATGTGGAACTTTGGGTGGCAACAAAAATATTTCCCCTTCCTTTATGGGGACTTCAACAGATTTTCCATTTTCCTGGATTTTCACCAAAATATCACCTTTCAACTGATAGAAAAACTCTTCGCTCTCATTAAAGTGATAATCCTTCCGTGAATTAGGGCCACCTACCACCATTATAATGAATTCCGTATCTTTGTATACAACCTTATTATTAACAGGGGGTTTCAGCAAATGGCGATTTTCATCTATCCATTTCATAAATCCAAAAGGGCGAATAATACTCATGATTTATTGATTTTTAATTAATTGTATTGTTTGTATCAATGCTACTTCGTGGTATTGATTTTTAATTAGTTATTGTATGCATCAATGCTACTTCGTGGTATTGATTTATTTATTGGTTACTATTTTTTTGGCATCAATCCAGATAGCTATCGGGATACTTCGTGGTGTTTTTTACAAACCTATAAAAGTTTATCTGATTTAACAAAACTTATACCTGCATGTTTTTGTTATTCTAAAATTGGTACTATATTTGGTTAAGATTTGAAAACAACAACAATATGAAAAACAAATTATACATACCTTTTCTGTCACTAGGTTTACTGATTGCAAGTGTTTCTTTTGCACAAGACGATAAAACAAAAAAAGAAGAAGGAAAAAAAGTAACCGAACAGGATTCAACAAAAAAATCAGGTGGCGGAACGAGAATGGCAATAAATAGTCAAGGTCTTCCAACAAAAGGAGGTACAAAGAGCAGCACAAACAATAAGACTGCCAATGATCCTAAAAAGGACGAAACCACACCAAAAAAAGAGGACCCGAAAAAATAATTTAATTCTCAAAAAAATTGAAAGCTGCTCGTAAGGGCAGCTTTTTCCGTTTAAAATTAATATACCAGTTTGAACTATTCTGCCGCAGATTCACGCTGATTTTAGGATTTCGTTAATATAAAGATTCAGGAGCGCATTCCATTAAAAACAATTTAATCAGGTAAAATCCGTGGAATCTGCGGCTAAAAGTAGAAGGATACTCATCATTATAAAAACAAATCATTATCTTCGCATATATGTCGAATAAAGAAAAAATTCAGGTTGTATCCTCTTTTGATGTATACA
This sequence comes from Bacteroidota bacterium, assembly GCA_030684395.1. Classification (GTDB taxonomy): domain Bacteria; phylum Bacteroidota; class Bacteroidia; order B-17B0; family Aurantibacillaceae; genus JADJDM01. The sequence continues at coordinate 41,927 of JAUXTT010000043.1, read as the reverse complement.
AAACCGAGCAGGATCTGAGTAATGAAGACCGTTTGTTATTAATGCAAGCCCGAAAATCATTAGAAAGTGCTTATGCACCCTATTCCCATTTTAATGTAGGGGCCGCGATATTGCTGGAGAATGGTGAAACCGTAATTGGTAATAATCAGGAAAATGCCGCTTACCCTTCAAGTCTTTGTGCCGAAAGAGTTGCTATTTATTATGCAGGTGCAAAATATCCGGGAGTAAAAATAAAAAGCATTGCCGTAACTGTAAAGGCACAATCTCAGGTTATTAATGAACCCGTAACACCATGCGGCGCTTGTCGTCAGGCTATTGCCGAATACGAAACCCGCTATGAACAAAAAATAAGGATCATTATGGCAGGAGAAACCGGGAAAATATTTATTTCGGAAAGTATTGAAAGCTTGTTGCCTTTGATGTTCAATAAAAAACACCTGAAGTAGATTTACGATTTTTGATTTCTAATTTTTGATATTTATCAAGTACTTTTTAATCAGAAATCATCAATTCAAAATCAAAAATCCTACTTGTAAGCCCCTTTGGTTCTTCTTAATTTACGTTTTTCACGACGGATATTTTTCTTTTGCTGACGTTCAACACGCTTGTTATCCTTTGTAAGTTCTTTACTAGCCAGTTTCTTTGGTTTGTTTGTATCCGGATCTATGTATGGATTGTATGCTGTTTTGTTTTTGCGCTCCCTTCTTCCTTTATGACGGTGCCTGTGTTTATTCTTTCCTTTAAACATACCATCCTGTTGAGCTTCCGACGATTCAGGAAACACAAACATCAATAAGAGAAAACACACTATTATTTTGAAAAAATTTAATTTCATTCCACTACAAATTAAGGTAATTTTTAAATCGCTTTTTAAAACTGTTTATCAAATTATTAACCATTCTTATTTCGACACTGTAGAATTAGCGTATATTTGCACAAATCCAAAGGTATAACGCAAATGATGCAACAAAGAAACTGGACAAAACAAGAAATTCTTGATCTATACAACACTCCCCTTTTAGAGCTTGTTCAAAAGGCTTCTGAGGTTCATAAACAATATCACAAAACCGGTGAAGTTCAGGTAAGTTCCCTTATCTCTATTAAAACAGGTGGTTGCCCCGAAGACTGTGCATATTGCCCGCAGGCAGCTCGTTACAATACAGAAGTAAAAGTGCATAAAGTTATGCCTACCGAAGAGGTAATCAGTTTGGCTGAAAATGCCCAAAAAGGTGGCGCATCACGTGTGTGTTTAGGTGCAGCATGGCGAGAAGTGCGTGACAACAAGGACTTTGATAAAGTGCTGGACATGGTAAAAGGTATCAACAACATGGGAATGGAAGTTTGTTGCACACTGGGTATGCTTACTGAGGAACAGGCAAAAAAATTAGCTAATGCAGGTTTGTATGCATACAATCATAATTTAGATACATCAGCCGAAAATTACGATAACATTATAACCACACGTACTTACGAGGATCGTTTAAAAACAATTGGTAATGCACGCAAAGCGGGATTAACAGTTTGTTCAGGCGGCATCATCGGTATGGGTGAAACTGCCGAAGACAGGATTGGAATGCTTTATACTTTAAGCTTATTACGCCCTGTTCCCGAATCAATTCCTATTAACGCTTTAGTAGCAGTAGAAGGAACACCTTTAGAAGAGCAACCTCCTGTTCCAATCTGGGATATGGTTCGTATGATTGCTACAACACGTATTGTTGTTCCTACTACAGCAGTAAGGTTATCAGCAGGAAGATTAAGTATGAGTATGGAAGGACAGGCATTGTGTTTCCTTGCAGGTGCTAATTCTATTTTTGCCGGAGATAAATTATTAACTACTCCAAACCCTGAATTTAACCAGGATATGGAAATGTTTAACATCCTTGGTTTAAAACCAAAGGCCGCTTTTGCCGATAAACACAAACATGAAGAACAAACCGTAAACGCATAAAATTAGTTGCATGCCCTTTCCCGATTCATTACTACAGGCACTGAACAAACGGAAGGAAGAAAGTTTATTCAGGGTACTATACAAAAACAAAGGTCTTATTGATTTTTGCTCCAATGATTATTTAGGATTTTCCCGAAGTGCAACACTTGGCACTATTGCTGATACACACGATGCAGTTTATGGAACTAATAACGGATCTACCGGATCGCGTTTAATATCGGGCAACTCAGAAGCAATTGAACTTCTTGAACATAAAATAGCGCATTTTCATAATGCAGACGCAGGTATTATCTACAATTCAGGTTATGATGCAAACATAGGTTTATTGTCGTGTATCGGAAAAAAAGACGATGTGTTTATTTATGATGACCTCATCCATGCCTCTTTACATGATGGCATGAGACTCTCTCACGCTGCCTATTACAAATTCAGGCACAACGATATTCATGATCTTGAACGTTTGCTGATAGCCAATAAAGCAGGAGGAAATGTTTATGTTGTTATTGAATCAGTTTACTCCATGGATGGAGATTCTGCCCCGTTGCAGGAGATTGCCCGGTTAAAAAAACTGTATCCCTTTCAACTGATAGTAGACGAAGCTCATGCTACAGGCGTTTTTGGTAACAAAGGAAAAGGACTTTGCAATGCAATCCATCTGGAAAAAGAAAGCTTTGCACGTATTTATACTTTTGGCAAGGCATTAGGTGTTCATGGGGCTATTGTGGTTGGCAATCAGCTCCTCAAAGATTATCTGGTTAATTTTTCACGGTCGTTTATTTATACCACAGCTTTATCACCTCACTCCTACTCTTCAATTGACGCTGCTTATGACTTACTTGATAAAACAACTGAAATTGAAAAATTACAGCACAATATTTCCATATTTAAAAGTCTCACTAAATTTTTTCCGGCTATTCTTCCTTCAGAAAGCTCCATTCATTGCGTAATTGTACCCGGAAACAATGAGGTAACTGAAGCTTCAAGGGTTTTAAGAGAAAAAGGATTTGATGTAAGGCCTATAAAAAGCCCTACCGTTAGAACCGGAAGCGAGCGATTAAGGATTTGTTTACATTCATTCAATACAGAAACGGAAATCAATACACTTTGTGAAGTAATGAAAGAGTTGAGGATCTTAAAATAAACATATTCCCTTCTATTTTTAATTAATGCTTACAGAAACACGCATCGTAGTTATTATAAAGCCTTTTAGATAAATTAACATCAAAATTTCACTATGCGAACTTTGTTTAATATATTTGTGCAAATCAACTGTATGAAGAAAATAGTTTTTGGAATACTAACCATCGCTTTGTTACCCTTGTTTTTTTCTTGTTCATCTGAACCGGATAACAATGATGATATAGAAACAGACACTACGCAGGTTATAGACATCAAAGTAAAAGCGAACGCTCAAAACATCTTTAATTCGGTTCCAGGCACCAATGAAATTACAAAAATGGTTCAGGATGCAGGACTTGAATACGATGCTTCCCTATTAAACGATCCGGATAAGTACAAAACATACAGCACCGACGATTACAAAGCGTTGAATTTAGGTGTTTACGGTACAGATCTAAGTTATACCAGTACTTTCGAACAAACACAGGAAAGTATGCTGTACTTAAAGTGCGTGAATCAATTATGTACTGGATTAGGTATCAGTGGCGTATTTGATGAAAAAACAACTGACAGAATTGATGCCAACAAAGAGAACAGAGATTCTTTATTAAATATCATTTCAAAATCGTTTGAGCAAGCTGATCGTTTTTTAAGAGAGAACCAACGTGCGCATTCTTCAGCACTTTTAGTTGCAGGTGGATGGATCGAAGGAACTTATATATCAGTAAAACTGGCAAGATTGAGTAAAAGCAGAGCCATTACCGAAGAGTTGATCAAACAAAAATCTTCTTTAAAGGAATTGATCGCTTTAATGGAAGGTTATCCGGCCAGCGAAGACACAAAGTATGTTCACGACGAATTAAGGGCTCTACAAACTCCTTTCGAGGAATTAAGCGGAAAATACAATGCCCTTGACAAAAAAGCCGAGTTAGATCCGGAGATGTTTAAAGACATTGACGATAAGATCAGCATTATCCGTAAAAAAATCACGCAGAATTAAGTTTTAATTTAGCCGCAGATTTTCGCGAATTTAGCAGATATATGATTACATAGCTTTTGTTATATAAAATTTATCTCCAGAAATCTAAATGTTTCAAAAATTTAAAATTTGCGTAATCCGCGAAAATCCGCGGCCAAAAAAACTGCCAAAGGCAGAAACCCCAAATTTTCCTTTATAAAAATCCTCCAATAATATCGTCTATTGTCGATGGATTGATTATTTTTGAATCGCTTTAATCAAACTAAATTTTTATGATCAATAAATTAGTAGCAAATGCTGAAGAAGCATTAAAAGGAATAGAAGATGGAATGACCATTATGATGGGTGGATTTGGATTATGCGGGATTCCGGAAAACAGCATCACTGCACTTATAAAAAAAGGAACCAAAAATCTTACTTGTATTAGCAACAACGCGGGTGTAGATGATTTTGGTTTAGGATTATTACTTCAAACAAAACAAATAAAAAAAATGATCTCTTCCTACGTGGGAGAGAATGCTGAATTTGAGCGTCAGATGTTGAGTGGTGAGTTGGAAGTTGATCTTGTTCCACAAGGCACTTTGGCTACACGTTGTATGATGGCAGGTTATGGCATTCCATTTTTCCCTACTCCTGCAGGTGTTGGAACAGAGGTTGCAATTGGTAAACAGATCATTAACTGGAAAGGCAGAGATTATTTGATGGAAGAAGCTTTTGAAGCTGACTTCGCAATCGTTAAAGCATGGAAAGGTGACTCAGCCGGAAATTTAATTTTCCGTTCAACAGCAAGAAATTTTAATCAACCTATGTCGATGGGAGGAAAAATTACCATTGCCGAAGTAGAACATTTGGTTCCATTGGGAGAATTGGTTCCCGATCAAATTCACACACCGGGGATTTATGTTCATCGTATTTTCCAGGGAAGTAATTACGAGAAGAGGATTGAGCAGAGGACTGTTAGGAAAAAGTAATTTGGTAATGTGCTGATTTGGTAATTTGAAAATGGGGTATTACCAGATTGAAGATTAACTTTCAATTGGGCTTATTGAAAATGAAATAAATAATTTAAAAATGCTTTTATGAGAAGTGATAAAAAAAACGTGATCGTAGATTTAACTTTTGAGTTTGCATTGGCAATTATTGAATATACTGAATTACTGGAAAGTAAAAGGCGATACAATATGGCAAATCAATTGTTTCGTTCTGGAACTTCAATTGGCGCAAATGTAAGGGAGGCTCAGAACGCGGAGAGTAAGGCGGACTTCATTCATAAAATGAAAATTGCAGCTAAAGAAGCGGATGAAACAACATATTGGTTAATGCTTTGTCATCATCCAAAAAATTACCCTAATCCAGGAAAATTACAGGAACAAATAGATTCCATTAATAAAATTCTTTCGAAGATCATTGCCAGTTCTAAAACGAGAACTAAATCATTACCAAATTTTCAAATTGATTAATTTCCAAATTAAAAGATATGTTAGATAAAAACGGAATCGCAAAAAGAATTGCAAAAGAAGTAAAAGACGGAATGTATGTAAACCTTGGTATTGGTATCCCTACTTTGGTTGCTAATTTTATTCCGGAAGGTGTAAATGTTGAATTGCAATCTGAAAATGGAATTCTTGGAATGGGCCCTTTTCCTTTTGAAGGCGAAGAAGATGCTGACTTAATAAATGCAGGAAAACAAACGGTAACGCTGTTACCCGGCTCTTCTATTTTTGATTCGGCTTTGAGTTTCGGAATGATCCGCGCTCAAAAAGTACATCTTACTATTTTAGGTGCAATGGAAGTAAGTGAGAACGGAGATATTGCGAACTGGAAAATTCCGGGAAAAATGGTAAAAGGAATGGGTGGAGCAATGGACCTGGTAGCCTCTGCAAAAAACATCATTGTTGCCATGCAGCACGTAAACAAAGCGGGTGAATCTAAACTCCTTCCTAAATGCGATTTGCCTTTAACAGGCATTCGTTGCGTTAAAAAAATAGTTACCGAGTTGGCTGTATTAGATGTGCTTCCTGAAGGCGGTTTTAAACTAGTTGAAAGAGCTCCGGGCGTGAGCGTTGAAGACATTAGAAAAGCTACAGCAGGTAAACTGATCGTGGAGGGCGACGTGCCCGAGATGGTGATATAGTCTTTTCAACACTGAGAACACTGAGTTTTATGAGTTACACAGAGAGGAGGCTATTTAAAGCGTTAAAAAACTCTGTGAAACTCTTTTGCCTCTGCGCTCTCTGTGTTAAAACTCACCACTTTCCCGCTATTCACATCTTCTTGTTAATCCTTATGTAACTAATTGCGGAAATCTGCCTATAGATAGTGTATTTTTGTTATATGCCCACAAAACCGCTTATTCTTATTACCAACGATGATGGCATTACCGCTCCCGGAATTGCGCATCTTATTTCTCTAACGCAAAAATTAGGAACCGTATTTATAGTTGCTCCCGATAAACCTCAAAGTGGAATGGGGCATGCTATCACGATCAACTCCACACTGCGTGTACATAAAACAAGTTATTACCAAAACGAAAACGAATACAGTTGCACCGGAACTCCTGTAGACTGTGTTAAAATTGCTATCAACACATTAATGAAACGCAAACCTGATATTATTCTTTCGGGAATTAACCACGGCTCCAATCTTTCCATTAATATTATTTATTCGGGAACTATGAGTGCGGCCGTAGAAGGTGCTGTAGAAGGAATTCCTTCCATTGGGTTTTCTCTTTGTGATTATGCGCACGAAGCGGATTTTACACAGGCAAGCGAGTACATCGAAAAAATAATCACCAATGTAATACAAAAAGGATTGCCCAAAGGTGTTTGCTTAAATGTAAATATTCCCAAATTAAAAAGTGATGTTTTAAAAGGTATCAAAGTATGCAGGCAAGCAAATGCTATGTGGGAAGAAAGTTTTGATGAGCGAAAAGACCCTTATGGAAGAACATATTACTGGCTTACAGGCGAGTTCAAAAATTTAGAGGCTAAATCGGAAGATACTGACGTGTGGGCAAATGAACAAGGTTACATCAGTGTTGTTCCTACTCATGCCGATATGACAGCATACGATGCATTAAAGGAATTGAGTAAAAATCTCGAAAAATAAAAATGCAGGACTACGAAAAGGAAATAGAAAAAATAAAAGGGATCGGTCACAAAAAGTATAATAACTTTTTGCTGGGTGCTTTTATTGGAACAGCATTGCCGATTTTTTTCATGTTTTGTTACTGGATGTGGTCGTATCGCTTTATGGATTTTGTTCCTGGCTTTTTCAAATATCTGATGATGGGGAAAGTGCTGGCTCCGGTTTTAAGTTTAAGTGTTGTTCCAAACTTAGGAGCTTTCTTTTTGTTTCTAAATAAAGAACGTTACAAAACAGGAAGAGGAATTATTTTATCTACCATCATTTATGGTTGCATTATTATGTACCTTAAAATATTTGTAGAAGATACCATGTTTTAATTGTTTCTGGTTTCACGTTTCTTGTTCCGGGTTTAGTAACAAACCAAATAAGAAATAACAAACCAGAAACCAGAAATAGAAAATGAAATATTACATCATAGCAGGAGAAGCGTCAGGTGACCTACATGGAGCCAACTTACTTTCTGAGTTAAAAAAACTCGATAGTCAGGCTGCTTTTCGCTGTTGGGGTGGTGACAAAATGAAAGCGGAAGGAGCTGAAGTAGTAAAGCACATAAGCGAATTGGCTTTTATGGGCTTTGCAGAGGTGCTGCTTAATATAAGAACCATTGCAAAAAACCTTAAGTTTTGTAAAGAAGAGATTTTAAAACACCGACCGGATGTTTTAATACTGATTGATTATCCCGGCTTCAACTTACGCATTGCGGAGTTCGCACATAAAAATGGCATTAAAGTATTCTATTACATTTCGCCAACCATTTGGGCCTGGAAAGAATCACGTGTTGAAATAGTAAAACGCGCAGTGGATAAAATGTTTGTGATACTGCCATTCGAAAAACCCTTTTATGCAAAACACAACTGCGAGGTAGATTATGAAGGTCATCCATTGATTGATGAAATTGAGAAAATAAAAAAAGAAATTCCTTCGCTTGAAGATTTTGTAAAAGAAAATAAACTGAGCGGAAAACCAATTATTGCATGTTTGCCCGGAAGCCGCAAACAGGAAATCATAAAAATGCTTTCGGTAATGCTCACAATGCAAAAACACTTTCCTGATCACGAATTAGTAATTGCAGGGGCACCCAATTTATCGGAAGAGTATTATAATTCCATTTGCCCTTTAAACGGAACAAAGATCATCAGTGGAAAAACATACCACTTATTACATCACGCAAAAGCAGGCATGATCAAATCAGGAACTTCTACACTGGAGGCCGCGTTATTTAATGTGCCCCAGGTTTGTTGTTATTTAGGTAATGCCGCCACTGTTTGGGTTGCAAAAAAAATTGCCAAAGTACAATGGATTTCACTTCCCAACCTGATAATGGGAAAAGAAGTAATTAAAGAATTGATTCAAGGAGAATTAAATGAAACAAAATTAAAAGCAGAATTGCAGCTTTTAATTCAGGAAGGTGAATACAGAAATGAAATGCTGTACACCTACACACAATTGAATCAATTACTGGGCGGGAAAGGTGCTTCCGAACGAATCGCAAAAAAAATGTACTCTTATCTCATTACGAAAAATTAAATGCTGAACAAACTCTACATAGTAATTTTATGCTGCACTTTTTTTGGAGCTTATTCTGTAATTGTGGGAGATGATGAGAAGCCGGTTAAGGCAAAAAAGACCTATGTAAAAAAATCAGCCGATGAAATAGTTAATGTGCGTGTATTATCACAAACAAAGGCTACCTCCTTATTGATTGCCCCCCAAAAAGGAGTTTATCAGATTTATGCAGATGGTAAAATGGTTGTCGAACTAAACGAACAGGCTATACTGAAAGCAACACTTGTAAATGATTCTATAGAATTAAAAACCTTCGAAAATTTCATAGGGAAGTGCAGATCGTTTAAAGTAGTGTCGATGAGTGAAGAAAGAACCGTGAAACTGAAAATGCTACAACCTGATCGTAAGCCTCGCTACTTTGATGATAATATGAGTATCTCCATAGAAGATCTGCAGGATGGGAAAACACCAAGTAAATTACGAATCATCAACAACACTCAAATAGATCATTACATTGCAGGTGTATCTGAAGCAGAAGCAGGAAGCCATTCCACGGTTGAATTTTATAAAGTGCAATCTATACTCGCTCGTACTTATGCATTAGCACATTTATACAAGCATGGACCGGAAGGTTATAATTTATGTGATCAGGTACACTGCCAGGCATTTTACGGAAAGTCACATGATGCAGAAATACTGGAAGCAGTTGCCGGCACTAAAGGAATGGTAGTGGTAGATGAAAATTTACAACTCATCACAGCTGCATTCCACTCCAATAGCGGTGGTGAAACAGTGAACTCTGAAGATGTGTGGGGTGCTAAAACAAGTTACCTGAAAACTGTTAAAGATTCCTTCAGCTTAAAAATGCCAAATGCAAGGTGGGAAAGAAAAATGTTAGCAGAAGACTGGCTCACTTACCTGAAACTAAAACACAACTACCCTATTGATGATAGTAGTGCCAAAACTGCTGCACTTAACTTTAAACAAGATTCAAGGAAAATAAATTTTGAATATGCTTCTGTGAAAGTGCCATTAAAAGTGGTACGCACGGATCTTCAACTAAAATCAACTTTTTTTAGTTTAGAGCAAAAAGGAGACACGATTTTATTCAGAGGTAAAGGTTTTGGTCATGGTATTGGTATGTGTCAGGAAGGTGCCATGCGTATGACCAAGCTTGGATATAAGTACAAAGATGTATTGAACTTCTACTACAAAAATGTTCACATCATTAATTTGAAGGAATTGAGTTTCTTTAAGGAGTAACATAGAATTCTTACCTATACAAAGTATTATCGCTTAACCGAAAATCATTTCCAAACATTCTACAATTCATAGCAATCATTTGCTATAATCTGTATTATATTTGTTAGAAATTGATGCAGATGGCTAATGTAAAACTATTTGAAAGCAAAAAAATTCGTTCTCAGTGGAACGCAGAGGAGGATAAATGGTATTTTTCCGTTATTGATGTAGTTGAAATACTAACTGATAGTAGTGTCCCAAAAAGATATTGGAGCGATTTAAAGAAAAAACTTACTCACGAAGGAAGTCAAGCGTACGAAAAAATCGTACGATTGAAAATGCTTGCAGAAGATGGTAAAGCCCGGGAAACTGATACTGCTGATACAGAAACATTACTCAGAATTATCCAATCCATCCCGTCTCCAAAAGCAGAGCCCTTCAAACAATGGTTGGCAAAAGTTGGATACGAACGTATGCAGGAAATTGCCGATCCGGAGCAAAGTATGGACAGGGCAAGAGAAAACTGGCAGAAATTGGGAAGAAGCGAAAAATGGATCCAACAGCGAATGACTGGTCAAGAGACCAGAAATAAATTAACCGATTACTGGAAAGGAAATGGAGTAGAAAAGAAAGATGAGTTTGCTTTTTTAACTAATATAATACATCAGGAATGGACAGGATTAACGGTTACAAAGCATAAAGATCTAAAGGGTTTAAAATCTCAGAATCTTCGCGATCACATGAGTGAAGCAGAACTGATTTTTACAGCACTTGCAGAATTATCCACCAGACATATAGCAGAAGCAGACACAGCAGTTGGCTTGCAACAAAACGCTGTAGCTGGTAAAAAAGGTGGAAAAATTGCGAAAGATGCAAGATTGGCTCTAGAACAAAAAACGGGTAAAAAAGTAATTACGAAAGAGAATTTTTTGCCTCCTGCAAAATCAAAGAAGAAACTAAAGTAATCTTATCACACCTGCAAAGTATTATCCGTTAACCTAAACCCCTTGCCATGAATACTGATGATCTCCAAAGCAGGATCCTGCTTTAAGTGTTTACGCAATTTTGCCAGATACACATCCATACTGCGCCCACTAAAATAATCATCGTTGTTCCAAATGTTTTTGAGCGCAAGTTCACGGGGCAATACATCGTTTTGATAAAGGCATAAATACTTTAGTAACTCAGCTTCCTTTGGGGAAAGTTGAACACAAGATTCATTCAAACACAATTGACGCGTAGTATAATCAAATGTTAGTTTTCCAATTTTGAATTTGTTGGTATCGTTTTGTTTACGTGTTCCCTGATGCCGGCTAATGATCGCACTTATTTTGTAAAGTAACACTTCTGCGTCAAATGGCTTTATGATATAATCGTCTGCCCCACATTTGTAACCAGTTAATACATCTTCCTTCAGGGCTTTTGCAGTTAGGAAAAACAAAGGAATGTCTCTATTTAACTTCCTTATTTCGCCGGCCAAAGTAAACCCATCCATTTCAGGCATCATTACATCTAACAAACATATATCCCAGTCTGATCGCGAATTAAAAGTCTTGTACGCCTCAATACCATTCTTACACCAGGTTATAGCATGATCACTCAACTCCAGATAGTTTTTAAGTACTTCCCCGAAATTAAGATCGTCTTCCGCTAATAATATGTTCACTTTATCCTTGCTCATATTGTTTGAGGAATTGTAAGTGTTATAATCGTTCCTTTATTTCTTTCCGATACCAATTCCACCTTCCCGTTATGTAGTTCAGCTACCTTCTTCACAAAACTAAGTCCTAAACCATAACCTTTGTTGTAATGAATATTTCCTTTCCCGGCACGGTAGAATTTATCGAACACATGTGGAATATCTTCTTTTGAAATACCGCTTCCTTTATCCGTAACACTAATCTGAAGGGCTTTATCTAAGGACTTAACTTCTATCCTTACTTCCTTCTCTAAATCAGAATACTTAATTGCGTTATCAACTAAATTATTCAAGGCTTTTTCCAAAAGATCTTTATCCGCAGATATATTCTCAGTTGCATCGTACCTCAATTTTATACTCACGTTCTTTTCCTTTGCTATTAGATCGAAGGAAAAAATCATCTCTTCAATTGTTTTCTTCAAATCAAATTTTGAATAGTTCAAAGCAACAGCAGTCGAATTATCTAAAAGTGCAGCTTGCAAAATATTTTTCACATCGTCGTCCATTCGTTTGCTTTGACTTTTAATGGTATTTGCCATTTGATGGACAGGTGATTGTGGATCGCCCGATTGCTTCATGATAACTTCAGATGCCAATTGTATAGTAGCCAATGGTGTTTTCAACTCATGAGTCATATTATTTATAAAGTCAGATTTAAGCTCATTCAATCTTTTTTGTTTCTTAAAATTTGACAAAGTAGTATAAAACATAAGTACAATAAGTAAAGTGAAAACCGATAAGGCAATCAATAACCAGATCATTTCTGAAAAAATAAATGAATTCTTATTTGGGAATGAAACATATAATAAGCCTTTTCTGTTCAATACATCGTTCGGAAACAATTCCGAATGATAGTCGGAACTGAATAAAGCACCTGTATCTGCATTAGTTGTTTTATAAGCATCTGCATCATTTACTTTCATGCCAAGATAAAACGGAATATCAATATTATTTTGTGCCAATGAGCTCCGCAGCAATTTCTCTACTTCTTCACCTTTGGGCAAAGAAAGTACTGAATCCTCCTTACCCGCTGCTATCTTATGAATGAGTACTCCTATCCTGGAGAGTTTATTTTCCAGGTTTAGTGTATCCATAAACTCTTCCACATGTGCTTCCGTTAAACTATCAGATGAAAAAACAAAAGTGCCTGCAGATGCTTTCGGTCCTGACTTACTAACAATTTTTACATTAGCGGAATCATCGGTAACTGAATATTCGTAACTATAAGAGCTTGCAGATGTTTCGTTCTTTGTTACTTTGGCCTCCGAAAATACCTGAACACGTCGTTTTTTTCGAGGTTTTTTAGTTACATGCTTAACAATAGTATCCTGATCAAGCTTGGTTATGAAAGTGATATTTTCCTTTTGCTCCAATGCACCCACAGTAGATTGAAGGGAATTAAAAACAGCATTATCGAACTGGTTGTTTCTTACTTCAATAACAAAACGTACCCAGTAGGCCTGGATAATCAGTATTCCAATTAATACAAGGGCAAAGGAAACGGAAAGTATTTTGTGCTTGTGCTTATTCACACAACAAATTTAAACGAATCATCCACACCTATTCTAACTTTAACTTTTCTTTAACTCGCTTTAACCCTTGTTTAACTTTAAACCCCTTCCTCCCCAACTACATTTGTATCATAAACAATTAAAAATATTAAATCATGAAAACACCACAAAGTATCCCGATAGCTATCGGGATTGATTCAGCAAAAAAAATGTTGAACAAATCAATAATAAACAAATTTATTTTACCACTTGTATTAGTACTAAGTACAACTGCACTTGCACAGGAGAAAAAATCCAAAGTGTGTATCAAGATCGATGAGGACAAAAACGGTGTTGTTACGAAAATTGACACTTGCTACGAAAGTAGTGACCCTAAAGAGGTTGAAGCCTTTTTAAAGCGTATGGGAGTTGAAAGCGAATCCACCATTACTACCAACTCTAATGGGAGTGGCCAAACAAAAACGATCGTCATTAAGAATGAAGAGGACAAGGATGGAAAGAAATCATCTTACAATTACACCTTTTCCAACGATGAAAAAGGTGACAACGTGATGGTATTTGTTGATGACAAAGGAAATGTAACCACCACTTCAGGAGACGCAAAAGTAATCGTGAAAGAGTTTAAAGGTGACGAGAAGGAAATGGAAAAAGAAATCGAGTCACTTATTAAGCAGGCTGAAGCTGAGGCTAAATCAGGAGATGGCAACAAGAAAAAAGAAGTACATGTTTTTATTTCCAAAAAAGTAGAAATAAATAATGTATCGGAAGAAGACAAGAAAAAGCTGCCTTCCAATCTTCAGCAAATAAAAGGGTCTGCATTTGAAAGTTTGAACCTCTATCCGAATCCTGCAAAAGACAATGTTACAGTCAACTACAAAGGAAACAATTCGGATCCTCTGACTATCAAACTGTATGATGCACAAGGAAAAACAATCTTAGTAGAAAAAGAAATTAGCACGGACAAAGAAATGACAAAAAAATTAGATTTGAGTTCGTTGAAAAAAGGAATTTACTTTCTGCATTTAGAGCAAGGGAAAAAATCGGAAGTAAAAAAGTTAGTTGTAAGTGAATAACAAATTGATTTTTAAAGAACGTTACTAATTCAGAAAAGAACAATTAAAAATCACGAAGGCTGCTCAATCGAGTAGCCTTTATTTTTATATTGATACTGTGATTTCGTTATTGGTGGTTTTCGACTACGCTCAACCACCTTGGATAACGGTATATTCGGAATCAAGGTCTAAGAATTTTTTCATCCCATTTGTTTTGCAGCCAAACCTCCGACTAGCGAAAGTTACTTCCAATTAACATTTTCCCTGACCGAAATAAAAGGTGATTGAGCGGAGCAGATAATTACAAAACACATCGTGTGAAGGGTGGCTGAGCGGAGCCGAGAGACCACATAAAAAAAGGCCGTCTTTCTCAAGACGACCTTTCTTATTTTTTAAAGCTGATTACTTTACTTTTTTAGCTAAGTCAGCACCTGCTTTGAATTTTACCACTTTTTTAGCTGGAATTTTGATTTCTTTTCCAGTTTGTGGGTTACGTCCAATACGAGCAGCACGTTTAGCTACTGTGAAAGAACCGAAGCCAACTAGAGCAACACGGTCACCTTTTTTAAGAGCTTTTTCGATTGTTTCGATAGTTGCGTCTAAAGCGCGACCAGCATCAGCTTTTGTAAGCTTTGAGTGAGATGCAATTGCATCAATTAATTCACCTTTGTTCATCTTTTGATTTTTTTTTGGTTAAACAATTAGTTACTTTGAACAGAACAAATGTAGTAAGCTATCTGAATTTGTCAAGTGTTTAAGTCAAAAAAATGCTATAATTGTTGAAAAATAGACCTTTTGTTAATAACTACAGCTCAACAAGGCACTATTACACCCTTTCAGGCTATCGAATGCCCACATCGTACTGTATAATGTAGCTCCGATTTTAGGTATATATAAAAGTGTTTATTAGTAGTATCTGCGTGCCACTATGAAAAAGAAAATCCTTCCTCAAATTTAAATCCTCTTAAAAGGTCTTGCACCTTCAATCGCTTCTTACCTGCCAGTTGTAACTCATGTATATATATGTATCCATTGCTACACGCTACTTTTAAATAGGTATTATTATCGCTTACAATTTGTCCTTTATTAGTAGTATGCGCAGCTAACTCTTTTGAAGAAACGTATACTTTAATAGATTGTACATTTCCTTTCGAATCTTTTCCTTCTGTCCATGCAGCAGGATAAGGACTCAATCCACGAATTAAATTATGAATACTGTTCACATCTTTGTTCCAATCTATCTTGCAAGTCTCTTTGAATAATTTAGGTGCATGTTTTAGTTCGGTATTCAGAAGCTGTTCCTTTAATTCGTATTTACCTTCTTCAATTGCTTTTACAGTCTTCAACATTAAGCCTGCACCAACATGCATTAAGGTATCATGTAATTCACCTGCATTGGTATCGTCCGTTAATTGAACCTTCTCAGCGAACAAAACATTACCCGCATCAATTTCGTGTATCAATTTAAAAGAAGTAACGCCTGTTTCTTTCTCTCCGTTTATCAAAGCCCAGTTAATAGGTGCCGCTCCTCTGTAATTAGGAAGCAATGATCCATGAAGATTGTAAGTACCCAATGGCGGCATATTCCAAACTACTTCCGGTAACATTCTGAACGCAACAACAATTTGAAGATCTGCATTCAATGATTTTAGTTCTTCTATAAATTCAGGAGCTTTTAATTTCTCGGGCTGCAATATTCTTAAACCATGTTCCAAAGCATATTTTTTTACCGGCGATTGCTGAACTTGTTGTCCGCGACCGGCAGGTTTATCCGGAACAGTAATTACTCCTACAACATCATAGCCATTCCTAACTAATATATCTAAACAAGGAACCGCAAAATCAGGGGTTCCCATAAAAACAATCTTCATACTTCTTGAATTAAGTCCCGATAACTATCGGGAGCAAAATTAAGAATTATGAATTGATATTACGGAATAATTAATAATAGTAAGATTCAACTTGAAACCAGATCCCGATAGCTATCGGGACAGAAATAAATAAACTATTTACGTCCCGGACACTTTTTACAACGATCTCCGTCTTTGAATTTCTTGCAGCATTTATCCTTCTTCTTTTTACCTTCGGCAAAAAGGAAAGAAAGAGGGCATTGGAAGGCTGCAGGAACTTTTGATTTCATGTGAAGTTTTTATTGCTTTTGAATTACCACATGGGATACATCATGTATTTCCCTTATTTTTTACACTAAGGCGCATGACTATCTCATGTTACAAAATTCTTTAACTTTTCTTGCACCTACAATACCTTAAAAAGGGTAAATTTGCACATTATCAAAAAAGAACTCGAAATACTGCCTTTTAACGATTGGAACCCCAATAAAAGTGAACACTTGCTTATTGCGGGTCCATGCGGTGCAGAAACCGAAGAGCAAGTAATGCAAACGGCAGAAGGGATCGCCAAAAACAAACAAATAAAGGTATTCAGGGCAGGGATCTGGAAACCGCGCACAAGGCCTAATTCATTTGAGGGCGTTGGCGAAAAAGGCTTAAGATGGCTTAAGAGGGTTCAAAAGGAACATGGTTTACTTACTACGGTTGAAGTTGCCAATAAAGAACATACCGAACTTGCCTTAAAACATGGAGTAGATATTTTGTGGATCGGTGCCCGTACAACCGTAAATCCATTTTCAGTTCAAGAAATCGCGGATGTATTAAAAGGTACAGATATTCCCGTGATGATAAAAAATCCTGTTCACCCTGATTTACAGTTATGGATAGGTGCCATAGAACGAATTCAGCAAGCGGGTATAAATAAAATTATCGCCATTCACCGTGGATTTCACGATCCACACAAAGGTGTTTACAGAAATGCTCCGTTATGGGAGATACCAATTGAGTTGAAAACCATTTTCCCGAACCTTCCTGTTGTTTGCGATCCAAGCCATATCGGAGGCAAAAGAAATTTACTGAAAGAGATAGCTCAAAAATCATTGGACCTTGGAATGCAGGGTTTGATGATCGAATCACATATTCATCCTCAACAAGCTTTAAGTGATGCTCAGCAACAATTGACTCCCGATTCTTTACAACAATTGTTAAGCGAATTACTTTTCAGACAGACGAGTAGTACAGATAAAAAATTCAACAATAAACTTCATAACCTCCGTAACATTATTGATGAGTTAGATGAAGAGATGATGCTCTTATTACAAAAAAGAATGGAGATCATTGAACAAATTGGTGAATATAAAAAAGACAATAACGTTTCCATTTTTCAATTAGATCGATGGAGAGAGATTTTAAAAAGCAGGATTCATTCAGGAATCGATAAAAAATTAGACAAAGACTTTGTTGAGAAATTCTGTCAATTATTACATGAGGAATCCATTCGTGTTCAAAATGAATTGATGAATAAAACAGAAAACTAATAACAAAGGTTTACATATTTTCACTGCCCAATTTTTTCCGCATTGATCTGCGAAATCTGCGGGACAAGAATTATTAGAAACTTGCAAGATCCCATTTCACATATTGCATCCATTTTAAAAACCCTGCCGGATGAGCCGGGAGTGTATCAGTATTTTGATGCAGACGGAAAGATTTTATATGTAGGAAAAGCAAAGAATTTAAAGAAACGCGTAAACTCCTATTTCAATAAAGAACATGATAGTGGGCGATTACGTTTACTGGTGAAAAAAATAGTTGATATAAAAACTATTAAGGTAAGCACGGAAATGGACGCCTTATTACTGGAGAATAATTTCATTAAAACACTTCAGCCGCGTTATAATATCAATTTAAAGGATGATAAAACTTATCCCTGGGTATGTATCAAAAATGAGCGCTTCCCAAGAATATTTTACACCCGAAAAAAAATAAAAGATGGTTCAGAATATTTAGGGCCTTTTGCATCTGTTATTGCACTTAAAACCTTACTCGATTTAATTCAGGGATTATATCAATTACGTACTTGTTCATTGGATCTTTCTGACAAGAACATTAAAGCAGGAAAATTTCGTCCTTGCCTGGAATTTCACATTGGTCGCTGCAAAGCACCTTGTGTGGCTAAACAAGCTGAAGAAGAGTATAATGAAAATGTTTCCCAAATAAGGAACCTGATCAAAGGAAACATTTCAGGTGTTATTAAAAGTTTGAAAGAAGAAATGCAATATGAAGCAGAGCACATGCATTTTGAAAAAGCTCAACTGATAAAAGATAAATTAACTGCTTTAGAAAAAT
The DNA here is from genome assembly GCA_030684395.1 of Bacteroidota bacterium. Classification (GTDB taxonomy): domain Bacteria; phylum Bacteroidota; class Bacteroidia; order B-17B0; family Aurantibacillaceae; genus JADJDM01. The sequence goes on along the minus strand of JAUXTT010000043.1, from coordinate 23,522 downwards.
ACCAGGGAAGAAGCTTGGTAGTAAACCCTTCCATTCAGGATGCCGAAGTATTTGGAATGTACACATCTCCTAATTCAGCCTTTGTAAATTATTTTAAAGTAACCGACGGTGCCATCACACAAGGGCAAACTATTGAGCTTCAGAAAAAGCTGGAAGAAACCGACGAGGAATTATTGGTGTTTGCTATTAATGAGATCCGACAACGTTTTCATAGCACAACAAAAGAAGTACTGATCCCATTTGAAATTCAATTTACTTTTCCGGGTATCGAATTAAGTGTTCCGAAAATTGGCGACAAGAAAAAACTGATAGAACTCTCTTCAAAAAATGCAGAGAACTATGCAAAAGAAAAAGAAAAACAACAAGCCTTAGTTGACCCGGATGCAAATGCAAACAGAATCATGCAGCAGATGATGAAAGACCTGCGCATGAAAGAAGAACCTCGTAGAATTGATTGTTTCGATAACTCCAACATACAAGGTGCCCATGCAGTGAGTGCTATGACGGTTTTTCTAAATGGGAAACCTGCAAAAAAAGAATACCGTCACTACAATGTAAAAACAGTTGAAGGCCCGGATGATTTTGCAACTATGGAAGAAGTAATTCTTCGTCGTTATAGCAGAGTGGTTGAAGAAGGTGAAGGAATGCCGCAACTTATTGTGATAGATGGTGGCAAAGGACAATTAGGAGCGGCTATCAATAGTCTGGAAAAAGTGGGATTGATGGGAAAAGTAACTGTAATTGGGATCGCAAAGAGATTAGAAGAAATTTATTTTCCCGGAGATTCTATTCCGCTCTATATTGATAAACGCTCGGAGACATTACGCATACTGCAACACATCCGTGACGAAGCTCACCGATTCGGCATTACCCATCACAGAAGCAAACGCAGCAGGGAAACCATTAAAACAGAACTAAGCGGCATTAAAGGAATAAGTGACGTAACTGCACAAAAATTATTGATCCATTTTAAATCCGTAAAAGGAATAAAAGAAGCTACACTCGAAGAACTGGAGCAGGTGATCGGAAAATCGAAAGCGGCTTTGGTCATTGAATACTTCAAACTAACTAGCTAAATGCCTCAACACAGAGAACACAGAGCTTAGAGAGAGTTCCACTGAGAAATCTTTTTTGCAACTTACTCAACTCAAAAAAACTCTGTGAAACTCATTCTCCTCCGCGCTCTCTGTGTTAAAAATTCTCGCAGATTCCTTTAATACTTCATACTACTCAATTCTGCTTTTATGTAACTTCGCATTCTCAATTATTTGAACCTTAACCTAATCATTTCTTTATGCAAGCTGAATATCATAACACCAAAGCTCCACACCTTATCATAATTGGTGGTGGATTTGCCGGATTGGAATTGGCGAAAAAATTGAAAGGGAAAGCCATTAAAGTAACTCTTCTCGACAAAAATAATTATCACACTTTTCAGCCCTTATTATATCAGGTTGCTTCTGGCGGATTAGGATCTGATGCAATTGCATATCCCTTAAGAAAAACCATCAGCACTTTACCCAATGTGGCATTCAGAATGGCAGAGGTTTTAAAGATCATTCCTGAACAAAACAAAGTGTTGACTAGTATTGGCGAATACACTTATGATTATTTATGTATTGCTTCCGGTTCAACCACTAATTTTTTCGGAAATACAGAACTGGAAAAAAATTGTATGACCCTAAAATCCATTCCTGAAGCACTCGATATTCGCAGTTGCATTTTACAGGAATTTGAAAAAGCCCTTAGTCAGAGTGAAACAAAAAACGTTGATCGCATTTTGAATTTTATCGTTGTGGGTGGTGGACCAACCGGTGTTGAAACCGCAGGAGCACTTGCTGAAATGAAATCAACTGTTCTTCCTGCTGACTATACAGAACTTGATTCTAAAAAAATGCATGTTCATTTAGTTGAAGCTTCACCAAAGCTACTTGCATCCATGTCAGAGGAATCATCTGAGGCTGCAAACAAATTTTTGAATAAACTCGGAGTAAAAGTTTGGCTCAATACTTCTGTTCAAACATACAACGGAACAGAAATGAAGCTAAGTACCGGAGACGTTCTTCAAACAGAAACAGTGATCTGGGCTGCAGGCGTAAAGGGAAAAAACATAGATGGGATTCCGAATGAAAAGATGGGAAGAAGTAATCGCTATAAAGTAAACGCTTATAATCAAGTTGAAGGGTTCGAAAATATTTTTGCAATGGGTGATGTAGCTCTCTTATCAGGAGATAAAAACTATCCCAACGGTCATCCTATGGTTGCTCCGGTTGCCATACAACAAGCCCGATTGATCGCAAAAAATCTTTTCTCTCTTATAAGTAAACAGCCTTTGATTCCATTTGCTTACGTTGATAAAGGATCAATGGCAACAGTTGGAAGACATAAAGCAGTATTGGAAAGCGGTAAGATCAAAACACAAGGATACATTGCCTGGTTAGGATGGATGTTCCTGCACTTAATGTTGCTGGTTGGTTATAGAAACAGACTAGTTGTGTTCACCAACTGGATGTGGAATTATTTTACTTATCAGCGAGCTATCCGAATTATTACAAGACCTTTCATTAAAGCATCCAGCAACTAGTTTTTAATACAGAGGACTCTAAGTTTACAGAGTTTAGCTTCGCTGAAAAAAGTTCACGGAGAATGATTCTTACAGATACCAAAACAAAAAAACTCTACGCAACTCCTTTTTCTTTGTGTTCTCTGTGTTTAAGCATCTTACTCATTTACACTCATCACTTCCACTTCATAATAAACAGAAGCTTTTGGCGGGATCATGTCATCATCTCCGGTTAAGCCATGTGCAAGATGCGAAGGCAAAATAAAAATTGCTTTTTCACCTTCATGTAATAGTTTTATCCCTTGATGAATTCCGGTTTCTACATTATCGAAATCCACTTTAAATGTTTTAGGTCCGTTTTTATCACTACTATAACAAAGTGTACCATCCAGCAATACTACTTTGTATTTAACCTTTACAATATTGGTGGAGATGATAGCTTTACCTTTTGGGTTAGCTTTTATGATTTGATAACGTAAGCCTGTCCCGGTAACCTGCATTTGCAATTGATGTTGTTTGATGTACGATTCAATGTTATCATTCTCCATTACCAATGAAGGTTTCTGAACATTCATTAATTGCTGTTTTGCCTTTGCCTCATCAAACTCCACTTTATGAGGCGGCTGCTGTTCTCTTCCATCACCGCAGGAAATCACTCCTGTTACAATAGAAAAAAATAAGGCTGCATTTATAAAAAAGTTTTTCATTTACTTTGAATCGTTTAATTCCTTTTTATATAACGGTAAAATGTCTAAAAAGTTAGCTATGGTTTGTTTTAAAGATACATCCGACTTTCCACCGGCCGCGTTTTTATGTCCACCACCGCTGAAATGCTTACGTGCGAACTGATTTACATCAAACTTACCTTTGCTTCTGAAAGATACCTTTACAATTCCATCACCTTCAGAGAAAAAAGCAGAGAATTTTAAACCTCTTATGGATAACGGATAATTCACTACACCTTCTGTATCACCTTTCTGATAATTGAATTTCCTTTGTTCTTCTCCCGACAAACTAATATAAGAAGCGTTGTATTCGGGCAACACGTTCATTTTTTCCGACAAACAATATCCCAGTATTTTTAAGCGATAAACTGTATTATCATCATGAATTGTATTGTAGATTTCCGCGTTATCTGCACCCTTAGCGATAAGGTCGGAAACAATACGATGAGTGTTTGCTGTAGTTGAGGGAAAACGGAAAGAACCTGTATCGGTAAGCAAGCCCGTATATAAACAAGTAGCCATTTTCTTTTCTACCAGTTTTTTATCTCCCAATGCTTCTATCAGTTCATATACCAATTCACAGGTGGAAGACGCATTGATATCGTGAAAGTATAATTGCGCATAGTTATCAGGCTCACGGTGATGATCGATCATGATCTTTATTCCCTTAGATGCTTGAACCGATTTACCCAATTCCTCAATTCTTCCAAAAGAATTAAAATCGAGCGTAAAAATAACATCAGCTTTTTGAACTAATGTTTCAGCCTTCTTAGTTTGTTTCTGATGATTGATCACTGATTTGTCGCCGGGTAAAAATTCAAGAAACTTAGGATATTCATTTGGAACGAGTACGTTTACTTTTTTTCCTTTTAGTTTTAGGTAATGATAAAGACCCAATGAAGAACCCATTGCATCTCCATCAGGACTCCAATGTGTGATGATCACTATATTCGTTGCTTTCGATAAAACCTTTTTGAAACTTGCAGCAGAGTCTTTACGCATAAATTAATTTTGCATAAAGGTACGAAACTAGTTCCTAAAAACCACCCAATTACTTTGGTAAGCAGTGTGTGTTTTCATTAAACCAATTGTGACTTTTTTCTTCGTTATCGGATCAATGTAAAAACCTTCATCCCAACCTCCCATATCGGTGTACAAAGCATTTTGAGCCCCAAATTCAACAAGGTCATTACTGAAATTTGCTAACAATAATGACTCAGCACATTCAACAATGGCTGTTTTTCCATTTTTAAAAATCACAATGGCCCGTCTTTGAAAATGTGCTTTATCTTTAAACGACGAAGCGTTACCATTTGAAACCAATTGGATTTGCTGAAAAAAGGATGCCTTTTGAGCAGACAGATCCTTAAGGAATTTACCAGTAATCAGTTTTCCTTTATTTGTAGGAAAGATACTTGCTTTTCCATTTACTATTTTTAAAGCCCCTCCTACACTATGGTTTACCCCTTTCTCATTATTTATTTTTCCTTTACACAAATAAGCCCCATCAATTTTATAATTATCTAATTGGGTAAATGCGGCAGCAATACAAAGCTGAATAGATTTATCATCTTCGGCGGGGCGTTTGTCTACAAACTCCATTTCACATGTATTCTGATAAATAATGGTATAGTTATTTCCTGTTTTGGATTTTTTCTTTTCTACAGAAATAGTTTTCTTTTCAGACCCTATATAAAACCCAAGACTTGAAACTGCTATAAATAATAACACTAAGATACGCATATGAAAACGGCTTTTTTTAAGGACGTACTTTTAATGTTATTCGACAACAATTTTTTTTAATTTTCTCCCGATAGCTATCGGGATACCAATTTTAAATTATACCTAAGCTTTTCTAATAGCATTGGTTGTATTAGCCTGAGCAGTTGGCATTATAATCACTTCATTGATGTTTACGTGAGCAGGGCGTGTTGCAGTCCAGTAAATAGTTTCTGCAATATCCTGTGCGTTTAATGGAGTTAAACCTAAATACGCTTTTTTTGCACGCTCTTCATCGCCATGAAAACGGACAATAGAAAATTCTGTTTCCACCATCCCCGGATTAATAGATGTTACTTTAATTCCGTGAGGCAACATATCTATTCGCATGCTTTTATTCAAAGCATCAACAGCATGTTTGGTAGCGCAATAAATATTTCCATTTGGATACACCTCTTTTCCTGCAACTGATCCAAGGTTAATGATATGTCCCCTTTTTCTTTCGATCATTCCCGGAGCAATGGTTCTGGTTACATATAACAAACCTTTAATATTGGTATCGATCATTTTTTCCCAATCATCAATATCACCTTCCTGAATAGAAGAAAGCCCTGATGCCAAGCCTGCATTGTTCACCAAAATATCAATATCCTTAAATGCATCAGGTAAGTTTGAAAAAGCTGTTTGAACTTCTGCTCGTTTTGTTACATCAAAACAAAGTGAAAGCACAGCTACTTTATATTTCTCTTCCAATTCCTTTTTGAAAGCATCTAATCGGTTTTGTCTTCTCCCTGTAATAATAATATTATTTCCATCCTTCGCAAAGATCACTGCTGTTGCTTTTCCTATTCCGGCTGTTGCCCCTGTTATTAAAATTGTCATCCTAAATTTCTGATATATGATTTTTAATTTCTGATATATCTCTATAGCGACCTATATACTTTTCCGCCTTAAAAGATATTCCCTACTCTTTTACAATTTAACCTTTGGTTTCTTGAGCCAACTTACTTTTTCTATATCCATATAAAAAATAAACGATCAATCCAATTACCAACCAAACCGAGAACATCATCCAGTTTTTCCATCCCATACCTGTAAGCAGGTAGCAGCATGACAATAAACCGAGAACCGGAATCAATGAATAATTTTTAATAAAGGATAAAACAGCAACAACCGCCCACAAAACAAAGAAAATAATCATTGGATAATTGATTGCGGCACCTTTTACATTTCCTTCGTAAAATATTTCCGGTGTATATAAATACACTAAAACAAAAGTTGCTAATGTAACAACCGGAATAATCCATTTCGAATTAATGTAAGGCATTTTGAACTTGCCTTTTACTTTCGCATCTGTGTTTCTTGGAAGAGTTAATACACCACCGCATACCAATACAAAGGCAAACAAGGTTCCTATACTGGTGAAATCCAGTACAAAATTTTCGTCGGTAAAAAAGATTGGAATACCAACTACCAATCCGGTAATAATGGTAGAGAATCCTGGAGTTTTATATTTAGGGTGAATAGATGAAAAACGTTTTGGCAATAATCCATCTCTGCTCATACTCATCCAGATTCTTGGTTGTCCCATTTGAAAAACAAGTAATACGCTCGTCATAGCAACTACTGCCGCTATGGAAACAATAAACAACATCCATTTCACTCCCTTAAGTTTAAATATCTCCGCCAAAGGATCGCTTACCCCTAACGCTTCATAAGAAACCATTCCTGTAAGAACCAATGCGAGCACAATATAAATAACTGTACAAATAACCAATGAATAGATCATACCACGGGGGAGATCGCGTTGCGGGTTTTTACTTTCTTCTGCTAAGGTTGAAACGGCATCAAAACCAATGTAAGCAAAAAACACTGCAGATACCCCGGCCATCACACCTGTAAATCCATGAGGCATAAAAGGCGTCCAGTTATCAATATCTACATGAAAAATTCCAACTACAATTACCAACACAATAATAAGTAGCTTCACCATTACCATTATATTACTTATGTTACGTGATTCTTTAGTGCCCACAAAAACAAGTGTAGTAATCAATGCATTAATAACAACCGCAGGTAAGTCAAATATAATTCTTAATCCTCCTATTTGTGGTGCATTCATCCAGGCCGTCATTCCTTCTCCAGCGGTATTGGATAAAAACGCATCGTGTGCCGCAGTATAATTTATTGTAAGGTATTCGGGAATTCCGGGAACAAGATTGGTGAAATATCCGCTCCATGAAAAAGCAATATAAATATTACCAATGGAATATTCCATCAACAAAGCCCAACCAATGATCCATGCAAACAACTCACCAAAAGAAACGTAAGCGTAGGTATAAGCACTACCTGATGCGGGAACACGGGAAGCAAATTCTGCATAACACATAGCAGTGAATCCACAGGCAATTGCACAAATAACATATAAAATAACAACTGCTGGTCCTGCAGCATGGCAAGCATTGCCAATTGCACTAAATGTACCACCCCCAATAATGGCCGCTACACCAAAAAAAGTAAGGTCTCTAACTGTAAGTACTTTGCTTAAGCCGCCTCCATGATTCTCAGCTTCATCTGCACTGACACTGGTAACCGGCTTCTTTCTGAATAAATTATTTAAACCCATATTGAAGGCAAATGTAGGTATTTTTAGTTATTAGTACGAAGTGTTTAGTTTATTAGTAAAAAGCATAGGATCAACTTGATAACGGTCGCTAAAAGCTCAAATTTTGCCTCAGAAATCAAAAATCTCACATCCTGCTGTAACTTTTCTTTTTTGCCGTGCGTCTTACAACAAAATCAGGCTGATCAGAGAGTGATATTAAAAATGAAAAATTAAGAATTATTAATTAAGAATAAAGACAAGATGAAATAGCGTCATTCAATAAGAAAAACCAAAAATGAAATGATGCGTATTCCAAATGTCCTAAAAAACAATAAAAATCAACACATGAAAAAGATAGTATACATACTGGCAATTAGTTTAAGCAGCTTAGGCTTATTTGCACAAACGAGTGAACAAAGGAACGTAGGCGCATTTACAAAGATCGATGCATCAGGTGCCGCTGAAATAATCCTAACACAGGGGGAACCTTCAGTTAAAGTTACAGGAGCTGAGAACGAGGTAAAGAATTTGATAACGGAAGTTTCTGGAACAACTCTTACTATTAACACAAAAGGCAATATTAAAGAAGACATAAAAGTGTATGTGAGTATGAAAACACTGGAAGAAATAAATACTTCCGGGGCTGTTTATTTGAAATCAGACACTACTTTTAATGCTGATAAACTAGAACTAATTGCTTCCGGTGCATCGAAAATAAAACTGGACGTGATCTGTAAAGAGATTAAATCAACTGTTACAGGTGCAGCTACCCTTGTACTTACGGGCGCAACCGAAGTTCATATTGCCCATACATCAGGAGCATCTTCCTTAAAAGCTTATAAACTATCAACCATCAATAGCAACGTTACCTGCTCTGGAGCATCCACAGCTAAAATAAGTGTGAATCAAAGACTAAATGTGAATGCTTCGGGTGCGAGTTCTTTAAAATTCACCGGTAATCCGGAAGACAAAACAATCAATGTTTCAGGAACAGCTGATGTAAAACATGTTGACAGCGACAAAACAGATGTAGTATTAAACGATTCAGACACAACAAAAATCACCTGGAGAAATAAAAAATATACCTTGTCTGACGAAGATTTTAATTTCAACTGGGAGCATGATTTCCATTATTGGCAAGGTGTTGAGTTAAACCTAAATGGCTTGATAGGTGCCAATGGAAGCACCAGTCTTCCTGCTACAGCCGAACACATGAGTATTAATTATGGGGTAAAATCGCTGGGTTGGAATTTAAACCTGGCAGAAAAGAATTTCCATATCTACAAAAACTACATTAATCTGGTTACCGGTATCGGCTTTAGTTTTAACTCTTATCAATTCAAAAATCCGATCCGTTTAAACGCTGATTCTTCTTTTACTTCTTATACTTTGGATTCAACCATTTCTTTTCATAAAAACAAATTAAAAACCTCTTATGTACAAATCCCAGTGATGCTGGAATTTAACACCTCCGCAAAATCTGAGCGTTCATTTCACATTGCAGCCGGTGTTATAGGTGGATATAAATTAAATTCTAAAACACTTCGCACATATGAGATCAATGGTTATGAATTTGAAGAAAAACGCAAAGATGATTTTAATATTAACCCATTTAAACTGGATGCTACAGCACGTATTGGTTATGGGCCATTTACCATGTTTGCAACTTATTCTTTAACCGAATTGTTTGAGCCAAAAAAAGGTACACAGGTAAACCCTTTTACAGTTGGAGTGAGAATTGTACCCTTTTAATTGAAATACTCTCAACACAGAGATCACTGAGTAAACAGAGTTGCACTGAGTTTTAGCAAGTGAAAAATATTTATATTATTGCTTAAAGTATTGTTGCTAATTCAAAAAACCTCTGCGAAACTCTTAAAACTCTGCGTTCTCTGTGTTGAAAAAAGCTAAACGATCTTCGTGCCTTTTCTCACAATAATTTCAGAGCCTTCAGCCATAAAAACGCTTGAAGGCTCTTGCTTTTCCAGAAACTCAAATTTTTTTCCGTACACGTTCCCGAATGCACAATTCACCTTATGATCAATACACTCAAAAATATTCCATGGCGGATGCTCTACTGCGTATTCAACTGTATGTGCTTTCCCTTTGGAGTATCCCCAATAATGTTCAGTAATAAATTCTTCATTGCTACCTGCTACTAATACCCGCTTTTTATTATTGGTAACAAACTTTATTTCGTTCACCTCCTGCTTACATTCCCAAACATATCCTATAGTAGTGTTAGTTCCTTCAGTTGATGTGTAATGCGCCATTGGATGAGTTGCATAGTTTTCACTATAAAGTTTGTTGGCCACAAAAGTTATTGCGGATTTACTTACTATCTCTTTAATAAATACCACTCCTCTCCTCCATTCATCACCATGCTTATGTTTAACATAAAAGCGCAGATTCACTTCTTCAAAATTAATATGAAATGGAATTTTTACTCCAAGCACTTTTGTATTCTCAAACATAAACCCAACCAAACTCACATAACATTTTCCGTTAAAAAGGTCGAGCTCGGTAAACTCCGGAAGATATGGCAATAAAAGTTCCTGCGGCACTTCATAGTTAGCCATTATCAGATTATTCCATTCGGCTTTTAAAAATATTTTCTTCATTATTGAATCAATTAGCAACACGTATATCAGTATTTTAAGAAGAAAACCAGTATAAAAATACTGAGTAATTACGCGTTTACTAAATTAGTATATTTACAGATAAGAACCTTTTATTCTAAAAATATGCTTAAAACTCCTGCACTGATTTTTCTCATACTATCCGGACTACTTTTTTTTACATGCAAAGAAAAGGAAGAAGATAAGTTTCATTATACATCCAATAAGGCTTTTTATTTTAAATATCCGGAGAATGACTCAATCAGTCAGATATTAAGTATGAAGCGGAGTTCGATTTTCCGTCAGGAAAAAAATGATACACTTACTTTTCTGTTTTCGTGGAGAAACAAAATTTGCAGATTAAAAGACCTGAAAGACGTTAAGATCAAATTAACCGGTGTTGAAGAGGAAGGCGAATCAGGCAAACAAACCGGAAAACGAACCGAGATTCATTGCGATTTAATAAACATGGTCATATACAAGGACTATCCCAATACTCCATACAAAATAAAACGTATACCATTAAACAAACTAAAAGATTGTTACTACGGCGATATGTTTTTAGGCTTAGAAAACGAATTTGATGATAATCAATATTTGAATTTCGATTTTGAAAGCTCGCATGTATTTGCCAACTACCCACCCGGGTATGAGATGGAAATTACGGTAACCTGGAAAGACGGCGAACAAATTTTAAAATCAACATTGGCCCGATACGGTTATAAAACTTATAAAACAAGGTTCAGACCTTACGGTTAATTTTCAACGGTCCCTTAAGCAGCAATCATTTTAATATGCGGAATATCATCTTCCGGATAAACATCTCCAACCGCAGTGAAACCACATTTTTCATAAAAACGTTGTAAATGATGCTGTGCTGAAATAGTTATTTTATGAACACCAAAACGTTCCCTGCATTTTTTCATACTGTATTCCATTAATTCATAACCCCATTTTCTATCGCGGTACTCAGGATCTATTACAACTCTTCCAATACTTGAACTTCCTTCATAAGAAACACCTTCCGGCAAACAGCGTGTATAGGCAACCAGTTGATGATCGTGAAAAGCCAGTATATGAAATGATTGCTGGTCCTTATCATCCAAATCGAGGTAGGCACAATTTTGCTCCACCACAAAAACCGCCGATCTGAGCCGCAATAATGAATACAATTCAAAAGGCGTGAGTTCATTAAATGATTTGGTTATGAATGTAAGAGCGGACATGTTTGGTTTTTTCTATACATCAAAGGTAGTTCATGTATAACAAACCGTCAAATTATATACCTTCGCAGTATGAACCCCGAAGATTTTGTTGAGATAGGTTATTTTCAAAAACCACATAGTTACAAAGGTCAAATTCCAATTTTTGTAACAAGCCCGCATGAAGTGCTTTACGGAAAGCTCAAGTTTATTATGCTCGAAATTAATGGTATGTTAACTCCCTTTTTTATCGAAAAAATAGATGTAAAAGGAAAAATCCTTGTGAAACTCGAGAATTGCAACAGCGATGTTGAAGCAAAAAAATATCAATCAAAAAAAATATTCGTTCCCAAAGAATTTATAGTTGAGTCTGATGAAACCGAAATAGATAGTTTAATTGGATACACACTTATTGACAAAAGTTTTGGAGAAGTTGGAAAAATAGAACGTATTGAGGAAATGCCCGGAAATGATATGTTTGTTGTAAAAAAAGGTGAGAAAGAAGTTCTTTTACCAATAGTAGAAGACCTGATCATTGAAATAGATGATGAGCTAAAAACCATCTCCTATCAGGCACCGGAAGGATTGATTGAAATTTACCTGGAAAGTTAGAAAAATAAAGTCATAAAAAACGCCCGTTCCTTCGACAAGCTCAGGGTGACGGGCGTTTTTAATTAATCAGTACTCGTGCGGTTATTTACTTACCACAATTTTCTTAAAGCTTGATTTACCATCCGCTTTCACTTCCAATTGATAAACACCGTTAGCCAAAGTTGACATATCAAGTGTTTGTGTTGAATAGTTTCCTTTTACAGCCATAGTAGTTAATACTTTTTCTCCGATCACGTTATAAACGCTGATTTCAGAAGCAGAACCTGTTGGGTTATTAATTTCCACATTCAACATACCGTTTGTAGGATTAGGAAATACATTTACTGAAATACTTACTGCATCTTTTTCCTTAATACCAACAGTTCCGGAAATATTAATGTCATCTAAATACAAATGATTTTCATATTGTGAACCGTTTCTGATTTTAAACATTGCATTTGCAACTGAAGCATAAGATGCTAAAGAAACCGTTTCCATTCTCCATTGTGCATTGGTTGTTGGAATAAACTCACTGTTTGCAAAATTAGGTGTAGTTGTAGTTAACGCAGTTCCGAATTTTTTGTAGATACTTGCATAAGTAGCTCCACAATCTGTAGAAATCAAAACCTCCAGCGTATCCGAATAATTTGGATTAGACGTTGGGTTCGTGTACAACTTATAAGATAACTGGAATGTTAACTGAGGATTTGATGCACTCGTTAAATCTATCATTGGGGTTGTCATTTCATCTCTTTGTCCGGTATAATCAGTTGTATAATTGTCCATTCTTGCAGATGCAACACCATTTCTTTTTGCTGCAGTTGTTCTGGCCCATGTATCATTCCCATCAGGATTATTCAATGTCCAGCCTGTAGGAACAAATGTTGTTGATTCAAAGCCTTCGGTAAATGGCATAGAAACACCCGTACCTCCCAAGATGGTGAAGGTTGTTGTTCCGCTATCATTAGTTGTGTTTCCGTCGGCAGTTCCATTCGGGTTACTTGTAGTAACAGTAAGTGTGTGACTTCCCGCAGTAGCTGCAATAGAAGGCAAAGTAACAGAAGTTGTTGCCAAAGAAGCCAAACTTCCGGACCAGCTGTAAACACTTGGAGTACCGCCATCAATATCATAAGTGATCGTACAACTTGTCATTGCAGAAGATCCAAAATTCTTTAATGTTATAACCGGTGAAACCGAAGAATTACAAGAAGTTCCTGTAGGAGAAGTTACAGCAAATACAGACGCATCGTTTGCAACTAAAACAACAGGGGTACAACCATCAGATGATTGTAAAACATTCCATGGTGCATTGTTTACTACAGCTAATATTCTTGTACACTGGTTAGCAGAAAACATTGCCATACCCGCATCATCGGTGTAATCCATATAATTCATAAACATTGAACTTTGATCACCCGCAGTACAACAACCTCCTGTAGCTCCCGTTCCCTGAGGAAAAGCCGGAGTTCCGTAATTCTCTCCTTTTTGATTTGGAGTATCAGCACACTGATCACTTCCTGTACATGCTGCCTCATCGCCCCAAATATGGTATAGATTAAAACAATGTCCGAACTCATGTGTTCCTGTTCTTCCTAAATTAAAAGGTGCTTGAGCTCCACCGTTTCTTCCTGTATAACGGTAATTTAAAACCAAACCATAAGTATTACTTAATGCTCCGGTAGGAAACTCGCCATAACCTAATAATGAAGTTCCTAAATCACATACCCAGATATTTACATATTTAGATACATCCCAAGGATCATCTCCACCTGTAGCTGCACTCTTCACTTCATCACCTGTGCCAAAAGTACCTACAGTGGTTGACTTATGAACAACACCTGTGGTTGGGTTTCCACTTGGGTCACGCTGAGCTAAACAAAAGGTAACATTTACACCGCTGGCAACAGGTTTAAACAATGCCGGAACGATTGTGGTATCCGCATTCAGTTTTTGAAAGTCCTCATTCAAAACATCTACCTGCGATATTGCACGTGCATCCGAAATATTTTCGGTAGCATTTGCATATACAACGTGAACAACAACAGGGATAGTTATGTTAACCGCAGTTTTTGCCGTTGATGCATCTTGCTTTTTCATGTATGCATCAATCATTTTATTGTATTCATTAAAATCCTTTTCGTAGCCCGGACGTGTTTTTTTTAAAAACTCATGGTGGTCATTTGTACCACATGACCTGTGTGTAGCAGAAGGTTCATGTTTATGAACTTTACCATTCTGCGTTTGTGCAAAAACACCACCCGAAAGTGTAAGTGCTATTGCTGAAACAATTGGAGTAATTTTTCTCATGTATTGTGTATTTAATTTGCCGCTAACCTATACTAATTAGGTGTTAAAAACAAATAAAAAAGGTATTTTAATTAGGTTTCGCGGTTAAAAGCGCTATTTTTGATCGTCAATTTAATACATCAATACATGTTCGATAATCTTTTAAAATTAGTGCAGGAAAATGCCGGTGATGCTATCATTAATAATACAGCAATTCCTAACGAAAAAAACAACCTTGCTATTAATGAAACAACTCATTCCATCTTTAATACATTAAAATCGCAGGCAAACGGTGGCGGCATGAATAATATTATGGATATGTTCAATTCAGCTACACCACCCAATACAGAAATAAGCAACTCTTTGAACTCAAACGTTACCAATAACCTGATAAGTAAATTAGGGGTTACTAATTCTCAGGCTGCAACTATTGCCACCACACTTATTCCTAAAGTTATGGGGCAAATGGTAAATAAAACAAACGACCCTAATGATAATTCATTTGATATGAAGAGTATATTAGGTGCATTAGGAGGAGGGAGTTCTTCTGATGTTTTGGGTGGAATTGGAAATATGTTCAAATAACTGTTTTTCTCTGAAAAATTAACAAGTATTTAGCTATTAGATCGGGTACTTTAGCCCTATTTTGCTATCTTTGACGCAATCCCTTTATCAATGAAAGTCCGAATAATTAAAAAGAGTTTTCTCTTATTGGTTTCCTTGTCTGCTCTTTTGGCATGTACTGCAAAAAAGATCAGTAAAAAAGAGGATCAGCATTACGTAATTAATACTGAAATAATTGATTCGGCTACCTATTACACCATTCAGCCTTACAAACAAAAAATGGATCTTACCATGAATGATGTAATAGGAAATGCAGAAACAGCTTTTACAAAAGATCAGCCCGAAGGCAACCTTGGAAATTTTGTTTGTGATTGTTTATTTAAAAAATGTAAATCCTATTTAGGTGCCGATTCTGTTTTATTAAACGGTGTTATATTAAACAATGGCGGTTTACGAACCTCAGTTCCGAAAGGAGAAGTTACGGTAGGCAGAATTTTTGAGCTAATGCCTTTTGATAATGAATTGGCAATGGTAGAATTAAGCGGGGCAAAAACAAAATCGATGCTTTATTATTTAGCGGAAAAAGGTGGGATGCCTGTAGCAGGGATACGGATGGAAATAGAAAATTCGAAACCAAAAAATGTTTTGATAAACGGCGTTCCTTTTGATGAAACAAAACATTATTACTTTATCAGTTCGGATTACCTTACAAACGGCGGAGATAAAATGGATTTTTTTAAGAACCCTGTTAAGATAACGTTCCTGAAAAAATTAATACGCGATGCAATCATTGAATATTGCAAAGAAGAAACAAAAAGTGGAAGAAATTTAAAAGCAAGTTTAGATGGCAGAATTTCAACAGCAAAATAGAAGGGACTTTATTCGTTATATGTTTGGAACAGCCGCTGTTTTAGGTGGTTTACAAGCATTCCCGAACGAGGTGCTTACAAAAAAAGGTGTAGGCAAACTTACTATTTTATATACCAACGACATGCATAGCCGTATTGATCCTTTTCCAAAAAACGACCCTAAATTTCCCGATCAGGGAGGTTTTGCACGACGGGCATCCGTTATTAAACAAATTCGTGCCCAGGAGGAAAATGTATTGTTATTAGACGCAGGAGATGTTTTTCAGGGCACGCCTTATTTTAATTTATACGGTGGCGAATTGGAATATAAATTAATGAGTGCAATGGGTTACGATGCAAGTACTATTGGCAACCATGATTTTGATTTGGGAATGGATAATATTGTGAAACAAATGCCCCATGCTTCATTCGATATTTTAAACGCGAATTATGGTTTTGAAGATACACCTCTTGCAAACAAAATTAAGCCCTATAAAATTTACCATAAAGGCGGAATTAAAATTGGTGTATTTGGACTTGGAATTGAGTTAGCAGGTTTGGTAGATAAAAAGCTTTGCAAAAACGTGCAATTTTTTAACCCCATTATTGCAGCCAACGATATGGCAAAAACATTGAAGCAAGAAGAAAAATGTGATGTGGTTATTTGTTTGTCGCATTTGGGATATAAAAGCGATGGAAATAAACCAAACGATCAGGTGTTGGCCGAACAAACAAAAGACATTGACCTGATCATTGGCGGGCACACACACACTTTTTTAGAGAAGCCAACCCAAAAAGCAAACCTCAGTAAAAAAGAGGTCCATGTAACACAGGTTGGCTGGGCAGGAATATGGTTAGGCAGATACGACATTTTTTTTAATAAAAACGGAAATACAAAAACTAATTCAACTGCCTGCATTAAAGTAATAGATAACAATATTTGCTAATTGGACAAGAAAAAAGCGGTGTAAATCAACTATGTAAATTAATTTGATATACACAATAGAAAATTAATTTTTTTTTAATGTTTTTTTAGTATTTATTTGTTTCCTATTTAAGACCGGAAAAAAGACTTATAAACAAGCAGTTGTTTACAGCATATAAAAAGACTCATGTTTAACACACAAAACGAAAAAATTAGAATGGAGAAAAAGACCCACGAATCAGTTTGGAAGAATTCATTGGATGTAATCAAGGATAACGTAAACTCCCAAAATTTTAAAACATGGTTTGAACCTATCAAGCCAATTAAACTTCAGGATAATGTTTTAACGATTCAGGTTCCCTCTCAGTTTTTCTACGAATGGTTAGAAGAACACTACATCACCTTATTGAAAAAAGTGGTACGTAAAGAATTAGGCGCTGAAGGCCGTTTAGAGTATTCCATCATTATGGAAAATTCTTACGGTAAAACCGAGAAGCCCCTTACCATGAAAGTTCCTACTTTAACAAAGGACACAAGAAACCATGCGGTATCAATGCCTATTGATATCAACAACAACCCTATCCGTAACCCGTTTATTATTCCGGGTTTAAAAAAGGTTACTGTTGAGTCCCAGCTAAACCCTAACTACTCTTTCGATAATTTTGTTGAAGGTGATTGTAACCGTCTTGCACGTTCTGCAGGTTTCGCAGTTTCTCAAAAACCGGGAGGAACAGCATTTAACCCATTATTGATCTACGGAACTAATGGTGTTGGTAAAACCCACTTAGCGCAATCAATCGGAATTGAGATCAAAAACAATTTTCCGAACAAAACAGTATTATACGTTCAGGCAGAAAAATTTACTACTCAATTCATAGAGGCAGTAAAAAACAATGCGCAAAACGATTTCGTACATTTTTATCAAATGATCGACGCTTTGATCATTGACGATATCCAATTCTTAGCAGGTAAAGAAAAAACACAGGATGTTTTCTTCCATATCTTCAATCACCTTCACCAGGTAGGAAAGCAGTTGGTATTAACAGCTGATCGTCCGCCGGTAGATTTACAGGGAATTGAACAACGTTTATTATCACGCTTCAAATGGGGGCTTTCAGCAGATCTTCAAACTCCGGGCTTAGAGACTCGTATCGCTATCCTTGAGAAAAAGATCTACAACGAAGGTATCGAGCTTCCAAAAGAAGTATTAGAATATTTAGCTTACAGCATTACATCAAACGTAAGAGAGTTAGAAGGCGCTTTGATCTCTTTATTGGCTCAATCCTCATTGAACAAAAAAACGATCACATTAGAGCTTGCCAAGCAAATGATCGACAAGTTTGTGAAAAGCACTGCACGTGAAGTTTCTATCGATTATATCCAGAAAATTGTTTGTGATTACTTCGACTTACCAATTGAGTTGATGAAATCTAAAACACGTAAACGTGAAGTGGTACAAGCTCGTCAGATTGCAATGTATTTTGCTAAGAGCATGACCAAATCATCTTTGGCAACTATTGGCATGCATTGCGGTGGAAAAGATCACGCAACAGTATTACACGCTTGCCGTACGGTAAACAACTTAATGGATACCGACAAACGTTTCAGGGCTTACATTGATGAGTTAGAGAAAAAGATCAGCATTCATTCTTAATAAATAGAATTCATTTTTTTGAAACCCCGTTCTTCGACAAGCTCAGAAGGACGGGGTTTTTTGCTGGTGGTTCGGCTCCGCTAAACCACCGGATAACGGCTGAAAATATAATCTAAAGTGACTGAGTGCCTGTCCTGAGCGTAGTCGATGGAGAGCCGATGGCACTAGTATAAACCAAAGGGGTCGAATTCGACTCCTTTATGGATCGAGCAGGAAGTAACGCGTTTACGTTATCACCTTCCAAATGGATCGAGGTTACACATGCAAGAGGAATTGTTTCTAAACAAGGTAAGAAAGGTGAACAATATGATGAACGAAGTTTGGCGAGTGTTTTAAAGCAAAGTGTTGAAAAAGCCGGTATAAACAAGCCGATTACTTTACACTGGCTTCGTCACAGTTATGCTACTCATTTATTGGAGAATGGAACAGATTTACGATACATACAGGAGATCCTTGGACATAGCAGTAGCCGAACTACAGAAATTTACACTCATGTAAGTAATAAAAGTATTCAGAAAATCATATCTCCATTTAAGGCCTTGTAAAAATTGCATATATTTGATTAGGACAAAAAATCATCCTTAGCTACAGCAATAAGTTGTATAAGGATGAAAAAATCAGTCCTATAAGTAAGTTAGGCGCAAACCATGACAAAACCATACATAGACACACTTGAAGGAGCACCAGAACATCTTCTTATAAACAAAGAAAGTGCATTCAGCGTTTTTGGTATCATTTATCGACAGTTAGAACTTTGGGTTAAAATCGTAGACAATTATGGAGCGGTAAAATGCATTGACAAGACAAAAGAGCCGACGACGGTTGAATATATGGACTTGTTTCATGACCTCGTTTTGTTTGGGTATACAAAAAGTTGCAAAAGCCTTCTTGCGTCAAGAATCTTAATCGAGAACATATATCAAGAGGACGCACAAATAATTTTACGTTCAGTTTACGAGACTTATCTTTCATTGAATTATGTATACCGAAACCCAAACACAATCGAACATTTTACTAAAAAATCAATTGGCGTTTCCGCAGGACTTCTTCAACATCCGACAAATAAACACGGAAAAAAAATAAAAAATCAAATAATTAATCCCGACACCAACGAAGTTGAAGCGTTTGGTATTTCCATCGCGACACTCGTAAGTGCTCTTCCAAAGAACTCTGAAATTAAAGCACACGATATTATTTATCCTTACTTATGCGAGCACACCCATTTTAATATGATTTCATCCGGCAACTATAGAGAGCCCGACCACAAAAAATATACTTACATTAATTATCACAGTTACGACCAACCAATAATTATTCAAGAATACATAATGCTAATATTTCTTGACTTAATTGTAAATGACATCAAGTTAGACAGCACAGAACTCACTGACGAAATAAGACTACTTAATCAAATCGGTAAGACAGAACTTATTAATCATATGAACCTGATGAATCTTGAAGACGCTGACAAAATATTTAGACAAGCATTAATCGACAGACTAAAGGAATAATAGCCAGCGCCTAACAGCACCTACTGGCAAGCGGGCGGACGTCAGAATAAAAAGTTTAGTATCTTTATAGAACATTTTGTCGGTATAGACAGTTGAAGCTTCGAAAGCCCGCCTGCCAGTAGCCGCAAACCGTTATAGGTAAGCGGATAAATATTTCTAAAAACTGAGAATCCGAAAGTGAATGTATGCAAAGGTTAACATAGACAAGCAAGACACTAAGACAACAATTGTAATCAGACCGCAAAAGTCAGCCATGTTCAAAATTGGATTAGTAGTTTTGACAATGATAATTTTTCCTGGGATTCTGTTTGGCGTAGGATCAATAGTTATTAATGAAGACGAGTATAATGTTGGAGTTTATATCATATTTATTGGAGTAATTATACTATCCATTTTCATTTATAAACATTTAAGGGGTGTATTCCGCAAAGAGGTTCTAATAATTGAAAATAAGAAACTAATATTTAGCAACAGTTTTCTTGGACTTGGGAAATATTTCGAAACAAATCTTTCTGACTTAAAAAGAATAAAGTATGTTGACTATGAAGAACACACAAAACATCCATTAGATCTTAAAGGCGATGTATTTGGTTTTGGGACACAGCAAGGAGAGATTAACTATTTAAACCAGGAAGGTACTATATTGCTTGCAACTGAATTTTATTTATTAAGATTTGGAATTGATGTTGACGAAGAGGACTATCTGAAAATAAAATATGCTATTGAATAATGTAAGCTCCCCAAAAATTAGGACTATTTGTTAGTAGAAAAAAAACTAATAAATTAATGGTTGCGACCTTTAAGAGAAAGATGCTCCAGCAATTTTCTTTTCTCAAAGATAACTACGACATCATTTTTATTTTGTACTTTTATTTGAATAATAACAAACAGCTTGTGTTAATAACGGTGCTTTTTTCACAGGCTGACGTTAGGGGCAACAGTTCAGTGACCGATTTAAAATTCAGAAATTTGATTTTTTTTTCAATAATAAATTGTAAATTAGCATTAGGTTATTTGTATGGATATTAATAAATTAAAGCTATTAGTCAATACAGTGCAAGAATTATCGTTGGCTAGGAATGTAGAAACTATCACTGACATCGTACGTAAAGCTGCCCGAAAATTAACTGGAGCAGATGGTGCAACCTTTGTCCTTAAAGACAATAACATGTGTTTTTATGTTGACGAAGATGCGATTGAACCTTTATGGAAAGGCCAAAAATTTCCTATGTCTGCTTGCATTAGTGGTTGGTCCATGATTAATAAAAAATGGGCTATTATAAATGACATATACTTGGACGACCGGATACCAATTGAAGCTTATAGACCAACCTTCGTGAAGAGTTT
The DNA here is from genome assembly GCA_030684395.1 of Bacteroidota bacterium. Classification (GTDB taxonomy): domain Bacteria; phylum Bacteroidota; class Bacteroidia; order B-17B0; family Aurantibacillaceae; genus JADJDM01. The sequence goes on along the minus strand of JAUXTT010000043.1, from coordinate 2,364 downwards.
GGCCATGGTGCCTATACGCACAATTGATCCAATTGGTGCTATCGGAAACTATTGGGCAAAAAAACACTCACCCTCAGAAGAAGAGATGGTAATGTTACAATCGCTGGCCGACATCACTTCAGTTTCAATTGAAAGCGTTTATGCATACAACGAATTGAAAGAGCAAAACAAAACGCTTTATGACATAGCCTTTTTGCAATCGCACCAGGTAAGAGTTCCAATCGCTCAAATACAAGGCCTATATAATTTATTCCAATTTGAAGACATCCAACATCCAGACAATCCTGAAATTTTTCGAAGATTAAAATTAACTGCTGACTCATTCGACGTAATTACTAAGGAAATTACTCAAATGACTAACAAAATAAAGTATTATAATCCTTAAGCACTTCTTTGATTGACAACGTCCCATTTAATTCTATTTAACAGACTGTATAAGTGGACAATAAATTAAATTAAAACGGCAGCCACTAACGTACAAGCACAAGCGGCGAAAATTATTATATTTGAGAACGCTGCCTGTGCCTGCACGCGGAACGTTAGCCGTAAGCCTGTTTTATAGCAACTAATTCCCAAGATTTGCAAAACTATTTTTATTATTTGTGCTAATTTTACCGAGCAAATGGACAAGCAGACAGAAAAGGAACATAAGGAGCGAATAAATACAGTTATTGACTTCATGTTCAAAAATATAAACGATAACGTTTCTTTAGATACTCTTTCACGGACTGCCAATTATTCACCATTTCATTTCCAAAAAATATTTAAACATGCAACTGGTAAAACACCTAAACAGTTTATTATCAAATTAAGACTTGAAGCAGCGCTACATTTAATCGTTATTCATCCCCACAAGTCTATTTTCGAAATAGCATCCGATTGTGGCTTTTCTTCATCATCTGTGTTTTCAAGAGCATTCAGGAATTTTTACAACACTTCTCCCGAAAAAGTGCGCTCTTTAAATCCAAGGGAAAAGTTAAAGGTTTTAAAAAAATTAAACATTAAGCCAACAAGTTTAAGTCCGACAAAAAATGACAAAGAACTCCAGGTGTCCGTTAAAAAATCAGGCGCCTTGAAGGGCATTTATTTATTGGCGCCATTTCATGATTGCATAAAAATTCAACAGACATTTAAGGAGCTTATTAAATTAGCCAAAGCAAATGACCTTTATGCTTCCAACTCCCGACTATTTGGTATTTTAAGTCCGCATCACGGGCACACGTATATGGCCTTTCTTTCCTTAGACAAAATAAATGGTCTGCCAACAAAATTTAATTCGATTGAACTAAGAACTGGAAAATACGCTTCAATAAAAACGCATGGAAAAAGTGAGGAAACAATGCAAGTGGTACATTATCTATTTCAAAAGTGGTTACCTAAAAGCGGATATAAAATAGCGAACGAAGTTATTGGCTTTGAATCATTCTCCGAAAGCCCTTCTTCTGTGGCATACGACAAGCTACAACGAGAAATTCATATTCCCATTGAGCCTGTATAGTTTCCCAAGTTTTGCAAACAACTTCCCTTATTTTGCTATTAAATTTAGCTTCTGAAAACCGACTTTTGTTGAACAATTAATATTAACCTATAAAAGCAAAAAAATGAAAGCAAAAGTAATCTTAGTCGCTGTTGGTGCTATACTCGCTGTTGGTATTGCGCTTCACATTAGTCACGAACCACCTAAAGACGGAATTTGTCCGCTTGGAAAAGCTATTCACGGAAAATAATATCTTTCATCTTAAAAGAAGCCGTCCAGAAATCTGAGACGGTTTTCCTTTTTAATATAATTGACATATATATCGCATGCTTTTATCGACAGACACCTATGCGAAACGCAACTGTGGGGCAGCAACTAAGCTATAACAGCATCTCCAGGCAATTGACGGTTCAGTAGTTACATGAAGCTTTTTACCTCGGATGAATTTCAGTGTGGGAGGCAGTTTAGTGCTTCGAAATCGCCACCTTCGCCAAGCTGCCAAGCATTAGCGGTCATTGTATAACCCCTGTTCCAACCACATTTTCCTTGGCATTCTTACCCTACCCAAGTTCAAAACTCTAAAAAGATATGACCATTGAAATACTTGAAGCGGCAATACGATACGGGTTTGAGGCGCAGTCCCAACAGCTATCGGGAGAAAAAGGTGAGCTAATGAAGTAATTGAACTTTTAAATGAGATTGGTTACCAATTTGAAATTGCATCGGGCCAACAACAAATCAGCCAACAACATTATTAATAAAGGAGATTCAGTCAAAATTATATTGTTTCGTATTGCAAGGAATCTTTGACCTGCTTTAAAATTCTTGCAGATATTTACCGTACACAAAAATATTTGGCTACTCTGTAGCCTTAAAACTTTGATTGC